>CALRLP020000001.1:0-517634 GCA_943368745.1 Maricaulis salignorans
CAAAGACCAGCGCGACTATGATCTGCTGCCCAGCCGCATTGCCGAGATCGATGCCGAGGTTGCAGCTGCCGAAAAGGAAATGGGCGAACCGACGCTCTACACAAAGAACCCGGCGCGATTTGCCGAGCTGACAGCCAAGACCGAAAAGCTGCGCGCCGAAAAGGACGCGGCGGAGGAGCGCTGGTTAGAGTTGGCCATGATGGTTGAGGAAGCGGCGACCTAACCCGCTATCCGGTAGAATGTCACAAGCCGGTCGAGCGCAATTTTCAACACGAGCTTTCCAGACCGCACCGGCCATGACATCTCACGTTCTGCCGCCGGCATGCTCTCGCCCACGCAGATAACCCGCCACGCAATGTCCGACAGGTCAGGGCCAAGCGCGGACAAGGCATCGTCAAAACGCGCCTTCGCGCTCATCATCCGCTCTGTCCGGTTCAAGCCCGTCGGCGCAGCGCGTTTTTGGCGGCCGATCGGAATATTTTCCCACGACATGGTGATATGCGGACCGAGCGCCGCCGATTCATAATCGCGGCGCAAGGTTTCCCCGGCCAACATCTGCCGGTCTGACAAGTGGCCGCGCGCATGCAGCCATGACAGCGGCGATTCCGCAAGATTGACGGTCACCGTGCGGCGGGCTTTTGCTTCACGCGGCACTGGCCCGCTTTCGCGCAACCCGCGCTCGGCCAATAACCGTGGATCGGGCAGGTCACGTTTTGCATGGGACTTTGAAGGCATATCTATTCTCCGCTTAATCAGCGAATCACCCTTGCCATGTGGTAAATATTGTAGGAAAGAAAAAACCTATCTGGTGATGGAGTATTTTATGCAAAGCCGAATTCGTGATGTGCGCAGGGCCAAGGGGATGACGCTTGCCGATGTGGCCGAACGCTGCAAACCCGCAACGACGGCGCAGACCATTGGACGGCTGGAGACCGGTACGCGGGTGCTGTCGCTGATTTGGATTAACCGCATTGCCGATGCCTTGGGCGTTGAATCGAGCGATTTGGTGGCCCTGCCCGACCAGCAGTATTTGCCTGTGGCCGCCATCTTAAACGAGGACGGCACACATGCTCCGACCAAGGAAGAGCGCATCATGGTGCCAAACGTGGGCGGGACGATGGTCGGCCTGCGTATTGCCGCGGCGACGGGCGAATATCGCCGTGGTGACGAATTATGGCTTGAACAGATTCAGCCTGACGCTTTTGGATCTGCGCTCAATCTGGACGTTTTGGTTCCACGCCCCGGTGGCCGCTTCCTCTTTGGGCGATTATTGGGCCGCGAGGCGGGCAAGCTGCATCTGCTGCCGCTGGAAGCTGGAGCACGGCAACAGGTGGTTGCGGACCCTGCGTGGATTGCGAAAGCCGTAAGGCTCGTCCGCAAGCTGTAACGCGCGTGGTGCGGATGCCACCGCGAACGCGCAGGCATTCTCCTAAAAAGAAAATGCCCGCCCGTTAGCCGACTTTTTCCGGACGTCAGGATTAGGATTCAAAACCTTCGCTGATGCGCTCGGCCTTTGAACCGGCTTCTTCGGTTGGCACAAAGCTGTGCGAGCCGACCTTGAGCCAGATCAGGATTGGCGCAGCCTGATAAATCGACGAATATGTTCCGACGACAATACCGAACGCCATCGCGGCGCTGAACCCGAAGATAACATCTGGCCCGAACAGCACCAGAACGATCAACGGCAGCGAGATCGACACGCTGGTCATGACCGTACGCGACAATGTTTCGTTCACCGAAAGGTTCAAGAGCGACGCCATTTCCATCTTGCGGAATTTCATCAGGTTTTCGCGAATACGGTCATAGACAACCACGGTATCGTTCAATGAATAACCGATGATCGTCAGCAGAGCCGCGATGATGTTCAGGTCGAACTCCCAACCCGTCAGCGCAAACAGGCCGAAGGTGAGCGTAACGTCGTGGAGAAGCGACCAGATGGCGCCCACGCCGAACTGCCATTCAAACCGGAACCAGATGTAAATCGATACACCAGCCATAGCCGCGAGCAGCGCAAGAATACCCTTGCTGAACAATTCTTCGGACACCTTACCGGACACCGAATCCACGCCGTCAATGCGCACGTCAGGGTGGCCCGCTTTCAAGGTGTCGGTAATCTTTGTTGCCATGGCGTTGGCGAGCTCAGGATTCTTGTCTGCGCCATCCGGCAATTTCATGCGGATCGAAACCTGATTTTCCGCGCCAAAACGCTGAATGGTCGGATCGCCATAACCGAGCTTAGCCACGGTCTCACGCAATTCAGTGACCGGTGCGGCCGCGCTTTGCGTAAATGTCGCGCGGATCATCTGGCCGCCGATAAAATCGACACCAAAGTTCAGGCCCTTTGTGGCCACCAAGCCAACTGACGCGACCATGAGCAACAGACTGATGCCAAAGGCCCAGCTGCGCCATTTCAGGAAATCGATATTGGTATCGTCAGGAACGATTTTGAGCAGTTTCATGTCTATATCCTCAAATCGTCAGTTCATGGGGACGCGTGCGTTTCACCCAGCGTGAAACCCACATGCGCGTGATGGTAACAGCGGTGAACACCGATGTGACGATCCCGATCATCAGTACCACTGCGAAACCGCGAATGGGCCCGGAGCCAAAGATGAATAGCAATACCGCCGCAATGACGTTGGTGCTGTTCGCGTCAAAAATGGCGCGGCTGGCTTCTTTATAGCCAAATTCAATCGCCTGCACGACACGGCGGCCACGTTTCAATTCTTCACGAATACGTTCGTTAATCAGCACGTTTGCATCAACCGCCGCACCAATGGTCAATACGAAGCCGGCTATGCCCGGCAGGGTCAGCGTTGCATTGGCAAAAGCCATCACGCCAAGGATCATCGCGACGTTGATGACCAACGCGACGTTGGCATACATGCCGAAGCGGCCATAAACGAGGAACATCAGCACCAGAATTGCAGTGGTGCCGATGACCGCAGCCAAAATACCGCGGCGAATGGAGTCGGCACCCAAATCCGGGCCAACCGAACGTTCCTCAACAATCTTCAGGTCAACCGGCAATGCACCCGACCGAAGCGAGATGGACAGCGCGTTGGCGCTTTCTGTCGTGAAGCTTCCGGAAATCTGCGAGACGCCGCCAAAGATGGGCTCACGAATTTGCGGTGCCGAAATCACCTGTCCGTCCAACACGATGGCGAACAGCTTGTTGACATTCTGCTGCGTCATACGGGCAAATTTCTGCCCACCTTCGCTATCGAACTGAATGGTGACCGCAGGCTCATTTGTCTGCGGGTCGAATGTCGGGTCTGCCTTCACCAGCTTGTCGCCGGAAATGCCGCCCAACCGGCGCACGGCAATGTAAGGCAGACCGGAGGGGTTATCGGGATAGGGCAGAATCTGGCTGCCAACGCGGGCCTTGCCCTGCGCGGTCTGATCGGGATCGGCTTGTTCGTCGACAAGTTTGAATTCAAGCTTGGCCGTCTTACCAATCAAGGCCTTCAGCGCCTCTGGATCATCCAATCCGGGAACCTGAACGACGATGCGGTTTTCACCCTGACGAATGATCGTCGGTTCAAGCGTGCCTAAGGCGTTAATACGGCGATCGATAACATCCTTGGCGGTGTCCATCGCTTGGTCGAGCGCGGTTTCATCGCCTGTGCCCGCTGGTGTCAGGATCATGCGGTTGCCGTCATTCACCCCGATATTCCAGTCGCGGCTGCCGGTCGCATTGCTGGTCAGCGGCAGCAAAGCTTCACGCGCGGCGTCGATTTGCGTGGGGCTATTGACCGTGAAGCTCAATTGTCCGTTGGCGCGCGACACGTCCGAAATCGCAATGCGCGGTTCCGCCCGGCGCATCGCCGTTCTGACGCTGTCTTCCAACGCTTCCAACCGTGTTTCGGCAAGCTGCGAGGTATCCGCCTCAAGCAGAATGTGGCTACCACCCGCAAGGTCGAGACCAAGGTTGATGGTCGGCGTCGGCACAAATTGCGCGAGTTGCGCCCTGATGTGGGTAGGCAACACGCTTGGTATGGCGAAAAGCACACCCAGAACAATCAGGGTGTTGAGCATCCATACGCGCCAACGGGGGAAATCAAGCATAGGCTGGGTCCGAACGAACTGGAAAAACGGAATTTGGGGTCGGCAGAACGGCTGTTCAACCCCGGCGATTAATCGTTAGCAGCTTTAGCGCCGCGCGGCTGGACAGTGGCGATGGTGGATTTAACCGCCTTCACCCGCACATTTGGCGCGATTTCGACTTCGACATAGTCATCAGCAACTTTCGTCACCTTGCCCATCAAGCCACCCGCAGTGACGACTTCATCGTTCTTCTGCACCGCATTGATTTTCGCCTCATGCTCCTTAGCGCGCTTTTGCTGCGGGCGAATGAGAAACATGTAGAAAACGACGAAGATCAAAAGCAGTGGGAACAGCTGCACAAAAAATGCCGAACCGCCCGCGCCACCAGCTGCAGCGGCCAAGATAACAAACTCCATCGGAAACCTCACATTTTAAAAAAAGGCGCCCAATGCAGGCGCAGTCCTGAAACAATCGGGCGCGATTATCACCTGCACCCAGCGGACGCAACGTCAAAGCGTCCAAACCGCGCTTGCTTTTAGGAAACCAGCGCCATATAGGCGCGCTTCCACTGGCCTCGGCGAGGTCTTTGGCGGTCGGGACGTAGCGCAGCCTGGTAGCGCATCACACTGGGGGTGTGGGGGTCGCAGGTTCGAATCCTGTCGTCCCGACCAATTTTCCAAAAAAAAACTGCATCAAATATGTCCGCAACGCGCCAGCGCTGCGGCTTTGCGTTTTTTACTTTCCTACAAATAACCATATTGGTTATTATTGTTGTGAAAGTGAGGACTCGGCAACAATGGCAGATATTGACGCGCTGATTGATGACGTGATCGCCCGTGAAGGCGATTATGTAAATCATCCGGCAGACAGAGGCGGCCCGACCCGTTGGGGCATTACTGAAGCGGTGGCGCGTCGGCACGGCTATCATGACAAGATGCGCCAGCTGCCCCGGAACGAAGCGGTCGCGATTTACAAACGCGTCTATTGGCATGCCCCCGGCTTTGCAGATGTTGCCCGAATTGCGCCAAATTTGGCAGCAGATCTGTTCGATACTGGCGTCAACATGGGGACCGGAACCGCCACGAGCTTTCTGCAGCGCGCATTGAATGCGTTGAACCGGAATGGGCGCGATTATGCGGATATCGCCGTCGATCGCAAAATGGGACCGGCAACGTTGCGGGCACTTTCTGCCTTTTTTGACACGCGCGGGGCGTGTGCCGAAAATGTGCTGCTGAAGGCAATGGATGCGTTGCAGGGCGCCCATTATGTCCGGCTGGCCGAGGCGAGGCCGTCGCAAGAGGCGTTTCTTTATGGCTGGCTTTCGAACCGTATTGGATAAATTGAAAGGATTGGATTATGTCACTCATTGACGGATTAATTGGGCCAATTGCGCATATCATCGACAAAATCATACCCGACCCGAAGGCACGCGATGCGGCCAAGCTTGAACTGCTGAAGTTAAAGGGCAGTCAGGAACTCGAGAATATCAAGACACAACTGTCGGCGATCGTGGCGGAAGCGCAATCGGCGGACCCATGGACGAGCAGAGCGCGTCCAAGCTTTTTGTACGTCATGTATGCAATGCTGCTCTGGTCTATTCCGATGGGACTGATCGCCGCCACACAGCCCGAAACCGCGATCAACATTGCTGCGGGCATGAATGCCTATCTCAACGGCCTGCCTGAACCACTATATGCGCTGTTTGGGACAGGCTATCTTGGTTACACCGTTGCGCGCCAATGGGGCATATCGCGGGGCGTGGAAAAATAGTTGCGTGTGAAGGCCTTCATCCGTTACGCCTTGCTACCCAACAGGAATTCATGGGACTCAGGAGAACTAAGATGAAGAAAGTTGTCGCAACTGTTGCTGCTCTCGCATTCACAATTTCGCTCGCTGCATGCGGCGAAGCTGGCGAAAAGGCAGCTGAAGAAACCGCAGAAGCAGCCGACGCAACTGGCGAAGCTGTTGAAGCAGGTGCAGAAAATGCCATGACTGCTGCTGAAGGTGCAGCGGACGCAACCGCTGATGCCGCTGCTGATGCAACTGCAAAGACCGGCGCTGCTGTTGAAGCAGCTGGCAAGGAAATGAAGGAAGAAGCCAAGTAAGAGGCTTTTTCTGGAAAAAACATGAAGCCCGCCGTGCCCCGTGCAGTGGCGGGCTTTTTTGTGTCATGTCACCTTATGCGAAATCGGGAAATAACGCCGTTCTCGTCCTGACAGGATCTAAACCATAATGCCGCGCCAGCGCGTCGCTGGCGAATTGTTCAAACCGCATCGTCGGTTTGAGATCACGACCTTCATATAATTGCGATGCCTTCAACCCCGGCCAATCCGCGACAATATTGCCACCGTTGGCGAGCGCGCCACCAAATAACATAGCCGCGGACGCCGTTCCATGATCGGTGCCGTTCGTACCGTTGAACGCCACGGTCCGGCCAAATTCCGTAGCCACCATAAGCAATGTATTCTGCCATTCACTGCCAAGCGAATCGCGGAGTGCGGCAATGAGCGCATCAACTTGTTTCAGCGCGCCGTTTAGCCGCCCCTTTTGCTGAAAATGGGTGTCCCAGCCATTTGTTTCCAACATCACCACGCGGGCACCATTGGGCCCCTGCATCAGTCCAGCCGTCATTTGCCCCAGCGCAGCGCCGCCCTTCAGCGCCTGATCCGCAGGTGCACCGGCCATCGCCTCAGTCGCTTGAGCGCCACTCCACAAAGCCGAAAGCTGGGCGTCCTCTGCATATAGATTGGTCAAGCGCGCCATAAGGTCTGCATTGGCGTCGGGCATGCGTGAAGGCGCATAGCTGTTCGCGGCTATCGGGCCACGTAAGGCGAGCGGCACCGACGGCGCTACCGCCAGCCCTTTGGCATCATCACGCGGCAACAGCGTCAATAGGCGCCCAAGCCAACCGTCATCGCGACCATAAGGGCGACCTGCCCCTGACTCCAATATATTTTGCGCATCAAAATGTGACCGCTCACGATAAGACGACGCGATTGCGTGGACAAAACTGGCTTGTTTCAGCGCAAACAGTTTCGCACTTTCTGTCATCGCCGGATGCAGCGTGAACATATCGTCAAGCTTGGTCCCCGTTAGGGCTTCCGCCGCCAAATCCCCCCGCGCGCGCAAGAAATCGGGATCACCCGTCGGCGCTAACGTAGCCAATCCATCAGCTGCCCCGCGCTGAATGATGAACACAAATTTCTTATTGGTGCCAGGTGCGGCCCAGCCAGCCCCCGGAAATGCCGCAACCCCCAGACCCAAAACACCAGAGGTCACAAAATAGCGTCGGTTCAGCATGGCCCTATCTCCGCAAAAATTCAGGTGACAACAACATCAGTGCAAGCCCTTGAGATGGGCTCTCGGCGCGTGCGATATTTTCGGTTGTCATCGCGCTGAGCTGACCCGACAGGACGCGTGGCGCAAGGATGCGGGCATCGACGCGGTTGGCGCTGCGTTCGGCTAACCGGCTGGCAATTTCCACTCGCCGCATCAGCGCTGCACCACCCGCCCAGTTCTCTGTCGTATCGCTAAATCCGGCAGGCGACCCCGGTTTCCAGATAGGCTGCCCCAATTGCGCAAGAATATTCACGCTTTGCCTGCTGTTGGGCAGTTCCCGGACATTCAACGCGCGCAGCGATGAGATGACCCAATCCCATGGCGATTTAAACTTGGCTTGCTGGGCCAGCCACATTTCAGGCGATTCAATCAATGTCCGATAGAGGTGCGGCAAGTCGCCGCCGCTTTCCAGAAAGCTTTTCTCCAGCCGCGCAACCAGTGTCGGCGGTGGTACGTCGGCCGCGAAATGTTGCGCCAGCTTTGTGGCTATATGTTTCGCCGTGGCGGGGTGCGTCGCGATATCGGACAATATGGCACGCGCTTGTGCCCCGCCCTGCTGGCTGTAGCGCCGGCCAATGACAACACGATCGCCCGGCTCATGAATGGGGGCGAAAAACTGGCTATCGCCGTCCTTTCCGTTCTGCGCCATGAAGCGCTGGATTGGCCCCTTCGCCATCCCGCCAACCGTATAACCCGTCAACGCCCGGGCGAATTCGGTGACATCTTTTTGGTCGTAAACCGTGCGCACGCCCAGTGTGTGCAGTTCCAAAATCTCGCGCGCCAGATTTTCATTCAACCCCAGCGTCTTATTCCGTCTGGCCGCCACGCGTGTCGCAAGCGGGCTATTGGGGCCGATGGATTGCGCCTGATCCAGATAGAGCAGCATCGCCGGATGCGTGACTGCAGCGAAAAGCAAATCCGCGAATGTCCCCATGATATGCGGCCTGATGGCCGTGAATTCATAGTCGCCCGCGAGGGCCAGCACGGGAAGCTTGTCGATAGAAACGGCAAAATGATTGGACCAGAAATGCACCAGTCGCTCGGTAAAATCGGTATCGCTGCTGATCGCGGCATCCATGCGGGCATCGGCTGCCGCCACATATTGAAGGCGTAGCGTATTGACGACTTTCTCGATTTTGGCAGGGTCAATCTGCGGCATGTCGTCAGCAGCCATGGCGGCCGCGGCGTCCTTTCGCGCGGCGCGGAAATCCTTGCGGTCGAGCTGATATTCGCGAAAGCCAGCCGCGATCTCGGCACGACTTGGCTGGCTTGCCATGGCTGGAAAGGCCGGTTCATATGACTTGATCTGCGATTTCAACCAGTCAGCGGGGCTTGCGGGCGCGTTTCCGGTTGGTCGCGCGCCAAGCCCAAAGCGGTTCATCGCTATCGCCGCATCTATCATCTTGTTCTCTCCAGAACATCGCCTGTGCAATCATGAAGATAGGCTGAGCAACATTATGCGCAATGGGCAAATTGTATGGAATTGTCGCAATGCCTAAATGCTGCGCAGATGCCATCCTTCGGCGCGGCGCTCATCACCCTTATCGCGAATAGTTGCATCGCAAACCGCGCCGCCATACAGTCGGGAAAAGCACATTTGGGCGGGGGGTATTGCGGGTGTCAGTCACACAGGAAAATATGGCTGATGCCATGAGCACAACACCGCGCTGGTGGTTGATCCTGATTGGATTGGCTATCGTTCTGGCGGGCGCGTTTCTCGCCCAAAGCGTCCGAACGGCAGATGGCACAATCGTTCGCGATATAAGGTTTAAAGGTACCAATGGGACAGTCATGAGCGCTTTGCTCTATGTCCCCAAAAACGCCACGCCAGCGACACCCGCGCCGGGCATAGTTGCCGTCCACGGCTACATTAACTCGCGCGAGACACAGGACGGTTTTGCGATTGAATTCGCGCGCAGGGGCTATGTGGTTTTGTCCCTCGATCAGACCGGCCATGGTTACAGTCAGGGGCCCGCATTCTCAAATGGCTTTGGCGGTCCCGATGGTTTGAAATATTTGCGCTCCTTGCCGATGGTCGATGTGCGCCAAATCGGGCTGGAAGGGCACAGCATGGGCGGCTGGACAGTGCTTGCTGCGGCCGCGGCCATGCCCAACGCTTATACGTCGATGGTCCTGGAGGGGTCATCAACGGGCGCGCCTTTCGCGCAGGAAGGATCGCCCAATTGGCCGCGCAATGCTGCGGTAGTGTTCAGCCGCTATGACGAGTTCTCGAATTTGATGTGGGGCGTTGCCCGTGCTCAGGATGTTGCGACAAGCAGCAAGCTGCAAACATTGTTTGGCACGCAAGCGCCCGTTGTCGAAAACCGCCTATATGGCAGCGTTACGGACGGGACCGCGCGCAAGCTTTATCAGCCGGCAACAACCCATCCCGGTGACCATGCATCCACGGCAGCCATTGGACACGCGATTGATTGGTTTGGCACCACACTGACCGGTGGCACACCCAGGCCGGCAAGCGATCAAATTTGGTACTGGAAAGAATTTGGCACGGGCATTGGCCTTGTCGGTTTTGTGATGATCATGCTCGGCGCGTTTGATGCGCTTGTCCGATTGCCCCTATTCGCTTCGGTTAAAGGCACAACGGTCCCTGCTGCGGCAGAACGCGATGGCGCGTGGTGGAAAGGCTTCGCGTTCAGCACCGTGCTTCCTGCTCTGTTATTCTTTCCGACGTTCATCGCCGCCTATCTTCTTCTTCCGGCATCGCAATGGCTGCCGCAGGCCGTCACGACGCAAATTACCCTTTGGGCGTTGACCAGCGCAGGCGTGAGCCTGTTGATCGGTCGCATGACGGGACGTAGCAGTGCCACGCATCAATCCAACTGGATTAAGTCCATATTGTTGGCTCTGGCCACCGTCGCGGCTGGCTATGCCGCACTCTTGCTTGTCGATATATTGTTCCTGACCGACTTTCGGCTTTGGGTCGTCGCGGTCAAGCTTCCAAGCGCCAGCCAATGGGGGATTGCCGCGATCTACGTCGTGCCGCTTACCCTCGCCTTTTTGGTAACAACGAAATCACTGGCCAATGCCACGGTGCGCAGTGACAGCGCCGGGCGGCGTTATCTGGCGGCAATATCCACGCTCACCACGGGCTTCATACTGTTGTTGAGCGTCATTTACGGCCTGCTCTTCATGACCGGATCGCTGATTACCGCATTTGATCCGCTCAGCACCGTCATTGCGATCCAGTTCGTACCTGTGCTGATTGCCATCGCCATCATCGCGACATTCGCGTGGCAACGCACGGGCAGCTATCGTTCAGGCGGGCTGATCGCCGGAATTTTGGTAACACTTTACGCCGTTGCGGGGACAGCGACGCAAATCTGAACTGGTGCACACCGGCTGATCACCATGGCACAATAAGCAGCCGTCCAACCCTTTGCCTTGGCTGATTATCATGCCTCCGCAGGTCTTCTGACGAACAGTCCAAATCCAGCGATGATCGCATAGCAGAAGGCTGAAGGACAAGCGCCATAGCGAGACGCCGGTTGCGTCGGCGACGACGCCGGTGATCAACGGGATAACTGCACCGCCGAATATTGCGATGTTGATGATGCCCGATCCATCTGCCGCTCTCGTGCCGTCCTTGCCTTTCCGAGCAGACTTATCAGCGGGTTGGAAACGACCTGCACGATGACCACGCTGCTTGCCCGCACTAAAGTTCCGTTATTGCTTCGTCATTAGGATAGCGGGTGGGATAGCAGACAAGTAGACCTAAATGGCGGGGCTGAAATGCTTTCCGCCTGGACCCCGATGCGTGTCCAGTAACGACGCGATGGCGCGCGAATAGGGTAAGCCATCCGGCTCGATTACGATGGAATCGGATTCAATACGGGCAAGACCCCGTTTGATAAATGCAGCCAATCCTGATCGCGTTGAGTCCAGAATATGTTTCGGAATAGCACCAGAAGTACCCGCGCACAGCAAGTTTTCGATCAATGCCCCGCGCAACTTGTCATCCGCCGATCGCCTAATGCCCCTCGACACTGTAAAATCATGCGCAAGCGCACGCGTTCGGTACGTTCCGGGATGCTTCTCGTTCTGAATGATGAGATCGGGGAAGTTGCTAATCGCACTCGCCCCGAGGCCAATCATGGTCGGGCAGTTATCATCTGTATAACCTTGAAAATTGCGGTGCAAAGTGCCCTGCGCTGCGGCCCTTGAGAGGCTATCATTGGGTAAGGCAAAATGGTCAAAGCCGATGGACATATAGCCAGCGGCGGTAAGTTGCCGATGCCCCAAGTCCGCCATCGCAAAACGTTCGGCCGCACCAGGCAAGTTGCTATCATCGATACGCTTCTGACGCGGGAAAAGTTGC
Organism: Maricaulis salignorans; assembly: GCA_943368745.1. Taxonomy (GTDB): domain Bacteria; phylum Pseudomonadota; class Alphaproteobacteria; order Sphingomonadales; family Sphingomonadaceae; genus Sphingorhabdus_B. The sequence continues at coordinate 11,723 of CALRLP020000001.1, forward strand.
GGCATATGGGCATAGCCGAACAACGCGATCCGGCTGGGTTGCAGTTCGACGGCCGTAACGAGCGCTTCGCTTAAATCGTCGCTGCTTTGGCTGGGAAGCCCATACATCAGGTCGAAGTTGACGGCGTCGATGCCGACGTCGCGAAGCTGTTTCAAACAATTGCTAATCATTTCCAGCGGCTGGATCCGGCCAATCGCGCGCTGGATGTCCTCGGAAAAACTCTGAACACCAAGGCTGACACGCGAAACGCGGCAATGTGCAAGCGTCGCCGCCCACTCTTCGGTGAAAATACGCGGATCGAGTTCGACTGAGATATTCGGGCTGTCGCACGAAAAGGTCGTGAAAATCCGATCAATAAGCCGGACGAATTCTACAGGCGCTATCGCATTTGGGCTGCCACCTCCAAAGGCGATGTTCCGCACCTTACCGCGTCCCCCCAGGTTGGACGCAATGAGGGCGATCTCAGTCTCCAAAGCTTCCAGATAAGACGTCAGCCGCTTGGTCTTGCTGGCTGCTCCCGTGTTGCAGCCGCAATACCAGCAGATTTGCTGACAATAAGGAATGTGAACATAAAGCGAGATCGGATCGTCAGCACCGATTTCATCCAGCGCCTTCAAAAGCTCGGGCACGCCCACGCCATCGTGAAATTCCACAGCGGTCGGATAGCTGGTGTAGCGCGGCACGTTGCCGACAAGCAATTCGGGATAATAAGGCCACATCGGCGTTTAATGGATTAAATCCAGCGACCGGTCTTTGATCCTGATCAAGCCGTTTCTTGCGCGAGATCAATGTCATGCCCGCCTGTGACGCGTAACTGATTCCATAGTTTAACTGCACAGGAGTGACACAGATGGGCACCGCAAATGTCGGACGTTTTGATCGCATGATCCGGATCAGCCTAGGCATCATCTTGATTGCGATGGTGTTTGTCGGTCCGAAATCGGCATGGGGCTGGGTTGGACTTGTCCCACTCTTCACCGGCCTTTTTCGTTGGTGCCCTGCCTATCTGCCTTTTGGCTTCAGTACCTGCAAAAAATAATCAACCACTTCCCAAAGGATAAAGTCATGAAATTGTTGAAGTACAGCCTGCTGTCCGTCGCCATAGCCACAAGCGCCATGTCCGCCCCAGCCTTTGCCGAAGCAGGCGACACCTTCGTTCGCGTGCGCGCCATCGTGGTTGCGCCGACCGAAACCTCGGGTGGGATATTACCGACCTTTCCGACCGAAGAGGTTAAGGTCAACAGCAGCATCATGCCCGAAGTCGATATTACGCATATGGTGACCAACAATATCGGCCTTGAACTCATCGCGGCAACCACCAAGCATGATGCGTCGGGCAAGACCGGTACGACCGGCGGTATCGGAAAGCTCGCATCGACCTGGGTATTGCCGCCGACTTTGACCGTACAATATCATTTCGCCCCGGAAGCCAAGGTTCGCCCTTATGTCGGAGCGGGCGTGAATTATACAATATTCTATTCGGAAAAGCCCTCCGCCGGCCTTGAGGCGGCCGTCGGGCAAACCGATGTCAACATGAAGGACAGCTTCGGTTGGGCGGCGCAGGCCGGGATCGACATTGATCTGAACGAGAAGATGTTCCTCAACTTCGACGTTAAATATATCGACATCGATACGACCGCGCAGCTGGCGACCACGGCGATTGGCACGCAGCGCGTTAAAATCAGTCTCGATCCGATCGTATTCGGGGTTGGCCTGGGTTTCCGCTTCTAGGGAGAGCCAGCGACAACGTCACGCCACGGGCGGCGCTTCTTGAGGAAGAGGCGCCGCTGTTTTTGTATCAGCAGCAACCGTCGTCGGTGGTGCCATCGGCTTTTTTCCTGCGCTCATTGGCGGCATGGCACCCCTTTTTGCAGCAGCCATGATCGCCACGTTCGCCGGGCAGCGGTGCCTTGAGCGGAATCGAAATACGCACATTGCCCGCGCCGCAGACGCCGATCATGATGGATTTTGCCGTCGCTGGCGCTGGCGGCATGACCAGTATCATGATCGCGAGCATTGTAGCGGGCTGCTTCACAGCTCGTCCTCTTCGTCGATCAGGATGCGCAAGGCAGCGCCATCGGCGTCGTCGAATTGGCCATTCTTGATCGACCAGAAAAAGCCTGCGAGGCCCAACACCCCGAGACCCAATGCGACCGGGATGAGCAGAGCAAGCCCCGTCATTTCGCTGCATTCTTAAGACGGAGCGCGTTTGCGACCACCACCAGCGATGAGCCTGACATCGCGGCAGCGGCAATCAACGGGGTGACATAGCCTGCTATAGCGAGCGGCACGGCAAGCGCATTATAACCGATTGCAAGAATGAAGTTCTGCCGGACGATGTGCTGGGTCCGGCGGGCCGCACGGATTGCGGTCGCGACAGGGGTTAGCGCGTCACCCATGAATACGACATCAGCGGCGTTCTGGCCCGCATCGCTCGCCGACGCAGGCGCAATCGAGGCATAGCCGGCGGCGAGTGCGGGTCCATCGTTAAGACCGTCGCCGACCATCAGAACCTTATGCCCTGCCGCCTTTTGCCGCGCGATGGCATTGAGTTTCTCTTGCGGCAGCATCGAAGTTTGCGCGGTGATGCCCAAGGCGCGGGCAACTGGCGCGACGGATTCAGCGCGGTCGCCTGATATAATCAACGAGGCCAATCCGAGCGACTGAAGCTCGCTTAACGTCGCTGCTGCGTGCGGACGCATCTGGTCGGAGAAATGCACGACAAACGAAGGCTTACCCTGAATCTGAAGTTCGGATGCAAGGATTTCATGCGATATTTCCGTATCCGGACGGCCAAGCGATACGGCGCGGCCATTGGCCGTCGCAAAAACCCCCGCTCCAGCCACTTCGCGGACGTGATCGATTTTGCCGGCGGCAACACCTTCTGCTTCCAGCGCCCGCCTGATGCCTTCGGACAGAGGATGACGGCTCGCCCGCGCCAAAGCCAAAAGGACGGCTTTTTGCTCGCCATTTGCGTCCGCCAAATTGATTGGCGTTGGCCGTCCCATGGTGAGCGTGCCGGTCTTGTCGAACATCGCCAGATCGACTTCGGCGAGACGTTCGAGCGCGCTCCCGTCTTTCACCAATATGCCCGCGCGCATCAACGCGCCCGCCACGACGATCTGCGCGGCGGGAACCGCGAGGCCGAGCGCACAGGGACAAGTGATGATCAACACGGCGACAGCGACCAGCATGCTTTCATGCCATCCGGCACCAGCCACCATCCAGCCGAGAAAGCTGAGTGCGGCGAGTGTATGGACAGCAGGCGCGTAAAGTCGCGCAGCTCGATCAGCCACCCTTACATACAGCGATTTGCCCTGCGACGCCTGCTCCATCAACCGCGCAATGTCCGCGATGGCGGTATCTGCGCCTGCTGCGGTGACCCGGACATGCACCGGGGCGTCTAGGTTCAATGTACCTGCATGCACGATGCTGCCAACCACGACCGATTGCGCGGTGGTTTCTCCGGTCAGCAGCGACAGATCAAAACTGCTCACGCCTTCCGTCACCACACCGTCGGCAGCTAGGCGTTCTCCAGCGGCGACCAGCATCACCATGTTGGGCTTCAATGCCTTCGCGTCGATCCACGCTGTTTTGCTACCCGGTTGCAACACCATCGCGCCTGCCGAAGTCTGTTTGAGCAAAGCGCTCACCCCATCACGCGCTCGGTCGCGCATAACCGCGTCGAGCCAGCGACCTGTCAGCAGGAAGAACAACAGCATCACCACGCCGTCGAAATAGGCATGCGGGCCGTGGGTAAAGGTTTCATAAAGGCTGAGTGCGGTGGTGATGGTCACGCCGATGGATATCGGCACATCCATATTGGTCCGGCCTTTGCGCAGCGCGCTCCATGCCGAACGGAAGAACGGCTGCCCCGAATAGGCCACGGTCGGTAGCGCAATCAACGCCGACAGCCAATGGAACAAGTCGCGGGTCACACCGCTGGCTCCCGACCAAACCGACACCGACAGCAGCATGATGTTCATCATCGCGAAACCGGCCACCGCCATCGCCTTAAGCAGGCGCTTGGCTTCGTGATTGTCGCTATCACCGCTACTTTCCGAAATCGCGACCGCCTCAAAGCCAATGCCGGATATGGCTTCAAGCAACTGCGGCATCGTCATTTCGGGCAGGTGGGTGACGCTAACCCGTTTGGCGGTAAAATTGACCCGCGCATTGACGATGCCAGGTCGCAAGACCAGCCCGCTCTCCAGTTTCGAGATGCAACCGGCGCAGCGCATGCCCGGTATCGCGAAATCCGACACCGGCAATTCGACAGGGGCGCGGTTGGAAGTTGCGGTTGTCACTGGAGCTGCTCTACGAATTTATAGATGTCGGCACTTTGGCGCACGGATATCTGCACATTCCAGCGTCCAACGGGCAGCGCGGTCGTTGATACCAGTTTGCCATCGGGTGTGGCTTCAAATGCCAGCGGTTGATCGACGGCGCGGCCCAAGGGATGCACAGCATCACCAATCGCAGTCGCACCTCGTAAGGGCCGACCGTCTTTTTGAACATCAATCACCACGAAACGATCGGCAGTCAGCACTGCGTTGACAGCCCAGCCGAGCCTGTCCTGCTTGTCGCCTTCGGCCAGCCAGCGGTTGTAATTTTGACTGGCGACATAGCTGTTATCGACGACCGTTCCGCCAAAGGTGCCAAGCGCCATGCGCGCCATGTAAAAGTTCACGGCCATGACAATGGCAAAGAAGCTGACCAGGATTGCGGTCATGTGCCAGCCGGTGAACTTGCCGTTTGCCAAAATTTTCATTGTTCGCCTTCTTTTTCGCGTTCCGGCCTTTCGAACACAACCGTGTCGCTATCACCGCTTTCGTCGCCGGTGCGTGCGATGGTGCTGATCGTGAACGCGCTATGCTCAGGGCCTTCAGCGGGAGCCGCTACGAACAATTGTACTTTGTGCACGGCATCCGGCGCCACAGCAAACTGGATATGCTGCGTCGCGAATTCGCGCTTGCCTGCAGGTGTCCAGACGACTGCGCCGGGCAGCCCCTCGACATATATATCGACAATACGCGGCCGCGTTTCCATGTTTCGGATTTTTAGCGTGTAGTTGTTGCGGATCGATCCATCGGACAGGCGGACATAGACCGGGTTGCGGTCCGGTTGCACCGCCAAGTCCAGCCGTGTGCGCTGGCCCAAAGTGAACAGCATCGCGAGGCCAATGCTCACCCAGATGCCGAAATAAATGAGCGTCCGGGAACGGAAAAGCGTTTTCAGCACGGGATGGCTCGTGCCCCCTGCCTTTTCAACCTCTGCATCGTCCAATGTGCAATAATTGATTAGTCCGCGCGGCTTGCCGATTTGCGCCATGACATTGTCGCAGGCGTCGATACACAATGCGCAGGTGATGCAGCCGATCTGCGGCCCTTCGCGAATATCGATACCTGTCGGACACACAGCGACACATTGGTTGCAGTCGATACAGTCGCCGAATGCAGCCGGATCGGCTTGCGCCGCCTTCAAACTGCCGCGCTTCTCCCCACGCCATTCCTTGTAGGTCACGAGCAACGACTTTTCGTCCATCATCGCAGTCTGGATTCGCGGCCACGGGCACATATAGATGCACACCTGCTCGCGCATGAAGCCGCCGAAAATAAAGGTTGTTGCGGTCAATATGCCGATCGTCGCATACGCAACGGGCGCCGCCTCGCCAGACCAGAAATCGCGCACCAATGTCGGTGCGTCGGCGAAATACATGATCCATGCGCCTCCGGTCCAAAAGGCGATAAACAGCCATACCGACCATTTTCCGAGACGCTTGGCGATTTTCTGCGGGCCCCACGGTGCCTTTTCCAGCCGGGTCTGCGCGTTGCGGTCGCCATCGATATAGCGCTCGACATGCAGGAACAGATCGGTCCAAACGGTCTGCGGACAGGCATAGCCGCACCAAGCGCGGCCAACCGCGCTGGTCACCAAGAATAGCCCGATGCCCGCCATGACCAACAGGCCGACGACATAATAAAATTCGTGTGGCCAGATTTCGATCTGGAACATGTAAAAACGCCGGTTGGCCAGATCGATGAGGACCGCTTGATCAGGCGCATAAGGTCCGCGATCCCAGCGCAGCCACGGCGTGATATAATAGACCGCCAGCGTGACCGCCATAATGCCCCATTTCAGCCGACGGAAGAATCCGTCGACTGCCTTGGGATAGACGCCCTTGCGTGCTTCATAGAGCGGCTGGTTCGGGCCCGTGAGGTCCTTAGGGTTGGACATGGGATGCGACCTTTGCCGCTTTGGGTACAGGTGTTGCCGCTGGCGCGGGATTGGCTTCCCCACCACCGAGCGAATGCACATAGGCTGCCAGCATCTTGATCGTCACCGGATCGAGGCGATTGTCCCAACGTGGCATCACGCCATAGCGCGCATTGTTGACGGTTGTCGTCAGGCTCGCTTTGTCCCCGCCATATAGCCAGATACCATCGGTCAGGTTCGGCGCGCCGAATGCGCGTAAGCCCTTACCGTCAACGCCGTGACATGACGCGCAGTTGGTGGAAAACAATGCAGCGCCGATGGCCGACTTTGGGCTTGCCTTTTCAAGACCCGACAACGAACGGACATAGGATGTCACTGCGTCGATTTCGCCATTGCTCAACACGCCCGCAAAAGCCGGCATCTGCGAAAAACGCGTTTCGTCATGGTCTGGCTGCCTTATGCCATTCGTCAGCGTATAATGAATTGCAGGCATGTCACCGCCCCACAGCCAGTCGTCATCGTTGAGATTGGGATAGCCAGCCGAACCCGCTGCACCCGAACCATGACACTGGACGCAGTGCACTTTGAACGCCGCGCGTCCGCCTTCGACGGCCGCCTGATAGAGCCGTTCGTCACCCGCCAATTGTTCGACAGATATTGCCGCAAGCGCGCTTGTGATCGGCGCGCGACGAACTGCTTCGGCCTGCAATTCCTTTTCGAACTGCCCACGGCTCGACCAGTTCCAAAGACCTTGGGTTGCGCTGCTAACCATCGGGATCGCGGGAAAGAGGACGATATAGCCCAACGCCCACACAATCGTTCCCCAAAAGGTGAACACCCACCATCGGGGCATCGGTGTGTCGAGTTCTTCTATGCCATCCCATTCATGACCGACTGTTTGCGTGCCGGTTGGAGCATCAATCCGTTTGTTTTTCGTCATCGTCATCGTCCCTGAATATGATATGCGCCGCGTCGTGATTTCGCCCGGTTGCCCCTTTGCGAAAGGGCCACGCGACGAGGACAAGAAAAATCATGCCCATCGCAACCAGCCCCCAGCTGTCGGCAAAGTGCCGCAGATCGTTATAGTTCATCGCGGCTGCTCATGTGCCTGGGCCTTTTGACGATCGACCAGCGTTCCGAGCATTTGAAGATAGGCGACAACGGCGTCCATTTCGGTAACTTTGGCGGGGTTTCCATCGAAATCACGGACCTGCGCCTTGGGGTAGCGTTGTTTTAGCGCGGCGCCATCAGCATTGGGGTCGGCCTGGGCCATCAGATCGGCATCGGCCGCTTTGATAGCCGCATCGGTGTAGGGCACGCCAACGCGCGACAACGCCGAAAGATGCGCAGACATGTCGCCTGCCTTGACCGACCTTTCGGCTAGAAAGGCATAAGGCGGCATGATGGATTCCGGCACCACGCTGCGCGGGTCTTTGAGATGGGCACGATGCCATTCGTCCGAATAGCGTCCGCCAACAAGTGCCAGATCGGGTCCGGTGCGTTTCGACCCCCATTGAAACGGATGGTCGAACATGCTCTCGGCCGCCAGGCTATATGCACCATAACGCTCTACCTCGTCGCGGAACGGGCGGATCATCTGGCTGTGGCAGACATAACAGCCTTCGCGCATGTAAATGTTGCGGCCCGTCAGCTCTAGCGGGGTATATGGCCGCATTCCCTCGACCTTCTCGACGGTTGAGTCGATCCAGAACAATGGCGCGATTTCGACGATACCGCCGATCGCCACGGCACCCAGCGCACACAGCCCCAGCAGCGTGACATTGCGCTCCAGTTTCTTGTGGCTGAACATTCGGTTTTTGGTGTCGCTTGTCATGATGATGGCTCCTTATTCGGCCGGAACGGCGACGTAGGGGCGGTCGGCGTCGGGATTATGTGGCGTTTCGGTCATCGCCTTTTCATCGCGGAGCCTGCCCGCAACGGTCATCCAGACATTGTAGACCATGATCAGAGCACCGCAGAGATAGAGCAGCCCGCCAAAGGCCCGGATGACATACATCGGGAACATTGCAGCCACCGTTTCGGCAAAAGAGTAAACGAGATAGCCGTCGGCTCCATATTCACGCCACATCAGGCCCTGCATGATCCCAGCAACCCACATCGCCGAGGCATAGAAAACAATACCGATCGTCGAGAGCCAGAAGTGCCAGTTGATCATCCGCAACGAATACATGCGGCTGCGTCCCCAAAGGCGCGGAAACATATAATAGAGGCAGGCAAAGGTGATCATGCCGTTCCAGCCGAGCGCTCCACTATGCACATGGCCGATGGTCCAGTCGGTGTAATGCGACAGGCTGTTGACTGCCTTAATCGACAGCATCGGCCCTTCAAAAGTGCTCATGCCGTAAAAGGCGAGCGCCATGACCATCATACGGATGATCGGGTCGGTTCGGATCTTGTCCCATGCGCCGTTCAGCGTCATCAGGCCGTTGATCATCCCCCCCCAGCTTGGCATCCAAAGGACAATCGAAAATATCATCCCCAACGTCTGCGCCCAGTCGGGCAAAGCGGTGTAATGCAAATGGTGCGGCCCGGCCCAGATGTAGAGGAAGATCAATGACCAGAAGTGGACAATGGAAAGCCGGTAGGAATAGACCGGACGCTCAGCCTGCTTGGGCACAAAATAATACATCATGGCAAGGAAGCCGGCGGTCAGGAAAAATCCGACTGCATTATGGCCATACCACCACTGGGTCAGCGCATCCTGCACACCGGCAAAGGCGCTATAGCTTTTTGAGCCAAAGAGGCTGACCGGCATCGACAGGTTGTTGACCAGATGCAACATCGCAATGGTGATGATGAAGGCAAGGTAGAACCAGTTCGCGACGTAAATATGGGGCTCTTTGCGCTTTACCAAAGTGCCAACAAACACCGCCAGATAACTGACCCAGACAACGGTCAGCCAGATATCGACATACCATTCTGGCTCGGCATATTCCTTGGCCTCGGTAACGCCCATAAGATAGCCGGTGGCGGCAAGCACGATAAACAGTTGATAGCCCCAGAAGACGAAACGGGCGAGACCGGGGAAGGCGAGTCTCGCCCGGCAGGTGCGCTGGACGACGTAGAAACTCGTCGCGATCAGCGCGTTGCCTCCAAATGCGAAGATGACTGCTGACGTGTGCAGCGGCCGCAAGCGGCCGAATGTCGTATATTCCAGATTGAGGTTTAGCAGCGGGAAGGCCAGCTGAAGCGCGATGATCAGCCCCACAAGGAACCCTGCGATGCCCCAGAACATCGTAGCAATAACCCCCCAGCGGATTGGATCATCATCATAGCGTGATGCTACAGTGGGGCCGCTGAGCACGGGGAAGCGCTGGGTTAGAAAATCAAACTTGTTCATCGACACTGCCATCGCGATCAGTGCGGCGACACAGGCAATCCCCATATGAACAGAAAAGGCCTGATCGACGCCCAATACCATTGCAACAAAGGCCAGAAGCGCAACGACGAACAACACGCCGACGCGTGTCACAAGCTTATCCATAGTCTTTCCCCGAGCCGCAAAATGACGGCTTCTGCCGCTGTCATGCGTTGGCGCAGCATGATCTTCCTTGATTCAGATCAAATAGAAGAAAAACAGCGCCTCAAGCGGCGCATATTGCGCTGTTTCGAACGACGCACGGGGAATAGTCCAGCATTCTGCGGCGCTACATGGCAGTCTTTAATGTACCAACGCGCGTTCCATATTCATGCAAGACATTTGATATTTTTTGTGCGTGATCGTCCGTTTTAGCCACTTCATCACCGGAAGTGCCTTCCGGATCATCGACAATGCCGCCTATGAAGCGATTTTTAAACAAACGGCCGCTCAGGGCCTGAACATCCTGAAACCGGACTGCCGGCAACGTCCTAAAATCAGTCATATCAAAGTTGCTGACGCGATGTCCGCTCTTGGGCGATGTCCGCTTTTGGGGGAGCCCGCCGGCGCTTAAAATGACCGCATTGAAGGCGCGAAGCTGGCGGTCCGATCACGGTCCGGAACCAGTCGGTCCCCCCATAAGACATAGAAACGCCGGATCAGTTGTCTATAACGCCATTAGTTTCAAAAAGGAGAATCTATTGGCACAAACGACACTAATAACATTGGTGCCTGCTGGCTTCTGTTGAAGCCCACGTCTCTTCGCAGCTTTGGGATAGGACGGCACTTCGATGTTGTTTTCTCTAAATCTAATGAATATGTTAGCAAGAGCGCCGGAAGAGACTTCTATTTCCAGTTCGCTATAAGCACTGACCGCTTCCGCGGGGCTTCCGACGCAACTTTCCTGGTGTCACAGTCATACCTAATTGCCTTTCAGCCGGCGTCTAAACCTACATAAAAATACGGAACCAAGCGATCAATTAGCAGGTTTGTCTCCTCATTTTTCAAAGTCACCAAGGGCTACAGTCCGCTGAGTCATCAACTCGGCTAGGGCATTTTCAAGACGAATGTGACGTCCAGCAAGGGCGCGAGCTACATCATCGGCAAATCAATAATAGACATTGATGCGCTCCTCATTCCAATGAGGCGGGTTATCTCGCAGATTACAGATTTTGTCCGCGAGCGTCACTTGCTTGGCTTGGATTGACTTTTTCGATGCCTTCAGGATTTGCAAACGCTTACGCTCCGCTTTGGGTAAAGATTTGTCATCGGTCACCTCTGCAACAATGCTCGCAACGCGCGCACCAAACAACTGCTCCAGCTCCTCTAATGTAGTATCCGTGTCTCCGACTGTATCGTGGCGTAATGCGGCGCCGAGGATGTCAGGATCAGTTACGGCTGCATTTGCGAGGCAAGCGGGTACTTGCTATGTGATTGCTAGTTTGAAGATGAGAGAAAGAAAAAGTCACTAAGCCGTTGAAATATATGGTGCACCCAACTGGATTCGAACCAGTGGCCCCCAGATTAGGAATCTGATGCTCTATCCTGCTGAGCTATGGGTGCTGCGTCTCAAGCCATAGCTGCGTGCTATCGGGCGGTCAATTTTTAGCAGAAGGCGGCACGACTGGAAAAAGCAGCGGGGCAACCTGGACACCTTCCTCCATCAATGCCTTGGCTTCATCGGCGCTTGTTTCGCCATGAATGATGCGATCTGCTTCTTCGCCATAATGGATCGCGCGGGCGGTTTCTGCGAACTGGCCCCCGACCCATTGCGACTGTTTCAGCATCTCGGTTTGCGCAACCGCAAGCTTTTGAACGAACTCAACAACCGCAGGCGGCAGCGCGTCGGTTTTTACAGGCTCAGCCGCGGCCGCTGGCGCCGCTACATCGGCGATAGGAACCGGCACGCTGCGTTGATTGCCCTTTTTGGGCACATGCGGCACGGACAGCGCCTTTTGCACGGTCATGTCATTACATACGGGACAGGCCAGCAACCCGGATGATTGCTGCTTGGAATAATCTTCGGATGACGCAAACCAGCCTTCGAAACGATGTCCGTTGCTGCAATTCAGGTCAAATGCGATCATTATGCCCCACGCGGTCCTAGCAAGGCGTCGAGCTTCCCTTGATTCTCCAAGGCGCGCAAATCATCAGAGCCACCTATTGGTGTATCATTGATCAGGATCTGCGGCACGGTCTGCGCACCGGGCACGCGTGCCAGCATTTCGTCGCGCTTTGCGCCCCCCATGGTGATGTCATATTCGGTATATGGGACGCCCTTGCTGTCGAGCAATTGCTTGGCACGGACGCAATAAGGGCATGCGAATTTGGTGTAGATTTCAACATTTGCGGTCATAAAACTGAAATGGTGTCCAGCCGCCATCAAGTCAAGCATCGAGAACAGTTACTTTTGGCCTGCGCTTTCTCCGCGCAGGGCACGTGCCCAGCAGAAAAGCTGAATCCACGACGCACCACTTCGTTTCAAAACCGATATGCAGCCATCACTCGTCGCACCGGTGGTCAGGACATCGTCGATCAGAATGATGTGGCTGCCCTTTAATCGGCCCTTCCATTTGGGATGCACGGAAAATGCCTGCCCCACGGCCTTTCGGCGGCCGTTGGCATTTAGGCCACGCATGCTCGGCGTGCGTTTGTGGCGGACGAGTATGTCAGGGACAAAAGCGATACCGCTTTGTGCAGAGAGCGCGCGGCCGATCAACGCGGACTGGTTGAAGCTGCGGGACCACATGCGCGTCCAATGCAATGGGACAGGTGTGATGATGATATTGTCTCGATCCTCGGGCAAATGGCGAACCAGCTGCTGCGCAATGACGCGGGCCAATCCGATCTTTCCGCTATATTTTAACCGGAGTGCGACTTTTGCAGACAGGTCGTCATATTTCACCGCGGCGCGAATGCCGTCATGCTTGGGCGGTTTGGCCAGGCATGCCGCGCAATAGCTGTGCGCACCTCGGTCATATTCAAACGGCATTGCGCATCCATGGCACCATGGCGGGGCAAGAAACTGCAACTGTTGCCAGCAATCGACGCAAAATGGTCCGCCAGCGGGCGTTATCGTGCCGCAACATGGGCAGCGTTCGGGCAGCGCCCAATTGAGCGCCGCACGGAAAATGTGGCGGGTGATGGCCATGAAGACTTGTCGGATAAAGCCAGTGTCTGCACAAGGCCGAAATGACCAGCGAGAGCAACCCGCCTGAAATATTTGACCGCCAGCGCCGCCGCGCTTTGCGTGAGCGTGCATCACGGCGTCAAGGTGATCAATTTCTGTGGCACCATATTGCGCAGGATCTCGGCGAACGGCTGAGCTTTGTGACGCGCGCGTTCGAACATGCGTTGGTCATTGGACCGATTGCCAACTGGCAAAAGGACATTCTGCCTGCCGGCATGCGTTGCACGCACATGCCGTTGATATCGGTGGTCGGCGCTGAAGACACACAAAGCGGATGTGAAGAGGACCGCCTGCCCTTTCCGCCTGCATCGTTTGATCTGGTTATCTCCGCTGGCACGTTGGACAGCGTCAACGATCTGCCCGGCGCGCTTATCCAAATCCGGCGCACACTCAAACCGGATGGATTGTTTCTGGGCCATATGTTTGGCGCAGGGACGCTGGCCACATTGAAATCGATGTTTCTGGAATCCGACGCCGATCAGGTTCGGCCACATATGCACCCGCAAATTGACTTGCGCAGCGCGGCCGATTTGATCGTGCGCGCCGGGTTTGCCTTGCCCGTTGCCGATCAGGATATGACGGAGGTACGGTATAGCAACTGGCGCGGCATAGTGTCCGATGTACGCGACGCCGGAATAGGCAATGCTTTGGCAGGACCGCGCGCATATCTCGGCAAGAACGCGATCAAACGGCTGGACCGGATTTTTGCCGCACGGGCAGATGCCCATGGCAAAGTGCCGGAATATTTCACACATCTGTTCCTGAGCGGTTGGGCGCCGTCTGAAAATCAACCCCGCCCAGCCAAAAGGGGAAGTGCGCAAGTTTCGCTTGCCGATGTTTTGTCCAAAAATCCTGAAGACTAAATGCGTTTAAGCCGTTCAACGAGCGGATAATCAGCGGGCGGCATTGGGAGCGCAGCCATGTCGTTTGGATGCACCCATGCAATTTCAGACGCAAAATGCGGCGTGGGTGTGCCTTCCCACGTCACGCATCTGTACAATAACAAAAGCAAATGTCGGTCGCCCAACGGCTCGCTTGCAAAGGTTTCGGGTATAAGGTCTTGGGGGTTTACGGAGACCCCGAGCTCTTCAAATAATTCTCGTGCAAGCGCAGCTTCGGGCGTTTCACCCGGTTCGACCTTGCCACCCGGGAACTCCCACAACCCCGCCATAGAGGCATGGTCCGGACGTTTCTGCAGCAGAATCGCGCCACTTTCCTTGGTCAACGCCGCAGCAACTACGAACAATGTTGTTGGATTTTTTTCCATAGTCTCATCATGTTGCAAGCTTTTATTAACCCTTGTGTGGGAATTTCCGAATGCTCGCAACCAAGGATCGAAGGGGGACCAATAAAATGTTGGAACGCATTCGACGCATTCACCGATGCGACCAAGGGGCGACGGCAGTGGAGTATGGTTTGATCACGTCGTTAATCGTTATCGCAATAATTCCTTCTCTAGGGAACGTTGCAAACGCAATACAGGATATTTGGAATAAAGTGTCCAACGTATTATCTACGTCGTAAATTGAAGATACATGTTAACGAATTATTTAACATTTGTGATGTATTACACTAATGACGGTTAATATTTCTAAAACCGCCCGGGTGAATGAATGAATAACAGGAGACCTAAGATGAAATTTATCAAGAAAATCTTCAAAAATGAAGAAGGCGCGACTGCAATTGAATACGGCCTGATCGCCGCCTTGGTTGCTGTTGCTGCAATGGCTGGAATGAGCGCCCTTGGCACCAGCCTAAACAGTCAATTCTTGGCTCTCGCCGGTAAGCTGACGCTCAGCTAATATTCAGCCGCCAAGACTGAACAATTATAAAAGGGCAGGAACTTGGCGGTTCCTGCCCTTTTTATTTACTATGTAGCGATCTTGATTGTGCGCCCAAGACGTCAGACCGTATGGGCCTACGCACCCATCGCTAAAAACTTTGCCCGGCGTTGCTGCAAAAGCTCTTTCGGCGAAAAGGCGGAGAGCGCGGCAATCTCCTCATCAATCGCCTTCCCAAGCGATGCAGCCGCAAGCGCATGGTCGCGATGCGCACCGCCTATGGGTTCCTTGACGATTCGGTCGATAATCCGAAGCGCTTTCAAATCATCGGCCGTCATCTTCATGGCCTGCGCAGCATCCGCCGCCTTGTCGCCTGTCCGCCAAAGGATCGACGCGCATCCTTCGGGCGAAATGACGGAATATACGGCATATTCAAACATCAAGACGCGGTCCGCAGCCGCAAGCGCAACCGCGCCGCCCGAACCGCCCTCACCCACGATGCAGGCGATCATCGGCACGCCAAGCGCGAGGCATTTTTCTGTGGAGCGGGCGATGGCTTCGGCCTGACCGCGCTCTTCGGCCTGAATGCCCGGAAACGCACCCGATGTATCGACGAGGCTGACCACCGGAATACCGAACCGGTCGGCCAGTTCCATCAGCCGGATGGCTTTGCGATAGCCTTCTGGCTTGCCCATACCGAAATTATGGCGAAGGCGGCTTTGCGTGTCGTCCCCCTTTTCATGGCCAATGACCATGACGCGCCGGCCGTTGAGTCGGGCGAGCCCGCCGATAATGGCCTGATCATCGCCAAATGCGCGGTCGCCGGCCAAGGGCATGAAATCTTCAAACATAGCCTCGATGAAATCTTTGAAATGCGGCCGTTCAGGATGGCGCGCGACCTGCGTTTTCTGCCACGCGGTCAGGTTCGCGTACGTGTCCTTAAGCTGCTTGTCCGCTTTGGCGCGCAGCTTGCCAATTTCGGCGCTGACATCGACGTCGCTTTCGCGCGCTGCATCCTGCAGTTCAATAATACGTGCTTCCAAAGCGGCGACAGGTTTTTCGAATTCAAGATATACCATCATGATTGTCGGTTAGAGCCTGTCGCGCCACGGGTCAACGTGCGCATTGCCAGCGGGTGCCTGCGGTTGACCAATTCCACCAGACGGCTGCTGTCCACATGCGTGTAAATTTGCGTGGTGGCGATATCGACATGGCCCAACATGGCCTGAAGCGCCCGTAGGTTCGCACCGCCCGCCAAAAGATGCGTTGCAAAGGCATGCCGCAGCACATGGGGGCTGACCTTGGCCGGATCTAAACCGGCCTCAGCGGCAAGCGCCTTGATAATCTGGAACAGCCGAATGCGGCTGATATGTCCGGCGCGCGACGGAAACAAAAAGCGTGATTTTTCCGGAACGAACGCAAGCCATGTTCCAACCGCCTGCCGCGCACGATTTGAAATGGGCACCATCCGTTCCTTCGCGCCCTTGCCCTTGACGATGATGAACGGCTTGTCCGACACGATTGCACTGCGCGGCAGCGCAACCAGCTCGGTCGCACGCAAACCGGACCCGTAGAGCAGCTCAATCAAGGCGGAGAGCCGATAGTCGGTGGTCGCAGGCGCGGGCTGCGTAAGCTTCGCCTCAATTGCCGCGAACAAAAGATCGACCTCTGTTGTATCCAGAATTTTCGGCAGCGCGCGCACTTGCGCAGGCTTGGGCAAAGCGGCGGACGGATTATCGTCGCGAAAACCCTCCTCATGCAAAAACCCGAAAAAGCGCCGGAGCACCGATGATTTGCGCGCGACGGAACTGTTGGCAAGGTCGCGCCAATGGCTTGAAAGCGTCATCAACATATCTGCATCGGCATGTGCCAGCTTTCCACCGGTCAGGCTGGACGCCGCAAGCAAGTCGCTCGCATAAGCCGCGCTGGTATTGGCAGAAACGCCCTGCTCAGCCGCCATCATTTCAATGAAGCGCGCTATCAGATCGCGGTCCGTTCCGCTCATGTCCGTCGATCAGGCGCCGCTGCCTTGATTATCACCCAAGGGTGACCGCTTCGGCCGCAATCATCCGCGCTTCCGCCTCAAGCCCCACCTGACGCAGCGAACGCACGATATAGTACAAATGATGCGCCGGCACCGAAGCCCATGACGGGGCCTGCATTCCGGCAACCGCCATCAGCGCGACCGTGCCTTGCTCACCGCGACTTGCCGCGGCCGTAATCGCTTTTGACCAAGCCGTTTGCCGCGCAATGTTAACCTTCAGATCATCGGCAAAATCAGTGCGTGCGCCGGATTCAACGCGGCCCAGCCCGGCAAGTCCAGCCAGCAAAAGCGCGGACTTATGCCCGTCATCGCTGTCGTCATTGCCGTAAAATTCATCGAGATCGCCATAATCGGCCAGAGTGATGCGGCCGGGTGCGCCCAAGGTGACGAGTGCCCAACCCAGCGAACCGCCCGAAACGATATTGCTCCATCGCGCTGCCGAACGATCAAGCCCCGCCGTCAACATCGATGCAATCAATCCATCGGCCTGCCCGGCATGGTCTGAACTTGGGTCGATAAGCGCTGCCGCGCGCGCCGTCATGACAAGCGCCGCAAGATAGTCCGCACCCGTCCGCTCTGCGCCCCAAATCGACGCCATTGCCGCGACTTTTCCGGAATCGTCCGATGCGGTATATGCGTTGCCCAGATTTTCAGCCTGCGTTTTCATCGCGTCGGGTGCATCGGGATCATCCAGAACCTGCGCATAAAGATCAACCATATCGCGGTTGGAAAATACGCCAAGCGCCGCAGCACCGGGTGCATATTTGGCGCGTATGGCGGGTGCAAACATCGGCAATTGCGCACGCCATCCATCAATCTGGCGACCGCTCTTGCTGAACAACTGCTCCGGTGGCTCAAGACCAACGGCGGCGGACAAACCAAAGCGCCATGGGTTCATCCCCTCAACGCCATCCCATTCGATTTTAACCGACCGGCGGCCATTGATGCCCGCACCCACGGCCTTTTCGGTTAAGAGATAATCAACGCCCCGAACCCAGCCCTGATAGCGTCCCTGATTGATGAACCCCGTTGCGCTGCCTTGCTCGCCGGCGAGCGAAGCACAAATAGCGCGCGACATTTTCCAGCGCCCGCTGTTCACAAGGCGAACGCCGCCTTCGGTTAAAGGACAGATGCCCGCCAGATCGCCATTGGCGAGATAGGTCTGCATCGCGACCTCATGAAGCCGTTTGGTGTAGTTGCCAGCGTCGACTTGTTGAACAAGCCCACGTGCGACAACCGAATCCCCCATGCGCAACAACAGCCACGCCCGTTCTGCGGTCCAGTCCGCGCCATTTACGCCCTGTGGCGTATTGGTCCGGCTGGCGAGCAACCGCCGTGCCATGATCGTGCCCCAACGCGACGCGATTGGCCCCGATGTGCGTTCGACAACCTGTTTTAGGAAAGCGCCATTGGTTGCGCCAAACGATGCCGCCGGAAATCCACCCGATGTTTCGGAGATGATGCCGATCGCATTGAGCGAACGGCGCGCGGCAGGCGGCACGTCATACCGAATGACCATTTCCTGCGCGTCTTCTTCATCCTCTTCCGCTGGGTCAGCCGCAGCGTCCGCGCTGACGTCACCCGATGCCGGATTGGCCGGTGATGTTCCGGCCTTGGTGGTTGACGGTGTTGAAGACGAAGGACGCGCGGGATTATTCGGCGCTGACGGCGCGGGGTCGCCAAAGCCTTCGGGCAGAAGTGACTCCGGACCCTGCTGCCCCAATGCGGGCAACGCAAATGCGAGGACGACAGCGGCTGCCGCCAAAAGGCCGCCTTTTGTTAATTTATCAGTCAATGACGCGAACCTGTTTCAAATCTTTGGGGCTGCACTGCAATTTCTCTTATCTGCATGGTTGTTCACCGCCTAACTATGCGAGCCAGAGTAGCAAGCCAAATGCCACTGCCGCAACAATTAGAAAGCGCAAAAACCGGTTTTTACGTCCGCCGCTGTTGAGCCATTGTGTAATATACTGCTTTTCCACAATTTTCCGGACAAGTGGCAAATTACTTTCGGGTTAGGGATAGCCGATATATAGGCAGTGTCGCAATGCCCGGAAACGATGAACAAAAAATCGGCAAGGACCGAACAGTAACTGACCCGGTCATTGACCGGCCGGTCGTTCTTGTCGGGATGATGGGCGTGGGCAAAAGCAGCATTGGAAAACGCCTCGCTGCGCGGTTGAATGTGCCTTTTGCCGATGCGGACGATGAAATTGAACGTGCCGCGGGACTTTCCATTTCCGAAATATTCGAAAAGTTCGGTGAAGGCTATTTTCGCGATGGAGAGCGACGGGTTATCGCGCGGCTTGTCGAGGGCGCGCCAAAGATTATCGCCACAGGCGGCGGCGCGTTCGTCAATGCGGACACCCGCGCGCTCATATTGGAGCGTGCGATATCGATTTGGCTGGACGCGGACGTAAAAGTACTGGCCGACCGCGTTGGTCGGCGCAGCCACCGGCCTTTGCTAAAGGATAAGGACCCTATTGAAGTCCTGACGGAACTTGGCAAGATTCGAAACCCGCTATATGCGACGGCCAATATCCATATTCGCAGCGATACATCGCCGCATATGCGGACCGTTGAAAATATCCTGAAGGCCCTTGCCCAATGACCGTCATTTCCGTCGACCTGACCAATGCACCTTATGACATTCATGTCCGTGCGGGCTTGATGGCACAGGCGCCGGAATATCTGATGCCCTATGCGCGCGACAACCGGTTGTTGGTGGTCACAGATGAAAATGTTGCCCGCGCTGTCTGGCCAGCGTTTGAAGCCGCACTCTCCGCCGCTGGCGTGAAAACCGCAGCGTATATTTTGCCCGCGGGCGAAGCTGGAAAAAGTTGGAGTGAGCTGGAAAAGCTAACCGACTGGATGCTCGCCCAGCATGTGGAACGTAGCGACCATGTCATCGCGCTGGGCGGCGGCGTTGTCGGCGACATCACCGGTTTTGCAACGCATATCGTGAAGCGCGGCTGCTCGTTTGTGCAAATCCCGACGACCTTGCTGGCACAAGTGGACAGCAGCGTCGGCGGCAAGACCGCGATCAACAGCGCGGCAGGCAAAAATCTCGTCGGCGCATTTCATCAACCTGCATTGGTGCTGATCGACCCTGAATTATTATCGACTCTACCGCCGCGCCAATTGGCCGCGGGTTTCGCCGAAGTGGTCAAATATGGTCTGATCGATGATCCCGACTTCTTTCAATATTGCGAAGACAATCTGGACAGTTTCTTTGCCGGTGACCCCGCAATTCGCGCGCAGGCCATCATAACATCGGTGCAATCCAAAGCGCGCATCGTCGCCGCTGACGAGACCGAACGCACGGGCACGCGGGCATTGTTGAACCTGGGCCATACCTTTGGCCATGCGTTGGAAGCCGACACAGGCTTTTCGGACAGACTGTTCCATGGCGAAGCCGTCGCCGCGGGTATGGCGCTGGCGTTTCGCTATTCCGTCCGGCTTGGCCTGTGCGCCGCAGAGGATGCACAACGCGTATCGCAGCTGCTGAAAGCCGCGGGCTTGCCCACCACGCTTTCAGATGCCGGCGTTACCGCGAATGGCGCGTTGCTGGTGGATTATATGCGGCATGACAAAAAGATGAGCGGTGGCACTTTGCCCTTCTTGCTCGCGCGAGGCATAGGCCAAACCTTCCTGTCCAAGGACGTTATTCTGGATGACGTCGCGGCCTTTCTCGACGACGAAGCTCAATCCTGAGCGATCAGGAAATCATCCGAATTATCCCCGCCAAAGCTATGCTGTTTACCAGCGTGCAAATCACCACTGGTAAATTGCGCTTTTAGCCGGCTTCGGTCGCGCCGGCGGAATTCGGCGATGATTTCATGAATAGCCTCGCGGTCGGTACCGAAGAATTTGAGCGCATCGACCGACATGCGGATCGATGATTCAAACAGCTCGCGGATGATATTGATGCCATCATCTTCCATCAAAGCCAGCGCCTGTTGCCGGTCATATGCGCGCACAAACAGCTTGGTGCGTGGAAATGTCTCACGAACGGGCATCAATGACTCTGCGGTCATATGCCGGTCGTCGATACAGAAGAATATCGCCTGCGCGTCCTCGCCCCCTGCCCGCTGCAACAAATCAACGCGCGTCCCATCGCCGTAGAAGACTTTGACACCAAATTCGCCGCTTGTGTCGATTGTCCGCGGGTTAACATCGATCAGCGTCACCGAACGCCCAGCGGCCTGCATAATCTGCGACACCAGTTGCCCGAACCGGCCATGGCCAACGATGATGACATTGGCTTGCGAAGCCAACGCGGGGTCATCAAGCTGGGCTGCAATGTTGGGCTTATGTGCCGCCAGCTTGCCGGCAATAATCATCAAGAAAGGCGTCGACGCCATCGACAGCGTGACAACCGCGCCAAATAGGCTCGCAGCCTCCGGCTCAATCAACAACGCTTGCTGCGCCGCCGTGAACAACACAAATGCGAATTCCCCGCCCTGGCTCAACAGCATGGCCATGATGATGGACGGCTTGCTCTTCAATCCAAAGAACCGGCCCAGCGCAAAGATGATGGCAATTTTGACTGCGACCAACGCCAGCGCAAGCCCGGCAACAAATAGCGGCTGGGCGATAATGACGTCGACATCCAGCAACATGCCAACAGCAAGGAAAAACAGACCCAGCAGGATTGACCGAAACGGATCAATATCGGCCTCAAGCTCATGCCGGTACGGCGATTCTGCAAGCATGACGCCTGCAACAAACGCCCCCAACGCAGGTGACACGCCAATCGACTGCATGACAGCCGCGCTGACGCAAACCGTGAACAGCCCTGTGACAATGAACAGTTCGCGTTCTGAAATCTTGCCGACAAGCCGCAACAGCGGCGACAGCAAATAGCGCCCGGCGAGCACCAACCCCAATATGGCGAGGATAGCATATAGAACCAGCCGCCAGCCTGTAATGGCGCCATCGTCTGCCGGCGCACGGGACAATGCGGCGACAATCGTCAGCAATGGGACAATCGAAATGTCCTGAAACAACAGGATGGAGAAGCTTTTTTCGCCATAGTCGGTTTTCATGCGGCCACGCGATTGCAGCAGCGGCAGCACCTGCGCGGTGGATGATAAAGCAAGCGGCAGGCCAAGCACCAACGCCGCTTCCCAACTGAAGGTCGGCATGGCGAAGCGAATGATCGCAAACATGCCAAGGCCGCAGAGCGTCACCTGCAGCGGACCAAATAACAAAATATCCCTGCGCAACAGCCACAACCGGCTGGGCGACAGTTCCAGCCCGACGAGGAAAAGCAGCAAGATGATGCCGATTTCGGAATAAGCCAATATCGTCTCTGGCGCGCCAATCAGGCCAAGTCCGTCCGGACCGATGGCGATACCGGCAACCAGATACCCGAGCACGGCACCGAGGCCGAGGCGACGGAAAATAAGCACGGCAACCAGCGCTGCACCCAGCAACACAACCCCGCCGAGCATCACGTCCGCAACAAGATTATGCGGCGCGTCCTCCATCAGCTTTTTTCTTTAATATTCTGCGCCGCAGCCAGAACCGCATCATAAGGCAGCAAAATGGCCGCATGCCGTGACGGATAATCGCTTGCTGCCGAAAGCAGATCGAGTTCAGGCCAAATATCGGGCATCGCTCCCTCGCGCCGTAATGCTTGGGCAATGCCATCGCGCAGTTCATTCAGCATCGATAGGCTCAACCCGTCGGCGTTCTGCCGTAAAATGGCCGCTGAGGCCTGACCCAAGGCGCAGGCGGTTGCCCGCAACGCCAGCCCGCATATATGCCCATTTGCGTCGGTCATGACATCTGCCTGCATCCGGCTTCCGCAAACGGGGGAGCGGACCTCTGCCGAACCGTCGGGATTTTCAAGGCGGTCATTCGCGACCAATGCGGTCGCGAGGCGGAGTATGTCGCGATTGTAGAGAGCGGAATCGCTCACTCGTTTGTTCCCGCGGCTTCATCCTCGGCCCCGCGGTTCTCCCGAACGAAATCAGACATGGCTGTCCCGCTGGCGTTCAGCAGTGGATAGGTGCGTGATTGCGTCATCCATTCGGGGCGCGCCTCATCCGCGCCAAAGAACATGCCATAACCCATGACGAGCAACAGGAATATGAGGGTCGCCATCATCAGCCCCTTCAACATTCCAAAGCCAAAGCCCAAGACGCGGTCAAACGGCCCCAAAAGCGATTTGCGCGATCGCGCGCCAAGCGATTTTGCGATCCATGTGCCGAGCGCATAAATAACAATGACAATGGCGAGAAACGCCACAATCGCCGCGCTTGTTTCCGAACCAATGGTTTCCGCCAGCGCAGACGTGGCAGGGGCATGCAGCACGCGGACGGCGGCGATAACCAATATCCATGCAATCATCGACAGCGTCTCTTGCACAAAACCGCGCAATAAGCCGAAAACGGCGCCGCTGCCGATTAGGAAAAATACAATGATATCAAATGCGGTCATGTGAAGCTGCTGCCCAATCTATAATCCGTCGCACCTCGTCCGCAGTGCACCAATTTTGCCATTCAAGCGCTAAACCGCTTGATTTCCGTCGCATATGACATGGCCTAAAAACAGATTTAGTGACGTCCCAGCATATGGTCAACGAGATTGGCCAGCGTGCGGAACTCTTGCGTGGAAATTCCCGACTGCCCCTTCACCGATGGCGGCACAAGTGCACGGCTAAAGCCAAGCTTGGCCGATTCCTTCAAGCGCAATGCGCCATGCGCGACGGGGCGAATCTCGCCAGACAAAGCGACTTCCCCAAACAGGACAGCATCCGACGGCAAGGGCCGCTCGGCAAGCGCCGATACCAGCGCCGCCGCTACAGCAAGGTCCGCCGCCGGATCCGAAATGCGATATCCGCCAGCGATGTTCAGATATACTTCAGCCGTCGAAAAGCTAAGGCCGCAGCGCGCCTCCAACACCGCCAATATCATGGCGAGCCGTCCGCTGTCCCATCCGACCACCGCGCGCCGGGGCGTCGCACCGCTCGATAAGCGCACAGTAAGCGCCTGAATTTCAACGAGCACTGGACGCGTGCCTTCCAACGCAGGAAATACCGTTGCACCGGTCACTTGCTCTGCACGGTCGGTCAGGAACAAGGCGCTTGGGTTGCCAACCTCGGTCAGGCCCTCTTCCGCCATGGCGAAAACGCCAATCTCATCGGTGCCGCCAAAGCGGTTCTTGGATGCACGCAATATGCGATATTGATGGCTTCGCTCACCTTCGAACGCCAGCACCGTATCGACCATATGTTCAAGCACGCGTGGTCCGGCAATCGTTCCGTCTTTGGTGACATGGCCAACGAGCATCAATGCAGAGCCACGCTCTTTGGCAAAACGGATCAGCTCTTGCGCCGATGCCCGCACTTGGCTGACGGTGCCCGGAGCGCCTTCAATCAAATCGCTGTGCATTGTCTGAATCGAGTCGATCACCAGCAAGGCTGGCGGCGCGCCCTTCCCCATGGTGGTCAATATGTCGCGGACCGAGGTTGCGGCCGCCAATTGCACGGGCGCATCGCCGAGCCCAAGCCGCCGCGCGCGCAAACGCACTTGGTCGACAGCCTCTTCACCCGAAATATACGCAACGCTCAGCCCACGCCGCGCCAGATTGGCCGCCGCCTGCAGCAGCAAAGTGGACTTACCGATGCCCGGATCACCGCCCAGCAACGTCGCTGACCCCGGCACAAGGCCACCACCCAGCGCACGGTCGAACTCAGCGATGCCGGTCGAGGCGCGATCAGGAAGCTTGATGTCGGTGTTCAGCCCCGACAGTTCCACCGAACGTCCGCCGGAATGCAAATGATGCTTCAGCTCAAAGACCGTCGCGCTCGCTTCTTCCGCCAGCGTATTCCATTCGCCGCAGTCGTCACATTGCCCCTGCCAGCGGTTCGCTTCTGAACCGCATGCCTGACACACATATTTGCGCTTTGCCTTTGCCATGGACGGAAACTATCAGAACATATCAAGAACTCAAGCCGTAAAAAGCATGCATCGGTGCTTGCGCACGACCGTTGGCGCTGTCACACCATCGGTATGCGTGAAAAAGAACTTCGGCTGGCGCTCATTTGTTATGGCGGGGTAAGCCTTGCCATCTACATGCATGGCGTCACGCGTGAGATTTGGCATATGGTTCGCGCCAGCCGCGCATTCCATGACGCAGGGCCCGCCGCCCGGGGCAGCGAGTCCGTCTATCACGATCTCCTCGCCGAAATGTCGCAGGTCAGCGGGACGAAGCTGCGCCTGCTGACCGATATTATCGCCGGTTCAAGTGCAGGCGGCATTAACGGCATATTTCTGTCCCAAGCCATTGTCACAGGGCAGTCGCTAGAGCCGCTGACCGACATGTGGCTTGAAATGGCCGATGTCGACGTCCTGCTTGACCCCGATGCCCGCCCGCTGTCGCGTTTCTCTAAATTTTGGGCAACACCGATTGCGTGGATGATCTTGCGGCGGCGCGGCGGCACTGTTGAACGGACGGTCGCGAAGGAAGCACAGGAAGAGGTGGCAACCAAGCTATCGCGCTTCGTTCGTGCCCGCTGGTTCGCGCCGCCCTTTGGTGGCAATGTCTTTTCCAAGCTGTTGTTGGATGCGTTGAAGGCCATGGCGGCGAGTAAAGCCGGATCACCGCTTTTGCCCATCAACCAACCGCTCGACCTGTTTGTGACGGTCACAGATTTTAACGGGCATGATCAAATCTTGCGCCTGAACAGCCCACCCGAAGTGACGGAGTCTGAACACCGGATCACCGTCGACTTTTCGACACGCGGGCGGACCGGCCTTGCCGATATGGCGGAACTCATCTTTGCGGCACGGGCGACCGCGAGCTTCCCGGGGGCCTTCCCGCCCTTTTCAGTACGTGAGCTTGACCGATTGCTTGCGCGTGAAAATGTGCCGTGGCTTGGACGGAACGCATTTCTGAAACGCATATTGCCGCAGCAATTTGCCGCCAACGCAGCGGAAGACACAATGCTGATTGACGGTTCCGTGCTCGCCAACGCCCCGTTTAATCAGGCGATTGCCGCCCTGCGCAACCGCCCCGCGCGGCGCGAAGTCGACCGACGCTTTGTCTATATTGACCCAAAGCCTGGCCGGCCGAGTTTCCGCTTCGGTCGGCGCAACGCAGATGGCAGCGCCGACAGCCCGCGCAAACCGCCCGGCTTTTTCGCAACGATATTTGGCGCGACCTCGAACATCCCGCGGGAGCAACCGATCCGCGATAGCTTGGAAAAAATCACGGGCCGGTCGGAACGGATCGAACGCATGCGACAGGTGATCGACAGCCTACGGGACGAAGTAGAAACCACTGTCGAGGCACTGCTGGGCAAGACGTGGTTCCTGAGCCAGCCGACCGCCGTCCGTATGCAAAAATGGCGTCAATCTGCGCAGGAAAAGGCGATACTTGCCGCTGGCTTCAGCTATCGGGCCTATGGCCATCTGAAGCTTGCGGGCGTCGTCGACGATATCGTGGCGACCGCGCGGCGCAGCCTGCCCGATGCTAACAACGGGTTTTTCCGCGACGTGAGAGCCGCTTTGTGGTCGGACATCAGGACACGGGGATTGGACCGCATGCCGCAAGACGGCGGCAAGCAAGCGACCAAACAGTCCATCGCCTTTTTTGGCACGCATGATCTACGGTTCAGAATTCGCCGACTCCGCTTCCTTGCGCGGCATCTGACGGAAGAGGTCGAAAATGTCATCGACGTACCCGAAAAGGACATCACGCAGATCCGTGATGCTATTTATCGCTGTCTGGCGATGTATCTGGATCTGGAAACAGCCGAATTTCTAGGCGTCGATTTCGCCATTGCCGCAAAGGCGGGCGTCACCAATCCGGCCGGGCTCATAGACCATTTGGCGGCACAGCGCGACCTCGTCCAAACGGATCTGCGTGTGGATGAGATATTGTGCGCAGCGCTCCTCGCACTGCCCGTTGCGGCGCGCCGGGCCATGCTGCTCGGCTATCTGGGTTACGCCCTGTACGATATCGCGACCTTGCCATTATTGCAGGACGAAGGGTTCGACGAATTTGACCCCGTCAAAGTCGACCGCATTTCCCCCGAAGACTGCAGCTCCATCCGCAAAGGCGGCGCTGCTGCCACGTTAAAGGGCATAGAATTTAACAATTTCGGCGCGTTTTTCAGCCGGTCCTATCGCGAGAATGATTATCTGTGGGGGCGGTTGCACGGGGCGGAACGGCTCATCGACATTTTGGTGTCGTCGCTGCCCGCCGGTCATGACTTCGGCGAAAACAGGGTGCGGGCTTACAAAAGGCTCGCCTTCCATGCGATATTGGATGAGGAGCAGGGTCGGCTGAAATATGTCCAGCCCCTCATCGCATCATTGCGGAATGAGATTGATCAGATCGAAATCTGAGCCTTCATTTCAATATATCGAAGACAGCATCAACGAACCTGCGCGCACTTGGCGCGCACCGCAATCACGTCGCGATGCCGTCCCAAATCCCTTTGAGCTTATCAAAAAAGCCTGTCGATTGCGGACATTCCTCACCGGTTTCGGTTTCACGGAACTCACGCAATATTTCTTTCTGGCGCGCCGACAGCTTGGACGGCGTTTCAACATCGATTTGGATGACCATGTCGCCGCGTCCGCGTCCTTGCAGGACGGGCATCCCTGCCCCACGCTGGCGCAGCTGCTTACCCGACTGGATGCCCTCTGGAACGATGATGAGGTGTTCCGCACCATCGAGGCCCGGAATACGGATTTCGCCGCCCAGCGCCGCTGTGGTGAAGCTTACGGGCACACGGCAGAACAATGTCGTGCCGTCGCGCTCGAACACCTTGTGCCGCGACAGATGGATGAAGATATACAGGTCACCGGCGGCCGCGCCATAAGGCCCAGCTTCGCCCTTGCCCGCAACCCGAATGCGGGTGCCTTCATCGACGCCCGGCGGAATATTTACGCTTATAGTCTTGCGTTCGTCCTTGCGGCCTTCGCCAGCACAGACACGGCATGGGTCTTCGATAACCTCACCCCGTCCATGACAGGTCGGACAGGTCCGTTCGACCACGAAGAACCCCTGCTGCGCGCGCACCTTGCCGTGACCCGCGCACAGGTTGCAACGGCGCTTGCCCGAACCCGGCGTTGCGCCTGTTCCTTCACAGGTGCCGCAAGCCGTCGCCACGTCGATGGTGATTTCGGCATCCTTGCCGTGGAAGGCTTCGTCGAGTGAAATCTCGAGATCATAGCGTAAGTCTGCGCCGCGTGCGGGGCCACGCTGGCGTCCGCCAAAGGCATCGCCAAAAAAGCTTTCGAATATGTCGGAAAAGTCGCCAAAGCCACCGCCGCCCTGGCCGCCGCCGCCCATGCCGCCATTTTCAAACGCGGCTTTGCCAAGACGGTCATAGGCCGCACGCTTTTGCGGATCTTTCAGGACATCATAGGCCTGGCTGACCGCTTTAAACCTGGCTTCGGATTTGTCGCAGCCGGGATTGCGGTCGGGATGGCATTCCATCGCGATCCGGCGATAGGCGGACTTCAGCGTCTTTTCATCCGCTGTCCGCTCGACTTCCAACAATTCGTAATAATCGATGTCAAGATTCATGACTGACTACCCCCCGGCTTCCCGACCGTCGCTGCGTTTCGGTGGCGACAGTCGGGAATTTTCAACATCAGTCTTTCTTGTCGTCTTCGACTTCGGAGAATTCTGCATCGACAACATTATCATCCGCAGGGGCTTCTTCGGTCGCAGCGCCGGGCGATGCCGCAGCTTGCTCTTCCTTGTAGATGGCTTCACCAAGCTTCATCGCGATTTGTGCCAAGGCCGTTGCCTTTTCCTTCATCGCTTCTGCATCACCACCTTCGATGGCGGTCTTGGTTTCCGCAACAGCCGCTTCGATTTCGCCCTTCAGCGCAGCGTCAATCTTGTCGCCATGCTCAGACAACTGCTTTTCGGTCGTGTGCACAAGGCTTTCGGCATTGTTCTTGGCTTCGGCAGCTTCACGACGTTTTTTGTCTTCTTCGGCAAATGCTTCGGCATCACGGACCATCTGATCGATGTCGGCGTCGGACAAACCGCCCGAGGCTTGGATCTTGATCTGCTGTTCCTTGCCCGTGCCCTTGTCCTTTGCGGTTACGCTGACAAGGCCGTTGGCATCAATGTCGAATGTCACTTCAACCTGCGGCACGCCGCGTGGTGCGGGCGGGATTCCAACAAGGTCGAAATTGCCGAGCAGCTTGTTATCCGCCGCCATTTCACGCTCGCCCTGGAACACGCGGATGGTAACCGCATTCTGGTTATCTTCCGCCGTCGAGTAAACTTGGCTCTTCTTGGTCGGGATCGTCGTGTTCCGGTCGATCATGCGGGTGAACACACCGCCCAAGGTTTCGATACCCAGCGACAGCGGCGTTACGTCCAGCAACAGCACGTCCTTAACGTCGCCCTGCAACACGCCTGCCTGAATGGCTGCGCCCATGGCAACAACTTCGTCAGGGTTCACACCGGTGTGCGGTTCCTTGCCGAAGAACGCCTTAACAACGTCACGTACCTTTGGCATGCGGGTCATACCGCCGACCATGACGACTTCGTCAATGGCGTCAGCCTTCAAACCGGCGTCAGCCAAAGCCTTTTTGCAAGGATCCAAGGTGCGCTTGATGAGGTCATCGACCAGCTTTTCAAGGTCGGCACGGGTGATGGTCTTCACGAGGTGCTTTGGACCATTTTGGTCAGCGGTGATGAACGGCAAGTTGACTTCGGTCGTCTGTGTCGATGACAGTTCAATCTTCGCCTTTTCAGCCGCTTCCTTCAAACGCTGAAGCGCGAGCTTGTCCTTGGTCAGGTCAATGCCTTCGGCTTTTTGGAAGTCTGCTGCCAAAAATTCGACAAGCTTGCTGTCAAAGTCTTCACCGCCCAAGAACGTGTCACCATTGGTCGATTTCACTTCGAAAACGCCGTCGCCGACTTCGAGGATCGAGATGTCGAATGTACCGCCACCAAGGTCATAGACCGCGATGGTTTTGTTCTCATCCTTGTCCATGCCATATGCAAGCGCAGCGGCGGTTGGCTCGTTGATGATACGCAGGACTTCGAGACCAGCAATCTGGCCAGCATCCTTCGTGGCCTGACGCTGGGCGTCGTTGAAGTACGCAGGAACCGTGATAACGGCTTGCGTGACGGTTTCGCCCAGATAGGCCTCTGCCGTTTCCTTCATTTTCTGAAGGATGAACGCCGAAATTTGCGATGGCGAATAATCTTCGCCGCCAGCCTTTACCCATGCGTCGCCATTCTTGCCCTTAACGATGTTGTAGGGAACAAGCTCTGTATCCTTCTTGGTGATTGGATCGTCGTAGCGGCGGCCGATAAGGCGCTTTACTGCGAAAATCGTGCTTTCCGGATTGGTGACGGCCTGACGCTTTGCCGGTTGACCAATCAGGCGCTCACCGTCCTTAGCAAAGGCCACGATTGATGGCGTCGTACGTGCGCCTTCCGCATTCTCGATGACCTTGGGCTTGCCGCCGTCCATTACCGCAACGCAGCTGTTTGTCGTGCCCAAGTCGATACCAATAACTTTAGCCATAAAAACTTTACCCCGAAATTTTAAAATTGAACGCTTACTGGCCACTTACGGTCCGGCCCTATCAGGCACCGGTGTTTTCCCGTAATGCAACCTTGTAGCGGCGATATAGGTGCCAAATCTCTTGGCACAAGACTTCGGCAACCCTAGATAGGGAAAAAGTAGACACAGTCCCGGCTTTGAACCACAAAGCCAATGCCGAAACGAGGATCATATGAACCGACGGATATTCACAGTTGCAGCCGCAGCAAGTGCATTATTGCTGGGCTCGTGCGGCCCGACACCGCAGCTAAAAGTCAAAGAAGCGGTTCTCACGCTATCGCCGGTCGACAGCAACCCGTCGGCATTTCATTTCAACGTCTATGGCGGCCCCGAAGATGTCTATTTGCTGCGCGTCAGTTCGCCGTCCGCCATCCGCGTTGAAATGCACGATGTGACGGTGGATCCAAAAACGGGGGCAGTGTCCATGATGCCCCTGCAACGCGTCCTCATTCCCGCAGACGAAACCGTCGCTTTCAAAAAAGGCGGCAAGCATGTGATGATGTGGGGCGTCAACCTCATCCCCCGCCGGCTTGGCGAGATCGAAGCGGAGTTTCTTTTCTCCAACAATGTGCGCATATTGGTGAAAGCCCGCGTGCAGGAAGTCGACGGCACTGTACCCGACGAGAAAAAGGCAATCGACGGCTAGGGCATGTTCGGCCCGCATAAATCCGGCCGGCCGATGACAGTCCGCGAACGGGCGTTGGCGGAATCTGTGTTCGGCTCCGCACTGGATTACTACAGCATCCGGATTCACAATCGCAAATATTGGTGGTTTCAACCCCGCCGGGTCACGATGGCGCCGAACGGTCATTTGTGGTTCCACCCGAAAAGCGATCTTTTCTGCGCCGATTTTTGCGACCGTGACTTGGGCGTTCAAGGCCACTTCATCCACGAGCTGGTGCATGTGTGGCAACACCAAAAAGGCATATGCCTGCCGCTGCGGCGGCACCCCTTCTGTCGCTATGACTACAGCCTGAAACCCGGGTGGAAGCTGGAACAATATGGGATTGAGCAGCAGGCCGAGATTGTCCGGCACATATTCCTGTTGCGTAACGGTGCAAAGGTTCCAGGCGCGCCGCCTTTGTCGCAATATGACGGCATATTAAGCTTCTGAAGGCAGCAGTCCGAGCCGCGCGCGCATCGACCAACGCACCAGCATCAATACCGACACAAGCGCCAGTCCGGCCGCAAGGCCGGTCCACACCCCGACGCCGTCCCAACCCGCCCGAAACGCAAGCCATGCGCCGACACCGATGCCGACCACCCAATATCCGAACGCTGCGAAGTACATAGGGACTTTGGTATCATGCAGCCCACGCAACATGCCCGCGCCGACAACCTGCGCGCCATCGACAATCTGGAATATCGCGGCCACCAGCAGGAAGCTGACAGCAAGGTCAAACACTTGGCGAGTCGCGGCATCGACGGGGGTGACGAAAATCCCAATCAGCGCCTCTGGAAACAGATAAATACCGAGCGCCATGACCGCCATGAAACCGGTGCCCAGCACGAAAGCGGTCCAGCCTGCGCGTGTGATCGCAACCGCGTCGCGCCGGCCATACGCAAGGCCGACACGCACCGTCGCCGCCTGCCCCAACCCCATCGGCACCATGAAGGTGAGCGATGCGATCTGGATCGCGACCGCATGTGCCGCAACCGACGCTTCGTTAATCAGCCCCATCAGCAGGATCGCGATTGCAAACACACCGCCCTCGAAACCCATCGTGAACCCAATCGGCAATCCCAAACGCCAGATTTCGCGAAACCGCCGCCAATCCGCGCGCCAGAAGCGCCCGAACAAATGGTAGCGGCGAAATTTCGGATGGAAACTGACGACCAGAGCCATGACCCCGAACTGCGCGACATTGGTAATCGTGCTGCCAATGCCCGCTCCGACCAGCCCCAATTGGGGCAAGCCGAAGTTCCCGAGGATGAGGCCGTAATTGACCACGGCATTTAACAACACTGCGCAACACGCAACGATGGTTGCCCAGACTGGCTTTTCGAGCGCCGCGACAAAATTGCGCAGAACGAGGAACCCGAGGAAGGGCAATATGGACCACATATAGGCCCGCACGAACACGGCAGCATCAGCCGCGAGATCCGCCTGCTGACCCGTCGCAATCAATATGGCTTCGGCGTTCCATAAAAATGCCCACACCGGCACCATGACCGCGCAGCATACCCATAGACCCTGCCGAAAGGTCCGCCGAATATCGCGCACCGAATGCGCCATGCGGCCTTTTTCAGATGCCATCATCGGCGCCGTGGCCGTCAACAGGCCCATGCAGAAAATCGCGCAGAAAATGGCGAGGTTGTGCCCCAAAGCACCCGCCGCCAACGCACGCGGCCCAAGCCAACCCAGCAGAATGACGTCGGTCACGCCGATCAGCATCATCGTCAGGTTCGACAATATCATCGGCCACGCAAGCAATAACGTCGCCCGAAGCTCATCGCGCCAGGGCGATTGGGCTTTAGTTGAGAGAGCCTTTGTGGTCATCGGCGGAGCGATAGCCGAGAGCGGCCAATGAGACCACCCCCGAACTTCGGCATTCCCGCGAAGGGACTAATGGACAGCCCTTACTCCGCCGCCTTCGCCACCCCGACCAAAGCAGGGCGCAGTAAGCGATCCTTGATCATATAACCCGCCTGCATCTCGGCCACGATCGTGCCCGGTTCAGCATCTGCGCTTGGGATTTCAACCATCGCCTGATGCTGGTTGGGGTCAAGTGGCATGCCCATTGCGGCGATACGGGTGATGCCGTTTTTGGCAAAGACGCTGTCGAGTTCACGGCCAGTGGCTTCAAGGCCAATGACGAGCGGCTTCATCGACTCGCTCTCGCGCATTTCGGCGGGGATCGCTTCCAACGCACGGGCCAAATTGTCTGACACGGACAGGACGTCGCGGGCAAAGCCGGTTGCGGCATAAGCGCGCGCATCTTGCGCTTCCTTTTCCATGCGGCGGCGCACATTTTGGGTTTCGGCCTGCGCATACAGGACTTCTTGCTGTGCCGTGGCGAGCGCTTCTTCAAGCGTAGCAATTTTGGCGTCGGCGGCGTCGGTCGCTTCTGAAGCGTCATCCTTCATATGCTCTGGCACGCCTTCCAATTCCTTTTCTGCTGCTGCATCTGCGGATACAGTGTTCTTGTCCGTCATAACCTTATTAACCCATGATTGTTGCGACACTTATGCCGCCTGTTGCTTTGCGCATATAGAAACCAATTCGGTTTCATCAAGCCGTGCGTCACTTTATTAAGCGGCTGAGCGCCTGTGCCGTGAAATCGACCATCGGGACGATGCGGGCATAATTGAGCCGTGTCGGCCCAATGACGCCCACGACACCAACCACCTTGCCACCGGCTTCGCGATAAGGCGCAGCGATGACCGAGGAGCCGGACAGCGAGAACAAATTATTCTCTGAACCAATGAAGATCCGCGTCGACTGCGCATCGCGGGCACTGTCGACCAAACGCGCGATTTCTTCCTTGCTTTCCAATTCGTCGAGCAACTGGCGCACCCGGTCAAGGTCCGCCGCTGCGGCGTCGTCAATCAGGTTCGATTGACCGCGCACAATAAGCACCGGCCGGTCATTGGCATCAAGCGACCAAATCGCCAGACCGTCGCGCACGAGCTTCTGGCTTGCCACATCAAGCTCCGCCTGCTCAGCGCGAATTTCCCGGTCAAGATGCTCCAACGCCTCTGACAAGGTCAAACCCGACAATCGCGCCGAGATATAATTGGACGCCTCAACCAACGCCGAATCGGAAACAGCCGGGTCAATCGCAACCAACCGGTTTTCGACGCTGTTGTCGGACCCTACCATGATGGCCAAAACTTGGGTCGGCGACAGGCGCGCAAAGTTAAATGCCTTCAACACGGCATCGCGTTTGGGGACGAGCACGATTCCGGCACAGGCCGATAGCCCCGACAGCACCGACGTTGCCGCCGCCAACGCTTCTTCAATTGGCCCATCGCTTATGATTTGCGATTCAATCGCACGGCGTTCTTCCATTGACGGTTCAGCCGACTGCATCATGCCGTCGACAAAAAGACGAAGCCCGCTTTCGGTGGGCACACGGCCGGCGCTGGTGTGCGGAGAGGCAAGTAAGCCAGCCTCTTCCAAATCCTGCATCACATTGCGAATGGAGGCCGGCGACAAATTCAGGCCCGCAAATTTGGAAAGCGTTCGCGACCCCACGGGCGCGCCATTGTCCAAATAGCTTTCGACCACCATCCGGAAGATGACGCGCGTGCGATCGTTCAGTTCATTGATTGGAATTTGGCTCACGGTTGCTGGTTTAGCGCAGCGCGCTTGCAAAGCAAGCGGGGCAAGCTATTGCGTTCTTCAACCCATTATCAGGAGACTATCATGCGACCATCAGGCCGTGCGCCAGACGAAATGCGCGCCATTTCGATTGAAACCCATTTCACCAAGCATGCAGAGGGCAGCTGCCTCATTTGCTTTGGCGACACCCGCGTGCTTGTCACCGCAAGCGTTGAAGATCGCCTTCCGCCATGGTTGCGTGGCAAGGGTGAAGGTTGGGTGACGGCGGAATATTCCATGCTCCCACGCGCGACGCACACCCGCAGCCAGCGCGAAGCAGCGAAGGGCAAGCAGTCAGGTAGAACTCAAGAAATTCAACGCCTTATTGGCCGTTCTTTACGCGCTGTCGTAGATATGAAAAAGCTTGGCGAGCATCAGATCACGATCGATTGTGACGTGTTGCAAGCCGACGGCGGAACGCGCACCGCGGCTATTTCCGGCGCGTGGGTCGCCTTGCGGCTTGCGGTCGATGGCCTGCTTGCTTCGGGTGCGATTAAGGA
Organism: Maricaulis salignorans; assembly: GCA_943368745.1. Lineage (GTDB taxonomy): Bacteria > Pseudomonadota > Alphaproteobacteria > Sphingomonadales > Sphingomonadaceae > Sphingorhabdus_B. The sequence continues at coordinate 46,718 of CALRLP020000001.1, forward strand.
AGATCCGATCAGCGGCCGCGTCGCGGCCATCAGCTGCGGCATCGTCAACGGCACGCCCGTGCTTGACCTCGACTATATCGAAGATTCGAGCGCCGACGCTGATGCGAACTTCGTCCTTATTGAAGGCGGACAAATCGCCGAAGTGCAAGCGACCGCCGAAGGTGCGACCTATGATGAGGAAAGCCTGCTGCGCTTGCTCCGTCTCGCACGCATGGGCACCGACCGGATCTTTGCGGTGCAAGCTGAAGCTGTAAAGTAACCGCTTTTGGCGAGTTAAAAGTCCATGTCATTCCCGCGAAAGCGGGGATGACAACATGGTTCAAGGCAAGAATATATGACCCATCGCAAATTGCAGCCCGGCAAGCTTGTCATCGCCAGCCACAATGCGGGCAAGGTGCGTGAAATCCGCGCCTTGCTGGCGCCGTTTGGTATCGAACCGGTTTCGGCAGGCGAGCTTGGTTTGCCTGAGCCCGAAGAGACGGGGACGACCTTTGCCGAAAATGCACTGCTGAAAGCACATGCCTCTGCCCAAGGATCAGGCCTGCCTGCCTTGGCAGATGACAGCGGCCTGTGCGTGGCGGCGCTGGACGGCGCACCCGGAGTATACACCGCGGACTGGGCGGAAAAGCAGCCGTTCGAAGGGGGCCCAGGACGCGACTGGTATATGGCAATGGGTAAAGTCGAAGGCAAATTGGCCGAGCTTGGCCCGGATACCAACCGAAGCGCATATTTTATCTGCACCCTCGCGCTTGCATGGCCCGATGGTCATGAAGAAGTATTCGAAGGCCGCGTGCAAGGCAGCCTGACATGGCCACCGCGCGGCACATTGGGCTTTGGTTATGATCCTGTGTTCGTGCCAACCGACCGCGCGCAAACTTTTGCGGAACTGGACCCGGCGGAGAAACATGCCATGAGCCATCGGGCAGATGCGTTCCGCAAATTGGTTGAGGCCGTTTTTTGACAAGCGCCACATCTGACCAAACCGAAGCCCAGAGCAGCAGTCACGCAGTGGCTGCGACCGTCGAAGGGCGGCTATCAGTCAAGCACGGTGGTTGAACGAGACGCACCCTTCGACTTTTCGGCAGTGCTCCGCACTGCCGGCTCAGGGCTACGGTAAAGCGCGAATGTCAAATCCGCTCGCCCTCTATATCCACTGGCCCTTTTGCGTTTCCAAATGCCCTTATTGTGATTTCAACAGCCATGTGCGGGAAAGCGTCGACCAAGACGCGTGGTGCGCCGCATTGTTGGCGGATATGGCCCATGAAGCGGCGTTGACGCGCGGCCGCAAGCTGAGTTCCATTTTCTTCGGCGGTGGCACGCCATCGTTAATGCCGCCGTCAACGGTCGCCGCGTTGATTGACGCCGCTGCGCAACATTGGGGCTTTGCCGACAATATCGAGATTACACTTGAGGCGAACCCGTCCTCGGTTGAGGCATCGCGCTTCGCCGATTTGGCCAAAGCGGGCGTCAACCGCGTATCGCTTGGCCTTCAGTCTCTCGATGACGCCGCCTTGGCCTTTTTGGGGCGTGCGCATTCGGTTGCAGAAAGCCTTGATGCGCTCGCAGTCGCGCAGCAGCATTTCGACCGCGTCAATATCGACCTGATTTATGCGCGGCCCGAACAAACAGCCACACAATGGGAGGCTGAGCTTCGGCGCGCATTGTCCTTCGGCACCGATCATATGTCGCTATATCAGTTGACGATTGAGGCGGGCACACGGTTCGAAACGCTCGTGCGCACGGGGCACTTCACCCCCGCTGATGATGACGATGCGGCGACCCTGTATGACATGACGCAGGACATGACGCGCGCATCGGGCATGGCGGCCTATGAGATTAGCAACCATGCGCGGGTGGGACATGAAAGCCGGCATAATTTGAGTTATTGGCGCTATGATGATTATATCGGCATCGGCCCCGGTGCACATGGACGGCGTCTGAAGTGTGCGACACAACGCCATAAAAAACCAGAGAATTTTCTGTCTGCGATTGACCGCAACGCGCATGGCATCAGCACCGAAGATCATCTCGACCCCGCAAGCCGTGCAACCGAAAGCTTGCTCATGGGACTGCGGTTGAGCGAAGGCATCAGCCTTGAGCGCCTGTCATCGCGCACGGGTATTGCGCCAGACCAGATGCTGGATTTCACTGCCGTGGACAAAATCGCGCGCCTTGGCCTCATCACCCGCGACGGCGACCGCGTTACGGTTACGCCGCAAGGCATGCCGTTGCTGGATGCGATCCTTCCGCAAATAGTAGCGGTTGAGGCGGATGCGGCCGCCTGATAGCATGACGGCATAATGTCACTGCTCGCCGAATATCTGACGTTCCTGACCGACAATCGCCGGATGTCGCCGCATAGTGTCCGCGCCTATCATGCCACGGCAGATCGGCTTACCGGTTTTCTGCAATTGCATTGGGGGGCGACAGTCGACCGCACAACGCTGATAAAAATTTCCGCCGCTGACATGCGCGCCTTTTTGGCGGACCGGCGTGGCGATGGGCTTACCAACCGGTCCACCGCGCGTGAATTGTCCGCCGCCCGTCATTTTTTGCGCTTTGCACTTGGCGAAAATGCGACCCTGCCCCCAATGAAGGGCCCGCGCGTGCAACGCAGCCTGCCGCGCCCCGTAAATCCCGACGATGTTCTCGCGCTCGCGGATGACGTCGCAGAAAGCGCGAACGATGGCTGGGTCGGCGCACGTGACTGGGCCTTGCTTCTCCTGCTCTACGGCAGCGGCTTGCGCGTGAGCGAAGCGACCGGGCTAAATGGCGATGTCTTACCGCTTGGCACGACACTGCGCGTCACCGGCAAGCGCAACAAGACGCGCATTGTGCCGCTGCTTGAGCAAGTCAGCACCGCCATTCAGGAATATATTGCTTTGTGCCCCTATCCGATGGCTGCAGACCAGCCATTGTTTCGTGGCGCGCGCGGTGGGCCATTGGCACCCGCACTGGTGCGCCGCGCGGTGCAAGGCGCGCGCATGCGGCTTGGCCTATCGGAACGCACAACGCCGCATGCCTTGCGCCACAGCTTTGCAACGCATTTGCTTGCAGGTGGTGCAGATTTGCGCAGTCTTCAGGAACTGCTGGGCCACAGCAGCCTATCATCAACGCAAATCTATACCGCCGTCGATACGGCTATGCTTCTGGATGAGTATCAGAACGCGCATCCACGGGCGTAGGATTGGGCTTCCAGCGCGCCAGCCGCCACACATAGGTCCCCAATATGCCGACCATGATGACCGTCGACAAAGGCCCAAGCCATTTTTCGATATCGTCAAATTGTGAGCCCAAGAAATATCCACCGGAGGCGAGAGCCGCGCTCCATCCCGCCGTTCCAATCGTGGAGAAAACCAGAAAACGGCGCAGCGACATACCGAACAAACCAGCGGGAATCGAAATCAAAGAACGTAGCGTCGGCAACATACGCGCCACGAGCACGATGATTGGCCCATGCTTGCGAAACAGCCCATGCCCGCGCTCAATCTCTGCCCAGTCAAGCGTGAGCCAACGGCTGTAGCGGTCGATAAAGACATGCATCCGCGCTTCGCCAAACTTGATGGCCAGCCAATACCACATCCAGTTACCAAGCATGGCGCCTGCGGTTCCGGCCGCGATCGTGCCCCAAAGGTTCATATTGCCGCGCGCCGCCGACACACCCGCCACGGTCATAATAACCTCTGACGGGACGGGCGGGAAAACCGTCTCCAGCAACATCAGCAGGGCAACGCCCCAATAATGCCCCCATTCGACGAGCCTGATAATCCAGTCTTCCATTAACCTCGGCCGGCAAGCCTGCGTTCAATGGCATCGAGTATTTTGGCCGCGGTATCGGTGCCATTGAACCGGTCAATCGCGACGATACCGGTTGGCGAGGTTACGTTGATTTCCGTGAGCCATTTTCCGCCAATGACATCAATGCCGACGAATATCAGCCCAAGCTCCTTCAAACGCGGCCCCATCGCAGCGCAAATTTCTTGCTCCTCCGGGGTCAATAACGTCGCTTCCGCGCTACCGCCCACCGCAAGGTTGGACCGGAATTCGCCTTCACCCGGCCGGCGGTTGATGGCCCCTGTGACTTCGCCGTCGATCAGAACGATGCGCTTGTCGCCCTTCGCAACGTCGGGCAGGAATGGCTGCACCATATGCGGTTCGGGCCATGTCGAATTGAACACCTCAAACAGCGCGCCGACATTACTGCCATCGGCTTCAATCCGGAAAATGGCCTTGCCGCCATTGCCATGGAGCGGTTTTACGACAATCGCGCCATGTTCCTTTTGAAACGCGCGGACCTCATCAAGTGAACGCGTAATCAGCGTGGGTGGCATGAACTTGCGATAGTCGAGCACCATGACCTTTTCCGGCGCATTGCGAACACTGGCTGGGTTGTTGACCACCAACGTCTCATGCTCGATGCGTTCGAGCAAATGGGTCGCGGTGATATAGCCCACATGAAATGGCGGGTCCTGCCGCATCAGCACAACGTCAATGTCAGAGCCCAAATCAATGCGCTGCGGCGCGCCGAACCGATAATGCGCGCCCTCCACGCGTTGGAGGTCATGCACGGGATGTGCGAGCGCGGTGAGCCGGTCATTGGCGTCGAGCGTCAATGACATCACATCATAATGCCAAATATCATAGCCGCGCGATTGGCCAGCAAGCATCAGCGCAAAGCTGGAGTCGCCATGAATGTTGATGCCGTCCATCGGGTCCATCTGGACCGCCATTTGTATTGCCATTTGCTTGTCCTTATCCGTGCCAGACGTTTGGCAGATGGTTCGGCCAACGCCATGGCGCAACCATAATCACGTCTATCTGCATATTTTCGCATTCTTTTCCATATTTCGGGAGCAGAATTTCCGCCGCAGCAGCAACGCGGCGTAATCTGTAAGCGTCAATCGCGGTGGCGAGATCACGCACATTTGCGCGCGCTTTTACTTCGACGAACGCAATGGTTTTGCCGCGCCGCGCGATCAGGTCGACTTCGCCGCGCGGTGTTTTCACACGCGTGGCGACGACCCGCCAGCCCTTTAACCGCAAAAACCAGCCAGCTATGGTCTCTCCACGCCGCCCCAATTTTTCTGCAGCAAGCCGGTTCACTGCGACTTCAGTTGCGTAGCGCGCGCATAGACGTCGCTGCGCTCCAGCCCGAAACGCTTGGCAATGACGCCAGCGGCTTTGGCGGCGGACATCGTATCCAGCGCTTCGCGCAATGCTGCGTCCACATCGCCGGTGTCATAGGCGACGTCATCCGCCGGCGGACCAATGATCAGGACGATTTCACCCTTTGGCTCTTGCGCCGCATAACGCGCGGCAAGTTCGGACGCAGTGCCCGTTACAACCTCTTCAAATTTCTTGGTCAGTTCCCGCGCAACGGCGACTTCACGGTCGCCATAGGTTTCCGCGATGGCGGAAAGCGACGCAGCAAGACGCGGCCCCGCCTCGTAAAAAACCAACGTCGCCTTTACCTGGCCGAGTTCCGTCAACGTTTCGACACGCGCCTTGGCTTTATTGGGAAGGAAACCGGCGAACAAAAAACGGTCTGTCGGCAAACCGCAAATCGACAGCGCCGCCGTTACCGCGCTTGCACCTGGGATCGTATATACCGGAACGCCTGCCTCGCGTGCGCTGCGCACCAGCTTGTAACCGGGGTCTGAAATCAACGGTGTGCCTGCGTCCGATACCAGCGCAACAACCGCGCCGCGCGCAGCGGCGACCAGTGACTCGCGCTCGGCCTCGCCACTATGGTCGTTATATCGCCGCATCTTTTTCTTCAGGCCAAGATGATGCAACAATTTACCGGTTACCCGGCTGTCTTCTACAGCAACAATTTCTGCGGCTTCCAGCAGATCAATCGCCCGTTGTGACATATCTGCAAGGTTGCCGATTGGTGTCGCAACGACATATAAGCCCGATTCGAACATCATCTGATTTATATGCTTCTACCCAAGGGAAAATTCATGAGCGCATCCAATGCAGCAAGCGGCGCAACGCCGCAAGCTTTAGCAGGACAGATCAAAAAGCTGCTGGTTTTGGCTTCGGTCGTTTTCCTCGCGGCCTGCGCCACCGCCCCGCGTGGGGGCAAAGGGCCAGCCCCTGTGGTGTCCGAAGACCCGCTCGACGGCATGCACCGTGTTGCCCTGCTGTTGCCGGTGACGGGTCCAGACGGCGACGTTGGCCAATCCATCGCCAACGCGACCGCACTTGCACTGGCCGACACCAAAGCAACCAACATCCGCATGATCACCTATGACACCAGCACCGGCGTCGCAGCAGCGGCAAAGCGCGCGGTCGCCGATGGGAATAAGGTCATATTGGGCCCGTTGCGTGGCGACGATGTTGTTGAGGCTGCCGCTGTCGCGCGCACCGCAGCTGTGCCCATCATCAGCTTTTCCAACGATGTCGGCGTTGCCGGGCAAAATGTATTCTTGCTTGGCCATTTGCCCAATCAATCCATCGACCGCGTGGTCCGCTACGCCCGTTCGCAAGGCTATAACCGCATTGCAGGCGTTGTTTCGACCAATGTATATGGCCAGCGTGCGCAGTCGAACCTAACCTCTGCAGTGCGCAGCGCAGGCGGAACGCTTGTTGCTATCGAAGAATCCGATGGAACGACAGCGTCTGCGGATGCAGCGGCGCGCCGGTTGGCAAAATTGGGTCAGATTGATGCTGTCCTAATTGCCGATAGCGGCCGTGCCGGCGTTGTATTGGTGCCGGCGCTTCGCCGGAACGGCATGCGCAATGCAAAAATTCTCGGCACCGATTTGTGGAATATCGATGGTTCATTGGCAGGTAGCCCGGCCATGTATGGCGGTTGGTTTGCGAGCGTCTCCGACACGCTATATACCCAATATGCCACCAAATATCGGGCACGGTTTGGCAAAGCGCCACTGCGGCTTTCCAGCCTTGGCTATGATTCGGTGCTTTTGATCGCGCGTGTGGCGCGTGACTGGCGTCCGGGGACAAAATTCCCCGTTGCGCAGCTTACCGATCCGCAAGGCTTCATCGGCGTTGATGGCGCATTCCGCTTCATGCCCAATGGCCTCACCGAGCGCATGCTTGAGGTGCAGGAAATTCAGTCGGGCAAGTTCGTGACAATCAGCCCCGCACCGACGCAATTCGCAAAGTAACGCGGCGGATCAAGCCGGGAATTTGTCCGGCGAACGCAATTTAGTGGCGGCAATGCTCATTATGAACATGGCCGCCGCCCATTTTGCGGGCTTTCTCGATTTTCTTGAGCACCATCTGACGCTTTAGACGCGATAGGTGGTCAATGAACAAAATGCCCTCGAGATGGTCCATCTCGTGCTGCAGACATGTTGCCATTAGACCCGTCATTGTCTCTTCATGAACTTTGCCATCAAGGTCCTGCCAACGTGCACGGATTTGCGCGGGGCGTTCGACCTCTGCATATTGGTCAGGCACCGAAAGGCAGCCTTCATTATACAGGCTGTGTTCGTTCGAAGGGTCCAATATTTCCGGATTCACAAATACCCGCGGATTACGAACGGGCTCGTCACCCTCGCCTTCCTCTTCCTGCAAATCGATAACCAACAGGCGCTTGGGCACCCCGACCTGAATAGCGGCCAGCCCGATACCGGGCGCGGCGTACATCGTTTCGGTCATGTCATCGACGAGCGTTTTCAAATCCGCATCAAATGTCTCGACAGGCGTCGAAATGGTTTTCAGCCGCGGATCGGGCACTTCAAGAATAGGTAATATGGCCATGGGTCGCAAATAGGGACGGTCGTGCGATAAATCAACCGACTGGACGTCTGGCGCGTAATGCTTGTGCCAAAGTGCCATCGTCCAGATAATCAAGCTCACCGCCAACGGGCACGCCATGCGCCAATTGGGTCAAGCGTATCGGAAATTGTTCAAGCCGTTCCGCGAGATAATGCGCGGTTGTCTGCCCCTCCAAAGTGGCATTCATGGCCAAGACGACTTCATCGACGCCGCCCGCGGCAACGCGGGCAACCAAGCCTTCGATGTTCAAATCCTCTGGCCGAACGCCATCCAATGCAGATAACCGGCCACCCAGGACATGATATTTTCCCGGAAACAGCCGCGAACGATCCAGCGCCCACAAATCGGATACGTCCTCAACAACACAGATGGAACGGATATCGCGGCGCGGATCAACGCAAATGCCGCAGGGGTTGCCGGTATCGATATTTCCGCACGTGCTGCAGACGACCAGCCGTTGTTCGACCTGCTCCAGCGCACGCAAAAGCGGCATCAACACGCTTTCACGCTTTTTCATAAGGTGCAGCACAACCCGCCGTGCCGAGCGTGGACCAAGTCCGGGCAATTTCGACAATGCCTGTGCCAATGCGTCTATTTCTTGCGATGCCATGCTGCGGGTCTTAGGGGGCTTTCGAACAAAGGAAAAGTGACGATGCGTCTTGCCTTCATGGGAACACCCGAATTTGCCGTGCCCGCGCTCAACGCGCTGGTTGCCGCTGGGCATGATGTGGTTGCCGTATATTCGCAGCCGCCCCGCCCCGCCAACCGCGGTAAAAAGCTTACCCCGTCCGCCGTGCATCAGCGTGCCGAAGAACTGGGTTTGCCTGTGCGGACGCCGCTGTCCCTGCGACAGGACGATGCCGCAGCGGACTTTGCCGCGCTTGACCTCGACGCCGCAATTGTCGCGGCATATGGCCTTATCCTGCCCAAATCGATCTTGGACGCGCCACGGCATGGCTGCCTAAATATTCACGGCTCGCTGTTGCCACGCTGGCGCGGTGCTGCGCCGGTTCAGCGTGCTATTTTGGCGGGCGACGCCACAACAGGCGTCATGGTCATGCAAATGGAGACCGGCCTCGATACCGGCCCCGTTCGTGCGACAACCGAAATCGAAATCGCGCACAAGACCACAGGCATCCTCACGAGCGAGTTGGCCGAGCTTGGCGCAGAATTGATGGTGCGGGTATTATCGGACCTCGACGCCCATCCTTGCGTGCCGCAACCGGAAGATGGCGTGACCTATGCCGCCAAAATCGACAAGGCAGAAACCAAATTGGATTTTTCAATGTCCGCCGAAGTGGTCGAAAGACAGATACGCGCATATAACCCCGCGCCGGGTGCATGGTTCGAATTTGAAGGCGAACGATATCGGGTGCTAGCGGCGGACATCGTTGCTGGCACCAGCACAGCCGGCACAATTTCGGACGACCAACTGACCATCGCATGCGGCGTTGATGCGATCCGTCCCACAATCATCCAACGCGCAGGCAAACCGGCAATGCCAACCGCAGACTTGCTGCGTGGTAAGGCAATCCCGGCGGGCACGGTTCTGCAATGACCCGCTTTGCGCTCACCATCGAATTTGACGGCGGCCCCTATATGGGCTGGCAATGGCAGGACCATGGCCCTTCGGTTCAAGGCGCCATCGAAGAGGCTATATTCAAAACCACTGGCGAAAAGACATTGGTCTATAGCGCTGGCCGCACCGATGCAGGCGTCCACGCATTAGGCATGCGCGCGCATGTTGATGTCGAAAAAGGGCTATCATCGTTCCGATTGATGGAAGCCATCAACGCCCATTTGCGGCCGCACCCCATCGCGATATTACATTGCGAGGAAGTCGCCGACGACTGGCATGCGCGTTACAGCTGCATTGGCCGGGCTTACGAATATCGCATCCTCAATCGCCGCGCCTCGCTCACTTTGGAAAAGGGCCGGGTATGGCGCGTTGGTCCGCACCTTGATGCCGACGCAATGCACGCAGCGGCCCAGATTTTGGTGGGCGTGCATGATTTCACGACCTTCCGGTCGACGGCATGCCAATCGGCCAGCCCGGTTAAGTCGCTCGAACGGTTGAACGTCCGCCGCGAAGGGCAACATGTAATCGTCGAGGCTGCGGCTTTGTCATTCCTGCATCACCAAGTGCGGTCAATGGTGGGGTGCCTTGTCGCGGTTGGGCTTGGCCGTTGGACCGCCGACGATTTGCAGGCTGCGCTGGATGCGGCAGACCGTTCCGCCTTGGCGGAAAATGCGCCGCCCGAAGGCCTGTATTTTGTGCGGGCGACCTACCCTTAAGCGAACAGCTTGTTCAGCGGCTTTTCGAGCATCACAATAATCGTCCTTGTGCGCGTTCCTTGTCCAGCAAGGCCTGTTTGCGCTCCAGGCCATATGCATAGCCGCCAAGCGTTCCGTCGGTGCGAATAACCCGGTGGCATGGGATCAGGACAGCGACATTATTCGCGCCATTGGCACTTCCCGCCGCGCGCACAGCATTGGGGCTGCCAACCGCAGCAGCGATATCTGCATATGTTCGCGTTTCACCCGCCGGAATGCGCTTCAGCGCGTTCCAGACCGCCTGTTGAAATGCCGTGCCCGCGACGTCCAGCGGCAAATCCGGCATGTGTGCCGGGTTCTCTACCGCCGCAATCGCGCCTGTTATCAAATGCGCGAGCGCACTGCCCCCGGCGATGATATCTGCGTTTGGAAACCGCCGTTGCAGCGCAGTTTCATCTTCATCGAATGACAGTCGGCAGATGCCTTTATCGGTGGCGGCCAGCAACATCTTTCCCAATATCGTATCAACCACAGCCCAGCGGATTTGGACCCCTGCACCACCATTTTTCCACGCGCTTGGCGTCATACCTAAATGCCCCTTTTGATCCAGCTTAGCCGCCACATGTGCGGAATAAAGCTAGGGTCCGCGCCCGCGCCAGATCAGCGCTTTCTTCATGATAGTCTTTCCGCCGGTCCGAATTGAACCCATGGTTGGCGTCGTACACAAATATCTGCGCGGTGGGGTGCGCCTTATCGATAAGTGCCTCTACACCTTCCATCGGGATGCCGTGGTCATATCTGCCAAAGTGCGCGATTGTGGCGCATTTGGGCGTCTGGTCCGCATATATTGTCGGCACGAGACTGCCATAATAGCAGCTGGCGGCCGCAAGATCATCGCTGATGCCGGCAAGAGCCCAAGCCACCGACCCGCCATAGCAATAGCCCGTGATGAAAACGGGGCCTTTACCCTTCAAGGCATCAATGCAGACCTGCGCGTCATCCAGCGACTGTACAAAGGGATGAAGATCGCGCGCCAATTCCACAGCGCGGTTATAATCAGGCCCCGTATAGGCGGCTTCAAAACCCGGATGCTCGCGATCAAAAATAGCCGGTGATAAAACTTCATAGCCATCGGCCGCATATTCGTCGCAAAGCTCGCGGATATGGTCGGTCACGCCAAAGATTTCCTGCACGAGCACAAGGCCACCACGTCGCTCACCATCTGGCAAGGCATGGTAGACGGCAATTTCCGCGCCGTCCGACATTGTCATCCGAATCATTTCACCCATCTCGGTCTCCTCTCCTGCCGCATTTCACGTGTTTTCGATTGCCGTGCAACGCCCGTTTGCACCACCAGAACAAGTTTGTGACCGCAACAGTATGCAATGAACTTAATTCCCAATCTTGCATCGCAACAAAAGCCCTGCTAGGCGCGCGGCGACGCTAGAGACAGGGCAACCTTTCGGCTGGTTCAGCAAATACATCAGTTGTACATTTAAGGACTTCAACGCGTGGATAATTCCGGCGGCACAAGCGCTAATATACAAGCCAGTCTATCTGGCCGTTACGCGACGGCATTGTTCGAGTTGGCGCGTGACGCCAACTCCATCAACGCCGTTGAAAAAAGCCTTACGTCGGTCGCAAAAGCCGTGAACGAATCGGCAGACCTTAAGTCACTGACCACCAACCCTGTGTTGACGCGGACGGACGCGAAAAAAGCGATCGCTGCTGTTGCCAAGGCAATGAAGTTGGATGCTTTGACGACCAAGACCTTGGGCGTGCTGGCCGACAATCGCCGGCTCAGCGAAACCGCATCAGTCGCGCGGGCATTCTCGTCGCTTGCGGCGGCCCATCGCGGCGAAGTTACCGCCGAAGTTACTTCAGCGCACGCCTTGAGCGCAGCGCAGATGAAGACGCTTTCCGCAAATCTTAAGGCACGCGTCGGCAGCGACGTGGCCATCCAGACCAAAGTCGATTCATCCATACTGGGTGGCCTGACTGTCCGCATCGGCAGCCAGATGATCGACACTTCTATTAAAACCCGTTTGAACACCCTCGCTAACGCGATGAAAGGCTAAGTAGCAAAATGGATATCCGCGCCGCAGAAATTTCCAAGGTCATTAAGGACCAGATCGCCAATTTCGGCACCGAAGCTCAGGTTTCGGAAGTCGGTAGCGTTCTGTCAGTTGGTGACGGTATCGCCCGTATTCACGGCCTCGACAATGTTCAGGCTGGTGAAATGGTCGAGTTCGCCAACGGCATTCAGGGCATGGCCTTGAACCTTGAAGCGGACAATGTCGGTGTCGTTATTTTCGGAACCGACAGCGAAATTCGCGAAGGTGACGTTGTAAAGCGTACCGGCACGATCGTTGACGTGCCTGTCGGCAAGGAATTGCTTGGCCGCGTTGTTGACGGCCTTGGCAACCCAATCGATGGTAAGGGCCCGCTCAAGACCACACAGCGCAGCCGCGTTGAAGTCAAAGCGCCTGGCATCATCCCACGCCAATCGGTTTCGGAACCTGTCCAGACTGGCCTTAAGGCGCTCGACGCCCTCGTTCCTGTTGGCCGTGGTCAGCGCGAATTGATCATTGGTGACCGTCAGACCGGTAAAACCGCTGTCGCCATCGACACTTTCATCAACCAGAAGGAAGTGAACAAGGGCACTGACGAATCGAAGAAGCTTTACTGCATCTACGTTGCCGTTGGTCAGAAGCGTTCGACCGTTGCGCAAATCGTTCGTGCATTGGAAGAGCAAGGCGCGATGGAATATTCGATCGTTGTTGCTGCAACCGCTTCGGAGCCTGCACCGCTTCAGTATCTCGCGCCTTACACCGGCGTTGCGATGGGTGAATATTTCCGCGACAACGGCATGCACGCCGTCATCGTATATGACGATTTGTCGAAGCAGGCTGTTGCCTATCGCCAAATGTCGCTTCTTCTGCGTCGTCCTCCAGGCCGTGAAGCCTATCCTGGCGACGTTTTCTATCTCCACAGCCGCTTGCTTGAGCGCGCTGCAAAGATGTCCGACGCCAATGGCGGTGGTTCGTTGACGGCATTGCCGATCATTGAAACACAGGCTGGTGACGTTTCGGCCTATATTCCAACCAACGTGATTTCGATCACCGACGGTCAGATCTTCCTTGAAACCGACCTGTTCTTCCAGGGTATCCGCCCTGCGATTAACGTTGGTCTGTCGGTTAGCCGCGTTGGTTCGGCTGCGCAGACAAAGGCGATGAAGAAGGTTTCGGGTTCGATTAAGCTTGAGCTTGCGCAGTATCGCGAAATGGCTGCGTTCGCGCAGTTCGGTTCGGACCTCGACGCGTCGACGCAAAAGCTGCTGAACCGCGGTGCGCGTCTGACTGAGCTGTTGAAGCAGAAGCAATTCTCGCCACTGCCGTTCGAAGAGCAGACCGCGTCAATCTTCGCCGGTACAAATGGCTATCTCGACGGCATCCCAGTCGCCGACGTCAACCGCTATGAAGACGCCATGTTGGCTGACCTTCGTGCCAACCATGCTGGCATCCTGAAGACCATTCGCGACAGCCGCGACTTCAGCGACGACAGCAAGAAGGCGCTGATGGCGGCTCTCGAAAAGTTCACGAAGAATTTCGCTTAATTCACTGATCTCCGGCGAAAGCCGGGGAACAGACCACAACGATAAACTGGACCCCGGCCTACGCCGGGGAACACGGGAACCAAGATGGCAAGTTTAAAAGCCCTCAAAATGCGGATCAACTCGGTCAAATCGACCCAGAAGATCACCAAGGCGATGAAAATGGTCGCTGCTGCGAAACTGCGTCGGGCAACCGAAGCAGCTGAAGCATCACGCCCATATGCCGAACGACTGGAAGCGGTCGTATCGAGCATCGCGTCGAAGGTAACGGTCGGTCCACAATCGCCAAAGCTGCTTGCTGGTTCCGGCAACAGCGACGTGCATCTGTTCGTTGTCGCCACCAGCGACAAGGGCCTTGCTGGCGCATTCAACACCAATATCGTCCGTCTTGCCCGCCGTCAGGCAGAGGCGTTGAAGGCCGAAGGCAAGACCGTTAAATTCTACACCATCGGAAAGAAAGGCCGCGATCAGCTCAGCCGGACGTTCCGCGGCGATATCATCCACAGCATTGAACCAGGCGATTTGGGCAAGCTCACTTACGCCGATGTGCAAGCATGGGGTGAAGATTTGACCGCACGTTTTGAAGGGGGTGACTTTGACGTCGCGCATCTGTTCTTCAGCAAGTTCGAAAACGTCCTTACGCAAACGCCAACGCAAATTCAGCTGATGCCCGTCGCTGTTACCGCGGGTGAAGGCGATGCCGTCGGCGTTTCTGCAACGGTTGAATATGAGCCAGACGAGGAAGAAATCCTCGCTGACTTGCTGCCACGCAATGTTGCCGTTCAGTTGCTTCGCGCAAACCGCGAAAATGCTGCGTCCGAGCAAGGTTCAAAAATGACCGCAATGGACAACGCAACGCGCAATGCGGGCGACATGATCAACAAGCTGACTATTCAATATAACCGCACGCGTCAGGCGGCGATTACCACTGAACTTATCGAAATTATCGCAGGCGCAGAAGCGCTTTAACGACATCCAAAGGCAAGGAAGAAGCAAATGGCAACCGCCCCGAAGAAGACCGCCGCTCCAAAAAAGGCCGCAGCACCTGCCGCAGCCGCTAAAAAAGCGCCTGTGAAAAAAGCTGCTGCAGCCAAGGCTCCCGCTAAAAAAGCTGGTGCTGGCCAAACCGCAACGAACGTTGCCGGTGCAACGGGCCGCATTTCGCAGGTCATCGGCGCTGTTGTCGACGTAACCTTCACTGGCCAGCTGCCTGCCATTTTGTCGGCACTTGAAACCGACAATAACGGCAACCGCCTCGTCCTTGAAGTTGCACAGCATCTTGGCGAAAACACCGTTCGCACCATCGCAATGGACGCGACCGAAGGTTTGACCCGCGGTCAGCCCGTGCGTGACACCGGCGCGCAGATTTCGGTTCCAGTTGGTCCAATGACCCTTGGCCGTATCATGAACGTTATCGGCGAGCCAATCGACGAGCGTGGCCCTGTTGGCGCTGCAAAGTCGAACCCAATCCACGCAGAAGCGCCTTTGTTCACCGACCAGTCGACCGAAGCTGAAATTCTCGTCACCGGTATTAAGGTTATCGACCTTCTCGCGCCTTATGCAAAGGGCGGCAAGATTGGTCTGTTCGGCGGTGCCGGCGTTGGTAAGACCGTTCTTATTCAGGAACTAATCAACAACATCGCAAAGGGCCATGGCGGCGTTTCGGTGTTTGCTGGCGTGGGTGAGCGTACCCGCGAAGGTAACGATCTGTACCATGAATTCCTCGACGCAGGCGTTATCGCCAAGGACGCCGACGGCAACCCAACCCCAGACGGTTCAAAGGTTGCGCTGGTGTTCGGCCAGATGAACGAGCCTCCCGGTGCGCGTGCACGCGTTGCTTTGTCGGGTCTGACCATGGCGGAATATTTCCGCGATGAAGAAGGTCAGGACGTTCTGTTCTTCGTCGACAATATCTTCCGCTTCACGCAGGCCGGTTCTGAAGTGTCCGCACTTCTTGGCCGTATTCCTTCGGCTGTGGGCTATCAGCCAACTTTGGCAACCGACATGGGCCAGCTGCAAGAGCGTATTACGTCGACCACCAAGGGTTCGATTACCTCGGTTCAGGCCATTTACGTTCCTGCAGATGACTTGACCGACCCGGCACCAGCAACGTCGTTCGCCCACTTGGACGCGACGACCACGTTGAACCGCGCAATTTCGGAATTGGGTATCTACCCAGCAGTTGACCCGCTTGACTCGGTCAGCCGCGTTTTGACACCAGCCGTTGTTGGCCAAGAGCATTATGATACGGCACGCCGCGTTCAGGAAACGCTGCAGAAGTACAAATCGCTTCAGGACATCATCGCGATTTTGGGCATGGACGAATTGTCGGAAGACGACAAATTGACTGTTACCCGTGCGCGTAAGATCCAGCGTTTCTTGTCGCAGCCTTTCCATGTTGCTGAAGTCTTCACCGGCATTTCCGGCAAGTTCGTTCAGGTCGAAGACACGGTTAAGTCGTTCAAGGCAGTCGTCGATGGCGAATATGACCATCTTCCAGAAGCAGCCTTCTACATGGTTGGCGGCATCGAAGATGCAGTTGCCAAGGCTGCCAAGCTTGCGGCGGAGGCGGCGTAAGCCATTATGGCACTTCGTTTCGAACTCGTAACACCTGAAAAGCTCTACCGCTCGGACGACGTCTATATGGTCGTCGTTCCGGGTAGTGAGGGCGATTTTGGTGTGCTTGAGGGCCACAGCCCAATGATGAGCACGCTGCGTAACGATGCCGCGCTTGAGATTTACGCGACGCAAGGCGCAACACCCGAGCGCCTGATCATCGCTGGTGGCTTTGCAGAAGTGAATGAGAACGGCCTGACCGTTCTGGCGGAGCGCGTCGAGGCTTAAGCCTCACGCGTTACGTCTCAGGGCGCTTCGTCGCCCCAGATGCGCGCCGTTTCAATATAACCATAGCGCCCTTCGGTTTCGAAGCGGCAATAGCCCTTTTCACATTCTTCGATAAGACCGACCACACCGGGCTCCACGCGCCATGATATATGTGCGTTGGCCGCGGGCGCATCACGCAATGCGCCAATTTCCTTACCGATAACGATGGCAGCCCGCTTCGGGCTCAGCAAGCGGACATGAAGCCATCCTTGCTCACCATCGGGGTCTTGAACCTTGCGCCATACGCTGTGCACGGCCACGACCTTCACGGGCAGGTTTTCGCGTTTATACACCCATGTAACGGGGAATTCAGTGCTTGGCCCCGTACGCATGCGCGCCTCTGGCTTCGAAATTGAGGCCCAATAAGGCGGCTTTTGTTGGGCCTGTCCCGCGGCCGACGCAGCACCAAAAAGCACAAGCGCCAATGCGCCGCAACGCGCTATCGAATTGAATTGATTAACCATAATTTTTACCACCGGCTTCATTCTATACCGTAAGCGCGGCGCGCAGCGCAACCATCCTGTCTTGACCTTGTCATATATTCGGCTTTAGTCACTGCCATGCCCGAACTTAGCCGCATTGAACGTCCATCTGTCCGCGTCACCCGCACGCTTCTTCCTGCTGTTGAAAAGCGCATGGCGGAACTGTTCGATGCGCGTTTCAATGCTAATGACACCCCCCTCACCCGCGATGCGCTTGTCGCCGCCATGGCGGACTGCGACGTGCTTGTGCCGACTGTCACGGACACCATCGATGCCAGCATCATCGCCGCCGCACCGCCGCGCCTGAAACTGATTGCGAGCTATGGCGCCGGGGTCAATCACATCGATCTCGCCGCAGCAAAGGCCAAGGGCATCATGGTGACGAACACGCCCGGCGTGTTTACGGACGACACCGCTGACCTAACGATGGCGCTCATTCTGAACGTGCCTCGCCGGCTTGGCGAAGGACATCGTGCCATGCGCAATGGCGAATGGAGCGGCTGGAGCCCCACCGGCATGCTGGGTCACCGCATTGGTGGCAAGACGCTTGGCATTATCGGCCTTGGCCGTATTGGAGAGGCCGTCGCCATGCGCGCCAAGGCATTTGGCATGAATATCATTTACAACAAACGCAGCCGTTTGCCCGCCAGCGTTGAGGATGAACTGGGCGTCACGTTCGAACCCGACATCGACCGGCTGGTCGCGCGTTCGGACATCATCACACTGCACTGCCCGTTGACCGCAGATACAGACAAAATTATCAATGCCCATCGCATCGCGCATATGAAACCCAACGCGTATGTCATCAACAGCTCACGCGGTGAATTGATCGATGAAGACGCATTGATCGAGGCATTGCAAAGTGGTCGTATCGCGGGCGCAGGGCTTGATGTGTACACGCATGAACCGGCCGTTGACTCGCGGTTCTTGAGCATACCTAACGCGGTTCTACTCCCGCATTTGGGCAGTGCCACATTCGAGGGACGCGAAGCATCGGGCGAGCGCGTGATTACAAATATCCGCGTATGGGCCGACGGCCACCGACCGCCCGATCAGGTGCTTGAGGGCTGGCAATAAGCAATTTTCTTTCGATTGCGGACAGTTAGCCGTAATTTTGTGCCTTGAGGGTTTGTTACGCCGCGCCTAGAGACGTGGCAAATAAGCGGGCGGGGAAGATTATGATCCAGAAATTTGTGCAGTCAGCGCTGGTTTTAAGCGCAGCCATATCAGCGCCAGCGATGGCACAGACCGGCATGGTCGCTATCCCTGAAACCAATAGCGGCGATAGCGCGTGGATTTTGACCGCATCGGCACTCGTGCTGATGATGACGCTTCCTGGGCTTGCCCTTTTTTATGGCGGGCTAGTTCGCGCGAAAAACTTCTTGTCGGTCCTCGTTCAATGCGGCGCAATTGCCGCTATCGCCTCGGTTATCTGGATTGTCATTGGCTACAGCCTCGCCTTTTCCGTGGGCGGCAACGGCTTCATTGGCTCGCTTGAAAATGTCATGTTCAATGGCTTGCTCGATTCGGTCCGTGAGGGACAAACGACAGGCGAGCTTGCCTTTGCGCTTTTCCAGATGACATTTGCGATCATCACCCCTGCCCTGATCGTCGGTGCATGGGTCGAACGCGCCCGCTTTGGCTGGGTGGTGGCTTTCAGCGCCTTATGGTCGTTGTTGATTTATGTCCCCGTGACCCGCTGGGTTTGGGGCGGCGGTTTTCTGGCCGACCAGGGCGTCATTGATTTCGCCGGTGGCATTGTTGTGCACACCACGGCTGGTGTTTCAGCGCTGGTTGTCGCGCTCATGCTTGGCAAGCGGATTGGCTTTCCCAGAACGCTTATGCTCCCGCATAGCCCCGCGCTCACGGTAGCCGGTGCTGGCCTGCTCTGGGTGGGCTGGTTTGGCTTCAACGGCGGATCGGCTTTGGCGGCAAATGACGCTGCTGCCAGCGCGATCATCAACACCCATGTCGGGGCTTCGGTGGCAGCAATTGTCTGGCTGATGATTGAACGTATCAAGGTCGGCAAGGCCACCGCCGTCGGCTTTGCAACGGGTGCAGTCGCTGGACTTGCGACGATCACGCCGGCAGCAGGGGTGATCGGCCCCGGCGGCGCGATAATTCTCGGCATATTGGCAGGCGTCGTCTGCTTCTGGTTTGTTGGCCTTGTTAAAGGCACCCTGAAAATCGATGACTCGCTCGACGTTTTTGCCGTCCACGGTATCGGCGGGATACTTGGTTCCGTCCTGCTGGCCGTCTTTGCAAGCGAGGCGCTTGGCGGCGCTGGCTATGCCGAGGGTGCGGGCATGGCATCGCAATTGTGGGTTCAGGTAAAAGCGGTGGCCATCGTCGGCGCCTATTCAGCCGTGGTGACCCTCATCATCGGCTATCTGGTGTCTATGGTTGTACCGATGCGTGTCAGCGAAGATCAGGAGCGCGATGGGCTTGATATTTCAAGCCACGGCGAACGCGCTTGGGATTTGGATTAAGCCGCCCCTGACTTGGCCTAAGCCGTCAGCGCATAGAAGCTGCTCGGCTAAGGCAACGTAAAATTTTATAGCCCTTGATCGCGTTGCTACGCGACCAAGGGCAATTTCTTGTAAATGTAAACCTAGGGTCAATCGCCCGTCAGGATGCGGTCCATCAACTGCTGCACAGTTGGGACGAAACCGTTTGAATAAAACGGGTCCTTACCGAACAGATAGGCACTGTGCCCTGCGAACATCAGGTTTTCGTCGATGGGCGCGCCGTGCGCGATGTTCTGCAATGCCTTTTGAATGCAGAAGCTGCGCGGATCGGCGAGGCGGCCCGTCGAATTATTGTCATGGTCTTTCCACGAGGAAAATCCGCAATGCGACAGACAGCCCATGCAATCCTTCTGATCCTTGCGGATGACTTCGCCCGACGGCGGCGTCACAAAGACCAAGGTGTTGTCCGGCGTCTTCAAGGCGACCGTAAACCCGCGTGCATCCCATTCGCGTGCCTTCATCAGGTCCGCAGGCTTCACCCAGAAATTCTTGCCCTTCACGCCGACATCAAGCTGCGCGGTGTGTTCCGCATCGGCGGCCTGCACATAGGCAATCTGGCGTTCTGAACGGGCCTGCAACTCAAGCAGGAACGGATTGATGACCGCGCTTGAATAGAAACCTGTTGGCGAAAACTGATGCAAAAGCACGCCGTCTTCCGGAATTTTCGTCAGCGCGTCTTTCCAACCCTGTGGAATGGGGCTTTCCTGCGTCAGCAATGGCCGCGTACCGAGCTGGAATGCGATCTGCCCAAGCTCTGGATTATCAATCCAATTGTTCCAGTCGCGCAAGAACCACACGCCGCCCGCCATCACGATGGGCACGTCGTCCGAAATGCCTTCAACGCGCATAACATCGCGCAGCGCCTTTACGCGCGGATAGGGGTCTTCTGGGCTACGTGGATCTTCCGCATTGGAAAGACCGTTATGGCCACCGGCCAACCAAGGATCTTCATAAACCACCGCACCCAACCATTCGGGCACCTTGTGATAAGCGCGTTTCCACAATGCACGGAATGCACGTGCGGAACTGACGATAGGCAGATAATATACGCCATATTGCGCCGCGATTTCGGAAAGCTTGTAAGGCATGCCCGCGCCACATGTGACGCCGGTGACCATTCCCTTGGTCGCTTCCAATATGCCGTGCAAAATGCGCTGCGATCCGCCCATTTCCCAAAGCACGTTGATATTGATGGCGCCTTTGCCATTGGCCATTTCATGCGCCAGGCGAACCTGCGCGATCCCGCCACGGATGCCGTATTCCACCAGCTCTTCATGGCGTTCCGCGCGTGTTTTTCCGTGAAAAACCTGCGGGATCATCTCGCCATTTTCATCATAGCTGTCGGCGTTAACGGCCGACACAGTGCCAATGCCACCGGCAGCAGCCCATGCGCCAGAACTTGCGTGATTGGTAGCGGCAACGCCCTTGCCACCTTCGACCAAAGGCCAAACTTCGCGGCCACCATAGATAATGGGTTTCAGACCCTTGAACACAACCACAACCCCTAAATATTTATCTCAAAAGCGCCGTTCAGCGCGCTTCCCTGATGGCGCGCTATCGCAATTATCTAGCTTTGTCGCGCAAAATCGGCACGTTTCATGGCGGAACCATATAGCTGCCGATAACGCGCAAACATTGTCTCTTCATCATATAGTGCACAGGCCAGAGCGCGGTTGGCGGTGCCCAGTTTTTCCCGAAGTCCGGCATCATTTGCCAGCTCTCTGATGGCTTGCGCCAAAGATGCCTCTTCGCTGCGCGGAACGATGAACGGACGGTTTTCGCGTGCGACGATATTTTTTACGTCACCAACGTCGGTAGATACTATCGGAAGGGCGCTCGTCATCGCCTCTATAACGGAAATCGGATATTGCTCGCTATCCGACGACAGCGCAAAAATATCGAACAGGCGAATATAGCGCGCCGGGTCACGTAAATAGCCGGGCATCATCACACGGTCTGCTATGCCAAGCCGTTCTGCCTCTGCCATGATGGCATCACGCTCTGGCCCATCGCCCACAATCGCGAGCCGGACATTTGGCCCTGCCGCCGCAACCGCGCGCACAAGCCGCGGAAGATTTTTGCCGGGGCGCAGCTCTGCGATCGTGCCGACAACAATCTCGCCATTGCGTTTCTGAAAGCCCGGAAAAGATCCGCGCTGCGGCCGGCGATTGAAATGGTCGGTATCGATGCCATTTGGGAACCGACAAATCTTGTCCAGCGGCTGATGCCATATGGTTCGGGCGATGTGCTCAAGCGTTTTCGATGGGACGACCAGCGCATTCGAACGCTGCAACGCAATCGTGCGAAACCAGTTTCGCCGTTTTTTCAGCCGGTCGATTTCGTCATCGTTGAACCCGTCTTCATGGTGGATCAATGGCGGCAAGTTCATGCTGCGCGTGAACAAGGTATGCGCCATCACCCCATCCATCGCGCCCCAATTATATGTTAAAACCAGATGGAATTTTTTCATATATTGGGCAAGCTGACGATAGCGCCCAATGGCTGGCATGCCTTTCAACGACGGTGCCGCATCTTTCGGGAACGTAACCTTCACACGCCGGTCAATCGCCTCGGCCGCGCCAAAGGCATCATCGATCGCAGACAAAACGGTATGTTCTGCCTGATCGCCAAAATGGTTCATAAGACGAACTGTGCGCGATTGCTGCCCGCCAAGGTTAAAGCTGCTTTGCAAATGGAGGATGCGGACCGCCGCCATACTTGCCTTTCCTTCTCGCACCGCCCAGATGCTTTGAATGATTATCGAACCTATGCCCTCTCCCTACCGTCCTGATCCACAAATCGCCAGTCTGGGCGAAAAAATTGGTGACCCCGTGCGCGCGGCGAACTTTCCCGAGACGATATTGCGTTTTCGCAACGACCGATGGGCGGCGACTGTTGGGCTGGACGGATATGACGACGCGGCGTGGGTCGGCCATTTCGGGCGTTTTGAACCGCTTCCCGATAATATGCCCGAACCTTTGGCCCTTAGGTATCACGGCCACCAGTTTCGTGTGTACAATCCCGATATTGGCGATGGACGCGGATTTCTGTTCGCGCAGCTGCGTGATGGCCATGACAGGCTGTTGGACCTTGGGACCAAGGGGTCTGGCACCACCCCTTACAGCCGGCGCGGCGACGGAAGGCTGACGCTGAAAGGTGGCGTGCGCGAGATATTGGCGACCGAAATGCTCGAAGCGCTTGGGGTCAACACCTCCAAAACATTCTCGCTGATTGAAACCGGCGAAGAATTGATCCGCGGGGATGAGCCTTCGCCCACCAGATCCGCCGTCATGGTGCGGCTGAGCCATAGCCATATACGTTTCGGGACGTTCCAACGCATCGCGGCGGAGGGCAATGAGGCGCTGATGCACAAGCTCATCCATTATTGCCTCGAACATCTCTACGGCGTCGAAGTTTCCGACAACCCTGCGGCTCAGTTGCTGGAGTTAGCGGTGGATCGCGTGGCTGACCTTGCCGGTTCGTACATGGTTGCAGGCTTCGTCCACGGCGTGCTCAACACCGACAATATCAACATCACGGGCGAAAGCTTTGACTATGGCCCATGGCGCTTCACCGAAAAATGGGACCCAAGCTTTACGGCCGCCTATTTCGATCAATCCGGACTTTATGCGTTCGGGCGGCAAGCCGAAGCATTGCATTGGAACCTTGGGCAACTCGCGGTTGCGCTGCGATTGGTGTCGGACGCACCGCCGCTGATTGCCGCACTGGAACGCTTTCCCGACCTCTATCAACAATCGGTCATTCGCCGATTTTTGTGGCGACTGGGCGTAACATCGAAGGGCGAAGACGACGATAAGCGCCTGGTCGAAGCCGCCGAACGCGCGATGGTCCGCGATCAAATCCCCATCGCCGTATTTTTCCATGGCTACAGAGGTGGAAGGACGGGCGCATTCGCAACCAAAGGGACAGACCAAGCCACATTTGAAGACATCTTGGGCGGTTATGCGCCAGCCCACGCATCGGACGATTATTGGGCAAACAACCCCGTCTGCGCGATGTTGATCGACGAGGTCGAGATGATTTGGGATGCCATTGCCCAAAAGGATGACTGGCAGCCTTTATATCTAAAACTCGCGCATATTCAGGGCTTGGGAAAAGCTTTGAAGCATGAAGGCTGACAATTGAAAAGTCTGCGGACCTGATTGCGCGCGAAACGTGCAAGCTACGGCGGTAAGTAAACGTATCGCTTAAAAATCGGCACCGATAAAGTTCTTCTAACCCACGGCCAACTAATCCTGTTTTGAAGCTTGGACGGCGGCCGTCCATTTTGGCGTCATGGAAAAAGCACGAGTCTATTTGGTGGGCGCTGGCCCCGGTGACCCCGACCTGCTGACGGTGAAGGCTGCGCGGCTGATCGCGTCGGCCGACGTTGTTGTGCATGATGGCCTTGTCGACGCCGCGATTATGGCGCTGATTAGCCCGTCCGCACGGCTGATTTCAGTCGCAAAAAGCAGGTCGCGCCATTCTGTGCCGCAGGACGGCATTAACGACATTCTGGTGCGTGAGGCGCAGGTTGGCCGGGTGGTTGTCCGGTTAAAGGGTGGCGATCCGTTCATTTTTGGACGCGGCGGCGAAGAAGCCGAAGCGTGCCGTGATGCCGGAATAGACGTTGAGGTTGTGCCCGGCATCTCTGCGGCCATGGGCGGCGCTGCGGCGACTATGCTGCCACTCACCCACCGCGATGCCTCCAGCGCCGTCACCTTCGTTGCTGGCCAGTGCAAGGGCCTGACCGACCAGAATTGGGCTGGCCTTGCCGGTAAAGGTCGCACCCTCGTCATTTACATGGGCGTTGCGACCGCTGCGGATATCACCGAAAAGCTGATTTCCGATGGCTTGTCGCCCGATACGCCCGTTGCGGTGCTCGAACGCGCGACGCGGCCCGATGCGCGCGCGATGCAGACGATCCTCACCGATTTGGGCGAAATGATTAAACGTGAAGGCGTCCAATCGCCTGCGATCATCGTTGTCGGCGACGTTGTCCTCAAATCCGATGCCGAAAACCGGCTCAAACATTTTGCCAAACAGGCGGAGAAAATTGCGTGAAGTTACTTACTGGAAATGAATTGGGATCAGGCGCTGTAACCTGGTGGACCGGCAGCGGCTGGTCGCTCCATGTTGAAGATGCTATTGATGTTGGTGAGCATGGCGAAGCCGTGCTGCATGCCGAGGAAGGCGCGCGCCGTGTGAACGCGCCGTACATCATCGACGCGGTTGCAACACCCCAAGGGCCACGCCCCGCGCATATCAAGGACAGGGTCCGTGCGCTTGGGCCAACGGTGCGGCCAGACCTTACATTAAAACCCGCTGACCCAGCGGCAGGCGACTGGATAATCTGATATGTATAAATATGACCATTTCGACCAATCGATCGTCGATGCGCGCGTTGCCGAATTTCGCGATCAGGTAAACCGGCGTATTGCTGGCGAGATTACGGAAGACCAGTTCAAGCCATTGCGGCTGATGAACGGTCTGTATCTGCAACTGCATGCCTATATGCTGCGCGTTGCCATTCCTTACGGCACGCTCGACAGCCGGCAGATGCGGATGCTCGCGCATATCGCCCGCAAATATGACCGCGATTATGGCCATTTCACCACGCGCCAGAATATCCAGTATAACTGGATCAAGCTTGAGGAATGCGCTGATCTGTTGGAAGAACTGGCAACGGTTGAAATGCATGCCATTCAAACCAGCGGCAATTGCATCCGCAACATCTCGTCGGACCAATATGCAGGTGCGGCGGCGGATGAAGTTGCTGATCCGCGTCCTTGGGCGGAATTGCTGCGCCAGTGGTCCACATTCCACCCTGAATTCAGCTATCTGCCGCGCAAGTTCAAGATCGCGGTCATCGCATCCCCCGAAGATCGTGCCGCCATGCGCTTGCATGACATCGGGTTGGAGCTTGTCCGTCAAAATGGCGAATTGGGTGCGCGCGTATTCGTCGGTGGCGGCATGGGCCGTACGCCAATGATTGCGCCAGAGATCAACCCGTTCGTTAAAGCCGACGACCTACTGAGCTATATCGAAGCCTGCTTGCGCGTGTACAATCGCTACGGCCGCCGCGACAATATCTACAAGGCGCGTATCAAGATACTCGTCCACGAAATTGGTGCAGACGAATATCGCCGTCAGGTTGCGGAAGAATTCGCCCATGTCAAAACGCTGGGCATCGATCCGCCATTGGCAGAGCTGGAACGCATCAGCGCCTTCTTTGCACCGCCTGCATTTGATGCAGCAGACGTAGAGCCCGATCGCAGCGACCCCGACTTTGCGGTTTGGCTCGACCAGAACGTAAAGCCACACAAACAAGCCGGTTACGCGATCGTCAACATCAGCCTGAAGCCCATTGGCGGCATTCCTGGTGATGCAACATCGGCGCAAATCGATGTGATGGCTGACCTTGCTGAGCAATATGGCTTTGACGAATTGCGCGTCACCCATGCGCAGAACATCGTCCTGCCACATGTGGCCAAACGTGATCTGCAAGCCGTGTGGCAAGCATTGCGCGAAGCCGATTTGGCAAATGCCAATCTTGACCTGATCAGCGACATCATCGCCTGCCCCGGTCTCGATTATTGCAGCCTTGCCAATGCACGTTCGATCCCCGTCGCGCAGAAAATTGCGACGCGCTTTGCCGACATGGACCGCCAACGTGATTTGGGCGAACTGAAGCTTAAAATCTCCGGCTGCATCAATGCGTGCGGACATCACCATGCGGGGCATATCGGCATATTGGGTGTCGACCGGAAGGGTGTTGAAAATTATCAGCTGACCTTCGGCGGCTCTGGCGCGGAAGACGTCACCATCGGGAAAATCATTGGCCCCGGCTTTGATGAAGACGGCGTTGTCGACGCGGTCGAGAAAGCCACCGAAGTCTACAAGACCCTGCGTGAAGGCGATGAGCGTTTCATCGACACATATCGCCGTGTCGGCCTCGAACCATTTAAGGAGGCGATTTATGGTTGAGTTTCGCTATCGCACGGATGAAGTCACCGAACAGCCATCGGTTACGCTCGATGCCTTTTTGGACCAGTCAAACGCAACCGCAGTCCGGCTTGAACCCGATGATGATGCACGCGCACTGATCCCGTTTCTGGATCGGCTGACGCTTATCGAAGTTGCCTTCCCGAAATATCGCGACGGACGCGGCTACAGTTCCGCGCGCATCTTGCGTGAAGCCGGATATACCGGCGAACTGCGCGCACAAGGCGATGTTCTGGTCGACCAAATTGCGTTCATGCGGCGCTGTGGCTTTGACAGCTTTGCACCCGAAGCGTCGTTAAATCCCGAAGCCGTCGCGCGCGCGCTTTCAACCTATGACCAATTTTACCAAAAGGCCGCGGACTCCGCGGTTCCCGTTTGGAAGTTACGGCATGGGTGAACAGGTTCGCATCGCGGACCGTATCAACACCGCACCACTTTACACTGAGGCGGACGCCGTTCGTCTCAACAACATGTTCCGTGGGCGCGATACCGTCGAGATGCTGACCGTTTTGCTGCGTGAAAATATGTTGGGCGATGCGGCGATAGTGTCCAGCTTCGGCGCAGAGAGCGCCGTCTTGCTGCATTTGATTGCCAGCATTGACCCCGCCACACCTGTCTTGTTCCTCGACACCGGGAAGCATTTTCCGGAGACGATTAGCTATCGCGAAGAACTGCGCAATATCATCGGCCTATTGGACCTGCGCATCATCGCGCCAGACCCTGCGCATTTGGCGCAAAAGGACGGAACGGGCCTGCGCTGGTCTTATGACCCCGATGGCTGCTGCGAAATCCGCAAAGTCCTTCCGCTGAAGGCTGCGCTTGCGGGTTTTGATGCCCAGTTTACGGGCCGAAAAGCCTTTCAGTCGGCAACCCGCAAGGCGCTGCCACGTTTCGAGATCGAGGAAGGCCGCTTGAAGGTCAACCCGCTGGCCGATTGGGACAAGGCCAAGATCGAAGCCTATATGGCCGAACACGCGCTGCCTGTGCATCCTCTGGTGGAACAGGGCTATCCGTCGATTGGCTGCTCACCCTGCACCACGAAGGTTGCGGCAGGCGAAGACCCGCGCTCGGGTCGCTGGAAGGGCTGGGACAAGGTTGAGTGCGGAATTCATGCGGCCGTAACGCCGCTGGATGACAGCGCAAACGACCCGATCTTTTAACCGGCGCGCGAATTTAATCCTTCTGGAAAAAATAGGCCTGAATGTCCGCCGCAATACGCGCGGGACGAAGTGTTTCGGCGTCGATGCAGCACCAGCTTGATTTAACCTCAGCCAGCACATCTTCACCGCGCTTGATGATCGTTTCGTAAAACGAACGGGCACCTTGCACTTTTTCAAGCACCACCGAAGCAATGACTTCGTCGTCCAGAAACGCTGGTTTTCGGTAGGTGATCTCGTGCTTCAACGCGACCCACAGATATTTGGCAGCAGCCTCAGGCGGGGCAAGTTTGTGCCAATGCGCGAGCACCGCATCCTGCACCCAATTCAAATAGCGCGCGTTATTCACGTGTCCCATAAAGTCGATGTCTGCAGGCAAGACGCCTATTTGATGAAGGTGGGAGAGCGCTTTTGTCATGAGGCCTCCGATATAGCGCACATGGACGGCAATTACATCCCCGATGCGGGATAAAGCGGTACAATTGGCCGCCAAACTGTGCAGAATATTTCACTGTCTCACTTGCGTGGCATTGGCGCCTCCCCCACATCAATCAGGATGCACGAGCCCCCTAAAAAATTGTGGCGCGAAACCAATGTCTTCCGTTGGCTGATGCTTCTGCTTGGGTGGTTTCTGGTTATCGGCGCTCCGCTGCTCGGCCCGATCCCTGGCCCGGGTCCGCTGATCATTTTACCCATCGGGCTTGCACTGATTCTGAAAAATTCGCTTTGGGCCAAAAAGCGCTATGCACGGCTTGCGCGGCGTCATCCCGAATATGCACAATGGGCCAATTGGGCACTACGGCGGAGCAAGGTTACCGACCGCCCAGCGTTTCCCGATGTGAAAGGTGATTTCATGCACCTGTTCCGCCGCGACGACATAGACATGAAAATGCCCTGACCTGTGTTGACTTTTAGCCTTTCGGACCGTATCGGCCACTGCAACAGAAGCGGTCGCTGCGCAGATTCGGCGGCCCTTTTCATTTCAAGACGCAAAAAATTTAAGGATTACAGTCATGAAGCGCACTTTTCAGCCGAGCAATCTCGTGCGTGCCCGTCGCCACGGTTTTCGTCTCCGTATGTCAACCGCCGCTGGCCGCAACATCCTGAACGCCCGTCGCGCACGCGGCCGCAAGAAACTGTCGGCTTAATCCCCGAGCAGGCGGACCGCGACATGCGCGGTTACAGCGTTATCAAAAAAAGGTCAGACTTTCTGGCCGCCAACCGGGGGAAGCGATATGCAACTCCCGGTTTTGTTTTGCTGGTTCGCGACAGACAGGACGACAGCCCTGCAATCCGGCTAGGCATCACCATCACCAAAAAAGTCGGTAACGCCGTCATCCGTAACCGCATGCGCCGCCGCTTTCGCGCGCTTGCGCAGGAAATGCTCGCCGACAAGGGCAAGGCAGGCGCGGATCATATTCTAATCGGTCGCGACAGCGGCATCGAACGCGATTTCGACGCCTTACGGGCGGATATGGTCAAGGCGTTGGGGAAACTGTGCGCGTGATCGCAAAGCTGCTCATCTTATGCGCACGCGCTTGGCAAATTGGGCCTTCCCGCATTTTACCGCCAACCTGCCGGTACAGCCCCAGCTGCTCGGCCTATGCAATAACGGCACTTCAAAAGCATGGCGCAATTAAGGGTGGCTGGCTGGCCATCAAACGGCTATTGCGCTGCCAACCTTGGGGTGGGCATGGATATGATCCAGTGCCATGACGCCCAATTGATTGATTAACGGGGATTTACACGTGGACGATAAACGCAACCTGATTTTTGCAGTCTTGCTGACAGGCCTTATCCTGTTCGGATGGCCTTATGTCGCCAGCTATTTCTTTCCAACCCCCGCGCCTGTGACCAGCAGCGCCACGACCGCCGCCAGCCCAGCTGGCGCAGCAACGTCGGATGTGCAGGTTGAGGCTGCACCTGCAAAAACACAGGCTGTTCCGCTGAGCAGCGCGCTTCAGTCAACAGCCCGCATCTTGGTGGAAACGCCAAAGTTGAAGGGCTCGGTCAATCTTGAAGGCGCAAAAATTGACGACCTTTTGTTGCTTACCCACCGCACCGCACTCGCCAAGGATTCGGCCCCAGTGCGCCTGTTCGCACCATCGGGTACAAAAGATGCCTATTTTGCGCGCTTTGGCTGGGCTGGCACTGGCGTAACGGTTCCTGATGATAAAACCGTCTGGACGCCAAGCGGCAATAAGCTGACGCCAACAACGCCCGTCACATTAAGCTGGACCAACACCCTTAATCAGAAGTTTGATATCGCGCTGTCGATTGACGAAAACTACATGATTACCGCAAAGCAGACGTTCACCAATGGGGGCACTACCCCAGTTGAGATCGCTAACTTCGCTTTGCTAAGCCGCACCGGAAAACCTGCCGACGCGACGTCTGGTGGATCCATATTTACGCATATCCACATTGGCCCGATGGGCGTTTTTGACAACAAGCCCAATTATGATTGGGGCTATGTCGACGTAGAAGAAAACAAAGGCGAAACATCATTCACCAGCACGGGTGGATGGCTTGGCTTCACCGACAAATATTGGCTCGGCGCACTTATCCCTGACCAAAAAACGCCCGTATCGGCCAAGTTCCGTGCCAGCGGCGATGTCTATCAGGCGCAAGTCATTCCAACACGCTACACCAGCGTCGCGCCAGGTGCGGTGCTTAACAGCGGCTCGCGTCTGTTCGCTGGTGCAAAAGAGATGGCCGTTCTTGACGCCTATTCAAAGAATCTTGGTATTCCATATCTCGATTATGCCATCGATTGGGGCTGGTTCTGGTTCATCGCCATTCCGTTCTTCTGGATCCTGCATTGGCTGTTCGGCCTTTTCGGAAACTTTGGTTTAGCCATTATTGGCCTGACGATCATCGTACGGGGGGTCATGTACCCTGTGGCGCAGAAGCAATTTGCGTCGATGGCGCAGATGCGCGCTGTTCAGCCTAAGCTGAAGGCGCTGCAAGAGCGTTGGAAGGATGACAAGCCACGGCTGCAACAGGAAATGATGAAGCTGTACAAGGATGAAAAGGTAAATCCGCTCGCGGGCTGCCTGCCCATCGTGTTGCAGATTCCTATCTTCTTCGCGCTGTACAAAATTCTGCTGCTGTCGATCGAAATGCGTCACCAGCCGTTCGTCTTGTGGCTGAAGGATCTGTCGGCACCAGACCCGTTGACACCGATCAACCTGTTTGGACTGCTGCCCTTTGACCCGCCATCGTTCATCGCCATCGGCGTTCTGCCAATATTGCTCGGCTTTACGATGTGGCTGATGCAGCGCCTTAACCCGCAACCTATGGATGAAGTGCAAAAGCAAGTTTTTGCGGTCATGCCATGGTTCCTGATGTTCATCATGGCGCCATTTGCCGCTGGACTTCAGCTCTATTGGGTCATGTCGAACATCGTGTCGATTGCGCAGCAAAAGTGGCTCTATTCACGCCACCCGGCGTTGCGGGAGCAGATGGCGCGTGATGCGCAAGAGAAAGCTGCAGCGAAAGCCAAGGCGAAAACGTGAGCGCTGATGTTATTGCCGGAATAGCAGAACCGAACCGGATATTTTCCGGTCCGGTTACGTTCCTGAAATCAGCGCCGAAGCTTGAATTTCTGCCGGACCCAACGGTCCCGGAAATCGCCTTTGCGGGTCGTTCTAACGTCGGCAAGTCCAGCCTGATTAATGCGCTGGTGAACCGCAACAATCTTGCGCGCGCGTCCAACACGCCGGGCCGCACGCAAGAGTTGAACTTTTTCGATGTCGGTGAACCAGCGTTGTTCCGCATCGTCGACATGCCGGGCTATGGCTATGCCAAAGCCCCCATCAAGACGGTTCAGCAATGGCGTTATTTGATTAACGACTATCTGCGTGGCCGCGCAGTTTTAAAACGTGTGTTCGTGCTCATCGACAGCCGCCATGGCATTAAAGAAGTCGATCATGAAATCATGAAAATGCTCGACGCGGCTGCCATTAGCTACCGGATTGTGCTGACCAAGACCGACAAGATCAAAGCCTCCGAACGCGAAGCGGTTGAGGTCGACACCATGACAAAACTGCGCAAGCATGTCGCAGCCTATCCCGAGCTTTCGGTGACATCTGCGGAGAAGCGCGGGGGCATTGATGAACTGCGCGCGGCTGTGTTGGAAGCCGTCGCTTCTTAGGGTCAGGACCTATGAAACTGATTATCGGAAACAAAGCCTATTCAAGCTGGTCGCTGCGCGGCTGGCTTGCAGCCAAGCAATCCGGCCTGCATTTTGACGAAATCATTGTTCCGCTGTTTGCCGACGGCTG
Organism: Maricaulis salignorans; assembly: GCA_943368745.1. Classification (GTDB taxonomy): domain Bacteria; phylum Pseudomonadota; class Alphaproteobacteria; order Sphingomonadales; family Sphingomonadaceae; genus Sphingorhabdus_B. Next base: position 78,695 of record CALRLP020000001.1, read on the forward strand.
GGAAGAGCGCAAACGCGAAGACGACCTTGCGCCATCATCGGGCAAGGTGCCGACCTTGTGGGACGGAGAGGCTGTGGTTTGGGATAGCCTTGCGATCATCGATTATCTCGCCGACAAAGTCGGACGTGATCGCTTTTGGCCCAAGGACGAAGTCGCGCGCGGCATGGCGCGTTCGATGGCGGCGGAAATGCATGCGGGCTATACCGCCCTGCGCCGCGAATTCCCGATGAATACGCGCAAGACCTTTCACGATGTCACGGTATCCGAAGAGACCCGGAAAGACGCGGTCCGCATATTGCAAACATGGGCCGAAGCCCGCTCGCGCTTTGGCAAAGACGGGCCGTATCTGTTTGGTACGTTTAGTGCGGCGGACATCATGTTTGCACCTGTGGTGACTCGTTTTGTGACCTATGGCTTCACCCTGCCCGGCTTTGCCGAAAGCTATGCAGAAACGATTATGGCACATCCGTGGATGGAAGAATGGTACGCTGCCGCCGCAAAGGAGCCATGGACGATCCAGCGGATTGAGGACGCGGTTACTTAATCCGCTCCGTGGTATAAGGCGTCCCGTCTTTGCGGAAATAACCCGCATCGCCGAATGTCATGTCGATATCGGCGTAGACACCGCCTGCACCGCGATCGCCAGCGCCAATGGCAATGAAGACACAATCGCAATCGCTGCGGTTAATCAGATGATGGCCGTTTGGTTCGCCCGCCGCCCACGCCGCGATGTCGCCTGCCCGCAGAAGCGTTTCGGTATCATCCTCAATCAACACGGCTTCGCCCGAAAGCATGATGACGATTTCGTCTTCCTTATGGTGCCAGTGCCGGTGCGATGACCATCCACCTGGTTTCAGTACGACATGACTTGCACCCAGTTGTGTCAGACCCGCTGCCGGTGCCAATCTTCGCCACCACCTGCCCTCAACTTCGCGGTCATATGGAGCGGGATATCCCGTTGCATTGCTTTGGGCGATTGCATCGAGGTTGAGTTTAGGCACTGGAAGGCCCTAGCCGCATTGTGCGCGGTGCAGCAGCTTCTGGTCGGCCAGCACGAGCGCCATCATCGCCTCAACGACTGGCGTGCCGCGTATACCCACGCAGGGGTCGTGGCGGCCCTTTGTGATGATATCGGTCGCATCGCCGTCGCGGGTGACTGTTTCCACGGGCGTGAGGATTGAGGAGGTCGGCTTGAACGCGACCCGCACCAGCACGGGTTGCCCTGTGGAGATACCACCCGCAATTCCGCCTGCATTATTCGCGAGGAATTCGGGATGGTTCGAACCTTCCGAAGACGGCCGCATCCGGTCGGCATTTTCTTCACCACGCAAACGCGCTGCGCCAAAGCCTGCGCCAATTTCGACGCCTTTAACCGCGTTGATGCTCATCATCGCCGACGCCAATTCGCTGTCGAGCTTCGCATATAATGGTGCGCCCCAACCGGGTGGTACGCCGGTGGCGACGCATTCAATGACGGCGCCCAGCGATGATCCAGCCTTGCGTGCCTCATCCACCAGTTTTTCCCACCTGCCGGCAGCGGCTTCGTCCGGGCAGAAAAACGGGTTTTTGTCGATCTGTGCGGCTTCAAAATTGTTGCGATCGATGGCATCGCCGCCGATTTCTGCAACATAAGCGATGATGTTTACGTCGGGCATGACCGCCCTTGCCACCGCGCCGGCGGCCACACGTGCAGCGGTTTCACGCGCGCTTGAACGTCCGCCACCGCGATAATCGCGAAAGCCATATTTTGCGTCATAGCTGTAATCGGCGTGACCGGGGCGATAGGCCTTGGCCACGTCAGAATAATCTTTTGACCGCTGGTCAACATTTTCGATCATCAGCGAAATGGGCGTTCCCGTCGTTCGCCCTTCAAAAACGCCCGACAATATCCGCACGGCATCCGGCTCCTGCCGCTGCGTTGTGAAGCGGGATGTCCCGGGACGGCGCTTGTCCAGAAATGGCTGAATGTCCGCTTCGGACAAGGCAAGTCCGGGAGGGCAACCATCAACCACTGCGCCAAGCGCAGGACCGTGGGATTCTCCCCAAGTCGTGAAGCGAAAAACGCGTCCGAAAGTATTAAAGCTCATCTGCTGATTCCGACTTCTTCATAAGTAGCGTACGATAGCGCACCTGCTCCTTGCCTATCCAGGTTCGAATTGCACGTAAAACTATGATTGTAATGGCAACCGCCAGCACCCGTGCCGCATGTGGATGGTTATACGCCGCACCAAAACGCCCGGCCCAGACAAAAGCCCCGATGACCGCCACAAAGCCAGCCATCGAGAAAAACGCGTCTAATAGCGGCGGCAGGCCTTCCCAATAATGACGGGCATGCCAATATCCGTGCAAGCCAACGAGCAAAGCACAGCCCCCGAGGAGGAGAACCAGCTCGTTGCTATGCCCTACGATCATTTTGTGGTGTCGAGATCAGGAGCATCCTCCTGCTTCATGCCGACGGTGTGGTAACCTGCATCGACATGGTGGATTTCGCCGGTAACGCCTGCGCCGAGATCGGACAGGAAATATAATGACGACGCACCAACGTCATCAATGGTCACATTGCGGCGCAGCGGCGTGTTCAGTTCATTCCATTTCAGGATATACCGGAAATCACCAATGCCCGAAGCCGCGAGCGTCTTGATCGGTCCAGCCGATATCGCGTTCACGCGAATGCCCTGTGGCCCCACATCATTCGCCAGATATTTAACCGACGTTTCCAGTGCCGCCTTAGCCACGCCCATGACGTTGTAATGCGGCATGACCTTTTCTGCGCCATAATAACTAAGCGTCAGCATCGATCCGCCACCTTCACCGGTTTCGGGATCAAGCGGCTTCATCATCGCCGCAGCGCGCTTGGCGACGGCGGTAAAGCTGTAAACGCTGATGTTCATCGTCATCAGGAAGTCGTCCAGGCCTACGTCGAAATATTTGCCGCGCAGTGCTTCTTTGTTGGTGAAACCGATCGCGTGCACCACGAAATCAATATTGGGCCATTTGGCCGCCAGCGTTTCAAAGGCGCGGTCGAGATTGTCCATGTCGGCAACGTCACAATCGATAAGAAAGTCACAACCGAGTTGTTCCGCCAATGGCCGAACGCGCTTTTCCATGACTTCGCCCTGATAGCTGAACGCCAATTCCGCGCCTTCGGCATGCAAACGCTTCGCAATACCCCACGCCAGAGACTTGTCATTGGCGAGCCCCATAATCAGCCCGCGTTTGCCCGCCATCAATCCTGTCATAAAATCCTCATTCGTCAGGTGAATTTTGTTGCCGATGCTTTAGTCCATTTTCATGGGCGTTGGCCAGCGCTGCGTTTAATTGCGCTCCGGTCACCAATCCCAGCCCGATAAGATAGAAGAAAATGAGCGCCACCATGACACGACACCGGCAAGGCTGCCATATGTCAGGTCATAGTTGCTGACGCTCGACAGGAAAACCGGCAAAAGCGCCGTGAGGCCAAGCCACCACATGCTCACCAATGCTGGCCCGGGCCATTTGGGAAAGGCGGATGACCGATATTTGGACGGGGTTAGCCCCGCAAAGATGACATAGATGGCGACAAACAATGTAATGAAGGGAATGATGCGGCCCCACGCAAAATAGCCAGAAACCATCTGCGCGGTGGGAATGTATCGGTACACCAGATCCTCAACCGCGGTCACCACAACCTGCGCCGAAAAAGCGACCATCGCCAGAACAACGGACGCGATGATCGCGCCAAGCGAACCCAATCGATAATGCCAGAACGCACGGCTGGGTGGCGCACCATATGACCGATAAAGCACATCGCGAAAGGTTTCGATCAGGCTGGCCGCGGTCCAAAGACTAACCACCGCACTAAGCCACAGCAACGGACCCGACCGTGCGGTCATGGCGGACTCGATGGGTTCTTTAAGCGCGCCAGCAACGCTAGGCGGCACAGTCACGAAAAACGCCTCAATCAGCGCCAGGCCGGACTCGGTTTGTCCCAATGCGCCGGCGATAGCGGCAGCGACGACGCAGAAGGCGAAAAGCGACACCAACGACATATAGGCAAAATTGCCTGCGTGAATAAAACCGTCGCTATACACACCGACGGCAACCCGCTTGGACACTTCCATAACCTGCCCCGTCAGCCCAAGGCGCGAAAACCATTTGGCTTCACTTTCATGGGCATAGACAGCTGCGGGAAGGTGCGCCCGCGCCTCTGGTGATAGAGGCGAAATTTCAGACACTAAGATTCTCCCGGACACTGCTGTCCGAGAGAACGCCAGCCAGACGCGCCAGTTCCGTTGGGTCTGATGGCAAGTGTATCATCAGCGTGACCAACTGGTCGCCGCGTGCACCTGATTTGGTTGTGAATCCCCGGCCCTTTATCCGCAGAACGGCACCGGAATTGGTACGCGGCGGGACGGTAAGCATGACTGCGCCATCGACGGTTGGAACCTTCACCTTGCCGCCATCAACCGCTTCTTTGATCGAGATAGGCAGGTCAATCCGGATGTGGTCGCCATCGCGCGCCAGATCGGGGTGCTTGCCAAGCTTTAGCGTGACCATAGCATCACCATTGCCGCCCGGCCCCGGCTGACCACGCCCCGGTATGCGGATTTGTTGTCCAGCAACGAGGCCTGCAGGCAGTTTGAACTCAACGGTCTTGCCATCGCCCAGCGTAATGCGCTGCGGCGCGAGGGTTGCCGCGTCCGTGAACGACACCAAATGCTCGTACGCAATATTCGCGCCCTTGGGCGGAGGGGCTTGCTGTGGACGTGGGCCAGCACCGGGACGGCCACCACCGCCGCCAAACAAGCCATCAAAAATGTCGCCAAGGTCAATGCCGCCACTGCCAAAGTCGAAATTGCCACCACCGGGTCCGCCTTGGCTATATCCGCCGCCGCCAAAGGGGTTGCCACCGGCAAAACGGGGCTGGCCGTTTTCGTCTATTTCGCCGCGGTCAAATTGTCCGCGCTTTTTGGGGTCCGATAACAAATCATACGCCTGCGTGATTTCGCTAAAGCGCTCCGAAGCTTTCGGATTGTCCTTGTTCTTGTCGGGATGCAATTCCTTCGCAAGCTTACGATAAGCGGATTTAATCGCTTTCTCGTCCGCGCCTTTGGAAACGCCTAATATCGAATAAGGATCAGCCATTCTTGTCCCTGTTTACCCTGCTTATCCGTCTTACATTGGTATTACAGTGCCCCAAGTCAACTCGGAAGCAGGGCGTTATCCTGTTTTTTACCGGTAATCTGGCGTAGCAGAAGATATAGCAGCAGGCCAATCGGCCCCGCCATCAGCGTGAAGAACAGTACGGGCACTTGAAGCCAGCGTGCAATCTTGTGCTGGTCTGCATTTCGCGCAATCCAGATGCCGACAAACAAATCGAACGCCAAATAATGGATCCAGCCGATCGTTGCGCCGCCCGGCGAGTCAAACAACGCCATAACCCCGGCTAAGGTCGTGAAGTCGGCAGGCGGCCGGCCGGCGGGACCGCCATCGGAGATAAGTCCAGCCATCAACGGGATGATAAGACCGGCATATAGGCAGGCGAGCAACGCTGTTCCTGCGAAAAATACATAAGGCACGACCCGTTCGCGCTTTGGCGTGAGCGCCAAAACCACCCAAGCGAGCAGCGCCCAGGCATTTGCGACACCGAATATCATTTCCCAGTTCATTTTGTTTTCTAGCCCCTTTTAACCCGCATCAGTCTAGCCTATCGGTGGGCTATGGAAAGACCTGATCCTTTTAGCCTGTTCGACGATTGGTTTGCCGAAGCGCGGACCACCGAAATCAACGATTCCAACGCAATGGCATTGGCGACCACTGGCGCGGATGGGCAACCTTCGGTCCGCATGGTGCTGTTGAAAGGCCATGGCCCCGACCTTGGCGACCATGGCGGGTTTGTTTTTTATACGAATTTCGAAAGCCGCAAGGCGATGCAATTGTCGGACAATGCGCAGGTGGCGCTGCTGTTTCACTGGAAATCGTTGCGACGGCAAATCCGGATTGAGGGCGCAGCGAACCCCGTCGACGATGCAACCGCAGATGCCTATTTCGCCACCCGCTCGCGCAATTCGCAGCTGGGCGCATGGGCGTCGGACCAGTCGCGTCCGTTGGAAGACCGTGCGACATTTGAAGCGCGCTTTGCCGCGGTAGAAACCCGCTTTGAAGGCCAAGATGTTCCGCGCCCGCCGCATTGGTCGGGTTGGATGGTCAGCCCGCACCGCATCGAATTTTGGCAAGACCGCGAATTCCGCCTGCACGAACGCTGGGTATATGAACGCGACGGCGACGGCTGGACGACGGGCATGTTATATCCATGAAGGGCCGCATATGAGCCTTGGTCATAGCCACCATCACCATGCGCATGGTGAACTCACCAAACGTGCGGCCATCGCCAGCGTGTCGATGGCGCTGTTCCTGCTTGCACTTAAGGTGTTTGCGGCGGCGGAGACCGGTTCAGTTGCGCTGCTTGGGTCATTAGCGGACACAGGATTTGATGTCCTCGCCTCGTTGCTCACGCTGTTCAGCGTCCGGTACGCCGCGATGCCCGCCGATGACGACCACCGTTTCGGCCATGGCAAGGCGGAGGCATTGTCGGCCTTGGTGCAGGTTGTGCTCGTCATACTGTCGGCCATTCTGATTGCATGGCGCGCGATTGTGCGCCTTGGCACGCAGGAAACGACGTCCCATCCGGAATATGGCATTGGGGTCTCACTCATTGCGATTGTGGCAACGCTGGGGCTGCTTGCCTATCAGCGTTATGTTGTCCGCAAAACCGGATCGGTCGCGATTCAAGCGGATCATGTGCATTATCAAAGCGACCTTTTGCTCAACATTGCGGTTATTGTCGCGATTGTCCTTGATACGATGCTGGGTGTGCGCGGAGCAGACCCATTGTTCGGTATCGCGATTGCAGCGTGGCTGTTGTGGGGTGCGTACAAAGCGGCACGTCTGGCGTTGGACCAATTGCTGGATCGCGAATGGCCACAGGAAAAGCGCCAGCGCTTCATCGAAGTTGCCATGCGCCACCCCGAACTGCGCGGCATTCACGATATGCGCACCCGTTCAAGCGGCGCGCACGACTTTTGCCAGTTTCACGTATGGGTCGACCCCGACATGACGGTCGCGGCGGCGCACCATATCATGGACGAAGTCGAGCACGCCTTGATGGAAGAATTTCCCGGCGTCGAAGTGCTGATCCACCCCGACCCCGAAGGCCACAAAGACGAAATGGGTTATATCCCCTCCGAAACCATCGAACATCACGAGCATGCACATGACTGATTTGCCATATTATCACGTAGACGCCTTTGCCGAGCGGCCGTTCACGGGCAATCAAGCCGCCGTCATGCCCCTCACGCACTGGTTGGATGACGCCGTGCTGCAGGCGATTGGCGAGGAAAACAACTTTGCCGAAACGGCTTTCTACGTGCCTGATGAAACGGGCGCTGCCGATTATGAATTGCGCTGGTTCACGCCAGAGGTTGAAATCCGCCTCTGCGGCCATGCGACACTTGCGAGCGGGCATATCGTGCTGAGCGAAAACCCTGCGCTTGACCGGGTGACGTTCCGGACGCGCAAAGCTGGAATATTGGAAGTGCGCCGCGAAGGTGATGGTTATGCCGTCGCATTGCCGGCAATCCCGACAGAGCCGGTTAATAACCCCGAAATGATGCAGGCCATGGGCGGCAATCCCCTGTCGATGCGCAGCAACCCCGACAGCTACAATATGTTCGTTTACGCAACAGCAGCAGAAATTTTGGCGCTGAAACCCGATATGAAGGCGCTTGCGACACTTGGCGATGACAGCTTCACCGCCACGGCGCGTGGGGAGGACACCGACATTGTCAGCCGCGTTTTTGTTCCGGGTGCAGGCGTTGATGAAGATAGCGTTACCGGCAGCGCCCATGCGGTACTGACGCCTTATTGGGCTGCCGAGCTGGGGCGTGACAATTTTACCGCCTATCAGGCATCGGCGCGCGGCGGTTATCTTGGTTGCCGGCTTGATGGTGAACGTGTGTGGTTGTCAGGCCATTGTTTTACGGTAGTAAAGGGAATGTTCAGCTTGGGCTGACCATCACAGTCATTCCATTGTTCAAAGGATTATTCATGCGTAAATCATTGGCCATACTGGCTGCACTCGTCCTGTCTCCTGTTGCGATGGCTCAGGACGCGCCTCCGCCGCCACCGGCCGGTGGTGTGCCGCAGCCCGAGCAAATCTTTGCTTTTCTCGATGCAAATAAAGACGGCTTCATCGCTAAGGACGAAGCACAGGGACCATTGGTCCAGTATTTCGGGATGATCGATACCGATAAGGACGACAAGATTTCGATGGCTGAGCTAAAGACCGCCATGGAAGCAATGCGTCCGCCCGAGCCTACGCAAGGCTAGACCCAAGGCAAATAATTATCCTAAAATATTAGGATAAAACGCGCGGGCGGCCATTGGGCTTCCCGCGCGTTTTTAATATCAGGCGACAGTCGCCTTGCGGATGACGCCTGGATTCGCAGGTGGTTCGCCCTTTGGCAAAGCATCGATATGTTCCATGCCGCTGGTGACTTGGCCCCAGACCGTATACTGACGGTCAAGGAAGGTCGCATCATCAAAGCAGATGAAGAACTGGCTGTTGGCCGTGTTCGGGTCATTGGTACGCGCCATGGAGCATACGCCGCGCACATGCGGTTCAGCGTTGAATTCCTGCGCCAGATTTGGCTTGGACGAACCGCCCATGCCTGTGCCGTTCGGGCAACCGCCCTGCGCCATGAATCCGGGAATCACGCGGTGGAACTTCACACCGTCGTAAAAGCCTTCGCCAGCCAGTTCTTTGATTCGGGCAACATGGTTTGGCGCCAGATCGGGGCGAAGTTTGATAACAACGTCGCCGCTGTCGAGCGAAAGGGTAAGCGTTTCATCGGCCATATATATAATCCTTTAGGCTGGGGAAATGTTGACGGTGCCCTAGGGGATGCCATGCGCGCGTGCAAAGCCAAAATCATTGCAATTTGACGCTGCAAGCTTAGGAGGGGCGCAATTACAACGTCCAGGCACAAAATTACGAATGGGAGGCCCGCACATGACAAGCGATATCGCCGACCCATTGACCATCGATACCGAAATTTTGGAGACGCTGGACGAAGACAACCGTCTGACCCGCGATTATGTCGACCGCGTGCTGGACGCCATGGAAGCCGGAGACGCCCAAGAAGTCTACCGCCTTGTTGAACCGCTCCACGAAGCCGACATTGCCGACCTTCTCGAGCTAACGCCGTCTGAACGGCGCGGCGACCTTGCCATCAGCATGGGCGCGTTGATGAGCGCCGAAGTGCTGGCCGAGGTCAATGACTATGTCCGCGAGGATATCATCGACGCCTTGCCAGCAGCGCAAGTTGCCGGGCTTGCTGGACAGTTGGACACCGATGACGCGGTTGCGATCATCGAGGATATGGAGGAAGAGGACCAGCAGGCCGTTCTTGCCGAGCTGGACCCCGAAGACCGCGCGGTCATCGAAGACGCGCTGTCCTACCCCGAAGAATCCGCTGGCCGTATCATGCAGCGCGAGCTTGTGGCGGTGCCAGAGCATATGACCGTGGGTCAATTGATCGACTATCTGCGCGACCATCATGAGCTGACCACAGAGTTCTGGGAAGTGTTTGTCGTCGACCCGCAGCATAAGCCCGTGGGTACGTGCAAGCTCAGCTGGATCATGCGCAGCCAGCGCAAGGTTCCTGTCAGCGATATCATGAAGCACGAACAGACGCTGATTCCCGTTGATATGGATCAGGAAGAAGTCGCGCTTCGGTTCCAGAAATACGCACTTATTTCGGCCGCTGTTGTGGATGGCGCAGGACGGCTCGTCGGCGTCATCACGGCCGATGACATCGTGCACATCATTCAGGAAGAAGCGGACGAGGATATCTTGCGGCTGTCTGGTGCCGGTGAAGGCGACATTAACGAGCCGATTTCCGACAGTTACAAGGCACGCGTGCGTTGGTTGATCGCCAATCTGGGTACCGCAATGGTCGCCAGTTTCATCATCGCGCAATTTGGGGCAGCGATTGAAACCATGGTCGCCTTGGCTGTGCTTATGCCGATTGTTGCCTCCATTGGCGGCAATGCAGGCACGCAGACCCTAGCGGTGACGGTGCGCGCGTTGGCAACCAATCAGCTTACGCAATCGAACACGATGCGGTCGATCTGGCGCGAGATTCGCGTCGCCCTGCTCATCGGTGCAACGATCGCGGTGATTGCAGGCTTCGGCGCGGGCATCATATTTGGCGATCAGCTGCTGGGCGGCGTTATTGCTGTGGCGATATTGTGCAATATCGCGCTGGCCGGTCTGTCGGGTGTTGCCATACCTGTTCTGCTTGATCGCTTGGATCAGGACCCTGCTGTATCAAGTTCGATATTCGTAACGATGATTACGGATTCCATGGGCTTCCTGATTTTCTTGGGGCTTGCGGTCTTCAGCGGCCTTGTCGGTTAACACTGCAGTTCCCGAATAACGCCCATGCCTCTTAACATGACCAAAATCGCGTTCGGCGCGGAAAGCCCGAAACATTTGCGCGAGCGACTCGCGGCCTATGCGCAGGATGGTGAAGTGCGCCTGACCACGCGTTATTTGCCCAAGCGCGTTGACGAAATGGCGGGTGGCTCGCTGTTTTGGATTCACACGCATACCATCATCGGCCGAAGCCCAATTTTGGGCTTTATGGAAAATGGCGCCGGTCGCCATTGGATCCGGCTTCAACCGCGCCTGATCGCGGTGCGTTCAACCCCGAAAAGGGCGCATCAGGGCTGGCGCTATCTTGAGGAAGCGAACACGCCGCCGGATCTCGATTCTGTCGAAACCGATGGTCGTGACGAAATGTCCCCAAAGATGCTGGGCGAACTTATGAAGATGGGGCTGGTTTAAGCCGCTTCGCGTTTCGCCAACACCTTGTTGATGACATCTGCAAACGTCTCCGCGCTTTGTGCGCCCGGAACCATGAATTTTTGGTCAAAGATGATCGCGGGGACGCCGGTTATATTCTGGTCCATCCAGTGCGCCATTTCCGCACGCACGCTTTCGGTCAGCGCCCCGTCGGCAATCCACGCCGCCGCCACCGCGCGATCCATGCCTTGTGCCTCGGCAATGTCGCACAAGACTTCGGTGTCGCTCACATCGCACCGGTCCTGAAAATAGGCCTTGAACAGTGCCATTTTCAGATCCGTTTGCGCCTGCCAGCCACGTTCGCTCCCGAAAATCGTCAGCAACTTATGCGCATTGAACGTATTGTAGATGCGCATGCCCTCGCCATAATTGAAGGCAAAACCCAAGCTATCGCCAATGTCGCTCAGCCGTTGCCGGTTGGCGCGACTCTGTTCGGGGGTGCTGCCATATTTGCGGGCAATATGTTCGGCGGTGTCTTCGCCTTCAGGGGGCATATTCGGATTTAGTTGAAACGGGTGCCAATGCGTTTCAACGGCCAGATCGCGGCCCACCAGCGTCAGCGCTTTCTCCACCTGCTTTAAACCGATGATGCACCACGGGCACACGACATCGGATACAATATCAATGCGCAAGGGAATGGCGGCACCGGTCATTGCGACACCCAATATTTCAATAGGCTATGCGCAATCGCAAAAGGCGGCGGCGCGTTGAAACGGCGGTCCGAAGCACCTTCCAGCGCAGCACGGGCTTCTTCCTTTGTGACCCACATGGCGTCTTCTATTTCCGTGGTGTCGAGGACCAGCGCGTCGCCTTGCGCATCGGCAATACATGCCATCATCAGTTGCGACCCACCAAATGGCCATGGTTGGCTGGTGACATAGCGCACCGCGCCGCAGGTGACGCCGGCCTCTTCATGGATTTCACGACGCACCGCTTCCTCCATGCTTTCGCCGGGCTCCAGAAAGCCAGCGAGTGCCGAGTAATTTCCCGGCGGGAAGCGTGACTGGCGTCCCACCAGCGCTTTGCCTTCATATTCGGCAAGCATGATGACCACAGGGTCCGTGCGCGGAAAATGCTCCTTTGCGCAATTGCCGCATTTGCGGCCCCAGCCTGCACGGAACAGCACTGTGGCATGTCCGCAACGTCCACAAAAGCGATGGTTATTGTGCCATTCAATCAGGCTGCGCGCAGTGCCGTAAATTGCGGCATCTTCGGCAGGCAGCATGGACAGGGCACGCCAGATAGCGGGCGAACGAAATGCATCTCCTGTCGCCTCAACGACGGCGACAAAATGTGGCTTATCATCAGACAGGCCAAGTAAGATGAGTTCTTCCGAACCATCCAATTCTGCCATCGAATGCCAATGCAAGCCGCCTGCGTCGCTAACGCGGGGGTCTAGGCCATCGAGACCCAAAACCCGTGCGCGCCAGTCAGCCAGCAAAACGCCATAGGCCTCTGCATCATTGCGTACGCGGTCAGCGCGATCGAGCGGTGAGCCCGTAAACCCTGGCGACATCATCGGATCAGGCTGGCAGGCCAAGGTCCTTCAGGACCCATTTTGCGAAATTCTCGTGGAACGGATAGGCGTTGCTTGGCATATATTGCGCCATGCAAACCGCGCGCAACTTGCGCTTTGGATCGACGAAAGCAACGGTGCCGGCGGCACCACCCCAGCCGTACACACCTTCGTTCGCGCCCTTGCCAACGCGTCCGCCCGCGCCAAAACCTGCGCCGTCCGCATACGTACCGTCGGTTGACACAGCAGGGGGCAACAGGTCGGACATTGCGAGCGCAGCCGTTTTTGGCGACATAATCCGCACGCCGTCCAGCTCACCATAATTGGCAAGCATGTTGAGGAAGCGGTCATAATCGCGCGCCGAACAGACCATGCCTGCACCACCAAAGGCAAAAGCAGGCTTGTCGAGATAGATGCTCGTCGCCGCAGGATCGATTGGAAACAGGACGCCGTTGACGGGCGCATAGTTGGAAACCAGTCGCGACGTTTCCGACTTTGGCACTTGGAAATAGCTGCTGTTCATTTTCAGCGGCTCAAAAATGCGGGTCTTGAGGAAAGCCTCAAAATCCATACCGCTGGCAACTTCAATCACGCGGCCCAACAAATCGAGCGAGATGGAATAGCTCCATTTGGTCCCGGGTTCTGCAACCAACGGCAATTTGGCAAGCCGTTCCGAAAATGTCTTGAGATCGGGGGTCGGCGTGCTGGTTGGTTGACCGGGAATAGGAAAGCGGCTGACGATGCCCGGCGTAATGCCGTTGTCCAGATAGGCCTGCAGCAATGGCCCCTTGGTAATGATGGAATATCCAAGACCAGCCGTATGCGTCAACAAGTGGCGAACCGTAATCTGGTTCTTGGCCGGAACCGCATCCATGCTTTTTTCAGGATCGGTCAACACCGTCATGTTGGCGAATTCAGGCAGAAATTCGGAAATGGGCTGGTCGAGCTTCATCTTGCCTTCGCCAACCAAAATCATCGCGGCCATGCCCGTGATGGGCTTCGTCATCGAATAGACGCGCCATAATGTGTCGATATTGACAGGCGTCTTCTCGCCCAGTCCTTGCGTGCCAACGGCAATGACGTCTGGCAGACCAGACGCCCGGCCAATGGTTGCCAAAACGCCGGGAAGCTTGCCCGACGAAACATAGCTTTCAAATTCGGCTTTGATCGTAGGGTATTTTTCCGCAGCCTGCGCCCAAGCCATGCCGGGCAAAAACGCACCAACGGCGCCGGCGCCTGCCAGTCGTCCGCCCCATGCGAGTAATCCGCGCCGACCCAACATGATCTGCCCTGTTGCTTGTACGTCCATCATCTCTCTCCTGCGTTCAAAACCGCCTCAGTCACTTTTCTGAATAGGGTCGGCAGACCCGCATTGTCGAGCGATTTTAGCGGCCACCATTCGCCTTCACCGGGGCCGTCTGCGTCTGCTGGCCATGACGTAACGGCAATGTTTACGGTCAGGGAAAAATGCGTGAATATATGCGCAACCTGCGCTGGCAATTTTTGCCAATTGGCTGCCGCAGGCGGAATTGCGTCACCGTCGATGCGCGCTGTCCATCCGTCATCCGGCAATGCCCGCATGCCCGCAAGCAAGCCGCGATCATCACGGCGCAGCAGCCAGACATGGCCATCACGTTCAATCCAGTACACATGCCCCACCCGTTGCGGCTTTGCGCTTTTCGGCAGTTTTGCGGGATAGATTTCGGGGTTGCCTGCACGAAAGGCGGCACACGCAAATTGGATGGGGCAAATCAGGCACGACGGCGAACGGACCGAGCAAATGCCCGCGCCCAGATCCATCATCGCCTGCGCAAAATCGCCTGCCCTCAGTTCGGGCGTTATGCTATCGGTAGCCGCGCGAATTTCTGGCTTTGCCTGCGGCAGCGGCGTCGATATCGCAAATAGCCGCGACACCACCCGTTCGACATTGGCGTCGACCACCACCGCGCGTCGCCCAAATGCAATCGCTGCAATCGCCGCTGCTGTGTAGGGACCGATTCCGGGCAGCTTTAGCAAATCTGCTTCATAAGAAGGCAACTGCCCCTGATATTCGGAAACCACCACGCGCGCGCATTTCAACAGATTGCGGGCACGGGCATAATAACCAAGCCCGGCCCATGCGGCCATAACATCCGCATCATCAGCTGCAGCCAGTGCGGCAAAATTGGGCCACGTCTGGGTGAATGTGCGGAAATAGGCACCGACGGCGGCGACCGTGGTCTGCTGCAACATGATTTCCGACAACCAGACATGATAGGGGTCCGCGAAACCCTGCCCCGGCTGTTTCCGCCATGGCAAGGTTCGGGCATGGACATCATAATGCGCCAGCAGACGCTCGGCGATATCCCCAGAAATCTGGTCAGTCTGTTGGACGGCAGGCATGTAAAATGGCATGGATTAGGTGATGGATAAAGGCAAGCCACCAACAGCGCCAAAGGGCCCGAAAAAGCCGGTAACGCCCAAGACGTTTCAGCGTCCGCGCGGCGGTGAGGCCAAAGCGGTGTCCGCACTGATGCCCGAAATCGGCCGGGCCGCGTTCCGACGCTTTGGCTTTGTGCAAAGTTCAGTCGTCAGCCGCTGGGACGAAATTGTTGGCGCGCGCTACGCCGCTGTATCAGCGCCAGAGGCGATCCGTTTCCCCATTGGCAAAAAATCCGATGGCACGCTTGAGCTGACCGTTGAGGGCGCGCATGCCACGATGATCCAGCATGTGCTTCCCGAGATCATCGACCGGGTGAATCGTTTCTTTGGCTATGGCGCGGTCGCACGGGTTAAAGTTCGCCAAGGGCCGGTTGCAAAGCCACCCGCACGGCAACCGGTAGCGCCGCCTTCGCTAAAGCCTATACCGATGGAACTGGGCGAATCTCTGCGCGAAATCGGTGATCCCGAACTGTTTGCCGTGCTCGAAAGCCTTGCAAAAAGCCTTGCCAAAGGCAGCGAGTGATTCCAGATGCACGTCATGGTTTCAATGGCTAAGGCTATGTTGATGTTGCGTGCAAAAAAGTCCCTGTTTTTCCTCTTGTTGGGCGCTGCGTCGCTTTCCACGACTCTGGCCGCTGCACCTGCGCCAAGCAAATGGCTTTCCACCGTTACGGTGACCGACAAGGGCGCGCATGTTTTGGGCAATCCGGCAGCCCCCAATAAGGTTGTCGAATATCTCAGCTACACATGCAGCCATTGTGCGGACTTCGAATTGAAAGAAGCGCCCGCATTCAAGGCGCAGTCAGTTGCAACTGGCAAAGCGAGCTACGAGGTTCGCAATATGGTTTTGAACGCGGTCGATCTCACCGCAGCCATGCTTGCCCGTTGCGGTGGCAAGGGCAAATTCTTTGGCAATCAGCGGCACTTGTTCGCGACCCAATCCGTCTGGTTGGGCAAGACCAAAAATATCAATGCTGAAACGCAAGCAAAGCTTAAATCCGCAGATTATGCTGGTTTCATGATTGGCGCGTTTGACGCACTCGGGCTTGGGCCAATCATGCAACAGCGCGGCATCACGCCAGCGCAGGCGAAAGTCTGTCTGGCGGACAAGGCGGCATTGAAGGCGGTTATCGATATGACGGAGGCCGGAGCTGCGCTGGGCGTGCGCGGTACGCCGTCATTCATGGTCAATGGCGTCTTGCAAGACCACGTCCATAGTACGGCCGAACTGAACGCGGCATTGCAATAACTCGACATCCCAAATTGAAGGATATCCCATGCGTATCAAGACACTCATTTCGACAACATTAGCGGTTTTGGCGCTCGCAGCCTGCAGCGGCGGTGACACAGGAGGCGCGCCGAAAGGCGAACCGATCGCTAAGATAGCAGCACCCGCCGATACCGCATGGGTCGATGTTGTTAGCAAAACCGAATTCGGTGGCTATAAAATGGGCAATCCGGACGCGCCGTTGAAGCTGGTCGAATATGGCGCAATCAGCTGCCCCACTTGTGCGCAATTCTCTGTGCAAGCATCGGAACAGCTGCACGAAATCGTCAACAGCGGCCGCGTATCGATGGAATTCCGGCCATTTCTGGTGCACGGTATTCAGGACATTCCCGGTTTCCTGCTGGCGCAATGCAGCGGTCCTGAGGCATTTTTCCCGTTGACCGATCAGCTATATGCCGAACAGGCAAGCTGGTTGAGCAAACTTAGCACGGTGACGGAGGCAGATCAGCAAGCCATGCAGAAAATGTCGCCGGGGGAAATTTCAACCCTGCTGGGTACGAAAATGGGCCTGATCGAATTCGTAAAGTCGCGTGGCATTAGCGAAGACCAAGCCAAGGCATGTCTGTCGGACAAAGCCGCAATCGATGCCCTGATCAAGACCACAGAGCGTGGTACAAAAGATGACGGCGTGAGTGGAACGCCGTTCTTCATGCTCAACGGGGCAAAGCTGGACGCCAGTTCGTGGAACCAGGTGAAGACCAAGCTGATCGAGGCTGGCGCGCGCTAAATATGGCTCGGGGGGGCACTGACATAGCCTCATTCGCGAAAGGGGCAGCCCGGTGCGGATAAAGAAGCTGAAACTTGTCGGCTTCAAAAGCTTTGTCGAGCCCGCCGAATTGCGGATCGAAAACGGCCTGACGGGCATCGTCGGGCCGAACGGCTGCGGCAAATCCAACCTGCTGGAAGCAATCCGTTGGGTCATGGGCGAAAGCAGCGCAAAATCCATGCGCGGCGCGGGCATGGAAGATGTGATCTTTGCGGGTACAGCGTCCCGACCGCCACGTGACTTTGCCGAAGTCACCATCTTGGCGGAACGTAGCGATGATGGTGACGCTGCAATTGACGGCGATCAGGAACTGGAAGTTACCCGGCGGATAGAACGCGGCGCTGGATCAGCCTATCGCTCGAACGGCAGGGATGTACGCGCCAAAGATGTCGCGCTTATCTTCGCAGACGCCGCCACAGGCGCACATTCGCCTGCCCTCGTCAGTCAGGGCCGGATTGGCGCGATCATCTCTGCAAAGCCACAGGAACGGCGGCAGATGCTCGAGGAAGCGGCTGGCATCTCCGGACTGCACGTGCGGCGCAAAGACGCCGAACAAAAACTGCGCGCGGCAGAAAGCAACCTTGCACGGCTGGCAACGATCCTCGCCGACATGGACGCACGCGCGGGGCAATTGCGGCGGCAGGCCAAACAGGCCGAACGCTACCGCACCTTGTCAAAAGACATATTGCAGGCCGAAGCCCGGCTTATTTTCGTGCGTTGGCGCGAAGCCAAGGCTGCGGCTGATGCCGCGCGTGCGGAGGCCAATGCCGCGACGGCCGCCGTAGACAACGCCGCCGCCACCCAGCGCGCTTTAACCGAGCGGCAACAAGACGCCGTAACCCAATTGGCAAACGCCCGCGCCGTTGCAATGGCAGCACGCGATGCGGCGAATGACGTTTCCAACAAACTTGTCCAACTAACGGGTGAGCAGGAACGGATATTGCAGCGGCAATCAGATTTGTCTGCGCAAGCGTCCCGCATGGCCGAAGATGGCGCTCGTGAGGGCAAATTAACCCATGACGCCGCTGACGCGCTCGCGCATCTTCAGAGCGAAAGCGTGGCTTTATCTGAACAGATCAAGGCACAGGAAGAAGAGCGCCCTGCCCTGTTGCGCGCGGCCGAAAATGTCGAACGTCAGGCGCGCGAAAGCGAAATTGCCTTGGCAAAGGCCGCCGCCGAACAAGCCAGAGCCGACGCCGAATTGCGCGTGGCCGACGCCGCCGTTGCAGCGGCAGTCATGCGTGCCGAACGGGCAGCAAGTGCCGTTGCGCGCATGGCCAGCGAGCGGGACGCCTTGGGCGATGAAGCTGCATGTGAATCTGCCAAAAAATCGGCAGAAGCCAGTGTCGCCACCTTACAAAAGCATTTGCAGGAAAACACACAAGCCAGCGAAGCGGCAGAAACGCGCAGGACCGAATTGATCGCGGCACGCGACGGCGCGCAGGCAAGCCTAGCCAGTGCCAAAGCAGAGCTTGCGGGCTTGCTGACCGAGCAAAATGCGCTCGAACGGTCACTTGCCAAAGGGGACGGCGACAAGGCGATTAACCGTATCAAGGTTCGGCCGGGCTACGAACGCGCATTAGCCGCTGCGCTGGGTGATGATGCCGATGCAACAATTGGTGGGGATGCCGGACGCCGTTGGCTGGGCGGGACGCCCGCGATGGGCGCATTGGCCGACAATGCCCTGATCCATTATGTCGACGCACCTCAGGAATTGGCTGCGCGCCTTTCGCATGTGCGGGTTGTCGAACAAGATAATGGCGCAGCACTGACACCGGGTGAGCGCGTGGTGACGCTTTCCGGGCAATTGCGCCGCTGGGATGGTTTCGCCACCGATGGCGACGGCGCAACGACCGCTGAGCTGCTGGTTCGGGCAAACCGACTGGCCGAGCTAAATGCATTGATACCGCCAGCGGAAGCTGCGTTGGCTGAACAGGCCGAGGCACTGGCGCAGATGACGGATGCTATCGGCGCCGCGCAGGATGCCGTTCGGGCGGCAGCGGCGGCGCGCGCCGAAACCGAAGGGCAATTGCGGCAGGCTTTGCGCGCAGTGGACCAAGCCGAAGATGCGCTGGCCCGGCTTAAATCTGCAAAGGCCGCGTTGCTCGACCGTATGGCGGCCAGCGAACAAGAGCTCGCCGAGGCAAAGTCCGAACAAAGCAGCGCAGAAGCCGCCCGCGCCGCGTTGCCAGATGGCACGCATCATTCGGACCTCGTCCAAAAGCTTGTCATCGCGAACGAAGCTGCGCGCGAGCTGCTGGCGCGCAATCAGGCGGATTTGTCGTCACTTGAACAGCGCATTGCACAAATCCGCGAACGACGTGCCGTCGCGCTTGCCGAAATCCGGGGATGGCAAGAGCGCGCTGGCGAGGCGGAGCGCCGGATCGCCGACATGAACAAGCGCAGCGCAGATATTGCGGCTGAGCAGGAGGCGATGGAAGGGCGGCCCGATATTCTGGCACGCGAGATCGCAAGCCTGCGGCAAGACAAAGAACAGCTGGCCGAAAAGCTAAATGGCCTTCAAGTCACAGAAGGTGCCTGCGAGAAAACGCTTCGGGAACTGGAAAACGAACTCGCGACCGCTGCAGAGGCGCTCTCCGTTGCCCGCGAGGCGCGCGCTGGTGCCGAAGCACGCGCGGAAAATCAGGAACATCGCCGCGTCGAAATGGGGCGGATATCGGGCGAGCGTTTTGAATGCCCGCCGCCGGTGCTCCCCGAAAAGCTCGGATTCGATGAACATGCAATGGAAGATGCATCGGTGGAGTCCGCACGGCTGGACCGGCTGCAAAATGAGCGCGAGCGCATTGGGCCGGTAAATCTGATCGCTGCTGATGAACTCGCGGAGCTTGAGGCGCAACAAGGTTCGGGCGCGGCAGAAAGTGAAGAGCTTACGCTCGCGATTAACCGTCTGCGCGGTTCCATCGGCAGCTTAAATCGCGAAGGCAGAGCGCGCTTGCTCGCTGCCTTTGAGGCAGTCGACGGACATTTCCGCCGGCTCTTCGCAACGCTGTTTAACGGCGGGCAGGCGCATCTGGCATTGATCGACAGCGAAGACCCACTTGAGGCAGGGCTTGAGATATTCGCGCAGCCACCGGGCAAAAAGCTCCAGTCGCTGACCCTTTTGTCGGGCGGAGAGCAGGCGCTGACTGCGGTCGCGCTCATCTTTGGATTGTTCCTCACAAACCCAGCGCCGATATGTGTCCTCGACGAAGTTGACGCCCCGCTGGACGATGCGAATATCGAACGTTTCTGCGATTTGTTGGAGGCGATGACACGTGAAACCGACACCCGCTACCTGATCGTCACGCACAACGCCGTCACCATGAGCAGAATGCACCGGCTATTTGGCGTTACCATGGTCGAACAGGGCATCAGCCGGCTGGTATCGGTTGACCTTGGTGGTGCGGAACAATTACTGGCTGCGGAATGACTTTACATGGCCCCATCACAAACAGCTTTATTTCGCAGCGCCTTCGGCTGAACTACGTCGATTGGGGCAATCCCGATGCGCCACCGTTGCTTTTGGTCCATGGCGGTCGCGACCATGCGCGCAGCTGGGACTGGGTGGCCGAAGAGCTGCGCCACGATTGGCACATTATCGCACCCGATCTACGTGGCCATGGCGACAGCGCGTGGTCACCCGACGGCAATTACGAAATGTCTGCCTTTGTCTATGATCTGGCGCAGCTAATCCACCAGTTGAACCTTGCCCCCGTCAGCATCATTGCGCATTCAATGGGCGGCAATATCGCCACGCGTTATGCCGGGCTTTACCCCGAAAATGTCCGCAAGATGGTGAATATTGAGGGGCTTGGCCTTTCCCCCAAAATGCAGGCGGAACGCGACGCGATTGGCATACAAAATCGTTTCCGGCAGTGGATTGACGATAAGCGCAATGCGGCTGGCCGCACCCCGAAACGCTATCCCAATATTGAAGCTGCTTATGAACGGATGAAGGCTGAAAACAGCTATTTGACCGATGAACAGGCGCGCCATCTGACGGTGCACGGCATCAGCCGGAACGAGGATGGCAGCTGGAGCTGGAAGTTCGACAATTACCTCAACATCTGGGCAATATTCGACATGCCACGCGAAGATCTGCTCGCAATCTGGCAGTCGATCACCTGCCCGATGTTGATGATGTATGGTGCCGACAGTTGGGCGTCAAACCCCGAAAAAGATGGCCGCATCGCGCATTTTCCAACGGCAAAAGTCGTCGAATATGAAAATGCGGGTCATTGGTTGCATCATGACCAGTTTGACCGCTTCATGGCGGACGTAAAGGCGTTCCTCTAATCGAACATCGCGCGCAACGCGGATATGGTGTCCGCCTCTTCCGCCGGCTTGTCCCTGCGTAAACGCGAGATACGCGGGAACCGCATGGCCACGCCTGATTTGTGCCGCTTGGATTCATGCACCGCGTCAAACGCAACCTCAAGCACCAGCGACTTTTCCACTTCGCGGACCGGACCGAAACGGGCGACGGTGTTATTGCGGACAAAGCGGTCGAGCCATTTCAGTTCGTCATCGCTGAACCCGGAATAAGCCTTTCCAACCGGCAACAAATTGCCGTCTTCGGTCCAGCAGCCAAAAGTGTAGTCGGAATAATATGAGGAGCGTTTTCCGCTCCCCCGCTGCGCATACATCATCACGCAGTCGGCCACGAGCGGCTCGCGTTTCCATTTGTACCACAGCCCGACCTTACGCCCCGCCAAATAGGGCGAATCGCGCCGCTTAAGCATCACGCCTTCAATCGCCGCTTCGCGTGCCGAGGCACGGATTTCGGCCAGATGCTCGAAATCGCGCGCTTCAATAACCGCGGATACATCAAACCGCACGGGGTCAAGATTGGCCGTAAACAGTTCAAGCCGGTCGCGCCGCGCGGTCCATGGCTGACTGCGCAAATCCTCCGCACCGTCGAACAATATGTCGTACAGGCGGACAAACACCGGATACTCGGCCTGCATGGCTGCCGTGACATTCTTGCGGCCCAGTCGTTGCTGCAACGCATTGAAGCTGGCGGCCTCGCCGCCCTGCACTTCGCCGCGTACCAGCAATTCGCCGTCCACGACGCCAATGCCTTTGAATGCCGCCGCTATTTCGGGGAACGCCCCCGTCACCTCGTCACCGCCACGGCTGAACAAGCGCGTTTCGCCGCCGGTCGACGCAATCTGGATACGGATGCCATCCCATTTCCATTCGGCGACAAATTCATCAAGATGCACGCTGCCGTCCTCAAGCGGATGCGCGAGCATGAAGGGCCGGAAAAACGCGCTGTCGGCGGGATCGGGTCGTTCGGTCCGCCCTTCGCCCCATGCGAAAAGCTCGATATATGGAGGGCGGAGCGCGTGCCACACCTCTTCGACGTCGTCGACGGACACGCCAAAGGCTTGCCCGAAAGCCGTCTTGGCAAGACGCGCAGATATACCCACCCGCATGCCGCCCGTTGCAAGCTTTAGCAGCGCATAACGGCCATTTGCATCCAGCCGGTCCATCAACTCCGCCAACACCGCCGGAGCGCGCGCGCGGCTCGTGCTGTTCAACAGATCGATGACTTCGGACACGTTGGGCGCGGCATCGCCGCCGCTGTTGTCTGGCCACATCAGCGCGACAGTTTCGGCGGTATCACCAACATAATCGCGGCTCATGCGGAACAGCATGGGGTCGAAACGTTCCTCTGCCATCGCGCGAATGGCCGCCGATTTGACCGTTGCAATGTTCAGCGT
The DNA here is from genome assembly GCA_943368745.1 of Maricaulis salignorans. GTDB lineage: Bacteria > Pseudomonadota > Alphaproteobacteria > Sphingomonadales > Sphingomonadaceae > Sphingorhabdus_B. The sequence continues at coordinate 101,318 of CALRLP020000001.1, forward strand.
CCCGGCCAGTGCCGCCAAGGCCCAGCCGCGATCGGGGTCCGGTGTTATACGCAGATAATCGGCGATCAGGCGGATCTTCAAATCGCGCGACCGCGTGTAGATCAAGCCATCGATGAGCGCGGCAAAAGCTTGCATCAGCCTTCATCCTCATCTTCGCGGCCAACCAGATCAAGCGCGCGGGCCTTTAACTGATGCAGCTCACACCACCGACCAAGCGCATCGGTGCGGCCATGGGTGATCCAGGTTTCGGAAGGGCGCAGTTCAAGCAGCGTATCGGTCAATTCGTTCCAGTCGGCATGGTCCGAAATGACCAAAGGCAGTTCGACATTGCGCTGTCGTGCGCGCTGCCGGACGCGCATCCACCCCGATGCCATGGCGGTTATGGGTTCCGGCAGGCGCTGTGCCCATCGGTCATTCATCGCAGACGGCGGCGCTATAACAATCGCGCCTTTCAATTCCGATTTGGCAAGGCCAGTTGCCATGATGAGTTCGCCCAGCGGCACATTGTGCGCGGCATATAGCTCGCACATTTTCTGCATCGCGCCATGGATATAAATGGGGGCATCGTAACCCGCCCTACGCAGTTCAGCGATGACCCTCTGCGCCTTACCCAACGCATAAGCACCCACGATAATGCAGCCATCAACATTGGCTTCGCGGGCGGCGAGCAACTTGGCAATCTCGTCCTCAATCGGAGGATGCGTGAATACGGGAAGGCCAAAGGTTGCTTCGGTAATCAAAACATCGCAGGCAACGGGTTCAAACGGGGTGCATGTCGGGTCAAAGCGCCGCTTATAATCCCCGGTCACCACAACCCGCTCGCCGGCATGTTCAAGCAATATCTGCGCCGACCCAAGCACATGGCCCGCGGGGTGAAAGCTTATCTTAACACCGCCATGTTCGAAGCCCTCGCCATAGGGCACTGGCGTGCCCATTTCGGTTCCATATCGCAGCGCCATAATCGCAAGCGTTTCAGGTGTCGCCCACACCGCGCCATGACCGCTACGTGCATGGTCAGCATGGCCATGGGTGACAAGCGCGCGCGCGGCAGGACGCGACGGATCAATCCACATGTCTGCAGGCTTCACATAGATGCCATGCGCGTGCGGCTCTATCCAATGTTGGGCGGCGGTTCGGGAGATGTCGGCTGTCCTTTTAACAATCCGAATATGGGCAGTGTCAGGCCCGATGTAAACCGCATGTGTCAGCGAAAGTTACGGCGCGACGGCTAAGCCTGCGAACCAAAAATGTGATGAGAAACAATTTTGACCATTGCACATAGACACTGGCATTTAAAGAACATATATAGAACAAATGTCCCAACTTCAGATTTCAGAAAAGCTCGCGATTCTTGCCGACGCCGCAAAATATGACGCTTCCTGCGCGTCTTCGGGAACGTCCAAACGGTCTAGCGGCAAATCGGGCGGTATTGGATCGACCGAAGGGATGGGAATTTGCCATGCCTATGCGCCCGATGGCCGCTGCATTTCGCTGCTGAAAATTTTGCTGACCAACAGCTGTATTTTCGACTGCCATTATTGCATCAATCGCAAGAGCTCGAATGTTCGTCGCGCACGGTTTACGCCAAAGGAAGTCGTCGACCTCACGCTGAATTTTTATAAACGGAATTATATTGAGGGATTGTTCCTCTCGTCGGGGATCATCAAAAGTTCCAACTACACAATGGAGCAAATCGTCGAGGTCGCGCGCAGCTTACGCGAAGACCATGACTTTCGCGGTTACATCCACCTCAAAACCATTCCCGATGCTGATCCGGAATTGTTGGAGGCGGCTGGGCGGCATGCCGACCGGCTATCAATCAACGTCGAATTGCCGACGCGCGCCGGCCTGCAAAAGCTTGCGCCCGAAAAGTCCGAAGAGCGGATTGAAGGGGCAATGGGTGGCCTGAAGGAATCCATCCTCGACGGTCGGGATGCAAAAAAGAAATACCGAAGCGCGCCCAACTTTGCGCCCGCCGGTCAATCCACGCAGATGATCGTGGGTGCGGACAGCGCGACCGACAGCGATATCGTAAAGCGCGCAAACGGTCTTTATGACCGCTTTGGTTTGCGCCGTGTCTATTATTCGGCGTTCAGCCCAATCCCCGACGCCAGCGCCGTGTTGCCGCTGCAACGTCCACCGTTGATGCGCGAGCACCGGCTGTATCAATCGGACTGGCTGCTGCGGTTCTATGGCTTTGCCCCGCAGGAGGTTGTCGACGCAGCAGACGCCGATGGCATGCTGCCGCTCGATATTGATCCAAAACTCGCATGGGCGCTGAAGCATCGCGCGCACTTTCCATTGGATGTGAACAGCGCGCCAAAGGCCATGTTGTGGCGGGTTCCCGGGCTCGGGACGAAGGCCGTCGACGCGATATTAAAGGCACGGCGCTGGCGGCGGTTGCGGCTCGAGGATGTCGGCAGGCTTACCGTGTCCATCGCGAAAATTCGGCCGTTCATCACCGCTGAAGGCTGGACCCCCGGCGCATTGACCGACATGGAGCATCTGCGCGCATCGGTTGCGCCAAAGGTGCACCAGCTCGAGTTGTTTGCGTGATTACCGCGCGGCTGGAACATGAAGATGATTTCGACGGCTGGCGGGAACAATGCCGCGGCCTGTTGCGTCTTGGCGCGCGTCCCGCGGACATTGTGTGGCAAATCGGCGAACAACGCACGGACCTGTTTGCAAATCCCGAAAGCAATATTGCAGCTGCACCCATCGGTGTTCCAAAGGGGTTTGCCGAATTGTCGCGTTCGGTCATCTGTCATTCCGATCCGGAACGTTTTGGTTTGCTGTATCAGCTGCTCATTGATCTGAAGGCGGGTAAGCGCCACATGGGCGACCGCGCAGACCCCTTGCTGCGCAAGCTTGACGTCATGGCCAAAACCGTGCGGCGCGACATCCACAAGATGCGCGCCTTCGTGCGCTTTCGCAGAATCGCGCAGGATGGAGACGAACATTTCGTCGCGTGGTTCGAACCCGAGCACCACATTGTCCGCACGAACGCGTCATTCTTTGTGCGGCGTTTTGCGGGCATGCGCTGGTCCATTTTAACGCCGCAGCTGTCCATTCATTGGGACAAAGACAAATTGTTGGAGGGCCCCGCAGCGCAAAAGGAAGATGCGCCCACCGAAGATGCCATCGAGGAGCAATGGAAAACCTATTATGGGTCGATCTTCAACCCTGCCCGCCTGAAGGTGAAGGCGATGTTAAAAGAAATGCCCAAGAAATATTGGCACAATATGCCCGAGACCGCTTTGGTATCAGAACTTATCCAGTCCGCCCGAAATCGCGAACTGGCAATGATCGAAAAAGAGACGGCCGCCCCCGTCGCGGACACATTACAGTCGCTACGGGCAGAGGCGGCACGGTGTCGTCGCTGCCCCTTATTTGGTCCAGCCACCCAGATCGTTTTTGGCGAAGGGCCTGAGCGCGCAAAGCTGATGTTTGTTGGCGAGCAGCCAGGTGATCAAGAAGATATACAGGGGCAGCCCTTTGTTGGCCCCGCAGGACAGATATTCAACGCCGCGCTGCGCGAGGCCGGAATTGACCGTGCGCAAGCCTATGTCACGAATGCGGTCAAACATTTCAAGTTCAAGCAAGAGGGCCAACGCCGCATTCATGATCGCCCGAACGTCGGCGAGATCAACCATTGCCGCTGGTGGCTGAAGCGCGAGATTGAGATGGTCCAGCCCGACCTGATCGTCGCGCTCGGCGCAACGGCCGCGCGCAGCCTTACAGGCAAAAATGTGGCCATTAGCGCAAGCAGGGGGGAAATGTTGGAGAGCATGGAAGGCGTGCCCATCTTGGTCACCATCCACCCGAGTTGTTTGCTGCGTCTGCCCGATGCCGAAGCGGCGGCACGCGAGCGCCGCAACTTCGTCGCGGACCTATCGAAAGCCCGCGAAACGATCGATGCCCGTCAGCTGGCGTCGAGGTAAAACAGCAAGCAGGTTTCGGGATGCGCGTGCGGCAGTTGAAGCCCGCCGTGCATCAACGCGGCACCGCTCAACGTCGCGCCATCCTGATTTAGCCCAAGCATCTCGATTGCCGATGGCCCCTTAATGGCTTGCCAGATTGTCGGCCAGATCAGCTTGACCAGATAATTTCTGTCCGGGTCCAAGCCAGCAAACCGCAAGCGTTCAGGCAAAACCTGCGGATCGCTCAAAACATAAGCGACGGAATACAGCGCTTCCGAACGGTCTCGCGCGATCACGCCGCTTGCCATTATCTGCGGTGCCGTATCGATCCGGACCAAGTCGCCATCATGCAGCAACGCACGGTGGCGCTTATGCAAGGCGATGGCAGACTTTAGCGTGTCGAGGTCACCCTGCCGTTCGGTCAACAGGTTGAGTTCAAGCCCCATATGCCCCATCAATGCGGTCGCGGCGCGCATGTCCATCGACAGCCTGCGTCCACTCACATGGCATCGGGCTGGACCGACATGACATCCCATCACTTCGGGCGGCAGGAAGAAACTTGCGCCGCGTTGGATATATTGCCGGTCAAGCGCATCATTGCTGTCGGAGGTCCAGACCCGGTCACTATGCGCCAGCACACCCATATCGGCGCGCGCACCGCCCGATGAGCAGCTTTCAATCTCAACATCGGGATGCGCGGCGCGTACGCGATCCAGCAGCGCGTAGAGCGCCGCTACCTGTGCGAACGCCTTCGCAGTGCCGGATGCACCGCCTGGATGGCTTAGGTCGCGGTTCATGTCCCATTTGATATAGCTGATATCGTGATCGCGCAGCACCGCATCGATTGCGTGGAATATATAGTCCGCCACCTCGGTCCGGCTGATGTCCAGCGCAAGTTGCGACCGGAACGGCACCTGATCTACGCCGTCCACACCCAGCACCCAATCGGGATGTGCGCGATACAGTTCGCTGTCAGGGTTGACCATTTCGGGTTCAAACCAAAGTCCGAATTCCATGCCTAACGCCGTCACATGATCAACCAAGGGCTTTAGGCCGTCGGGGTAAATATCGGCGGACACAGTCCAATCACCAAGCCCCGCGCGGTCATGCCGCCTGCCGCCGAACCATCCGTCATCCAAAACAAAGCGTTCAACGCCAATGTCCGCGGCGCGCGTGGCCAGTTCTTTCAGTTTCTCGACATCATGGTCGAAATACACCGCTTCCCACGTGTTATAATGCACCGGTCGCGGCTTGGCGCGCATGGCTGGCCGCAGCAATTTTGTGCGGACATGTGCATGGAATTTGCGGCTGAGCGCGCTAAAACCATCGGCACTATATGCAGCAACAATTTCGGGGCTGGCGAATGTCTCTCCCGGTGCCAGCCGAACCTCCCCAGGCAACAGCAGCGCGCCAAGGCTGGTCAGCACGCGTCCATCGGTCAGCGTATCCACGCGCAGGCGATGGTTCCCGCTCCACGCCACATGAAAGCCATAAGCTTCGCCCGCACTTTCGTTCGTGCCGGGCGTCGCCAATAGCATGGCGGGATAGCTGAAATGCGAGGTGCGGCCGCTGCGGTTTTCCCGCAAATATGTTCCCGCGCTGCGCTTCACGCGATCTTGGGTAAATTCCTGAGTCCAGCGACCGGTAAATCCGACAATCTCGGTCATGTGCTCAGGCACAGGCAGGCAGGCCGTCATCACGTCAGTCACATCGATCGCCGCCGCGCCATAATTGGCCAAATCTGTGCGGATACGCAGAACGCCCGTCGCAGGATCAAAATCAATGTCGTATGTGAGGCCAAGCCGCGTGCGTTCATCACGGCATATGATTTTCGCGCCATGCGGCCTGATTTCGACTTTGCCGATGTCGAAAAGGCTGCACCAATCCTTGCCCGCCCGATGGGCAGCAAAGCCCTGCATCATTGGGTGGCCCAGACCGGGTTCCATGGCGAAGGACAGCGGCAGCGCAACATCCGCGACGCCGTGCATAGCCTGCCGAAAAAACAGGCTTTCCATTTGCGCCGCATCGACATTTTTGGGCAATGCTGCGCCCCAATAGATCACCGACGGCGGCGCGCCCTTGGCACAGGCCAATATCAATGTCGCGTCCGGGGCATCAAATCGCAAATGGTCCAACTCATGCTCCCCAGAAATTCCGTTGGCCGTCGCGACCCATTTGTTACTTTGTGTTTTGTATATAGCCGTTTAACCGGCATATTATCAAAAAAGCAAAAGCACAGCTTTGCAACGAAAATCATCGGGGGGATGGATGTTCGAGACAACCAACAGCGCGGCGCAAATCGGCATATTTGTCTCGCTCACTATGCTCATCGCCATCCTCACATACTGGAAAGTGCACGGCAAGGGTGCCCAGCGCGCGCAGGATGCAGGTTCCACCAAAGAGGTGTTCCTTGCGGGCGGCGGCCTAACATGGCTGTTTGTCGCAGGCTCGATTACGTTGACCAACCTGTCGACCGAACAGCTGGTCGGCATGAATGGCAACCAGATGCTGCTGCTGGCGTGGTGGGAGATTTCGGGTTTCGTTGGCCTGCTTATCTTGGCCTATGTTTTTGTACCGATTTATTATCGCAACAATTGCACGACAGTGACAGAATTGCTGGAACGCCGGTACAAGGGCGGCAGCATACGCACCGTAATTTCGGCGCTGTTTCTGTTGGGCAATATCCTGATCTACCTTCCCGCTGCGCTCTATTCGGGCAGTCTGTTTTTGAAATCGATGTTCGGCGTCGATTGGTCGCTGATCTGGTTTGCCGCACCCATGGCGATTATCGCCGCCATCTACACCATCACCGGCGGCTTACGCGCAGTTGCGGTTATGGACACATATTCGGGCATCGGCGTGCTGGCGATTGCGTTTTTAGTGGTCATATTGGCACTCGCCGCGGTCGGGTTTGACCTGTCCACTGTGCCGGCCGAACGCACATCGATGATTGGCAGCATCGATTCCCCCATCCCGTTCCACACATTGTTCACGGGCATGATTTTCATCCAGATATTCTATTGGTCTACCAACCAGAATATCACCCAAAAAGCGATGACCGCGCCGACCGTCAAGGAAGCGCAAAAGGGCGTGCTCGCCGCCGCCATTGTCCGTATCCTCATCATCCCCGCCATCGTCGTCATTCCGGGCGTCGTTGCTTATAAGCTGTTCGGCAGCTTGGGCGATGCGGCCTATGGAAAGCTTGTGGCGCATGTCTTGCCCGGTTGGATGTCCGGCGCGTTTGCCGCCATGATGATGGCCGCTGTGATCGCGCATACCAGTGCCATATTGAACAGTTCGGTGGCGTTATACGCGGTCGATTTTCACGACAAATTCATCCGCCCTGTTGCCAACCACTGGCGGCTTGCGGCGATTGTGTCGATCATCCTGGCCGTAACTTCGGTTCTACTGGTTCCGATCTATGAAAATGCAAAAAGCATCATCAACCTGTTGCAGCAGCTACATGGATTGTCGTCGATGCCGATCCTGTCGGCCTTCATTACCGGGCTGCTGTTCCGGAATATGGATGCACGGGCCGCCATTGCTGGACTGGTTTGGGGCGTTGCGCTTTATGCGTTTCACAATTTCATTTTGTACGTGCCCGACACGCTTTATGTGGGCGAAACATTTTACCAGCATATGGGGATCGGCTGGCTGCATTATATCGACGTCATGGCGATTGTCCTTGTGACTTGTGTGTTGACCGCATTGACGGTGAACCGCATCATCTTTGGCAATCGGGCCGTTTTTATCTGGAGCAAGGAAGGACGCCGGCTTTCGGCGATTGAGGCATGAGCGAATATATCATTGTTATCGACGAAGGCACGACATCAACCCGCGCCGTTCTGTTTGCCGCCGACGGCACTGCCGTGGATAGCTGCCAGCGCCCGCTGACGCAGCATTATCCGGCGCCGGGCCTTGTGGAGCATGATGCCGAGGAAATCTGGAAGCTGACGCTGGAATGCGCGCAGACCATTATTGCAAAAGCAGGTGGTGCGGACCGCATTGCGAGCATTGGCATCACCAACCAGCGCGAGACCATTGTGTTTTGGGACAAGCGCACTGGCAAGCCGCTTGCCCCTGCGATTGTATGGCAGGACCGCCGCACCGCAGACATATGCGCGGCCTTGAAGGAACAAGGCGAAGAACCCGTTGTTCAGGCCAAAACCGGCCTGTTACTCGATCCCTATTTCTCTGGCTCCAAAATCGGCTGGGCCTTGGAAAACTGGCCACAGCTAAAGGACGCCGGCGCGCATCTCGCGGTTGGCACGGTCGAAAGCTATCTTGTATTTCGCCTGACGGGCGGCGGCCATATCACCGATGCAACCAACGCATCACGCACAGCGTTGATGGCGATTGGCAGCGGCGGATGGGACGACGGGCTTACCGACCTGTTCGGCGTACCGCGCGACATATTGCCCGAAATAACCGACTGTGCAGGCGATCTTGGCACGACTTTGCCGGAACATTTTGGCGGACCAATCCGCATTGCGGGTATGGCGGGTGACCAGCAAGCCGCCACCATCGGTCAAGGCTGCTTTGCCGTTGGCCAGACCAAGGCAACATTTGGCACGGGCGCGTTTGTGCTGACGCAAACGGGCACGACATTGCGCCAGTCACGCAACCGTCTGCTGTCGACGATCTTATATCAATTGGGTGGTGAGCGGCATTACGCGCTGGAAGGATCTGTATTTGTCGCGGGCAGCCTCGTCCAATGGCTGCGCGATGATCTGGGGCTTATTGCGCACGCTGCGGACACCGAAACACTGGCGCGCAGCGTTCCTGACAATGGCGGAGTATATCTTGTACCGGCGCTGTCGGGCCTTGGTGCGCCGCATTGGCGCCCCGATGCGCGGGCCAGCATCAGCGGTCTCAGCTTCTCGGCGACCAAGGCGCATGTCGCCCGCGCCGCGCTGGAGGCGATGGCCCACCAAACCCATGACCTGAAAACAGCATTTGCTGCGGACGGTGCCGATTGGGCGGAGTTGCGCATTGATGGCGGCATGGTTGCCAATGATTGGATGGCACAAGACCTCGCCGATATGCTCGCGATAGATGTTGAACGTCCGGCCTTTGTCGAAACGACGGCACTTGGCGCCGCAATGCTCGCTGCTGTTGGATGCGGAATTTATACGTCGCTTGAGGATGCAGCTGTCATGCGCGGCGGCGTGCAGCGCTTTATACCCAATATGGAAAAGCATGCACGCGACGCGCGGCTGTCAGGGTGGTCAAACGCCCTTGCACGCGTCCTTAAATAGTCCAAGTCCCAGTTCACAACATCTTAACCATCTGACTGCAATGTAGTGCCGCCCATGTGGCGAACGACATCGACAGGACCAAAAGATGGATAATTTGCACGGATTTGAACCGTTTGGATCGGACCTTGATGCTGATTTGCCCGCTTACACCCTCTATGAGGACGAAGACGCAGCAATCGAGCCGCCGCCATTCATATCGGGCGACGAACGCCGGATGCAGGTCCGCGCGTATAATTTTTGGACGTCGCAGCTGCACGACAAAAATTTCCCAAGCATCGAGGAACTCAATCCATCGGCCATCGAAGATTTCCGCGACTACAGCGTTCTTCTCGATTTTACCTCGGGCATCGAAAATCCCTCGATTGACTATCTTGGCGATACATTGCGCGCCGAATGCGGCTTAAACGCGGACATCACTTATTTGGATGAAGTGCCCCGCCGTTCGCTCCTGTCGCGCATTACCGACCATTATCTGCAAATCATTGCCAACCGCGCGCCCATCGGCTTCGAAGCGGAGTTTGTGAACGATCGCGGCAATGTGCTGATGTACCGCGGCATTTTGCTGCCTTATTCGTCCGACGACGACACGATTGATTTCATCTACGGCGTCATCAACTGGAAAGAAGCCGCGCATGTAGACATTAGCGGCCCGTTGCAGACCGAAGTTGAACACGCGCTCGCAGCGTTGCCACAGCGGCAGGAACATGTCCCTATATGGGCAGATGGCCCGATTTCGGGGCAGCTTGACGATGCAGCGCCGTGTGATGACGTTCAAAGCGATGAACCCTTTCTGCTGCAGACGATAGCAGCCGATGAAAATGCAAGCCTTGCCGACTGGCTGGATGCGGCACGACAATGTGCAGAACAGGCGCGCGATGCAGATCTGCGCACGCGCGATGCCTTGTATCAGGCGATTGGACACGCGTACGACTTTGCCTTGATTGCCGCCAATCACCCTGCCGATTATGCAGAACTACTTCATGATGCAGGCCTGAAAGCACAGGAACGCGCGCCATTTACGCCAATCGTTAAGCTGGTTTTTGGCGCAGGCTATGACAAGACCCGCTTAACCGAATTTGCCACAGCGCTTCAATTTGCGCACCGAAATGCCGTGCCGATGGGAACGTTTGCCACTGTTCTCGCTGGCTTTGAAGGCGGCTTGAAAGCCATTGTCGCCGCCGAACGGCGCGCCAAGAAAATCGCTGCAGGCATCGAACCGGCCACGGCGGCAACCGATGACCCACGTGCGCGTTTGCGTTCGGCCCGCAAGCGTGACCTCAGCGAATTTGCAGGCACAGGCGACGAATTTGTTCTGCTCGTTGCCCGCCGCGATGCCGATGGCAGCGTTGCGATTGTCGGTTCGGTTCAAGGCGACGACATGTTCACCGAAAAGGCATTGCGTAAAGCCGACGTCTGACTTGTTTCGCAGGGCATTAATGCTTAACGCGTTGGTCAGATGACTGACGCACTTGCCCTTGATTATGCCCAACGCCTGATATCCTGCGAAAGCGTGACACCAGCGCAGGGCGCCGTATTTGACGCGCTGGAGGACATGCTGAAGCCTTTGGGCTTTCGCGTTGACCGTTTTGTGTCGGGCAGTGGTGATGACAATCCAGCGCATGGCGCGCCTGTCGAAAATCTGTTTGCCATTCGCGAATCCGGCGGGCGTCACTTCGCCTTTGCCGGGCATCTTGATGTCGTGCCGCCCGGTGCCGGATGGGCGAGCGATCCTTTCGTTCCGCAAATAAAGGGCGATTTGCTTCACGGGCGCGGCGCAGTGGATATGAAGGGCAGCATCGCGGCATTTGTCGCGGCATTGCACGAGATACCGGCTGACGCAGGAACAATCAGCCTGATCATTACGGGCGATGAAGAAGGGCCAGCGATTTACGGCACCCGCGCCTTAATCGATCATATGCACGCGCTGGGCACGATCCCCGATGCCTGTCTTGTCGGTGAACCCACCAGCGTGAACCGGCTTGGCGACATGATGAAAATCGGACGGCGTGGGTCCGTGAATATGTGGATCTCGGTTACCGGAACGCAGGGCCATGTCGCCTATCCGCATTTGGCCGATAACCCCATCCCAAAGCTCGTGGCGATATTGTCCGAGATCGAAGCGATTACGCTCGATGCGGGCACCGACTGGTTCCAGCCAAGCAATATTGAGATCACGGACCTGGCTGTCGGCAATAAAGCGACCAACGTCATTCCGGCAAAGGCCGAAGCCCGATTGTCGATCCGGTTCAATGACCTGCAAAGCGGCGAGGCGCTCGTGGCGCGGATGCAAGAGCTTGTCGAAAAGGGCGGCGGCACTTTAACCGCCATGATTTCGGGCGAAGCGTTCTTGACCCCGCCGGGCGAACTGTCCGCGGCCATTTCGGAGGCTGTTGAGGGCGTTATGGGCATAAAGCCCGAACCATCGACCACCGGCGGAACGTCCGATGCGCGGTTCCTGACGAAAATCTGCCCAGTGGTTGAATTCGGGCTGTGCAACGCAACAATGCATAAGTTGGACGAGGCAGTGGCCATTGCCGACCTCTCTGCGCTCACCGAAATCTACCGTCGCGTCGCGATCCGGATGCTGGGCAGCTAGGGTCAGGACCTAGCTTCTCAGCATGATATATAGCGCGCCTGCCCCGCCATGCCGGGGATGCGCGTTGCGGACAGCAGAGATGCTCCTTGCGTGGCGTGACGCCGCCAGCCAATCGCGGACAACGGCGGCAATCGCGCCCCTGCCCTGACCACTTGCGCGATCATGCGCGCGTTGCTTGCCAGTCACCAAAAGGACGACCTTCATCCTTTGCGCTATCGCCTGTTCAAGCGCGCCGTCGAGCCGCGCATAGGCACCCGACAATGACGCGTCGTGCAAATCCACGCTGACATCGGGCATGATGCTGCCGCGCGTGATCCTTCGGTCCCAATGGCCATCCAGATTGTGCGGAACAGGCGCAATCTTGCTTTGCTGTGCCGGAGCAATCTTCGCAGGTTCGGTGCGTATCGGCTTGGGCTTGGCATTCAGATGCTTGGCCAAGAGCGCTTTGCCCGACGCGGCCGCAACCACCGGCTGCGCCTTTGGCTTGGTTGCGTGCATCGGGCTGACCGTGGCGACTACTTTCCCCCACAGTGCCTTTTCATTGCTGTCCAAATGCCGCGCCATGGCGAATTTATAGCCCGAGCCGGGTGACTGCCGCCTTCGGTAAGAAAATCAGCGCCGCACCGCGTGCCGCCATACCGCCAGCGATGGCACGTGCACGGTCACCGGCACCCCAAAATGTATCAATCCGGTTTGCACCCTTGATCGCGCCGCCGGTGTCTTGGGCGACCCAAATGCCGTTGGGTTCGGCACGGTCCATCGACAGCCAAAGTGGCGCGCCGAGCGGGATAAACTTGACGTCGACGGCGACGCTTGCTTCGCCCACGACCGGATAGCCCATTGCGCCAAGCGGCCCAGCGCCCGTCAGTTCGCGGAAAAACACAAAGCTTTTATTTTCCTGCATGACTTTGCGGCCCTCTTCAGGATTGGCGCGCAGATAAGCGACAATGCCCTGCATCGAACCATCGGTGATGAGGCCGCGATCCTTCATCAACCGGCCAATGCCGGTGTAGCCACGCCCGTTTTGGCTTTCATAGCCAATACGCATAACCCCGCCATCGGGCAGCCTGAGCCGTCCTGACCCCTGAATTTGCAGGAAGAAAAATTCGATCGCATCATTTGCATATGCGATTTCAAGGCCGCGACCCGTCAAGGAACCATCCTCAATCGCGGCACGGTCATCATATTGCACCAACTTGGTGCCACTGACTTTGCCGCGGATATTCTTGCCCTTTAAATCATCGGAAAACAGCCCAAGGTCGACATCAATCAGGTCCGATGGCCGTTTGTAGATCGGCACTTCACAACCCGCCTGCCGCGTGCGGCACCCTGCGATCTCGGGTTCATAATAGCCTGTGGCGAACGCCTTGCCGTCACCGACTTGCACCGCGTCCATATACGCCGCAAAGAAGGATATCGCGTCACCCGTCCATGTTTTTACGGCGTCGCATGCGGGAACCCAATCGGCACCTTGGGCCAGGCCGCTGCTGTCAGTGCGCCGAACGAGGCCGGGGCAGCTGGTGCGGAAACTATCCATGGCAAGCTGTGCCTTGCGGGCATCGACCTGCAGCGATCCAATTTCTGGCCCACGCACGACGCCTAAGCTCGCCGCCGTCGAACCGTCGCCTGTCGGGACGGGCGCAGCCAGCGTTGCCTCAGGCGTGGATGGAATGGGCTTGGCGGCCTTTTCCGGCAAACGGGCATCAGGCGATGAACGCGATGCACCCGTCGATGCGGTCGGCACGTCATTTGGGATGATACCGCCCGAACAAGCGGACAGGGCAAGAGCGGATAAGCCTAAGGCAAAAAGGGCGCGTTTCATCGCGCGGGTGAATCAGACAGAGTCGGTTTCGTCAAGCTTCCAGTTGCGGCCGCTTGACTTAACATCGCGCATGAACGTCCAGATATCATGCGTTTCAACAGCGTCGGTCATCGAACCGCCGATGATGTTTCCATCGGCGTCCTTCACCATTGCGGCGATGTCGGCATCAAACCGAACGGTAACGCGCGCCATGGGATGGTCGTAGCTGGCATCGACAACACGTACTTCGTCGATCCGCACCAAACGATTGGCCAGTGTCTCACCGCGCGCTTCGCGACCATCAATGGCCTCGGCAAAGCTGTCAAAGACATCGTCATCACATAGGAAACGCAGCGCTTCCTTATCACCACGCCAATAGGCCTCAAGCACCATTTTATAGGCGGATTTCGACCCCTCTATGAACAGCGCAAGATCAAAGCTGCGGTCCGCATTGGCAATTGCCTTGATGCCACTTTGCGCAGCCATGTCGACATTCGAAATGTCATTCGCCGGAATGGCCACTGCGGCCTCACTGCCTGCCAAAGGCTGACGCAGCATCGGCTGGGCAGTCGTTTCGATTGGACGGCGGGCAACGGGTTCCTGTTCGTGACCCGTGCGTTTACCCAGCACCGAATAAAGCCGAAGGCCAAGGAACGCTGCAACAAGAGCAAGCAATACAATAGTGAAAGTCACAACGCCTCCATGCGCCAAATAAGTCCGGCATATAATAATGACTGCACCGAATATCGCCCATCCAGCTCCGCCTCAATACCATATAAGCACTAATGTTACGGGTTTCAAAGGGCTTCACCCAAAGAAAAGTGCGGCTTACCGCATGTGCAACAATGATTGCCCTTTGTCGGTCACCCTGCTAGGCGCGACGGCCATTAGGGGATGCCATTTGGCGTTCATGACAATCATTAGGAAAGCACGACATCACATGGCTGACGAAGCAGGCACCATCGTTTCCGAAAATGTAAAAGCCAATGGCGCAGATACCGCACCGGCGGTCGGTATGTTGAACCAGTATATCAAGGACTTGTCGGTAGAAAACCCACATGCTCCGCATAGCTTTAACTGGGAAGCCGGTCCGCAAATCGACGTTCAAGTAAACATTCATGCCAATGCCGTCACGGACGAAGTGCATGAAGTCACCTTGAAGCTCGCGGTCAAAGCCGAAGGCGAGAATGGCGTCCATTTCTCGGTCGAACTCGAATATGGCACGCTTTTTGGTCTGCGTAACGTCACCGAAGAGCAAGCGCACCCGTTCCTTTTCGGCGAAGCGCCACGTCTGATGTTCCCATTTGCACGCCGGGTTGTTGCCGATGCCGTTCGCGATGCAGGCTATCCGCCGCTCGTTCTCGAGCCGATTGATTTCAACGCATTGTATCTCCAGCAGCTGGCGCAAGCACAGCAGATGGCAGAAACGCAGCCTGCAGGCGAAGCCTGAAGCCGAAGGCACCAGGTGAACATATGAGCCTGGTTCGCAACAGCATTACCATTGGGGGGCTGACGTTGGTCAGCCGCGTGCTTGGTCTTGTGCGCGATATGTTGATGGCGCGCTACGTCGGTGCAGGGCTTGCATCCGACGCGTTTCTGATTGCGTGGCGACTGCCCAACCTTTTCCGTGCATTGTTCGCCGAAGGCGCATTTGCAGCGGTTTTTGTCCCTCTGTTCAACAAGAAAATGACAGAGGCTGAACGCGAAAAGGCACAATCGGGCCTTACCGCCGCGCGCACATTCGCGAGCCAAGTGCTGTCAGTGTTATTCCCGTTTCTGGTGCTGTTCACAGGCGTCATGATGTTGGCAGCGGGGCCGGTTGTCTGGGCCATGACTGGCGGCTTCCCCGATGGCGGGCCGGAGAAATTTGCACTTGCACGTCATCTGACGATTATCACCTTTCCCTATCTCGCGCTCATATCGTTGGTGTCGCTGCTGGGCGGCATATTGAATTCGCTGAACCGTTTCTGGGTAAATGCCGCCGCGCCGATATTGCTGAATATCTGCATGATTATCGCGCTCATCTTCTTCCGTGGTGACAGCGAAATTGAAACGGCGGTTACCCAAGCCATTGCCGTGACCGTATCCGGCGCGCTCCAATTGCTGTGGCTGATATGGGCGTGCCACCGCGCAGGGGCTAGCCTGAAGCTTGCATTACCGCGCCTAACGCCCGACGTAAAACTGATGCTCGCGTTGATTGCGCCTGCCGCGATTGGCCAAGGCGCCATTCAATTCAACCTTCTTATCTCAACCTCGCTCGCGGCGCGGTTCTTGCCAGAAGGGTCGGTGTCATGGCTCTATTATGCCGACCGTTTGAACCAGCTGCCATTGGGATTGATTGGCATCGCAATTGGTACCGCGATCCTACCTGCGCTTTCGCGGCAAATCGCCGGTGCCGATAGCAAGGCAGCGTCCGACACGCAAAATCGTGCTGTCGAACTAGCGTTGTTCTTTGCGATGCCCGCAACGGCGGCTCTGATCGTTTCGGCGATACCAATCGTCCATGGCATATTTGAACATGGCGCGTTCACCGCTGCCGACACGCGGGGGACCGCCGCTGTCCTGATGGCTTTCTCAGCAGGCGTGCCGGCTTATGTCCTTATCAAGGTGCTGACGCCCGGATTTTACGCGCGTAGCGACACCAAAACGCCGCTGCGGCTGGCTTTGTGGTCGATGTTGGTGAACCTCATCGGTAACCTCATTCTTATTTGGCCGCTGGCACATATCGGCGTTGGCGTTGCGACTGCGATATCGGCCTGGGTCAATGTCGCCTTGCTTTGGTTCACGTTGCGCAAACGCGGGCATATCGCGGTCGATGCGCGGCTCAAGCAAAAGGCGTGGCGCATTATTCTGGCTGCAGCATTGATGGGTTTCGCGCTGTATTTCGGCAATGAAATCATCGAAGACCAATTGGGCACGGGATTGTGGCGACGCATTGCTGTGCTGTCGGTTCTCGTCAGCGCTGGCGGCGCTGTATATGCGCTGGCCATATTGCTTTTCGGCGCTTACCGCATTCAAGAATTGAAATCCCTGATCCGCAGGCGTGCAGCTTCGCCCGCGGCCAACCCAAGCGAGTAATCATCATGCGCGTCGTTTCTGGCATTCAACCCACCGGCAATCTGCATTTGGGCAATTATCTGGGTGCGATCCGCAACTGGGTAAAAATGCAGGATGAAATGGAATGCCTGTATTTCCTTGCCGATTTGCACGCGATTTCCATGCCGCATGATCCGGCCGAATTGACCGCAAACACGCGCGAGATGGCCGCGGCCTTGCTGGCGTGCGGACTGGACACCGACAAGGCGATATTGTTCAACCAAGCGCAGGTCCCTGCCCATGCGGAGCTGCAGTGGTTGCTCACCGGCACTGCGCGCATGGGTTGGCTGAACCGCATGACGCAGTTCAAGGACAAGTCAGGCAAGAACCGCGAAGGCGCGAGCATCGCGCTGTTCACCTACCCCGTGCTTCAGGCTGCAGACGTCTTATTATATCAGGCGACGCATGTTCCGGTCGGCGAAGATCAAAAGCAGCATTTGGAACTGGCGCGCGACATTGCCCAGAAATTCAACACGGACTTCGGAAACGGCACCGATATCTTCACCTTGCCCGATCCCATCATTCCCAAAGAAACCGCGCGCATCATGTCGCTACGCGACGGCAGCTCGAAAATGTCGAAGTCCGATCCAAGCGACATGAGCCGGATTAACCTGATCGACGATGCCGACACCATCCTGAGCAAAATCAAGAAGGCGAAGACCGATCCGGAACCACTTCCGTCGGAACCGGCTGGCCTTGAAGGCCGCCCTGAAGCGAAAAATCTTGTCGGCATTTATGCCGCCTTTGCCGAAAAGACCGTTGAGGCGACACTATCGCAGTTCGGCGGTCAGGGCTTTGGCGCATTCAAACCGGCATTGGCCGAAATCGTCATTGAACATCTGCGCCCCATTTCAGAGCGCTTCGCTGTTCTGAAGGATGATCATGAGCAAATCGACGCTGCGCTTGCCAAGGGGGCAGCGAAAGCGCGTGAGCTTGGCGGACCAACGTTGAAGGCAGCGTATGCCGCGCTGGGTCTGCTGCGCTAAATTGTGCTGTGGTCCCGTTCAACCACAGTTCAGCGAAACTATTGTAACGTAATGGCGTTGTATTATTGAAGGCGCTCGGTCGCTGCTTAGGGGATTTGAAATGATGAAAAAGGTCGCAACTTTTCTTGCCCCCATAGCAATGCTGGCACTTGGTGCCTGCGCAACGCCGTTTAACGCTGATGTCTCGCGGTTTCAGGAATTGCCCGCACCGCAAGGCCAGACCTTTGTTATCCGCGCTGCCAACCCGGACAATGCAGGCGGCATTGAATTTGGCCAATATGCGGCTTTGGTTGCAAGCGAGCTTCAGGAAATCGGTTATGTGCCCGCGTCGGGCGCAAATGCCGATATGACCGTCTCGCTCGATTATGCGGTCGATCAGGGCAAGGAACGCAACATCGTTCGCCAAGATCCGTTTTATGACCCTTATTGGGGCTTTGGCAGCTTTTACCGGCCCTATGTCGTGCGCACCCGTCGCGGCGCGCGTTACGTCGTCGGCTATTATGATCCATTCCTGTATAGCGGCTTCAACCGCCCCTATGAAATCGACAGCTTCACGGTATTCACCGCCAATCTCGATATGAAGATTGACCGTAATGGTGACGGCAAGCGTTTGTTTGAAGGCAAGGCGGAAGCCAAGTCACGGTCAAACAAGCTGCCTTATCTGGTGCCAAATTTGGTTGAGGCGATGTTTACAGGATTCCCTGGCAATGGCGGTGAAACGGTCCGTATCTCGGTTGCGCCAGAGGAAAAACGCTAACGCTTTCAACTAAGCACTTCGCAAAATCAGCTAAGCTTGCGGATCAGACCCCGCAACTCAGCTCGGTCTGGCCATAGGCCGTGCCTTCGCCGCGCGTACCGGATATGCCGGCGTACAGTTCCGTTGCCCTGAATATGCCATCGGGCCCAATGTTAAATCCATTCTCGCGGAAAACGGCGATGACCTTCGCCGGCGGGTCCGCGAAATATAGCGACTGCGATTCATAATGCTGACCAAGCGCCGTGAGCGATAATCCATCAAATGAACGGCGCAGGCGCGCATAGCTGCTTTTGCCTTCGACCTTGGCATAGGCTTTTTCGCGTGCAGCCTCGTTAGCATATTCTTTCGCTTCCAATGCTTGCCATTGCGCCCGAAGCCGCGCGCCAATTTTGGTAAATTCCGCGCCAATTTCGCCGCTGAATGCGCATGTTTGCGGATTAAAGCCAATGGCAATCGGTTTTCCGCCCAAGCGCGCCAATATGGATTTTCCATCGGCCAGATAGCCATAGCGATTATCGGGAAGCTTCACCTCAATGAAGTTGTCGGCGGTAAGGCCAACCAGTTTCAGCGTGGTGTCTGCGCGCACCCGATCCATCAGCGCGCTGTCGGACGCCGTCGTCGCCCACACATCAACGGGCATATCAACAATCCATGATTGATCGTTCAACAAGGTGACAAGCTCGGGTGGTTTCGACGGTGAAAGATTGACCATCGCGACAAAGCCATTGCCGTCGCTCAATGCAACCCAGCCATCGCCGGGCGGTGAACCCGGCTGAACCACACCGGTCACTTGCGACCCGCGCGGCAATTTGCCCAATATCACGCTGTCGGACGTGGTCGCCTTGTCGCGAATATTCACTTCGGTCATTGTGAAGAAAATCTGCGCTGCGGCAGGCGCGCTTGTGCTCTGATCGGCCGTTGGCGTTGCCGAACCGTTCTGCATGTCATCAAGGACAAACAGCCAGAAATACAAAGCTACGAAAACCAGCAGAATAGCCAGCGCCGCGACCGGCATCACTCGTGAGCGTTTAGGGGCAGCCCGGGACACAGGTCGCGCTTTCAGCGCAGCGCCGCAATGGCCACAAAATAGCGCGCGAACCGCATTTGCCGACCCGCATGACGCACAAGATTGTCCCATCGCATCCCTTCCGATTCCCCATCAGTGGATAGGCTCTGGAAAGGATGTTGAAAAGGGGTGGATTACGCTTCGAGTTGACGGAGCAGCGCGCGGACATCATTGTCCATGTCGCTGTCCTGCTGACGCAAGCCTTCGACCAAGCGCACGGCGTGAATTACCGTCGAATGATCACGCCCGCCAAATTTGCGTCCGATTTCCGGATAGCTGCGCGGTGTCATGACCTTGGCGAGATACATGGCGACCTGACGCGGGCGGACAACGGCGCGCGCACGGCGCTTCGATGACATTTCGCTCCGGTCGATGCGATAATATTCGCATACCGCACGCTGGATTTCGTCAATCGTGATACGGCGGCGGCAAGCGCTCAAAATATCTTTCAGCTGCTCTTCCGCCAACGTCCGGGTCACGGGCTTGCCGGTCAGCTGGGCATATGCCAGCAACTTGTTCAGGCCACCTTCGAGTTCGCGCACATTGCGGCTGATGGTGCGGGCCAGAAATTCGATCACATCTTCACCAACTTGCGCTTCTGGCATGTTGGCAAGGCGCTGTTCGAGGATCAGGCGGCGCAGCTCAAGGTCCGCTGGTTGAATGTCCGCGACGAGACCCATCGACAGACGCGACAGGATACGCTGATCAACGCCGTCTAGCGCTTGCGGTGCGCGGTCGGCAGCAACGACGAGGCGTTTGCCCGCACCGATGATGGCGTCGATGGTGTGGAGGAACTCTTCCTGCGTCGATACCTTGCCGATGATGAACTGAATATCGTCAATCAACAGCACATCGACGGCACGCAAGCGCGCCTTGAATTCCATGACTTCCTTGCGCCGCATCGCGGTCACAAATTCCATCATGAACTTTTCCGCAGACATATAAATGATCTGCGCGTCGGGGTTCACTTCGGCATAAGCATGACCGATGGCATGCATCAGGTGGGTTTTACCCTGACCCGTTGCCGCTTGAAGATACAGTGGATTGAAAAGCGGCTTGTCTTTCGACGCGACGCGTTCTGCAGCGCTGAGCGCGAGAACATTGGTTTGGCCTTTAACGAAATTCGCAAATGTCATCCGCGGATCAAGAGCCGAACGTGGCGGCAGAGCGTCGTTCGCTTCTTGCGCTACAATACGTTCGGCGTTTGTCGACGCACGGAGCAATTCGACGCGCGGTGCACCGGGGCGTGTGCGGACTTTCAGCTGCTTCACGCTTTTATTGGTGCTCGACCAAGCCAAACGCAGGCGATCGGCATAATGATCCGACACCCAGCTTGCGGAAAAATCGGAGGGCAAAAGAAGTTCGAGCGTACCGGTCAGGTCACAAAAATCGCCAAGGGTGATAGAGCGAATCCATTGGCCATATATTTGCGCGCCCAAATCGCGGCGCAAGCCAGATGAGATTGTCTGCCAATCGCTATCAAAACGGGATTTCAACGTCAGGCCGGCATTTTCGCCATGTGGTTGATCTAATGTCATCTGCGATACTGCTTTATTTTCGGCCAACGTGCCTGCCCCCAATTTTCCACCCCATCCAGACCAACACAACCGCGCGCTATCTGCCCACATGCGAAGCACACAGACAGTCACTGTGCATTTGTTGCCAAATGCAGCAGTCGCGATGTCCGATTCTCCATGTGAGGCACTGCCCGACTGTCGTCATGCATTGCTGGAAACAGTTTCTTAGACCGCTCGAAACGAGTCGATCAAGTGCAGCGCTGCAAAAAAACTGAAATAAATGGCATTGACTCGGCGACAGCCAAGCAAATGCGTTAATTAATTTGTAAGCGTCTGATTTTAATGTATTTTTTGGAAAAATATCTGTGGATATCTTCCGAATCGCGGGAAATCCGTCGCCTTTGCCTTTGCGACAGCGGACAATAAAAAACCCGCCAGGATTATGGCGGGTTTCAAATTTTTAGGCTGGACCAGCCAGCCTGTAAAACATGGGTTAGGCGAGACCGCCAACCGCCTTTGTGAGGCGACCAAATTTGCGCGATGCTGTGTTCTTGTGCAGAACGCCCTTGGATACGCCACGTGCCAGTTCAGGCTGTGCAGCAGCGAGTGCAGCAGCGGCTGCCGACTTGTCACCGAGTTCAATCGCCGATTCGACCTTTTTGATAAAGGTACGGATGCGGCTGACGCGTGCGCCATTAACTTCGGTGCGACGCGCATTGCGACGGATACGCTTTTTTGCTTGCGGCGTATTGGCCATTTTTATCCTCGAATTTCGATATTTGCGGAGACGTCTTTATGAAACACGTCCGTTGAAGGTGCGGCCCTTAACCCTGCCTAACAGATTCGTCAACCTCGAAATACCGCACTATCGCTGACATTTTGCGCAGTAAAAGGTCGAGCGCCCCGAATCAACGCGCCGTTGAACAGGCGCGCCGCAACCGCAGTCCTGCCCTTCGCGGCCATAGACGCGCCAATCCTTGGCAAAGTAGCCAAGCTCCCCGTCGGGTGCGGCAAAGTCACGCAAGGTCGATCCGCCAGCCGCGATGGCCGCCGTCAGCACCTCTTTAATCGCCGCAACGAGCCGCACTAACCGCGGCTTGCTGATTGAGCTGGCGGGCGCCCGCGGATCAATGCCCGCCATGTGCAGCGCCTCACACACATAGATATTGCCCAAGCCCGCGACGATATTCTGGTTGAGCAACATCGCCTTAATAGGGGCCTTGCGGTCATGCAGCGCATCGCGCAGCACAGTTGCATCAAATGCCGGCGACAAAGGCTCCGGACCCATTTTTTCAAAAAAGCGATAGCTGTCCAATTGGGCCGAATCGATAATATCGAGCGAACCAAAGCGGCGGTGGTCATTCAAAGCCACAACCCGGCCGCTGGCTGTTTCCAAAATGAAATGGTCATGCTTTTCGATTTCCGCAGGATCAACACGCCATCGTCCGGACATGCCCAAATGGAATATCAGCGTATCCTCACGGTCGGTATGGATAAGGCCATATTTGGCGCGCCGCCCAAGCGTATCGATTCGCGCGCCCGTCAGCCGCTGACGCAGATCGACCGGGATAGGCCAGCGCAAGTCCGCACGGCGCGGTTCCGCGCGGACGATAATCTCGCCTTCAAGCACCGAACGCAGGCCGGCGACTGTGGTTTCCACTTCAGGTAATTCTGGCATATCGTTTTGTACCCAGGGTCAGGACCTATTAAATGCACCATCGCGGCGTCCTTCGGATTTGGCCCATATTGTCCATTGCTACGTTGGCAAGCTTGGACTTAGAATCACTAAGTTCGGCGCTTGCCGCCTTGCACTGAACAATATGGCCTCAAACCGCGATGGTGCATTTAATAGGTCCTGGCCCTAACAGCCTTTGCGGCTGGCGCAACAATCGGCTAGAGGCTGCAGAATGAATGATACGGTATCCTTTGGCTATGAACAGGTTAGCCCTGAAGAAAAGACAAAACGCGTAGGCGGCGTCTTTTCCAATGTCGCGCGCAAATATGACATCATGAACGATGCGATGTCCGGCGGCATGCACCGGTTGTGGAAAGACACCTTTGTCCGCCGGGTAAAGCCGCGCGAAGGTGAAGATATCCTCGATATGGCGGGCGGAACGGGCGACATCGCATTTCGCATGGAAAAATCAGGCGCGCAGGTCACCGTATCCGACATCAATGAAGACATGTTGGACGTCGGTATGGAGCGCGCGATGAAACGCGGGATCGACAGCCTGATCTGGTCCCCGCAAAATGCCGAAACGCTCAGCTTTCCCGATGCGCATTTTGATGCCTACACAATTGCGTTCGGTATCCGCAACGTCACCGACATTCCCAAGGCGCTGCGCGAGGCACATCGCGTGCTGCGTTATGGTGGCCGCTTCTTCTGCCTCGAATTTTCGACGGTTGAATGGCCTGGCCTTGCGCAAATTTACGACGTCTATTCGGACAAGCTTGTCCCTAAACTTGGCAAAGCCATTGCGGGCGATGAAGACAGCTATCGATATCTCGTCGAATCGATCCGCCGCTTCCCCGATATGCAAAACTTTAAGCGCATGATTGGCGAAGCAGGCTTTGCGCAAACGAAGGTAGAACCCATTTTGGGCGGACTTGTCGCCATTCATAGCGGCTGGAAGGTTTAACTTCCGCGCTGATGACACGTCCCGCAACCCATATTTTCCGTTTGCTCAAATGGGGCCGCATTCTCGCGCGGCACGGCGCGCTGCGCGCGATCGAAGCTGACCGGAACACGCCGCCGCAAGTCAAACGCCTTTGCCGTATCGCGCGCGTCGGAACGCGTCAGCCCAAGGTGCCCGATTATGCCGGCGCGTTTCGCGCCATTGGCCCTGCCGCCATTAAGCTCGGGCAAACTCTGGCCACCCGCCCCGACATTATTGGCGAGGAAGCGGCCCGCAATCTGCTGTCGCTTCAGGATCAGCTTCCGCCCGCGCCGTTCGATCGTGTGTACGCACAAATCGACAGCAGCTTGAATAAACCGGCTGCAGAGCTGTTTGAATATATTGACCCCGTACCCGTAGGCGCAGCCTCCATAGCGCAGGTGCACCGTGCACGCACAACCGAAGGCACCGACGTCGCTGTCAAAGTGCTTCGTCCGGGTATTCGCGAACAATTTGCCCGTGATATCGAAACCTATGAATGGGCCGCGGCACATCTGGAAGCATTTGGCGGCGAAGCTGCGCGCTTGCGACCGCAGCTTGTCATCGCCAATCTGAAACGCTGGACCTTGCGCGAACTTGATTTGCGCCGCGAAGCCGCCAGCGCGTCAGAGCTGAAAGACGCCATGGTCGCCGTCGACGGCTATATGATCCCTGCCATTGACTGGGACCGGACGTCTGGCCGCGTGCTCACGCTGGAATGGGTCGATGGCGTTAAGATCGCCGATATCGATGCGTTAAAAGCCGCTGGCCACGATCTGAACAAAATGGCCGAAAAGCTCGTGCTGACATTTTTGCGGCAGGCGATTTCGGAAGGCTTCTTCCACGCCGACATGCATCAGGGCAATTTGTTCGTGCAGGCAGACGGCACGATTGTGGCCATCGATTTCGGCATCATGGGCCGCATCAACCGGCAGGCGCGTTTCTGGCTTGCGGAAATCCTCTACGGATTGACCACTGGCAATTACAAGCGCGTCGCCGAAATCCATTTCGAAGCGCAATATGTGCCGAGCTACCATAATGTCGATGAATTCGCGACCGCCCTGCGCGCCGTTGGCGAGCCGACACGCGGCAAACCCGTGAGCGAATTGTCGGTCGGGCAAATGCTCGACAGCCTGTTCGCCATCACCCGCGACTTTGACATGCAGACGCAGCCGCATTTGCTGTTGTTGCAAAAGACGATGGTCATGGTCGAAGGCATCGCAACTTCGCTGAACCCAAGCATCAATATGTGGGATGTTGCCGCACCCTATGTGCGCGAATGGATCCGCGGCGAGCTAGGCCCTGAAGCCATGCTTGCCGACGGTATTCGCAAGCAAGCCGAAACCTTGCAGATGATACCCGACATCATCCGCCGTTTGGACGAACAACTTCCCCGCAAGGGCGGCGCGCCCGAACCACCCCCGCTTCCACCCGTACAGCTGATTTGGGAACGTAATGGCAAAAGCAACGGTTGGCGCTATCTCGTTGTCGCCTTGTTGGCCGGCGCACTTGGGGTCGTGGGCACTATCGCGTTCACTTGACCAACATATTGATTGCGCATATGCCATGCACATGAACAAGCCGTCCCGCTTTACCGCCCCAAAGCGCGCCACAAATGTGAGCTTGCCCGGTGATATGGTTGATGAAGCCAAGCGACTTGGCATCAACGTATCGCAAGCCTGCGAAACCGGGCTGCAAGAACAGGTACGTAAAGCATTGGGCGAAGAGTGGAAACGCGATAACCGGCAGGCAATTGAAAGCTGGAACAAATGGGTTGCCGAAAACGGCATGCCATATGACGAATTTCGCCAATTTTAATGGCGCGCTTTGACATTTATAAAGGTGCACAGGCGCGCGGTCTATTGCTGGATATCCAGTCAGATTTGCTGGATGAATTTGGCAGCCGGGTGGTTGTGCCGCTCTTACCAGCAGAAGGCATGCAGTCCGTATCGCGGCTACATCCCGAATTTGTGATTAATGATGAACGTTATATTATGTCGACGCATCTGATCTTCGCCATTCCGGTCGATAGACTTGGTGCAAAAATCGGGTCTCTGGCACAGGAAGATTTAGTCATTATGTCAGCAGTCGATAAACTATTCAGCGGATATTGAACCCCATGCCCCAAGCCCGCGTCCTCCTGATCGTCAGTGGCGGCATCGCTGCTTACAAAGCGCTTGAACTTGTGCGCTTGCTGAAGCGTCAGGGTGTTGCCGTTCGCGCGGTGATGACGAAAAGTGCGGCCGAATTTGTCACGCCGCTTTCGATGGGCGTCATGACCGAAGACCAAGTATATGGCGACATGTTCGACCTGAAGGAAGAACGCGAAATCGGGCATATTCAGTTGAGCCGTCAGGCAGACCTTGTGGTGATTTGCCCTGCCACTGCCAATATCCTTGCCAAGATGGCCGCTGGTATCGCCGATGATTTGGCCACGACTATTCTGCTCGCGACGGACAAACCCGTTCTGGCGGTTCCGGCGATGAATGTCCGCATGTGGAACCATCCCGCGACACAGCGCAACTTGGCGCAACTGCGCGCCGATGGCGTGCACATCATGAACCCGGATGAAGGGGCCATGGCGTGCGGCGAATTCGGCCCGGGCCGCCTGCCCGAACCGCCGGCCGTTGCCGAAGAGATTTGCGGCATGCTGGGCGTGCCCTTCAATACGCAACTGGCTTCGGGCCGTTCACCGACCACCATGCCAAGCGCAACGCCGCTTACCGCACAACCCGATTTTGCCGATGTCGATCATCGTCCGTTGTTTGGCAAACGCATCCTGGTGACCGCTGGACCAACGCATGAGGCCCTTGATCCCGTGCGCTACATCGCCAACCGCTCGTCGGGGCGTCAGGGTTTTGCCATTGCAGCGGCAGCGGCTGATCTGGGCGCTGAAGTTATACTGATCGCTGGCCCCGTACATCTGCCGACACCGCCGGGTGTCTTGCGCATTGATGTCGAAACCGCGCTGGAGATGCAGGCTGAGGTCGAAAACGCCCTGCCCGTCGACGCCGCTATCATGGTCGCCGCCGTCGCCGACTGGCGCGCCGCGCAAGCGCCGGACCAGAAGATCAAGAAAGACGGCAATGCCATTCCGCCGCTCGCATTGACCGAAAATCCGGACATCCTTGCAAGCCTCGCCATACACAAACAGCGTCCGAAGCTCGTGATCGGCTTTGCCGCAGAAACCGAAAATATCATTGCCCATGCGCAGGCCAAGCTTGCGAAGAAAGGCTGCGACTGGATTGTCGCCAACGATGTGTCAGGCGATGTCATGGGCGGTGAGAACAACGCCTTTCATATCGTAACCAAAGCAGGCGTTGATAGCTGGCTGGAAAGCCCCAAGGACGTTATCGCACGAAAATTGATGGAGAAGGTCGCCGATGAGCTCGCAAAAAGTTGAAGTGCGCGTCAAGCGCCTGAACCATGGCGCGGGCTTGGCATTGCCCGCATATGCAACATCAGGCGCGGCCGGCATGGACATTTGCGCCGCCGAAAGCCTGAACCTGCGCGCTGGCAAGCGCCATGCCGTCGCAACCGGCTTCGCCTTTGCCATTCCCGATGGATATGAAGTGCAGGTGCGCCCGCGGTCGGGCCTTGCGCTGAAGCATGGGATCACCTGCCTCAACACACCCGGAACCATCGACAGCGATTATCGCGGCGAAGTGAAGGTCATTTTGGCCAATTTGGGCGAAGATGATTTCATGATCAACAAAGGCGACCGGATTGCGCAGATCGTGGTGGCGCCTGTTACCCACGGACATTTGGTCGAGGTGGATGACCTGGACGAAACCGTGCGTGGCGCTGGGGGTTTCGGCTCAACAGGCGTATGACGCTTAGCGATCAACAGCTTGACCGTTACGCCCGCCACATTGTTTTGCGTGACATTGGCGGCGCGGGGCAAAGCAAATTATTGTCGAGCCATGTCCTGCTCATTGGCGCGGGCGGCATTGGCTGTCCGGCAATCCAATATCTTGCGGCAGCCGGCGTCGGAACCATCAGCGTTATCGATGATGATGTCGTGGCGCTGTCCAATCTCCAGCGTCAGATTTTGTACAGCGACCATGATATTGGCACCGCCAAAGTGGAAGCGGCGGGCGCGGCAGCGGCACGGCTAAACCCCGACATCACATTCAACGCCCTTAAGCAGCGGATTGGCAAAGACACCCGCGCCGACATATTGGCGGGCGTCGATGTGGTAATCGATGGCAGCGACAATTTTATGACGCGCCTGATCGTCAATGACCTGTGCCTTGCGGCCAAAGTGCCGTTGGTGAGCGCCGCGATTGGGCAGTTTCACGGACAGATTGGCACATTTACAGGATGGCAGGCAGACGCGCCATGCTATCGCTGCTTCGTCGGTGACGCACACGACCCAGATGATTGCGACGATTGCGCCACACAAGGCGTTCTGGGCGCGATGTGTGGGCTGATGGGTAGCTTCGCAGCGATGGAGGCGATACGCGCACTGACGGGCTTTGGAGAGCCGCAGCACGGCAAGCTGCACCTGTTCGACGGACTGACCCCATCCATGCGGTCCATCAAATTGCCCAAAGATCCGGCCTGCTCCAGCTGCGGCGGCTTAACCGCCTAGAAGTTCGTCCACCCATTTCGGAACAACCTCAGTCGCCGGGCCATGGCGCGATTCCGTGAACCAAGAACTGCCGTGCGATGGTTCAAGGTTCAGCTCCAATGTGGCTATGCCATTTTGACGTGCTTCACGCACAAGACCCGCGGCGGGATAGACTGCGCCTGACGTGCCAATGCTGACGAACAAATCAGCGCGGTTCAGTGCGTGGTAGATATCACCCATGCGGTAGGGCATTTCGCCGAACCAGACGATGTCAGGTCGCAATTGGCCAGATATGCCGCACGATGGACAGGCCGGCCGGTCAATCAATGTGCCACGCCAGCCATGGCGGACATCACAAGCGGTGCACCAAGCATTCAGATGCTCCCCATGCATATGCAGCAGGCGTTTGGTTCCTGCCCGTTCGTGCAAATCGTCGACATTCTGCGTCACCAAAAGCAAATTGCCGCTCCATTCCGCATCGAGCCGCGCCAGCGCATAATGCGCGGCATTTGGCTCCACCTGCTGAATACGTTCACGGCGCATATCGTAGAAACGCAGCACCAGGTCAGGGTCGCGGGCAAAGGCTTCCGGCGTTGCGACATCTTCAACCTTATGCTGTTCCCACAATCCACCCGCACTGCGAAACGTATCAATGCCACTCTCGGCACTGACCCCAGCGCCTGTCAGAATGACGATGTTTTTGATTTGGCGATCCACATTCACTCCTTCACCGTCCCGCTGTGGCTAACGTCGTACACAGCACAACTTGTTTCGGCTCCTTAATATAGTAAGACCCTGAAACAATATCAGGGTGACGGTTATGAAAATAGGTATCATTGGCAGCGCGGGCCGCATGGGGCAGGCTTTGGTCGACGCAATTGCGGCGGATGGTCAGACATATGCAGGCGGCGTCGACAAAGGCGATGATCTTGCCGCGCTGGTTGCGTCCAGTGATGTGCTCGTCGATTTTTCTAGCCCACATGCGATTGAGGCGAACCTTGATGCATGCGTTGCTGCGGGCAAACCAATCGTCATTGGCACCACCGGTCTGGAGGAACGCCACCATTTCCTGATTGATGACGCAGCGCGCGACATTCCGGTTTTGCAGACGGGCAACACCTCATTGGGGGTGACCATGCTGTCAGCGCTCGTGCAGCAGGCGGCACGCCAATTGGGTGAAGATTGGGATATCGAAATATTGGAAATGCACCACCGGCATAAGGTCGATGCGCCGTCTGGCACCGCGCTGCTGCTGGGCGAAGCCGCCGCCAGCGGACGCGGCATTGATCTAAAGCAACATAGCGACCGCGGCCGCGACGGCATCACCGGCGCGCGCAAAGCTGGCGACATTGGGTTTGCATCCTTACGCGGCGGTAGCGTCGCTGGTGACCATCATGTTATTTTCGCATCCGAACATGAACGGATCGAGCTGGTCCATCGCGCCGAAACCCGCGCGATATTCGCGCGCGGCGCGGTAAAAGCCGCTGTTTGGCTGACGCGGCAAAAAGCGGGCCGGTTCACGATGCAGGAAGTGCTTGGTCTTTGAAAAAGGCAGATATCTTCGAATTTTACCGCCGCCTTGCGGAGGCGAACCCTGCGCCGGAAACCGAGCTGGCCTATGGCAACGCCTATCAATTGCTTGTAGCCGTTACCTGCTCTGCCCAATCGACGGATGTCGGGGTGAACAAAGCCACCAAGGCATTGTTTGCGGAGGTCAAAACGCCCGCGCAGATGGTGGCGTTGGGACTTGATGGGCTGAAGGCGCATATCAAAACCATTGGGCTGTATAACAACAAAGCCAAAAACGTGATTGCCCTGTCCGAGATATTGGTGCGCGACCATGCAGGCGAAGTCCCGGCCGACCGCAACGCGCTTGAGGCGCTGCCCGGCGTTGGACGTAAGACCGCAAATGTCGTGATGAATACCGCTTTCGGCGCAGAGACCTTTGCCGTCGATACGCATATCTTCCGTGTCGGCAACCGGACCGGCATCGCACCGGGCAAAACCGTGCTGGCCGTTGAAAAGGCGCTCGATAAAAAGACGCCACAACCGTTTCGCGTTGGCGCGCATCATTGGCTGATCCTGCACGGCCGATATATCTGCAAGGCGCGCACGCCGGAATGTTGGCGCTGTCCGGTGGCGGACTTATGCCGCTTCAAACCCAAAACGCCGCCGCCCAAAATCAAGTCAGCTACAGTTCAGACTGACGCCGTTAAAACGGCCGCGTAACATTGGAGAGCAAACATGCGTAAAATGCTGCTGATCATTCCTGCTGTGGCGTTGCTTTCGGGTGGCGGTGCGATTGCGCTTTCCCGCGATAAAGCGCCCGAACCCGTCCGAGCGGTCGGCGAGCCAAAAAGCTGCGTCACGATATCGCAAATCCGTTCAACCAAAGTTGTCGATAACAACAAGATCGATTTCCACATGACGGGCGGCAAGACCTATCGCAACACCCTGCCACAAAGCTGCCCCGGTTTGAAATTTGAGGAGCGTTTTTCCTACCGCACGTCGATCAACCAATTGTGCAGCGTCGATATTGTGCGCGTTTTGCACGACCAAGGCGGGCGACTATATGAAGGCGCAGGATGCGGCCTTGGCAAGTTTCAAGAGATTGAGAAGCTTAGCGGCAAATAGCGGCTGATGTCCGGCACGCCGTCTAGGAGCTGCGATACTCTCGCCGTTCGTCATCCTGAAACAAGTTCAGGATGACGTGGCCCTAAAAGGTTATCATAGGCACTCTCAACGCTCAGCTCTCAAAGCTCATGGTTCCAGTGTGGGTTATGCCCGGCCCAAGATAAGCGTGAACATCGAAGCCTGCCTCCGTCACGCGCCTACAGAAACTAAAATCCTCTGAGAGTTCCGCACCGTTGTCATCAACAATATTGTTGAAGAACCCATACATTTTTTTATCAAAATTATGCGTCGTTGTCCGCAATTCGGGCGCTAGCTCGCGTTCAATGATTGTTTCAAGCACTGTCCGCTGCACAATGTGAAAACCGGTGCCGATAAATTCCACCTTCCCGATAGTGCCATATTCGGGGTTTTTCGTGTTTGCGTAACAGCCGATATAGGGTGCGACAGCAAACCTGGCGTTTTTGCCTCTCATCCCTGATACAATAGCATTTTCGAAAGCGGTTAGATCAATTGTACGTTGTGGCAGATACACCCCCACAAAGGGGGAATTATGATCCAACAGCATTTCAAGCGCTATTGGACCGATGCCAACGTCGTCATCGATGCCAATGAAGGTATCGTAATCACCCTCCAAAAATTCGGCAGCCAGAATGTTCCGAGCCGCCGCTACTTCCGCATATGAGATCCAAGAGAATTTATAGTGGATTGATCGACTGTTTAAAATGGTGGTTAAACGCATCAAAGTTGCAGCGGTTGCACATGATATGGTGGCACGCACCGATGGAATACCAATTAAAACAGACATTTATCACCCCCATCCACAGGATCGCAACCGTTCGATAATCAATGTGGATGCTAAATATGGAATATACCCGCTTGTAAATTACAAATTGTCAAAATTGTTTACATTCCGAACGATAACTGGACGAAATCACCCCGAGCGAGGCCCGCTGGCTGGGGGAACCTTATCGCGAATAATCCAATAAATTTATTTCCCCGTCCAATTCCCGGGACGCTTCTCGACAAAAGCAGCCATGCCCTCTTTCTGATCTTCCGTACCGAACAGCCCGTGGAACAATCGGCGTTCGAATACGACTCCTTGCTGCAATGTTGTTTCGAACGCAGCGTTGACCATTTCCTTGCATGCCAGCGCAGCCAAGGGGGCCATGGCGGCGATGGCTGTCGCCGTTTTGATGGCTTCATCCACCAGCTCTGCCGCGGGAACAACCTTTGCGACCAACCCCGAACGTTCGGCCTCATGGGCGTCCATCATGCGGCCCGTCAGGCACATTTCCATCGCCTTGGCCTTGCCAATCGCGCGTGTCAGCCGTTGCGAACCGCCCATGCCGGGGGTGACCGCAAGTTTGATTTCAGGCTGCCCGAATTTTGCATTGTCGCCGGCAATGATAAAGTCAGCCATCATGGCAAGTTCGCACCCGCCGCCAAGCGCAAAGCCGTTCACGGCCGCTATCCATGGTTTGCGGGTGGCGGTCACGCGATCATAGCCGGCGAAAAAGTTGTGCCCATACATGTCCGCAAAGGACTGGCTTTGCATTTCCTTAATGTCCGCGCCCGCAGCAAATGCCTTCTCGCTGCCGGTCAGCACGGCACAACGCTGGCTGTCGTCCGCATCGAAAGCCGCGAGGGCAGCAATGAGGTCCGCCAGCACTTGGCTGTTCAACGCGTTCAATGCCTGCGGACGATTGAGCGTGATGAGCGTTACCGCACCGCGTTGTTCGACCAATATCGTTTCGTAGCTCATAGCGGCTTCCATTCTTCTTGAGCGGGTAATGGGGCAAAAATCGCATCGATAAGTGCGTCCGTAACGCCCTCGGCTGTCGCGGGATCCCATTTAGGGGCATTGTCTTTGTCGATGATCACAGCCCGCACGCCTTCAGCGAAGTCAGGGCGCACAATCACGCGGCTGGCGATACGATATTCCATGGCCATGTTATCGGCAAAGTCAGTGAGCTTCAGGCTCTCGGCCAATTGGCGCAGTGCAACTTTACAGGTTTGCGGGCTTTTGGTCCGCAAAGTCGCCAGCTCTTTCATGGCCCATTCGCTGTCATCGCCTTCCAAGCTCGAAAGAATATCCTCTAGCTTGTCCGACGCGAAATGGCGGTTGATCTGGAATAATGTCTCGACGATTTTGGAATCGGGCGGCGTTACCGACAAGGTTCCCAATATGCCGTCAATCCGTTCGACATCCTCGGTCGCGATCCGCGACTTCGCTTCGGCAAGAACATTGCTCGTCAGATAATGTGTCGCCAGCCCAAGCGAGAGACAACCGGCCCCTGCGATACGCGATCCAATTAAAGCCAGAAACTGGCCAACACGTCCCTCAAGCCGCGAAAGATACCATCCGCCCCCGACATCGGGAAACAAGCCAATGCCCGTTTCAGGCATGGCGAACTTTGTGTTCTCGGTCGCTACACGGAAACGCGCAGGCTGGCTGATGCCAACGCCGCCTCCCATGGTGATACCGTCCATGAACGCCACAACAGGCTTGGGATAATTAATCAGCAAATGGTTGAGCTGATATTCGTCGTAGAAGAATTTACGCCCGGATTCTCCGCCATCATTCATGGCCGAATTGCGCAAAAAGGCGATGTCGCCACCCGCACAAAAACCGCGCCCGTCGGCATGATCAATAACCACGCACTTCACCGCAGGATCGTCCCGCCATTCCAGCAAGGCCTGCGTCATGGCATGCACCATCGGCAATGTCAGCGCGTGCAGCGCCGATGGCCGGTTCAAGCTAATGAAGCCGGCATGTCCTTCGAGTTTCAGCAAAATATCATCGGTCATTGGCGTAACAAATCCCGTCCGATAATCATGCGCATGACCTGATTGGTGCCTTCCAAAATTGAATGCACGCGCAAGTCGCGCCAGAAGCGCTCAATGGGATAATCGCGCAAATAGCCATAGCCGCCGAAAAGCTGCAGCGCCTTGTTCACTATCTCGCTTCCGCTGTCTGTCGACAGTCGCTTCGCCATCGCGGAAAAGCGCGACTTGTCGGGTGCGTTTGCCGTGACCTTGGCCGCAGCGATGTAGAGCAACGCACGCGCGGCCTCCAAATCGGTGGCCATGTCGGCGAGCATGAATTGCGTATTCTGAAAATCGGCGACGGGTTGGCCAAATTGCTGACGCTCTTTGGTGTAGGCAATGGTTTCGTCGAGGCAGCGCTGCGCACCGCCAAGCGAGCAAGCCCCGATGTTCAAGCGCCCGCCGTCCAAGCCCATCATCGCAAAGCGGAAACCATCCCCCTCTGCGCCCACGCGATTGGCTACCGGCACGCGGCAATCTTCAAATATCACTTGCGCCGTGGGCGAAGCGTTCCAACCAAGCTTCTTCTCTGGCGCGCCAAAGCTCAAGCCCGGCGTATCCTTGTCGACCACAAGGCAGGTGACGCCCTTGGTCTTTTCCTCGCCGGTCCGGACCATGACAACATAGACGTCATTATAACCCGCACCGGAAATGAACTGCTTCGTGCCGTTTACGATATAATGGTCACCATCACGCCGCGCGCTTGTCTTCAGCGCTGCTGCGTCCGATCCGCTGCCGGGTTCCGTCAGGCAGTAGCTGGCGATTTTCTGCATCGACACAAGGTCAGGCAAATAACGCGCCTTAAGCTCCGCGCCGCCAAAGCAGTCGATCATCCACGCAGCCATATTATGGATCGAAATGAAGGCGCTTGTGGTGGGGCACCCATAGGCCATCGCTTCCATGATCAGCGCAGCTTCCAACCGTCCAAGGCCAGTGCCGCCCGATTCTTCGGACACGTAAATGGCACCAAAGCCAAGTTCGCCAGCCGCTTTCCAGACATCGACCGGATAATGCGACTTTTCATCCCATTCGGCGGCAAAGGGCGTAATCGCATCGGCGGTGAATTTGCGCGCCATGTCTTGGATGGCGACCTGATCGTCCGTCAATTCAAATTGATTTTGCATGCCCCCGCCGTAGCATCGCGTTTTTGAGTTATCCAGCCATTAGCTTCGGGCAGCGCACATATCGCGTACGCACGCGGGTCTCGACATCGGTGCTGACCAGTTGTTGCCGATCTTGGCTCAGCTCAAATGCCAATGATTTTGTTGTTTTTTCGCCTTTTTGTTCGAACGCAAATTCGGCTTCCATCGTCTTTGATGTCGTTCGCTTGCCTTGGATCATCGTGCCAATAGATTGATTATATTTCACGAGCCGACCCTGAAGTGACATGATTTCAGCGCTTGTTTCCGGATCATCGGCACAGGCGGCTGCGCTTAGCGCCCAACGGGACTGATACCCGCCGGGAAATTGACTAATAACAATATCGAGCGGAACGTCGGCAACCGTAGCGCGGGGTTGGCCAGATTCGGTAGATGTCGAAGACGACGCCGCATTGGCATTAGCTTCGCTGCCGCTTTGATTTGGCGCAGGCCAGCATGCGCCAACGGTTGCGCCCAACAAACTGGCGCCAAGGCAAAGCGTTCGCGCGACCATATTATTTCCCTCGTTTCGCCGAGCAAAACCTTCGGATTGGCGATAGGTTCCATCTGCAAACGCACCGGGCCACCGGCTAAAAAGCGAAGCTGTCAAAAAAAACTTGGCGCGACGCCGCTCGGCCTGCTAACCGCACGCCATTAGCACCCATAGCTCAGCTGGATAGAGCGCTGCCCTCCGAAGGCAGAGGCCAGAGGTTCGAATCCTCTTGGGTGCGCCATTTTTACAATCTTTTACCCCTGTTCTATGTGATGTGCGCAGCGCACGCACAAGATTGGGCGCTGTGCCAGTAGCATTGCCTCTGCCAAAATCCGGTTAGATAGGTCTGGTAAATCGTTATGGTTAAGCTACATTGATTGAAAGCGCGATAATGAATAGGGCCAGCATAGCCTGCCGGCAGGAATAACAAGGACCTTTAATGCACGTTAGCAGCTCAAACGGCGAGTTGACCTTCAAACGTATTCCGAAAGGATGCACGGTTCTCGTCGTCGACGACGACCCGATTTGTCTTGAGGAATACCGCGATACCATCGTTAATTTGGGCTACGATGTGGTCTGCGCACGCAATGCGTCGGAAGCGCTTAAGGCGATTTCGGATTCCGAAGATATCGGCATTGTGCTGACCGATTTGGAAATGCCGAGCATGAACGGCATGTCGCTGCTGTCAGAAATTGCAGAGCGCTTTAAACCATATCGGCCGATAGTGACGTTGGTAATCACGGGGCATTCCAGTCTTGAAGTTGCTACCCGGGCAATGCAATCGCAGGCGACCGATTTACTCAGCAAGCCGGTATCGATGGATCATTTGGCGACCGCACTGCGGCGCGCCTCTGCCAATCATTTTGCCTTGGCCAACCGGTTCCAAATCACGGCACTTACGGAGAGATTGAGTCCGTATGTATCGCAGGACGATGTCGATCACGACGCGACGCCATCGGACGACGATTTGCAAGGTTTCATCCGGCTGCTGCTGAAGTTGCAACATAATAAATCGAAATATTTCGACCCCGCTGTGCTGAGCGGCCCTTCATGGGAAATATTGCTGGACCTCGCAGAAGCAAGCCTGCGCGGCGAGCCTGTGCCCGCATCAAGCGCATCGGCAACGACCCTCGTCCCACTCAGCACCGCACTGCGGCATGTAAACAATCTGGTTGAGGCAGGCTTGGTCAAACGATGGACTGACCCAACGGATAAACGCCGGACATTGCTGGAGCTGGCGCCTGATGCACAAGCTGCCATGCAGCGCTATTTGGAAAATGCTTGGAAGCTCAAGGCACAAGCCGGTTAATCAAGCAGGGTAATCGCTTTAAAGTGCGGAGGCGACAAGACGCAGCAGCTCGTCGCTATCCATCGGCTTGCGGATGAACATCCAGCCGGGTTCAAGCGATGCCGAATCGGGCACATATCCGCTCATCAATATCGTTTTGATTGATGGCTGGCCGCGCTTGGCCTGCCTGGCGATTTCCGTGCCGGTTTGCCCGGGCATAACAATATCCGTCAGCAATAGATGATAGGCCTGCTGTTCCAGCGCGTGCATGGCCTGTTCCCCTGATGCGCAGGGGGTCACCGCATAGCCCTCCGCCTCCAGCATTTCGGCCAGCGCCTCAAGCGCATAAGGTTCGTCTTCGACCAAAAGTATGTGCCGCGTGCCAATGGCTGGTGCGTCCGCGGACTGCCCGAATTCATGTGCCGTTTGGGCCTCGGCGGACGGATTTGCCAAGGGCAGATGCAGGTACACCGTGGTCCCCTCGCCGACCTGCGATTCCAGCCAGACGTCACCGCCCATTTCCACCGCAAAATCCCGGACGGATGCAAGGCCAAGGCCTGTTCCCTTTGGCTTTGACGAGAATAACGGCTCAAACGCCCGGGAAAGTAACGCTTCACTCATTCCGCTGCCACTGTCGGCGACGCGAATGGCAATATATGCGCTTGGTTCCGTGTCACCGCTATCCGATTTGCTGGTGGCAAGTCCCTGCGTGATAGATGTTGAAAGCGATATCCGTCCACCATGCGGCATTGCCTCGCGGGCGTTGATGAGCAGGTTGATAATGCAGTTCAGCAACCCATTATAACTGACGACGCTTTCGGCAGTGGCAGCCTGTAAATCGATATCAAAGCTAATGCCCGAACCCACAACGCTGTGCAGGAAGGTATCATTTTCCCGAATGAGGTCGTCGATGATGATAGGCAGCAATGTGTCCGTTTGCTGGTGTGACAATTTCATCAGCGACTGCGTGATGTTTGATCCGCGCGCAGCGGTTTCCCGAATTATCTGGGCAAGATTACTGATTTTTTCGTCATGGCCAAATTTACGAAGCAACCGGTCAGCATTCAACCTGATGATGGAGAGCAAATTGTTAAAGTCATGGCCCATATAGCCTGCGACCCGGTCGGTCCGCTCTAGAAGGCTGGCGCTGCGCTCTCGTTCATGCGCCAACTCAATCGCGGTTGCTTGCGACTCTTCAAGCATCGCCCGCTGCAACGAGATCAGCATCGTACTTAGCACGACAGGGTCGGCATAGCCGAAGTCGTTCATATACAAGCTGCCATTGTTCATCGATTCCTCGGACAAGACATGCCGCACGGCCAAGACACAGCCATTTTTGTCAAAAACCGCTGCACCAAATAAATGGGTGCTTCCACAGTGCGAAACGAGCCGGATCGGCTTAACGCCCTGCGTGTTGTCAAAAAATTCCTCGGTATCGATATGAATAAAGTCAAACACATCGGTGCATCGCATGCCGATCCGGATATCCGGCATATGTTCAACCACCGATGGCCCCATCGCTCTAATACGAAGCGAAGAGTCCAGGCGCAGATATGCTGGCAGGAGGCTCGCCAGCTGCTGCTCCGTAAATGTCAGCAGCACGCGTTAACTTCCGTCTTGATATTGAAGTTCAAAGACAATCGAACTTGCCTTATGCTCGGCGATCTTCACTTCGCCTGTTGCGTGAAACCGGGTAATTAAACCATCGAAGAGCCCCAGAACAAATTGCTCCAAGCCTGTGCGATCTGAACGATATTCCACCAACAGCCGCCCGGGCGCCTTCGATATTGTCGTGAACGAGGGTAAGCGCGCGCCGGGCATAGCCGCCCCCACCGCCAGATGTAATCTGTCCAGATTTTCGACGAAGCTGGCCAAATTTTGACCCGTGAAATTCATAATCGACGCGAGCGATCCGCGCTCGGCATATTTAATCCAGTACCGCCCGAATTCGAAAAGGCAGGCATCAACCGATATGTTCAACCGCGCTGACGCTTCCGAGATAATAGCGATGGTCAGGGCGTCTTCATACACCATACCAGTGAGCAGTTCGGTCGGTCCGATATTCAGTTTCTGTTCAAGAGCCAGCCAAGCGTCTTCACCCAACTCATCAAAAACCATTTGCCGCACAGCCCGGTGAATCATGCCATACATAATGATTTGCCCTTAACTGTCGCGGGGTAGCCCGTCATTATCATCGTGCCTTTTTAAATCCTGCAACAGCTTCGTAGCGCGCATGACTTGTTCCTCAATACGCACCATTTTCTCAACGATATAATCAGAATTCTCGCTCGGATGATTTGAAATCCTTGCGCGAATATTACCACAAGAGAGCCTTATGATGTTCAATGGCTGCATGATTTCATGCAGCGTCTTGCTATCCAGCTCATTAAGTGATTTCATAGAATTAACCGCAGAATGTATAAAAATTTATGAATTTCGAGGCATTTAATAGACTGTGACCGTCGATTTTGCAAACGAATGTCAATTCCTACGGAATGCAAACATGCTCAGGACCTGCCGTTATCATAAAGTAGGCAACAGGTCACGCAATGCAGCTGCGCGGAAATAGCATCTAATATTGTTGGGGTGGTGGTCGCCCGTGGTGCGACCGAGAGGTAAGCTTAAGACGCGACCGTTAGCTCATCATAGTCGTCAGTCAGCAAAATACGCTGAATTTCCTGTTTCGTTTCGTCAGTCAGTTCCAGATATACCCGGCGCTGGTCGCGCGGGTCGAAGCGCCGGACAATGATATTCCGCTCGGTCAAAATCGCAATGTGACGCAATGCTGTTGTGACAGGCGAAAATGACGCGTGACAAGCGCTGGAAACGCTCGTGTCCAAACCGGAGTGCTGCCGAACAAACAGGTCCAAAAGGATGAACCAAGCAGGGTCGGCGAACAGATTTGCAGCAGAAATCA
The DNA here is from genome assembly GCA_943368745.1 of Maricaulis salignorans. Classification (GTDB taxonomy): domain Bacteria; phylum Pseudomonadota; class Alphaproteobacteria; order Sphingomonadales; family Sphingomonadaceae; genus Sphingorhabdus_B. Next base: position 140,839 of record CALRLP020000001.1, read on the forward strand.
GACGCGAACGGCGCTTGGCAATTTCGATCAAGTCAGCGGCTTTTCTGACCGCCATCGTCGCTGCAACGTCGGCTGGATTGAAAGCTTCATCAGATGTGGCTGTATCATGCGCATCCGCATGAACGGCAAGCAGCATCTTTTCGAGCTGCTTTCGCGTGAACTTAATCGGAACCTCGAAAGTGCGGATCTGGTCGTTGACGCTTAAATCACGTTGGATTTCGACCATTTTTCCCACCGCACACAAACAGAATAAACTGCCGTGCCCATTTTCAGACATTCACCACAGTTTTGAAACGTACCAATCGATATTGGCTAAGCGTCGATGCGACCCGAGCTCATTGATTCTATTATGCGCAATTCAATTTTGTGACGAAATTTGCACGATTTATCGAAACCGTTGCGAGAGCAAATATAGCCATATTGGCCATATTGGCCATATATTTTTATTTTATCTTTATAATAAAGATATTTATTCCCTAGATCGGCCTTGTGTAAGTATTACCGTTCGCGCGCTATTTAGTGTCACACCGCGCGCGATATGCGTCTTTATCGAGATAGGCGGCGACGTAAGGGGCGGTTACCCAGACCCTTTTGACAGCACGGTCAACCGAGCAACAACGGCGCAAGCTTTGCGCGTTGCCATGCCGCATCGCCATATTGAGAAGCGTGGAATATGGCGGCACGGCGGTGTAACCCGGCGTCGCAATCATGGGTAAAGCCAAAGCCACCGTGGAACTGGATCGCCCGGTCTGCGGCAAAGCTGTAGGTTCCATCTGCCGCGGCTTTCGCCATCCGCACGGCGATTTCGCCCATCCCCTGATCGCTGAAACTGTTCGCGGCGCTGTACAAATGCGACCGCGCTTTTTCATAGTCGACATATGCGTCAACCGTGGGATGTTTGAGCGCTTGATACTCACCAATGATTTTGCCGAATTGCTTGCGCGTTTGCAGATAGCTGACGGTGTAATCGATCACGCTTTGCGCGCCGCCGCACATTTCGGCGCTCTGCAACAGATTGGCGGCCTGTTCGACATGGGCCAATGTAGACACAGCGCGCGCGACGTCCAGCAATGCGGTGCGGGGCACCGACAAACCATCGAGTGACACCGCAAAGCTGCGCTTGGTTTCGTCAATGATGGATTCGCGGCGCAGACGGCCAGCGACATCATCTGCGGTCAAAGCAACAAGCGCTGGTTTGCCGTCAAGCATGACCGATGCGATAATGACATCCGCGCTTTGCGCCCAAAGCACAAACAGCTTTTCACCGGACAACAGGATGCTGTCGCCATCAACCTTGGCCGTCGCGGTGATGTTGAGCAGATCCCAGTCGCCATGCGCTTCGGACAGCGCGAGCGAACCAATGGCCCCTTCGGCAAGCTTTGGCAGCCATTCCGCGCGCTGTGCTTCTGTGCCGCCAGCGATGAGCGCTTGCGCAGCCAGCGTGGATGCGACCAACGGCGACGCCATCAAATGCCGCCCCATTTGTTCCACCACCGGTACGACTTCAGCCATGGTCAGCCCGACGCCATTATGTGCTTCTGGAATGGCAATGGCCGTCCAGCCCAAAGCCGCAATTTCAGCCCAGATGTCCGCATCATAGCCAAGATCGCTTTCCATCAACTTACGGACGCGGTCGATTGGCGATTTGTCACGACAAAAGGTCGTCGCCACATCCAACAACTCAATCTGCTCTTCGCTATATCCTAAGCCAGGCATCTGCATGTCATTCTCTCCTCGCGCCGTTACATCCTCTATGGCGCGAGGCGATGGACAAAATCAAGGCGATTTAACCGACCAGTTAAACAGCGCCTTATGCCTGTTCGAGAACTTTGCGGCCTGGGCGGACTTTCATTTTGTGGCCAGCCTTGGTGGCGAGGGACACATCCTTAATCGTCTGCATGAATACCCATTCGTTCGTCGCAGCCTGTGGCGTCAGCGCCAAGTGCATGTAGCCACGGTTGGATGTGTCTACCCAACGCAATTCCTGTTTACTGCCTTCAAGCAATCCGCGGGCGACGGTTGACGGATCGGTCCCTTGCGTTGCGCTTTCAAAGCCGGGTGAAGACACGCTGTGGCCGCCAAATTCTACGCCAGCGGGCTTTCCACCTTCAGGCAGGTCAAAAGCCCATCCGTTGTGGCTGTCGCCTGTGATCACGACAAGGTTGGCATCGGCGCGCTGCGCAGCGGCCAATATGCGTGAACGCGCCGCTGGATATCCGCCCCAATTGTCGAGATTGTATGGCAGGCCTGCCTTCGCCGCAGCGATACCCTGACGCACAAAGTTACGTGTGCGTTCGGGCGCATCTTTCGGGAACCAGTCAATGGCGGATTCCGGGGTGTAGTTATAGCCCATGTTGGTACCCGACCCCAAAACAGTCCAGATCGATGTGTTGCGGCCTATGCTGCGCGAGAGCCATGCTTCCTGTTCCGAACCAAACATGGTCATCGACGGATCTCGCCATGCGCTATCACGAAACTCGGCAAACGCCTTTGCCGGGTCTGCCGCGCGCATCAGGTCGCCATGAAAATAGGGTTTTGAGCGCGCAACCGCACGTGTGTCTGTGCGGTAATATGTCGCGAGGTCGCCGATGGCATATTCTTTCCACGGCTGTTCGCCAACGGGCAGCCATTCGCGCCACACTTGCATCGCCGCGTTGCGCCGTGCGTTCCAGTCGCCTTCGTCTACGCTATGGTTCTGCGCGCCGCCTTCCCAACTGTCATTCGCCATTTCATGATCGTCGGTATTTACAATCATCGGGAAATTGGCGTGCAGTGCCTGCAATTGCGGATCAGCCCGATAGCTGGAATAGCGCAACCGATAATCCGCCAGCGTCAGGATTTCGTCAGCGGGGAAAAGGCGCGCCGCAAATTTCGCGCCGCCATCATAACCCCCGCGACCATATTCGTAGATATAGTCACCCATGTGCAGCACAAGGTCGATGTCCTTGCGCGCCGCGGCATGGCCATAAGCGTTGAATTCGCCAAAGCCCAAGTTCGAGCATGAGAATATCGCGATGTTGAAATTGGAGGTTTTGCCAACGGGCAATGTCTTCGTACGGCCAACGGGCGATATGCTGCCGTCGGGGGCAATGAAGCGGAACCAGTGCCATTTGCCCGGCGCGAGATTATCGACCGTAATCTTTACGGTGTGGTCGCGCCATGGACCTGTCACCATTTGACCGCCGCCGGCTATCTTCGAAAAATCCTGGCTTTCGGAAATTTCGACGCGAACTTTGGATGTACCGCCGGTCGGGTTTACATAACGTGTCCACAACAGCACGGAATCGGGGCCAGGCTCACCGCTGGCAACATTATGCGTAAAGCCGGTAAGGCCAAGCAGCGTTTGCGCCATGGCGGCTCCGCCCGGCAGCAATAACCCGCCAATGCCAAAGCCAGCAGTTGCCAACAAATGGCGGCGATTGATAAAAAATGACATCCTGTGCTCCCCCGACGATCCGACTCAATATTGCGTGTATCGCGCTAGTCAGCTGCTGTTGCAACCGTGTGACATGAAATCGATTCATGCCCGTTGATGATGTATGAAGCGGTCACAGTTGCGTGCGCAGCGACCATAATTCGGGAAAGGCGCGCTTGGACACGGTGCTGTTCAAATAGCTGACACCCGCCGTCCCGCCGGTGCCGGTCTTGCCGCCAATGATACGCTCGACGGTCAGGACATGCTTGTGCCGCCACGTCGCCATTGCATCGTCCAGATCGACAAGCTTTTCAGCCAGCTGGTACAATTCCCAATATGTGTCAGGGTTGCGATAGACCGTGAGAAACGCGGCTTCGACCTCTGGTGAAAACACATGCGCTTGGCTCCAGTCGCGTTCCAGCAACGCGTGTGGTATATCGAACCCCGCGCGTGCCAAAGCGGCAATGGCATCATCCCAAATGCTTGGGTTCATGAGCGCGTCGGTCATTGCCGCATGCGCGTCTGGCCTGTCTTCCTGATATTTCAGAAAAGCCGACGCTTTGAGACCAAGCAAATATTCCACGGTGCGAAACTGGTCCGATTGAAAGCCGGAGCTTGGCCCAAGGACATGGCGAAATCGTGTATATTCCGACGGCGTCATCGTCGACAGCACGTCCCAGCTGAGCGTCATCACCGCCTGAATACGGCTGACACGCGCTAACGCCTTATAGGCAGGCACCAGCGCATCGCTCTGGATTTGCGATCGCGCCAGTTGAAGCTCGCGGATGATTTGCTTGAGCCAAAGCTCTTTGGTTTGGTGAATGATGATGAACAGCATCTCATCATCCAGATCCGACTGCGGATCCTGACAATCCAGAAGTCTGTCGAGCGCGAGGTAACGCGCATAGGTCATTGGGATATCAGGTTCGGATGTATCGGCCATACCGCGACCTTACTGTTTCAAATGAAACTATCCACCCACTTTTCGGCCAGCGCCTCGGCTTCAGCAACGCTGAACGGCGCGTTGCCCAAACTCAGTTCCAACCATAAACCATCGACCAGCGCCGTCAGCGCCACCGCGGCCAGCCGTGTATCCTTCGGCGCGTTGGGACAGGCGGATATCAGCCGCTCAATATCCTGTCTGTTGTCGGCGTACAGCTCGTCATGAATTTGTCCGATTATGGGCGTCGTTCGCGACAAGCTCCAAAAGGCGAGCCATGTGGCGAGCAAAGCAGGGTCGGCAATGGGTTCACGAAAACTGGCAGTGATAAACCCCAGCAATCGCCCGCGCGGATCTGATTCGGGAACCATTACAACGGCCGCGTGCATCGCTGCGGCAACGCGGGCCCCCGTTGTCCGATATGTCTCCGCGACGAGCGCATCAATTCCATCGAAATAATGCCGCAGCAATCCCGGTGACACGCCCGCTTCCAAGCAGATCGCCCGTACCGATACGCCCTGCGCGCCATACGTTCCCAGACAGCGCGCACAGGCCGCGATTAAGGCGTCTCGGCGGGTATCGGCGCTTTCGCGGGTGAAGGCTTGTCGCGCGCTCATCAAGTTGTTATACACTCGTATAATAAGGAGGGCAAGATGTCCGAATCAGACCTGCATATAGAGCGTGATAATCTGGACGGCTGGAGCCTGCCAGCATGGACCTATAACGACCCTGAATTTGCAGCACTTGAGGTAGAACGGATTTTCCGTCCCTCATGGCAAGTCGTTTGTCATGTCAGCGATGTCCCGAACAGTGGCGACTGGCATAGCCTCGATTATATTGGCGAAAGCGTCATCGTCGTGCGCGGCGCGGATCAGCTGTTGCGTGCCTTTACCAATGTCTGCCGCCACCGGGGCAGCCGCTTGGTCGATGGTTCGGGCGGATGCGCCAAGAAGCTTGTGTGCCCTTATCATGCCTGGACTTATGATCTTGATGGCCGCCTGACGGGTGTTCCTGACAGCGCGTCCTACCCCACTTTGGATAAGGACAAAGCGGGTCTTGTCGCTGTCGACATGGAAATCTGGCGCGGTTTTGTTTTTGTTCGGCTGGAAAGCGGCGGCCCCTCGGTGGCCGACATGATGGCGCCTTATGAAGACCAGGTCGCGCCTTATCGTTTTGAAGAACTCACGGCGCTTGGCCGTGTGACGATGCGACCGCGCGATGTGAATTGGAAGAATGTCGGCGACAATTATTCCGATGGCCTTCACATTCCGGTGGCGCATCCCGGCCTCACGCGGCTGTTCGGCAAAAGCTACGGCATTGAGGCGGAGCCACATGTCGACCGCATGTGGGGCGACCTTGTTGACCGGCCATCGGCCAACTGGTCAGAGCGCGCGTATCAAAAGCTGTTACCGCCAGTGCCACACCTGCCCGCTGACAACCAGAAGCGCTGGTTGTACTTCAAACTGTGGCCATCAGTCGCCTTCGACATTTATCCCGATCAAGTCGATTTCATGCAATGGCTGCCCACTGGCCCCACCACCTGCATCATCCGTGAGATAAGCTATGTCTTACCTGACGATCGCCGAGAAATGCGCGCTGCACGCTATCTCAACTGGCGGATTAACCGGCAAGTAAATGCCGAAGACACCGCCCTCATCACCCGCGTGCAGCATGGCATGGCAAGCCAAAGCTTTTCCATGGGGCCGCTGTCCGACAAGGAAGTTTGCCTCAAGAGCTTCTGTCGCCAAATTCGCAATATCATTCCCGAAGCGCGCCTCGAACAACGCCCTGCGCAGGGCTGGAGCAAAAAATGACACAAAAATATGACGCGCTCATCATTGGCGCTGGCCACAATGGCCTTGTCTGCGCCTTTTATCTGGCGCGCGCTGGTCTAAAGGTTCGTATCGTCGAACGCCGCGATGTTGTGGGCGGTGCAGCCGTGACCGAAGAATTCCATCCCGGTTTCCGCAACTCGGTCGCAAGCTACACCGTCAGCCTGCTTCAGCCCAAGGTCATTTCGGACATGAAACTGGCGGACCATGGCTACCGTGTCATTGAACGCCCGATATCGAATTTCCTGCCGCAAGAAGATGGCGGCTATTTGAAACTAGGTGGCGGCGTTGAACGCACGCAGGCCGAATTTGCGCGCTTTTCAAAACATGACGCCGCAGTCCTTCCCGAATATTATGATATGTTGGAAGGCGTTGCCGACGTCCTGCGCGATCTTGCGCTGAAATCGCCGCCCAATGTCGGTGACGGGCTGAAGACATTCATCGACGCTGCCGTGCAGGGACGCGGGCTGATGAAGCTCAACCTGTCGCAGCAACGTGACGTGCTGGAACTGTTCACAAAATCGGCGCGCAGCTTCCTCGACAGCTGGTTCGAAAGCGAAGCGGTCAAGGCGGCGTTCGGTTTCGACGCGGTCGTCGGCAACTATGCCAGCCCGGATACGCCCGGCAGCGCCTATGTTTTGCTGCACCACGTCTTTGGCGAAGTGAACGGCAACAAGGGCGCATGGGGACATAGCATTGGCGGCATGGGCGCGATTACGCAAATCATGGCAAAGGTGTGCGTCGCACTTGGCGTGGAAATCAGCCTTGAAGCGCCGGTATCACGCGTACTGGTCGATGGCGAAAAAGTTGCTGGCGTCCGGTTGGAAAGTGGCGAGGAAATCGTCGCCGATCGCGTAATCTCGAACGTTGGGCCCAAGCTGTTGTACGAACGCATGTTCGACGACGCCGACTTAAAACCCGAATTCAAACGCCGCGTAAAAGGGTTCAAGGCAGGCAGCGGCACGTTCCGTATGAATGTCGCGCTTTCCGAGCTACCCAAGTTTACTTGCCTTCCCGAACCCGGCGAACACCACCAATCGGGTATCATCATTGCGCCAACGCTTGATTATATGGACCGCGCGTTTCTGGATGCAAAGCGCGATGGTTGGTCGCAAAAGCCGATTGTCGAGATGCTCATCCCGTCAATCATCGACGACAGCCTCGCGCCCGCGGGGCAACATGTCGCAAGCCTGTTCTGCCAGCAATTTGCACCGGAGCTTCCGGATAATGCAGATGGCTCCAAACGCGATTGGGATGCCGAAGAGGGCAAGGCCGCCGATGTCATCATCGACACCGTAGAGGCCTATGCACCGGGTTTCCGCGCATCCGTCCTTGGCCGGCAGATACTGAGCCCCAAAGGCCTCGAGCGCAAGTTCGGGCTTGTGGGTGGCGACATCATGCACGGGAATATGAGCCTCGACCAACTGTGGTCAGCACGTCCTATCTTGGGCCATGGCGCCTATCGCGGACCGTTGAAGGGCCTATATATGTGCGGTGCGGGTAGCCACCCCGGCGGCGGCGTTACCGGCGCTCCGGGTCACAACTGCGCTGCTGAAGTGCTGGCGGACAGAGGCATACTGAAGCGGATCTTTGGCTAAGCCATAATGAAAAAGCCGGATCTATGCAGATCCGGCTTCTCCCCCCTGTTGCCCTTGGCAACAAACTTTATGTCATTCATTTAATGACGAATTTCACCCTTCTTCCCTACAAATTTTTGTAGGGAAGAAAAGCGAACAATTGTCAAAAATCGCGTGTGAACTTCACGCCAATCAGCCGTGGCTTGATCAGTACGTCGTAAAACGCACCGCCAGTTGGCGTCGAAGGCGTCACGTCCGTACCGCAAACCGTTTCAAGGCACTGGACGCCTGTGTTCACGATACCGCGTGTGTCGAACAGGTTGGTCGCAAAAGCCTCGATTGACCACAGGTCGCTCTTCACACCAACGGAGAAGTCAGCGGTCGTGTAGGCGCCCAAATCGCCCTTGATTGCATTTTGCGCAGGCCGCAAATCGCTCTTGCGACTTCCAATATGGTTCACGGCAAATTGAACATGACCATCCCAGTCAGCCACAGGGAATTCGTAACGCGCGATGGCGTTGCCCTTCAACTTGGCCGTAACAGGTAGGCGTGATCCAGCCTCTGCGAGCAAGGAATTGCCCGGCGTCGAACAATCAAATGTCGCGTTGGCAATGGCGCAGAAGTCACGACGAATTTGCGCGTCGTTATAACTGAAGCCAGTGTTGATGCTGAAGCCGCCGGCACGATAGCCTGCATCCATTTCAACACCGCGAATACGCGAAATACCGGCATTGCGGATTTCCGTAAGGCCGTTTGCGCCGAGGAAGGACAGCTGAATATTATTCCAGTCTTCCTGGAACACTGCCCCGTTCCAGCGGAACGCACCGAATGTGGTTTTCCAACCCAATTCATAATTGTCCAACTTGTCCGAGCCATAAGGTGGCAAGGTGCCGCGACGGTTGATACCACCGGGGCGGAAACCACGCGACCATGTTGCATATAGCAGCACGTCGTCGTTGACCTTGTACGTGGCGTTCAGCTTGTGAATGAAGCCAGTGTCCGAAGTCGACTTGTCAACATTGGTGCAAGGGCTGCCATCGACGAGGATCGGCACGGGCGTGCCGCGCGGATTGGCACGACGTGTTGTGCCATCGGTGTTGAGGCAGGCGGCTTCACCGGTTTTGCTTGAATAGCCATCCGAAAATCCAAAGAAGCCCTGCAGCGAGTTATCAAACTTGTAATAACGCAGACCACCGGTGAGCGAGAGCTTCTCCGTCAGGTCATAGGTCAATTCGCCAAATGCCGCATAATCGCGGTCAACGCGTTTCTGCATGGTCAACCAGATGTTGCTGTCGGTTCCGGAAACCGTGATGGAATCGGCAATATTGTCGATAATGTAATTTTGGTCGATAATGTGCGACTGGCGCTGTGCAAATAGACCACCAATGAACCGCACGGGTGCGTCCGCAGGGCTGGCAACACGCAATTCACCGAAGCTTTTCCTATACGTGTCAACGCCCTCGATATACTGGTTCGGGTTCACGAGGTCCCCGGCATTATCGTAGAAATAATTGCCGTAACCAGAAAGCGCGTCATAGAAATAGGCATAATCGGAATAGTCCAATTGTGTTTCTGTCTTACGACGCAAATGTCCGCCTGTTGCGGTCACATCCCAATTGCCAATCTTGCCTTCAACGGTCAGCGCGGCCTGAATCCATTTATCGCGGCTGCCCTCAGGGTTATACTGCACCGTTTGTAGTTCACCGGTTGTTTGGCCGGAGCGTTCCTGTGAATAGCTGCCCTGAGTGTTCTGGACTTGGCCCATCAGCGTTGGCTTGATGGTCCAGTTGTCGTCTAGATCAATGCCCAGCGCCAAACGCGCGCCATATGTTTCAGCGTCGTTAAAGTTCTTTTCAACCAATGCGGTATTGCTTTGGCGAATGCCCGAGCTTGCAAAGGTGCGCGCGCCCTGAATATTGTCGATATAGCCGCCATCATCACGATACCAGCCGACCAAACGCGCTGCTGCGCCTTCGGCGATTGGCACGTTCACAAAGCCTTCGTAAATCGAACCGAAATCGCCGTGCGCAACATTGTTGAGTTCAACGCCTACGCTGCCGTAAAGTCCGGAAGGATCGGGCGCATTTGTGACCAACTTCAACGTGCCAGCCATTGAGCTTGCGCCGTACAAGGTGCCTTGGGGACCCGCCAGTGCCTCAACACGTGCAAGGTCATATGCGTGCAAATCAAGCGCGCCCTGAATGGTCGTGATCGGCATTTCGTCGAGATATGTACCGACGGTAGGAAGCGATGCCGAGTGGTTCGCGTTTTCACCCGACGCTACGCCGCGGAAATACACCTGCGCAAAACCTGGTCCGCCTTGCTGAATGGTGACCGAAGGCAAAAACTTTACAACATCTTGCAATTCGCTGACCTGAAGCTGGTCGAGCTTTTCATTACCAATCGCGTTGATGGCAATTGGCACATCCTGCAGATTCTGTTCACGCTTTTGCGCAGTCACAACGATGACATTGCTGTCTGCGTCTGCGTCTGCTGCTTGCTGCGCCATAGCTGGCGCTGCGAAGGCGGTTGATGTCAACAGCAAGACGAGAGCTGTTCGGACGTTGGACTTCTGACTTTGTAGGCGCATGCAGCGACCCTCCCTTGTTACCCTAAAATAAATAGGCTCCCAATTGCGTCCCCACGCAATATATTTTCGCTCTATCAGCCGTTTGCATACAATTTTCAATCATTGTGTTGCAACCCGGCAACTATGCTGCGGCAGGATAAATTTCCCACAAATTGCCAAGTGCGCGCTTCAACGGATCAAGATGCGCCGCATAAGGTTTCCATTGGTCAACGCCGTCGCGGTTGATGGGGCGGCGGACCTGCTCGCTCGACGCAGTACGCACCGCGCGCTTGTTTTCGTGGAAATTCAAGCACGCCTCTTCAAACGGCAGCCCCAGATATTCCAAAAGTTTCCGGATTTCTTGCTCCGGATCTTCCAACAATTGTTCGTGAATGACGCGGTGGACATAGCCCGGTGCAACCGCATCAAAGTGCGCCATCGCCCGCACATAATCCGCATAATATTGGCCCATATGCGCAAGGTCATAACTGAACGCCTGCCCCTTGGCGAAATGCTGGCGAAAATTGGAAAAGCAGCAATCAAGCGGGTGCCGCCGGGCATCGATGATTTTGGCGTTGGGTAGAATTAGGCGGATGAACGCCAGATAATTCCAGTTATTGGGCAGCTTATCGATGAAAAATGGCTTGTCGGTTTTACGCTGGATACGCGTGCGCTCGATAAACTCTGCGCCAAGCCTTTCGGCATCATCGGCGGATAGCGCAACCGTCGCCTCAATCCAGTCCGACCCGCGCCCTTCACGCAGCGCCATGGCTGGAATGTCGGGCAATTCCATCGTCCCTTCCACCATGGAATGGCTCGCAAGGATTTGCTCAATCAACGTCGAACCCGCACGCGGCATGCCGATGATGAAAATGGGGTCTGGCGCCTTATGCCCCTGCCCCGCGCGCGCTTCCCAAAATGGCGTGGTGAACTGGGCAATGATCTGATCGACCTGCGTGCTGACGCTTTGCGGATCATAATGCAGCTCCGCACTGCGCAGCGCATTGCCCTTGGCATAATGGGCAAAGGCGGCGGCATGATCCGCGCGCTCTTCGCTTGCCTTGCCCAGCGCAAAATGCAGGTGAAACGCGTCCTCTGCCACCAATCCGGCCGACGTCAGCGCGGCCTCCATCGCCGCAACATCTTCGTCCGAAAACTGGTAGGTTTTTAAATTGGCAAGGCTCCAATACACTTCGCCCAGCGTTGGTTCCACCGAAATGGCGTGACGATATGCCGCAACGCTTTCGTCCTGATTGCCAACGGTTTTGAGCATATGGCCATAGCTCATCCACAATTTGGCATGATCGGGGAAACGCGCGGTTAGCTCCTGATATAGCGCAATCGCTTCTGCATAGCCCCCAATCCGCCCAAGTGCCGCAGCCTTCAAATTTTGCTGCACCGGATTGTCACCGTCTTCGGCGAGCACGGCATTCAAATGCTCAAGCGCCTCTGGAAACCGGTTCTGCTTATACAGCACCGTTGCCAGATTGGCACGTGCCGCACCAAAGTCAGGCGTCAGCTCAAGCGCGCGGCGAAGCAATGCCTCGCTATCTTTCAACCGGCCCACACGCGCCGCCAATTCTGCCATCATACGGATCGCGGCAACGTCAGTCGGCGCATCACGCAAGTGACCGCGCAACAGCGGCTCTGCATCCTCCAACCTGTTTTCGGAAAGCGCGACAGCCGCCGCCATAAGGTTCGGATTGCGCAAAGCCGCTTCGATAGCGGGGCGGGCAGATATTTGGTTCATTGCAGACGGTCTATGCGATGAAACGAAATTTTTGAAGCGGCCAAATCATCTGCCGTATCAATATCGCGTAACATGCCCGCAGGTGCGGTCAGTTTTTCTGCATGGGCCAGAATATGCCGCGCCCCAGCATCCCCCGCTGTCGCCAGCAAATCCGGCCAATGAGATCGCGGAAATATCGCGGGCGGCATGGGCTGGTGTCCGTCAAACGATGCGACGACAGTATCGGTGCAAGCCGCAATCAGCGCTTCAACATGGGCAGCCTGCACAAACGGCATATCGGCCAGCGCGATAAGCAAAGCCTGCGCATCGGTGCGCAACGCCGCCTCAACCGCGAGATGAAGCGAGCCCGATAGCCCAAGGTCCGCGTGCGGATTGTCGACAATATCAAATCCCAAACGCTGATAATGTGCTGCAATAAGTGCGTCGGGCTGACACACTGCGAAATGCGCTGCTGCCGCAATGCTGGCCAGTTCATTCCCCGCACGCGCACCCATTGGCGCACCTTCAAAATCCGTCATCAACTTATCAGTACCAAAGCGCCGCGCATTGCCAGCCGCCAGCAGGACGATCGCAACGTCCTTCGCCTGCATTAACGCAACCCTTGGTTAAACGCGCGGATCATGCCGCCCGCGATAGACAGCGCGATTTCGGGCGCGCTGATGGCGTTAATCGCAACGCCCGCTGGCCCCTCTATGCGCGCGCATTGTTCTGCACTGACACCCGCCGCCGAGAGCCGCGCAAGACGTGCCTGATGCGACCGGACGGAACCGAGCGCGGCGACATAGGCCGCAGGGCTCGCCAGCGCCGCCGCCAGCGCAGGGTCGTCGATTTTGGGATCATGGCTCAGCGTCACAATCGCGCTTCGGCTATCGGGCGCAAAGGCCTTAACCGCGTCGTCGGGCCAGCGATCATCCAACCGGATGCCGGGAAAGCGTTCCGCAGTTAAAAACCGTCCACGCGGGTCGCACAAAGTGACATCCACCCCTTGCGATACCGCAATGGCGGCAAGGGCTGATGCAATTTCGACCGCGCCCACAATCAGCAAACGGCGCGGCGGATGGTAGATATTGATGAAGCCAGCACCCGCATCATCGTCCAACAAGGCACTTCGGCCCGATTCCAAATCCGTCACAACCGACAGCGCCGCACCGGCCGAGCGCGCATCGATGATATCACCAAACAGATGCGCCGGAAAACCATCGGCGGAAACAGGCTGCACCAGCACCTGAATATCCCCGCCACAGGGCAGGCCAACGTCCCACGCCGCATCGTCGGCAACACCATATCGGCGCAGCACCGGCGGCGCGCCTGCCAAAACCATGTGCGCGCGTTCAAGAACATCGCCCTCGACGCAGCCGCCCGAAACCGAACCCACAAAGCGCCCGTCCGCATGCACAAGCATATGGGTGCCGACCGGACATGGCGCAGATTTCCAGGTTTCGACCACCGTCGCAATCGCCATACGCGCGCCTGCCCAGTCGAATGCGGCGGCAAGGATACGGTCATGGTTGGCGCTGCCCATAGTCATGGCAATGCGCTAGCAAAGAGGGTGAAGCGTTGCTATATGAAACGCAGTTTTGGGCGGGAGCTTATTTTCATGGCAATTCAGACGTCAATCAATGGCAAGCCAGTCGCGCTTGCGGCGGAGCCAGACACGCCGTTGCTATGGGTCATCCGCGAAGAGCTTGGCCTAACCGGAACGAAATTCGGATGCGGCATTGCGGCGTGCGGTGCGTGCACTGTCCATGTTAATGGCGAACCTACCCGTTCGTGCAGCGTTCCCGTGAGCGAAGTCGCAGGCAAATCGATCACCACCATCGAAGGTCTGAAATCTGCGGACGGCACGCTCCACGCGGTGCAGCAAGCGTGGATTTCTGCGCAGGTTCCGCAATGTGGCTATTGCCAGTCGGGGCAGATTATGGCGGCTGTGGCGCTTATCGAAAAAACGGGAAGCCCAAGCGATGCACAAATTGACGAGGCGATGACCAACATCTGCCGCTGCGGCACCTATCCACGCATCCGCAAGGCGATTCATGCCGCAACCGGGCAAGCCGCGAAAGCAGCGAAGCCTGCAGAAGGAGGCGCATAATGGCTGACAACCCAACAGCAGAAATGCAACCAGCCGCGCCAGCAAAACGCAAGGGCGTCAAGCGCCGTGCCTTCCTCATTGGTGGTGTCGCCGTCGTCGGTGCAGGCCTGTTCGGTATTTCCATCGCCGACAGCAATGCCGCCAAATCCGCCAAGGCGCTTCTTGAAAACGACGGCGGTCACAGCTTTGCCACATGGCTGAAAATTGGTGAGGATGACAGCATCACCATTTATTCGCCGCATACCGACATTGGTCAGGGATCGAACACTGGCCTTGCCCAAATGCTGGCCGAAGAGCTGGATGCTGCATGGGATCAGGTGCGCGTTGTTTCTGCACCCGCAGAACCGGCGTTCGCCAATGTGGGGCTTGGACGCGCTTTCCTTGCCGATATGACGGGGCAGCCTGCGATCATTAATGGCATTCCGCAATCATTTCTGTCCTTCATTGCGCGGCAAATGAACCTTCAGATGACCGGCGGCTCAACCGCTTTGCGCTTCACGGGCCGGGTGACCTTTCAAAATGTCGGCGCGGCGACGCGGCTGGCATTGGTTGAAACCGCTGCCAAGCGCCTGAACGTTCCGGCGGATGAACTGACGACACAGGACAGCCATGTCATCCATGCCAAATCCGGCCGTGCGTTGCGCTATGGCGAATTGGCGGCGGAAGCTGCGACCTTGTCGCTCGACAATGCGCCAAAGCTGAAGGATCCGGCGCAATATCGCATCATGCGCCAATCGATGCAGCGGCTCGACATTCCCGCAAAGGTCGATGGCAGCGCGCAATATGGCATCGACTTTTCGGTCCCTGATATGCGCGTCGCAACGATCATGGCGGCGCCTGTGCGCGGCGGCAAATTAACGTCCGTGGACACGGCGCCTGCTTTGGCGGTCAAAGGCGTCGAGAAAGTCATTAAGCTCGATGATGCGGTTGCTGTCGTGGCGAAAGGCTATTGGCCTGCTATTTCCGGCTTGCGCGCGCTCACCCCTCAGTTTTCGGACGGCGGCAATGGCGGCATTTCGACCGCGTCCATTTTCAAAGCGCAGGGCGACCTGATGGCCAAGGGTGAAGCCGATAGCACAGCCGGTGACGGTGATGTGCAGGCCGGACTTGGCGCAAAACCGATTGAAGCGACATATCAGGTGCCATTTCTGCACCATGCGATGATGGAACCATTCGCCCTGACCGCCCATTTTAAGGATGGGAAGCTCAACATTTGGGGCGGCATGCAGGACCCACTTGCGACCAAGATGATGGCCGTCGACGTTTCCGGTCTCGACGCGGATGATGTGACGTTCCACCCCATGATGATAGGTGGCAGCTTTGGCCGCCGCTTGCCGATGTATATGGAAATCGTGGGTCAGGTGACAAAGCTTGCGATGCAATTGCCCTATCCGGTGAAGCTTATCTGGAGCCGCGAGGAAGAAGTCGCCCAAGGCGCATATCGCCCACAAAGCTCCGCCGCGTTGAAGGCGTCGTTGACGAAAGAAAAACGCATAAGCGCATATCGCAACGACTATGCCCAACCCGAAAGCGCCGAGAGCGAAACGGTATTTCCTTATACCCTGCCCGCCGTGTCGCGCCGTCATTTTGCGCATGTTTCGAACCAGCAAACCGGTGCATGGCGTTCGGTCAACTCAACGCAGCAGGGCTTTTACAATGAAAGCTTCATGGACGAGCTGGCCCATGCGGCGGGCGAAGACCCGGTTGTGTTTCGCCGCAATCATTTGAAGGAAGGATCGCGGCACTTGCGCGTATTGGACGAAGTTGCCGCACGCAGCGGTTGGGGTTCCCCCCTTCCCGCCGGAACGGGTCGCGGTGTTGCACTGGTCGAAAGCTTCAGAACCATCGTTGCGCATGTGATCGAGGCGTCGGTCGGTGACGACGGCATGCCCAAAGTACATAAGGTGACAACGGTTGTCGACGCCGGAAGCATTGTTAACCCCGACGCCGCCATGGCGCAGATTGAAGGCGGCACCATCATGGGGCTTTCATCCGCCATTGGTGAGGCGATTACGCTTGAAAATGGCGCGGTTCAGCAAAGCAACTTGGCCGATTATCCGTTGCTGAAAATGGCAGGCGCGCCGTTGGTGATGGATATCCACTTCTTGAACAGCGGCGCAGACATGGGCGGAATTGGCGAACCTGGCGTTCCTCCGGCTGCCCCTGCCTTGGCCAATGCGCTGTTCGCGGCCACCGGCAAGCGCGTCCGCAATCTGCCCATCCTAACGCAAGCGAAGGCCTAATTTGCCGCACGCACGTTTGTTGAAGCCAACGGACAATCTGGAAATCGCCGAGACATTGGCGCGCGCGTTCCAGACCGAGACCGGATGGAGCTATGTCATTCCAGACGCAAAGCTGCGCGCACAGCGGCTTACGGGCGTGTTCCATTTGTTCTTGCGCGATGAACATCGCAAAGGCGCGGTGTACGGAACTGACGGTGTAGAGGCCGTCACCTTATGGCGTGGTCCGGGGCAGGCCCGCGACAGCATGTTGGATACCGCGCGGCTAATATTGCCTTTCGTCCAGCAGCTGCGCTTTTCGATATTTCGTGGTCTCGAAGTCGCAGACCTTATCGAAAAGCATCTGCCGAAAGAGCCCGTCTGGTATTTACATTATGCGGGATGCGACCCGGCCTATCAGGGCAAAGGCTATGGCGGCGCTGCCATTCGCGCAGGGTTGGAGCGGGCAGATCAGGATGGATTGCCCGCCTATCTGGAAACCGCAGACGAACATAATATCGCGTTATATCAAAGCTTTGGTTTTGCCATCAAGCATAGTTGGCAAGTGCCCGAAGGCCCGCAATTTTGGGGCATGCAACGCCCGGGCAAGACCCGCCACTAAATAGCGCCAGCGCCGATAGCGGCTGAAGTCCTTGCCCTCCGTATAAAAGCGGCGTAGCCTCTACGCACGCACCAGGTCTGCGCGAGAGCGTAGATAATAGGGAAGCCGGCGGAAATCCGGCGCTGTTCCCGCAACTGTAACCGGCGAGCTTTTGCTCCAAATGCCACTGGGGAAACGGGTAACCGTGAAACTGGGAAGGCGGGGCAAGAGCACTGACCCGGGAGCCAGGAGACCTGCCTGATTGCGGTTTGTCCTTTGTGCTTGCGGGACACTGGCGCAATCGGGGTTTTCCTCCGCGTGACGACATTGTGTTGGACGTCATGCGAAGGAGATACATCCATGATCTTGTTAAAATATTCGGCTGCGGCGCTTGCGCTGCTGCCGACGTCTGCAATGGCAGATGCATGGGACGACGATATCGTTGTCACCGCGAGTGGTTTTGAACAGCCGCGATCCGAAACCGGACAAGCGATTGATATTGTCGACCGCGAACGGCTCGACCAATTGCAAAGCGCGACCATCGGCGATGCCCTGCAAAGCGTGCCCGGCGTTACCGTTGCGGCGCGCGGCGGTCTTGGCGGCCAGACCAGCGCGTTTTTGCGCGGCGGCAACAGTTCGCAGACGCTGGTGCTCATCGATGGGGTGCGGATCAATGATCTCACCAGCCCCAATGGTGCGTTTGACTTTGGCACGTTGATGACCGGCAATATTGGTCAGGTCGAAGTCCTGCGCGGGCCAAACTCGGTCATCTGGGGCAGCCAAGCGATTGGCGGCGTGGTCAATATCCAGTCGCTGGCACCGGCCGATGGTTTCGAAGGACGCTTTGGCGCGGAATATGGTGCCGCCGATACCAAACGAATGAACGCAAACATCGCCGGAACGAGTGGCTTGTTAGAAGGCAGCTTTGGCGGGTCATATGTCGATGCCCAAGGCATTTCCGCACTGGCGGGCGGAACCGAACGCGATGGCTTTGAAAATTTCGCGGGCAATGGCCGGTTGAAGGTCAATATCAGCGATGCCTTCAATCTCGATTTCCGCGGCTATTATAACCGCGCGACGGTGGAATATGACTCCGCCTTTGGGATCGGCGCGAATGCCCTGCCCGTCACCCGTAACCGGCAATTTGTCGGCTATGTCGGGGCGAATGTCGTTGCGTTCGACGGCCGCATGCAAAACCGCATTGCGTACACACGAACCGATATCCGGCGGCTTGGCACGGACCCGGTGGTGTTCAGCTTCAACAACTTCATTGTCCGTGGCAGCATCGACCGCGCGGAATATCACACGGCGTTTGACGTCAACGACGCCCTGACGCTGACCGCTGGTTTGGAATATGAACGGACGTTCGCCAGCACATCCTTTGAGGGCGCTGCAGCCGATATCGCACGCAACCATGTCGCCAGTGGCTTCAGCCAGATCATCCTTCGCCCTGTTGCTGGGCTGACGGTGACGGGCGGGGTCCGGCATGACGAATATAGAGATTATGGCGGGCAAACGACATTGGGCGGCAATATTGCCTTCACCCCCAATGATGGCCGCACCATGTTACGCGCCACCTATGGCGAGGGCTTCCGCGCGCCGACGCTCAGCGAAGGTCAGCCACCTTATGGCAACCCCGACCTAAGGCCCGAAACCGCGCGCAATTTCGACCTTGGTTTCGAACAGCAAATATTGGACGGAAAGGCGCGGTTTTTCGCGATCTATTTCAACCGGCGCAGCACGGACTTGATCGCGTTTTCCTTTGCGACATTTCAGTCCGAAAACATCGACCGCGTGACATCAACCGGTGTGGAAGCGGGCTTCAACCTGAACCCCACCGACCGATTGGACATTCGGGCAAGCTACACGCTGGTCGATGCGGTTAACCGGTCAGTAGGTGCCAATTTCGGCAACCGACTGGCGCTGCGTCCGCAGCATAGCGGCAGCCTGACGGTCGACTGGCAAACGCCCATTGGGCTCTCGGTGGGCAGCAGTGTGTTGTTGATCGGCGATAGCTTTGACGATGCGTCAAACAGCGTAGCACTTGATGGCTATGCGTTGGTTGGCTTGCGGGCATCATTGCCAATCAACGACAGGCTTGAGCTTTATGGCCGCGTCGATAACATCTTCGATGTGCAGTATACTGTCGTGGCAGGATATAACAGCTTTGGCCGCAATGCCGCGGTTGGCGTCAGGGCCAAATTCTGATGCGTCGCGGTTGGTGCATTTTGCCTGCATTGGCACTGGCCGGATGCGCCAACAACGCTGCAATTGTGCCCGGCGGGATCGTATCGAATAATCCCTGCATTGACGCCGTGCTGGCCGAAATCGCGTTGCCCGGCCAAGTGACTGCGGTCAGCAGTTATTCGCATGATCCCGAAAGCGCGTCTGCGCCTTTGTCATGGTCCATGGGGTATCCCGCCATTGGTGCAAGCGCAGAAGAATTGCTTTTGGCCCGCCCGAAATTGGTGCTGACGGGCAATCTGGCATCGTCGGGTGCAAATGCCGTACTGGCGCGCGCCGGGATTAAAACAGTGGCCATTGGTGTCGCGCCGACGATTGCAGAGGACATCACGCAAATCCGCACGCTGGCGAAAGCCATCGGCCGAGTGGAAGCGGGTGAACAACTGGTTACGCGTATAGAGAATATGTTGCCGAAACACGCGAAGGCCCAGCCGCCGGTTTCAGCAGTGATCTGGCAAAATGGCGGGTTCGTCGCCGGCAAAGGCACGTTGCAAGACGAACTGTTGCAGCGTCACGGATTTCGCAATGCCAGCGCCGAATATGGGCTGGCATCATGGGGTATATTGCCGCTGGAGACCCTCATGCGTAACCCGCCGACGGTCATCTTCATGCCCACCAATGCGCAGGGCGAAGATGCCCGCGCGCTTACCGCGCGGCAAAGGCTATTGCGGCATTTGGGCGACAAAACGCGCATCGTCGATTTTCCCGACAAAATGTTATTCTGCGGCGGTCCGACAATCGTTAAAATATCCGCTATCTTGTCCAAGACACGGGCATCGCTGACTGCGCGCGCAAGCGGAGGTGGCCAATGACGTCGCGTTTCATGACGGGTCTTTTGCTGTTGCTCACGCTGGCGGCGTTCCTGCTTTCGCTGATGGCGGGCAAAGTCTGGATTTGGCCGATGTCGTGGGCGGCGGATAATGCCGACGGCTGGATTTTCCTTGAGCTTCGCCTGCCCCGTGCGCTTCTTGGGCTTTGCGTTGGGGCAGTCCTTGGGCTCTCGGGCGCTGTGCTGCAGGGTTATTTGCGCAACCCACTGGCTGACCCGACCGTGCTGGGGGTTTCAGCCAGCGCTGCTTTGGGCGGCGTTTTGGCGATCTTCTTGGGCATCAACCTTGTCCCCTTTGGCCTATTCGGCTGTGCGATGATCGGCGCGGGCGCAAGCATCCTTTTGCTGTTGGCTATCGGCCGCGGTGGCGGGCCAATCGGGTTCATATTGGGCGGCATGGTCTTGTCCACGCTGGCCGGAGCATTAACGGCCTTTGTCATCAGCATCGCGCCGAACCCATTTGCCGCCAGTGAAATCATCAACTGGCTGATGGGTGCGCTGACCGACCGGCTGATGGAGGATGTGCTCACCGCGCTGCCGTTCATGGCGATTGGCGCTTTGTTGTTGCTGACCACAGGCCCCGCGCTCGATGCGCTGACCCTCGGCGAGAATGGCGCCAAAAGCCTTGGTATCGACCTGTTCCGGCTCCAGTGGATGATCGTCCTTGGCGTTGGCCTTTCGGTTGGCGCATCGGTCGCCGTATCGGGCGTCGTCGGCTTTGTCGGGCTTATCGTGCCGCATCTCATCCGCAGCTTTTATGGTGAGCAGCCATCCTGCATTTTGGTGCCTTCTGCCTTGGGTGGCGCAGTTTTGACGCTCACGGCGGACAGCCTTGTGCGCCTCATCCCCGGCCCCGGTGAAATGCGGCTTGGCATTGCCATGGCAGTCCTTGGCGCGCCGTTCTTCCTGCTGCTGCTCTTACGCTATCGCAAGGGTGCAGCATGAACCTGAATGTTCAAAATCTTGGCTTCGCCCATGGCCGCACCGCGACGCTTGAGGGAATCAATGCGACGTTTGAAGCGGGAAGATTCAGCGTCATCCTTGGCCCCAATGGTGCAGGCAAATCGACATTGCTGGCCTGCCTTGCGGGCCTGCGAAAGCCAAACAGCGGCGCAGCGAAGCTGGGCGACGAAAGCATCTCTAACATGCCTGCAACTAAGCGTGCCAAGCGCATTGGACTGCTGCCGCAAGGCGCAGAAACGCATTGGGCGATCACGTCCGAGGCGTTGGTTGCGCTTGGCCGCATACCGCACTCGCGCGGTGCAGGGGCGTCCACCGATGACCGCAGCGCTATTGCCGCCGCGATGCACGCAACCGCAACCGATGGCTTTGCGCACCGCCCTATCACCAAGTTGTCCGGCGGCGAGCGTGCGCGCGTATTGCTGGCGCGTGTGTTGGCTGGAGAACCGGAATGGATCCTCGCCGACGAACCCTTGGCGAACCTCGACCCCGGCTATCAACTCGACATCCTTGATCTGTTGCGGCAGCAGGCGCGCGACGGCAAAGGCGTCGTCGCGGTCCTGCATGATTTGCACCACGCAGTGCGCTTTGCGGACCATATCGTGCTTCTGCATCAGGGTTCGGTATTTGCGCAGGGTGCGGTTGATGATGTCATCACCGCGCAAAACCTCGCGACCGTATACGGGATTGACGCGCTCCTTTCCAAAGACGAGGAAGGGGCAACCCAATTGTTGATTAAAGGCAAGATGCGCTCATGAAATATGCCCTCCCCATATTCGCCCTGCTTCTTTCGGGATGCGCGAGCACGGTCACCCCGCCGCAAGCTGCACCAAAAAGCGCGCAGGAGGCGCTGCGGCCATATTATGCCGCACTCGACATCAAACTGCCCAAGGCACCGGCCAATCCTGCATGGTCTGCCGACACGGTGATTACACGTTTTGCATTCGGCAGTTGCGTCAACGAAAACCGCGACATGAAATTCTGGGACGTGATTGCCGCGCAAAAGCCGCAGGCGTTTCTGTTGATCGGCGACAATGTCTATGGCGATACGCGGCCAACAAATGGTGCGGACATCCCGACGCTGGCCGCGAGCTATAAAAAGCTAAACAGCCGCGTTGAATTTGACCGATTCCGGCGCAGCGTGCCCATGATGACCACATGGGATGACCATGATTATGGCGCCAATGACGGCGGCGGTTCCTTTGCGTTCAAGGAATGGGCCGAGAAAGCCTACGAAACCTTTTGGGGCGCATCCGACGAAGTGCGCGCCCGCCCCGGTGTGTATGAAAGCCGGATTGTCGGTCCGCAGGGTAAGCGGGTGCAGTTCATCATCCTCGATGCGCGCTTTTTCCGTTCCGACCTCGCCTCCATGACCTATCGCGATCCAGCGCCTGCGCTTGGCTGGTACATCCCCAACATGGATCCCAAAGCGACGGTGCTGGGCAGCGCGCAATGGGAATGGTTGGCACAGGAACTGGATAAGCCCGCAGACGTGCGCTTCATCATTTCTTCAACGCAGGTGATAACCGACGCGCATAATTTCGAAGGCTGGACCAATTTCCCCAAAGAGCGCGACCGCCTTTATGCATTATTGGGTCAAAAGCGCGTCAATAATGCGATATTCCTGACCGGCGACCGGCATTCCGGTGGCTTTTACAAGACCAATGCGCCGGGCCTTTCCAAGCCGCTTTGGGATTTCACGTCCAGCTCGCTTAACCTTGCCTTTGGCAAAGGCGACGGCGGTGACCGCGAACCCGATCCAAGCCGCACAGGTGGTTTTTGGGGCATAGCCAACTTTGGTCAAATCGACATTGATTGGTCCGCAAAAAAGGTGGTCATGACCTTGCGCAAGGATGATGGCAGCGTGATCGAAACGCAGGTTGCTAATGCGATTGATTGATCGCTGAATAATCGACGGCAGCCACCTTTTCCATCACGGCATCGCGGATCGCGACAGCAGTAGCGAGCGGCAGCGCGATCATCTCCATCGTCCCGCCAGCAATGCCGAAACGAAGTGATGCGAGGCCCTGCCGCCGTGCCAACGGACCTTGCGCAATTTCAACGCTCTGCACCTTCACCTGGGGCGCAATCATCATCTGTTGCCGCCACCAGCCGCGCCTCACATACAACTGATGGTCATCCAGCCCGAAACGGTACTGCCGCCAGTCCAGCCAGAAAAGCACGCCGGGAAGAACCAATAACAGCAGCAACAATGTCGTGCGGCTAATTGGGGCATAAGCGAAAACCACCAGCGCAGCCATGGAGGTCAACAGCACGGGCACGATGAACAAAAGCTGCGTGAACCAATGTTTTACAGCCCCGCGTTGCAGCCGTTCGTCACCATCGGGCGCAGCGATTGCGGCGGCGTGTGCGATGCGCCAGACTTCGTCCAGTGTCGCAAAGGGTGCGGCGACATAGTTCGCCTCTTGCTTGCTGTCCTGCGCGAGACTGACAAATTTCAGGCTGTGCCAGCCACGGCGTTTCCGGAATGGCCCCGTTTGCACAAGTGCCGCCTGCACCCGGTGCGTGGGCATGATCACATCCGTGAGCGTAAACAGACCGCGCCGACGGCGGAACCCCTTGGCGGTTTGGTCCAGCCGGAAACCATGCTCGCGCAAAATCGTGCGCACCACGCCCGTCGCAAAGCCAATGAAAATCAGGCTGGTAATGGCTCCGAAGGCCAAGATCAGCTGCGCGAATAAACCAACACCGTTGATCTGGTTCACGCTCACTCCGCGCTCTTTGGCCAAGCCGATCCAATGTTTGAAGTCCCAGAAATCAAAAGGCAGCAGGAAATCAAATTGCTGCGCAAGACCGCCGAGCACCGCGAAAATCACGAGTGAAAAGGAATAGAGGCCGAAGATAAATACCCGCTTGCCATCCATCGCAAATATCGGGTGCGCGTCTTCTTCCACAGGCGCTGGCGCTTCTGCCGGAGCAGCGACCGCAACCCCAGCCTTACGCGACCGGATTGAAGCGCGCAGGCGGTTTGCTTCCTCCAAGGTCACGAAACTCAGTTTCGCATCGTCGCCATCGCCGCCACCGGTTTCAAACTTGACCTCACCCAGCCCCATCATGCGGGCGAGCGGCTTTTGTTCGATGCTGACATCCTGAATACGCTCATAGGGGATGGAGCGCGCCGTCCGGTTCAAAATCCCTTTCTCGACACGAATGTCATGCGCGCCGACGAAATATTGAAACCGCAGCCATGCCAACCAGCGAAAGAACAGACTGAATAACAGAACAAGCGCGATGACGATGGGGATGAGAACCGGATTTTCGGCTTTGCGAACGCCGAAGATCGCGGCGACCATCGGAAACACCAACTGTGGAAGCCCCGAGACGAAGCCCACTAGCAAGCCGCCAATATGCAGCCGTTCGCCATCGACGGCGGGCGTCAGATCCTCCGCCGCATCCACGGTTTCGTTCACAAGCTGTCCTGCCGGATCGCGGCGCGAATGGCTTCTCGCATCGCCAGCGCGTCGGCATTGGCCAGACCGGGCAACGCCACTTTGCTGTTGTGGTTGCCCGCCGTATGTACCGTCAGCGTGGCGAGGCCGTAGCGCCGGTCAATTGGCCCTTGGTCGACATCGATATGCTGGATGCGCCCGAACGGGACGATGGTGTCGCGGTAAAACATGTAACCGCGCACAATGCGCAGCCGGTCGGTGCCCATATCATAGCCCCAATGCCGGTATTTTCGCGCCGGGACGGTGAACGCGACAAAGGCATAGAAAAGCAGCATCGGCACAATGAAGCTTCCCGGAGGGGCGACGTGCGCAACCTCAAGCACGGCTGCACCGATGACAAAGGGCAGCAATCCAATCGCTGTCGCAATGCGTGTCGTGGTCACGAAAGCGGGGTCGAGCGGGGTGAGTTCCGTCGCGATATTTTCAGTCATGGCACCGATATGCGCACGCTGTGTTGCGTTGGCAAGACGGTTAACGATATTCGCTATATAGAGAGTGTGACAGGCTTAACGCGCCAGCGCGGTGTTCGCTTCGTCGACCAGCTTGGCAATGATATCGACCACGGGCCGCTCGACATGGACCATGCCAACCGACTGGCCCGCCATCACCGAGCCATATTCAACATCGCCGTCAATCACCGCGCGGCGCAATGCCCCTGCCCAATATTTCTCAATCTCAAGCTGCGCCGTTTCCATGTCGATTTCGCCGCGATCAAGCATTGCGGCAACTTCGACCTGTTTCTTGGTGAACTCCTCAGTACCCTTGTTCTTCAGCGCGCGGACAGGAATGACGGGCAAACGCGGGTCAATCTGGACGCTGGCGACCGCATCGCGGGCATTGGCGCGCAGGAACGCAGCCTTGAAATTCGGATGGGCAATGCTTTCATGCGCGCAGACGAACCGCGTGCCCAATTGCACACCCGCTGCGCCCATTTCGAGATAGCTTGCAATCGCGCCGCCACGGGCAATGCCGCCCGCGACAAAAATGGGAAGTTGCTCGCCAAGCTCTGGCAGGATTTCCTGCGCCAAGACGCTGGTCGCCACGGGGCCGATATGACCGCCTGCCTCACTGCCCTCGATAACCAGCGCATCCACGCCAGAGCGCGCAAATTTCTTCGCGAGCGTCAGCGCAGGGGCAAAGCAGATCACCTTCGCGCCAAACGCCTTGATCGCCTCGATGCTACCCTTGGGCGGTAATCCGCCCGCGAGCACGACATGGCTCACGTCATATTTCGCGCAAACATCAATCAGTTCCATGATTTGCGGATGCATGGTGATCAGGTTCACGCCGAATGGCTTGGACGTCAGCGCCTTGGTGGCGGCAATTTCCGTATCGAGCAATTCAGGGGTCATCGCCCCGCACGCGATCACGCCAAACCCGCCGGCGTTGGAGATAGCCGACACAAGGTTCCGTTCCGAAACCCAGGACATAGCGCCACACATAATGGCGACGTCGCAGCCAAGGAATTCCGTACCGCGTTGCATGAGGTGTTGAAGTTTGGTCATAGCGGTCTCTTATCGGTCGCTAGTTGGCAATGAAAGCGGTTTACTCCGCATCCAATCCATAAGCGGTGTGCAACACGCGCACGGCCAGTTCGGTTTCGTCCTCGTCGATCAACACCGAAACCTTGATTTCGGAGGTCGAAATCGCCTGAATGTTGATCTTGCGGTCGGCCAAGGAGCTGAACATCGTTGACGCGACGCCTGCGTGGCTTTTCATGCCGACGCCGACGACGGAAATCTTGGTCACCTTTGTATCGGGGATCAGGCGGTTGTAGCCAATCGCATCGCGGCGGTTTTCCAAGATGTCGGTGCAACGCACAAGGTCGGCCTGCGGACAGGTAAAGGTCACGTCGGTCTCACCTTTGTCGCGGCCCACGTTCTGAATGATCATGTCGACGTTGATATTTGCATCGGCAAGCGGCGAGAAGATGTTCGCCACTGCGCCGGGACGGTCGGGCACGCGCGTCAGGGTGATCTTCGCCTCATTCTTATCTGCGGCAATTCCGGTGATCAGTTGGCGTTCCACTTGATACTTCTCCAATTCTGCGTCGGTCACAATCATCGTGCCGGGGATACTGTCGGCGTCCGGCGCGCTTTCATCAACGAATGAAGACAGCACTTGCACGCGCACGCCTTCCTTCATCGCAAGGCCAACCGAGCGGGTCTGCAAAACCTTTGACCCGACCGATGCCAGTTCAAGCATTTCTTCGTAGGTCACGGCCTTCAGCTTGCGTGCGCGGGCCACGATGCGCGGGTCAGTGGTGTAAACGCCATCAACGTCGGTGTAGATATCGCAGCGGTCCGCCTTCACCGCAGCGGCCACGGCAACAGCAGAGGTATCCGAACCCCCGCGGCCCAAGGTGGTGATGCGATTGTCATCGGTCAGGCCCTGAAATCCGGGAATGACGGCGATGTTGCCAGCCTTCATCGACGCCAGCAATGCGTCGGTATCGATTGAACCAATGCGCGCCTTGGCGTGCGCGTCATCCGTATGGATCGGCATTTGCCAGCCCAACCAGCTGCGCGCTTCGCAACCGAGCGCTTGCAAGGTTATCGCCAGCAATCCCGCGGTAATCTGTTCGCCAGCGGCGACCACCACGTCATATTCGGCGGGATCGTACAGCGCGTTCGCCTCTCGGCAGAAGTTGACGAGCCGGTCGGTATCACCCGCCATAGCGGAGACAACGACGGCAACTTCGTCACCGCGTTCGGCCTGACGCTTCACCAATTGCGCGACACGGCGGATACGTTCCGTTCCGGCCATAGACGTGCCGCCAAATTTCATTACAATGCGGGCCATGAAAACCTTGAAAAGTCGCTATATTACAATCGAGGGCCCTGATAGGGACAGGATATGACAAACGCAAGCTCAGCAACGACAATAAACGCTACGGAAGCCGCACATTTTGGTGGATTGGCTGCCGAATGGTGGGACCCAAAGGGTTCAAGCGCCATGCTGCACAAGTTGAATCCCGTTCGGCTTGGCTTCATTCGATCCGCTGTCGACGCGCATTTTGGTGGTGATGGCAAGGCGCGTCATCCGCTCATAGGCAAGTCTGCGCTTGATGTTGGCTGTGGTGCGGGGCTGCTGTGTGAGCCACTGGCGCGTATGGGGGCGGAGGTAACGGGCGTAGACGCCGCGCCAGAAAATATCGATGCCGCAACCGCGCATGCGGCGCTGTCGGGACTGCCAATCACCTATCGCGCGGGCGAAATCGCTGCACAAGGACTTGGCCAGTTTGATATCGTCTCGTCGATGGAAGTCATTGAGCATGTGAATGATCCAGCCGTGTTCATCGGCGAGTTGAAACGCCACATGAAGCCCGATGGCTTGCTGTTGCTATCAACGCCAAACCGCACGCCTGCCTCGCGTATTTTTCTTGTTGAGGCCGCGGAGCGGCTTGGGCAAGTCCCGCGCGGCACGCATGATTGGGACAAGTTCCTGACGCCCGATGAATTGACGGCATTGCTCAATGATGCGGGAATCGAGATTGTCGACATGCAGGGCATTGCGTTTTCGCCAATGTCCGGACTGCATTTAAGCAGCAATATGGCGTTGAATTACATATTGTCCGCGCGGTTGCGGGGTTAACGCAGCGCCTCAATCATAGCCCGCATCGGCATATTGGTCGTCGGCCAAGTCGGTGAAGCGGGTGATCTTCGCTTCGAACTTCATCCGGACGCGGCCCGTTGAACCGTGGCGCTGCTTGGCAACGATGAGTTCGGCGACGCCAAAGATGCGCTCCATCTTTTCCTTCCACGCATCATGCGCGGCTTCGTTGACGGGGTCGGGCTGCTTTGCCGCTTCGTAATAATCTTCGCGATACACGAACCAGACCATATCGGCGTCCTGCTCGATCGAACCCGATTCGCGAAGGTCGGACAGCATCGGACGTTTGTCCTCGCGCTGTTCAACCGCACGGCTGAGCTGCGAAAGCGCAATGACAGGTACGCCCAGTTCCTTGGCCAAGGTTTTCAGACCACGGCTAATTTCGGAAATTTCATTAACGCGGTTGTCGCCGGAACGGCTTGAGCCCTGAAGCAACTGCAAATAGTCAACGACGATCAGCCCAATGCCATGCCGACGCTGCAAGCGCCGTGCGCGGGTACGCAATGCAGCGATGGTCAGCGCGGGCGTGTCGTCAATATAGAGCGGCAATTCCTGCAGCTCGCGGCTCGCGCGCGACAGTTCACGGAAATCTTCGCGGCTGATTTTTCCCATACGCAGCAGTTCGGAACTGATGCCCGATTGTTCGGCCAAGATACGCGTCGCGAGCTGGTCCGCCGACATTTCTAGGCTGAAAAAAGCGACCTTGGCACCAGCGCCCTTGGATTCTTCAATGCCGTCTTCACGTTCGCGGATCCACCGGCGCGCAGCGTTGAAGGCGATGTTGGTGGCAAGCGATGTCTTGCCCATACCGGGGCGACCGGCGAGGATGATAAGGTCGGAATTATGCAGACCGCCGCATTTGGCGTTAATGCTATCTAGGCCCGTGGTCACACCGGACAGACTACCGCCCGACTGCAACGCTTTTTCAACATTGCGGATCGCTTCGGTCGATGCGGCAAGGAAGCTCTTCATCGATCCGGTTTCGCCTTCGCCTTCGGCGACTTTGTACAACGCGCTTTCGGCGGCTTCGATCTGGCCCTTGGGGTCGACGCTCTCGCTTGTGTCGAGCGCATTGTCGACCAACGTGCGGCCAACCGTCACCAATTCACGCAGCAACGCGAGGTCATAAATCTGCTGCGCAAAGTCACGCGCGCCGATCAAGCCCGCGCCATCTGCCGTCAGCTTAATCAAATAGCCAGGGCCCCCAAGCTCACGCATGGCTTCGTCGGCCTCAAAAAATGGCTTCAGCGTGACCGGCGTGACCAGCATGTTCCGGTCAATCAGACGCAATATCTGTTCGTAAATGCGGCCGTGCAGCGGTTCAAAGAAATGGTCGGGCTGCAATTTGATCGACACATCTTCGATCACCCGGTTATCAATCAGAATTGCGCCAAGAAACGCGGCCTCCGCCTCAATATTGCGGGGAAGGCGTTGGGGTTCAGCTTCATTCGCTGCTGCTAGTCTGATAAGTTCGGCCATGGCTCCCTATCCTTTAGCATGCCCGGCTTCGCAAGGGGGCACAAAAAGAAGTGCGGGGATATGGCTGTGGACAACAATCGGACAACAAGATGTTCCACAAACGGGATAGCGCTTGCCCCAAAAATATCTCAAGCTAACACAGCAACATGAGCGACCCGCGCATCATTAAAGTGGACCTGGACGAAGCAACGATACTTCGGCGCAATGCCGATATCGAGCAGGAGCGGCGCGTCGCGATCTTCGATCTGATCGAAGATAACTTCTTCAAGCCGCTGCGCGATATGGGCGATGGCTATGCCGGGCCATATCATCTGATCATCAGCGTCGCCGACGGCCGCCTCATCCTCGACATTCGCCGGCCCGATAATGCGCCACATGAAATGCTCATCCTCAGCTTGGGCCGTTTCCGCCGGGCGGTGAAAGACTATTTCGCCATTTGCGACAGCTACTATCAGGCCATTCGCAAGGCGAGCGCGGCGGAAATCGAAACCATCGATATGGCGCGGCGCGGTGTGCATAATGAAGCAGCAGAGTTGTTGATGGAACGACTTGAGGGCAAAGTTGAGGTTGATTTTGCCACGGCCCGCCGGCTGTTCACGCTGATCTGTGTGTTGCACATCAAAAGCTGAGCGCCGCGCAGCGTAAAATCTTGTGCTTTCGGGCGGCCATTGCGCAACGGCTATCGACTTCGCGCGGCGGTAACGCCTAGAGGGACGAATCACATGCTTGAACAGAGGGTCGCATGACTGGGGGTAAACGCCAATTCGTCCGGTGGGGCATTATCATGCTCGGCATCGCGCTCGCGGTCTATGCGGGCTGGCGTTATGTAACCGCTTGGGCACCGTCGCGCGCTGAATATCCGGTTCAAGGCATTGTGGTCACCGAACGCAATGGCCATCCCAATTGGGCGGAGCTTGGCGCGACCGGCGTCGATTTCGCTTATATCACCGCGGTCGAAGGCGCGCGCACGCGCGACGCAGAATTCCAAGCCAATTTGGCAGGTGCGCAAAACGCCGGCATCCGCTTTGGCGCGCTCCACCATTTTGATATTTGCCGTCTCGCATCTGACCAAGCGACGATGTTCATTACCAGCGTTCCGCGCAACGAAAGCGCGCTGCCCCCCGCGGTCCAGCTGGATTTTTCCGATACGTGCAAAGGGCGTCCGAACCGCGCGCTGATATTGTCGGAACTCGCGACATTCCTAAACCAGATAGAGGCGCATAGCGGCACACCCGCAATCCTGCTACTCACCCGGGAGTTTGAGAAGGAGTATCAAGTGAGCAAGTCGATTGATCGTACTGTTTGGCTGGAGGGCAATTGGTTGATCCCCGATTATTCCGCGCGGCCGTGGGTTATGTGGACGGCCAATTTGCAGCGTCGCATCGACGGCGTTGACGGCCCTGTGCGCTGGGTGGTGGTGCGCAAATGACCGACAGCACTCAGAAGCTCGTTCAGCTTGCCATTGACGCAGCCAAAACCGCTTATGCGCCTTATTCAAACTTTCATGTCGGCACGGCGTTGCTGCTTGATACAGGCGAAATCATCACGGGCAGCAATTTTGAAAACGCCAGCTATGGCATGACGTTGTGCGCAGAAACGGTTGCCATCGCCAAAGCCAATAGTGACGGCAAATTGCGCGCCATTCGCGAGATTGCGGTGGCCGGTGGCTTGGCAGGGCATGTGGGTAAAGCAGCCGACCCAATCACCCCGTGCGGCCGATGCCGCCAGATTATCAAAGAAGTGGCGGACCTAACGGACACCGACATTCCCGTGCATTGCGCGCACGCAACCGGATATGAAACATTCCGGCTATCGGAATTGCTGCCCCATGGCTTTGGTCCCGCAAATTTGAAATAAAGCCCAACGCGCGTCTTGCGCACGATAATTTCTACGCCGCCACTTGCGCTCACACCGTAAATTGGCAAAAGCGGTCCCATAAGAGGGAGTGATTATGTCCATATTGTCCGACATCTGGATCCGCGAGCAAGCCCATGCGACCGGCATGATTGAACCGTTTGTCGAAGCGCAACGCCGCGATGGCTGCATCAGCTACGGCCTGTCCTCTTATGGCTATGACGCCCGCGTGGCCGATGAGTTCAAAATTTTCACCAATGTCGACAGTTCCATCGTCGACCCAAAAGAATTCGATCCCAAAAGCTTTGTTGATCGCAAAACCGACGTGTGCATCATTCCGCCGAACAGCTTCGCGTTGGCACGGACCGTCGAATATTTCCGCATACCACGCGACGTGTTGGTCATCTGCCTCGGCAAATCGACCTATGCCCGCTGCGGCATCATCGTGAATGTGACGCCGCTTGAGCCAGGTTGGGAAGGTCATGTTACGCTCGAGTTCAGCAATACAACCCCGCTGCCCGCCAAGATTTACGCCAATGAAGGTGCGTGCCAGTTCCTGTTCCTAAAGGGCGAACAGCCTTGTGAGACGAGCTATGCCGACCGTGCCGGCAAATATATGGGCCAACGCGGCGTCACTCTGCCCAAGCTGTAATCTGTCTAAATCCAAGGCTATGGCTCTTATGGGCCCGTCGTGCGTTATGCCTTCGACCGGGTTTTCGCTGCCCCTCGGCTAAACCCGGTCAACCGGAGGTTTTAGCTATGTTATCAGGATTATTCGCACTCATTGGCCGGATCATGCTTGCGCTGATTTTCATCATCTCGGGCGCGATGAAGCTGACTGACCTGCCGGACACGGGCACCTATATGGCAGGCGTTGGATTGCCTGCAGAATTGGCACTGCCCGCAGCCCTCTTAGAAATCGTCGGCGGGCTTATGATCGTTTTCGGGGTATTTACGCGATTGACGGCGCTGGTATTCGCTGCCTTCTGTCTACTGACAGCATTGCTCTTCCACCGCGAAACCGCCGATCCGATTCAGGCCGCAATGGCATTTAAGAATATTGCAATCGCTGGCGGTTTCCTGTGCCTGTTCGCCTATGACCAGAAAAGCTGGAGCTTCGATTCCTACCGCAGTCGCAAACGTCGTGAGGCGGATGCACGCCTCGCGCCCACAAGTGACCATCCCGCAACGGGCGCAGGCTAAAAACATCTCTCCCTTTTGACATTGCCGCTTACGCAGCCCATCAGGTTGGGCAACAGAATCACGGGAGAGATCAGAATGTCAGACGCACGCGAGTTCGATATCATTGTCTATGGCGCCACCGGATATACCGGACGACTGGTTGCCGAATATCTTAAGACCAAAACGGGTCTCAAATGGGCGATGGCTGGGCGCAGCGCGGATAAGCTAGCGGAAGTGCGCGACCTGATCGGCGCAGCCGCCGACACGCCGTTAATCGTGGCAGACGCTTCTGACCCCGCATCGCTGGATGCTATGGTGAAGCGCACGAAAGTCGTGTTGACCACCGTTGGACCCTATCAGCTTTATGGCAATGAACTGGTCGAAGCGTGCGTTGCCAATGGCACCGACTATGCCGATTTATGTGGAGAGCCCGCATGGATGCGCCAAAAAATCGACCAGCATGAAGAAGCCGCAAAAGCATCGGGCGCGCGTATTGTCTTTTCCGCAGGGTTCGATTCCATCCCCTTCGATCTGGGCGTGCTAATGCTGCAAAAGCATTGCGTTGAAACCTTTGGCGCACCTGCGCCACGCGTAAAGGGCCGCGTCCGTGCGATGAAGGGCACATTCTCCGGCGGAACAGCGGCCAGCATGAAGGCGACGATGGCTGCCGCGTCAAAAGATCCTGCAGTGATCGGATATCTGACAAACCCGTTCAGTCTTGCGGGCGGATTTGAAGGTCCGGCGCAACCCGCCGGCAACAAGCCAGAATATGACGAAAGCATCGGCAGTTGGGCCACAAGCTTCGTCATGGCACCGATCAACACCAAAAATGTACACCGCACCAACGCCTTGCTTGGTCAGGCCTTTGGCGCGGATTTTGTCTATGACGAAATGATGCTGACCGGTCCCGGCGAACAGGGCGAGGCGATGGCCAAGCATGTCGCGTCGACGCCGATGATGGGCGGCGACAATGATCCCAAGCCCGGCGAGGGCCCCAGCAAAGAAGAGCGCGACACCGGCTTTTACGATGTGCTGTTCATCGCGGAATATCCCGATGGCCGCACCGCAAAGCTGAGCGTGAAGGGCGACCGTGACCCGGGCTATGGTTCAACCAGCAAGATGATCAGCGAAACCGCAATTGCCTTGAGCGAAAATCAGGGTGCGGGCGGCGTTACCACGCCGGGCGCTGCGCTGGGTGAAACACTGGTTGACCGGTTGCAGAAATATGCCGGATTAAGCTTTGCCGTTGAGGGCTGACCCCTTCCAAAACGGTCAGCACGGCTATATATGGCGCACGCCATGTTAAGTCGCCTTTTCAAGAAAACTGCCGCGCCGCGGCCCATTGATACTGCCCGCGTGCCGGACGGTATCCGCATCTATGCTATTGGAGATATCCATGGCCGTGATGACCTGCTGAACGCTTTGTTGACGAAGATCGAGGCGGATGACCGTGCGCGCGGGGCAGCCAATACGCAGATTATCTTTTTGGGCGATCTTGTGGACCGGGGCCCCGGCAGTGCTGCGGTGGTCGAAACCGCATTGGCGCTCAAAAATTCAGGGCGCAACGTCCGCTTCCTTATGGGCAACCACGAAGAAGTGTTCGTCAGCGCTTGCCGAAAAAGCGACCCCAAAGTGACCCGCTTTTTCCTGCGCATTGGCGGCGAGGCAACTGTGCTGTCTTATCCCATCACCCGCGCTGAATACATGACGCTGGATATGGAGCAGTTGACCGAGCGGTTGGACACGCTCGTGCCGCGCGAACATGTGGAATTCATCGAAAGCTTTGAAGACCAAATCATTGTTGGCGACTATGTTTTCGTGCATGCGGGCATTCGTCCGGGCGTCCCGCTCAGCGACCAGAAACCAAGCGACATGCGCTGGATCCGCGAAGAATTTATCGACCAGCGCGGCGATTTGGAAAAGGTCGTGGTGTACGGACATACGATTTACGAAGAGGTCGAAGAACGCGGCTCACGCATTGGTATCGACACCGGCGCGTATGACTCCGGTAAGCTGACGGCATTGGCACTTGAAGGCGGCGAACGCTGGTTTCTCCAAACATGACGGGACTATCATCCATGAAAAAAATACCTGTATTGGCGAGTTTGCTTAGCCTCAGCATCGCTGCGCCAGCCGCCGCGCATGATGGTCCAAGCCCCGAACGCCTGAAGGTGGATGTCGAAAAACTGGTGAGCTTTGGCACGCGGCACACATTGTCATCGGCTACCGATCCAAAGCGCGGCATTGGCGCGGCACGGCGCTGGGCACAAAGCGAGTTTGAGAAGATTTCCAAGGCCTGCAAAGGCTGCCTCACGACCGAGTTGCTTGAACGCAATATGTCCGGCCCACGCGTTCCCAATGGCGTGAACATTGTTGATGTCCTTGCGATCAAGCCCGGTAAAATGGGCTGGGATCATGTCATCATTATTGCTGGCCATATCGATAGCCGCGTGTCCGATGTGATGGACTTCACCAAAGACGCACCCGGCGCGAACGACGACGGATCGGGTAGCGCGCTCGTTATCGAAGCCGCACGCTTGATGTCCAAGGAACCGCAAGGCGACGCGACCATCGTCTTTGCGCTTCTCTCCGGCGAAGAACAGGGCCTGATGGGTGGGCGCTTGCTTGCGGAAACGGCCAAAGAACGCGGCTGGAAAGTCAGCGCGATGCTGAACAATGATATCGTCGGCGGCACGCTTGGTACCGACGGTCGTATCGTCAAAAATGTCGTCCGCGTATTCAGCGAAGGCATCCGCGCATCGGAAGATTTGTCCGGCCAAATGGCGCGCCGCAACAGCGGCGGCGAAGATGACGGCCCAAGCCGTTCGTTGATGCGCTATGCCGACAATATTGGCGCGAAAGTATATCCCGATGTGACACTGGACGTATTCGGCGTCCGCCGCCCCGACCGTTTTGCGCGCGGCGGCGATCACCTACCCTCGCTGGATCTGGGTTTCCCCGCAATCCGCTTCACCGTTGGCGTCGAAAATTATCATCACCAGCATCAGGATGTGCGCACTGAAAACGGTATCGAATATGGCGACACCGTCGACAAGATGGACTTCGACTATCTGGCCAAGGTCACGATGCTGAACGTCTTTACCGCAAAGGCGCTTTCGGTCGCGCCGCCTGCGCCCGCTTCGGCGACTTTAGGTGGCGCGGTAACCTCTAACACGACGGTCAAATGGGACGCAGCGCCGGGTGCGCAGCGGTATCGCATTTACCAACGCCGTGCAGACGCGCAGGAATGGGTTTTCGTCCGCGACGTCCAGGGTACCGAAACGGTGCTTGAAGGGTTGATCGTGGACGATCATTTCGTCGGCGTCAGTTCGGTCAGCGCATCCGGTGGCGAAAGCATCATAACGTTTGCCGGATTGCCACCGCGCCGCTGAGCCTATCTGCAAAACAAAAGGGCGCGACCTTTATGATCGCGCCCTTTGATTGTGTTGATGCAATATAAGGCAGCCTCAGGCGACCAGCGGCTCTTCCATATCGTCAAGATCGCGCAGCACATAGCCACGGCCCCAAACGGTTTCGATGTAATTTTCGCCGCCACATGCGAGCGCGAGTTTCTTGCGCAGCTTGC
Organism: Maricaulis salignorans; assembly: GCA_943368745.1. GTDB lineage: Bacteria > Pseudomonadota > Alphaproteobacteria > Sphingomonadales > Sphingomonadaceae > Sphingorhabdus_B. The sequence goes on from CALRLP020000001.1 coordinate 177,047, forward strand.
AGATAAAAACGTCGATAATCTTGAGCTCGGGCTCGTCCATGCCGCCATAGAGGTGGTTCAGGAACATTTCCTTAGTCAGCGTAGTGCCCTTGCGCAGCGACAGCAGCTCAAGCATCGCATATTCTTTGCCGGTCAGGTGCACACGGCTGCCGTCGACTTCGACGGTCTTGGCATCAAGGTTCACCCCAAGCTTGCCCGTGCGGATAACCGACTGCGAATGGCCCTTTGAACGGCGCACGACGGCGTGAATACGCGCGACAAGTTCGTCGCGATGGAAGGGCTTGGTCACATAATCGTCGGCACCAAAGCCGAACGAGCGAACCTTTGAATCCATTTCGCTGATGCCCGAAAGGATCAGCACAGGTGTCTGCACCTTGGCAACGCGCAGCTTCTTCAGAACATCATAACCGTGCATATCTGGCAGGTTCAGATCGAGCAATATGATGTCGTAATCATACAACTTACCCAGATCGAGGCCCTCTTCGCCCAAATCGGTGGTGTAGACATTGAACCCTTCGGTCGCGAGCATCATCTCGATGGCCTTAGCCGTAGTTGGCTCGTCTTCAATCAAAAGCACACGCATTGGGCAAACCCCTCTTTGAAACCCTTGCATCCCCCGAAGCAGCACTGGAGAACCCGGTGGTGCGGCGAACTTTATTAACCATTAGAGGAATGAACGGGAAAGGTTAATTTGGCGTTAATGCTGGGGTTTCGGGCGATCATCGCAAAATTAGTTCACAAATAATGACGTTTTCTGCGGGTTTGAGTGTCATGTGACGAGGCAAAAATAATTTGTAAAATTTTGCTCAAACTGCCCTTCGGCTGACCAAATATGCAAAATCATGGTCAACAAGACGTTAATTTTGCGGTGACCTAGTGCTGCCTACGCAGATTAAGGGACACTTGAACCCGCCCGCATCGACATTATCTCTGACATATTCCGGCGGTTCATTTCCCCGCCGATGCGGGTATTTTGCATGACGGACACAAGCGTATCCAACGGCCTCCATATCGAGGCACGCCCTTTTGCGTCGCTGGGCAAGCGCGATCATGGCTGGCTGAAGCCCAATTTCCACTTCAGCTTTTCGGATTATTACGATCCAGCACGCATGAGCTGGGGTGCCATTCGCGTGTGGAACGATGATGAGATCGCTGCGCAATCAGGCTTTGCCCCGCATGCGCACGACAATATGGAAATCATCACTTATGTCCGCGAAGGCGCGATCACGCATAAGGACAGCATGGGCAATGTTGGCCGGACCGAGGCTGGCGACGTGCAAGTCATGTCCGCGGGCACGGGCGTCACGCATAGCGAATATAATCTGGAGGACAGCCTGTGCCGTCTGTTCCAGATTTGGGTCCTGCCCCGCGACCGCAATGTGCCGCCTGCATGGGACCAGAGGCAATTTCCAAAAGGGGATCGTTCGGGCACATTCAACGTGCTGGCGAGCGGCTATGGCGAAGACGGCGCGCTTGCCATTAACGCCGACGCCCGCGTGCTTGGCGCAACCGTCACCGCAGGGGCGACGGCCGAATATGAATTGGCAGAAGGCAACCATGCCTATCTGGTTCCGGCGACGGGCCGCATCCGCATTGCCGGTGTTGAATATGGTGCACGCGACGGTATCGCGATCAAAGGCGCTGGTGTGCTGCACATTGAAGCCATTGAGGATGCCGAACTGGTGATGGTCGACAGCGCATAGTTTCACGCGCTATGGGCGGGCCATGGCCTTTGACCTTCCCGAAGACTTGCTTGAAGAAACCTTCTTGGCCTCCACCGGGCCAGGCGGGCAGAATGTCAACAAAGTCGCAACCGCATGCCAGTTGCGGGTCGATGTTTTTGCGCTCGGTTTGCAGCCTTATGCTTTCCGGCAGTTGAAGATATTGGCGGGCAGCAAGATGACGATGAACGGTGAATTGATCGTCACCGCCCGCAGCCACAGAACCCGCGAAGCCAACCGCGCCGATGCCCGCGCCCGCGTGATCGAACTCATCGACCGCGCGCACATACGGCAGGCACGGCGCGTCGCCACCAAACCCAGCAAGGCCGCCAAGGCACGGCGCGTGGATGCCAAAAAGGGCCGATCAACGGTCAAGAAAAACCGTGGCAAGGTCAGCTTCGACTGATAGGGGGCACTGATGTACGAATTTTCCATTGATACGAACGCCCCGAAATCGGACATGTACCGCGAACTGGTTAAGTCCGCCGATGCATTGACCAGTGGAGAGACGGACGGCGTTGCCAACATGTCGAACATCGCCGCGCTGTTGTGGGAGTTCCTGCCCGATGTGAATTGGACAGGCTTTTACCGCGTCGTGGACGGAGAGCTCGTTCTGGGCCCGTTTCAGGGCAAGGCAGCCTGCATCCGCATTCCCTTTGGTCGCGGCGTATGCGGCGCTGCGGCGCAAACGGGCGAGACGCAATTGGTTGAAGATGTGCACGCCTTTCCCGGGCATATCGCCTGCGACGCCAACAGCGCGTCCGAACTTGTTGTGCCCGTGATGCGCGATGGCCAAGTGATCGCCGTGGTTGACCTCGACAGCCCGTCGCGCGGTCGGTTCGACCATGATGATGCGCTGGGGATAGAATCGCTCGTCGCTGTTATCGCCGACCGCATTTAAGCGGGTTACGTCATTTTGGCTCGGCGGGACATTGGGTCGTTAACTTACATCCGCCTCAATGGTCAGGCGCACCCTTCGGCGCAGGCTTAGCCTTCCGCGTCTGGATCAAACAATTCCCAGCCGTCCGGGCCAAGGCGTTCCAATGGCCGGTAGCGCGTTTTATACTGCATCCGTGCGGCGCCATTTACCCAATAGCCCAGATACACATAAGGCAGGCCAGCCGCCTTTGCGCGTAGGATGTGGTCCATGATGATGAAATTGCCAAGGCCGCCGCGATCTTCGATGTCGGGATTGTAAAAGCTGTAGATCATCGACACGCCGTCGCTTTGCTGATCGGTCAGGCAAGCACCCACCAATTCGCCCAGCCGACCAAAAGTTGTGGGTGTGCGATATTCCACCACATGGCTTTGAACCGGCGATTGTTCGACCATGTCGGCATAATCCATATCATCCATATTCGCCATGCCGCCTTCGGGATGGCGGGCCGTCAGATAGCGGCGGAGCAGATCATATTGTTCGGATGTCGACCATGGGCGGCATGCGCTGACCACCAGATCGGCGTTGCGCCGCAATATTTTGCGCTGCGTGGCGTTGGGCCGAAATTCATCGGTGCGCACGCGAACCGACACACAGGCCTTACAATCGAGGCAGCTTGGCCGATAGGCAACATTCTGGCTGCGGCGAAACCCGATGCGGCCCAGCGCTTCGTTCAGTTCGTCGGCGTGGTTGCCGTTCAGCTCGGTAAAAACCTTGCGCTCGGTCTTGCCGGGCAAATATGGACAGGGCCCCGGGGTGGTCACAAAAAACCGGGGAAAACGGACTGGTGCGCTCATATTCTCTCCGCTCTTGTGTTGGGGCCGTTAAGATGTTCTTTACCTTTTATGCACAGGTCCCCAGTCGCTGAAAAGCGAATTTACCATCTTTCGTACGTTCCGGATTATTTGTTGAGCTCGACCCGCTCAACCTTGTAACCTGCGGCATCCAGACCATCGACAAGACCCTGCAATTGCTCCGCATCGCGCGCCTCGCATTCGATGTCAGTAATCAGGCCCTTGGCAGGAAGCGTCGTAAAAATACGCTGGTGATAAATTTCGATAATGTTGACGTTATGCTCGTTGAACAAGCGCATGACTTTGAACAGCGCGCCGGGGCGGTCCTGAAGCGTCAGGCGCAAGCGCGCAAGGCGTCCGGAGCGCGCAAGGTCGCGCAATAGGACGTTGGCCAGCAGGCGCGTGTCGATATTACCGCCACACAGGACAACCCCGACATTCTTGCCCTTGAATATCTCCGGATGGGCCATGACTGCGGCAAGACCCGCGGCGCCAGCACCTTCGACCACGGTTTTTTCAATCTGCAGCAGCAAGCTGACGGCGGTTTCCAATTGCGCCTCGCTCACCAAGACGATTTCGTCGACCAAGCCGCGAATGACTTCGCTGGTGAACGACCCGGGGATTTTAACCGCAATGCCTTCCGCCAGCGTGTCACCTTCGCATGGCATCTGCATATCATTGAGCAGCGCATACATAGACGGATATAGCTCCGCCTGCACACCAATAAGGCCAATGTCCGGCTTCAGTGCGCGCGCCGCAGTGCCCATGCCGGACAGCAAGCCGCCGCCACCAATGGGCACAACAAGCATATCCAGCGACGGGACGCTCTCCAGCATTTCCAGCGCAACGGTACCCTGCCCTGCGGCGACATCAGGGTCATCAAACGGATGGACGAATGTCAGGCCCTGCTCCGCCTCAAGCAAGCGCGCATGTTTGTAGGCATCATCAAAGGTCTCGCCATGCAGCACAACTTTGCCGCCAACGCTTTCGGTCTGCATGACCTTCACCGTCGGGGTCGGTACGGGCATGACGATGGTCACCGGTATGCCCAGACGCGTGCCATGATAGCTCAAACCTTGCGCATGGTTCCCGGCCGATGCCGCGATCACGCCCTTGCTGCGCTGTTCTTCGGTGAGCAGCAGGATCGCATTCAGCGCACCGCGTTCCTTATAGGCCGCCGTGAACTGATGGTTTTCGAACTTCAGATAAATATTTGCCCCTGTCAGCTTGGACAAAGTCTGGCTGTGCAGCGTTGGCGTCGCCACGATGGAGTCACGGATCCGGGCATGGGCGGCGCGGACATGTTCAAGGGTCAGTTGGTCAGACATAGAAAGCGGCCCTAACGTATCTGGCGTTAAGTGAAAACAAACATTAAGACCTACCTATGACTAGAATAGCTTTTATCGGACTGGGCGTCATGGGCGGCCCAATGGCGCGGCATCTTAAACAGGCAGGGCATGACCTGACGGTGTATAACCGTTCGCGGGCCAAGGCCGAAAACTGGGTTGCGACCTATGGCGGAACGCTGGCGCTGTCGCCCGCGGATGCCGCCAAGGATGCAGAGGTCGTCATAAGCTGCGTTGGCACCGACGATGACTTGGCGGGCGTCACGCTTGGACGCGATGGTGCGTTTGCCGCGATGGCGAAGGGCAGCCTGTACATTGACCATACGACCGTCTCCGCACGGATAGCCCGGCAACTTGGCGTAGAGGCCAAGTCACGCGGCCTGTTGGTTGTCGATGCGCCCGTGACCGGCGGACAGGCGGGCGCCGAAAATGGAACCCTGTCGATCATGTGCGGCGGCAGCGAAGCGGCGGTTGAGGCCGCGCGGCCGATCATGGCGCCTTATGCCAAGCGCGTTGTCCATGTTGGCGGCCCCGGCACCGGACAGATCACCAAAATGTGCAACCAAATCGCGTTTGCGGGCATTATCCAGTCACTGTCCGAAGCGATGCGTTTCGCGCAATCGGCGGAACTTGACGTTGAAAAAGTCTATGAAGCGATTTCGGGCGGCGCGGCGCAAAGCTGGCAAATGGACAATCGCTGGGCCACGATGGCCGAGGACAAGTTCGACTTTGGCTTTGCCGTTGACTGGATGCGCAAGGACTTGGGCCTCGCGTTCGAAGAGGCGCGTGCCGTTGGCGCGACCTTGCCAATTACCGCGATCATCGATCAATTTTATGCCGATGTGCAACATATGGGCGGCGGCCGGCTTGACACCAGTGCGATTGTGAAAAGGCTGCCCAAGGGATGAAGCGGTTTTTTGCGTTCGCCTTACTCGCCCTTGCGACACCTGCATGTGCCGACGGACTGGTCGAGAATGTCAACGGCATCACGCTTGATCAGGACGGCAAGGTCATCCGGTTCAACGCGATGCTGGTGGGCACGGACGGCAAAGTCACCGAGCTGCTGACCAAGAAAGACAGGCTTCCCAAACAACTCGATTTCCGCCTCGATGGACGCGGCGCAACCTTGTTGCCCGGACTGATTGATGCGCACGGCCATGTGATGGGCCTTGGCTTTCAATTGCTGACGCTCGATTTGTCCGCAACCAATAGCCTGGCCGAAGCGCAAGCCGCGATAAAGGCCTATGCCGCGAAATATCCCGAACGCCGCTGGATTATCGGTCGGGGTTGGAACCAGGAAAAATGGGGCCTTGGCCGTTTCCCAACCGCGCAAGATTTAGACGCCGCTGTTAACGATCGGCCCGTATGGCTTGAGCGCGTCGATGGGCACGCCGGATGGGCCAACAGCAAAGCCATGGAAATCGCGGGCGTCACTGCTGCATCCAAATCACCGCCGGGCGGTCGCATTGAACTGGCTGGCGGAAAACCCAGCGGTATCTTTGTTGACTCCGCCGCCGATCTGGTTGGCAAATTCGTGCCTGCACCAAAGCCGCTGGAACGCGACGTTGCCTTTGGCGAAGCGCAAAAGAAACTCCACAGTCTGGGGATCACATCGATTGCCGACATGGGCACGTCGATGGACGATTGGCAAAGCTATCGCCGTGCAGGCGATGCGGGATGGCTGACCGTCCGGATATTTGCCTATGCCGGTGGCATCGACAATATGGTCGCGATTGCGGGCCCTGCGCCAAGCCCGTGGTTGTACAACGACAAATTGCGGCTGGGCGGCGTGAAGCTGTATCTTGATGGCGCCTTGGGCAGCCGGGGTGCTTGGCTAAAGAAACCTTATGCCGACGCGCCCGGACAGACTGGCCTGCAGTTTCTGGCGAGCGCGGAAATCCGCAACCTGATGGTGCGGGCATCGATGGATGGGTTCCAGACGGCAGTACACGCGATTGGCGATGCGGCGAATGCGGAAGTTATCGGCGCGATCGAGGAACTGTCCGAAACATATACAGGCGATATGCGCTGGCGGATTGAACATGTCCAAATTGTCGACCCCGCTGATCTGCAAAAGCTTGGCAAGCATGGTATCATTTCGTCGATGCAGCCAATCCACCAGACATCCGACCGGTTGATGGCCGAGGCGCGGCTTGGCCAAGAGCGTTTGAAAGGCGCGTATGCGTGGCAGTCCATCGCGCGCGCTGGCGGCAAGCTGGCGTTCGGTTCGGACGTACCCGTTGAGTCCGCTGATCCCTTCGCTGGATTGGCAGCGGCCATGACCCGTGAAGATGCCGAAGGCCAACCCTTTGGCGGATGGCGCCCCGAAGACCGCGTATCGCGCGAACAGGCGCTTGCCGGCTTTACCACCGGCGCTGCTTACGCGGCCTTTGCCGAAGGCAAATTTGGTTCGTTGACCCCCGGGCATTATGCCGACTTCATATTGATTGATGTCGACCCATTGCTTGCAAGCCCGCGCGAACTGCGTAATGCGATAGTCAAAGAAACATGGGTCGGCGGTCGGCCCGTATATAAAAATGCTGCAGCACATGCTGCGGACAAAAACAACAATGGAGAGACAAGATAATGCGTGCATGGACCTTAGCTAGCCGCCCTGCCGGGCTTCCAAATGACAGCAACTTTGCGATGGTGGAAACGCCCGATGCGCCATTGGGCGCGGACGAGTTTCGCGTTGCGAACAGCTGGTTGTCCGTTGACCCTTATATGCGCGGCCGCATGAACGATGCGAAAAGCTATGCCGATCCGTTTATGCTTGGCGAACCCATGACCGGCGGCGCAGTGGGCGTTGTAACCGAAAGCAACAATGCCGAATATCCCGTCGGTGCAAAGGTCATGCACATGGCTGGCTGGCGCGATAGCGCAGTCTTCGGCGGCGGCAAAACGCCGCCTGCTGGCATGCCGCCGGTTAAACTGCCCGATCTGGGTGTTCCCGATCAACATTGGCTCAGCATCATCGGCATGCCCGGCGGTACCGCATGGTTCGGCTTGCTCAAGGTTGCCGAGGCAAAGGCCGGCGAAGTCATTTTCGTATCTGCCGCCGCAGGCGCAGTTGGTTCGACCGTCACCCAAATTGCCAAGGCCAAGGGCATGAAAGTCATCGGTTCAGCCGGTGGCGCAGAAAAATGCGCTTGGGTCAAAGAGCTCGGCGCAGATGCCGTTATCGACTATAAATCCGGCAAGGTGCTGCCGCAGTTGATGGCCGCACTGAAAGACATGGGCGAAAGCGGCATTGATGTCTATTTTGACAATGTCGGCGGCGAACATTTTGATGCGGCGCTTGCCACATCCAAAGAGTGGGCCCGCTTTGCGATTTGCGGCATGATTGACGTGTATAACGACTTCAAAGCCCAACCGATGCAGTATCTTCCGATGATCATCGGCAAGCGTATCATGATCAAGGGCTTCCTCTACCCTGACTTCTACGCACAAGTTCCGGAATTCAACGCCGATATGGCTGGCCTGATCCAGTCCGGCGCGGTCAAGGGCCGTGAAACAGTGAAAGACGGGCTGGAGAAAACACCAGAAGCCTTCATCGGCCTGTTCAGCGGCGAAAACACCGGCAAGATGCTTGTAAAACTATAAGCAAATTGCTGCGCAGCATTTTTTGATCTGTTACGGAATACGTCTGCTCACACAGAACAGGTATTCCGTAACGTCAAAAATGCAATGTTGCATTATTGACGCATAAAAAGAATTTCAGGAATTCCGCCGTTAACAACGATGACATTGGTATGTCCTTTCGTTAGGTTATCACAAAATAATTTCAAAACAGGAGAGAAGAAGATGTTGCGACGTGACAAATCCCTCAGCCACGCATTGAAACTATCTGCAGCTTGCATCGCGCTTGCCATCCCAAGCCTTGCCTTTGCACAGGAAGTGCCTCAGGCTGAAGATACCGCTGACGAAGAAATCGTCGTCACCGCGCAAGGCCGCAGCCAGCTATTGTCTGACGTGCCAGTCGCGATTTCCGCAGTTAATGCCGAAACCCTCCAAAACAGCGGCGCGAACGACATTCGCCAGCTGAACCAGGTTGCTCCATCGTTGCTCGTCTCTTCGACGGGTTCGGAAGCCAACGGTTCTGCCCGTATTCGCGGTATCGGTACGGTTGGTGACAACCCTGGCCTCGAAAGCTCGGTCCCTGTTTTCATTGACGGCGTATACCGTTCGCGTTCGGGCATCGGTCTGAACGAACTCGGCGAAATTGACCGTGTTGAAGTGCAGCGCGGACCGCAGGGCACATTGGGCGGCCGTAACTCGTCTGCTGGTCTCATCAGCATCTATTCCAAAAAGCCAAGCTTCACCTTTGGTGGCAGCGGCGAGCTGACTTACGGCAATTATGACTTCATGCGCGCTGCAACCAGCGTCACTGGTCCAATCTCGGATCAGCTCGCGTTCCGCGTCGATGGCGTTTACGTGAAGCGTGACGGCTTCTACCGTGACGACCAAAACGGCCGCGACATCAATAACCGTGACCGCTACTTCCTACGTGGCCAGTTGTTGTTCCAACCAACCGATGCGCTGTCGGTGCGTCTGATTGCGGATTATACTTTCCGGCAAGAAGAGTGCTGTGCAGCGACTTATGTCGACCGGTCGGTCAATCAATTCATTGGTGACCTGAACAACCCAAGCACAACCGGTGTGGCTTCAACAGCGACATCGAACAACATCATTAACGTATTGCGTGACCTTGGTCAGCCATTGGCTGCGTTCAACCAGGGATTTGGCCGCAAGGTTTCGGTCAGCCCGAACCGCGTCTTCAGCGGCGAAACCAAGGATTATGGTTTCTCTGGCCAGGTCGATTATGATTTCGGCGGCGCAACTTTGACGTCGATTACGGCATATCGCCAATATCGTTCAGGTCAGGCTTCGGACACCGATTATGGTGAAGTCGACATTCTCTATCGTGCACCAAGCGATGATGCTTATCGCCAATTCCACACCTTCACGCAGGAACTGCGCCTGCAGGGTGAAGCATTTGATGGAAAGCTGGACTGGTTGGTCGGTGGCTTCTTTGCCAATGAAAAATTGACGGTTCGTGATAACCTGCGCTTCGGCAACCAATATGGCCGCTTTGCAAATTGCCGCATCATTTCCGGTGGTGCCTTGGCATTTGCGTACAACCCAGCTGCACAGAGCTGCATCACACCCACATTGCGTCCAACCGTGTCGGGTGCCTTTGGTGCCGCTGGACCGCTTTTGCTGTCCGCATTTGACCGTTTGGATACAATGAACAATGTCGGCACAACCAACGACCGGTATTTCCAGAACGGAACCAACTGGGCTGTGTTCACGCACAACATCGTGCACGTCACCGACACTGTCGATCTGACGCTTGGCCTTCGTTACACGAACGACAAGAAGAAGTTCAATGCGACCTTCGGTAACGACAACAGCATCTGTACCGCCAACCAAGCTGCATTAGCGCCGTTGCTTACAGGCCCCCTTGCCGCCACCGCTGGTGCAGTCATTGGTCTATCATGTCAGGGTAACTCGACAGCAGAACTCAATGGCGTATCGATCCGTGATGACCGCAATGAAGACCAAATCACTGGAACAGCCATCCTTTCGTGGAAGCCAGTGGATGACCTTCTTGTCTATGGTAGCTTCGCTCGCGGATATAAGGCCGGTGGTTTCAACCTTGATCGCTCGGCTCTAAAATCGCCTGTTCCGACTTTTGCTTCGGTTGGTGGAGCGCAAGCTTTGGTCGGCAATCTACAGTTCGATCCAGAATTGGTGGACAGCTATGAATTGGGTGCGAAATTCTCAAATGGTCCATTTGGCCTGAGCGTTTCGGCATTCCGTTCGGACTTCAGCAGCTTCCAGCTGAATACCTTCAACGGCACCGTCTTCCTCGTGCAGAACGTCAATGGTTGTAACAACCTTGTTGGTGGCCCGAACGCGGATACAGATCAGAACCTGTCCTCGGCTGGCACCAATTTCAATGCTGCGCCGAATACAACCGGCAGCTGTGCCGCCGGCGACATCACTTATGGTGTCCGTACGCAGGGTCTGGAACTTGAAGCTTCGCTGACACCAGCACGCAACTTCCGCATGGCCGCTGGCTTGACCTATGCCAAGACAACCTATCGGGATGATCTGATCGGAACAAAGAACGGCGCGCCATTGGATTCTGCGCTGCGCAAGTTGCCAGGTGACAATCTGTCCAACGCGCCAGAACTGGTTGCGACTTCAAGCGTCACATGGACGCCTGACATTGGCAGCAATGGCATGAGCGGTCTGGTGTACATCGACGGTCGTATGACCAGCGATTACAACACCGGTTCCGACCTGTTCCCACAAAAAGAGCAAGACGGTTTCGCGGTATTCAACGCACGTATCGGTCTTCGCGGTCCTGACGAGGCCTGGGGTATTGAACTTTGGGGTCAGAACATCTTTAATCAGGATTATGCGCAGGTCGCGTTCAACTCGCCATTCCAGGCGGGTCAAAGCTCGGCACCATTTGTGGATCCACAATATCCAGGTGGTCGCCAGATCTTCTCGCAATTCCTCGCCGAACCACGCACATACGGCATCACATTGCGCGGCAAGTTCTAAGAACTTCACGAACCTAAACGCAAAAGGGCCTGCAGCGATGCGGGCCCTTTTTTATTGGGTGGGTTGAAACGCATTATGTGTCTGGGCGATACAAAGCAGCACCGTCACCCTGAACTTGTTTCAGGGTCTTAATTTTAGACGTCGAGAAGTAAGACCCTGAAACAAGTTCAGGGTGACGAAATTAGCGATAACGTAGTGTTTACGACGTCCCAAACCCGACGCCCAGGAAGCCGGGCATTGGACCATTCCATCCGTCATCGCCCGCTGGCGCAGCGCTTGGCTTGCCGGCTGGTTCCGCTTCAACCATTGGCGCTGCCTTTTCACGGGCAGGCTTAGCCGCCGCTTTTTCGCGTGCTGGCTTTGGTTCCGCTGGTGCCGCCGCTTCTGCGGGTGCGGCCTTGGCTTTTGGCTCTGCTGGCTTACGGCCGCGCTTTGCGGGTGCGCGCTCTTCCGGTTCACCCAATGGTGCTTCGACCTTGCCAAGGCGCTCGATCTTGGTGCCGATCAGCTTTTCGATGTTTTCAATGGCTTCTTCATCAGCCTTGGTGACAAAGGTAAATGCCTTGCCCTTGGCACCGGCGCGGCCTGTGCGGCCAATGCGGTGGACGTAATCATCGGGGTGCCATGGCGCGTCAAAGTTGAACACATGGCTGACGCCCTTAACGTCTAGGCCGCGTGCCGCCACGTCGGACGCGACGAGCAGATTGATGTCGCCGTTCTTAAACGCTTCCAATTGCTTCTGGCGTGACGCCTGATCAATGTCGCCGTGAATTTCGCCCGAACGCATTCCGTGGCGCTGCAGGCTGGTGTTCAATTCGCGCACCGTCGTCTTGCGGTTGCAGAAGATAATCGCGTTGGACACATCTTCGGTACGCAAAAGATCGCGCAACACATCGCGCTTTTTCATCGGCGATACATTCACCAAAAACTGCTCGATATTGATATTGGCGGTCGCGGGGCGCGCGACTTCGATATATTTCGGGTTCGACAGAAACTTGTCCGCCAGCTTCTTAATCGGCGGCGGCATCGTTGCCGAAAACAGCAATGTCTGACGGGTCGCCGGCAATTTGGTGCAGATATGTTCGATGTCGGGAATAAAGCCCATGTCCAACATACGGTCCGCTTCGTCGATGACGAGCATTTCGCAGCCCGTCAGCAAAATCTTGCCGCGTTCGAACAAGTCCATCAGCCGTCCAGGCGTGGCGATCAAAACATCAACGCCCTTTTCAAGCGCTTTCACTTGGTCGCCCATTTGAACACCGCCAATAAGCAGAGCCATCGATAGCTTATGATATTTGCCGTATTTTTCGAAATTCTCCGCAACCTGCGCCGCAAGTTCGCGCGTCGGTTCGAGAATGAGGCTACGCGGCATGCGCGCACGCGCGCGGCCATTGGCAAGCACATCGATCATCGGAAGAACGAAGCTCGCGGTTTTGCCCGTGCCCGTCTGTGCGATTGCAATGATGTCACGCATCATCTGGACCTGCGGGATAGCAGCGGCCTGAATTGGGGTTGGCTCGTCATAGCCAGCCTCACTTAAGGCTCTCAATAATTCATCAGACAAGCCGATATCGGCAAAACGCATATGTTGTTCCGGAAAAGAAGATGCTGTGCCACCGGTGCCAAAGCCATAGCGACGAGCGTCGCCATTGGTCTCTATGGCTGGAAATGTCAAGGTAATTGGCCAAATGTGCCCGCCGCTATCGCGGTATCAGCAATCGGAATTTATCGATCTCGCATTTTGCCCCAGTGCGGGCATGCAATACATCCCGATCCACGCATAATTTGCCGTCCAATGACCGTTCCATATAAGCGCCCGCATAAAACTCCCGCGCCAGACAACCGTCCCCCAAATAAGCGCGGATAAGGACGCCATCGCGGGTCAAAAGGTCAAGCGTGCGATCCGGTCCGGGACGCGAACCACCCAGTCTGTCGACCCACAGGCATTTGCCAATTTTCTTTTCTTTATATTTCAGCTTCGCGATTGATTGCCGCTGCGCGCCGACGGCCGCCGGTGCGGATGCAGGGCTCGGCAAACGAATGATCACGCGCTGATCAATGCGCACTTGGCCAAATGCGGTATGCAACCGGACGAAGGGCGTAAACGGGTTGTTAACCATTTCGACGTTAAAATCTGCCCAGGCCTTGTGCGATAAGGTCGTCAGACCGACCGAAAAAAGGATTATGGCCAAAACTATGCGCAAGAAACATTCCGGTATGACGTTGAAGTTCTAATGGCTTTACCCGATAGGGTTGAACGTATCATGAATTTTTTGCCCTGAACCTTCGCACATAATGAGAAATGCCGTGCCAGATGTAAACGCCTTATCCGAACTTCGCGCCATTTTGGGACCAAAGGGCTATTCGGATGATCAGGACGTTATATCGCCATGGCTGACCGATTGGCGTGGCCGATTTACGGGCGCTGCAGCAGCACTGCTTTCACCGGCCACCACTCAAGAAGTTGCAGCCATTGTCCGGATTGCGGGAAAGTATCGGCTGTCACTGGTTCCACAGGGCGGCAATAGCGGGATGGTCGCCGGAGCCACGCCCAATAGCAGCGGCGATCAACTGATCCTTTCGATGCGGCGGATGAACAATATCACCGCGATAGATGCGGACGCCGGCCTGATAAGCTGCGAAGCGGGTGTCATCTTGCAGAACCTGCATGAAGCCGCAGCGCAGTCCGGACGGCGCTTTCCGCTCACGCTTGGGGGCAAGGGGTCGGCCACCGTCGGCGGCCTGATTTCAACCAACGCGGGCGGAACGCAAGTGTTGCGGCATGGCACCATGCGTTCGCTCGTTGCTGGCTTGGAGGCTGTTCTGCCCGATGCCTCAATTTATGACGCCATGGCGCCATTGAAAAAAGACAATCGCGGCTATGACCTGAAACAACTGCTGATAGGCGGCGAAGGCACGATTGGCGTGGTGACCAAGGCCGTGCTGCAAACCGTGCCCGCGCTTATTGACCGCTGCGTCGTGTGGGCGGGCATCGATAGCCCGCAACAGGCATATGAACTTTTGCTGTTCATGCAGAAACATGGGCGCGATCGGTTGGAGGGCTTTGAAATCCTTCCCCAGCGCGCACTCAAGTCCGTCCTCACGCATATTTCGGGCACGCGGCCACCGCTCGACACCACGCACCGCTGGCATGCTTTGATGGAATTTGTGCAGGACGACCCTTCCCAGTCCAGCCCCGGGGAGCTGGCCATGCATCTGCTTGAAGATGCCATCGGCCAGAATTTACTCGAAAATGCGACCATCGCGAGCAGCGACGTGCAGGCAGAAGCTTTTTGGAAAATTCGGGATTCCATTGCGGAGGCCGAACGTGCCGCGGGCGCCGCGCTGCAACATGATATCAGCGTTCCGGTCGCGGACATGGCGCGCTTCATTGAGCAAGAATCGCCGCGTATCGAGGCCGATTATCCGGGCACCAAGACCGTTGCGTTCGGACATTTGGGCGATGGTAACATCCATTTCCACATAAAGGCCCCCGAAGGCGTCGACATCGCGGTTTGGTACGCCGGAGATGGCAAGGCGATCACGTCGCACGTCTATGATCGCGTGCGCGCCTATGGCGGTTCATTGTCGGCTGAACATGGCATTGGCCAATCCAAAATCGACGAGTTCGCGCGACTTGCCGAGCCTGCCCGGCTTGCGGCGTTACGCGCCATTAAAAACGCCTTGGATCCGCTTACTATTATGAACCCGGGCAAGCTTGTTCCACTTGCGTAAAAACTGCTGTCCCACTAAACCCCCGTTAAATTTTTCCAACAACAAGTACTGGAGTTTCACATGGCCACTGCGCCCCAAGCTACAAATTTGCCGCTTCTTTACAAAGATCTGATCCCGCTCAACAGCAATGATCACGTCACGTGGAAATCGCGCCTATTGGAGAATGCAAAGTTCCTTGAAGGGCAGCATGCAATCCCGTTGACGATCGAGGAGTTCGTTCCAGCTTCGCGCACTTATCCCATCATCTTTTCTGCAACTGACAATCCTGTTCCGCTGGTTCTGATGGGCATGAACGAAGGTGTAAACACTTTCATGAACGAGGAAGGCTTTTTCGAGCGCCCCGTTTACGTCCCTGCATATGTCCGCCGCTATCCATTCCTGCTTGCCAAGCTGCGTCCTGACACTGAAGAGCTGTCCTTGTGCTTTGACCCCACATCGGGCGCAGTTGGTGAGTTCGAAGAAGGCACGCCCTTGTTCGAAGATGGCAAGCCAAGCGAAAACACACAGGCTATTTTGCAATTCTGTGAAAGCTTCGAAAATGCCGGTGCGCAAACGCATGCATTTGTTGAAGAACTGCAAAAGCATGAACTGTTGATCGACGGCGAAGTGTCGATTCAGCAAGAAGGCCATGAACAGCCATTCATCTATCGTGGTTTCAAAATGATCGACGAAGCGAAACTGCGCGCATTGCGTGGCGACGCCGTCCGCAAGCTGAACCAGAACGGTATCCTTGCACTCATCCACGCACATCTGTTCTCATTGCAGCTGATGCGGGAAATATTTGCAGTTCAGGTTGCTCAAGGTAAGGTACCGCAAGTGACGGAACTGCCTTCGACCTAATCAGGTCAAATGCTTCATGCCGTCACTATCCATCGGGGGAAGTGACGGCATGGCAAAATATGGTAAAATCGCGATCCTTTTTCACTGGCTGATTGCCATATTGATCGGTGCCAACATACTGTTGGCAAATCTGGGCGAAGGTCTGCCCCGCGCCGCACGCGCTGCCTATATGAGCCCGCACAAGGCCATTGGCATTTCTATCTTGATACTGACCATTGGCCGCATTTTATGGCGCATTGCCAACCGCCCGCCTGCGCTGCCTGACAAGGTTACGGGTTGGCAGGCCAAAGCTGGCCATAGTGTGCATATTCTTTTCTACGTACTCATGATCGTAATGCCACTGACCGGCTGGCTAATGATCGGTGCCAAGGGCAACGCTGCGCCCGTTGATTTCTTTGGCCTGTTCACGCTCGATATGGCGGTTGGTAAAAACGCGATGTTGGCAGACATTGGACATGAGGGGCATGAGATATTGGCCGCGCCGCTTATCGTGCTCATCGGCTTGCATATTTTGGGCGCTTTGAAGCATCAGTTCATCGACAAAATGCCATTTATCCAACGGATGTGGCCTTAAACGGGCGTAGGTGCCGTCAACATAGGCAGATCAACGACTGCCCGCACCCATGCCTCGCCTCAACCAAATTGGAGCAGAATGTTTTTGCTTTGACTTGAAACTGCAATGCTCAGGTCCCATTCTTGGTTCTGGACGGAGACTTCCCCTCCCGTTTCTGTCCAACGACGCCCTAACGGGCGTCAACTCCCTGAACCTCGGCCACCCCGGAACATTCCGGGGTGGTTTTTTTATGCGAATTAGGCCGTTTTATTCCGCGGCAATCAACGCAGAGGAGCCAAGCGCCTCGTCCGCCAACGCCTCCACCAGTCCGGCTATCAAAAACTTCAGCGGTTCAACGCCAGCTCCAGGTTGCCGCAAATCGGCGTCAAGGTAGAGCGACCGGTCCACTTCCAATTGGATCGCATGAATATTGGCACGCGGTTTGGCATGGCGGCGCAGGATATAGTCTCCGGCATAGGGGTGGTTGAGCGCAGCGGTAAATCCGTGCCCCTGCAAACGAGACATCAGCAATTCGGCATATTGCGAGGCTGCACTTTTGCCAAACCGGTCACCAATCACAAATTGCGGCCCCGCGCCTGTTGCCGGGTTGTGGAGCGGTGGCATGCTGTGCACATCAAGCAAGACCGCGACCCCGAACTTTTGCCGCATATTTTCTAGCACCGTAGATACAGTCTGATGATAAGGGCGGTGCAGCGCCGCAATACGGTCATTGATGTCGTCTAAAGTGAACGGGCGCTTCCACAAATCGCCTTCGCCCGACAATCGGCGCGGCACAAGGCCAAGCCCGCCGCGCTGCTTCACGCCGGGCGTGGGATAATCCGCGCGCTGTGCGCCTTGAACCATCTCAACATCGACATCCTGTTCGTCGCGGTTCAGGTCGATCCAGGCCCGTGCACGATGGGCGACGATGACCGGATGGCCGACCTGGACCGAACGGCGCACCAATAGATCAGCATAGCGATCCTCAAGCCGGACCAGCGATGCCGGCGGCACGCGCAACGCGTCAAACACGCCTGCGGGATAATCTCGCCCTGCGTGCGGCACAGATAGCAGCACAGGCACGGACATATTCTCCGTTCCCCACATTGCAAATCCGGATGCAGATATGTCCAACGCGCCCTCTTTATTGGAAGAAAATATGTTGTTGGCAGATTTTGCGCAAAATGGTGCAAAAAAATTAAGCCTCTTTATTTATAGATACAGTCGGCGCCGCAATTTGGCGCCCCAAAGTTATTTAAGGATTCTTTATGACTCGCATTCTGCTCGCCGAAGATGACCAGGCCATGCGCGAATATCTCGCGCGCGCGCTGGAACGGTCGGGCTATGACGTGGTCGCGGTCGACCGCGGCACAGCTGCAGCGCCCTTGTTGGAACACGAACATTTCGATCTGCTGCTGACCGATATCGTGATGCCCGAAATGGATGGCATTGAACTCGCACGTCACTGTAACCGCGTGTCACCGAGCACTGAGGTCATGTTTATCACCGGCTTTTCGGGCGTGGCACTGCGCGCTGGCGCGTCCATGCCCAGCGCGAAAGTGCTATCCAAACCCTTCCATCTCAAAGACCTTGTCCTTGAAGTCGAGCGTCTATTTGCCAAGGAAAGTTTTGGCGAGTTGAAATAGGCTTGAATGATAGCACAAGCCCAGCTAGAGGCTGCGGCGTTGTGGGCGTATAGCTCAGCGGTAGAGCACTGCATTGACATTGCAGGGGTCGCAAGTTCAAACCTTGCTACGCCCACCATTTAAAAACCCCGCCGTTCCGATTGGAACGGCGGGGTTTTTAATTTCGCAATATGTTCCCCTTTGCGATGTCTGTTGCGAATATGCGGCGGAGATACAGCCCCCTTTCAAATGGGTCTCAAAGTTTTTACGAATATTTCGTTCAACGAGAGCGGCACTTTCGCGAGATCGGCGATGCTGTGCTGCTTCTATAGGTGATCAGCTTCATATTGGAGCTAATAAAAACCTTCCACGCGTTAACCGTGGCTCCACTCAAGTGACCGGCGCCCGGCGAATTAACGGGATTTGGATGCGCGGTGGTTGGTACCAATAGCTTGCCCTACCCCGCGACAGAATAACGCAACAAAAAACCCAGTTATCATTGGATAACTGGGTTAATCGGAAAACATATGTCACAATATGCTCTCTGGGTCATTCATGCCTTGAGGGGCGCATGAATCCGGTGGTCATCGATCGTCAACTTCCCATTTACCGTTGGCGCGCTTAGCCATCGCTATTCCGCAATAATTGCATTGCGAAACTGGATAACTCGTGTCCATTTTTGCAAGTTTTCGGCTGCGGACGTGAGCGTTGAAGCTACAAAAAAAGAGACGCCTGATAAGCCCATAAATCATCTCTGGTTCGCGCCTCTCATGCTTAGCCGAACTGCCAAAATCCTGTCAGTTTCAGCGCACTGAAATACATTTGCGGGCGCCAATAACATGCTAAGCCCAATTTCAATTGTGAACGCTAATGTGAACGGCGCCAAACCACAAGCATATATTTTAATAAATTACACCATTCTGCCCATATATTGCGGATTCAAATATAATATATGACCATTTTTTACAAATTGGTGAGGTGCGGGCTGTTACGACGATCTGGAGTGCACGGGATGCGACCCGAAAAACATCGCCAATGCGGCATTAAATGCCGAAGATGGGCCTACGCTGGGCCGGGGATGATCGCTTCCTTCAAATACTGCAGCGCAATATCTGCATGGCGCTCTTCGGGCTAAATTCCAACTTACACTATAAAAAAGATTTTTTATAAGCTCAGTTAATTCATAAATTCTTTTCCGCTTGTCTGTAGAAATATTTGTCAGTCGTAGCGCGCCTATTTGAAGCAACCTTTTTATATCTTCGTTGTGCCCTGAAATTGATCGACCCGTTCTTTTGAGGATTTCCATAGATTCTAGTGGACCCGACACAGAAATTTCGTAAATTATCCTCAATTCATTATGCAAACATTTGACTTGAGATTTCTTTTGAAATTCGATAATTTTTTGAATAGATAAAATCATGTTTTATATTTTTCTGAATAATTGAAAATTATCTATCAAAACAACTCATGTTTGTTTCAATATTTATTTAAATATATTTTAAATAACTAGTGATAACAAAATTTAACATTCCTGCATATATTTCATAATACTGCACACACTAGTGCGTTAGCCTGAGGAGGAATGGTATGTTCATAGTATACAGGCTGTTCTTTTGTCCTTTTGGTAAACATACTCGTTCGAGAGGTAACGCCCGCGTCACTGACCAAGGCGCGATCTCCCGGTGTAAATATTGTCAAACACCCATGACCAAACATCTGTCTGGGCGCTGGGTTGTTGATGATTGACAGTTTGACAAATATTTTTGTCAACTGGACCCAAAAGCAAACTCAACAGCCTCGCTTTGCGAGGCTGTTTTTTGCCAAAAACAGCGAACTTTTGATTACTGCAATTAGCCTTTCAAAAGCCATTGCTCAAAAATCATCCTCAGATATCTTATATATTTGTAATGTTATAATGTAAAAGAAAACAATATATCCAAATTACTTACAACAAAGAACGCAACCAATTTGGCTGGTTCGAACATCGCCATCGCTAACCCCTACGCCGGCTTGGCGCGGTTCCGTGCCAGCGTTTGTATGCGCGGGTGAAGGCGCTGAGTTCGCTATAGCCAAGCAAGAATGCGATCTGCCCGAGCGAACGCCTATTCTCGATAAAATACAAACGGCACAAATCGGTGCGAACAAGGTCAAGCAAGTCACGAAATGGCATGCCTTCTTCCACCAGCTTTCGGCGCAAGGTCCGCTCGCTCGTCCCAAAGGATGCGGCCAGCCGGTCCAGCGTCGGCGGTGATTTATCGAGTTCGCTGGTCAGGTAAAAATAGCTGAGCGCCAAATGGGTTTGGCCATTGATCATCCATTGTACCTGCCGCTGGTAGCGGGCAAGAGCCGCCTCCAACAATGTCTTGTTGGCAAAAGGCGACGGGCGAAACACCTGCCGCCCGGCGATTTCCATGCGCGTGGCGGCCATGCCAAATTGCACCGCACAGCCAAAGGCCGCCTCATATCGCGCGACCGCAAATTGGGGCTGATGCTGGAAATGTACCGATTGCAGCAACGGCGGCTCGCTCAACACCTGCCGCGACAGGCGGGCATAAGTTGCGACCGAGAATTCCACGAAAGTCGCATAGGCGTCGATCCGGTCTGCCGGGCATTCCCACAGAAAATAGGGCGGCTTACCCGATGCAATAAACTGTGTTTTGACCATCGTTTGGCGCAAAGCCTGAATATGGGTATGGGCATCAATCACTGACCCTAAATCAGCTTCCAGACGCGTGGCAAAGCCGAAGTCGGAAAAATTCTGCATCGCCGCGGTCTCGCCAAGCCGCAAATGCACCGCAGGGTCGTTAAAATGCGTGTGAAGCATCTTGAAAAAACGGATCGCCACGGGCGCGGAAATACGGCTGAACGGGTTACGCAGCCGGGTTTCATCCAATCCAATCGCCGCGATCATTGCCTGCCTGTCGCCGCCCTCCGCCACCGCAGCGCGCAATATGCGCACCGCAAGATTTGCGGACATGGTGTTGGGCGCGATGGCCGTGCCATCCTTCAACAAAAGATCAATCCAACTGAAAATAGCACGCTCCCGGTCGACTATAGCAACAGGTTCAACACGCGTGAACGGCGAAGGCAAGCGCGATTTCGGCCGTGCCTTGCGACTTCAAATTTCTCTCGCTAAGTCAACACCATGAACCTTGCATCCCTTCTCGCCCAATTCGAACCGGGCGCCGCGTCGCACAAGATATCCATCCCCGCCACCTGGCATCAGGGGCGCACCTCTTATGGTGGCTTAAGTTCGGCACTGGCCTATCAAGCGGCGAAGCTGACTGCAGAGGATTTACCGCCGCTCCAGTCCGCACAAATTGCGTTTGTGGGCCCCTTGGCCGGCGATGTAGAGGTGCAGGCCAATATCCTGCGCCGCGGAAAGAACACGGCATTTATCAAGGCCGACATAATGGGCGCAGATGGCATTGGCCTGACCTGCACGTTCATTTTCATGAACCGGCGGCAGAGCCATTTGGACTATATCAACATCGCCCAGCCCGAATTTCCGCCGCTTCCGACCGCGGACAATGTACGCAGCGGCCCGCCTGAATTTTTCACCGGCCATATGCAATATCCGGACAAGCGGCTCGAACTGGGCTTGGCCACCAATCGGCTCGCATCATGGCACCGCTTCACCGAACATGACGGGCTTGACCATATTGCCGAGCTTCTCTGCATTGGCGACGCCTTGCCGCCATCTGCGATGGGCTTGATGACCGAAAAGGGCATGGTGAGCTCGATGAACTGGCAGATCAACATGCTAACGGATACGCCCACGACCGAGGATGGGTGGTGGTATCTGTCCAGCGAAACGCATCACGCCGCCAACGGCGCGAGCAGCCAATATATGACCGCATGGAACAGCCGCGGCGAAGCGGTGCTTACCGGTATGCAGTCGGTGGCAATTTTCGCTTAAACAGCCGGTTTTGCGCGGACAAAGCGCATGGCAAAAATCACCAGCCCGAAGACAATGAAATTGTCGACGAATGTTTTATAAAACAACCAGTTGTCGGTCGACAGAAGCTTTGCAGCGCCATAATTCAGCGCCGCCATGATCAGGCCGATAACGCCCATGACGATAGCAAAGCGGCCCGCATGGATATCCGAATAGGGCATATACCGCGATAAACCTTTGCCGATATACGGCCCCCCGCGCGCGCCATCGATAATGAAGAAACTGGCGGCGATCAGGCCCGTTATCGTCCCCCGCTGCTTGATCCATTCATCATCGTTCAGCCAGACTGCTAGGCCGGCCGAAATGCACAGCATCAATATGCCGAAGAGCGCAAGCCCGCCGGTGACATCAATTTTCGTTATGCGCTGAAACAGGACAAGCCCGAACCCGACGACCACGCCGACAATCGCCGCAGTCTGCAGATCGGTGAACTTTGCAACAAAGTAGAACAATAGGCCCGTGATGATATCAATGGCAAATGGCAAGCGGTTGTGGCGCGCAAATACGCCGCCGTTCACTTCTGCTCCTTGCGCGGCCATGCCTTATCCCAATGCCGCCTGTTTTTCCTCAGCGAGGCGGTCCAGTTCGGCGCGGCTTTTCTTTTCGCTGGACGATTTCAGCTGCCCACACGCCGCCATGATATCGCGGCCGCGCGGTGTGCGCACGGGTGCGCTGATGCCGGCTTCGAAAATGATGCTGGAAAAACGCTTGATACGCTCTGGATCCGAACATTCATAAATCGCGCCGGGCCATGGGTTGAACGGTATCAGATTGACCTTTGCCGGCAATTTATACTGGCGGATGAGGCTCACGAGCTCGCGCGCATCTTCGTCGCTGTCATTCTTGTCCTTCAGCATCACATATTCGAATGTAATGCGCCGTGCGTTGCTGACGCCGGGATATTCCGCGCAGGCACGCAAGAGTTCATCAATGCCATATTTGCGGTTGATGGGGACGATTTCGTCACGAATTTCCTTGGTCACCGCGTGCAGCGATACCGCAAGGTTCACGTTAATTTCCTCGCCCGCACGCGCCATCATCGGCACAACGCCCGACGTCGAAAGCGTGATACGGCGGCGCGACAGGCCAAGGCCATCGCCATGCATGACGATCTTCATCGCGTCGCGGACATTGTCGAAATTATACAAAGGTTCGCCCATGCCCATCAACACGATGTTCGTGAGCATACGGCCATCGGCGGTATAATGGCCGACATCATCATCTTCATCGTCGTCGTCCGCAACCGACGCCATATTGCCCTTTGGCCATTCGCCAAGAGCATCGCGCGCCAGCATGACCTGCCCGACAATTTCGCCCGGTGTCAGGTTGCGCACCAGCCGCATCGTGCCCGTATGACAGAAACGGCAGTTGAGCGTGCAGCCCACTTGCGAAGAAATGCAAAGCGTGCCGCGATCCGCATCGGGAATGAACACCATTTCATAATCTTGGGCATCATCGGTGCGCAAAAGCCATTTGCGCGTGCCATCGGTCGAAACCTGTGCCTCGACCACCTCTGGCCGGCCAATGACAAAGCGGTCGGCGAGCCAAGGCCGCATAGTTTTGGCGATGTCGGTCATCGCTTCAAAATCGGTCACGCCGCGATGGTATATCCAATGGAACACCTGCTTTGACCGCAGCTTTGCGGCTTTTTCATCCAACTGCGATTCTTCAAACAGCTGACGAATTTGGAGATGGTTCAAGCCCAAAAGGTCAATTCGGCCATCCGCACGCTGCGTAATCGCGCGTGGGGTGACAACGGGGTCTATATGGCCGGGAATCTGCATGATGGCCGCGCCTATACGCAATGAATCGCCGAAATGCCAGCTATGCTATCGCGCAGCGCATCCCAACGCCGCAGCATCGATTGCGCTGGGCGCACCGCGCAGTGCGTAGGCATCGACAATCGACCGGCCATCGCGGCCAATCGTTTCGATGCTGAGCGACGTTGCCGAGCGGATGGCGGCAATAATCGCCAAGTCCATCCGCCGGTCCGCCGCCCATGCCGCGTTGCTATCGGCCTGTAAACGAAAGCGCCTGCCGCCCGCGGTCAGTGTCACGCCGCTATTGGCCGCCCGATCGCGCGACAGCTGCACGTAAAGCTGATGCGTAACGCTGCGCTTTGGCCAAAAACCGATGGAGACATAAGCCGCCCGTGTTGGTGGTCGTATCGTCTCGTCGGGTTCGGAAATCGCATAGCAGCGGGGGGTTTCAGGGTCACGAAACGCCGCCCACCCCTGATATACGCCAAGCCTATCTTTGGCGGACAGCGGCGCAGCCAATGCCGCCACACACATCAACCACGCCAAAAGTCTCAAGCACGTTCCCCAGCGCCGTCGCCGTCAATCACCAGCGTTTCGACACCATCGCGGATCATCACCATGCTGCCCTGCGCAAGGCTGTGGGCGATGGGCGCGCCGAAGCGTTCCATAGGCTCCAAGCCCAGCAAAACCCCGCGCAGCACGCGTGCCGTCATCCCATGGCAGATGATCAGCATGTCCTGTTGAAAGCTTTGGTCCGCTATCCAGTGACGCAGCCGCTGCGCGACGTCGTCGTAAAATTCGCCACCGTCGGGACGCACGGAAAACAGCTTGTGCTCCATATCGACAATTGGACCGATTTCCGCGGATATGTCGGCATAGGTGCGGCTTGACCAAAGCCCGACGTCAATTTCCAGCAGCCGGTCGTCGCGCATCGTTTGGTGCCAATCGGCGTCGATTTCCTCTGCGACCAAGGCAAGCGTCTGCAACGCGCGCCCAGCGGTGGACGACCAAAGCTGCGGCGTGGGGTCATCCCCCAGATAATGTGCCAACGCACGGCCCATTAAGCGCGCTTGCACGCAACCTTCCCATGTCAGCGGGGTATGCAGCTCCGCCTGCCCCTGCATCCGCGCAATTTTGTTAAACACCGTCTCCCCATGCCGTGCGATGAAAAGCCGTCTACCGTTTGTCGAAATCGTCATAATGGCCTTATTCCACAGGATATTCTTCGACGCAAAACCTATCGGCTTGCCCTGCTGGCCAAAGCGGTTATGGAAGAGTCGCCATAGAAATAGGGATTTTTGGCTGCTTTGTGCTTGCCATGCCCGATAAGGGGAATTTGAATGAGAGCCACGATCGAACGCGCGACCCTGCTGAAAAGCCTGAGCCACGTCCAATCCGTTGTGGAACGGCGGAACACTATTCCCATTTTGTCGAACGTCCTGATCGAAGCCAGCGAAGGCGGCAAGATCAAGCTGACCGCGACGGACCTTGATCTGCAGGTCGTTGAAACCTTTGCCGCCGATGTTGAAACCCCGGGTGCAACCACCGTTTCGGCGCACACTCTGTTCGAAATCGCGCGCAAGCTTCCCGAAGGTTCGCAAGTCCAGCTGCATGCCGCAGATGGCCGCATGGCGGTGAACGCTGGCCGCGCCCGCTTCTCGCTCGCAACGCTGCCGCGTGAAGATTTCCCAACGATCGCAGAGGGCGAATTGCCCACCTCGTTCGAAATTCCCGCAAGCTCGTTGATCCAGATTATCGACAAAACGCGCTTTGCGATTTCGACCGAAGAAACGCGTTATTATCTCAACGGTATTTTCCTGCACGTCACCGACGATGCCGATCCTGTGTTGAAGGCAGCGGCCACCGATGGCCATCGCCTCGCCCGCGTCACGCTGCCGCGTCCGGCTGGTGCAGAAAATATGCCCGACATCATCGTGCCGCGCAAATGCGTCGCCGAAATCCGCAAGCTGCTTGACGAAAGCGGCGGCAATGTCATCCAGATCGATCTGTCGGCAAGCAAAATCCGCTTCACCTTTGACAGCGTCATCCTGACATCAAAGCTGATCGACGGCACATTCCCCGATTACAGCCGCGTCATTCCAACCGCGAATGACAAGCTGCTGCGCATCGACCCCAAGGCATTCAGCCAAGGCGTTGACCGCGTGGCGACCATCGCCACCGAAAAAACCCGCGCGGTCAAAATGGCGCTCGATAAAGACAAGATCACTTTGTCGGTCACCAGCCCTGAAAACGGCACAGCCGCCGAAGAAGTGTCCGGCCAATATAGCAGCGACGGTTTTGAAATCGGCTTCAACGCGCGTTATTTGATGGACATCTTGGGCGAGATCGAAGGCGACGTCGTCGAGCTTCACTTGGCCGATGCCAGCGCCCCAACGCTCATTCGCGAGAATGACAAGTCAGCGGCGCTGTATGTTTTGATGCCAATGCGGGTGTAATCGGACGGACCGTTAAAAATTAAGATGCTGGAGCCGAAGGCGTGCATCGCACAAACAAGTTCAGCATGACGAAGTGGCAAACAGCTGTTTCCTTTCACCGTCACCCTGAACTTGTTTCAGGGTCTTAATATTTGCAGCGTCACAATTCCCTCAAGGGGTCACTCCGCCGCTTCCGCCATTTCGATGCTCTGCGGACCGCGCACCACGATACCGGGCAATGCGCCCGTCATCGCGCCATCGCGGAACGTGACCACGCCCGATTTAATCGTCGCGGCATAGCCGTCAGCCTTTTGCAGCAAGCGCTTGCCACCGGCGGGCAAGTCGAACGCCAACCAAGGCTTCAACAGTTTCAACGCCTCAAAATCGATGACGTTGATATCCGCGAGATAACCCGGTTTCAGCACACCGCGATCATTCAGCCCATAAAGCCGCGCCGTGTCGTGGCATTGCCGTTTGACGGCGAGTTCAAGCGGTATTGTCCCCGCCTTACGGTCGCGCGCCCAGTAACTGAGCAGAAATGTCGGTGACGCCGCGTCGCAAATCGTCCCGCAATGTGCGCCGCCGTCGGACAGCGATGCGACGATATCGTCACGTTGGAGCAGCTCTTTTGTGAAGTCCAAATTGCCATCCATATAATTCAGTATCGGCAGGTAAATCATGCCGTTGCCGTCGTCGGCCATCAACTGGTCATACGCATATTCGGCCGCTTCTTTGCCTGCAGCTTGCGCAAAGCCGAAGACGCTTTCTTCGCGTGTGGGCTCATAGCTAAAGCCATCGCCCAGCGGGAATTGCATGGCCCAAGCGGCGGTGACCAGCATGAAGAATGGGGCCATATCAACCGACGGCGGTGGCAAATTATCCTCCGCCAACATCGCCGCCTTAAACGCCGGGTCGGACAGCTTTGCCTTTTGTTCGTCCCACGACAGTCCGGCGATTTTCTGCCAGCTTGGTTTACGCATGAACGGGTGCACCGTGCCGCGCCAGTTCATGATGACGCCGATACCGCGCAGGCCAATCGCCGCCACGAGGTTCGCACCATTGTCATTGGCGTTGCACATTGACGCCATTTGTTCGGTCCACGGCATTTGCTTGATGGGCGATTGCAACATGGTGAAGGCGATGGGCAGTCCTGTCTCGCGGCTTAACCGACCCATCCAGCCGAACTCGTCCCATTCCTCCAAGAAATCGGTGGTCAGTTCAAACACCCCGTGCCCGACTTTGCCCATGGCGCGGCCGATGCCCACCAGCTCGGGTTCCGTCGCCGTTGTCCCAGGGACAAGTTCGCCATCAATCGATTTATGCAACACCGTGCGGGATGTGGAAAAGCCCAAAGCCCCTGCGCGCAAGCCTTCCTCCACCAGCCGCGCCATTTCGGCGATGTCGGCTTCGGTTGGCTCTTCATTATCCGCGCCGCGCTGTCCCATGACAAAGGCGCGCAACGCGCCGTGCGGAACTTGCGTTCCAATATCGATCGTGCGCGGCAGGCGTTCGAGCGCATCGAGATAATCGGGAAAGCTCTCCCAATCCCATTTCATCCCCTCGGCCAGTGCGGTGCCGGGAATATCCTCAACACCCTCCATCAGGCCGATCAACCAATCATGCTTGTCCTTTTTCGCGGGCGCAAAGCCAACGCCGCAATTGCCCATGACAACCGTGGTGACGCCATGCCAGCTCGACGGTCCCATCTCGCTGTCCCATGTTGCTTGGCCGTCATAATGGGTATGGATATCAACAAAGCCAGGCGCGACGATTTTACCCGAAGCATCAATCTCTTCGCGGCCCGAGGCGCTGATTTGGCCCATAGCGGTAATGATGCCGCCATCCACCGCAATATCGGCAACAAAGCGCGGCGCGCCCGTGCCATCCACCACGGTTCCACCGCGAATGACCAAATCATGCATATCGACTCTCCTCTTCCTGCAAGGGAGCCTATCAGACTTAATCGGACGGTTAAAGTGGGGTCGCGTTTACGGCGGAATAGCCAGCAATCGTCATCCTGAACTTGTTTCAGGATGACGCGTCACCGTTGCATGTTATCCTGAAACAAGTTCAGGATGACGTTTTTCTGCGAAATTACGCTTTACGCTGTCCCAGCAAGCGCAGACGAAGTGCGTTCAGTTTGATGAATCCCGCCGCATCCTTTTGGTCATAGGCACCGGCGTCGTCCTCAAATGTCACAACTTTTTCGCTGTACAGGCTGTTGGGCGATTTGCGGCCAACCACACTGGCCAGACCCTTATACAGTTTCAGCCGCACGGTGCCGGATACCAAGGTCTGCGAATGGTCAATCGCGGCTTGCAGCATCTCGCGCTCGGGCGAGAACCAGAAGCCATTATAGATAAGCTCGGCATATTTCGGCATTAGCTCATCCTTAAGATGCGCTGCGCCGCGATCGAGCGTGATGCTTTCAATGCCGCGATGGGCACGGGCATAAATCTCGCCGCCGGGCGTTTCATACATGCCGCGTGATTTCATGCCGACAAAGCGGTTCTCGACCAGGTCAAGGCGGCCAATGCCATGCTTGCGGCCAAGGTCATTCAGCGCAGCCAGCAACGTCGCGGGCGACATCGCTTCGCCATTCAGCGCGACACCGTCGCCCTTTTCAAAATCGATGGTGATATATTCCGGCGTGTCGGGCGCGTCTTCCGGATTGACGGTGCGCGAATAGACATAATCGGGTGTCTCATCCCACGGGTCCTCAAGCACTTTGCCTTCGGACGAGGTGTGCAAGAGATTGGCGTCGGTCGAAAACGGGCTTTCGCCGCGCTTGTCCTTGGGCACGGGAATCTGGTGCTGTTCCGCCCATTCGATCAACCGTGTCCGGCTTGTCAGGTCCCACTCACGCCATGGCGCAATCACCTTAATGTCGGGGTTCAGCGCATAAGCCGAAAGTTCGAACCGCACCTGATCATTGCCTTTGCCCGTTGCGCCATGCGCAATCGCGTCCGCGCCGGTTTCGGCGGCAATTTCGATCAACCGCTTCGAAATGAGCGGACGGGCAATCGATGTGCCCAACAAATAGTCGCCTTCATAACGCGCATTGGCGCGCATCATCGGGAAAACGAAATCGCGCACAAATTCTTCGCGCAGATCATCGATATAGATATGGTGATCGGGCACGCCCATCAGCACCGCCTTTTCGCGTGCTGGCCCAAGCTCTTCGCCCTGCCCCAAATCGGCGGTGAAGGTCACGACTTCGCAGCCATATTCCACCTGTAGCCATTTCAGGATGACGCTGGTGTCGAGCCCGCCCGAATATGCGAGGACGACTTTTTTAACGCTGTCTTTGGTCATATCATTTTCCGAAGCTGAATATCCGCCGCGCGCCTAACAGCTTAGGCGGGGTTCGACAACTCCCACAACTGCCAAAGCCCCAGAAAGAGGAACATCGACGCCGCAATCCTGTGCACGATGCGCAGCGAAACTTTTTCCACCAGCTTCTCACCCAGATAGACCGCAGGGACATTGGCGATCATCATGCCCAATGTTGTTCCGGCCGCAACCACCAGCACCGCATGATATTGCGCGCCAAGTGCGATTGTTGCGACTTGCGTCTTATCGCCCATCTCGACGAGGAAAAACGCGATTGTTGTCGCAACAAATGCCCCGCGCTGCGACGCGACTTTCATATCGTCATCAACCTTGTCGGGAATAAGCGTCCACGCCGCCATCAGGATGAAGCCAATGGCCACCGCGATGCGAAATGTGTCGCTCATAAAAATACTGGCGAGCGCACTGCCCGCCCAAGCCGCAAGTGCATGATTGGCCATGGTGGCGGCAAAAATGCCGGCGATGATAGGCAGCGGCTTTTTGAACCGTGTTGCCAGCAATATGGCGAGCAGCATTGTCTTGTCGCCGATTTCAGCAACGGCAACAAGCAAGGCGGAGGCGAAGAAAATTTCCATAATGCTTTCCGGATCAGGCAGTTAAAAGACGCAATGCCACCCACAACCCCGCCCGACCGGAACGGATTGCAGATGCCATTGGTCTCGCCTTGAACCGCATTTGCGGCCCCACATGCACCACGACCTCTCGGCCAAATATGTTGATGCATGTCCCGTTTTCATCCAGAAAACGGCTGGCTACTCCCCAGATGACGCGATATTCTCTAGGGTGCGATAAAGGGAGATGCAAGGTGACAAAGGCTGAAATCAAGACCAAGCCGACCGCGGTTGATGTAACGGCTTTCATCAACGCTGTTGCCGATGAAAAGCAACGCGCCGATGCGCATAAACTCGTCCAAATGATGTCGCATTTGTCGGGCCACCCCGCCAAAATGTGGGGGCCAAGCATCATCGGCTTTGGCCAGTATCATTATACATATGACAGTGGTCGTGAAGGCGACATGGCGCGCATTGGCTTTAGCCCGCGTAAGGGTCAAACTGTACTCTACATTACCGACGGTTTTGCCGGGCATGCCGACCTGATGGCGAAATTGGGGAAATATAAGACGGGAAAGTCTTGTCTCTATATTAAACGGCTAAGCGACGTTGATGAAGCTGTACTTGAACAATTATGCGCCGAGTCGTTGAAATATATGGGCGATAAATATCCCGAATGAGCCGAACAGCAGGCTACTCTGTAGCGGAACGAGTAACGTTTACCCGGCGAATCTTGTCGCTTCAAACTTGCTGTTAATCAGCAGCATTTGCCCCAGTACCCGGCACAGCTTTCCCACGACCCATTTGACGGATCTTAAATTGCTTGCGGCGACGGGAATAGCGCACAGCAGCAAAAATGAGCGCGAGTACCATAATCGCGATCAACACGAATGCGACAATTAACTTGTTTCCACGAGTTTCTATCAGTCCAAGGTAATGGGCTTCGTTTGCGGTTGGTCATGCCTAATGCTTGTAACCATCGGTAACAAGTTTCGATCCAAGGGGCAATTGCTCAACTGTAAATAATGTCTATTTTGTGCTGCTTCTGATGCGATATGGCGTCACCTGAACGGCCAATTGGCATTATTGGTTAGCACGCGATCAACAATGTTGCGTCGGCTGATAATTCAATAGCTGCTGGCGCACTCACGAGTAGGCAGTCGCCCACCGCAGCTATGTCATGCGCCACCGCAACCGTTCCCGTCAGTGGCACAATCCAACAGCGGCCCGCTAAATCCAGTGCATCAATCTGACTTTGATCATCGACATACCAAAGCTGGAAATGTGGTCCGTCGACCATCTGTTGCCCGCCGGTAATGCGGCCCGATCGCGCGTCGCGATACGGCGTTGCGACAGACACGGCGACACCGTCATCCAGATGCAGTTCGCGTGGCCGGCCATAGTCGAACAAACGATAGGTTATGTCGGCGAATTGCTGCACTTCAACGAGCGTGATGCCCGCGCCAATCGCGTGCACCGTTCCGGCGGGAATATAATAATAATCGCCAGCCGAAACTGGCTTCCAATCCATCAGCGCTTCAATCTCGCCCGAAAGCGACGCCGCCCGCAAGGCTTCAGCATCCAAATCCCGATGCGTGCCAATGCCGAGCACGGCTCCGGGTTCTGCATCCACCACAAACCAGCATTCTTCCTTGCCCGATTGCAACCCGCGATCGCGCGCTTGGCCGTCGTTGGGATGCACCTGAATGGACAGTTTTTCCGACGTAAACAGCCATTTCACCAATATCGGCAACGGGTCGCTATCAGCGTTTTCATACCAGATCTCGCCAACGCGGCGGCCGCCCATATTGCCAAATTGCGCCGGTATGTCTGTGCGGCCCCATGGCTTTTCAACAAGATGCTTGGTCAGTTTCATGGGCCATCCGTTATCAGCAATTAAACGCTTTTGCACCGCCCAAACTATCGCTAGGGAAGCGGCAACAACAAAATTTCTCCCCAGGCACCACGTCCCACTGGAGCCAAAGTCATGACTGAATATGTAACCCGCGCAAACCTGCAGGTCGCCGATGAACTCGCGCTTTTCGTTGAAAGCCGCGCGCTGTCGGGCACGGGCATAGCCGCTGATGCTTTATGGTCCGGGCTATCCGATATTCTGGCGCGGTTTGTGCCGGTGAACCGCGAATTGCTCGCCAAACGCGACGCGCTGCAAACGCAGATCGATGCCTGGCACAAGTCCAATCCCGGACCGATCAGCGACATGCCCGCCTATCAGGCATTTCTGCGCGACATTGGTTATCTCGTGGCTGAACCACTTCCATTCACCATTGGTACGCAAAATGTCGATGCGGAAATCGCGACGATGGCGGGTCCGCAGCTTGTTGTGCCGAGCCTTAACGACCGCTTCGTGCTCAACGCCGCCAACGCCCGTTGGGGCAGCCTGTATGATGCCTTATACGGCACTGATGCGCTCGATGCCCCGCCAGCCCGCGCAGGTGGCTATGATGCGACACGCGGCGCGGCCGTCATCGCTTATGCACGCAATTTCCTAAACCACAGCATCCCCGGTTGGGAAGCCGTCTTGTCCGGTGGCGCGTCCGATTTCTTCGTTACGCAAACCGCATCGGGCGACACAAAACGCTATCTGTTCAAACAAAATGGCCTGCATATCGAGATATTGGTCGATCCCGCGCACCCCATCGGTGCGACCGACGAACTGCATATCGCCGATGTTATCCTTGAAGCTGCGCTGACCACGATTATCGATCTGGAAGACTCGGTTGCTGCCGTGGACGCGCAGGACAAGGTTGCGGCCTATACCAACTGGCTTGGCCTGATGCGTGGTGATCTGGTTGCATCCTTCGACAAAGGCGGGCGGACAATGACCCGCGCGCTTGAGGCGGACCGCAATTATGACGGCCTCACCCTTGCGGGCCGCAGCCTGATGTTCGTGCGCAATGTCGGGCATCTGATGACCAATCCTGCGGTGCTGTTGCCCGATGGCAGCGAAGCGCCCGAAGGCATTCTCGACGCGTTGTTTACTTCGTTATGCGCGCTGCACGACCTGAAAGGTCTTGGCACGCATCGCAACAGCCGCGCAGGTTCAATCTACATCGTAAAGCCCAAGATGCACGGCCCCGAAGAAGCCGCGCTGACCAATGCGTTGTTCGATGCGGTTGAAGATGTGCTCGGCCTTGCGCGCCACACCATCAAGGTCGGTGTGATGGACGAAGAACGCCGCACGTCCGCCAATCTCGCCGCGTGCATTCACGCGGTGAAAGACCGCATCGTTTTCATCAACACCGGCTTCCTGGATCGCACCGGCGACGAAATGCACACCGCGATGCAGGCTGGCCCCATGATCCGCAAGGCGGAGATGAAAGCCAGCAGCTGGATCCAAGCCTATGAGGCGCGTAATGTCCAAATCGGCCTTGCCTGCGGCCTTTCGGGCAAAGCGCAGATCGGCAAAGGCATGTGGGCCGCGCCCGACATGATGGCCGACATGATGGTGCAGAAAATCGGGCACCCCAAGGCTGGCGCGAACACCGCATGGGTCCCCTCACCTACCGCAGCAACGTTGCACGCGATGCATTATCACCAGTTTGACGTCTTTGCGCGGCAGGCGGAATTGGCACAAGAACCCACGCCGGGCCTTGATCCCTTGCTGACCATTCCCGTTGCGCCCGTCGGGCACAATTGGTCCGATGAAGAGGTCACACAAGAGCTTGAGAATAACGCCCAGGGCATTCTTGGCTATGTTGTCCGCTGGATTGACCAAGGCGTCGGCTGTTCAAAGGTCCCCGACATTCACGACATCGGCCTGATGGAAGACCGTGCCACATTGCGTATTTCGTCGCAGCATATTGCCAACTGGCTGCTGCACGGCATTGCGACCGAGGCGCAGGTGGACGCCGCGCTCACCAAGATGGCGGCGAAGGTCGACGCGCAAAATGCCAGCGATCCACTTTACGAAAAGCTTATAGCGGGCAGCATCGCATTGAAGGCCGCCCGTGCGCTCATCTTCGAAGGCGTGACGCAGCCCAATGGCTATACCGAGCCATTGCTGCACAAATTCCGGCAGGAGAAGAAAGCAGGGGCTTAACGTGCCTCGGCTTTTTTAAGCTGCTCCGCTTTCCAGTCCATCGCGCGGTGCACGCGGGTTTCGACAGACGGGTGCGAGTAGAATATCACCTCTTGCAACGCCGATGGCCGCGGATAGCGATATTCGGCGGTCTTCACCAACGCGCCTGCAAGCGCATCGGGCAAATTCGCCGTCCGAAGCGAATAAGCGTCGGCTTCGCTCTCACCGGAACGTGTCACGCTGTTGACCACCGGCTGCGCAAACAGGCCCAGAACCGAGACGATCAGCATCAATATCGGCAATCCTTCGGGGTCGCCGATGGTGACTTTGCTGCCAAATAAGGCCGCGACCCGGTTGAACAATCGGTCGGCCAGAAAGAAACCCAGCATCGCAATGAACACAATGGCAAAAACCATCCGCCAGACATGGCCAAGAACATAATGGCCGATCTCATGCCCTGTTACGGCCTTCACCTCGTCCAATGACGCCTGCTTGAGCGCAACGTCGGAAATCGCAATCCGCGCCGAACCAAAAACGCCTGAGACATTGGCGGTGAAGTTGTTCGATTGGCGTGAGCCATCAAACATCAGCACACGGTCATGCGGAATGTTGGCTTCGTCCGCCATTTCAAGCAACGCCGTCCGCACTGGCCCCGCTGGAACTGGCTTATATTCGTTGAACATCGGTTCAATCACCACAGGCGCGAGCAATATCGTCGCCGCCGCTGCAAAAGCCGCAAGGCCGCCGGACCATATCCACCATGTTTTGCCCGCACGGCGAATAAGCGCATAAACGCCGAGGAAAAACAGCCCGCCCAATATGCTGGACACCGCGATGCCAATGGCATTTTGCGCGAGGAAGTCAGACAATGGCTGGTCCGTACGGCCATAGGATTGTTCAAAACCCCATTGCTCATAAATGCCCCAGGGCAGGCTAATCACCGCCGAAATGACGAAAAAGGCAACGCAAATTGTCCATGTGCGCAATGCCCAACCGCGATTTTGCATTTTCGCCGACAGGCGGTCGAGCAGGCCCGAGCGTACAATAATCCACGTTACAATCGCGGTGACAACCAACCCCGCCAACAACATCCAATGCGTGGCGATGGTATAGCTTTCGGCCTTTTGCAGCGCCTCTGGCCCCAGACTGTCAATATACCGCGCGGTCTCTGTCGCTGGATCAAATGCCATGTCTATTCCCTCCGATATACTGTGTTAGCTATCTCACACAGCATGGACATGCAACCGCATCTTGCGGACGGGCGGCACTGGGGGTTTATGGCGTGGGGCTGCCTTGGCTTATGCGCCCGCCAATTTACGCAACAGCGTCGATAAACCGCTCCGCATCCAATGCGGCCATGCAGCCTGTGCCCGCGCTGGTGCATGCTTGGCGATAGATATGGTCCATCACATCGCCGCAGGCAAATACGCCGGGGACGCTGGTTTCCGTTGCCTGACCCTCTGCACCGCCGCGCACCTTGATATAGCCGCCGGCCATATCGAGATGCCCTTCGAAAATGCCGGTATTTGGCTTGTGCCCGATGGCGATGAAAACACCGTGCAGTTCGATATCTTCGGTGCCGCTGCCGTCGGTTGCCGCAATGCGCATGCCCGTGACACCCATCGCGTCGCCCAGAACCTCATCCAATGTGTGGTTCCATTTGATGGTGATTTTGCCTTCCGCTTCGCGCGCGAACAGGCGGTCTTGCAATATCTTCTCCGCCTTCAACTTGTCGCGGCGGTGGACCAAAGTCACATGGCTGGCGATATTGGCGAGGTACAAAGCTTCTTCGACCGCAGTGTTACCGCCGCCGATGACGGCCACTGGCTTGTTGCGATAGAAAAACCCGTCGCAGGTTGCGCAGGCCGATACGCCCTTGCCCATGAACGCGGTTTCGCTGGGCAGGCCAAGATATTGCGCACTTGCCCCTGTGGCGATGATGACCGCGTCGGCGGTGTAATCACCTGCGCCACCCGTCAGGACAAAGGGCCGCTTCGAAAAATCGACCTTTTCAATATAGTCATTTTCAATCCGCGTGCCAAAACGTTCGGCGTGCTTGCGCATCCGTTCCATCAACTCGGGGCCCATGACACCCGCGTCATCACCGGGCCAGTTGTCGACTTCGGTCGTGGTCATCAACTGCCCGCCGATTTCAACACCGGTAATCATCATGGGTGTCAGGTTGGCGCGCGCAGCATAGACCGCCGCGGTGTAGCCGGCTGGGCCGGAACCGATAATGATAACAGGGGCGTGGCGATTTTCGGTCATGGACGGTCTTTCTGATTCTGTTCGGTCCGGACATAAGCACAGCTACCGCTTTGGCCAAGTGCGCCGCCCGACTTATCCCCATTAAATTAGCGCTTCACATTATAACGGCGGCAACTTATCAGGCGGGCCGAAACACGGGTTTAGGGAGCATTTTCATGGCTAAAATCACAGTAATTTCTCGCGATGGCCAAGGCCACGAAGTTGAGGCTGAAAATGGCCTGAGCCTGATGGAAGTCATCCGCGACAATGGCTTTGACGAATTGCTGGCATTGTGCGGCGGTTGCTGCTCGTGCGCGACGTGCCACATCCATGTCGATCCCGCCTTTACCGATCGCCTGCCCAAGATGAGCGAAGACGAAAATGACTTGCTCGACAGCACCGACCACCGGAACGAAACCTCACGCCTGTCGTGTCAGGTTCCTGTGACCGATGCGCTTGACGGCCTAATCGTTACCATCGCACCTGAGGATTGATTTAGAGCACCGCTAACGCCCCTCCCGCAGGCGGGAGGGGAACTCTACCCCCGCATTGCCTGGTCGAGTGACTCCTGAAGCACGGGATAGCCATGGCCGTCGGGGATGCAGAGCCAGTTTCCGTCTTCGCGCTTGTCGATATAGGTCAGGACGGTAGAAACCGGATGCGCCGCCGCGTGCGCGGCAGCCGCGTCAAAGTCACCAAACATCGCCAGCCGTTCCAGATTGCGGCGCGTCGGGAAGATGATCTTGACCTCGCCCTTGTCGGCTTTGTCGAGAACCTCTGCCGCGCTGGCCCAAAACAGCGCCCGGTTTTCGGTGTGGTCAACTGTCGCCAGCGGCGTGGTGTTGCCTGCATTCACCAAATAGAAGCGCGTATCGAAAACCCGCGATGCCCGTTCAAATGCTGGTGGCCGCCAGCGTGACCATGGCACAAGCTGGTCAAAATCGGGTTCCCAGCCAAAGCGGTTGCATATGGCTTGCAGGCTTTCCCCATCATGCAACGCCGCGCGCGGGGCATCGCAATCGGCAGGGTTATCAACACCCTTTAGCCCAAGCGCAAGCCCAGCTTCCTCAATCGTCTCGCGAATGGCCGCCAGCCGCGCCGCGGCCTCATCCAATGGCAAAGGGCCGCCCAGCATTTCGGCATAATCGAAATCCGCCGGATCGACCTTCCCACCCGGGAAAACCGCCGCACCGCCCGCAAAAGCCATGGCCTTGATACGTTCGACCATCAGCAACAATGGTGCACCGCCATCGGGGTTTTGGCGAAAAATCACCATAGTGGCGGCGGGGGTGGCGATGGGTTCGGGTGCTGTTTCTAAAGTCATGCCCCACATGAGCATGGAATGCCCGGCGTTAGAAGTGGAAAGTTGCAGACCTAGGGTCAGAACTATCAAAACATTGCAGGGGGCCCCTTCGCCCGCGCGTGATATGCTCATGCAAGATGAGGTAAAAACCTGCCTTGAATTTGGTTAATCTTCGGCCCATTTCACGATGAGACTCGCGCACTTGCGCTTTTAGAACAAATCTGGAACAAGCTAATTCATGTCACTCACCCATATTAAGGTGCGCGGTGCGCGCGAGCATAATCTCAAGGGCGTCGATATCGACCTTCCACGCGACAAGCTGATCGTCATCACCGGGCTTTCCGGTTCGGGCAAATCCAGCCTCGCGTTCGACACCATCTATGCAGAGGGGCAGCGGCGTTATGTCGAATCGCTGTCGGCCTATGCGCGCCAGTTTCTGGAGATGATGCAAAAGCCCGATGTCGAACATATCGAAGGCCTGTCGCCAGCAATCTCCATTGAGCAGAAGACAACGTCGCGTAACCCGCGCTCGACCGTCGCGACGGTGACCGAGATTTACGATTATATGCGGCTGTTATGGGCGCGTGTTGGCGTGCCGTATTCGCCCGCGACGGGCCTGCCGATCACCGCGCAGACCGTCAGCCAGATGGTCGACCGCGTGATGGCCTTGCCAGAAGGCACGCGCGCGTTCCTGCTCGCCCCCGTGGTGCAGGGCCGCAAGGGCGAATATCGCAAGGAACTCGCCGAGTGGCAGCGTTCGGGCTACACCCGCGTGCGCATCGACGGCGAAATGTACGCCATCGAAGACGCGCCCGCGCTCGACAAGAAATACAAGCATGACATTGAGGTCGTGGTGGACCGTATCGTCGTCAAGGACGGCATTCAGCAGCGTTTGGCCGAAAGCTTTGAAGCGGCGCTGAAGCTTGCGGATGGCTTAGCCTTTGTGGATTTGGCCGACACCACGGTGGCGGAATTGCAGACCGGCAATGCCGACAGCGTGCCCAGCGCCTTTGGCGAAGCGCGCGCGACTTTTTCTCCCCTCCCGCAGGCGGGAGGGGGGCTCGCCAGCTCTGTCTCCCAGACAGAGCAAAAGGGCGAGCCGGGTGGGCAGTCCGCGACCTCGGAAGGGCCCTCCCCTAACCCCACCCCCCTGCGGGAGGGGAACATGAAAAATGTCGGCCTGCCCGCCAACCGCATCGTCTTTTCCGAGAAATTCGCCTGCCCTGTCAGCGGCTTCACCATCGCCGAAATCGCGCCGCGCCTGTTCTCGTTCAACGCCCCGCAAGGCGCGTGTCCCGATTGCGATGGCCTTGGCGAGCGGCAGGAGTTTGACCCGCAACTGGTGGTGCCGAACGAACATCTGTCGTTGAAGAAAGGCGCGATTGTGCCTTGGGCGAAATCAAACCCGCCCAGCCCCTATTATATGCAAGTGCTCTCCAGCCTGGCGAAGGCCTATGGCTTCAACCTCGACACCGCGTGGGAGGATCTGCTCCCCGAACAGAAGCTGATTATCCTGCACGGCACCGGCGGCATGGCGGTGGAGCTGACGTTTAAAGACGGGCGCAAGGAATATACGGTGCGCAAGGCGTTTGAGGGCGTCATCGGCAATCTCAACCGCCGCTTGCTGCAAACCGACAGCGCGTGGATGCGCGAGGAGCTGTCCAAGTACCAGACCTCGCAACCGTGCGAGACCTGCCACGGCGCGCGCCTCAAGCCCGAAGCGCTTAGCGTCAAGATCGCAGGCGTCGACATCGCCACCCCGACGAAGATGAGCGTCGGCGACGCGCTCGAGTGGTTCGGCAGCGTCGACCAAACGCTAACCAACCAGCAGCAGCAGATTGCCAAGGCGATCCTGAAGGAAATCAACGAACGGTTGGGCTTCCTCAACAATGTCGGGCTCGATTATCTCAACCTTGACCGGACCAGCGGCACCTTGTCCGGCGGGGAGAGCCAGCGCATCCGCCTCGCCAGCCAAATCGGCTCCGGACTGTCGGGCGTGCTTTATGTGCTGGATGAGCCCAGCATCGGCTTGCACCAGAAAGACAATGACCGCCTGCTCGCCACGCTGCGCCGCCTGCGCGATTTGGGCAACACCGTCATCGTGGTCGAACATGACGAAGACGCGATCCGCACCGCCGACTGGGTGGTCGATTTGGGCCCCGGCGCGGGTGTCCATGGCGGCACCGTCATGGCCGAAGGCACGTTGAAACAAATCCTGAAGTCGAAA
The DNA here is from genome assembly GCA_943368745.1 of Maricaulis salignorans. GTDB lineage: Bacteria > Pseudomonadota > Alphaproteobacteria > Sphingomonadales > Sphingomonadaceae > Sphingorhabdus_B. Next base: position 217,045 of record CALRLP020000001.1, read on the forward strand.
GACAGCCTCACCGCCGCGTACCTCAACGGCACACGCGAGATTGCGGTGCCCAAGACCCGGCGCAAGGGCAATAAGAAGAAGCTGACCGTCCACAATGCCCGCGCGAATAACCTCAAGAATGTCACCGCGAGCATCCCGCTGGGCACATTCACCTGCATCACCGGCGTATCGGGCTCGGGCAAGTCAAGCTTCACCATCGACACGCTTTATGCCTCTGCAGCCCGCAGCCTGAATGGCGCGCGCGTCATCGCGGGCGCGCATGACAAGGTCACGGGCCTTGAACATTGCGACAAGGTGATCGACATCGACCAATCCCCCATTGGCCGCACCCCGCGTTCGAACCCCGCGACCTATACCGGCGCGTTCACCAACATCCGCGACTGGTTCGCCCAATTGCCCGAAAGCGCCGCGCGCGGATATAAGCCGGGGCGTTTCAGCTTCAACGTCAAGGGCGGCCGTTGCGAAACGTGCAGCGGCGATGGCCTGATCAAGATCGAAATGCACTTCCTGCCCGACGTCTATGTGACGTGCGAGGAATGCAACGGCAAACGCTACAACCGCGAAACGCTGGAGGTCAAATGGAAGGGCCTGTCGATCGCCGACGTGCTCGACATGACGGTGGAGGACGCGGTGGAGGTGTTCAAGGCCGTCCCCCCGATCCGCGACAAAATGGCGATGCTGGCGGAGGTTGGGCTTGGCTATGTCAAGGTCGGGCAACAGGCAACGACCCTATCGGGCGGCGAAGCACAACGCGTCAAACTCGCCAAAGAACTCAGCCGCCGGTCCACCGGCCAGACGCTGTATATTCTGGACGAGCCCACCACCGGCCTGCATTTTGAGGATGTCCGCAAACTCCTCGAAGTGCTCCACCGTTTGGTGGAACAGGGCAACAGCGTGGTGGTCATCGAACATAATCTCGACGTCATTAAGACCGCAGACTGGATCATCGACCTCGGCCCCGAAGGCGGCGTGAAAGGCGGCGAGATCGTCGCCGAAGGCACGCCCGAAGATGTGGTCAAGGTCGCGGCGAGCTACACGGGGCATTATCTGAAGCCGATGTTGGAAAAAGCAAGCTAGAAGGCCAGCTAAGTTCCCCTCCCGCAGGCGAGTGGAGGGATCAGTCCCCCGGACTGATCCGAGAGGCTCCACTGGGTTAGGGGTGGGCCCCCGCCCATAGCGCGCGAGCACGCCGCCCCGCCAAAGCCAGAAGCTGCGCCAATGTATCTCACACAAAGCCACAAAGGCAAGAAGAAGGGGTTTAGCGTAAGCCGTCATCCTGACTCCAACCCGTCATCCACAAAAGCCATTGAGGACTGGCACCTGTCTCCATAACTCGTAATTCCTCGCTTTTCTCGAATAAAAAAATTCCCGTTTATCCGCTTGACGCATGGAGAACATATACAGTGTCACTACCCTCACTCCACTAGTCATTAATACTTCTCCTATACCCATTGACGGAGCCATATAAGTGAGTGTAAAAGGGGATGACTATGGCACTTGATTCGATATCCGAACTGTTCAAACTTCCCGGCGCTGAAGAAATTCGTCGCTGGCAAGCAGAGCATCGCAAAATCGGAGAGGCGATTGACCAGTTGACTGAAAAGCGCACTCAGCTTGAGCGCATTATCGCGGCCGCGCGCGGACAACCAATGCCGGAGGCGCGAGTCCAGAAAAAGGCGAACGGATCACTGCGTGCTGGCACTTGGGTGCATGCGGTTGCTCAAATCGTGCAAGATCACCCAGAGGGCGTTTCATACGCCGATGTCCGTAATTTGTTGCGTGGTGAACTTGGCGAAGTTGCTAGGTCGCAAAAAAACCCGAAGGGGTTTTACGGCTCAATGCGGCGGCTAGAAGAAGCGGAAATTGTCGTTCGCCATCGCAGCCATCTTTTCACCCCCGCTGGCTACAAGCGTTACAGGGACAAGGTCGAGCGCGGGGAGATTGAAGAGGTGAAGGGTCACGAATACGCTTCCTCACCTGTGGCCGACGAGGTTGTGTCGTTTTTGTCTCTAAATGGTCCCAGCAAGGCTTCTACAATACGAAAACACCTCTCCACTATCCCCGAGTTCAAGCAAGGCATGAGAAACGGATCGGCGATCTACAACGTGCTGAAGCGCCTTATCGAGCGTGAGGAGTTGGCTCACGACACTGATAGTGCAACCTACAGGTTGCTCAACGAGAATGGGGCAGCCGAAGCTGCCCCAGAAGCCGACGAAGTTGCAGCTTCGTCAACCGATACCCAAACAGTCTTGCGGCTGATTGGGTGAACCTAGGCGCGGTGCCTTGCCGAATGGGGCGGCTCAGTCCCCACGTTTGGAGGTTAACATGCTAGTCAGAGTAGCGGCAAACGGCACCATGTGGTGCCTAGTCGCCATCCTCAGATTAACACTGCGTTACCAACAGCACGGCGGGGCTTTCGTCCCCGTCGTGCTTGCAGCATAGCATAGTCGGGATTCCGACGTCAAATGGAGTGTGCATAATGGCTAAAAAGCAGTCATCTAGTGCCACGTCGTCCCTAGCAGGCAAAGTCCTTGCAGGGAAAAAGGCAACACCAGCGGAGGCCAAAAAATTAGCCGCATCTGTGTTGTCTCAAGACGAGAAGAAGGGCCAGCCTAAGAAGAAGTAACTTCTAAAACTGCCGTAATATCAATACCGCAGCGTGTAGGTATCTGGATCATTCCGGGTATTTGCACGCTGTTTTCGTTGTCAATTGACCCCATGTTTGGTGCTAGAACCTTTATGCCCCTAGCGGCGCAAACCATCCATCCAACAAAAAACCCAATTACGGTGACAGGCACGACAATCGCTAAAGTCCTTTGCTCCTCTGCGCCTCTGCGCCTCTGCGTGAATCAAAATCCTTCCCAACCCGCGCCTAATCCCCCAAAATCGCCCCCCATCACCCCCACTGTCTTGCGCCAGTCATCTTCCTCTGCGATGTGTGGGCCTGAAACATTTTTGGAGAGTAAAATGCGTAAAGTGTCGCCGTTTGTGTCCGCTGGCCTGCCTGTGTCTTTGGCGTTGGCGTCCTGCCTGATCGGCGCGCCGCTGCTCGCGCAATATGCGGCGACGCCTGACCCAGCCGCTGCGACGGCGGCGGCTCCCCTGCCGCCTGCGCGGCCCATTGGCACGCCGCCGCTGACCACCAGCGAGGGCTATTTGAAGGCTGGCGCAGCCGAGCTTGCACGGTTGGAGGCGGATACGCCCAACAACCGCAAGGCGCGCAATGTCATCATCTTCATCGGTGACGGCATGAGCATCACCACCCTGACCGCCGCCCGCATTTTTGAAGGACAGCAAAAGGGCATCGACGGCGAATCCTATGTCGCGCAAATGGACCGCCTGCCGCACACCGCCTTGGTCAAAACCTATTCGCATGATGGCCAAGTGCCCGACAGCGCGCCGACCGCAACCGCGATCATCTCCGGCGTCAAAACACTGAACGGCGTCCTGGGCGTTGGTCCGCAAGCGGTCGAGGACAATTGCAAGGCGACCGAACCCTATAAGGTCAAATCCTTGTTCGAAATGGCCGAGGACAAGGGATATGCCACCGGCATTGTCTCCACCGCGACCATCACCCACGCCACGCCCGCATCGACCTATGCCCATGTCGCGCAACGCGATTGGGAAGTGGACGCGAATATGCCCGCCGCGGCCAAGGCCGAAGGCTGCATCGACATCGCCCGCCAAATGGTCGAATGGCCGCATGGTGATGGGTTTGAGGTTATGTTGGGCGGTGGACGCCAGCATTTCATGCCCAACACGGCGGCTGACCCCGAATATCCGACCAAAAAGGGCAAGCGCGCCGATGGCAAGGACCTGATCGCCAATTGGCAGGCCGCCAACCCCAAAAGCGCCTATGTCTGGAACAGCGAAGGCTTTGCCGCGGTGGACGCGCAAAAGACCGACAAGCTGCTCGGCCTGTTCGAACAATCGCATATGCAATTTGACGCCGACCGCACGGCGAGCGGATCAAAAGAACCCTCGCTCGCCGAAATGACGACGAAGGCGATCGCGATGCTGTCCAAAAACCGCAAGGGCTATGTCCTGATGGTCGAAGCGGGCAAGATTGACCATGGCCACCATGGCGGCAACGCCTATCGCGCGTTGCAAGACACCGTGGCGCTGAATGATGCGTTGAAAGCGGCGATGGACACTGTCGACCTGCGTGATACGTTGATCGTCGTCACATCGGACCATAGCCACACATTTACCATGGCGGGATATCCCGAGCGCGGGAACCCCATCCTTGGCCCCGTGGTCGACCAGAAAGGCAAATCAACCTTGGCCTTTGATGGCAAGGGATACACAACCTTGGGCTATATCAACGGCCCCGGCGCGGTCACAACATTGCCGCGCACCGACCCGTTGAAAGAAGATACGCAGGCGCTGAATTATCGGCAACAAGCGTTGATCCCCACCGGTTCCGAAACGCACAGCGGCGAAGATGTCGTCGCCCGCGCCGCCGGGCCAAAGGCGCATTTGTTCAAGGGCACGATTGAACAGCACACGATATTCCAAATCATGCGCGCGGCGCTTGGGTTTAAATAAAGCAGATACATAAAGACCCCGCCCGGGGGAGGGATCCGGACGGGGCTTTGTTATGGCCAGACGGGTTTGACCTCACCCCATCGGGTACAATATTTCTTTCGTCACCTTGTGAATGGCGGTCATCACGTCGTCGCTGAGTTTTAGGTCAATCGCGGCGAAAATATCGTCCAGCTGATCTTCCGTGCTGACGCCCACAATTGTGGACGCGACAAAGTCATGTTGCTTTGACCATGCGGTCGCCAGCGTGACCGGCGACATGCCGGCTTCCTTGGCGATCTCCACGATCCGCATCGTGCTTTCCAGCGCCCGTGGTCCGGCAAATCGCTGCGCCATTTCGGCCTGACGTGCGCCGGTCATTTCCAGATAGCGAGAGAAACGTGCGCCTTCGGGTCGCGCGCCGTCCAGATATTTGCCCGACAAGACGCCGCCGCCCAATGGCGAATAAGGGAGCAACGATACGCCTTCCTGACGGCAGACTTGCTTCAGTTCATCTTCGAACCGGCGATTGTTGATGGAAAAGTTGTTCTGGATGCTGTGATAACGCGCAGTGCCCAAACGCTCCGATGTCGCGAGCGACTTCATAAGGCCGTAGCTTGTTTCGTTGGAGCAACCCAGAACACGGACTTTTCCGGCGCGGACCAGATCGTCGAGTGCCTCCATCGTTTCGTCATAGGCGGTGCCATGGTCTGGCCAATGCGTTTGGTACAAATCGATATAATCGGTCTGCAACCGGCGCAGGCTTTCCTCAACCGCGGTGACGATGTTGTGACGATCAAGCGCGGTCATCCCGCCGCGCTTTGGCGACTTAAACCATGTGTGGCTTGGGCCCGAAACCTTCGTGGCCATAATGATGGCGTCGCGGTTTTTGCCCTTCATCCAGCGGCCAACAATATCCTCTGTCCGGCCGACCCATTTGATGTCGGGCGGCACAGGATAGCCTTCGGCGGTGTCGAAAAAGTTGATGCCGGCGTCCAAACAGCGGTCGAGTATGCGGTGCGCCTGTGCTTCATCGGTTTGCGACCCGAATGTCATCGTCCCCATGCAGATGTCTGAGACGTAAACGGCACTTTTGCCAATGCGACGATGTTCCATATTCTTCTCCCCTAATATTGTCCGGCCGCACCAACGACCAAAAATGCGACCGCCGCGAGTAAACCCGTCATGCGGTTCGACCTGAAATGGCCAAGTGCATTGCTGCCATCGCCCTGTAATGTAGCCACTTGCAGTTCCAGATGGAGGGCAGCAGGCAAAAGCGCGACCAATGCCTGCGGCTCCGGCCGAACGCTCCATATGGCCATGCCCCAGCCGCAAAGCGCAAGGAGATAGAATATAGCCACACCTGCCCGCACGCTGCCGCCCAAGCGCAAGGCGCTCGACTTAATCCCCACCAGCGCGTCGTCTTCGCGGTCCTGCATGGCATAAATCGTGTCATAGCCCACCACCCAGAATATCGTGCCGGCATATAGCCAGAACATCGCTACATCGGCCTGCCCCGTGATTGCGACCCAGCCGACTAAAGCGCCCCAGCTGAACACCAGCCCAAGCCACAGCTGCGGCCACCATGTGATGCGTTTCATAAATGGGTAGGCCGCGACCAGCAGGAGGCTTCCCAAAGCCAGAAGCTGGGCATTCAGGTTCAGCTGCAGCAAAACAGCCAATCCGACCAGCGCCAGCAGCATCAGCCACGCCCATGCCGCTTTGCGTGAAATTAACCCGCTGGCCAGCGGGCGATGTGCCGTGCGGGCAACCTGCGCATCCAAGTCACGATCAATGATATCATTATAGACACAGCCCGCGCCGCGCATCGCCACAGCGCCAAGCAACATCCACAGCGCCAAATCCCAACGCGCAACCAGCCCACCCGATAGCGCCAAGCCAAACACGCATGGCCAGAATAATAACCACCAGCCGATCGGCCGGTCAAAACGTGCCAGCAACGCAAAGCCCCGCAGCTTTGCCGGGAGCAGTTTCATAATGCCGGTATATTCGCTGTCGGGCACAAGTTGTGTGGTCATAGCAATGCCCTGCCAAAATTTATCCCGTTCGTCATCTGGAAGTTGGCAGATGACGGCATGGACTTTTGTGTTTATGCACGCATTATGCCCGCAACACCCGCCTGGCCCCCAAAATCAACACCGCGGCTGTTTGTCGAACAGCCGTTGGCCGAGGGCGCGACTTTAAACATCAGCGGCAACAGCGCCCATTATCTGATCGGCGTGATGCGATTGAAAGAGGGCGCGCCCGTCAAATTGTTCGATGATGTTTCGGGCGAATATCTGGCGACCGTCACCGAAACGCACAAACGCGACCTTGTCCTGACCGTAGACGCCAAATTGCGCGACCGCGAATTCACCCCCGACCTTTGGATTTGTCAGGCGCTCATCAAAAAAGACCGGTTTGACTGGATCGCCGAAAAAGCCTGCGAGCTTGGCGTTGCGCGATTTGTGCCCGTGCTGACGGCACGCTGTGTTGTCGACAAGCTGAAAGAAGACCGTCTGCGGGCGCATATGATTGAGGCTGCAGAACAATGCGAGCGGACCGCATTACCCGTGATTGACCCGCTTGCGCGCATCGACGCGCTGCTCGGGAAATGGCCAGAAGACCGAACGCTATATTTCTGCGATGAACGCGGTGGCGAGCCTTTTTCGGGCGCGATCCGTCCCGGCCCCGGCGCTGTCCTGATTGGACCCGAAGGCGGATTTACAGATAATGAAAATGCCGCAATACGGGCGCATCCGTGCGCGCGGCCAGTGTCACTGGGCCCGCGCATCCTGCGCGCCGATACCGCCGCGGTTGCAGCGATTTCTGTGTGGATGTCCCAAAATGGCGATTGGACGGCTTAGTCCCCTGTGATGCTGCACGCGCACGGCGTTGCGCCTTTACCGACGCCCCGTAACCGTGCTGACGGAATTTTCTGGCAATATAGACGCTACATTTCTAAACCGCGCGCATGAGCACAAAAACTGTTTCGGACCGCGACGATCCCGTCATTGAAACGCGCGATCAACTCATCGCCGCGATTGCCAAGGGCGAAAAGCCTAAGGACCGCTGGCGCATTGGCACCGAGCATGAAAAATTCGTCTATAACCGCACGGATCATCATGCGCCGTCTTATGACGAGCCAGGCGGCATCCGCGATCTGTTGATGGCCATGACCGAATTTGGCTGGGAGCCCGTTTACGAAAACGGCAAGGTCATCGCCATGAGCGGCACAGATGGCGCCGTCAGCCTTGAACCCGCAGGCCAGTTGGAACTGTCGGGTGCGCCACTTGAAAACCTGCATCAGACATGCGCCGAAACCGGGCGCCATTTGAAGCAAGTGAAAGCCATTGGTGACAAGACCAACACCAGCTTTTTGGGCCTTGGGCTTTGGCCCGACAAGACGCGGGCTGAATTGCCGATCATGCCCAAAGGTCGCTATGACATCATGCTGCGCCATATGCCGCGTGTGGGCAGTATGGGCCTCGACATGATGCTGCGTACCTGCACGATTCAGGTCAATCTTGATTATTCAAGCGAAGCGGACATGGCGCACAAGTTCCGCACCTCGCTCGCGCTTCAGCCGCTGGCGACCGCGTTGTTCGCAAACTCGCCCTTCTTGGAAGGCAAGCCAAATGGCTTTCTTTCTTACCGCAGCCACATCTGGTCCGACACTGATCCGCAGCGCACAGGCATGCTGCCATTCGTATTCGATGAGAATTTCGGATATGAACAATATGTCGACTATATGCTGAAGGTGCCGATGTATTTCGTCTACCGTGACGGCAAATATATCGATGCATCGGGCCTCGATTTCCGCGATTTTTTGAAGGGCGAACTTTCGGTGCTGCCGGGCGAAAAGCCGACGGTTTCCGATTGGGAAGACCATATGTCGACCGCATTCCCCGAAGTGCGGTTGAAAAGCTTCCTGGAAATGCGCGGCGCGGATGGTGGCCCTTGGAACCGCATCTGTGCGCTGCCCGCATTCTGGGTCGGCCTGCTGTACGACCAAGGTGCGCTTGATGCTGCCTGGGACGAAGTAAAGCATTGGACGATGGAAGAACGCGAAACGCTGCGCAGTGCAGTGCCAGCGCAAGGGCTGAATGCAGCGATACCCGGTGGCGGCAAGTTGCTTGATCTTGCGGGGCGCATTCTTGACATTTCGTCGTCCGGACTTGCCGCGCGCAACCGCCTGAATGCCAGTGGTGATAATGAAACCGGCTTTCTGGACCCGCTGCGCGAGATTGTTGCCAGCGGCAAAACCGTGGCGGAACAAATGCTCGACAAATATCACGGCGAATGGGCCGGTGATATCTCACGCGTGTATGACGAGATGAGCTTCTAAATTTCCAACAATATCATGCCAGAACGGGGCGGGTGTGCGAAAGCAGGCTTGCCCCGTTCGCATATCGGCGTTAAGGGCCCAATTCTTCGCTGAAAAGCGGAGTGCAGGAGTTTAGCTCAGTTGGTAGAGCATCGGTCTCCAAAACCGAGGGTCGTGGGTTCGAGTCCCCCAACTCCTGCCATTTTATTGGTTCCGCCTATAATTTGGCCTCTTCGCGGATCTTCATCCGCCAGCCCCAGATACTCAAAATAAACATCGCGGCATTCGATCCAAAATCCAATGCCATCCAGCGGTTTAAAATCGGCAATTCATAAACAAAATAATAGTTGAAGCCAAAAAAGGGCAGCAGCGCGACGGCATAGGTCAGAAACGATGCGCGCGTAAAACGGCTAAACCAAATGAACAGGCCGCCCAAAACGGCTTGCGCGCCGAAACACCCAATAAACAGCGCACTGGTCGCGCTCAAATGTTGATATTCCGGATTGATTGTCATCCGTTCGACCATATGCGGTGCAAACAGGCACCAGCCGCCCAAGCCAAAATAGGGCAAAGCGATAAGGCGCTGGATATGGATAGACTGCATACACTTCCTCCGTTTCATCATCCGTAAAGCGACAGGTTATGGCTTCGGCGCATCCCTCTCCTTCAATGCGCTTTGCGCTTGGGCAGCATGTGATGGGCCAAGACAATCACGGCGCCAATGGCGAGCCCGACGACACCGCATAATGCGGCATCCGCAATCCACGCCAACGCGCCTTCATGCAGGCCGAAAAATTCAGCCGGGTGCACACCAAAGCCGTGGACGATGATTTGTCCGCCGACCCACAGCATTGCCGCGGTGCCGATGGTTGATAAGGCAGCGAGCAACTTTGGCATCCCCTTCACCAGACCGCGGCCAATGGCCTGCGACCCGCCATTTTCACGCTGCGCCATGTGCAGGCCGATGTCGTCCATTTTCACAATCAACCCAACCACGCCGTACACCGCAATTGTGATGGCAATCGCGACAAAGGCCAGAACGCCCGCCTCAAGCCAGATCGACGTTGCGGCAAGGCTTTTAACTTCGTTCAGCGCAATCGCCATGATTTCTGCCGATAAGATAAAGTCGGTACGTACCGCGCCCTTCACCATATTTTGTTCATGCTCAGTGCTGGTCAATTCCGCGAGTTCTTCAACCAAACTCTCTTCTTCATGCGGAACCAGTTTTTCCCAAACTTTTTCGGCGCCTTCGAAACACAGATACGCGCCACCTAACATGAGGATCGGCGTAATGGCCCATGGCAGGAACAGGCTCAGCAACAACGCAACCGGCAAAATAATGACCAGCTTGTTGAAAAACGAACCTTTCGCAATGCGCCAGATTATTGGCAATTCGCGGTCCGGTGTGAACCCAGTGACATATTGCGGCGTAACCGCCGTGTCGTCGATAACAACACCTGCGGCCTTGCTACCTGCTTTGCCAGCGGCGGCGGCGACATCGTCCACAGATGCGGCAGCAACTTTGGCGATTGTCGCAATGTCGTCGAGTAAGGCGGCAAGACCGGATGGCATTTGGATAAATCCCTTGATGTGATGAAGCGTTGAGGGATAATCAAAAACCCTGACAGTTCAAGGCCGTTTGATATCCTATGCCCGACGCCTTCGCTTTCCTAAACGGACTTGCCTCGCGCCGAATCCATCGCTAAAGGCCTAGTCTTTCCGAAATCGGAACCTATATCGCTCTCGACCCGCCGGTCGGAGCGCTGGCGGCTATCCTCGGGATCGAACAGGAAGACATTATATGGCAAAGACAAGCCCCGGTGAATTCATCCGTCAGGTACGGACCGAAATCGGCAAGGTAGTATGGCCCTCGCGGCAAGAAACCGTGCAGACCGCGATCATGGTATTGATCTTGACGATCATCTTGGCCGTGTTCTTTTTGGGCGTCGACGCGATATTCGCCGCAATCGTAAAGGGATTACTCGCGCTAGCCGAAGGCTAAGCTGCGGTCACTCGAAAGAGTTTTGAGGAAAAGAAGAGATATTATGGCACGCTGGTACATCATTCACGCTTATTCGGGTTTTGAAAACAAGGTCCGCGACCAGATCCTTGCTGAAGCCGAGCGTATTGGCCTCTCGCAGCTCGTGGAAGCTGTCGAGGTTCCGACCGAGCAAGTCACTGAAGTGCGCCGTGGCAAGAAGATCAAGGCCGAACGTAAGTTCTTCCCGGGTTATGTGCTTGCCAAGCTGAACATGAACGACGACGTTTATCACTTGGTCAAAAACACAGCCAAGGTAACTGGCTTTCTGGGCGCGGGTAACAAGCCGCAGCCAATCAGCGAAGCCGAAGCAGCGCGCATTTTGAACACGAAGCAGGAGATGGAAGCTGCGCCGAAGAAGCGCGTTTCGGTCGACTACGAAATCGGCGATCAGGTCAAGGTACTTGGCGGTCCATTCGCAAGCTTCAACGGTGCGGTCGAAGAACTCGATTTCGACAAGAACCGCGTGAAGGTATCGGTCAGCATCTTTGGCCGCGCGACACCGGTCGAACTGGATTTCGAAGAAGTCGAATTGATGAAGTGATGGCCTTCGCTGGCCATCTTTCTTCCCTATGACCTCTGCATTGTCGCCCGAACAGATACAGGCGCGCATTGAAAAGGCGAACGCGGCGCACAGCGCGATACCGGCTGAAAAGCTGGTTCGTGGCCTTGTCCGCCTATTCGATTTTGACGCTGCAGACGAACCCGACGAATTCACCTTTCCGGCATTCTCGCGCGCATCGCGCGATCGCATTTTCGGTGGTCAGATTATCGCGCAAGCCATGATGGCCGCGGCGCGTACCGTGGACCCCGACAAACAAGTCCATTCGCTGCATGCCTATTTCTTGCGCGGTGGCAGCGAAGCCCTGCCGCTGCACTTTCGCGTCCACCGTGATTTTGATGGCCGCGCATTTTCCAACCGGCGCGTTGTCGTTCGGCAGGAGGGCAAGGTTATTTTCAACCTGACCGCGTCTTTCCAAAAGCCTGAAGCAGGCTTTTCACATCAGGTGCCGATGCCCGACCTGTTGCCACCCGAAAAATGTTGGGATTATTCGGACGCCATGGCGCGCAATCCCGATATACCTGATCATATGCTTGAGCGCATGGCACATCCGCGGCCGTTTGAACTCCGCAGCTTTCGGCCCGCCGCCGATGCTAAGGCGACCAGCCATTATCAATGGTTCCGCTTGCGTGCGCCGATTGAGGGCGACCAGTTGATGCACCGCGCACTTCTGTCATTTGCGTCCGATATGGGGCTGCTGTCATCCGCGATGCTCCCCCACGGGTTGCATTGGGTGACGCCCGGCCTGTTTTCCACCAGCCTGGACCATGCCATGTGGTTCCATAACGATGTTCAGGTCGACCAGTGGTTCGTGTATGTCATGGATAGCGATTGGACTGGGGGCAGCCGCGGCATCAATCATGGCTGGATTTATAGCGAGGATGGCACGTTGGTCGCATCCGTCGTTCAGGAAGGTCTGCTGCGGCTCACACCGCCGGCATAACCGCGCAAAGGCTTGCATTATACCTGCATTGCGGATAGTGGCACCGCTTCCCGGCGCAATAGCGACGTGATTCCGTGTGGGAGGACATCATCTGATGTCTGTTGGACCACTTAATTTGACCCGTTTCCGCTCTTTCAGGGCATTGCGGCGATAGAATGAAAGGACGCCATTCATGGCAAAGAAAATTGACGGCTATATCGGCCTGCAGGTTCCTGCAGGTTCAGCCACCCCATCCCCGCCAATCGGCCCAGCATTGGGTCAGCGCGGCGTAAACATCATGGAATTCTGCAAGCAGTTCAACGCTGCGACCGCTGACATGGAAAAGGGTACACCGATTCCAACGAAGATCACCGTGTTCGCAGACAAGAGCTTCACCTTTGCGATGAAGTCGCCACCAGCGACCTACCTCATCAAGAAGGTTCTTGGCCTCAAGTCGGGTTCGAAAGAACCAGGCAAGGTTACCGCTGGTAAAATCACACGTGCGCAGTTGGAAGAAGTCGCAACCATCAAGATGGCCGACCTCAATGCGAACGACATGGACGCAGCAGTAAAAATCATCGCAGGCTCGGCTACCGCCATGGGCCTCGAAGTAGTGGAGGGCTGATCCGATGGCCAAGCTGACCAAAAAAGCAAAATCGCTCGCGCATTTGGATGCCGACAAGCTCTACGGCGTTGATGAAGCGCTGAAGCTGATCAAGGAATTGGCAACTGCCAAGTTTGACGAAACCATCGAAGTTGCAATGAACCTGGGCGTTGACCCACGTCATGCTGACCAAATGGTTCGCGGCATGGTTTCGCTTCCAGCCGGTACCGGCAAGGAAATGAAGGTTGCCGTCTTCGCACGTGGCGACAAGGCTACTGCAGCTACCGCTGCTGGTGCAGACAAGGTCGGCGCCGAAGACCTGATGGAAGACATGTTGGCCGGTAACCTTGATTATGACCGCGTTATCGCAACGCCGGACATGATGGGCATCGTTGGCCGCTTGGGTAAGACCTTGGGTCCAAAGGGCCTGATGCCAAACCCGAAGCTCGGCACAGTCACCATGGACGTTGCTGAAGCTGTAAAGGCTGCAAAGGCCGGTCAGGTTGAGTTCCGCGTTGAAAAGCAGGGCATCATCCACAGCGGCATCGGCAAGAAGAGCTTCTCTGACGCTGACCTGCGCAAGAACTTCGACGCGTTGATCGACGCCGTCATCAAGAACAAGCCAAGCGGATCAAAGGGCAAATATGTCCGCCGCGTTGCGGTCAGCTCGTCGATGGGCCCAGGCCTCAAGATCAATCTGGCGGACGTCGCTGGCGCTTAAGCCACGACATCAAACGAATATCAAAAGGGCTGGAGGGGAACCTCCGGCCCTTTTTCTTTGCGGCGGGTGCCGTTATCCAATAGCCTTTCATGATGCGAATATTTTTGACCTTTGTTATTGCGCTGTTTCCACTGGCTGCCGTTGCGGCTGATCCGATTCAGCCAAAAGCTCCAACCCCCATCAAATCGATCGCCATTCCCATCAGGCATATCACCCCCGGGATCGAAGCCTTGCTTTCCGACCAACTGGCGTTGCTCAAGGGAAAGCGGGTCGCGCTGTTGACCAACCAGACCGGCGTTGATCGCAAGGGCGTCAGCGACGTCGATCTGTTGCGCGCGCATCCCGCTATCAATCTTGTCGCGCTGTTTAGCCCGGAACATGGTGTGCGTGGCGCGGCGCAAGCCGGTGAGAAGGTAGCATCGGGCATCGATCCCAAATCCGGCATGCCCGTCCACAGCCTCTATGGCGTAACCAAGATGCCGACTTACAAGATGATGCACGGCATTGATATTGTGCTGGTCGATCTGCAGGACGTCGGCACGCGTTTTTATACATATTCCTCGACATTGCTATTCATGCTGCGCGCCGCAGAGAAATCTGGAGCCGAAGTAATCGTGCTGGATCGTCCCAACCCGCTAGGCGGGGTGATGATAGAGGGGCCAGTCCTCGAACCCGCATTTGCCTCTTTTGTTGGAAGCTTTGCCATGCCGGTACGTCACGGAATGACGTTCGGTGAGCTCGCGCAAATGTTCGTCGGCGAGGAAAAGCTGCGCACGCGCCTTCGCGTTATTCCCATGCGCGGCTGGAATCGCGGCTTGGCGCCCTATGTCGCTTGGGATTTGCCTTGGGTGCCGCCCTCACCCAATATGCGGTCACCCCAAACAGCCACAGTATATCCCGGCACGGCCTTGTTTGAGGGCACCAACATCTCCGAAGGACGGGGCAGCGAAAAACCCTTCGAATATATCGGCGCGCCTTTCATCGATGGCGCGGCGCTGGCGAAACGATTAAACGCAATGGGATTGCCGGGTGTCACTTTCGCGCCCATTTCCTTTACGCCGGATTTTTCCAAATATGCTGGGCAGCCGTGTCACGGCGTGTGGGTCATCCCCACCAACAGCACGACATTCCAGCCATTCCGCACCGGAATCGCTTTGGTGAAGGCGGTCCACGGCATGTACCCAGACAAGTTTGAATTCCGCGCCGGCACTCCAAGCTTTTTCGACCAGCTGGCAGGAACCGACACGGTCCGTAAAGGCATTTTGGATGGAAAAGCCGTCAGCGAGATCGAAGCGCAGTGGCAACCCGGGCTTGACGCTTTTAGGCAGTTACGGGCGCGGTATCTGATGTATCCTTGATATCCCGACCTGCGCAGCAAACAGCAAAGGCGACTGCCGTCCCGATACATAGCTGCCATGGGAAGGCCAGCGCTTTCCACGCCGTTGGCAGCCCAAGACTGTCCACGACATAATGCTGTTGCAGCAGGATTGTGACAAAGCCAGCCAGCAGAGCGGCGATCACCGACCATGTCGCCCCACGCTTCGTAAACACCACGGTGCCATAGACGCCCAGCAAGCCCGAATAGGCAAAGACCATGACGCCGAGGACAAATTCTAGCAAAGGCGTGTCGCTGTAATGCTGCCAATAGAAACACAGTATCGACATCGCAAACAGCGCACAGGCGAGCAATATCATCGCCGTGCGTCCGGCGTTGACATAATGCTGCTCGCTGGATGGTGCGCCACGCCGTTCCAGCCAGGGCCGGTAAAAATCGTTCACGACCACCGCCGACATCGAAATCAGTCCGGAATTGATCGCCGCCGCCGCGATAACGCCCACGGTTACCAGCCCGCGCAAGCCGGGTGGGATTTCAGACAGAATGAACGACATGAAGACTGTGATTTTTTCGCCTGCGAACGCGTTGGTAGCGCCAACGCTAACGCCCATCAGGTCGGGGCGGTTGTAGAAGATGTGGAGCAGCGATCCTATTGCCATGAATAAAGCCACCACGGGGATTGCCGCCCACATGCTCGCATACAAAGCGCGCTTGCCCGATTGTGCATTTTTGCATGCCAGAAAGCGCTGCGTCGTGTCCTGATCGAGCCCGACATTGCCGATATTGAGCAGCACCAGCCCGGTCAGGATCGCCCAAACGGTAAACGGCTTGGTAAAGTCGAACGACCAGTCAAACAAACGCAGCTTGTCCATTCCGTCGGGTGCAGATTGAAGCGCGTCCCAGATTTCCGGAGCAGGTGCGGGAATTTTCACCAGCAGGAAAATAAGCACCAGCACCGCACCACCAAGGTAGAGCACGACCTGCACCAGGTCGCTCCAGATAACGGCATTCAGCCCGCCGAACAGTGTGAACACAACACCGAAAACGACAAGCACCGCCGACGCGATAACGATGTGCTGCGGCTCGACATCAAGGAAGATGATCATCGAAACCGCAATAGCGGCAAGATACAACCGCGCGCCGCTCGCCAAGATACGGCCGACGAGATACATCCCCGCCGCCGCGCGTCTTGCGGTCGCGTCGAAACGGGATTCCAACAATTCATATACCGTGGTCGCACCGATTGCGTAGAAACGCGGGATCAGGAAACGTGCGACGAAAAAGGCAGCGATGATCGCGGCGAAGTTGCTTGTGAGATAGCTGTAATCACCGCGATAGCTGTTATCGGGGGCGCCGAGAAATGTTGCCGCCGACTGCATCGTCGACAGAACGGACACCGCAACCAGCCAGACCGGCGCATGATGCCCGGCGAGGAAATAGTCATCCGCCGTTTTGGTCCGCCGTGTCGCCTGATAGCCGGCAATTGCCAGCAATGCGACATAGGCAAGCAATATGCCCCAGTCATAAACGGTGAATGCTAATGGCATGAATGCTCCCCCAAGGCTGAGCCATTAGCGGAACATGCCTGTTTGTTCAAATGCGCTACAGCTGGCTGAACAATGTCATCGCCGTCGGCACCGGCGAACAAACCGCTGCGGGTCCGGTCTATTCGATTTTCGAAATAGGTTGAAAAAATCTCGGCCATAAAAGGCTTAACGCCAATCCGCCCATGACCAGCGCAGCGGCAAGCAATTTCCAGCTCTGTAATGGCTCGTTCAAGAACAAGGCCGACGCCCCCATCCCGAATATCGGCACCAGCAACGCCATAGGTGCAACGGTTGCCGCAGGATGCCGCGCCAAAAGCCATCCCCAAATCCCATAGCCGAACATGGTGTTACCAACCGCTTGCCAGACCACCGCCGCCCAGGTCGTCGCTGTTGCCGCGTGGACGCCTGCAATCAAGGCCGACGGGCCTTCAAATAGCAAGGCGAGGGTGAGCAGAGGCGGGACAGCAAAGACGCTGGCCCAGACCACATACGCAAGCATGTCGACCTTACCCGCGGCACGCGAGACCATATTGCCACTCGACCAGCAAAAGGCCGCGGTTACTACGAGCATCAATCCCAATGGCGTCGCGCTGCCGTCCGAATGGGTCAGAATAACGGCCAGCCCGCTTGTTGCTAACGCAAGTGCAGCCCATTGGAATTTGCGCACCCTCTCCCCCGTCAGCCGCATGGATAGGGCAATGGTAAAGAAGACCTGGATCTGAACGACCAGTGAGGCGAGGCCCGGCGTGATATCGCCTTTCATCGCCAGAAACAGCAGGCCGAACTGCCCCGCCCCGATCAATATGCCGTAGGCCGCAAGATTGGACAAAGGCACCGCAGGGCGTTTTAGGAAAAATGCCGCGGGCAGAAATGCGCACGTAAAACGCAGCGTCGCAAGCCATAAAGGCGGCAAATGGGCCAGCGCCAATTTGATGACGACGAAGTTCGTGCCCCACACCGCCATCACGGCGATCGCGAGCAGAAGGTGCAGGCGTGGTAGGGCGGCGTTTTGTGGCATGGAAGTCCCCCTAACCGCTCCGCCCGTTTTTGCGAACAGTTAATCCAGCGGCACAACTTCTACCGGCAGATCGCTGGCCATTGCGCCGCAATATTGTTCGGGCCAATGCGCAAAGGGGCGCACGGCCCCTTCGGTGCGCCAGCGGTTCACGCGCGCCAGATCAGCGTCTGCCATGACCCACGCCCCGTGCCCCTCGGTCCCGATCGCCACAACGCCGTCGTCCGGACTATCGCCATCAGGCGGAACGAACAGCCCTGCCGCACCATAATTTTCGTCCAGCGCCGGCGACCATGGCGCCATGCCAACGGTCGGTGCCTGCGCCACAAAAATCTGGTTTTCCAATGCCCGCGCCTGTGCCCCAATCCGAACGCGGTGATAGCCTTGCAAGCTGTCGGTGCACGACGGGCAAAGAATGGCCTGTGCGCCAGCTTGTGCCTGTGCCCGCGCGATCATCGGGAATTCGATATCATAGCAGGTAGAAATGCCCAGCATTCCCAAAGATGTCCGAAAAACCCGCAGGCTTTTTCCGCCCTTAATGTCCCAGGATTCACGTTCGAACCGGGTCATCATAATCTTGTCCTGATAGGCCGTTTGCCCGTCCGGCATATACAGCGTCGCCCTGTTTACAATCTGCCCAGCCTCATCGCCAAAGGGTCGGGTTCCGCCGAGCACGGCGACCCCAAATTGCCGGGCAAGATCCGCATAATGGGCGTCAATTCTTGGCCCCAAAGCAACCACGGCCCGCAACGAGGCATGCAGATCGCTCGCCGTCGCTTTGTCGATTGCGGCCAATTCCATCGCCGCATATTCGGGAAACACCAAAAGCTGTGCGCCTTGCGCCGCGGCATCGCTCACCCACTGCCCGACCTTACCTTGCCAACTGGCAAAGCTATCGGGTTCCCCGATGGGATATTGGGCTGCCGCTATACGGACCGACGCGGTCACAGGTTGCGCATCCAGAATTGCATCGCATGCGCGCTTTCGAAATCATCGCCCAGTTCCTGCCATTCGAGCGTTCCGGTCAAACCGGGCACCGGCGCATAGCCGCGGGCGCGCCAGAATGGATGCAAATCGCGTGGTGTTTCGGGCCGCATCGGATGATCGTCAGGGCGGACCACCGCGCA
Organism: Maricaulis salignorans; assembly: GCA_943368745.1. Classification (GTDB taxonomy): domain Bacteria; phylum Pseudomonadota; class Alphaproteobacteria; order Sphingomonadales; family Sphingomonadaceae; genus Sphingorhabdus_B. The sequence goes on from CALRLP020000001.1 coordinate 235,768, forward strand.
AAAGGCGGTCTGCCGTGCCCCTGCGGCGCGCGCTGCGTCTTCACGCGCGTCAAAAAACCGGTGCCCAATGCCTTGCCCCTGATATTGCGGCAACAGAACAGATTCCCCGAAATAGAATATCTGCGCAACATCCATTCCTTGGTCACGGAAAGGATTCTGGATGTCCGGCTTCTGCCCCTCCAATGGAGACGCCGTAGCCGCGCCGATGATTGCGTCCCCGTCCCGGGCGACGACAAGCACCGAACCCGGTTCGCGGACAAATTCGGCCATATAAGCGGCTTCATACTCTGCACTGCCGTCATACAGATAGGGCCAGCTGCGAAAAACCCGGATCCGCAGATCAGACAGCGCCGGAATGGCGGCCCAGCGCTCCTCGGGATCCGTCAAGGAACGGACCTCGACCGTCATGAAACCTGCGCGATCCAGTCGGCAAGATTATAATAGACCGAAACGCGTGCGATTTTTCCGTCTACTACCTCAAAGAAACCGCCCGCTGGCAAGCTGTAGCTCTGGCCATGCGCTGCAGGAAAGCCTTCATCAGCCACCTTGTAAATGCCGTCGACGATAAATTCCGCCGCCGCGCGCCTGCCATCTTCGCTGGTCATAATGACAATGTCACGCAGCTGTTCACTATAGGCATGGTCCATGCGGCCAAGAAAGGCGCGAAAGGCCAGTTTGCCGGTTTCGCGGTCTCCTTGATTGATATCATGCGCCACATTGTCATCCAGACATGCCAATATAGCTTCAACATCCATGGCATTGAATGCAGCATAGTATGCGCCAATCAGCGCCGCCGTTTTTTCACGCGTGTCGGCCATGTATCATTGTGTCCTTTAACCTGATGAATTGCATTTCGATTAAGTCAGCGAAGCAAGGATTGTCCAGTAAGATAAATTGTCCAGACTTTCATAGGATTTTGAAACTCTGTCGCGGTGGACAGCGATCAAAGGGGCGGCTGCCCTTGACTCTGCGCCCAACCCTGCTAATGCCCGCCTCGTTCGGTGGGGCGACGGCTCCACCGGCAACCGTCCGAGACAGTTGGTGAACGGAATTTGCCGTTCTTAATTTCCAGCCTAGACGGGGATAGAGATTTCAGGACTGGCTTTTGCCATCCTTCGCCACCGCTCCCGATTTTAGATCGTGTGAGTTCGGCATGAAACTTCCCCACGGACTGAAGTCAGCGGATCGCCCAGCCGGGTGTTTCGCTTTTCGTGTTGGATTTTGTCGGCTTGCCGGCGAAGTCTGAAAAAGGAGTAATGCATGAACCGTTCTGAAAAGACCGAAACAGTTGCATCGCTGAACGCCACTTTCAATGAAGCGGCGGTTGTCGTCGTCACCCGTAATCTCGGGCTGACGGTTGCACAATCGACCGACCTTCGTTTGAAGATGCGGGATGCTGGTGCAAGCTATAAGGTTGCCAAGAACCGTCTTGCCAAAATCGCTCTTGAAGGAACGCAATATGGATCGGTAGCTGAATTGCTTACCGGCCCTACAGCGCTCGCTACATCGTCGGACCCGGTTGCAGCTGCAAAGATTGCTGTCGAGTTCGCAAAGACCAATGACAAACTTGAAATTGTCGGCGGCGCGATGGGTGACACGTTCCTTGATGTAAACGGTGTAAAGGCGCTGGCTTCGTTGCCATCGCTCGACGAACTGCGCGGCACGCTTATCGGGCTTATCCAAGCACCGGCAACGAAGCTTGCACAGCTGTCGACCGCACCTGCTGCGAAATTGGCACGCGTTTTTGGTGCCTATGCTGACCAAAAGGCAGCATAACTTTTTTGAATTAAACCGGCTGCGTCCCATGGTTTTAACCGGCTGGGCGGGCCCTACAGATATGACAGAAAATCGGAGTGTTATTTAAATGGCTGATATTGAAAAGCTCGTAGACCAACTTTCGGCATTGACCGTTCTCGAAGCGGCTGAACTTGCTAAGGCTTTGGAAGAAAAGTGGGGCGTTAGCGCCGCTGCTGCTGTTGCTGTTGCTGGCCCTGCTGCCGCTGCTGCACCAGCTGCTGAAGAGCAGACTGAATTTGACGTTATCTTGACCGGCGACGGCGGCAACAAGATTGCAGTCATCAAGGAAGTCCGTGCGATCACCAACCTTGGTCTGACCGAAGCAAAGGCTCTTGTTGAGTCCGCGCCAAAGGCAATCAAGGAAGGCGTAAACAAGGCAGAAGCCGAAGACATCAAGGCGAAGATCCTTGCAGCCGGCGGAACCGTCGAACTGAAGTAATTCGGTTTCCCTTACGGGATATAAAATGGGGCGGCCTAGCGATAGGCTGCCCCTTTTTTATTGCCGCGCGTTCGGCATCAATAAACACAAATGCTCCGGCCCTTTTCTTTTGAAAAGTCTGCAGGTTGCGGGCAGTCATGACGCATGAATAGCAACGCCGACCTCGCCGCCCTGATTCGCAACATTCCGGATTATCCCAAACCGGGTATCATGTTCCGCGACGTCTCCAGCCTGCTGCTCGACGCAGACGGCTATCGCATGACCATTGACCGGCTCGCGGCGCTGGTGGACCCCGATACGCAGCTTGTCGCGGGTATTGAGGCACGTGGCTTTATCGTGGCGTCTGCTCTGGCTTATGTGCTTGGCCTTGGCCAATTGATGCTGCGCAAACCCGGTAAGCTGCCCGGCGAGAAAATCGGCACGGATTACACGCTCGAATATGGCACCGACCGCATTGAAATGCATGTCGGCCATGTGCAGCCTGACCAGAAAGTGCTGCTGGTTGACGATTTGATTGCCACGGGCGGCACGGCACTGGCGGGCGTCGACTTAATCCAGCAAGGCGGCGGCAAAGTTGAACAAGCCTTATTCATCGTGGACCTGCCTGACCTTGGCGGCGCGGCCAAATTGCGCGCCCAAGGCGTCCGGGTCGCATCGTTGATAGGTTTTGACGGCGATTAGGCGCGCCGAAATATTCAGCCTAATTTTGCGGATAACGCGACGCGCATGTCTTAATTTTTGATGGCTCAGGCCGCTTTCCGCTGACTTCAAAGCGGGCGATATATCCACCCAGTTTCAATTGCTCGGTAAAGCCCGTCAAACGATAGCCCACGGCATCAAATTCGCAGAACAGCAGCTTTGGCGGAATACCATGTTGGGCGGTGGGACGATCGCGGTCTACGACAATGACCTGTCCGCCCTTGGCGAGCGCAGGCCGCATGCGCCATAGAAACGCATAGGGCTCGCTTATTTCATGGTACATATGCACCATGAAAACGCGGTCAAAGCTGTTTTCTGGCAACCGGGGATCATCCAGAGCGCCTTCCTTGATGGCAACATTATCTAGCTGTTCGCGTGTGACCCGCGCGCCCAGTCGGTCAAGCGCATCCCGATTGATATCCTGCGCAAGCACGCGCCCTTTTGGGCCAACGCGGTCCGCAAGGCGGATGGTGTAATAGCCCTCGCCTGCCCCGATATCAGCGACCGTGGTCCCAAGCTGGATCCCGGCCCAATCCATCACAAATTCGGCCTCACCCGCTTCATCACGTGCGGCCTCAGTCGAAAATTCGGTATCGCCAGCTTTGGACACCAGACGTTCGGCGCGCGGGAATGCTGCCGCGCTCTCGCTACGTTCGTCTCCATTGGCCGCTGGCGTGCAGCCGCTCACACATAGCAGTGAGCCCGCAATGATGGCCAGAAAGCTCAAACGGGCGTTCATGCGCACGCTCAACCCGTCTTACGCGTCGGCCATAACGGCTACCGGATTGGCAGCCTGTTGATCGAAGTTCAGGAAAACATCCTTCACCCAATGTGGCAAGGGAATGGGGCGATGCGTGTCAAGGTCGACATGCACGCTGACAAGGTCAACTGTTGCGCGCAAATCGTCTGAACCATCTTCGGTAATGCCATGGATTTCGACGATTTGGGTCATGCTGGTCCGACCAGTCGCAACCGTGCGCGCCATAACCTCAATAAGCTCGTCCGGCTTAATCGGCGCAAACCATGTGACCGTCGCCTTTTTGACATGAAACTCCAACGGCGCGCCATCGGCATAATCGCGGAATTTAGCCGCGCGCCAATATTCGGTCACCGCGACGTCGGCATAATCCAGATAGCGCGCGTTAAAAACGACGCCCTGCGCATCCGTCTCTGACCAGCGCACGCGGAAACGGTGATGGAAAGCATACTCGCTCCGCGCCATGTCAGATTGCCTTTGATTGGCCGGGGGTGTTGACCCCCATCGATTGCAGGTAACGCTTCACGTTGCGTGCGGCCTGACGCAGGCGATGCTCATTTTCAACCATAGCAATACGGACATAGCCTTCGCCGTCTTCGCCATATCCCACGCCCGGCGCGACCGCGACCTTTGCTTCGGTCAGCAACTGTTTGGAAAACTCAAGGCTACCCAGATGCGCAAGCGCAGGTGGCAAGGGTGCCCATGCGAACATCGACGCCTTCGGTGCAGGAATATCCCATCCTGCACGGCCAAATGCCTCGACAAGGATATCGCGGCGCTTGTGATAGAGCTGGCGATTTTGTTCAACAATGTCTTGTGGACCATTTAATGCAGCGCACGCCGCCGCCTGAATAGGCGTAAATGCGCCGTAATCGAGGTAGCTTTTAACGCGCGTCATCGCAGCAATCAGTTCGCGATTGCCCACGGCAAAGCCGATACGCCATCCTGCCATCGAATAGGTTTTGGACAATGATGTGAATTCAACGGCCACATCTTTGCCGCCCTTCACTTGCAAAATGGACGGGGTCGGGTTGCCGTCAAAATAGAGTTCTGAATAAGCAAGGTCGGACAATATCCAGACCTTGTTCTCTTTCGCCCAAGCAACAAGCCGCTCGTAAAACGCCAGATCAACGGTTTCTGCGGTGGGGTTGGATGGATAGTTGACCACCAAAATCGACGGCCGCGGGACTGTGAACGCCATAGCGCGCTCCAGCGACCGGAAATAATTTTCATCAGGCGTCGTGGGGACGGACCGAATGGTCGCGCCAGCGATGATGAATCCGAACGTGTGGATCGGGTAGCTTGGGTTTGGCGCCAATACGACGTCACCCGGCGCAGTGATAGCGGTTGCGAGGCTCGCGAGACCCTCTTTCGAACCCATTGTGACCACGACTTCGGTTTCGGGATCAACATCCACCCCAAAGCGGCGCGCATAATAATTGGCCTGCGCCTTACGAAGCCCGGGAATACCTCTGGACGCCGAATAGCCATGGGCATCGGGTTTTTGCGCGACTTCGCACAGTTTTTCGATGACATGGGGTGGCGGCGGCAAATCAGGATTGCCCATGCCCAGATCGATAATGTCCTCTCCCGCACCACGGGCCGCCGCACGCATCGCATTAACTTCAGCGATAACATAAGGTGGCAGACGCTTGATGCGGTAGAATTCTTCGGACATTGGCTCCCGTTTCCGGCTAGTGAATTATAGAGCCACCCTCATGCGCGAAGTTTTCGTGCATTTCCAGAAAAAGCTTTCGGTCCGCGGATTAGCGCGGTCGATTGCCTTTCGCTTTGTGCCGCACGCCATGCTTTGACGGTGGTGGGCCATCGTTGCGGAATGGACGCACACCGTCACGGTTCGATCCACCACGTGGACCGCCGCGCGGTGGTCCATCACCGCGCGGTCCATCGCCGCGTGGATTTACGCCCAATTGGGGACGTTGCGGGCGGCCACCATCGCGGCCCCCATCGCGACCTCTGTCACGACCCATGCGCTTGTTTTCACGCGCAGCTTCACGTGGTGGGCCATTGGCTTGCACGATCTCAACATCATTGTCTTCGTCATGCCCCGGCTGCGCGATTGCCTTGGCAAATTTTGCAACAGCGGCAGCCGCGATACCCACATGGGTTTCGTTCGCGGCAATACGGATGGCACCAATGTCGTTCTTGGTCACACCGCCACGGCGGCACAGCAGTGGCAATATCCATTTTGGATCTGCGTTGTTGCGGCGGCCAACGTTCAGCTTGAACCAAACAGAATCGTCAAATCCGGCGCGATGGTCATCACGCGGACGTTCGCGCGTGCCGTCATCCAGCATGTCTTCTGCCTGCGGCATTTTGGCGCGATGCACACGGACAAGTGCAGCGGCGATGTCTTCAGCCGACATCGTTTCGAGCAGCTTTGCACCCAATGCACGATCTTCATCTTCGACTTCAACGGGTGTCAAAAGTGTTTCGAGCAGACGTTCATGGTCCTTGGCGCGGATATCTGCGGCAGTCGGGACTTTAATCCAGTCTGCCTCAATCTTCGCGCCGCGCAACATCGATTCAACGCGCTTGCGGCGCTGATAGGGCACGATGAGAACGGCCGTACCCTTACGGCCTGCACGCCCGGTGCGTCCGGACCTGTGCTGAAGCCCCTCGGCATCGCGCGGCAATTCGACGTGGACCACCAATGACAGGTTCGGCAAATCGATACCGCGTGCCGCAACGTCGGTTGCAACGCATACACGGGCACGGCGGTCACGCAGCGCCTGAAGCGCCTGATTTCGTTCGGACTGCGAATGCTCACCCGACAGCGCAACGACATTGAAGCCGCGCTCTGTCAGGCTGGCGTGCAGGCGGCGCACATTTTCGCGCGTCGCACAGAACAGGATAGCGGTTTCGGCCTCATGCAGACGCAGCAGGTTCACAACTGCGTTCTCAATGTCCGGCGGAGCGACCGTTACGACCTGATAGCTGATATCGCCATGGCCGCGGTCTTCGCCGACGGTGGAGATACGCAGGGCGTCTTGTTGGTAACGCTTTGCCAGCGACACGATTGGTTTCGGCATCGTGGCCGAGAAAAGCAAAGTGCGGCGGCCTTCGGGCGTCGCGTTCAATATTTCTTCGAGTTCCTCGCGGAAACCCATGTCGAGCATTTCGTCCGCTTCGTCGAGAATCGCGACCTTCAATGCCGACAGGTCAAGTGCGCCACGCTCCAAGTGATCGCGCAAACGGCCGGGGGTTCCGACAACAATTTGTGCGCCTTGATTCAGCGTGCGGCGCTCTTTCGACGCGTCCATGCCGCCGACGCAGGTCGCGATGCGAACGCCAGCCTTGGCATATAGCCACATGAGTTCGCGGCTGACCTGCAGGGCCAGTTCGCGCGTTGGGGCGATGATGAGTGCGGCGGGTTCGCGCGCAAGGCTGACCAGTCCACCATCAAGGATTTGCGGTGCCATGGCCAAGCCGAAAGCAACGGTTTTGCCTGATCCAGTCTGGGCCGACACGACAAGGTCGCGGCCTTCGGCCTCGGCTGTGATGACAGCAGATTGAACAGGGGTTAAAGCAGTATAGCCACGAGCGGTGAGCGCTTCATCAAGAAGCGGGGGAAGATTTTCAAACGTCATTATTGCGCGCCTTTGCGCCCTTTTTTACCTAATGTCCATGCTGCGCCGCACAACAAAACAATCTTCGACAATTTTGTGACATTTGTTATGCATTGAATATGGCCGATTCACCGAAATTCCCACCCTTCATGGATCCCGACCAATTCGCCAAAATGCTTGAGGGTTCGGCCGCCTCTGCGGCTGACCCAATGAAGGCATATCGCGCCGCGATGGACGCGTGGGGGACGATACTTGCGCCATTGGCCAAAGCTGGTCGCAGCAAAGTTGACCCGTCGGATCGCCGCTTTGCTGCACCTGAATGGGAACATCCCGTTTTCGACCTGATGCGTCAGGGATATCAGGTGATGTCTGACTATATGCTCGGCGCGGCTGATCAGCTGGATGGCGTCGCCGATAGTGACAAAGCCAAAATGGGCTTTGCGGTGCGTAGCATGATAGAGGCGATGAGCCCTGCAAATTCGCCGTTCACCAACCCCGTCGCACTACAACGGGCGATGGAGACCAACGGCGCAAGCCTGATGTCGGGCATGCAGAATCTGATGACAGATTTGCAACGCGGTCAGCTGACGCACAGCGATTCTAATGCCTTCAGGCTTGGCGAAAACATCGCTGCAACTTCGGGCAAAGTCGTCCATCAAACGCCGTTGTATCAACTGATCCAATATGACCCGGCGACCCCGGACGTGTTGGCAACGCCGCTGATAATTTTTCCGCCATGGATCAACCGGTTCTACATTCTCGATCTGACAGCGGAAAAAAGCTTCATCAAATATTGCGTTGACCAAGGCATCACCGTTTTTGTCGTGTCTTGGAAATCTGCAGACAGTTCGATGAAGGACATCATCTGGGACGATTATATAGCGGCGCAGATTGATGCGATTGATACTGTTCGCGACGGCCTTGGCGTGCCAGATGTGCATGCGATAGGATATTGTGTTGCCGGAACGACCTTAGCCGCGACGCTTGCCGTCCTCGCCGCAACCGGCGGTGCCGACAAGGTGCGCAGCGCGACATTCTTTACCGCACAAGTCGATTTCAGCACGGGCGGCGAATTGCTGAATTTCATCGACGACAACCAGATTGCGATGGTCGAAACGTTGAGCGCCCCGCATGGCTATTTGGACGGTCGCTTCCTTGCGCTGACGTTCAACATGCTGCGCGGTAAGGACCTGATTTGGTCGACGGTCGTCAAAAATTATTTGCTCGGCGAAGATTACCCCGCGTTCGACTTGCTGCACTGGAATGGCGACGTCACCAATCTCCCCGCAAAATGGCACAAAGCCTATCTGGCGGACCTCTATCGCGATAACCGTCTGGTTGAACCGGATAGCCTATCCGCGCTGGGTACGCCGATTGATTTGCGTCGCGTGCAGACACCTTCATACATTCAGGCCGGGCGTGAGGACCATATTGCGCCTGCCGAAAGCGTGTGGAAGTTGCAGGATCACTTTAGCGGCCCTGTCAAATTCCTGTTGGCGGGCAGCGGACATATTGCGGGTGTGGTGAACCCTCCGGCGCAAAACAAATATCAATATTGGACCAACGAAGGCAACGCAGGCTCGCTCGCAGAATTCATCGACGGCGCCACCGAAACAAAGGGCAGCTGGTGGCCCGATTGGCTTGTTTGGTTGCTGGACAAGGGTGACGATAAAGTCCCTGCCACCGGCGCACGCATACCCGGTGAAGGTGCGTTAAAGGCGCTGGAATCTGCTCCGGGAAGCTATGTAAAAGCGCGATGAGATTCAGTTGACGTTTACGTAAACGTTCACTAGTTCTGATTCAGCTATTTTTAGGAGAATCGTGATGCAATTGGAATTCAGTCCCGAAGAAATCGCCTTCCAGCAGGAAGTGCGCACATTCATCGCCGAAAATTATCCCGAGAATCTCCGTTCGGTGCAAGACGAAGGGCATGATCTTTCGAAAGAAGATTTTCTGTCATGGCATCGCATTCTTGCGAAAAAAGGCTGGATCGCGCCAGCATGGCCTGTCGAATATGGCGGCACTGGCTGGACCGCAACGCAACGTTTCATCTGGTCCGAAGAACTCGCCGCTGCGGATTGCGTCGGCACCATGCCATTTGGCCTGTCGATGGTCGGACCCGTCATCTACACATTCGGCACGCCGGAGCAAAAAGCACAATTCCTGCCCGGTATCTTGTCCGGCGACGATTGGTGGTGCCAAGGCTATTCGGAACCTGGTGCAGGTTCGGACCTTGCTTCGCTGCGCACAAAGGCAGTCCGCGATGGCGACCATTATGTTGTGAACGGTCAAAAGACATGGACTACGATGGCGCAATATGCAGACTGGGGCTTCTTCCTCGTCCGCACCGATTCCGATGCCAAGGCGCAGGAAGGCATTAGCTTCCTTCTCATCAACATGAAGACGCCCGGCGTCACCGTTCGCCCAATCATCACCTTGGGCGGCGAGCATGAAGTCAACGAAGTATGGTTGGAAGACGTCCGCGTACCCGTTGCCAATCGCATCTATGAAGAAAACAAGGGCTGGACCTGCGCCAAGTTCTTGTTGGCGCATGAGCGTACCGGCATTGCCGCCGTTGCCCGTTCGAAGCGTGGCGTTGAGAAGATCAAATCCATTGCCCGCACAGAGCAGGACGGTGACCGTCCATTGATCGCCAACCCATTTTTCAAGCGCAAGATTTCGGAACTGGAAATCGATCTGACCGCATTGGAATTCACCGAACTGCGTAGCCTTGCTGGCGAAGCAGCGGGCAAAGGCCCTGGCCCTGAATCCAGCTTGCTGAAAATTAAGGGCTCGGAAATCCAGCAACGGATTACCGAACTCGCATTGGAAGCAGTCGGCCATTATGGCGCGCCCTATTTCCGCGGATTTGGCGAAGGCGACAACGAACATCCAATTGGTCCGGATTACGCGCATCGCGCTGCTCCGACCTATTTCAACACCCGCAAGACGACGATTTACGGTGGTTCCAACGAGATCCAACGCAACATCATCGCCAAGATGGTGCTGGGTATTTAATCTAACATTTTGCCGTCACCCTGAACACGTTTCAGGGTCTTAATGCGCAACGTTGACATTAAGATGCTGAAACAAGTTCAGCATGACGGACCACTGGACAGGATAATTATAATGGATTTCAGCTACACCGAAACGCAGGACATGATCCGCGAAACCCTGAGCCGCTTTCTGGCGGACACATATGACTTTGACAGCCGCAACAAGATGATTGCCAGCGGCAGAGGACGTGACCCCGGCATTTGGAAGGCGCTGGCACAAGATCTCGGCATGCTTGGCGCATCATTTAGCGAAGATCATGGCGGACTTGGCGGCGGCCACCTCGAAAATGCTTTGATCATGGAAGAATTGGGCAAGGTCATTGCGATCGAACCTTATCTGCAGACCGTCGTTCTTGGCGGTGGTGCGTTGAAGGCTGTTGGCGGCGCGATTGCCGATGCCGTCATTCCAGAAATCATTGGCGGCAACGTCATCATCGCATTTGCCTATGCGGAACCACAGGGTCGCTATAATCTTGCGAACATTCGCACGACCGCGAAAAAAGACGGCGCAGGCTATGTGTTGAACGGCCATAAGGGCGTGGTGTACGCCGCCCCTTGGGCAACACACCTGCTCGTCACCGCACGTACCGGCGGTTCAGGCAGCGAAGCCAATGGCGTAGCGCTGTTCCTGATTGACGCAAATACCGCTGGCATCGTGCGCCGCGACTATCCAACCGTCGATGGTTTCCAGGCTTCTGAAGTCTATTTTGAAAATGTTGCTATCCCCGGTGACGCGTTGTTGGGTGATGAGGGCGCCGGCCTTCCGCTGATCGAGCGCATTGTCGACGAAGCAACGGTTGCCGTCTGTGCAGAAGCCTGCGGTGTGACCGCCAAGCTGCATTCGGGTACGCTCGAATATGCGCGGCAGCGTAACCAGTTCGGCCAGCCCATTTCGCGCTTCCAAGTATTGCAGCACCGCATGGTCGATATGTTCATGGAAGTTGAACAGTCAAAATCCATGACCACCATGGCGACCTTGAAGCTCGATTTGCCAGCGGCAGAACGTATGGCTGCGGTATCGGCATGCAAGGCAAAGGTTTCGCGCGCAGCGAAGTTCGTGGGCCAAAGCGCCATTCAAACGCATGGCGGCATCGGCATCACGCAGGAACTGGCGATCGGTCATTTCTTCAAACGCGCGACGATGATTGAAAGCCAATTTGGTTCGGCTGACCATCATTATGAGCGTTTCGAACGCCTGACATTGGCGGATTAACGCGCCAATTCAATTTATTGTGCAGTGCAACATTTTTGTTGACAGTGCGTGCACGAATCTTTATTGTGCACTGCAACACAACAGAAATGGTGCACGCCATGGTACGCAAATTAGCAGCTACGTCTTCGACTGAAACCGTTGAACCAACGGCGTCGAAGGCTGCGCCTGCGAAAGCCACACCAAGCACCGTTGCAAAGAAGAAGGTTGCGAAACCTGCTGCTTTACCGGCCAAGAAAGCCGTGTCTGTTGGATCTGAACCGATTGCTCAAGGAGTGACGAATATGACTGACACTGTAAAAGCCACCGCTGAAAAGGCGACCGAGTTTTTCGCTGACGTCCGTGAAAAGGCAAGCGAAGCAACTGAAAAAGGCAAGAAGTTCGCGGCTGAAGCCGTTGAATTCAACAAAGCGAACGTCGAAGCCATCGTTGAAGCTGGCAAGATCGTTGCCAAGGGCGCTCAGGAAATGGGCAAGACCAACATCGAATTCGCCAAGAAGAATTTCGAAGACGTTCAGGTTGCGGTGAAAGAATTGACTGCCGTCAAATCGCCAACCGATTTCGTGAAGCTGCAGGGTGAACTGGCACGCAAGGGCTTTGACACTGCAGTAGCGCAGGGTTCGAAGAACACCGAAGCGATGGTCAAGCTGGTAAACGAAATGTTCCAGCCGATTTCGAACCGCATCGCGGCAACGACTGAGCTTTTCAAGAAAGCTGCATAAGTTTTCCGAGGTTATTGCGCTGGTGCATTTCGCGCCTGCTGCCTTCTCTCTCTCCTCCTTATGGTGGTGGGCAACCGAGACACGCTAGCGCAATCATAAAAGAGCCGTCCTTTCCCCTGCGGAAAGGGCGGTTTCTTTTTAGCCGATGGAAATTGATATTGAACAGGGGTTGCACAGTCACCCTACCCTGACCTATTTTAGAGTGATGCAGATCCATATGGCACAAGATGACGACGACAAACCAGGCGGCACACCCGGCGTCGGCCTTGCCACGCGTACACGGCCAAAGACGCAAAAGCCCAGCCTGTATAAAGTCCTGCTGCTCAACGACGATTACACGCCGATGGAGTTCGTCGTTCATGTGCTGAAGGCATTTTTTCAGATGGACACAGATCAGGCAACACGCGTGATGCTACATGTCCATCAAAAGGGCGTCGGCGTCTGCGGCATATTCACTTATGAAGTTGCCGAAACCAAGGTGACTCAGGTCATGGACTTCGCCCAAAAAAATCAGCACCCGCTGCAATGTACGTTGGAAAAAGACTAGGGTCAGGACCTATGGTTCGCGCGGCGAACCCAACGACCCATATATTGTTTTGCCGTCCTTTATCGTCGCGACCACTTTGATGCTGTATATTTTGGCCGCATCCACGGTCAGCGGGTTTCCGTCCAGAACGACAAGATCCGCGCGCTTACCTGCCGCTAGGCTTCCCTTGTCCCCATCCTCTCCAATTTGCCACGCGGCATTGATCGTCACTTGTTGCAATGCGCGATAGGGCGATATCCGTTCCATCGGCCCCAATATGTCGCCGCTCTGCGTTAGCCGGTTCACCGATGACCAGACCAGCCGCATCATGTCGGGCGGTACAACCGGGGAATCATTATGTGCTGTCGGGCGCAGCCCCAGTGCCCAGCCGGTTGCCTGTGGCGAGATAAAATCGGCGCGCTTGGGCCCAAGGGCTACGTCGCGGTGCCAGTCGCCCCAATAATAAGTATGGTTGGCAAAAAAGCTGGGCTGGATATCCAGCGCCTTCATATCCTTGAGCTGATCCAGTTGAACCACTTGATTGTGGATGGCGATGGTGCGTTTACCTGCCAGACCGTTATTCCGGACCCCGTCGATCAAGGCCTGCGCCGCGGCATCGCCGTTGACATGGACAAAAACCTGCCAGCCATTTTGTGCGGCATCCGCCAGTTTGCTGTTGAACAATTTCAGATCAATCGCGGGGTAACCGGCATAGCCCTCTTTCTGGCCATGTGGCGGGATGGGTACCGGGTCTTTCAACCACGCCGTCCGTCCCTGCGGCGAACCATCGAGCGTCAGTTTAATGCCGCCAATGCGCAAATGCCCGCCCGCTGGATAGGGCTTTCCAATGCGCGCACGCACCGCCGCGGGCCAGTCGCGTTCAAAAGAGGTCAGCGCCACGACATCAATCGGGAATAGCCCGCGCTTCTCCGCTTCCTCCATCGCTGCCCAGCTTTCCGGCATGATCCGCCCGTCCTGCCCGGTGGTGATACCGTTGGCGGCATAGATTTTGGCACCCGTCACCAGCGGCGCAATGCTGGCATCCATGCTGGGCGGTGTCAGCACTTTCATCACGGGATAGAGCGCCGTTTCCTCCAGCACGCCATTGGGCGTTTTGCCATCGGCCTCACGCCGGATCACCCCGCCCATGGGATCGGGCGTCTCTGGGGTATAGCCAACCAGCTTCAGCATAGCCGAATTCATCGCCGCAAAATGCCCGCTGACATGCAGTATCAAAATGGGCACATTGCTGGAAACCGCATCCAGATCCGCCCGTGTCGGATGGCGCAGCTCCGCCAGTTGCGAGTCGTCATAGCCATTGCCGATAATCAGCGGCATACCGGCGGGGCGCGGAAATTGGCGCAGCGCGCTCTGTAATTCTGCGATCGATGTAACGGTCCCAACGGGCGGTGGTTGCAATTGCGCCATCGCTGCATTCTGCCCGACATAGCCCATATGCCCGTGCGCATCGATAAAACCGGGCAGAACGGTGCGCCCTTTTAGGTCCAGCAATTCGGCCTTTTTGGCGGCAGCTTTTTTGACCGAGGCGAGCGTGCCAAGAGCGGCAATTTTGCCGTTGCGCAGCAATATGGCCTCAACAAACTCCGGCTGATCGCCAGCCATGGTGAGTATCGATCCGCCCGTTAGAATGATGTCCGTCGTTTGGGCGGGCGCCGCAGCCAATAGCAAAGGTGCAAATGCGCAAAGCAGGCCATATTTCAAACGCATTACTCTCTCCCAAGACTTTATTGGCCGACTATCGGTTGCAAATTCCGGGCTGGCAAGTCATCCCGTCGTGCAAGGAGAAATAATATGGCAGCAGCATTGATAGTTGGCGCAGGTGACGCAACGGGCGGAGCAATTGCAAAGGCGTTTGCCCGCGAAGGCTACACCGCTTGTGTCAACCGACGTGCGCGTAACGCCGACGAATTGGACGCGTTGGTAAAGTCCATTCATGCCGAGGGCTATGCTGCCCGCGCCTATCCAGCAGACGCGCGCATTGAGGAAGAAGTCGTGGCAATGGTCGACGCGATTGAGCGCGATGTGGGCCCGATTGAGGTTGCCGTGTTCAACATCGGTGCCAATGTGAACTTCTCGATTTTGGATATGACCGCACAGGTTTACCGCAAGGTTTGGGAAATGGCGGCCTTTGCGGGTTTTCTGATGGGACGCGAGGCGGCGCGGCGGATGGTCGAGCGTCAGTCCGGAACAATCATTTTCACCGGAGCGACCGCAAGCATACGCGGCGGAAGCGGCTTTTCAGCCTTTTCCGGTGCAAAAGGCGCGCTGCGCATGCTGGCGCAGTCAATGGCGCGCGAACTTGGGCCGAAGAATATCCACGTCGCGCATGTCATCATTGACGGCGGAATCGACACGGCCTTTATCAGGGGCATTCACCCCAATTTCGAAGCGGCCAAGGCAGCGGACGGCGTGTTGTCGCCTGATGCGATTGCGCTGCAATATGTGGCATTACACAAACAACACCGCAGTGCGTGGACGCATGAGATGGATTTACGGCCATGGACGGAGAATTTTTGATGACCAAAAGCTTCCAATTTCTTTTCGATTTCGGCGGGCCCAACAGTTATCTCGCGCACAAGATACTGCCCGATATCTGCGCGCGTACGGGCGCGGAAGCGGTCTATATCCCCATTTCGCTGGGGGGACTGTTCAAGCTTACGAACAACCAAGCGCCATTTATGCGCTATGCGGAGACGCCTGCAAAACGCAATTATGAGATGCTGGAATTCGACCGCTTCGTCAAAGCGCATGCGCTGCCATTCAAAATGAACCCGCGCTTTCCCATCAATTCGCTGCAACTGATGCGTGGCGCGGTTGCCGCCCAACATCTCGGCTGCTTTGCGCCTTATGTGGACGCAGTGATGGCAGCGATGTGGGAAGACGGCGCGGACATGGGCGATGCACAGATTGTCGCTTCGGTTCTGGATGCAGCTGGCCTCGACAGTGCCGCATTGCTTGCAAAGGCCGAGGATCCCGCAGTGAAAGCGAAATTGATCGCGAACACCGAAGATGCCGCCAAACGCGGGGCATTTGGCGTCCCGACATTTTTTGTGGGTGACGAGATATATTGGGGCAAAGAACGACTTGGCCAGCTTGAGATTGCGCTCACGACGTTGTGACTTCCAATTCCTAAGTTGCGCCGCAATCGATTCCCGCTAAATACCCTGCGATGGATAAGATAATCGTACGCGGCGGCAATACGCTCAAGGGCAAGATTCCCATTTCAGGCGCGAAGAACAGCGCATTGACGCTGATACCGTGCGCATTGCTGACCGACGAGCCGCTAACCTTGCGCAATTTGCCGCGTTTGGCCGACATTGATGGTTTTCAGCATTTGATGAACCAGTTCGGTATTTCCACGACGGTTGCCGGATCGCGTCCCGAAGATTTCGGCCGCGTGATGACGCTCGAAGCGACGCGTATCACCACAAACATCGCGCCCTATGACCTTGTCCGCAAAATGCGCGCGTCGATTCTGGTTTTGGGCCCAATGCTTGCCCGTGCGGGCGAAGCGACCGTGTCGCTGCCCGGCGGATGCGCCATTGGCAACCGGCCAATCGACCTTCACCTAAAAGCGCTTGAGGCCTTTGGCGTCGAAATTGAAGTCGCTGCAGGATATGTGAAGGCGGTCGCCAAAAAGGGTATTCCCGGCGGGACCTATACCTTCCCCGTGGTTTCCGTGGGCGCGACTGAAAATGCCCTGATGGCGGCCAGCCTCGCGAAGGGCACATGTGTTCTGCACAATGCAGCGCGCGAACCGGAAATCGTCGATTTGTGCAACTTGCTAGTCGCGATGGGCGCGCAGATTGAAGGCATCGGCACATCCGACCTTATCATTCACGGTAAAGACCGTCTGCATGGCGCGACATACCGCGTGATGAGCGACCGGATCGAAGCGGGCAGCTATGCCTGCGCCGCAGCCATTACGGGCGGCGATATTGAACTTGTCGGCGCAAAGGCGAGCGAAATGGACGCAACGCTGGATGCGCTGCGCCAATCAGGCGTCACGGTTGAAGAAACGGCCGGCGGGATCCGCATCGCGTCCGATGGCAAATTAAAGCCGCTGACGATTTCAACCGCGCCATATCCCGGCTTTGCAACCGATATGCAGGCGCAGTTCATGGCCATGCTGTGCATGGCAGACGGCGCAAGTGTTCTGACCGAAACAATTTTCGAAAACCGGTACATGCACGTGCCCGAACTCAACCGTATGGGCGCGCATATCGAAACCAAGGGCCGTACGGCCATTGTCCATGGCGTGAAGAAAATGACGGGCGCGCCTGTCATGGCAACCGATTTGAGAGCCTCTATGAGCCTTGTGATCGCGGGCCTGGTCGCAGAGGGCGAAACGCATGTGAGCCGTCTGTACCACCTCGACCGAGGCTATGAGCGGCTAGAAGAAAAGCTTCAACTTGTCGGCGCGGATGTTGAGCGGGTGGGCTCAGACTAAAAGCGCCATTCGAATCGGAGTACCGCTTTGAAGGAACAGTTGCCACATTGATATTTTTGCGGCATCTTCCATCAAAGTGAAAACGAATTTGAATCCGAAGCCAAACCAAGCCACGCGTCATCCAGTTTTGGATTCGATCCGCTTTAGCCCCATCGCAACCGTCGTCAGCGACCCGACAAAGCCAGACAATCCCCTGATTGCGGTGAATGCGGCTTTTTGTGCGTTGACGGGATACGCAGAAGACGAAGTTATCGGCCGCAACTGCCGCTTCTTGCGCGGTCCGGACACCGAAAATGGCCAGACCGAAAAACTGCGTTCCGCCGTGTACGGGAAGCATCCTGCACTGGCAGAGCTTATCAATTACCGGAAAGACGGCTCCCCCTTTCGCAACGCAGTGATGATCGCGCCATTGTTCGATGATGATGGGAACCTTGAATTGTTCGTCGGGTCCCAGATCGAAGTGCTACCCGAAGAGGAGAGCATTGGGCTGGTGCGGCAACAACAGGCTGCACAGATTGTCGACCGGCTTTCGCCCCGCCAGCGCGAAATTTTGCAGCAAATGGCGCGCGGTTTCCGGACAAAGCAGATTGCCTATCGATTGTCCTTAAGCGAAAAAACGGTTCAGATGCACCGCATGCTGATGTTCAAGAAACTGTCGACGTCGAATGCGGCAGATGCCGTCCGAATAGCGGTCGAAGCAGGTCTTTAACCGACGGGACAGGTCGATGTGACCGAACCCTTTATGCGTTCGCCATCACCCACAACCGAATCGCACTCGCCAACCCGCAGGGCGTGCCCGATTCCAGACGCTCAACATCGATTTGCGCGACCAACGCATTGACGGGCAAATCCTTCTGCTCGGCAGCCCGTTTCAACGCGTCCCAGAAAAGCGGTTCCAGACTGATGGAGGTTTGATGCCCCGCCACCGTCATGCTGCGCTTTACGGGCGGATGATAAATATCGCTCACCCGCCGACAACCATCAATACATGTGCTGGCCACCGTTGATCGACAAAGTCGAACCGGTGATGAAGCCTGCATTGTCGCTCGTCAAAAATTCGACGCCGCGGGCGATTTCGTCGGGTTGACCCAATCGGCCAACCGGGATTTGGGCGACGATCTTTTCCATCACATTTTCCGGGATGGTCGATAGCATTTCGGTGCCGATATAGCCCGGCGCGATTGCATTGGCGGTCACGCCATAGCGCGCGCCCTCTGCAGCAAGCGATTTGGTAAAGCCATGGATGCCTGATTTCGCGGCCGCGTAATTCACCTGGCCTATTTGGCCGCCCTGGCCGTTGACTGAACCAATGTTTACGATGCGGCCCCATTTGCGTTCGCGCATGCCGGCAAAGACTGCCTTGGCCATGTTGAAACATCCCGTCAGGTCGACGCGGATCACTTCGTCCCATTGTTCAAATGTCATCTTCATCATCGTAGCATCGCGGGTGATACCAGCGTTGTTGACCATGATGTCGATCGGCCCGAACTCCGCCTCAATCGCCGTGCAGGCGTCCAGACAGCTTTGGTGATCGCCCACGTCCCACTTCCGCACCGCAATGCCGGTCCGCTCCGAAAAAGCCTTGGCGGCCGCGTCATTGCCACCATAGTTGGCGATGACCATCCGGCCTTTTTCCTGAAGCTTCAAACAGATCGCTTCGCCAATACCTCTGGTTCCGCCTGTAACCACCGCAATTCGTGACATGCATTGCTCTCCTCATCGCTATTTCCGCCATGATTAATGGACAAGGGCACAAGTGCAAGTTGCCGTAAACGTTAGCACAAAAAAGCCGCAGCCACGCTGTGCCAACGATTAGATCCAGCCAGCGAGTTCCTGCCCGATAATCTGTTCAAGCATATCCATGCCGATATCGCTGTCGTTCAGGCACGGCAGATAGGCATAATGCGTGCCGCCCGCTTCTTCGAACTGCTCATGCCCTTGCATCGCCAGCTCCTCGAGCGTTTCGAGGCAATCGACCGAAAAGCCCGGCGCAAAGATCGCGACTTTCTTTGTCCCCTCACGCGCAAGCTTCATCAGCGTGTCGTCCGTGGCGGGTTCAAGCCATTTTGCCCGCCCAAAACGGGATTGGAAACTGACAACAAGCGCGCGACCCATGGCTTCCGACAGCAGCCGTGCGGTCTTTTGGCAGTGACAATGATAAGGATCCCCCAAATGAAGCGTCCGTTCCGGCATCCCGTGGAAACTGATCACAAGCGCGTCGGGAACGAAATCCAGTTTCGCAAGCGACGCTTCAATCGACGTCTTCAACGCGCCGATATAGCGCGCATCATCATGATAAGCCGGTAACGTCCGGATCGCCGGATGCCATCGCATGGCGGTGAGCGTGGCATATGCCTCATCAAGCACAGTACCCGTCGTCGCCCCTGAATATTGCGGATATAATGGCGCAATTAAAATCCGGTTGCACCCCGCCGCTTTCATCGCGGCCAGTTGATCAGCGACGGACGGATTGCCATAGCGCATGGCGTACCGCACATCGGCGATCCCTTCCATACGCGCCTGCAACGCTTCCGCCTGTCCGGCTGTGAAAAATGCGAGCGGCGATCCTTTTTCGGTCCATACCTTGGCATATGCCTGCGCGGATTTTTGCGGACGGGTGTTCAAAATGATCCCGCGCAAAATCGGTTGCCACAGCAAAGGCGGAATTTCGACAACGCGTCGATCCGACAGAAACTGTTTCAAATAGCGCTTCACCGCTGACGTAGTCGGTGCGTCTGGCGTGCCCAGATTCACCAGCAAGACGCCGACTTTGGGCGTCGCAACGGGTGGGTGGTCAATTGGTAATGTCATTATAGTCCCCGGGACAGCAATGGAAGTTCACGCAAACGTATTCCGGCTGCGGAGAATAATGCGTTTGCAAGTGCGGGTGCAACTGGTGGCACCCCGAGTTCAGTCACACCGCCCGGCGCCGCATCGCTGCGCGCAAATTCAACGGTGATTTCCGGCACGTCTACCAATTTCGGCAGGTCCACATCGCGCAGACGGCGGGCGGTTGGCAGGCCGTTTTGATATTCGGTTGTTGAACCCAATGCCTGTGCCAATCCGAATATAATGCCGCCCTCAATCTGCTGGCGCGCGAGATCGGGATTAATGAGCCGCCCGCAATCCGCCATCGCATGAATACGGTCGACGCGCACGCCGGTTTCGCTGGTACGCGCCGTCACAATAACGGCAATGTGGCTACCGCGCATGCTGTGGCAAGCAATGCCGCGTCCGCTGCCCGAGCCGCCCCCGTCCCATCCCGCCATATTGGCGACGCCGGTGAGGCACCGGGCAAGCCGCGTTTGGCCGACAAGCATTTGCATGCGAAACGACAAGGGCTCGACGCCAGCTTTCTGGGCAAGCTCGTCGATGAACCCTTCGACGAAAAAGCAGTTGTAGCTGTGCGCAAGGCTACGCCACGGCCCGGTCGGCATCGGCATGCGCACAGGGAAATGGTCAATCGTCAGATTGGGAATGGCATATGGTATCTCCGCACCGTGCACCGCGAGCGCGTCAAATTCGCCTGCGGACGACTTGCGCGCGGCGTCAACGCTTTGCCCATCGATCCGGTTCGCAAGCTCACGCATGCTGGATGCCGCGGCTACCCGCACGCTCATGGCGGTCACGGCGCCTTCGGCATTTATCGCGGCGGATAAACGGCCCAGCGCCGGTGTACGAACATGATCCCGCAGGAAATCTTCAGGGCGCGACCAGACCAGTTGCACCGGTCGGCCCACTTCCTTGGCAATGACCGCGACTTGCGCGGCGATCACATTGTCAAAATTGCGGTCAAAGCTTCCGCCCGCCATGACGGGGTAGAGAACGACATCATTTACATCGATGCCGATGGCGTTTGCTGCGGCAACCCGCGCGGCCTGAGGCGCCTGTGATGCGATCCATAATTGCAGACGACCATTGCGATAATCCGCCGTCGCTGAACGTGTTTCAATAGGGGCGTGCACCGCCGCACCCACCGAATAGTCAGCCTTAAAAATGCGCGTTGCCGTCTCGGGGGCCATTGCAGCGTCAACGTCGCCTGATTTAAATGCCCGGAAGCCGGGGCCTTTGGCGATCGCGTCGCCAAGCGACTGTCCGATTTTCTGGCTGTCCGCCAGACCGCCTTTGGTCGCGAAGACGGGCTTCATTACATCCAACGCGGTGTTGGCTGCCCACCAGTTGCTTGCCACCGCAGCAACCCAGCTTTTGGTCCGCACAACTTGCACCACGCCGCGCATTTTTAGGGCCGCTTTTGTGTTGGCGGATTTCAGCCTACTGTCGCCCGCTGGCCCGCCCCGAACCGACGCGTAGAGCATGTCGGGCAGACGAATGTCGCCCGCAAAGCTTGCGCTGCCATCCACCTTGGCAGACAGATCGAGCCGGGGGGCGTCACGGCCCGAAAGGCGGTTGCGCGGCGAAGAATTCAGCGGAATCGGCGATGGCGGCGCGATCTCTGATGCTTCAATGACAAGATCAGCAAATGCGAGGCGTTTCTTTCCAAAGACCACAAAACCGCGGTCCGTTTGGCACTGTTCCCACGAAACGTCCCAGCGCGCTGCCGCGGCCTGACACAAGACCGCCCGCGCCGCTGCGCCAGCTTCACGGCATGGCTGTTCAAATTGCCTTATGGAGGATGATCCGCCGGTCACAACAAAGACGTCGCGTCTCGCAAGTTCATTAATGCCGCTGGCAACGGGACCGCCATCTGCGTTGAGCGACAGATTTTCGGGCGTGAATGCCGGGGCCCACTCGCGAGCCAATAATGTATTTGCGAATATCGGACTTGGCGGCACTGGCTGGACTGCCACCGATCGCCAGTCAGCGCCAAGCTCTCCGGCGACGATCTGCGCCAATGCCGTATACACGCCTTGGCCAGACTCGCTTTGTGGAACGCCAACGACGATTTTGCCGTCCTCGGCAATTTTAAGCCACGGTCCGAAAAGATGCTCGCCCTCTACCGTCCGTAAATTGGGCGTATAACGGCGCGGCCACAGGCCCCAAGCCACAAGCAAACCGACGCCAGCGCCGCCACCAATGAGCAGCTTTCGGCGGCTAATGCCTTCGCTTGCCCCGGCGTCTTCCGTCATGCAGGCGCGGCCTTTGGCGCATCCACCCATGCGGATACTTGCCGGGCAATCGCCGCATAGGCATCGCTAATGGGGCCTTCATCCAGTGCCGGCGGATTGCCTGCATCGCTTGCCATGCGGATTTTGATATCCAGCGGAATGCGGCCCAAGAACGGAATGCCCAATTCCTTTGCCGCGGCTTCGGCTCCGCCCGAGCCAAAAGGATCACTCATTTCGCCGCAATGCGGGCAGAGATAGCCGGCCATATTTTCAACGAGGCCAATGATCGGCACTTTCGCGGTGTCAAAAAAGCTGATGGCGCGGGTGGCGTCAATCAATGCCAAATCCTGCGGGGTGGAAATGATAACGGCGCCGACCGGCTTATGCTTTTGGATCATCGACAATTGGATGTCACCGGTGCCCGGCGGCATATCGACCACGATGTCGCGCACATCACCCCATTTGGCATCAACAAGCTGCGACAGGGCGTTGCCCGCCATGGGGCCACGCCACGCAATGGCCTGACCCGGATTGACCAACTGGCCCATCGACAGGAAAGGCACGCCGCCAGCACCCATTACCGGTATCATATTTTTGCCTTCGGCTTCAGGCTTCACGCCCTCGACACCCATCAACCGTGGTTGCGATGGACCGTAGATATCGGCATCAACCAGCCCGACCGATCGGCCAGCCCGCGCCATGGCGATGGCAAGGTTCGTCGACAGCGTTGATTTACCCACGCCACCTTTGCCGCTGGCCACAGCGATCAGGCGCGGCGTAATCCGCTCCGCCGTCAACATGATCCGAACCGACGTCGCCCCTGCGCGTTCAACGGCGCTGCGAACATCAGCCTCCATTTGCGCGCGCGCATCCGCGTTCAATCCCGACACATCGAGCATAAGCGAAACTGCGCCATCGGCAATTTTCAAACCGCTGGCGCGTGCGCCGGCAACGGCAGAAATTATATGAGAAAAATCTTCAATATTTGGCATATCATGCCGAATAGATTCAGAATTGCGGGATTGACACTGTTTTTCTGAAAAACCGCTACTACATACACTTTATGAGCAGAAAAATTGACGAGCAGGGGTCACAAATTTTGGCGGTAGAAGGCAAAGGACCGTGGGATTCAGACGATTCCCACGACACCGGTACATCCGGTAATGCAAACGCAAAAGGCGGCCGATCAAAGCCCGATCCGGTTAACCCGTGGGACCCGACACCGGAAGGTGCGGCGAAACAATCGCGGACCCGTGGCCCGTCACTGGAAGAATTGCTGCGCCGCAAAGGCGGTGGCTTTGGTGGCATTCCGCAACGGCCCGATGGCAAAAGCTGGTGGCCGCTTATCGTTGGCGGTTTTCTTGTGCTATGGCTGGCCTGGTCAACGATCCACCGCATTGGTCCCGAGCAGGAAGGCGTTGTAACCCAGCTTGGCAAATATGCCCGCACGGTGCAGCCCGGTATTCGTTTCACGCTGCCGTCGCCCATCGAGAATATCACCAAGATTGATACAAAGCAGATCCAGACGACCTCCATCGGTTCGCCCAAGGCAAGCAGTGAAAATCTGGTCCTGACCAAAGACCAGAGCATCATTGATATGGCCTATGACGTCCGCTGGTCGATCAAGAGCCCCTCATTGTTCCTGTTTCAACTCGACAGCCCTGAAGGCACGGTCAAGGAAGTCGCGGAAAGCGCCATGCGCGCCGCCGTTGCCAATTTTGATTTGACCCAAGCCATTGGCCCGGGCCGTGGCGCAATCGAATTAGAAGTGCGCCGCCGCATGCAGCAGATATTGGACGAATATCGCGCTGGTGTGTTGGTGCAGAGCATTTCGATCCGTCAGTCAGACCCACCCGCTGAAGTGAACGACGCATTCCGCGAAGTAAACGCGGCGCAACAACGCCGCGAGAGCTATCTGAACGATGCCCGTGCTTATGCCAGCCGCGTTACCGAGTTGGCGTTGGGTGAAACTGCCGAGTTCGACAAGATTTACGTCCAGTATAAGGAAGCGCCCGAAGTCACCAAAAGGCGGCTATATTACGAAACGATGGAGCAAGTGCTTGGCAAGGTCGACAAGACGATTGTCGAAACCGGCGGCGTGACCCCATACCTTCCGCTCCCTGAGTTTCAGAAAAAGGCCGCGCAAAAGGCTGAACCCGTTGTTGTGACAGGAAAAAAGCAATGATGACGAATCTCATCAGAAACCCGATTTATCTGGCAGTGATTGGTATCGGTGCGCTCATTTTGTGGAGCATGTCGGTCACCATCGTCCCTGAGACGCAACAAGCGATTATCAGCAGCTACGGCAAGGTTGACCGCGTTGTGAACAAATATCGTGCGAACGAACAATTTGGCGAAACGCGCGCGGGCCTCACCTTCCGTATCCCTTTTGTTGAACAAATCCAGATTGTCGACAAGCGCGTGTTGAGCGTCGAAATGGATCAACAGGAAGTGCTTTCCACGGACCAGCTGCGCCTGCAAGTTGACGCTTTTGCCCGGTTCCGCATCACGCAACCGGATGTAATGTATCGGACCATCCGTACCGAGGATCGCTTGCGCGAGCAGTTGAAGACAATCTTGGGCTCATCGCTTCGCAACGAATTGGGCAAGCGCACCTTTGCGGCGTTGCTCAGCGCCGAGCGCGGCGAAGTTATGGAAAATATCCAGACGGCGTTGAACCGTGAAGCCAAGAAATATGGCGCTGAAGTCATTGACGTCCGCATTAAGCGCGCAGATTTGCCCGCAGCAACGCTGCAGTCGGCCTATAACCGGATGCGCAGCGCGCGTAATCAGGAAGCGATTGCCATTGATGCCGAGGGCCAGAAAGAAGCGCAGATTATCCGCGCAGATGCCGAAGCCGAAGCCGCACGCATCTATGCCATAAGCTATGGCAAGGATCCCGCCTTTTATGACTTCTATCGCGCCATGCAGAGCTATCGCCAGACATTCCAGAATGGCGAAGGATCAAGCAACATCATCTTGTCGCCGCAGAACGCGTATCTTGAGAAATTCCGTACCGGGCGTTAGTCGAACGACGGATGATTTTGGCCAATTGGATGGCATCCATTCAATTGGCGTTAAGCTTTACCACGCCATCGAATGGCGGACTTTCGGGCCTGTTGCCCAGCTGAGTATACGAGAGGAATGATAAACGTGCGTTACGCTTATGCAGTTACCACCGCGCTTTTGATGACAGGTGCCGCCGTAGCTTTGGTCAACGACAATCCCGTGACCGCGCAAACCGGCCTTGCTGTTTCGGAACAAGTTAATCTCGCGCCCGGCGGCGCACCGTCGAGCTTTGCAGACTTGGCCGCACAGTTGCAGCCCGCGGTGGTCAATATCGCCACGCGTAAAAAGGTACAAGTCGCCACCACCTTTAACCCGCTAACCGGCGAACGCCGTCCCGTAACGCAGGACCAAGCAAGCGGCGGCTCAGGCTTTTTGATCTCGAGCGATGGCTATATCGTGACCAACAACCATGTTGTCGCAGGTGGTCCATCGGGCGATGCGGTTGACCGCGTGACCGTCACCTTGTTTGATGGCAAGGAATATGATGCCGAAATCGTCGGCCGTGACCCACAATCAGACATCGCGTTGCTCAAAATCCGTGCGACCGATTTGCCGTTCGTCAAAATGGCGGACTCAAAGAAAAGCCGTGTGGGTGACTGGGTCATCGCAATCGGTAACCCGCTTGGCCTTGGCAACACGGTAACCGCGGGCATCATCTCCGCGCTTCAGCGCAACATTGGCGCCGGTGGTGCCTATGACCGCTTCATTCAAACCGATACCGCCATTAACCCCGGCAACTCGGGTGGTCCCTTGTTCAATCTCAAGGGCGAAGTCATTGGCATCAACAACCGCCTGATTTCACCTGTTGGTGCAAATATCGGCGTCGGATTTGCCATTCCCGCAGAAGAAGCCATTCCTGTTGTCGAATCCCTGAAAAAGGGTGTCCGTCCGGAACGTGGCTATTTGGGGATCAGCATCCGGCCCGTTGATGAGGATACCGCCGACGCACTTGGTTTGGACAAGAACCGCGGCGAATTTGTCGCGCGCGTTGTTGCTGGCGAAGCCGCTGATAAGGCTGGCCTGAAGGAAGGCGACATCGTTCTGCGTGTCAATGACCGCGAGGTTTCGCCTGAAGCCACGCTGTCGTTCATCGTCGCCAATATCAAACCTGGCACACGCATTCCGCTGGATATCTTACGCGAAGGCAAGCCGCTGAAGCTGACCGCAACCGTCGGCACACGTCCTCCCGAAGAGAAGTTGGCGCAAAGTTTCAACCCTGAAGAAAACAAGGATTTCGACAAGCAAACCGACACGCCAGATTCAAAGGTTGTGCGTGATGCTGTGGGCATCAGCGTTATTCCGCTTGATGCCGAAATCGCCCGCGCACTTGGCATGACGACCGACACAAAGGGTGTCGTTATTGACGTTCCGGGCACCGGTACGGGTGCGCAGGTTGGTCTGCGTCGTGGTGATGTCATCGTATCGGCAAACTACAAACCAATAAGCACAGCAGCCGGTCTCGCCGCTGCCGTCAAGGAAGCGCAGGCAGCGGGTCGTGGTGCGATCTTGCTGGGCGTCAAACGCCGCGGTGCTGCCACACAATATGTGACGGTCCGTTTGGAAAAATAAGGCAGTTGTCGGGCGCGCCAGGGTGGTGCTAGTTAAGCTATGGACTTAATCAGCACTGACTGGCGCGCCGACGCCGAAGACATCCTTCCCGACCTGATCGCGCTGCGCCGCGCAATCCATGCCGAGCCTGAGCTTGGCCTGCAAAACCCCAAGACATTGACCAAAATTAAGACCGCGCTTGCTGGCCTGCCGCTGGAGTTGCGTGAAGGGCCATCGACGACGGGGCTCATTGCGACACTGAAAGGCCCGGCCAATGGCCGTACGGTGCTTCTACGTGGCGATATGGACGCGTTGCCGCTCCATGAAGATACAGGCCTTGAATATAGCTCGCTGACCGAAGGCGCGATGCATGCGTGCGGGCATGATACCCATGTCGCCATGCTTGTGGGCGCAGCCAAGATGCTATGCGCCAAACGCGATCAGCTGGCCGGCACAGTGCAATTCATGTTCCAGCCCGGCGAGGAAGGCCATCATGGCGCGCGCTATATGCTCGACGACGGCTTGATTGATCCGCTGCCAGATGCCGCCTTTGCCTTGCACATCATGCCCAACGCCCCGCGCGGTGTGTTTAGCGGTCGAAGCGGACCGTTGCTGGCATCCTCTGACGTCCTGAATATCACCGTCAAGGGCGCGGGCGGACACGCGTCGATGCCGCATGACGCCGTTGATCCCATTCCTGTTGCCTGCGAAATCGTATCGGCCATTCAGACGATGGTCACGCGCAAGATTTCCGTATTTAACCCGGCGGTCATCACCATTGCCAAAATCGCGGCAGGCACGACCAACAACATCATTCCGGAAACCGCGCATCTTTTGGGCACTATCCGCACATTGTCGCCGCAGTCACGCGCGCGCGTGGCGGAGGAGCTGCATCGCCTCGCCCCCGGGATCGCCGCTGCCCATGGTTGCAGCGCGGAAGTCCATATCGAACAAGGTTTCCCGGTCACCGTCTGCGACGACCGTGCGGTTCAATTCGGTAAAGCCGTGGTTGAGGATATGTTCGGCGCCGAAAGCTGGATCACGCTCGACACGCCGATCATGGGCGCCGAAGATTTCGCCTATGTCCTTGAAAAAGTACCCGGCGCAATGTTCTTCTTGGGCGCATCACATGAGGGCGACGACTGGCGGTCCTGCTGCGGTCTGCATTCCAACCGCATGGTCCTCGACGACAGCGTCATGGCCCGCGGAGCCGCCCTCCACGCCGCAATAGCCGAGCGATATTTGTCCGAAGGCTTTGCGTAACTTTTGTCACGCAACGCCGCGACAGCTATTTCCCCGCCGCTTTCTCGACCCCGCGCATGACGCGTAGGGCGTTGCCTTGGGCGATTTTGGCGAGATCGCTCTTCGAATAGCCGCGACGTACCAGTTCGGCGAACAGAGCCGGATAGGTCGATACGTTTTCGAGCCCCACGGGCAATTCATCGACACCGCCAAAGTCGCCGCCAATGCCGATATGGTCAATGCCGGCCACTTTGCGGATGTGGTCGATATGGTCAGCGACTTGCGCCAAGGTTGCTTTGGGCTGTGGGTTTGCGGCAATCCATGCGTCTACGGCGGCTTTCTCGCCAACAGGGTTGCCGGAAAACTCGGTTTTCGCACGACCCGCTACCGCGGACCGTTCAAACTCCCATTGGCGGCGTTCGGGCGAGGTAAAGCCCGGGACAAATGTGACCATGACCACGCCGCCATTTTGCGGCAAACGCTTCAACACGGAGTCCGGCACGTTACGCGGATGTGGTGTGATGGCGCGGGCGTTGCTGTGCGTGAACAGCACGGGTGCGGTGGTTTTATCCAACACGTCATGCATCGTTGCCTCCGACACATGGCTGATGTCCACAATCATCCCCAGCCGGTTCATTTCCGCCAGCACGTCAAAACCGAATGGCGAAAGCCCATCATGCTTTGGCGCATCGGTGGCGCTGTCGGCCCAATCGGTCGTCAGGCTGTGCGTGATGGTCATGTAGCGTGCACCGAGCGCATAGCTTTGCCGCAGGATCTCAAGCGAGTCGCCGATGGAATGCCCGCCTTCCATGCCAATCATCGACGCGATCTTGCCTGCCTTCATCGCGCGCTCCACCTCAGCGGCGGTCGATGCATAGGCAAAGCTCTCTGGATAGCGCGCAATCATCTGCCGAACGACGTCAATCTGTTGAATTGTCCGGGTCACCGCCTCATGCTTCGGCAGTGCGGCATCGACATATACCGACCAAAATTGACCGCCGAGGAAACCGGCGCGCGCGGCGCGGATATCGGTATGCGTTTTGGCAAGAACATCGGTCGGCAGTGCCGAGAGGTTGAATTTCGAGAAATCCCGATCGAAAAGTTCCGCGATCTGGTGCGGCGTATCATTGTGCCCGTCGATGATCGGGGATTTCGCCAGCACCTCCCGCGCGGTTTCTTCCGGGGTCGCAGCATATGCCGGCGAGAGCGCGGCCAAGGCAAAAAGCGGGAGTAGTTTTTTCATGGGACCAACACGGTATCAACCGCCTCCTTTAGCGTTTCGGGATAATCGAGCGTGAAATGCAGCCCCCGGCTTTCATGCCGTGACAAAGCGGACTGAATGATAAGCGCCGCGACCTCAACCAGGTTGCGCAATTCAATCAGGTCAGGCGTCACACGAAAATGGCTGTAATAATCGGCAACTTCGCTGCGCAGCAAATCGATACGGTGCTGTGCGCGCTCCAGCCGCTTGGTCGTGCGGACGATACCTACAAAGTTCCACATAAACTGCCGTATTTCGCGCCAGCATTGCGCAATGACAACTTCTTCATCGCTGTCCGTCACGCGGCTTTCGTCCCACGCGCGGATCGGCGGCGGTGGTGGCAGGCTGTCCCAATGGGCATCAATATGGCGCGCACAGGCGTCACCAAAAACGAAGCATTCCAGCAGCGAATTCGACGCAAGGCGGTTGGCACCATGAAGTCCGCTTTGCGTCACTTCGCCAGCGGCATATAGCCCCGGCGCATCGGTTCGGCCATCAAGATCAACCAGAACACCGCCGCAGGTATAATGCTGCGCTGGCACCACAGGAATGGGCTCACGCGTGATGTCTATGCCAAGCCCCATCAGCTTTTCATAAATGTTCGGGAAATGCCCCTTCACAAAATCTGCTGGCTTGTGGCTGATGTCCAAATGGACATATTCCAACCCGTCGCGCTTAATCTCCGCATCATTGGCGCGGGCGACGATATCGCGCGGCGCAAGCTCTGCGCGTTCGTCATAATCGGGCATATAACGATGCCCGGTTTTGGGATTTTTCAGGATACCGCCTTCGCCGCGCACCGCCTCGGTAATCAGGAAGTTTTTTACCTCAAGATTGTACAGGCAGGTCGGGTGAAATTGCATGAATTCCATATTCGACACGCGGCAGCCAGCACGCCACGCCATCGCAATGCCATCGCCCGTCGCCCCGCGTGGCGCGGTGGAGTAAAGGTAAGTGCGTCCGGCGCCGCCGCTGGCCAAGATCGTGGCCCGCGCGGTGAACGCTTCCACCTGCCCTGTCTTGCGGTTGAGCGCATAGACGCCATGGATGCGTCCTGAGGTTGAAAACCGTTCCTGATGGCGGCCCGATATCAAATCAACGGCGACCATATCGGGCACCAGCACGATATTGGGATGCGCTCTCGCTGCGGCTTCCAATGCCTGCTGCACCGCCCATCCTGTGGCATCATCAACATGGACGATGCGGCGGTGGCTGTGGCCGCCCTCACGCGTCAGGTGCCAGTCATTGCCCTCAAGGTTAAATGGCACGCCCAGCTTGGCCAGCCGTTCGATGGCAACAGGCGCATTTTCGACAACAAATTCGACGGTCGCACGGTTGTTCAGCCCGGCACCCGCGACCATTGTATCTTCGATATGGTTTTCGAAATTATCGCCGGGCTCAAGTACGGCGGCGATGCCTCCTTGCGCCCACGCTGTCGCGCCATCGGATATCGCGCCCTTTGCCAAAACGGCGACTTTTCGGCGTGTTGCGAGCTGCAGCGCAGCGGTTAATCCCGCCGCGCCCGATCCGATAATGAGGACATCGACGTCCATTTATGCACTGCTTGTGAGACGCAGGAAAACGTCTTCAAGGTCCGCTTCCTTGGTCGTCACGTCCAATATCCCAAGGCCGAGCCCCTGAATGGTCGTCAACACTTCGCCCGCGTTCATGCGATCCTTGTTATAGGTAATTTCGATTGTGCGCTCATTCACCAATTCGGATTTTTCAAAAGCCTCATGGGTAGGCGCGGCGGTGACATCGCGATCCAGCGTCAGAACAACGGCCTTTTCCCGGGCCATGCCGACCAACTCGCGGGTTGGCTTATTGGCGATCAGCTGCCCATGGTTGATGATAGCAATGCGATCACACAATTGTTCGGCTTCTTCGAGATAATGGGTGGTCAACACCACTGTCACGCCCTGCTTGTTCAGTTCAAGCACATAATCCCACAATTGCTGCCGCAGCTCGATATCGACACCGGCCGTGGGCTCATCGAGCACGATAACAGGCGGCGAATGGACCATGGCTTTGGCCACCAGCAACCGTCTTTTCATGCCGCCCGACAATGTCCGGGCATAGGCATCCGCCTTGTCCTCCAACCGGACCGCCTTGAGCAGCTCCATCGTCCGCCGCTTGGACTTCGGCACGCCATATAAACCCGCCTGCAATTCAAGCGCTTCCTTGGGCGTAAAGAAGGGATCGAACATGATTTCCTGCGGGACAATACCGATCGATGCCTTGGCATTGCGTGGGTTGGCATCGATATCAAAACCCCAGATCGATGCGGAGCCCGCGCTTTTCATGACCAACCCGGCCAAGATGTTGATTAGCGTGGATTTGCCCGCGCCATTCGGCCCCAGAAGGCCGAAAATAGATCCCTGAGCGACGTCGAAGCTGACATCGTTCAGCGCCTGTTTGCCGCCGGCATATTTTTTGGAGAGATTTTTGATCGAGATAGCTTGTTCAGACATGGGCATGCGATAGCGAACGCAGCCCATCTAAGCAATCACGGGAAATGACAGATTGCTGGCGAACCCTGAAATGCGCGCAATGCATTGATGCGGCTATTTGTGCGGTGGCAGGCTTGGAGAGAATATCTTTACCTTTTGCGGTTAATCGTTTGAGGATGATCAGGGCCAACCAACTTCTGCAACGCATAGCAAAGGCATCACTGCTCGCTGCTTTTGCAACGATGGCCGTGCAACCTGCTTATGCAGGGACGTCGCCCGGTAACGCTGAAATGACCATTGTCCGTCCCTTGACTTTCGTCATCGACGACAATCTCGACTTTGGAACCGTTATTCGCGGAACAACAGCCGGCACGGTGACTATCACGCCAACGGGAACGCGCACACAAACCGGTGGCGTCACCTTAGCCAATGGCGGCGGACACAAGGCGGCATCCTTTGCCGGCCAAGGAACATTCCTGCAACGCGTCGAAATCTCAATGGGCGCAAACAGCATTTCGCTGAATGGTCCGGGCACCCCTATGCGGGTCCGCGATTTCGTCATCGGCAGCACGCCGACGGCTGTTCTGACAACTACGCCGCTGAGTTTTCGGATTGCAGCGTTGAACGGTGTTTTTTCATTTCCGATCGGTGCCACGCTTGATGTTGCCGCAAACCAAGCACCCGGCGTGTATTCGGGAAACTGGTCGATCACGCTCAATTATTTCTGACCCGTTGCAGCCCCGCAGCGGTTTTGCTACGCGCCGCGCATGAACAACAATCCTGAAACGATCCGAGTCCGTGAACCGCGCGTTGCTTGCGACGGCAGCGGTGACATCCCTGCTGCATTGGGGCATCCCCGCGTCTGGCTTCAGATTGATGAAAAAGGCTATGTCGATTGCGGCTATTGCGACCGCCATTTTGTGCTTGTCGGCGGCCCTGCGGATAACGGCAAAGACTAAAGCCTCCGGTTAAACCCAAATTTTCTGCGCTGGCGCTGGCACCATATGCTCCAGCCGGGCAGATTATAAAAACAGCCTTATGCGGCGGCGGAAAGATGCTGAAGCCGCACACGGTCTTGAATGGCCACCGTCCGGCGGTCCGGCAAGTTGATGACTCCATCGGCTTTCAACAGCGATAATTGCCGGCTGACCGTCTCAATGGTTAAGCCAAGAACATCGCCCATCTGTTGGCGATCGAGCGGCAATTCAAACGCATCCAAAGCATTTTTGTCCATCGAACAACCCGTCTCACCAAGGCGCGCAGACATTTCCAACAGCAAGGTTGCAATGCGTTCCGTCGCGGTCTTCTTCCCCAACAGCAACATCCATTCATGGGCGCGATCAAGTTCGGTCAACGTCCGCCGCAACAACTTATGCTCCAGTTCCGGATGCTGCCGCGCGAAGCTGTCAAAAGTGGAACGGGGGAAAATGCATAATTCTGCGTCTGTGAGCGCAGTGACGCTGTAGGGGCTTTGCTGACCAAAAGGCCGGCCGATAAAATCGGAGGCGAAGACAAGGCCGACAATCTGTTCGCGTCCATCCGAAATGCTCATGGACACTTTAAGGACGCCTTCGATGACATTGGCGACGACAACCGAATCATCGCCTTCCCAAAGCACCGTCTGTCCCTTTGCCACGCGCTGCTTTCGGCCAAGCTGTCCCAACGCATCAAGCTCATCGGGTTCGAGGCCGGCGCAAATTGCACGGTTACGCACAACGCATTGGGAGCAGTCCTTCATAACCCAAGCTTAGCCCTCGCGTCGGCATCGGGCAAGCTCATGATGCCGTCTGGCCTATCGTGTGTGGGAGGATGGTAGCGAAGGAGGGACTTGAACCCCCGACCTATGGATTATGATTCCACCGCTCTAACCAGCTGAGCTACTTCGCCATCCAAGCGTGAATCCCAGCGTTTGCGGGGAAGCACGCGGCGCTATAAGCGTGGGGGTTGCATGGGTCAAGGGCTGCGAAACGTTATTCAGCCCCGAAATGCCCATCTGCCGATCTGTTCCCACGGACCGCCGCGATAATAATAGGCAGCAAGGCCATAAATCGACAAGGATCGGGGCTGAAAATTGATGGAAAGCCTATCGTAGAGCGCTTTTGCAATTGCGGGTTCGACCTTGTTCTGAACCGTGATGTGCAGCCGCGGGCGCGCTTGGTCCTGCGGAATGAGCAAGCCGCGAAACGCTTCGGCCAATGCATCGCGAATCGAGAGGAGTTCCGGGCTTTCAACGTGATAAGCCACGCCGCCACCCAGATTTATAAGGTCGCTTAAACGGGCCTTCGGTGCGGGACATTCAGCCGCAAGAGCCGCCAAGCGGGCTTTGGCCTCGGCAATATGGCTTGGGGGCAAATGATGGAACAGCGTGATATGCGCATCAACCATGTTGCGGTCGGCAGGATAATGCGCACGCCGCAAACCATTGGCCCACGCCTGATCCGCTTTGCCCATTTCGGCGGTGATGATGATGGGTGCGGTCACGACCGATGCCTCGCAGTTAAATGGACAAATAGCGCTTCGTCATCCGAACCTGTTTCAGGATAACGCACAACCGTCGCATGTTATCCTGAAACAAGTTCAGGATGACGAACTATGTTGCACGGACGGAAAGATGGCACAAAAAAGCCGCCCGGTCTTGCGACGGGGCGGCTTTTTGTTTTTTAGGTGCGAAAGCTTAGGCTTCGTCAGCCTCAGCCGACAAACCACCGGCAGCTTCAGCAGCAGCCTTGGCAGCAGCTTGCTCTTCGCGGCGCTTTGCGTTTGCAGCGGCTTCAGCTGCATCGGCAGCGTCGGCAGCAACTTCGGCTTCAACCTGTGCTTCAATGGCTTCAGCAGCGATCTCGGCCTGTTCAGCTTCGAACATCTGCTCAAGAACGTTGACGCCGTCCTTCTGCAGCTCGGCTTCGTCGTCCGAACGGGCCACATTGACCTGAACCGTAACCGAAACTTCGGGGTGCAGAACAACCTTAACGTCAAATACGCCAAGCGTTTTGATCGGGCGTTCAAGAACGATCATCGACTTGGTAACCTTGGCGTCCTGGGCAGCCAGACCGTCAACGATATCCTTAACCGAAACCGAACCATAAAGCTGGCCAGTTTGCGAAGCCGCACGGATCAGAACGATCTGCTTGCCTTCGACGCCGCCAGAAGCCTTTTGTGCTTCTTCACGACGGGTTGCGTTGTCGCTTTCAATTTTCGCGCGGTTGGCTTCGAAAACCTTGCGGTTTGCGTCGTTCGCACGGAGCGCTTTTTTGTTTGGCAACAGGAAGTTACGGGCATAGCCGTCCTTCACAGTGACAACGTCACCGATTGCACCAAGCTTTTCAACGCGTTCGAGAAGTATGATATCCATGTTTCGGCTCCTTACTTCACGATGTACGGCAGAAGGCCGATGTGACGGGCGCGCTTGATAGCTTGGCCCAGCTCACGCTGCTTCTTTGCCGAAACGGCGGTGATGCGTGATGGGACAATCTTGCCACGCTCTGAAATGTAACCCTGAAGCAGGCGTACATCTTTATAATCAATTTTCGGCGCATCTTTACCCTGGAATGGGCAGGACTTGCGGCGACGGAAAAACGGACGTGCCATAATTTAAGCCTCCTGCTCTGCGCGGGGTGCGCGATCTGGACGTGGGGCACCGCGATCACGGTCGCCGCCACCGAATCCACCGCGCTCGCTACGCTCTGGACGGTCGCTCTTGCGCATCATGACCGATGGGCCTTTTTCATGCGCGTCGACGCGGACAGTCATGTAACGAATGATGTCTTCGTTCATACGTGTCTGACGCTCGAGCTCGGCGATGGTGTCGCCATTGGCTTCGATGTCGAGCATTACGAAATGCGCTTTGCGGTTTTTCTGAATTTTGTAAGTCAGTGTGCGAAGACCCCAGGTTTCAGTCTTTACGACCTTACCTTTATTGTCTTCCACAATCTTGGTGGCAACTTCTGCCAGCGCATCAACCTGGGCCTGTGAAAGGTCCTGACGCGCCAAAAATACATGCTCGTACATTGGCATGGGCGTTTCCTTGTTCCTACCGATCGCTGACGCAGCACCATGCATACGCCCCTCCGGCTTTCTTCGTTTTCACAAGGGTTACCCCAAGCGAAGTGGCGCGCTTAGGTGGGATTTGCGCAGAATGCAAGCGATTCGCCGGAATGGCGCAACGTCGCGTTATCGCTAGGCGCCAAGCCGCGCCAAAATATCCGCTGCAAACGCGCTCAACGTATCATCCCGCGCGCCCATGATGACGATACGGTCGCCGGGTTGCGCAAGATCGACCATGCGGTTGCCGCAGTCTTCGCGCGACGGGATATATTCGGCGTTTTGGCCTGCTGCAGTGACAGCGTCGGTGATGCTTTGGCTGCCGATGCTCTTGTCGACGGTGCCGCCAAAGTAAACGGGATCGCACAGGATGAGGTGATCTTCCTTGCCAAGCATGTCTGCAAAAACGCCGGCCAATTCAGCGCCCATTACGCGGATTGGTCCGAAGCCATGCGGTTGAAAGAATGCAATGATCCGGCCCGGGAAGGCTTTGAGTGTTGCAAGCGTTGCAGCGATCTTGTCGGGGTTGTGGCCGAAATCGTCGATGACGGTGATGTCGTTGGCGGTGCCGACAATGTCGAAGCGACGGGCAAGGCCGTTGAAACGCTCTATCGCGCGAACAGCCTGCGCAACGGTTACGCCGAGCGCAGTCGCGGCGGCGATGGCGGCCAGTGCGTTGGCGATATTGTGGCGACCGGGGACAATGAGCGCGACGTCATGGGTATTGCCCATTGCGTGCAGCGTGAAACGGCTGCCCAGCGGCAGGTCAACGATATCGGTCGCGCGGAAATCAGCCTGCGCTGCAAAGCCGAAGCTGATGGCCCCTGCCAGCGCCAAGGGTTCAATGAGCGCCACAGTCTCTGCATCATCGGCGTTCCACACGCTTGTCTTTGCTTTCTTGGCAAAGTCACCGAACAGCTGGCGCAATTCTTCAAGGCTTTTATGGTCGAGGCTGACATTGTTGAGCACCGCGACTTCGGGGGTGAACAAGGCGATAGAACCATCGCTTTCGTCGACCTCCGAAACGAAAACGTCCCCCTGCCCCACGCGTGCGCTCGCAAAAGGCGCGTCATCGGCGACGAAATTCTTCATCACCGCGCCGTTCATGATCGTCGGGTCCAGCCCTGCATCGGTCAATATCCAGCCGATCATGCCCGTGACGGTCGACTTTCCGCTGGTCCCGCCAACGGCAACGCTGCGCGGCGCATTATTGAACAAATCCGCGAGCAGCTCTGCCCGCGTCATGCGGGCGCAGCCCAAGGCATTCGCCTTGGCAACATCAGGCACGCTGTCTTCGATAGCGGCAGACGCAATCAGGATTTGGTCACCGCTGACAAGGCCACTGCCGTCTTGCGCAAACAGGTCGATGCCAAGGCTTTGTAACCATTCAAACTTGGCGCCCAAGCGGCCCTGATCCAACGCGCGGTCCGACCCGGCGACGGTTGCGCCTGCATCGCGAACGATATTCGCCAAGGGCAACATGCCCGAACCGCCAATGCCACAGAAGAAATAGGATTTGTTTTTGTGCATAAGCGTCGGTTATTGGGTAGCAGGGGTTTTGGCAATGGCAAGCGAAGGTAACCGCAGTCCTGAGCAGCAGTCGCATCGCGGCTGCGCCCGTCGAAGGGCGGATGTCAGCGGAGAAACACCCTTCGACTTTTCGCCAGCGCTTGCGCGCTGACTGCTCAGGGCTACGGTGTGGGGATGGAAGGCTTTTCATGAAAATCGGGATATGCGCACCGTCGACGCCCTTTACGCGTGAAGACGCCGCACGCGTTTCGGCGCTTGCGGCAACTTCACATCCGAGCGCGGAGCTTTACTTTCACGACCAATGCTTTGCCGAGGCGGGGCATTTCGCGGGTTTGGATGACGAACGGCGCGACGCTTTTGTGGAGCTTGCCAATGACCCTGGCTTTGATGCGGTCTGGTTTGTTCGTGGCGGATATGGCGCATGCCGGATCGCCGAAGACGCTGTCGCAGTTCTAAAGCCCGCCGCGGCTGACAAGATGTATATGGGCTATAGCGATGCCGGCAATTTGCTCGGCGCTTTATATCGCGCGCGCATTGGCCGCGTGTGCCATGGCCCCATGCCCGCGGACATACGACGCGCAGGCGGCGAAGCAGCCGTGACCCGTGCGCTTGACTGGATCGTGCACCAATCGCCGCACGCGCTTGAACCGCATGTGCAGGCCGGGGAAAAGCATGCTGCGTTCAACCTGATGACGCTGGCCATGATGGCCGGAACGCCATTGATGCCCGACCTCAATGGTCATGTGTTGATGGTCGAGGAAGTCAGTGAATATCTGTATGGATTTGACCGGGCCTTTTTCAATGTCAGCACCCATTTGCAATCGGCTGGCCTCGCGGGATTGCGGCTTGGCCGTGTCAGCGATGTGCCCGAAAATGACCGGCCATTTGGTGAAGGCGCAGAAGACATTGCCCGGCGCTGGTGTGCCAAGACGGGCATCGCCTATCTTGGCCGCGCGGACATCGGTCATGACGCCGATAACCGCATCGTGCCGTTCGGGCTTGCAACATCCAGCGGCGCGCCATAGGCGATTTGGCACAAACACGGACTGACGGGAGCAAATATGCGCGCATTTATATTTCCAGGACAAGGCAGCCAGGCAGTTGGCATGGGCAAAGCGCTCGCCGACGCCAGCCCCACCGCCCGCGCGGTGTTTCAGGAAGTCGACGAAGCGCTTGGCCAACATCTGTTCCGGTTGATGTGTGATGGCCCCGAAAGCGAACTTACGCTGACCGAAAATGCCCAGCCTGCGATTATGGCAAATGCCATTGCGACCTTGCGCGTGCTCGAAACCGAAGGCGGCGTCCGCCTTTCGGAGAAATGCAATTTCGTCGCGGGCCATTCCCTGGGCGAATATAGCGCGCTATGTGCCGCTGGCGCGCTGCCATTGTCTGTGACGGCGGCATTGTTGAAGCTTCGTGGTCGCGCCATGCAGGCCGCTGTTCCCGTTGGTATTGGCGCGATGGCTGCGTTGCTTGGGGCAGATATCGAGAAAGCCGAAGCACTGGCTGCGGCTGCGGCGCAGGACGAAACCTGCACCGTGGCAAATGACAATGATCCGTCGCAGGTCGTCATTTCAGGGCATAAAGGCGCAATTGATCGCGCCATTGAGCTGGCCAAGGACCATGGAATCAAGCGCGGCATATTGTTGCCGGTATCCGCACCCTTTCACTGTCCATTGATGCAACCTGCAGCCGATGAAATGCAAAGCGCGCTTGGCACAACGACCATTCATGCGCCGCTCGTTCCCCTTTTTGCGAACGTAACCGCAGCGCCGGTGTCCGAACCCGACATCATCGCCGCGCAATTGGTGCAGCAGGTGACCGGCCGCGTGCGCTGGCGCGAGTCCGCAATCGCGATGGCAGAGACGGGCGTTACCCATTTCGTTGAATTCGGCGGCAAAGTGCTATCACCCATGGTAAAGCGCAGCACGCATGAAGACATCACCACCACGAGCGTCATCAGCATGGATGACATCGAAGCTTTGTTGAAAGCGATATAATGACGGACCAAATTCTCCAATCTCGCAATGGCGGCATATTGACCATCACGATGAACATGCCGGAAAAGCGCAACCCGATATCGGACGTCGGCGTCGTCGAACAAATATGCGATGCCTTCATGGCTGCGGACCAAGATATGTCGGTGCGCTGCGTCATCCTAACGGGAGCGGGAACGGTATTTTCATCCGGCGGCGACCTGAAACAGATGCGCCCCGACAGCGGCGGCCTGCGCGCCGGATTGCCGGCCGAAACGCGGCGGAACTACAAATATGGTATTCAGCGGCTCCCGCTAATGTTTCAGGCGCTTGAGGTTCCGGTTGTTGCGGCCGTCAACGGCCCCGCCATTGGCGCTGGACTTGACCTGACCACGATGTGCGACATTCGTATTGCGGCTGCGTCGGCCAAATTCGCGGAAAGCTTTGTGCGCCTTGGCATTACGCCGGGTGATGGCGGCGCATGGCTTTTGCCGCGCATTGTCGGTTTTTCCAAAGCCACTGAGCTTGCGTTGACGGGCGAAACCATCGACGCGGCAGAGGCGCTGCGCATCGGCCTCGTGTCCGAAGTCGTAGACGACGCCGATCTGATGGCCGCCGCGCGCAAGGTGGCTGACAAGATCGCCGCCAACCCGCCACATGCCGTCCGCATGACCAAGCGGCTGTTGCGCGAAGGCCAGACGGCGGACCTGAAAAATATCCTCGAAATGTCCGCCGCGATGCAAAGCCTTGCGCATGCCACTGCGGACAATGATGAAGCCATCACCGCGTTTCTCGAAAAACGCGCACCCGAGTTTAAGGGAGAATAATATGTTTGATCTTACTGGCATGACAGCGCTCGTCACCGGGGCATCGGGCGGCATTGGCAGCGCAATCTGCCACGCGCTTGCGGCCCAAGGCGCGCAGTTGGCTGTTTCAGGCTCTAATGTCGAAAAACTTGAAGCCTTTCGCGCCTCCCTGGGCGGCGATCATGTTGCGGTGCCATGCAACCTTGGCGACAAGGATAGCGTTGAAGCGCTTGTCCCGGCTGCGCTCGAAAAATTGGGCAAGATCGACATATTGGTCAACAATGCAGGCGTGACACGCGACAATTTGACCATGCGTATGAAGGATGAGGAATGGGATGACGTCATCCGCATCAACCTTGAAGCGACATTCCGCCTCATGCGCGCCGCGACGAAACCCATGATGAAAGCGCGCTTTGGCCGTATCATTACGATAACCAGCGTTGTGGGCACGACGGGCAACCCCGGTCAGGCCAATTATGCCGCATCGAAAGGCGGCCTTACCGCCATGACAAAGGCGATTGCGCAGGAACTGGCGAGCCGCAATGTCACCGCAAACTGCGTCGCACCGGGCTTTATTGCGACCGCGATGACCGAAACCTTGCCCGATGCGCAAAAGGAAGCGCTAAATGCGCGTATCCCGATGGGTCGCATGGGCGAAGGCGCGGATATTGGCGCTGCGGTGGCCTATCTCGCGTCGAGAGAGGCTGGCTATGTCACTGGCCAGACTATTCACGTCAACGGCGGCATGGCGATGCTTTGAAGCATAACCGTCGCTTGCCACTTGCCAGCGGGCAATCTGGACATTAGGGCGATTACTGAAATTCATCCTCCCAACAATATAAGGGGCACAAAAATGAGCGATACCGCAGAACGGGTCAAAAAAATTGTAGTTGAGCATCTCGGCGTTGAAGCTGACAAGGTCACGGAAGCTGCAAGCTTCATCGACGATCTTGGCGCAGACAGCCTCGACATCGTCGAACTCGTCATGGCGTTCGAAGAAGAATTCAACGTTGAAATTCCTGACGATGCGGCTGAAAAGATCGCTACCGTTAAGGACGCGATCGACTTCATCAACAGCAACGGCTGAACCGTCTTGCGCGCTATGTTGCGCGGGCAGTTATAAATTCCAGCGGCTTTCCGACCGGCGTCAACAGCGCTACCGTCGGAAAGCCGTTTGCATTTTGGCACTTGTTCGCGGTATTGGGCTGCGAAGATTAGCATTTTGGAGATAACGCAATGCGTCGTGTCGTGGTCACTGGACTGGGTCTGGTCACACCTTTGGGGGCTGATGTCGAAACGACATGGTCCAACCTGATTGCTGGCAAATCCGGCGCAGGCATGATTACGCGTTTTGACGCCAGCGACCATAAATGTCATATTGCCTGCGAGGTTAAGCCAAAGGACCACGCATGGGGCTTTGACCCCGACAAGCGCGTTGACCACAAAGTTCAGCGGCAGGTTGATCCCTTTATCATTTACGGCATCGATGCCGCAGGTCAGGCATTGGAAGATGCCGGTCTCACCGAATTGACCGAAGAACAAAAGGTCCGCGCTGGCTGCTCCATCGGGTCCGGCATTGGCGGTCTGCCCGGCATTGAAAGCGAAGCATTGCTGCTCGCGGAAAAAGGCCCAGGTCGCGTCAGCCCGCATTTTGTGCATGGTCGGCTCATCAACCTGATCTCTGGTCAGGTCAGCATTAAATATGGCCTGAAAGGCCCCAATCACGCCGTGGTGACCGCCTGTTCCACCGGCGCGCACTCCATTGGCGATGCCGCGCGCATGATCCGCGACGATGACGCCGACATTATGTTGGCTGGCGGCGCAGAGGGCACGATCAACCCACTGGGCATTGCGGGCTTTGCGCAAGCACGCGCGCTGAACATGAGCTTTAACGACCGTCCCGAAGCCGCAAGCCGCCCTTATGACAAGGACCGCGACGGTTTTGTTATGGGTGAAGGCGCAGGCGTTATCGTTCTGGAAGAATATGAGCACGCAAAGGCGCGCGGCGCAAAAATCTACGCCGAAGTTGTCGGCTATGGCCTTTCGGGCGATGCCTATCACGTCACCGCGCCGCATCCCGATGGCGACGGCGCCTATCGTTCGATGCAAATGGCGTTGAAAAAGGCGGGCATGACGCCAAGCGATATTGATTATATCAACGCGCATGGCACATCGACGATGGCCGACACCATCGAACTGGGTGCTGTGAAGCGTTTATTTGGTGATGCGATTGCGGACGTCTCCATGAGCTCGACCAAATCCGCCATCGGCCATCTGTTGGGCGGCGCTGGCGCGGTCGAAAGCATTTTCTGCATCCTCGCGCTCCGCGATCAAATCGTTCCGCCAACGCTCAATCTGGACAACCCTGATGAAGGCACAGAAGGCGTCGACTTGGTTCCACATGTGGCCAAAAAACGCGAGGTGAAGGCTGTGTTGAACAACAGCTTTGGCTTTGGCGGCACCAATGCCAGCCTGATCATGAAGGCGATCTAACGATATGCGCCGCCTCGCCAGATGGGCGATATTAGCGGCGGCGCTGCTGCTTGCTATCATTGCGGGCAACTTCATCTACGGCTGGACCGCACCCGGTCCGCTGGAACGCGAAGTTACCGTCGTTATCAAGCCCGGTTCAAGCATCACCCTGGCCGCAGAGCAGCTTGAAAAAGACGGCGTTATCAAGTCCGCCGATGCGTTCGTAAACCGCGCGCGGATCTTTGGCGGCACCAGCACCATCAAGGCTGGCGAATTCATCATCCAGCCACAGGCGTCGAATGCCGAGATATTGTCTATCCTGACCGGCGGCAAAACCGTCCAGCGGATGGTCAC
This sequence comes from Maricaulis salignorans, assembly GCA_943368745.1. Classification (GTDB taxonomy): domain Bacteria; phylum Pseudomonadota; class Alphaproteobacteria; order Sphingomonadales; family Sphingomonadaceae; genus Sphingorhabdus_B. Next base: position 278,850 of record CALRLP020000001.1, read on the forward strand.
GATCCCCGAGGGGATGCCGTCGATCATGGTCTACGAACGCTTGATGGCGAATGACCGCCTCAGCGGCACTATCGCAATGCCGGCCGAAGGCTCCGTGCTTCCCGACAGCTATGCCTTTGGCATCAACGAGCCACGCGCTGCCGTGCTGAAACGCATGCAAGACGCGATGACAAAAACAATGGACGAGCTTTGGCCAGAACGAAGCCCCAACACGGTCGTTAAAACGCCGCTTGAGGCGTTGACGCTGGCGTCGATCGTTGAAAAGGAAACGGCGCTGAAATCCGAACTGCGGATTGTGGCCGGGGTATATTCCAACCGCCTGCGCAAGGGCATGATGCTTCAGGCTGACCCGACCATCATTTACCCGATTACCAAAGGCAAACCGCTTGGCCGCCGCATCCGCAAATCCGAAATAGGCGACGTCAACGACTATAACACTTATGCGATGACGGGCCTGCCAAAGGGCCCCATTGCCAATCCGTCACGCGCAGCGATTGCCGCTGTGCTGAACCCGCAGGCGACGAGCGCCTTGTTCTTCGTCGCCGATGGAAAGGGTGGGCATGTGTTTGCCGACACGCTGCAACAGCACAACGCCAACGTCAAAAAATGGTACGCAATCCGCCGCGAACGCGGGGAAATGTAATCCTTTAAGGTTCGGCGATGTTGAATGGGCCCGGCATCGGGTCAAGCGCCGCCTGAAGCTTATCAACGACGGACCGGTCACCTTCGATCTTCAGCCCAGCCATTTGCAATTGCGCTGCAGGCATTTTCAGGAACAACAAAGCAAGGAACAACTGACGCGGTCCCGATATGGTTACTGCGGGTGCGGCATGGCCTGTTCCCATTTCGCTGATCATCACCGCGTTGCCGACTGTTATTTTCGCCGTCTCTTTCCGGTCCGAAATCACGAAGTTCAGGTTCAGCGCCGTATTGCCGATAATCGTCGGATCCAGTCGGGTTGCGACAGAATCGAGCAACAGACCGGTTGGTATCGCTGAAATCATGTCGACGCTTTGCGAGCTTACGCCCGCCTTCATGCCTTGCCGCAGCTCAGCCGCACCAGTCAGAAACATGTTCCGCCAAATCGCGGATTCAGCTTGAAAACCTTGCTGTTCGTAGCTGTCGGCGAGCAAAGCCCGGCCCTCAACATTTTTGGGATCGGCAAAGACCAATTGGTTCAACAGGTCCGACGACCAGCGATAGTCCCCCGCCTTCATGGCTTTTTTCGCCGCCGCGAGCAGCTTCTTTGCCCCGCCCATGGCCGCGACCATTTTCGCCGCGCGAATCTCGGGTGGGTGGGGGTTGAGATTGGCAGGTACGGCGTCGTACCAGCCAAGATAATATTGATATACGGCCTTCGAATTGTGGCTGTAGGTGCCGTAATAGCCCTTGTTAAACCACTGGTCGCCAATTGCTGGCGGCGCTTTCAAAACCTCGGCAATTTCCGCCTGTGTCATACCCTTGTTCATCATGCGGACTGTCTGGTCGTGCAGATAGCGGTAATTGTCGCGCTGCCCTGACAACGATCCTTTAACTTCGGATTGCCCAAAGCGCGGCCAGCAATGGCTTGAAATCATTATATCGCTGCGGTCGCCGTAAAGGTTGACGGCTTCGTTGAGGAACCCGGACCAACCCAAGGCATCACGCACCTTGGCACCGCGCGGGGTCAAAATATTGTGCAGGCTGCAGGTCGCTATTTCCGCGGCTAAAAATGTGCGCGCTGCGGGAATATAAACGTTCATTTCCGCTGGCGCTTCTGTAGCTGGCACCATTTGAAATTCGAGATTCACTCCGTCAATTTCGCGCACTTCGCCGGTTTTGCGAATATCGATGGTTGGCGGAATCAGCGTAATGTCGCCGCCGCCAATGCCTTTACCGATGCCACTGCCCATTTGACCCTGCGCCCCCGGGGCCAAGTTGGTGCCAAATTGGAATGTCGCGCGTCTGCTCATCGCTGGCCCAGCCATCACATTTTCGGACGCGGTTTCAGCCAGAAAATGTTCGGGCGCGACAATGGCGACTTTGCCCGCTTTAACATCGGCTTCATTGACGATGCCGCGCACCCCGCCAAAATGGTCCCCATGGCTATGGCTATAGACAACTGCCGATACAGGGCGTGTACCCAGCTTTTCATTCACAAGCTTCAGCGCCGCAGCAGCCGTATCCCGGCTGGTCAATGGATCGATGATAATCCAACCCGTTTGCCCTTTGATGATGGTCATGTTGGACACATCAAACCCACGCACTTGCCACATATTGTCGGTCACCGCATAGAGGCCATGCTTGCGCAAAATCCCCATGTGCCGCCACAGGCTGGGGTTTACTGTGTCCGGCGACGCGCCGTTGCCCATCCAGTCATAAGCGCCGAGATTCCACACCGGCTTGCCATCTTTGTTGGTGATGATGGGGTCCGCCAGACTTCCGAGAAACCCGCGATCTGCAAATTCAAGGTCACGACCATCTTCCGCCGGAAGCTGCGCCGCCATGCTGCGCTGTGCGGCAATGGTCGCGTCCGATGCTGGCTTGGCGTCTTGCGCGAAAGCACCTGTGGCCGACGCCGTGCTCAACAGCATGGCGCATAAGAATTTCTGCATGTTGGTCTCTCCCCCAAAATTTTTTTTAACGATGCATCATAAGGCGGCGCAGGTAAATCAGGTTTTTCGACCCGGGATTATCCGACAATCAGAATTTATAAGAAACTATACGGATCGACATCCACTCCGACCCGAACGCTGCGGGGAAAATGCAAGCTGCCCAGCCATTCACGAATGATGGTCTGCACCTCCACCGAACGCTGTGCATGGACCAACAGCCGCTGGCGGTACCGGCCACGCAGCATAGCCAGCGGCGCTGGCGCAGGGCCATAGACATACATGCCGTCAACCTGTGGCGCGGCGCCACCGACCGCGCGGGCGGCTTCAATAGCCTCACGTTCGTCTTCTGATGAAATGATGATCGCCGCAAAACGCCCGAAGGGCGGCGCACCTGCGGATTTGCGTTGCTCGGTTTCCGCATCGTAAAATGCGTCGCGGTCCCCTGCGACCAATGCGGCGATGACGGGGTGATTGGGATTACGCGTCTGTATGAAAACCTCACCCGGTTTTTCCCCACGCCCTGCCCGACCAGCCGCCTGCGCGATTTGCTGGAATGTCCGTTCAGCCGCGCGCAGGTCGCCGCCTTCTAGACCAAGATCGGCATCAATCACGCCCACCAAGGTCAGTTCAGGAAAGTGATATCCCTTGGTCACCAACTGCGTGCCGATGATGATATCGACCGCCTTATTTTCAACCCGCGAGACGAACTCGGCGGCTTTTTCCGGTGACCATAATGTGTCCGATGTCGCAACGATGGTGCGCGCATCAGGCAACAGGCGATTTACCTCATCACAAATGCGTTCAACGCCGGGGCCACAGGCGACCAAGGTATCGCTCTCGCCGCATTCAGGGCATTCATCGGGCGGCGGCATCACATGGCCGCAATGGTGGCAAGCAAGCCTGCGAACCAGCCGGTGTTCGACCATCCAGCTAGTGCAATTGGGGCATTGGAAGCGGTGGCCACATGTCCTGCACAAGGTGAGCGGCGCAAAGCCGCGCCGGTTGAGGAACAGCAGGCTTTGCTCGCCGCGTTCCACACGCTCTTCCAACGCCTTGAGCAATGTAGGCGCAATCCAATGTTGGCGCTCCGGCGCGTCCAAGGTGAGGTCAATCGCCTTAATCTCCGGCATTTTGGCCGCGCCGAAACGGGACGGGATTTCCAACCCCTTATAGCGGCCAATCGTGACCATATGGCGCGATTCCAACGCGGGTGTGGCCGACGCCAGCACCACGGGAAAGCCTTCAAAACGGCCACGCATCACGGCGACATCGCGGGCGTGGTACCGCACGCCATCTTCTTGCTTGAAACTGCTCTCATGCGCTTCGTCGACGATGATCAGCCGTAAATTCGCAAAGGGCAGGAACAAAGCCGACCGTGCCCCGACCAGTACCTTCGCACTGCCGTCCGCAACCGCGCGCCACACACGGCGGCGCTGCGTTGACCGCAAATTGCTATGCCACACGGCAGGCTCCACCCCGAAACGCGCTTCAAAGCGGGCCAGAAACGGTGCCGTCAGTGCGATTTCGGGGAGCAGGACCAGAACTTGCTTGCCCAAACGAATAGCCTCGGCGACCGCTTCAAAATAGGTTTCGGTTTTGCCAGATCCCGTTACGCCGTCGAGGACGAAGGTGTCAAACCCGCCCGAACGGACGGCGGTGACCATTGCGTCTGCCGCGACCACTTGCGCGTCATTCAATTTAGGCGCGTCGAAATCTGCGAGCGGTTTAGGCAGCGGAGAATCCACGCTGATCGTGACAGGTTCAAAGGCCCCTGCCTTTATAAGACCGCGGATGACAGCATCGCTGACGCCTGCTTCTGCTGCAAGCTCACGAACAAGGCCTTGCGCCCCCTCCAACACGTCCAGCGCGGCGGCGCGTTGCGGGGTCAGCCGTGCGGGTTCAAAGCCGGTGCGCCGATATTCAATGATCGTACCAGACACCGTAAACGCCGCAGACGACGCCAAGACCATCCGCAACACCGCGGCATGGCTGGTCAGATAATAATCGGCGACCCAGTTGACGAGGCGGCGAAGCCCTTGCCCAAGCGGCGGACAATCGAGCCGTTCCAACACGGGCCGAAGTTTGCTGGCATCGACGGCTTCATCGCCAAAAACATCATCGTCCCAGATAACACCGGGCAATTTACGCGGCCCCAGCGGGACCATTACCACGCACCCGGGGCCCGCCTCCATACCCGCAGGCAACCGATAGTCGAGCGGACCAATCGCTTGCGTCAATAGGACGACACGGACACGGTTGGTGGGCGGATTCATCCCGTCGATATAGGCAGACAATCGGGGGACGTCACCCACCTATCCCTGCCAATTCAAAAGCATGTTCCTTTGGCGTGATATATTGCGGCAAATCCGCACGGAATATTGCCTGTCATTTCCGCGTTAACTTTGCCAATAGGCAGTATACCGAATCTACTATCAGGAATAACGTGCCATGAAATTTTTTGCCGACACCGCTGACATTGCCGATATCAAAGATCTGGCAGCGACTGGCTTGCTTGATGGCGTCACCACCAACCCAACATTGATTGCCAGATCGGGCCGCGATTTCATTGAAGTCACCCGCGAAATTTGCGCGCTGACCGATGGACCTGTATCTGCCGAAGTCGTTGCGCTGGATCATGCAACGATGATGAAAGAGGCGGAAATCCTCCGCAAGATTGCAAGCAATGTCTGCATCAAGGTGCCATTGACGATTGATGGTCTGAAAACCTGCAAAGCGCTGACGTCCGAAGGGACCATGGTCAATGTGACCTTGTGCTTCTCTGCAAATCAGGCGCTGCTTGCTGCAAAAGCCGGTGCAACATTTGTATCGCCCTTCGTCGGTCGTCATGATGACAATGGCTTTGACGGCATGCAGCTGATCAGCGACATTCGCCTGATTTACGACAATTACGCATTCGACACTGAAATCCTCGTCGCCAGCGTGCGTCATGGTGTGCATGTGCTTGAAGCGGCGAAAATCGGCGCTGACGTCATGACTGCACCACCTGCTGTCATCAAGGGCCTGTTCAAACATATCCTGACAGACAAGGGCATTGAAGGCTTTTTGGCGGACTGGGCGAAGACTGGACAAGCCATCGGCTAAAGCTATCGGCGCGGCTATGCTTTAAGCACTCGCCGTGCATGAATATGATATCGCATCATGGTGGAATGCCTATGGGTTATTCGCCGTATAGTTTTTAAAGGCGGGCGGGCCTATTTTTGGGAACAAGAAGAGCGGGCAATTAAGACCGCTGGAGACCCAAGATGAACCAGCCCGAAAAGGTGTTTCCCATCGCACATATACATTATGAAGACGAAATTGGTGAGAACGGCAAAATCGTCGTTCCTGACGACGTTCAGGACGCCATTCGCACGTTAATCCGTTGGTCCGGCGATGACCCGGCCCGTGAAGGCTTGCTGGACACACCCGCGCGCGTTGGACGCGCATGGCGCGAATATTGTGGCGGTTATGCGGAAGACCCCGCTGCGCATCTGTCGCGGACGTTTCAGGAAGTCGGCGGATATCACGAGCTGGTTCTGCTGAAGGATATCCCGTTCCAGTCCCATTGTGAGCACCATATGGCGCCGATCATTGGCAAGGCATCAATTGCCTATATGCCAACGGATCGCGTTGTCGGCATTTCAAAGCTGGCGCGCGTGCTCCACGGTTTTGCACAACGCCTTCAGGTGCAGGAACGCCTGACCGCCGAAGTCGCAAACTGCATTTGGGAACATCTGAAGCCAGAGGGCGTAGCCGTTGTCATTGAGGCGCAACATGGTTGCATGACGGGCCGCGGTGTGAAGGTGCATGGCGTTGGCATGGTCACGTCAAAGCTTATCGGCTGCTTCCTTGACGACCAATCGAGCCGCAAGGAAGTCATGAGCCTGATGGGCTACTGATTACGGCATTGCTGCCCGGTTCGAACGCACTTATGGGTGGGAGCAACCCCATCCGATAAGAATCGCCGGACTGCACTGACATGGCCTTTACCCTTCCCCATTTTGATCTCGACGCCTTTGTCCGCGCGACGCTGGCCGAAGATCTGGGGCCAACCGGCACCGACGTTACATCGCAAAGCGTCATACCTGCAGATGTCCGGTTTGAAGGCACGATGGATAGCCGTGACGCAATCGTCGTCGCCGGTCTGCCGATTGCCGTCGCGTTTTTCACATCGCTCGATCCCGCGATGGAAATCGACCTGTTGGTCGAAGAAGGACAGCAGGTTGCCGCTGGAACGGACCTTATGCGCCTTCGGGGTAATGCCCGCGCGATGCTGACGGCGGAGCGGTCCGCACTGAACACGGTCCAACATCTTTCGGGCATCGCCACGCTAACGCGGCAATATGTCGACGCGATTTCGGGTACGGGCTGCACCCTTTTGGACACACGCAAAACCATTCCCGGGCTTCGCGTGCTTGAAAAATACGCGACGCGCATGGGCGGGGCAACGAACCACCGCATGGGCTTGTGGGACGCCGCGATGATCAAGGACAATCATGTGGCGGTCGCAGGCGGCGTGGCAGAGGCGGTACGCCGCGCACGTGAAGCTGGCGTTGAACGCATCATATTAGAGGTCGATAGCATCGCGCAGATCGAACCAGGGCTTGCGGCGGGCGCGAGCCATTTGCTGCTCGACAATATGGACGCAGATACGCTGCGCACCGCAGTTGCGTTAATTGCGGGCCGCGTGCCGACAGAGGCGTCGGGCGGTGTCACGCTTGATAGCATTCGCGCCAAGGCGGAAACCGGCGTTACCTACATCTCGGTGGGACGCTTAACGCAAAGCGCGCCCGCTGCGGATATCGGCTTGGATTTTGCGCAGGCTTAGCAGCCTCGTCCTTTTAGGCGCGGCCGCGTGCCTGTCGCCAGCACCCGCGCTGGCGCAAGCATGGCAGTGCCAGCCCACACATTATCTGCCCCGTCCAGCACTTGAGCTTCCGTCATCCGATCAGGTCCGGCGCACGTCGATTGCGGGCTATGTTCTGGCATTAAGCTGGAGTCCTGAATTTTGCCGTGGACGGGAACGCGACCCCGCGATGCGGTTCCAATGTTCAGGGACAATTGGCGACTTCGGCTTCATTCTTCATGGCCTTTGGCCCGAAGCAAAGGGACCAAATTATCCGCAATATTGCCGGCCGGTGGGCGTGCTGCCCCGACAAACCATTACCAACAACATCTGCCTAAGTCCGTCGCCCCAATTGCTGCAGCACCAATGGGCCAAGCATGGCAGCTGCATCGCTAAAACGCCGGAGGCCTATTTCGGTGCAGCGCGGCTGTTGTTCCATGCGCTTGAGTTTCCCGATATGGCGCGGCTTTCGCGCGAGCCGGAGCGCGGGACAGCATTGACCGCAGCGACAATTGCCGAAAGATTTGCCGAGTTAAACGATGGGATGTCGGCGGATTCCGTGACGGTGAAGGTCAGCGCGAAAGGCTGGCTTCAAGAAATACGCATTTGCCTAGACCGCACATTCAAGCCGCGACAATGCCCCAGCTTTAGCCGGGCCGCGTCACGCACAGCGCACGTCAAAATCTGGCGCGGGCGTTAACGCTCGATAATCCGCGTGGACGGATGATGTTTATCGAGATGCTTGCGGATGATCTTCAGGTTCTTCGTATTTGAACGCCACACCAAGTCAAAGGCATCGCCCAAAAATGGCACCGCACCAATCGCGGTATCAATGCCGATGTTCGCACTCATGCGCAGCAGCTGCCATTTTGACATGCCCAGATTGCGGCCTTCCCAGACGATATAGGCGCCCATGGCTGCGGTCACGAGATCGCCAAGCACGGGCACCAAGCCAATGACGGTGTCCAAGCCTACCGGAATTTTTGTGCCGGGAATGTGAAATGCCCGTTCAAGCACCTTTTCGAGTGCTTCGACGCGCATGCGAACGGCCTGTGGGTCGTTGCCCATTCCGGGCAGATCCTTGGCAATTTGTGCGAACTGTTCCTGCGAAATCGGCACTGGCATAACTCCTTTGGACCTATGTTGGGTCCCGGCCGAGATATTGCAACAGGTGCCAGCCCCGTCCGTTGGCAAAGTGGCCCAAAAGCCCGGGTCGCACGACCGACCAGCGCAGCGGATTGGCAATCGGAATAAAGCCAACCGTGGATTGCATTTCAGCCTCAGCCTGCCCCAATAATTGCGCGCGCATTGCCATGTCCTTTGTCATGCGCGCCTCTGCGACGATTGCGTCGGCCCGCGCGCTACATATCGCGACAAATTTGCAGGACAATTGGTCCAGATACCATGCAGGGCTGGATTGCTGTGCCGTTAGGTCAATCAAACGCAGGTCATGCGGCAGATCGGCGGTCACCCGCTCAATATCGACACCCACGGCCGCCAGATCAGCGCGCAGGCGCGCAAAAAATATGCGGCTGCCGTACCCACGCGGCAGGGCAACCCGCAAAGGCCGGATCGCCCCATTCGCGCGCTTCCAATTTGCAATGCTTGCCGCCGCCATGGACCGCCTTTGGTCCATGGATGGCGCCGCCCAATCGGGCCGAGAAATGTCCGCACGGTTCGGCAAGCTTTCCGGCACCAGCGTGACCGTTTCCCGCCATGCGACGATGTCGAAAGCGGTGAGCAACTTTGGCCGGTCAATGGCCATCGCGATCGCGGTCCGATTGTCCTTGTTCGCTAAAAAAGGTCCAGCCTGCACCACCATCAATCCAAACAAACCCGGGACAGCATCAAACTGGATCTCATTGGCATTGATCTTTGCCGCTTCGAGCAACGGGAAGGTTTCAAAACGGCCACCCTCAATCAAATCGGTCTGCCCAAGCACATAACGCGCGAGCACCAACGACGCTTCGCCCCGGCGGAGCGTAACGCTTGCGGTGCCAAGAACCGCCGTCCCCTCGGCATCGATTTCATTGCGCCGCAATTGCATGGCCTGACCCAATTTCTTCGCCTGCATCGGTCCGGACCCGGCACCGCGACGTAATAAACCAAATTCGGGCAAAGCAAGCAGCTCAAGCAAATAAGGCATCGGGGCCTTCAGCCGGATTTCAACGACCTTGCCTGTCATTGCGACGACGCGGTCAATGACGGCAAGCTCTGACCCCATACGGCCCTTTTTGAGCTCGCTTATGCGCCGGGTCAAAAGCTGCGCGACCTCTTGCGAGTTTAGTTCACGCCCATCGTTCCACCGCGCTTTATTCAGGCGGAAGATATAACTCATACCGTCATCATTAACGATCCAGCGGCTCGCCAACCCCGGCGCAACGCGGCCTTTTTCGTCGAAGGTAACAAGCCCCTGTGCCGTAGCACTGCGCAGATAGGCAGAGGCAAGCGGCAATGGCACCGCAGACACGTTGAAAGGCTTCGGACGATCCTCAATCACGTCGACGCGGACCCGTTCATTGTCGACGCCCTGCGAACAACCGGCGAGTGTAGCCGACAGCAACAAAAGCAAAAACGGCAGCAAACGGGTCATGCGGCCACCATAATCAGAATGTCGCGGCGCACAATCCACGATTCATCGGTCAGTGCAGGTGAACAGCAATATCTCGTTCGGGGCAGGCGGCAATTGTGCGGCAATCGCCTTATTCATATTGTCGATATTGGTCAGCTGGCCCGCGTCCGTCGTACATGTCTTCACGTCATAACGCTGACGCGCTTCGCGGGCGGACCGCATGGCATCTGTACCCGGAAGAAAACGCTCAATACGATAGATATTGGTGTCGGGGGCGTAACTCGTCACCGAAATCTGTGCATCATTGTTCGGCACAAAGCTTCGGACCCATCGCCCGCCGCTTTCGACATATTGCGTCCGCCCATTGACGCATCCGTCCGGCCGCCATGTGAAATCGACGTCGGCGGTATCAGACATGGTGATACGGCTGCGTTCGGGCTGCAGCACGCATGTCTTGGCCACTTCCGTCACGGCCGCTTCGACCGCTTCGTCCTGCGGCGCATCCGCGGTTAGGGCCGCCCGCACCCTGTCATCGACTTCGTCGAAAGAGGGGCGCGCTGCAAAAATACCGACGGCCGAAACCAGTAATATCGCGCCCGCAGCGGCAGCCGCCTTGAAACGATCCTTTTGGCCACGCTCCGAAAATTGCCACGCTGCGCCGCCGGCGACAGCACTTAAGACCAGCAGCAAAACCGCAAGCGCAATGTGGTTTTCGCGGGCCGATATCACGGCGTGTTCGGCGTCACTGCGCACTTTCCCTTCACGGCTGCGCTGCAATTCAGCGGCAACGCGGGCTTCTTTCTCAACCTTGGCGCGGGTCGCCGCTTCAAGCTCCGCCTCAGCGCGGGTCAATTCCGCAACCGAGCGGCAATCGCCACGAACCGTTCGGAATGCCACGCCTTGATTGTCGAGAAATGCCGCAAGCTCGCGGGTCGAAATAGCGAAGTAAAACTCCGCGCCGCCATCGTTCGCGACCGAGCCAAAGCTATTGATGCCAACAACGCGGCCACATGCATCGACAATCGGCCCGCCGCTATTGCCCGGTGCAATAGGTGCGGTGTGCAAAAGCGATTCAACGGACTTCGATGTCCGGCCTGAGGAAATGGTCCCCCGCGTTTTAACGGGCGGTTGAGGCCGCAACACGTCCGCCTCGCTTTGTTCAAGCGCGACATCCACGCTGGCCGGGTAGCCAATCGCGAAGACATCAGCGCCGTCGGATACCGTGCCCGCAAATATGCTGGCTGGGACCAACGCGCCCTTAGAAATCTGCAGAAGCGCAAGGTCCTTGCGCGCGACCACAGCTGACACCCTGGCGCGATAGCTTTGCGTCCCATCAGAGGGCACAACGACAATTTCGACACTATCGTCGAAACGGGCCTGTTCCACGACATGGGCGTTGGTAATGACCTTGTTGCGGTCAACAACCACGCCAGAACCAATGCTGACAATGGTCTGCTGGCCTTCTGCGGAGCTAAAAACGACGATGCGTACGACACTGCGTGCAGCAGCGCTAATATCACTCGCATCGGCATATACCGGGGTCGCAGCGATCACGCCGAGGACACATGCCAGTGCGAGCGCGAGTTTTTTAATGCGTGAATGCAAGGACCGGACGATCATCATCGCGGGCCTTGCGCGGGTCGGGTTTCAGGCGGAGTGGGCTGAATATTCACGCCGCCACGGTCAAGCTTGACCTCCACAGGCATGCCACCGACCTCGGCATTCACGGTCACGCCTTGGCCTTGGTCAATGCGGACTTCCGCGTTGCCAACATCGACAGGAAGTTCGCTGAGTTCCGGTAAATCCAACGGTTCAATCGGGCCTTCGGGGTCAGGCTGCTGACGCAGCTTAGGCCTTGCCGCAGGCGCCGCATTGCGGATCGACTGCGCCATGAAATCGCGCCAGATGCGCGCCGGCAAACCGCCGCCGTTAACACCGCGCAACGGGGTGTTGTCATCATTGCCAATCCAGACCCCAACCACCAAGTCACCCGCAAATCCGACAAATAATGCATCGCGATTGTCCTGGCTCGTTCCCGTTTTGCCATAAGCGGGGATGGAGAGCCGCGCCGCGCGTCCGGTTCCCTTATTGACCGTCGCACCCAGCAAATCGAGCAACATCCCGTGCGTACGGCTGCTGAATGAACGTGGTCCGGAAAACAGCCATTCGATCCATCCTTGCTCTTCGCGTTTGATGGCGTGCGGTTCAACGGGCCATTGGTTACCAGCCACACCGGCATAGGCAGCCGTCAGCTCAATCAGGGTCAGGCCCGAACTGCCCAGCGCCATGCTCTGGTCCATCGTCAATGGACTGCGCACGCCCAGATCCGTTGCCGCGCGCGCCACCGCTTCGCCGCCAACTTTTTGATATAGGCGGACCGCGGCGACATTGCTTGACTGGGCAAATGCCTGCTCCAGCGTAATGTTACCGCGGTAATTCTGCCCCGAATTTTTGGGGCGATACGCGCCTTCATTGATCGGCGTATCGGCAATCAATGATTCCGGTGTCATCCCCGACCGGAGCGCGGCCAGATAGACAAATAGTTTGAAGGTCGACCCGGGTTGCCGCTTTGCCTGTGTCGCGCGGTTGAACGCGGAATCCTTATAGCTTCGTCCACCGACCATGGCGACAACTTCGCCATTGGGGCGCATCGCAACGAGCGCGATTTGGGCATTGCCAACGGCGGATCGCGCCACGACCTTGCGGGCGATGTTCTGCAATCGCGCGTCCAACGTCGTGGTAATCCTGACGTCGGCATAACCGCTGTCGGTCAGCAGCCGTGCTTGCGGAATGGCCCAATCTGCAAAATAGGTGCCTGTGGGCAGCGTTTCGCGTACGCGAACGTCAAGCCGCGCGACGGGTGTCGCGTCAGCCTTGGCCCGGGTAATGACATTATTGGCGACCATTGCATTCAGCACCAATTGCGCCCGCTTGGCCGCCCGTTCGGGGTTCTTTGTCGGGGCAAGCCGCGACGGTGCCTGTACAAGGCCGGCAAGCATCACCGACTGGCTGAGTGTCAGCCGCTCGGGTTGCCTGTAGAAATAATGTAAAGACGCTGCGCGCAGGCCGTAGACATTGTCGCCAAAATAGACGTTGGACAGATAGCGCTCAAGAATTTCGTCCTTCGTCAAACGCCCTTCCAACCAGAAGGCAATGAGCATCTCGCGGGCTTTGCGCGTCAGGCTGCGCTCCGGCGTCAGAAACGTGAATTTAGCGAGCTGCTGCGTAATCGTGCTTCCGCCCTGCGTCATTCCGCTGCCAAAAGCATTGGACCAAAACGCCCGCGCGAGGCCGCGGGGGTCGATACCGAAATGCGAATAAAACCGGCGATCTTCGATGGACAGAAACGCCTGCACGACGTGCGGGGGCAGCGTGCCGACATCAACCGGCTTATCGACGATAGCCCCGTTCCGCGCGATGGGCGTGCCATCCGACGCCAGCAGCGTAATGCGCGGCGGTGCGATGGGCTGAAGCGATTTGGACAATGGCGCGGTAATCGCAAGCCACAATATCAACAATATGAACAGGCCAAGCAGGGCCGCGCTGGTTCGGCTAAACCACCACCAGCGGGTTTTGCCCAAGATAAGACGCCGTGTCGACGCTGGCTTGGCATCGGTATTCCAAGGCTGCGGATCATCGGGAAAGCGCTGCGCATAGCTTTCATCGAAGGCCGCAAGCCGGCCATCAATATCCGAAGGAATGTCAGAAGAGGAGCGCCGGAAAAGCATCGCGTGGCTGTATTATATCGATATAACGGTGAATGCGAGGGTATATTTGCGCTTTTCGCTGAACATCAGATGAAGGCGCTTTTTTAGCGTCCGCCGGCATCCAGCCAATGTTGTCCAAATACCGTATCAAGCGCCACTGGATTAAACTTATCCAAGCCCGACCCTGGGTAGAACGTCATCTCGCCAAACAGCGGGGTCCCGTCGACTTCGTAAAAATCACAACGGACAAAATCAAACCCCCGGGCCAATGTTTCCGCCGCGTCCAGCATGCGATCCAGTGATTTTGGACAGGCTGGGTCAGCGTCCACTGTGGTCGCCGAAACGCGGTTCCAGTTGCGGTCGAACACAATCCAACGGTGCCGTTTTTCGCGTTCAAGATGCACCTGAACATAGGTTGCCCGTCCGCCGAAGACAAAAATCTTATAATCGATGGGCAGTTCACCCTGCGTCCCGACAAACGGCTCGATCAGCAGTCCACGGGGAATTTGACCATATAGCCATTCATCCAGCCAGCGACCATAAGGCCGCTTGACCCATTTTTTGGCACGCGCCCGCACCGACGGCCAGTCAATATCGTGTTCGCGCACAAATATATTCTGGTTACATCCGTGCCGCGATTTAAGGACAAATGGTTGCGGCCAGTTCGGCGAGTCCGGGACTTCAGAGCCATGCCATAGGGTAGGAATGACCCATTGGTTCCCCAGCAATCCGGCCACATGCGCCTTTACGGCGACCTTGTCCGCCAGCGTAACCATGCGCTGATCGCGGTTCAACAGCTTGCGACGCTGAACCAGTTCGTTGAAGGTTGTGGGGGCTTCCAGATTGGCGCTTTTCTGATGGCGAACCAGATAGCACAGCTTAACGCGCAGCCGCGCCAACGCCCCAGCCATTGTGCTGTGCGTTCCCGTCGTTTCAGTGCCGACGACATCAGTACCAATCAAGCAGCAGGCTCGATTTCATAAAGTATTGGTTTGAATGATCCATTGTTCGACTGAAGCGCAGAACAGGCCGTAAGGCCAATGATAATATCTGCATGCGCCAAAAATCTTATGCTATCGCCCGCGCGGCTCAATGGCGGATCGACGCTCAGAACACCTGTCGCGCCATCAATTGCGACATTCATAAAACAATTAAATGCCACCGGGATCATGTCCTCGGTGATGCCGAAGGGCGCGAGTGCGCCTGCAAGATTTCCGAAGCAGCCCTGATGCGGATCGGTATCGCCATAGATGATCCGGAACGTATCCTTGCTACACGGCGTAAGCAGGAAATCATGACGCCCGACATCGTCGGCGATGATCTCCAACATTATATGGCTGCGGTTGGAATATAACAGGTCACCGGTGGTGAGGAACAAGCGGCTTGCATAATCCAGTGTCCGCCCCGACGAAATAACTTCGCCAATGTCGCCCTGATGAAATGCAAGCAAGTCAGCTACCTGTTCGCCCATCGGGTCGGTAACGGTTAGGATATCGCCCTTGTTCAACGTAAACGCGACGCCCGATCGCGGTTCAATCTGTGATAGCATCAAGCAACTCCAAATCGGGATGCGATCCGGCGCGTTGATATGGGCATTTCCATCCCTTTTCCACGGCCCTGCCGCTATACTGACGCGCGGCCGAAACCTCACCATGTTTGGCAAGCATCGGATTTATTGTCCCTGCAATTTTGACATCGCGATCCAAAATCGACGCGCGGAGCTTTTCATAGTGATTGGCTTCGCGCAGCTTTTCGAATTGATCATGCAAATTGAAGATCATCGTCGGCCGGATAAATCGGCGGGCAGGACGACTGGCCTGCGGATGAAGGCCGACCACAAAAAACGCCTCCCCACCAAAGCTTAATGAAAATTCGGGATGGTTCGGATCATGTGCAACGCGGCTATCGCGTTCTTGGCCAAGCCAAACATCCTTGTCGCTTAACGACTGCAGGCGCTTCCATAGCTGTTGCTCAAAGCTCAGCTCATCCATTGCCGTTTCGTTTTCGAATATAACCGCAAGCGAACGGAAAGGCGCCGGGTTCTGCCGATAAAGCTCCACGAGCTCCCGAATTTTTTCATGGATCGCAAGGTCATCCCAGGCAGATGTAATGTCGCGTGCAACAACAAAGGTCATTTGTTGTTTAGCCATTGCGGCCTTTGCGCCCACGCATGGAAATAACGGATCGCGGACGAATTCTTCGAACGCGGTGATGAGCCGATGTTGGATAACGGGTACTGTATGGAGCATGTAGAAAGAACGATTGGCCAGCGAAATGGTTTCAATTCGCTCTGCTTTTTAGCGCCATCCATCGAAAAGCGCCGCGCCGGTCGCTTTTGCCACGTTAGCCTTCCGCGATGGAAAATTCATTTGATACGAAGGACTCGATGAACGGTTATGTTGCAGATTAGCCATTCACATCGCTCGGATAATGAGCAGAATTTTATGTTCGCATTTTGGTTTGCCGCCTTCTTCGCGGTGGTGACCTATATCGCCTTGTCGACGCGGGCGATTCTCAGCCCTTTTGAAGTCAAACACTTCATTGAACCCAAACGCATTCTGTCGATTGTTATCGGTGCCTCAATATTGTGGCTGGCAATACGCACCGTATCTGCCGAAAAAAGCGGAAATATGGGCGCTCAGATTATTGCCGTTTTGCGCATTTCTGTCCCGGGCACGATTGCTTTGTTGCTGGCGCGCGAGGCATATGACCTTGCTGTATCAGGCGAATTGGCGCAGCAGCTTGGCCGGAATGTCCGGTGGATGGTGACGTGGGTTGGCTATTTTGCTGCCGGCGTCGCTGCATTTTTCGCCCATGTCTATTATCGTAAATCGCAATCTTTCACACGCCGCACCCTGTCGGCAAAGTCGGATATGAGGCATGCCGTCGATGCCATAACCCACAGCGAACGCGTCGAAATATTAGACTTGCTCATCATGATGCGCTGCGAACTGGGATATGAATCCGCTGATCCGGATATCAGTAGTGAGGCGCAGGAAATGCGTTACCGACGGCAAAAAATTGACCGACTTCTCACCAAATTTGCGGACAAATAAGAGCGATTAGGCCCTGCCGAGGTCGCCTTTACCAATCGTCCCGCTTGCCATTTCTAGCATCCGGTCGAGGCTCTTTTTGGCGGCCAAACGGACGGTTTCATCGAGATGAATCTGCGGCTGAAGGTCGCGCAGCGCGAGATAGAGCTTCTCCATCGTATTGAGCGCCATATAAGGGCAGATATTGCACGCGCAGTTGCCGTCAGCGCCCGGCGCACCGATGAAGGTCTTGGTGGGTTCCGCCTTTTCCATCTGGTGGATGATGTGCGGCTCGGTCGCGACGATGAGCGTGTCGCCCTTCATCGTCTGCGCATATTGCAAGATACCGCTGGTGCTGCCGACATAATCGGCATGATCGATAATATGCGGCGGGCATTCGGGATGTGCCGCCACAGGAACGCCGGGATGCTGCGCTTTCAGTTTCAGCAGCTCGGTTTCCGAAAACGCCTCATGCACAATGCACACGCCCGGCCACAACAGCATGTCACGGTTGAACTTACGGCTCAAATAGCCGCCCAAATGCCGGTCCGGTCCAAAGATGATTTTCTGCTCTGGGGGGATTTGGCTCAAAATCGTTTCGGCGCTTGAGGAGGTGACGATGATGTCAGACAGCGCTTTCACTTCTGCCGAACAATTGATGTAAGTCAGCGCGATATGGTCGGGATGTGCTTCCCGGAACGCCTTGAATTTGCCGGGGGGGCACGCGTCTTCCAAGGAGCAACCCGCCGCCATATCGGGCAAAATGACGGTCTTTTGCGGGCTCAATATTTTCGCGGTCTCGGCCATGAACTTGACGCCGCAAAAAGCGATGACATCCGCGTCGGTTTCCGCCGCACGCTTGCTGAGTTCAAGCGAGTCTCCGACAAAATCCGCAAGGTCCTGAATTTCTGGCTTTTGGTAATAATGCGCAAGAATGACGGCATTGCGTTCTTTTTTCAGTCGCTGGATTTCAGCGAGCAGGTCAAGTCCTTGCAGATTTTCGCGGGCTACAGGGGCGTTCATTCTGTCGTACCTTTGCGTTGCAGCATTGTCATCTGCGTCTCGAGTGAAGCCCTATGTGGTCTATAAGGCCGATCGAAACAAGTTCTGGCGGGCGCTTTTACGGTGTTTTTTGCGGGATTAAATGCCAACCTTCGCCTTGCGCAGCGACCCGGCCCTGATTTTGCAAATCGATGAGATGCGCCAACACCGACCGGCCCGCAGCGCCCGTCAAACGCGGATCGAGGCCCTTATACATCGCCGCGACCATGTCGGGAATGTGCCCCTCGCCTGCCTCAAGCAAATTCAGAATCTGGCGTTCCCGCTGGCGCCGGTGACCAATCATGCCGCGCACAAGCTGCCTTGGGTTTTCGACCGCTGGCCCATGTGCGGGGTAATAAATACGGTCCGTGCGCTCATATAATTTTTGCAGCGATGCCAGATAGTCACTCATGTCACCATCGGGCGGGCTGACGACGCTGGTGGACCATTTCATGACATGGTCACCAGTAAATAACGCCCCGCTCTCGACCAGTCCGTAACATATATGGTTGCTCGTGTGGCCGGGGGTCGTGACGGCTTCCAAAGTCCACCCGTCGCCTGAAATACGCTCACCATCCGCAAGGATGCGGTCGGGGGCATAGTCCGGGTCAAAAGCACTATCGGAACGTGGGCCATCGTCGCGCAATACCAGCGGCGCGCAACCAATGATTGGCGCGCCCGTCGCCGCCTTCAACGGCGCCGCCGCTGGCGAATGATCGCGGTGCGTGTGCGTGCACATGATGGCCGCGACACGCTTACCGGCAACAGCGCGCAAGATCGCCTCGACATGCCCCTCGCCATTAATATCAGCCGGATCGCCAATGCTCATCCCGCTGCCGACTGGGCCCGGGTCGATTACCGCGACATCAGATCCTGCGCCCACCAACCAGGTTTGCGTGCCTGTATAGGTGTACGGCGAGGCATTGGGCGCGAGCACGCGGCGCACAAGTGGTTCGTGCTGCTCGGTTTCGCCAGCTTCTATGCTATCGGGCCAGGTGCTCATGAAATGGCTATGGCGCAATGTCGCGCAAAGAAAAAGGGGCGGTTCACAAAAACCGCCCCAAATGGTGTGTCACATGCGGAGCGTAACGGCCCAGCGAATGGATTGGCGTTTATTCCGCTGCGTCGCTTTGCGCTTCCAGCTTACGAATTTGCAGATCAAGTTGTTTCACAACATCTTTGCGAACGCCCTTGGGCATTTCTTTGTCCTTCTCAATTTCGTTACGCGCCTCTCGCAAACCCTTGATCGCTTCGGCCCGCGCTAATTTGGCTTGCCCTTTGCCGCACATAACCAGCCGGACATGCGATTTATGCTTGCCGTCGAACCCGCTGACATCAGTGGTCACCGGCTGGCCTTCACGACAATCCTTGGTGATTTCACGAATATCGATTTCGGGGATGTAAGAGGCGATATCCATGTCACCCATGACGCGAATGGTTTCCACGCGGCGGATTTTGTCGGGTGCAGGCGTATCGCCTTCAGCACCCTTTGCACTGTCGGCCTGGGCCACAGCATCTTCAGCCTCTTCCCGCGATTTTTTGGCACCGTCGATCAATTTTTCGACTTCTTCCGGCGACAATTTCTTATCGGTGTGGAAGATGAACGTTTTCCCATCCCGTTCGACCTTGGTCATTTCGCCGCCCAGCGCGTCGTGACCGACTATGTCCACCGTCTCACCGTCGCGTTTCAGCTTAATTATCCGGACTTCGCGCTTGACCACTTCAGGCGTGCTTTCTTCAGCCGCCACTTTGTCCTGCGCAACGACCGCGGGGACTATTGTGGCGGTCAGCGGCAATATGATTGCAGCAGCTGTTATTATGCCAATCTTGCCAAGCGAACGGCGGGTATTGCTGGTGTCCTTCATCGTTATTCTCCTCAATCGCTCAATTATTGTTTTCGGTGAATTCAATGCCGTTGCAAAGGTCGGCACGCCATCAAATGCGGTTTTTGCCAACGCCTGACCGTACATCGCACGTTCTTCCGCGCCCTTACCGGCAAGCACACGCGCATCGCACGCCGCTTCCTGATCAACCCGGAATGCGGTCCAGCTGATCCACGCAACCGGGTTAAACCATTGCAGGCACAAGATGGTAAAAGCGACCAGATTGGCGAACAGATCGCCCGATTTGTGATGCGCCATTTCATGCGCAATCGCGAGGTCGCGTTCGGCAGGCGAATAGGCTTTGGTAAAATCCTGCGGCACGGCGATCACGCGATGGAAAAGGCCAAAAGCCAATGGTCCGGCGACGTGATCGGATTCAACTATTTTAACGCCATCGACAACTGCGACGTCTGTGGCTTCGGCCAAAAGATCATCGCGCATTGCCGCGTAGCGGATCATCTGGACCATGAACAACAGCACCGCGCCACCAAGCCAGATCATCACAGCTAGTGCCAGAAAATCAATCGTAGGGAGGGAATTAGCCGGGTTCGCCGCAGTGGTCATGGCATTCGGGGACGATAGCCCCGCGAGCACAGCGTCCCTTACCGCGTCTTGGATTGCGATGCCGCCGTCAGCTGTTGAAATGGATGGCCCTTCGATCGTGGGCATGCACACACGGGCAGCGGGTATAAGCCAAAGCGCATATGCGATGGTCGGACCAAAATATTTGGCAACAGGCCGCCGCACAATCAAAATAGCGGCCATCAGCAATGTCGTGGTCCATAAGGTATCAAACAGCCAAGCGCCCATGAAGTCAGCGTTCATGATTTCATCTCCCTCAACAGTTGTTCGATTTCGGAAATGTCAGCGGCGCTGAGCTGTTCCTGCTCGGCAAGATGCGCAACGAGCGGCATGAACCGACCCCCAAAAAGCCGGTCAACCAGCCGCTTGGATTCATGCGAAACATAATCCTCGCGATCGATAAGGGGCGAGTACAGAAACCGGCGTCCGTCGGCGCGATGTTCAACAGCGGCTTTGGTCAGCAGGCGCGACAGCAAGGTTTTCACGGTTGGTAACGACCAATCACGATCATCGGGCAATCGCGCAGCGACGTCTGTCGCCGTCAACGGCGCGCGTTCCCATAGGATTTCCATGATTGTTAATTCAGCGTCGCTGATACGTTCTGATGACATTGTGAAATCTCCGACTACAGACGTAGTCGATTCGACTACGTCTGTAAACGTCGCTTATCTGTTAGTGTCGGTTTTTCGTCGAATGCCTTTTACATATGGGCATCGGGCAAAGGGCGGGGTGCTGTGGTTCTGGTCTCGTAGCCCCCCATCCTCGCTTTCTCTCCTGAAATTTGAAAACAAAAAAGGCTGGAACCCATTGCGGATTCCAGCCTTTTTGTGCGCCTTGACGGCTTTTGGTTATTTCGCGCCGAAATTGATCTTTGCGGTTACGCCAACATACCGATCCGCCTCACGGGGGATGATGTAGCGATATGCACCGCCAGGGCCACCCGATACGATCGAGGAAGCAAAGCTTTTATCGAACAGGTTCTTCACCTGAAGCGCAACCCGCCATCCATCGTTAGGATCAACCAAAGCTGCTGACACATCGACAATCGCATAACCATCTACGGTCGAACCAAGGCGGACAGCCGGGTTCGCACTCGCTTCGTAAATCTGGTCGGACTGGCTTGAGATCTGGCTCGCCAATTCGATATTCGCAAAGCCCGACGTTTCAATGTCATATTGTGCGCCAAACGACATTTTCCACTTTGGTGCGTTCGCCAAAGGCGTGCCCTTGGCAACCAATTGTGATGCGTCAGCACCCGGTGGCAAGCGGAAATTCTCAACCTGCGCCTTGTTGTAAGCAACGCCGCCCGAAAGCGTGAAGTTACGCAATGGCGTCGCAACAAAATCAAGCTCGAAACCTTGGGTCGATACCGAACCTGCATTTGTCAGGCGCGTGGTGCGCACACCGGCTACGAAGTCTGGGCTGTTTGCCTGATAATTGTTATACTTGGCATAATATGCCGCGAGGTTAAGAATCAGGGCGCCGTCGAAAAGGGTATTTTTCAATCCCACTTCATACGCGTTGACCGTTTCTGGTGCGATAACGCCAGCGCCGGGTGTCGTCAGGTTATAGAAGATGTTGTAGGCAGGGCCCTTATAACCACGCGTGTAGCTCGCATAAGCCATATTGTTTTCAGTGAGGTCCGCCTGAACAGCGGCCTTACCCGACAGGTTATTGTTGCTGGTGCTGGTGGTGAAGGGAACGCCGTTTGAGGCGCCTGCAACAAAGCCGGTAGCGGGCGCGGTTGCCACGAGACCGTTATTGTAAACGCCAGCGTCAAAGTTTGGTTGCACACCTGGACCTGAGAGCGAGGTGCGGCGGATATGGTAAACATCCAATTCGTCATTTGTGTAGCGCAAGCCACCAATAAAACGCAGGCTGTCGGAAAGGTTGAGCGTTGCCTGACCAAATAGCGACATGTTTTTGAACGTCGATCCAAAGTCCGCGGTTCCGGCAGGGGTTGTGATAGTCGAAGCCCCTGCAGCAGTCGAACAAGGTACGAGGCCAGGCACTACCGCGGCAAGAGTCGATGCTGAACAGGTAATCACGTCGCGCGTGAATGTACGGTCAGATTCGGCCTTTGAATAATATGCCCCGACGACATATTCGAGGAATTCGCCGGTCGGCGAAGCAACGCGAATTTCCTGGCTAAAGGTATTCGATGTTTGCGGACCATTATCGTGCAATTGGTTCAAGCCAACATAGGGCCGGTCAAGCCAGTCACCATCACGGATTTCGGTGTTATCCCAACCGCGAAGGCTGGTGATCGACGTCAAGCTATGTTCACCCAGTTCGATGTCTGCTTGCAGCGCAATGCCCCAGCTTTCTTCCTTAGTCGTGGTAACAAGGTTCTGCCGAATGTTGCGTGAATCCGCGGCATCGAAACCCGTTCCAGCCAGCGCCAGCGCAGCTGCGTTCGTTGGCGTGTTTCCAATAATTTCGGCACAGCAATCATCATTGGCTTTGCGGTAATCGGCGCGCAGCGTCAGCATGATCTTTTCGCTAACGTCGGCCTCAATCGCGCCACGAACACTGTAATGTTCATAGCCATTGACCTTGTTGCCTGTGGTCAGATTGTTGACGTTGCCGTCATAGCTTCCGTAAAATCCGGTGAAGCGCGAACGCACATTGGCGCTCAGCGGCACGTTAACGGTCGCACGACCGCGATATTCGGATTTCGTGAAGAACGAACCTTCAACCGTCGCGCCAAATTCTGCTGTCGGACGCTTCGTTACGATGCTGACAACACCAGCCGATGCGTTCTTTCCAAACAATGTACCCTGTGGTCCACGCAGGACTTCGATACGCTCAACGTCGAACAAATCGGTGAAGCCTTCACCAGCGCGGCTCAAGACAACGCCGTCGAGAACGGCAGCGACCGATGGTTCAGCAGCAATCGAAAAGTTGATGGTACCAACGCCGCGCAGGAACAATGCCTGGTTCAGTGAAGTACCCGCCTTGCGGAAGTTCAAGCTTGGCACGAGATACTGTGCATTTTCAAGCGTTACGCCGCCATTATTGGCAATAGCCTCACCGCCGACAACGGATACAGCGAGCGGAATATCCTGCAAACGCTCTTCACGCTTTTGCGCGGTTACGATGATTTCTGCATTGGCCGATTCATCTTCTGCTGGAGCGGTCTGTGCCATCGCGGGCAGGCTGACCCCCGCCATAATTGCGGCGCTCGCGAGCAACGAAGCGCGAATGAAAGACGTTTTTTTAAATTCAGAACTGAACATCATGTACCTCCCTAAAAATGGCTATCCGCTTCTCAACCAAATCACTTGAGTTTCCTCAAACAACAAAAGCTATTCTGGGATATACCTAATCAATGAGCGGGTTGTTACCAGATTGACTCAATATGTCTAGCGGTGTCATATAGTGACGTTATTTAAGCCGTGACTGTTGCAATACTGCCATAGTCACAGGCTCGAAATCGCGAGAGGGACAGACGTTGCCATTTACAGTCATCATGCACCCTGAAGGTTTTGACCTGCTGCATGGTGATGTCAGCATGTTGTCGCACCGGAATGACGCGCCTGCGATCAGCATCGGCAGCGGGCGGCCTGACTTGGAAATGGTGCGCGGCAATTTCCGTATCGACGATGTCGTTGAAACACGATTGCCGCTTGATTGTTTCGCGCAAGTCGATGGCTATATCCGGCTTTGGAACGCAAAGCGGCCTGACGTCGTCGCAACGCTGGCGCTTGAGGAACAGGCGCTGCAATCCATCCTCACATTTCGCTGCACAGATCCGGCCTTTAACCGGCTTTGGATAGATATGCAGTGCGCAACGTCCGAAGCCTTTTGGGGTGGCGGCGAACAAATGTCCTATTTGCGCCTCAACGGCCGGCGTTTTCCGTTCTGGACATCGGAACCCGGCGTTGGCCGCGATAAGTCGACCGCGCTTACGCAGACGATGGATGCCGATGGCTTGGCCGGTGGTGACTATTGGACCACCAACTATCCGCAGCCGACATGGGTAAGCAGTGCGCGTTATGCGGTGCACCTCGAAACGGCGGCCTATTCGGTGCTTGATCTGACGGACGCGGGCCGAGTTGGGATCGAATGTTGGTCGGCAAATGTCGATCTGGAGCTTTTCGACGCGCCTACGCTTCCTGCGCTTGTTACCAAAATGTCTGATCGCTTTGGCCGCCAGCCTGCCCTGCCAGATTGGGCCATTTCCGGTGCCATCGTCGGGCTAAAGGATGGTGTCGACACCTTTGACAGGTTCGAAAAAATCGCAGCCTCTGGCGCGGCGATTACGGGTCTGTGGTGCGAAGATTGGATCGGCATTCGTCAGACCAGTTTTGGCAAGCGATTGTTCTGGGACTGGAAATGGAATGCTGCCCGTTATCCGGATTTACCCGCACAAATTGCGGCGCTTGCCGAACGGGGCATTCGCTTTCTGGGCTATGTAAACCCCTATCTGGCGGTGGATGGGTCGCTGTATCAAGAGGCACGCGCCGCCAATTTCCTTGCGCTGCGGCAGGACAGCGACGAACCTTATGCCGTCGATTTCGGCGAATTTGACGCAGGCGTTGTGGATTTCACCAACCCGGCCGCCGCGGCGTGGTTTGCCGACCGCATCATCGGTCAGGAAATGCTCGACTTCGGGCTTTCGGGATGGATGGCGGATTTTGGCGAATATCTGCCGACCGATGTGCGCCTGTTCGATGGATCTGACCCGATGGAGGCGCATAATCACTGGCCCGTGCTTTGGGCAAAGGTCAATGCTGACGCCATCGCATCGCGCGGCAAAACGCATGACGCCACATTTTTCATGCGCGCCGGTTTTTCGGGCGTGCAGGCGCATTGCCCATTATTGTGGGCAGGCGACCAATGCGTCGACTTCACCCGCCACGACGGGATCAACACGGTCATCACGGCGGCATTATCATCTGGCTTGTTGGGCAACGCCTACCACCACAGCGACCTCGGCGGATATACCAGCCTGCATGGCGTGGTCCGGACCGCAGAATTGATGCATCGTTGGATTGATTTGGCGGCCTTTGCACCCGTCATGCGCAGTCATGAGGGCAATCGTCCTGCAGACAATCTGCAACTCGATAGCAGCGCCGAGATACTCACCCATTTTGCGCGGATGAGCCAAGTGCATGCCCGCCTTGCGCCATATGTCCGCGCTTTGTCCGACGAGGCTGTTGCGACCGGCCTGCCCCTTCAGCGTCCGTTGTTCCTGCACTATGACGACGCGGCCTATTACGACATTCAGGACCAATATCTCTATGGCGCGGACATGATCGTCGCCCCTGTGGTCGAAGAGGGCGCAAGCAGCCGCAGCGTCACTTTGCCAGATGGGGATTGGGTCCATCTTTGGTCCGGCGACATTTTCGCCAAGGGTATATATGACATCGCGGCTCCGCATGGGCAGCCGCCCGTGTTCACCCGCAAGGACAGCGCGCACGCATCGCTGTTCAGCGCTATCACCCAGGAATTCAGGTCATGAACACCCGATCCAATATCCGTGATGTCGCAAAGCTTGCCGGTGTGGCCGTCAAAACCGTCAGCCGCGTCCTCAACAATCACCCTTATGTCAGCGCAGAAACCAAAGCGAAGGTCGACGCCGCGATGGCCGAACTGCGCTTTTCGCCCAGCATCGCAGCGCGCATATTGGCGGGCACGAAGTCCGGCCAGATTGCGCTGATTTATGATAATCACAGCCCGTATTACATGCACCAGATCATGCAGGGCTGCTGGGACCGATGCCATGAAGAAGGCATGCGCCTGATTGCGCAGCCGGTCGATGTGTCCGACCCCGATGTGGGCGAGCAGGTACGCGGCATGGTCCGGCAGACGCATGTGGATGGCGCGATATTATCTTCACCCGTCACCGATTGCGGCCCCGTGCTGAACGTGCTTGAGGCGATGAACATCCCCTTCGTGCGCATTTCACCCGGCACCAACCATGCGCTTACCAGCTCTGTATTCATGGATGATTTGCAGGCCGCGGACGACATGACAACGCACCTCATCAACATCGGTCACCGTCGGATTGCCTTTATCAAGGGCCATGCGAACCATATGGCCAGTGCCGAACGTCAGGCAGGATATGAACGCGCGCTTGGCCGCGTTGGCATATCGGTAGATCCAGACTTGATCGCCGAGGGTCATTTTGATTTTGAAAGCGGCGTTGCGGCGACCGAGCAATTTCTGTCGCTGAAATATCCGCCCACGGCGGTCTTTGCATCAAATGATGACATGGCCTCGGGTGTCCTTGCCGTCGCCCATCGCCGCGGCATTCAGGTGCCTGAACAATTGTCTGTCGCCGGGTTCGACGACACCACGCTTGCCCGCGTTGTTTGGCCGCCCTTAACCACCGTGCGCCAGCCTGTACGCGATCTGGCGTCGACGGCGGCCGACCTATTATTTGGCGAGGGCGGAATTGAGCATCGCCGTCTTCCACACGAACTGATCAGCCGCGAGTCGGTTGCCCCACCTTATTCACCTTCACTGAAAAAGAGCAAAAACACATGACCCTTCCAACACCTCCGTCCACGCGCCTTTTGGGCAAGAGCGGTATTGAAATTTCATCGATTGCCTGGGGCATGTGGCGCTTTGCGGGTCTCGAAATCTCCGCAGCCCGCGCAGCCATTAATGCAGCGTTCGAAGCCGGCATCACCCTTTTCGATACGGCGGACATCTACGGCTTTGGTGAACAAGGCTTTGGCAAGGCCGAGGAACTGCTTGGCCGCGTATTTGCAGAGGCACCGGAATATCGCGACCGCATGGTGCTGGCCACCAAGGGCGGAATTACCCCGCCGACGCCATATGACAGCAGCGCGGAATATCTGACCAAGGCAATTGACGACAGCCTGTCGCGTTTGGGCACTGAATATGTCGACCTGTGGCAAATCCACCGTCCCGATATCCTCACCCACCCGCAAGAAATCGCACGCACCATTGAAGACGCGCATAAAGCCGGAAAAATCCGCGCCTTTGGTGTGTCGAACTTCACGACGGCGCAAATCACGACCTTGGCACAGTTCAGCAGCGTTCCGATTGTTTCGACACAGCCAGAGCTCTCCCCATTGCGGATCGATACCATCGAAAATGGCGAGCTTGATCAAGCCATCGCTATGGATTTGGCGGTGTTGGCATGGTCACCACTTGGCGGCGGTCGCATCGGCGATCCCGGCAACACGCGTGAACAAAATGTTGCGGCAGCCTTGTCGAGCGTTGCAGCAGCGCATGGCGTTTCGCGCACCGCAGCGGCCTATAGCTGGATTATGGCGCACCCTGCCCGCCCAATTCCGATTGTTGGCTCGCAAAACCCGGCACGCATCATTGAGGCTGCCGATGCCTTCAAAATCAAATGGACCCGCGCTGATTGGTACAGCGTATTGGTCGCTGCGCGAGGAGTTCCCCTGCCATGAAAAATCCAATCGAAGTCAGCTGGTTCTCCGCATTATGCGACGATGATTACGAATTTCTTGGGCAATCCGACCCCATGCTCGCGTCGAGTTGGGAGCATTGCCGCAATATCGTGCTCGCCGCGGAAAAGGGCGGGTTCGACAATATATTGCTTCCCTCGGGCTACACGCTTGGGTTGGATACCACTGCTTTTGCCAGCGCCATTGCGACGCTGACCACACGTATCAAGTTGCTGATGGCGGTGCGTATTGGCGAAAGCTGGCCACCGCAATTGGCGCGGCAAATTGCCACGCTGGACCAGATTTCGGGTGGGCGGTTGAACATCAACATCATCTCGTCTGACTTGCCGGGTGACAAGATGGACAGCGAACCGCGCTATCGCCGGACGGTCGAGGCGATGCAGATCCTCAAGACATTGTTGAATGGCGAACATCTGTCGATTGATGGCGAACATTATAAAATCGATCTCGACCCGCCACGCATGAAGACCGTCAGCGGCAAATGTCCGCCGTTATATTTCGGTGGTCTATCGCCCGCGGCAAAGGACGCGGCTGCCGAAGGTTGCGATGTATATTTGATGTGGCCGGAAACGGTTCAAGGCGCAAAGGACCTTGTCGAAGACATGACCGCGCGCGCGGCAAAATTTGGACGGTCATTGAAATATGGCTTCCGCGCGCATGTCATCGTGCGTGAAACCGAAGCCGAAGCCCGGGCCTATGCGGACCGTCTCTTGTCCAAGCTGGATGCGCAGCAAGGCGACGCAATCCGCAACAAATCCTTGGATACGCAAACCTTCGGCGTTGCGCATCAGGCCGAATTGCGCGCGCAATCGGAAGCGAACGACGGATATCTGGAAGATAATCTGTGGACCGGAATTGGCCGTGCACGTTCAGGCTGCGGCGCTGCGATCGTTGGCGACCCGGACCAAGTGCTCGCCAAAATCGAAGCCTATCGCGCGGTCGGCATCGAGGCGTTCATTTTGTCGGGTTACCCGCACATCAACGAATGCGACATGTTTGCACGATATGTCTTGCCGAAATTGGACCATGGGCGATTGGTGATCTGAACCAACGTTGCGCCGCATCGTCATCCTGAACTTGTTCAGGATGACGGAAGAGGCTTAATCCGACAGACCCGCCATGCGTTCGGCCTGATCTTCGGCAATCAGCGCCGCAACCAATTCACCGAGGCCGCCGCCCTCCAAGATCTCCGGAAGCTTATGCAGCGTCAGGTTGATCCGGTGGTCGGTCACGCGGCCTTGCGGGAAATTATATGTGCGGATGCGTTCCGAACGGTCGCCTGAGCCAACCATCGCTTTGCGCGCCTCGGCCTCCGCGCCTTGGGCTTCCTCGCGCTCTTTTTCGTACATGCGCGCGCGCAGAACTTGCATCGCTTGGTCTTTGTTCTTGTGCTGGCTGCGCCCGTCTTGGCAGGTGACCACAATGCCTGTTGGCAAGTGGGTGATGCGCACGGCCGAGTCCGTCGTGTTGACGTGCTGTCCGCCCGCACCCGACGCACGGTACACGTCGATTTTCAGGTCGCGCGCCTCGATCTGGATATCGACTTCGGTCGGTTCTGGCAGCACCGCGACTGTCGCGGCGCTGGTGTGAATGCGGCCGCCGCTTTCGGTGACAGGCACGCGCTGCACACGGTGGACGCCGCTTTCATATTTTAGCTTGGCGAAAACGCCATTGCCCTTGATCGCGACAACAACTTCCTTGAACCCGCCAACATCGGACGGGCTGATCGAGATAGGTTCGATCTTCCACCCCTGCCCCGCGGCATAGCGTTCGTACATGCGGTACAGGTCACCGGCAAACAACGCCGCTTCATCACCGCCCGTGCCCGCCCGAATTTCGAGCATGGCCGGCCGGTCATCGGCGGCATCTTTCGGCAAGAGCGAAATGGCCAAAGCGGTTTCAGCTTTGCCCAACTGATCGCTTACTTCGTCCAGTTCCTCGAGCGCCATTTCGTGCAGGTCGGGGTCAGAGGAATCCTTCGACATATGCTGCAAGGTTTCGATTTCCTTGCGCAGCCGCCGGACATTGGCAGCCGCCTTGGCGACCGGTTCCAGCTCCGAATATTCCTTGGACGCGGTGACAAAGGCATCGCCCTCCAACTGCCCAGACGCCATCCGCGCCTCAAGCTCGGAAAAGCGCGATTCAATAAGCGCGATACGTTGCGGGGAGATTTTGGTCATGCGAGCGACTGAAGAACGCTCTTAAGCCGGTCATTGTTATCTTCACCGGACATCCCGTAATAGCCATCCTCATTGACGCGTAGGATAGCCGCCGGGCTTTGCTTGACGGCCTTATCATAGCGCTTTTTCGGAGAACCCGTTGCAATCATGTCGGCCGAAATTCCGGCTTGGCGCAGCTGACGCAAAAGCGCGAAGGCATGCCCAAGACCCGCGTCATTCTCCAAAACAATCATGGCTTCGATCTGCTGTGTTGGTACGGCATCAATCAACATACCCAACCGCTCAATGCCCGCCGCCCAGCCAACCGCTGGTGTTGCTGGTCCGCCGAGATTTTCGATCAAGCCATCATAGCGTCCACCGCCCAGAACGGTGCCCTGCGCACCCAGCCGGTCGGTCACAAATTCAAACGCGGTATGGCGATAATAATCCAGCCCGCGCACCAGCGCGGCATTGCGTGTCCAAGCCACACCAGCGGCATCAAGGCCTGCTGTGACCGCGCCGAAGAAGTCCTGTGCTTCGTCCGACAGATAATCGTCGATCACCGGCGCCGCGTCAGCAATCGGGCGATCTTTGGGGTCTTTGCTATCCAGAATACGCAGCGGGTTTTTCTCCAGCCGCGCGAGGCTATCTTCGGACAGCGCACCCTTATGATCGTTGAAATAGCCAACCAATGCCGCCCGCCACGCGTCGCGGCTTGGCGTGTCGCCCAATGTATTAAGCTGCAACGTCACGCCGTCATTGATGCCCAATTCCTTCAGTAATTGGTCCGCCATCACCAGCAGTTCCACATCGGCGGCAGGCTCTGCTGCGCCGATAATCTCGGCATCAATCTGGTGAAATTGACGATAGCGGCCCTTTTGCGGGCGTTCGTAGCGGAACAATGGGCCGTGCACCGACAGCTTCATCGGCGCGAATTGCTGCCAGCCATTGGTAAGGTACGCGCGCGCAATGCCCGCCGTAAATTCGGGCCGCAGCGTGATTGAATCCCCGCCGCGATCTTCGAAGCTGTACATTTCCTTGGAGACAACATCCGTCGCCTCACCCAAGCTGCGCGAAAATACCGCCGTTGGCTCAATCACGGGCAGTTGCAGGCCCTTAAATCCATAAAGCCTGCGCACGCGTTCAAATGTTGCGACGACATGCGCAAAACGTTCTTCTGTCTCGCCGAACATGTCCTGAGTACCGCGAACGGCTTGGGGTGTCTGTATCTTTGCCATATTAAAGCGCCCTAGCGGCTAATTGTTGTTAGTGGAATAGGGCTGGACGCGCCAATCGGCTTTCGCCAAAAGTCTGGCCCATGAATCCACGCATATTGTCGCGCGCTATCGCCGCATTCGCCCTTTCCGCTAGCCTCGTTTCTGCAGCCTCTGCGCAAAACAGTGCGCCGCAGCCTGTGCCTATCGTCTCAAACATCCCTGAGCCGCAAGATCGCCCCTTGTCGGAGCCGATGATCCTGTCTTTGGACGCAACCGATATTGATCGCGCTATTTTCCAAGTGCGTCAGGTCATTCCTGTAGAAAAAGGCAAGCCGCTCATCCTGCTGTACCCGCAGTGGTTGCCCGGCAAGCATGGCCCACGCGGCGCACTGGCCGAAATGACAGGGCTGATGATCCGCGCAGACGGGAAGACGCTGCGTTGGACCCGCGACCCGGTTCAGGTTTACGCCTTTCATGTCGATGTGCCTGCCGAAACATCGTCCGTCGATGTAGAATTCCAATTCACAGCGCCTGTCCGCGAAAGCGAAGGCCGCATCAACGTCACGCCCAATATGATGAACGTCCAATGGGAACAGGTGGCCCTGTACCCCGCGGGACATTTTACCCGCGCTATTCAGGTAAAACCGTCGATTACATTGCCCGAAGGCTGGACGGGCGTGGCCGCACTTGATGGCGCACAGATTACCGGCAACCGCATCGATTACCGCGTGACCGATTTTGAAACCCTGGTCGACAGCCCGATGTTCGCGGGGCCGAATTACAAGAAATGGGATCTGGGCAACAATGTCACGCTGAACGTATGGGCGGACGACGCCAAATATCTGGCCGCGAAGCCAGAACAAATCGCCGCGCACCGAGCGCTTGTGGATGAAGCCATCGCGTTATTCGGTTCAAAGCATTTTGATCGCTACGAATTTCTGCTTGGCCTGACCGAAGAGCTTGGCGGCATTGGGCTTGAACATCATCGCAGCTCGGAAAATACGCGCGAGACCGACTATTTCATCGAATGGGATGACAATATGTCCGAACGCGGCCTGTTGCCCCACGAATTCACGCACAGCTGGAACGGCAAATTCCGCCGTCCTGATACAATGTGGACGCCCGATTATTCCACCCCGATGCGCGACAATTTGTTGTGGGTCTATGAAGGGCAGACCAGCTATTGGGATCTCGTGCTAGGTGCGCGCTCGGGCCTACAATCCAAAGAAATGGTGATGGGCGAATGGGCCAAATATGCGGGCTTTTACGCAGAGCAGCCCGGCCGCACATGGCGTTCGGTGGAAGATACCACGCACGATCCGATTTTTGGCGCACGCAAAGCAAAGCCATTCGCAAGCCACGCGCGCGGCGAAGATTATTATAATGAAGGCTCGCTCATCTGGCTCGACGCGGACATGACGATCCGCACGCTTTCAAAGGGTAAGAAATCGCTCGATGATTTCGCCAAAGCCTTCTTTGGCGTGCGCAACGCCGACTGGGGCGTGCTCACTTATAATTTCGACGACGTTGTCCGCACGCTGAATGCTGTGCAGCCTTATGATTGGGCGACGTTTCTGGATACCAAGCTGCGCCAACCGGGTCAGCCCGCACCGCTGAACGGTTTTGAATTGGGCGGGTACAAACTTGTTTGGAAAGAAGAACCGAACATCTTCGACAAAGAACTGATGAAGGAAGGCAACAACTTCAACCTCACGCACTCGCTTGGCCTGACGTTGGACAAAGAAGGCCGCGTCACGTCTGTAGTTTGGAACGGGCCTGCTTTTAAGGCAAACATTGTCAATGGCGCCAAAATCATTGCCGTCAACGGCTATGCTTACTCCAAAGACGGCCTGAGTGCGGCAATCAAGGCCGCAAAGGGTGAGGAAAAGCCCATTCGCCTTATATTGGAACGCAACAAACGTTTTGAGCAAATAGACATCGCCTATTCGGGCGGCTTGCGCTATCCGCACCTCGAAGCCACGGGCAAGGGCGAAACGGCGATCGATCGTTTGCTCAGTCCGCGGCGGACCAACTAAAACCATTTGAAAGCATTCTCCCATGCGTATTGATTTAATTCCAGCAGGCGACAATGTGCCTGAAAGCCTGAACGTGCTGATCGAGGTTCCCATTGGCGGTGAACCTGTAAAGTATGAATTCGACAAGGCTTCTGGTGCTCTTTTCGTAGACCGTTTCCTGCACACCCCCATGCGTTACCCCGCCAATTACGGCTTTGTTCCGCACACATTGGGTGAAGATGGCGACCCGTTGGACGCACTTGTCGTCGCGCGCTCGCCTATCGTCGCCGGTGCGGTGGTCAAATGCCGCCCGATTGGCGTTTTGATGATGGAAGACGATGCTGGCGGTGATGAAAAATTGCTCTGCGTGCCAGTCAACAAAACCTTCCCTTATTATTCGGACGTTGTGACCTATAAGGATATGCCGCCAATCGTCCTTCAACAGATCGAGCATTTCTTCACCCATTATAAAGACCTGGAGCCCGGCAAATGGGCCAAGTTGAATGGCTGGGGTGATGAAAACGACGCCAAGCGCATTATCATGGAATGCGTCGAACGTGCAAAGGAACATGGTATATGAAGCGGCCAGCGCTGGTCACACTAACTGCACTAGCGCTCTCGGCATGTGCCACCCCTGAAACACGCGTTAGGACCGCGCTGATGGATGCCGGTCTGTCCCGTCCGATTGCAGCCTGCATGGCTGACCGGATGGTCGACCGGCTTTCACTGGTGCAATTGAATAAGCTAAGCGGCCTTAAAAAGCTGCGCGGTCAGGACATGCGCAAGATTACCGTCGAGGACTTTCTGAAGCGCACACGTTCGCTGCAAGACCCCGAAATACTCGGCGTCGTAAGCTCGTCCGGCCTTATTTGCGCGGTTAAGGCGTAAACAGGCCAAGTGATATTTGTCATCCCGGACATCAGTTCGGGATGACAATTATTTAGCTTAAAGCCTTCATCAACATCGCGAACCAACTGGTATCGGCCTTTGCCGTCGCGGGTGCACCAAAATCCACACATTCAAGACATTTGGCCTGTGCGCCACGCACGCCGGTGAGCATATTCAAATCTGCTGAAATCCGCTGGAGCAGCAACTGCTGCTGCCACGATGCTTGCGCAAAAATATCCATCGGTGCTGCAGCCTGCGCCCGCTTTGGCATCAGGCCACTGATGAGCGTGCCTGCGAAGCTCGTTGGCGGTTCAATATATTCGGCATGCCATCCATCGGGTTTCAATCCGGCACGCTTTACGGCTTCCGCAAGCGCATCATGCATACCACCAGTCCTGTCGACGAGGCCAAGCTTGCGGGCCGTGCCACCCGCCCATACACGCCCCTGTGCGATAGCGTCGACTTGTTCGGGCGTTTTCTTGCGCGCCGTGGCTACGCGCGTCAGGAACTGGCGATAGCCGTTCTCAATGGCGCTTTGGGCCACGCGATCAAATTCGGGGCTGAAGCCATTCAAGATATCCGGTTCGCCCGACAATGGCGTCGTCTTCACGCCGTCCGCATTCACGCCGATTTTCGCAAGCCCAGCCTCAGCGCTTGGAATGACGCCGAAAATACCGATGGATCCGGTAATCGTGGCAGGATCGGCAAAAATAACATCGGCAGGAAGTGATATCCAATAACCGCCGCTTGCGGCCAAATTTGCCATCGAAACGATGACCGGAATCTTTTTCGCCTTCGCCGCTTCAATCGCCAGACGGATTTTTTCCGATGCTGTGACGGAACCGCCCGGCGAATCCACGCGGACCACCAGAGCTTTCAAATCCTTATTGTCGAGCGCATCGTAAATGAGGCCGCTGACGGTGTCGCCCGCTGCGGTTCCGGGACCACCCTCTCCATCAACGATGGTACCCGCAATGGTCACGACGCCAATCTGCGCACCCGCGGTTGCGGGACCGTAGCTCGCAAGTAATGCATCCATCGGCGTGTGGGCAAAGCCACCGGTCGTTTTCTTATCGTCCGCGCCAACCTTTCCGGCGATGAATTTGCCGAATGCGATACGGTCACCCAGCTTGTCGACCAGACGAGAAGACAGCGCCAATTGCGCCAGATCACCTTTGACGGACTCCACCGCACCGGCCGGGTCGGTCAACATACGGTCCAGCTGCGCCTGAGGACGCGCCTTTGCTACGCCCGCTTTCCACTGGCTCCAGACTTCATCATAAACGCCCTTGATGGCCATTTTGGATTCAGGCGACTGCTCGGTCCGCATATAGGGTTCAACGGCGCTCTTGAAGGTTCCGACACGGTAGATGTTGGCCTTCACACCAAGCTGGTCGAGCAAGCCTTTATAATAAGGCTGTGATCCGCCCGGTCCCGTTATCATTGCGCCGCCCAACGGGTCCATCCAGATTTGCGTGGCATGGGCCGCCAGTTGATAGCTGTCGTCCGTATAGGCCGTGGCGAAGGCATAGACTGGCTTACCCGCCTTTTTCACCGCCTCAAGGCTGCTGCCGATTGCGGCAAGGCTCGCCTGTCCGCCGCCCATGAACCGTTCCATGTCGACAACGACCAGTTTCACCCGCGTATCTTTTTCCGCGAGCTTGAGCGCGCGAACGACATCGCGTTGCCGGATTTCACCGGTTGGCATGGCTGAGGATGTGAGCGCTGTCAGCGGGTCAACTTCTGCAGGCTGTTCGGAAATAACGCCATCAAGTTTCAGCAACAATGCACCATCGCGAACGACCGCCGGATTGGGGCTGGCGTTTAGAAGCGCGAATATCGCGAGGAAGAAGAACAACAGGAAAAAGAGCACCAGCAGGTCTTTAAACCCGACCAATATTTTCCAGCTGACGCGCAGAAACTGCATAATGTGATGCCCCTTTTTACCTTTTTTCGAATGTAAGCATTCGAACGCCGTTTGCCACTATTGTTCGACAAAAAGATGTTGCGCGCTGACAAGATTGCGAAATGCAGGCGAAACAGAAAAGGGCCGCTGGAATGATCCAGCGGCCCTTAAACATGGGTCAGCGGTCGGATGTGCCGCTGCCGGAAGTTGCTTTCATGCCGTGACCGGCATCGCCGATGTTATCGGCGGCCGATCTCCCGAACGGAATTCCCCGACCTCTTAACTGAACCATGAGACATCGGATCACCTCCTTTCGTTGAATGGAAATTGCTTGCTTCAAACATATATCTGCCCTCCGCAGGACCGAAGTTGAATCAAACGGGTGACTTAAACAAGTCTTGTAATAAATTATTTTTCGGGCAAATATTGGGGTTCTGCGCCGCAATATTTGACATCGTCAAAAGGCTAATTGCGGCAATCTTCGACAATGCGTGTAATCTCCGCCCATGCGGGCAAAATGATCGGCGGATGTCCGTCCGTTTCCAATAATATCCGTCCGCGGCTAAACGCCATCGCGTCCAATATCGCGTCCATCGGCATGATTTCACTTGCCAGATAGGCGGGCGTCCCGCCGGTCGGCTTGGCCGCAAATTCCTTCATGGACGAAGATGTCCGTATGACGATGCGTTGCCCCGGTGCAGTCGCTTCACGCGACACATATATGCGCCGATTTTGCAGGTCGCAGCGCAGGCTGACGACTGCATTTTGGCCAGTCGGTCCAAATGAAGCAGTCGATCCGCGATCATCGCGCCGATACACCCAATCACCCACGGCAAACGGCCAGTCATTCCAATCCGCCGACAGACGCGGCGTTGGCGCAGGTGTGGCGGCCACCGGAGGCGGCACGGGTGCGGCCCTCTGTGCTGGCGGTGGCGGCGGCGCAACGCAGGATGCGAGCAGCAACATTGCAATGAGGATCAGGTTACGGGTTTGCATGACTTTGTCTTATGGCCAAATCGCATCTGCTCCGCTAGCGCGTTGCGACATGGCGACCAAAAAAACACGACTAGACCAATTGATCGTTGATCGCGGCCTTGCCGAAAGCAAGACGCGCGCGCAGGCACTGGTCATGGCGGGCCATGTCTATATCGGTGATGCCAAGGCACTAAAGCCAGGGCAGCAGATCGCCGAAGATACCGAAATCAGTGTGAAGGGCAGCGATCATCCGTGGGTGTCACGCGGCGGCATTAAACTTGCCCATGCCCTTGATGAATTTGCCATCAATGTAACCGGCATGGTGGCCATTGATGTGGGTTCATCAACGGGCGGCTTTACCGACGTGATGCTGACGCAAGGGGCAACGCGCGTTTTCGCCGTCGATAGCGGCACGAACCAGCTCGCGTGGAAACTGCGGCAAGACCCCCGTGTGGTGGTTCATGAACAGACAAGCGCGCGCATATTGACCGACGTGCATATTACCGGGCCCGTTGATCTTATCGTCTGTGACGCAAGCTTCATTGGTCTCGCCAAAGTGCTAGATCGGCCTTTGACCTTTGCCAAAAGCGGCGCACAATTGATCGCCCTTATCAAACCACAGTTCGAGGCTGGCCGCGAAGAAGTTGGCAAAGGTGGCGTCGTGCGGGATCCTGAAGTCCATAAACGCGTTTGCAACGAGGTACAGCAGTGGTTGGTCGAAAAAAACTGGACGATACGCGGTTTGACCACCAGCCCGATCACAGGGCCGCAAGGCAATGTCGAATTTCTTATCTGGGCGCAAAATGCATAGCGCCCCATCGGGGAGCAGTCATATGAAGATCCGTTCCATATTAGCCGCATCAGCAGCGTTGTTCGCGCTGGCACCACTGGGCCACGCAGTTGCCGCGCCTGCGACAAAAATGGCAGATGCCACCGCTGACATTGTGCCATCACAATTGCCGCGCAACGCGGCGCCGTTGCATTATGCCATTACCGTGACGCCTGATGCCGAAAAATTGACGTTCGACGGAAACGTCCGCATCGAATTCATGCTGAAGGCGCCAAGCGATTCCGTGACGTTGAACGCGGCAGATATCGACTTTCGAACAGTCACCATCGCAAAAGGCCGCGCTGCTGCCATTCTGGTCACGACGCAGGTGAATGCCGCCACGCAAACGGCCACACTCTCATTTGGCCAGACGCTGCCCGCCGGACGCTACTCATTGTATATCGATTATGCTGGCAAAATTCTGCAGCAAGCCAATGGCCTATTTGCGTTGGACTATAAAAATCCCGAGGGCGCCGAAAAGCGCGCGCTGTTCACGCAATTTGAAGCGCCCGACGCACGGCGGTTTGTGCCCAGCTGGGATGAACCCATGTACAAGGCGACATTTGATCTAACGGCGCATGTTCCGTCCGAACAAATGGCGGTCAGCAATATGCCCGTTGCCGCGCGCAAGGAAATGGGGGGTGGCAAGTCCGAAGTCCGCTTTGGCACGACGCCCAAAATGTCGACCTATTTGTTGTTCTTTGGGCTCGGTGAATTTGACCGTATAACGAAGCAGGTCGGCCCGACGGAAGTTGGTGTCGTCGTTGGCAAGGGCAATGGGCCAAAGGGCCAATATGCGCTCGATGCATCGGCGAAGTTGGTTGAATATTATAATGATTATTTTGATACGCCCTATCCTTTGCCAAAACTCGACAATGTTGCTGGTCCCGGACAGAGCCAGTTTTTCAGCGCGATGGAAAATTGGGGTGCGATTTTCACGTTTGAGCGGGTTCTTCTGAACGACCCGAAGATCACCAGCGCACGCACGCGCCAAGGCATCTTTGCGACGGACGCCCATGAAATCGCCCACCAATGGTTCGGCAATCTTGTCACGATGGCGTGGTGGGATGACCTGTGGCTCAACGAAGGCTTCGCCAGCTGGATGGAAAGCAAGGCGACCGCGCATTTCAACCCCGAATGGCAAAGCGCATTGGACCGCGTCAACGGCCGTGAGGGCGCGATGGGGCTTGATGCCTATGTGACAACGCATCCGGTCATTCAGAAAATCAGCACCGTTGAACAGACCAGTCAGGCATTTGACACCATCACTTATTCAAAAGGTGAAGCGGTTATCACTATGCTTGAGGCATTTGCCGGTGAGACCGTTTGGCGCGATGGCCTGCGCGCGTATATGAAAAAGCATGCCTATGCGAACACGCGCACCGACGATTTGTGGACCGCGGTTGAGGCGGCTGGCGCAAAAGGTCTTGTTCAGATCGCGCATGATTTCACGCGCCAACCCGGCGTCCCGTTGATTTCAGTGAATGCCGCCAAATGTGTGAACGGGTCCACGGTCTTATCGCTCAGCCAAGGTGAATTTTCACGTGACCGCAAGGCAGAAACCACCGCCAAGCCGCAGCGCTGGAACGTCCCTGTCATCGCGCAAGTGGTCGGCAATGCAACCGGAACCGGCATCATTTCGGGCGGTGCCGGCACCATGACCCTGCCGGGCTGTGGTCCCGTTTTGGTCAACGCTGGGCAGAGCGGATATTACCGCGTTCTTTACACGCCGGACATGATGGCGGGTCTTAAAGACGCCTTCCCGAAATTGGCACCCATTGACCAACTCGGGTTGCTCAACGACAGCCAAAGCCTCGCTTATGGCGCATATCAACCGGTGCGAACTGCGCTTGACCTGGTCGATGCTGTTCCGGCCAATGCCAGTCAGCGGGTGATCGAAGATAATGTTTCGACCTTTGGCTATTTATATGGACTGTATGACAAAGAGCCCGCGCGGCAGGCGGCACTGGCGAAACGCGCCAGTGAACGCTTTGGTCCCGTGCTCAACAGGCTTGGTATGAAGCAGGATGCTGCCGACAGCACGCTCGACGCCAATTTGCGCAGCGCACTTATCGGCACGCTTGGCTATATGGGCGATGCAAAGGTTGTTGCCGAGGCACGCCGCCTGTTTGATGCACTCGACACCAATCCAGCCGCACTAGACGGGCCACTGCGTACCACATGGCTTGGTGTTGTTGCACAAAATGCGGATCAGGCTTCATGGGATAAAATGCGCAAGCTTGGCCAGTCCGCCGAAAGCTATCTGGTGAAATCAAGCATGTACCGTTTGCTGGGCTCCGCGCGCGATGAAGCGTTGGCCAAACAAGCGCTGGCACTGGCGCTGACCAAGGAGCCAGGCCAGACCTTAAGCGCGGGCATCATTGGCAGCGTTGCGGGCGAGTTTCCCGACCTTGCGGTCGATTTTGCCCTCGCGAACCGCGAAGCGGTCGAAGCATTGGTCGACGTGTCATCCAGATCGGAATTTATTCCAAGTCTGGGCAATGGTTCAAATGATCCAGCGATGATCGATAAGCTCAATGCATACGCCAAAGCCTATCTGACACCGGAGTCCCGCAAGCCGGTCGATCAGGCGATTGTGTCCATCGAAACGCGCATCAAAACCCAACCCCGGGTCCGTTCCGAGGTCAGCGCGTGGCTGGACGCGAAATAAGCAAACCGACTCAACGGCGCGACGCGTCAGTCCTTGTAAAGGCCATTGACGCGCGCGGCGTAACGTTCGCGGATGACATGGCGCCGAATTTTCATGCTCGGCGTCATTTCGCCATTTTCTATGGTGAAAGGCTCATCAGCAAATTCAAACTGGCGGACCTTTTCGGTTACCGACACATCGGCGTTGACGCGGTCAACCGCGGCACGAACAGCAGCCCGAAACTGCGGATTGGCCTGCAAGGCATTGAAATCATATTTCATATCTTGCGCCCGCGCCCATTCCAGCGCCCATTCGGGATCTGGAACGATAAGGCCAACGATGTACGGCCGCTTGTCACCTGAAACCATCGCCTGCAAAATTTCGGGCTGCAGCGTGAGCATGCCCTCAATCTTTTGCGGCGCGATGTTGTCGCCCTTGTCGTTGACGATCAGGTCCTTTTTCCGGTCGGTAATGGCAATACGTCCGCGATCATCAATATGGCCGATGTCGCCGGTGTGTAGCCAACCATCCTTGATGACGCGGTCAGTTTCCGCCTTGTTCCGCCAATAGCCCTTCATCACCAAGGGACCACGCACAAGGATTTCGCCATCTTCGGCAATCTTGACCTCAGTATTCTTCAGCGGCGGGCCAACAGTATCCATCTTGATACCCGCTTTGGGCCGGTTGCAGCTGATGACGGGGCCAGACTCGGTCTGCCCGTACCCTTGCAGCAAGGTGATGCCCAAGGATTGGAAAAACACGCCAATGTCGGGATTGAGCGGCGCACCGCCCGATACCATCGCCTTCATCCGGCCACCAAAGCGTCCCTGGATTTTGGGTTTAATCGTCCGCGATAAAATCAACCGCATCGGTGCATCGGAAAGCCGCTTGCGCCCCGAATAGTCGCGCTCGCCAATGGTCAGGGCTTTATCGAGCAAGTAACTTGGAAACTTACCCTGCTTCTCGACGGCCTTAATCATTCTTTGGCGCAGGACTTCAAACAATCGGGGAACGACCACCATCACGGTTGGCCGTGTTTCCTCGATATTGGATGCGAGCTTTTCCAGCCCTTCCGCATAATAGATTTGCGCGCCAACACCGATGGGCAGAAACTGACCGCCGCTATGTTCGTAGGCGTGCGAGAGCGGCAAAAATGATAGGAAGACTTCTTCTTCGTCCAGCCCAAAATCTTCGCGCAGCACTTCAGCGGCGCCATCTGCATTATGCAATATCGCGCCATGATGCTGCATCACACCGCGCGGTGCACCGCCGGTACCGCTGGTGTAGATGATGCACGCCAAATCGTCGCGCGTTACTGCGGCCATAGCGGCCTCAGCAGCCCGTATGTCGGCATCATTGCCTTGAACCATCTCAGACCACTGGTGCATCGACAACTGGCCATGCTGCACCGCTGGCTGCGGTTCCATA
The DNA here is from genome assembly GCA_943368745.1 of Maricaulis salignorans. Lineage (GTDB taxonomy): Bacteria > Pseudomonadota > Alphaproteobacteria > Sphingomonadales > Sphingomonadaceae > Sphingorhabdus_B. The sequence continues at coordinate 320,586 of CALRLP020000001.1, forward strand.
GCGATGATGAATTCCGCTTGCGACGACCGCAACGCTGCCGGCATCAATGTCTTGGCCAGCTTTGCAGTAGAAACAATCACCGCGCGGGCGGCGCTGTCGTCGAGAATATGTTGATGGTCGCGTTCGGTATTGGTGACGTAGGTCGGCACAGTCACGCATCCAGCCGCCATGATGCCCAGATCGGCGATACACCATTCGGGACGATTTTCCGACACGAGCATGACCCGGTCGCCCTTTTCCAGCCCAAGCTGGCGCAGCGATTTGGCGAAGCCAGCAACCTGGCGCGCGACCTCAGCCCAGCTTAAGGATTGCCACGTTCCATCATGCTTTGCCCACAAAAACGGCGCGTCACCGCGATGCCGCGCGCGCGCAAAAAACATGGTGACGAGGTTGGGGAAGCTGTCAAAATCGTCGAATTGCTCGGCAGCCACTATTCTCTCCTAAGGAACATTTTGCGGTCCATTATGGGACACTGAAATTTACGCTAGCGTGCCAATGCGTTGGGCGCAACGTGCCTATCGTGTTAACCGACATCCTCCGTTGGTGCTTCATCAACCGATCGCGGCACGGTTACTTTCACTTTGCCCTTGGCGTCGATGGTGGACGATGTCCCCTCGCTGCGTGGATCGGATGCCCCTGTCCAGCTATTGCCGACAAATTGCGCGCCGTTAACTTTTGAACCCAAATCCACGGGGCGAACCGTTTGTCCAAATTTGCTGAGGCCATCAGACATCGCCGAAAGCATGGTATTTTGTTCGACCTCAAGACCGCCACCGCCAAAATAGATGTTCGGCAGCGCAATCGCTTGATCAAGCGGAAGGCCGAAGTCGATGACGCCAATCAGCGTCTTGGTCACATGCATGATGATGCGCTTTCCGCCGGCCGAACCAAGCGCCAGAACCGCCCGGCCATCGCGATCAAACACAATCGTAGGGGCCATGGAAGACAATGGCCGCTTGCCACCCATCACGCGGTTGGCGACCGGTGCACCGTTCTTTTCGGGTGAAAAGGTGAAGTCGGTCAATTCATTGTTCAAGAAAAAGCCACCCGCGACCAGCTGGCTGCCAAATGGTCCCTCAATCGTCGATGTCATATTGGCGATATTGCCGTTGCGGTCGACTGCGGTGAAATGCGTTGTACCGGCAACTTCACTGGAAATGGCCGCCGTGCGCGGCATCGCGCCGGGCGGGTTCCCTGCCGGATAGTCCGTGCGCGCCTTTTCAGGGTTAATAAGCGCGGAACGCTCTTTGATATATTCGGGGTTCAAAAGGCCTGCGACGGGCACATTTACAAACGCATCATCCGCCAGATATTTTTCGCGGTCGGCATAGGCCAGCTGCATCGCCTGACCAATTAAATGCCAGCTTTGGGGGCTGTTTTTGCCCGATGCGGCCAAATCAAAACGCTGCAATGTGCCCAATATTTGTAAGACCGTTGTCGCGCCTGATGAAGGTGGGGCCATGCCGCACACCACATAGACGCGGTAGGGCGCGCAAACCGCTTGCTGTTCCTTTGCACGATATTGCGCGAGGTCCGTCATGGTCATGTCGCCGGGGCTAAGCGTGCTTGTCGTGACCGCACTTACAATCTGGTTGGCGATGGGGCCGGTGTAAAATGCATCGGGTCCCTTTTTCGCCAGCAACTTTAACGTCGCGGCAAGTTCGGGATTATTAAGCTTCATACCTGCGGTAACAGGTGCGCCGTTGCGCCAATAAATCGCACGCGCAGCATCAAAGTTAGACCAAAGTGGCTGAATGCCCTTCAGCCGTGATTCAAGCGTCTTGTTGACGATGAATCCTTTGTCGGCAAGGCGGATGGCGGGGGTGAAAATCTTTACCCAAGACAGCTTGCCCCATTTGCGGTGGGTTTCTGCCATAAGCTGGATATTGCCGGGAACGCCCACGGAACGCCCGCCCTGAAAGGCCTCAAGGAAACCGAGCGCTTTGCCGTCTGGTCCGACAAACCGATCGGGTGTCGCCGCAGCTGGCGCCGTCTCGCGCCCGTTGATGGTTGATAACACGCCCTTTGCGCTGTCCTGATACAAAAGGAAGCCGCCGCCCCCAATGCCGCTGGATTGCGGTTCAACGACGGTCAGCGCCAACATCATGGCCATCGCCGCATCAGCAGCGGAACCACCCTGACGCAACATTTCCATCCCCGCTTCCGTAACGCGGGGATCGGCAGATGATGTGACACCGACATTTTCGGCAACAACCGGTTGAGCGGCAAGGACGAGTGCGCTGATCGCGAAGGACAATTTTTTCATGCCCGATACCTAGCCCCGTTTACACGGCAATGCCAAGTCCGGATTTACGCGTCAGTCCCCACGGCGTCGGAGATATTGGCAAACCCGTCGCGCTGCAAAAGTTTCAGCAGTTGCCGGTTGATTTTAAGCGCCAGTCCGGGACCATGATACACAAGCGCACTGTAAATCTGCACCAGCGATGCGCCCGCACGGATGCGCGCATAGGCATCTTCGGCAGAGGCAATGCCGCCGACGCCAATCAAGCCCAGCTTGCCCCCACTCGCCTTGCGAAAATCGATGAGGCGTTGCTGCGCAAGATCTCGCAGCGGCGCGCCCGACAGACCGCCGGTTTCGCCTGCATGTTTGGATTGCAGGTCTGGCCGCGAAATGGTGGTGTTCGATACGATCAAAGCCGCAACGCCGCGCGCCATCGCCACGCTAACAATATCGTCAATGTCGGCGGGTTGCAGATCGGGCGCGACTTTCAGGAACACCGGCGTTGCCCGCGACCGCGTCGCCATAACCTGCGCCAACAGGTCATCCAACGCAGCCTTGTCCTGCAACGCACGTAGCCCTGGCGTATTGGGTGAGCTGATGTTGACCGTCAGATAATCGGCCAGAGGCTCCATATTGCGCACGCCGATGACATAATCAGCAATGCGGTCGGCGCTGTCCTTATTGGCGCCGATATTGATGCCCAGCGGTCCACCCAATGCCGTGTCCGGAATATTCTGCAGCCGCGCGATGGCCGCTGCCTGTCCTTCGTTGTTGAAACCCATGCGGTTGATGACCGCTGCATCCTCGACTAACCGAAACAAGCGCGGTTTTGGGTTACCCGCCTGCGGCAACGGCGTTAACGTGCCGACCTCGGTAAATCCAAAGCCAAGGCGCATGATCTCAACGGGTACTTCGGCATTTTTGTCATAGCCCGGCGCAAGGCCAACGGGATTTGCAAAGTGCAGCCCGGCAAAGCTTTGCTGCAAAGCCGCGTCCTGCGTTCCCATAGAGGGGATCGGCAGCATTTTCAGCGCCGTAAGCGACATATTATGGGCGGTTTCGGCATCTGCCTGAAACAAAAACGGGCGTGCAAGTCGGTAAAACATTGCGGTGCTATTCACGAGTCGCGTGCAAGGTGCAACGGCGGGATTACGCTCATGAAGCTGACCAAGATGATTTTGGCCGCAAATGTCAAAATTTTGTGGGGGTGATGACGATTCCGTGCAATCCCATTTTACCAGAATTTTTCATAGCCGTGGCGCGACCCGAGGGCTCCACCGTTGTAGAACGGGAGTTCTTTTCCTTTTAGACCCGCTTCGCAGCGGGTCTTTTTTTGTCGCTATCCGTGGCAGATATTTCACCGCGGCTATCGTCCCTGCCCTGCCGGTCGAAGACTATTCCTTCGGTGCGTCCGGCTCTTGGCTTTGCGGCTTTGCTTTACGGCGGCGGAGATTCGCGCGCAGGGCTTCGCGTAATCGTTCGGCCTTAATCCGCTCTTTGTCTTGCGCGTCTTTTGCCATTTGCGTTCTCCGATCCATTCTGCCTGTGCGCGCACCCGATGCCAAATCGCCCGCAGAGGCGCAAGCCGCTTGACAACTGCGCCGTCCCTTCGCATAGGCCCCACCTTCTGTGTATGCTGCTGTAGCTCAGTGGTAGAGCGCGTCATTGGTAATGACGAGGTCGGGAGTTCAATCCTCCCCAGCAGCACCAGGATTTCCGCTATATCTCCAGGGCCCTATTTCGTGGCACCAATTTTGTTGGGGCGTTGCGGTGCATCGGCATCCGATCATCGAGAATGCAACGACTACGTAAATATGTTCAGCCTATCAGGACGATGGCGAATGCGGCAACGCCGAGGAAGCTTCCAAATGGAAGTGCATCGCGCTGATGTCTGGCGATTACATGCAGGATCGACACCCAAGCAAGTCCGGTTGCGCTCGCAACCAGCAGCGTTATCGGCAGGGCCTGCCAACCTAACCAAATTCCTGACGCCGCAAAGAGTTTAGGATCGCCGGCACCCATGCCATCATGTTTCCTGAAAAATTTGTAAGCCTGCCGGATAATTTCCAAGCTCAAAAAGCCTGCCACCATTCCGGTGACCCTGCCTGTCCACGCTATTTCGGGTGTGAGCATCGGCCCCACCAGAACACCCATGACCGCTAACAAAAGCACCAGTCGGTTTGGTAGCCAAAGGTGCTGATGATCGAGCACGATGAGCGGAAGTAATAACCAACCAAACACAGCAGCTGCGACGGCTTGCTCTGCCGGAAGCAACAGAACGGGCGCTGCACCGATCAAGGTTGCGATTAATTCGGTTGCCAAAGGCAGCGGTCCAATAGGCCCACCGCAATGTCTACATTTGCCCTTTAACAACAAGTAAGAGGCAATTGGAACCAGGTCATAGACAGCAATCTGATGCCCGCAATTATCGCAGTGAGAGCGCCCCGTTGCCACACTTTTGCCAGCCGGCCACCGACTGCACATGGCGGCGACGAAGCTTCCCCAGATCGCACCCACCGTCAGTTGTGAGGCTAGCAGGAACCATAAAGGCAATCCCGCAACTATTGCGCTGAAATGTAACAGAGCGCCGTTCAGAACCGGCCCTTTTGCACAAGGCGATAGCCGCCAGCGACCGGACGAAATCCGGCAAGCGTCAGCATCGTACCCTGCTCTACCGCCTCGGTTTCAAGCGTTACGGTCACAGTGTAGCTGCCGTCCGCCGACAGCCGGATGTCGGCGCGTTCCATGGCCGATTGGCTGACCAAAGGCAGCAAAAGCCCCGCACCGTCACAGCGCGGTTGCCCAAGCAAACCATTTTGCAGGTTCAGCCCGGGCAAACTGTCCGACATGATCAGACGCACTTGTCCCCCTGCCTGCATGCACCGGCCGGTCGCGAATTTCACGGAGAAGCCTTCAAACTGGATATTTTCAGCCGGAAAAGGCGCAAAAAGCGCAGCAACCGGAAGTGTTGCGTTCAGATTATTGACAGACATGCCGCCAAAACCGCGCGACACTGTCCCTGTAAATCCGGGGCGATAGGGTGCGTTGCCCCGCGACAATAGGATGTCCGCGCGGCCCAAAAACAAAGGCCCGACCAAAAGACGCGCATTCACATCGCCAATGGGCAATTTGCCAAGACGCAAGTCACGGATCGACCCATCCCAGATGATGCCATCCACTTTGCGCGCCGAAACGCCCTCACCGCCCACAATGGTCCGCAGCGGCATGAATAGGATCGCCGACAGCATCAGCAGCACAGCACTGGCAGCGACAAGACGGCGGCTCATGGCGCATCCTGCTGCAACTGGGCATCGACGGTGACACTGCCATTGGTACCTGTGCGCAATGTGAGGCCGCTGACGGTGACATTCTGGCTCTCGAGCTCCGTCAGCCATGCAAGCAAGGCAGGCGCGCGTGCCTGATCAATACGAAAGCGCATTTGGCCCGGCGCGGCATTGCCGGACGTGATGATGTCAAAGCCCTTTTCGCCGGCACTTTGTGTAATCAGCACATCGATATTGGCGGGAGCCGTTGTACGGGCAACGCGTGGCTTTGCCAGTGCGGCATCAACCGTTGCGACAATGCGCCCACGGCGCTGCACCGCGGCGTCATGGTCAAGCTTGGCTTGCTCGACGGCAGATAAAGCCGGCATGATAATCCCAAAGACCAGCACCACAAACGCGGTCAGCACGCCGGCTGAACCGACAAGCCATTGCTCACGCCGCGTCAGCGCAGCAAACCACACACGTGCTGCAGCTATCATGGCATCCTCATCGTAAGATCGACCAGCGTGGCGCCCGTCGCGTCAGTACGCGGTGTGGCGGTGATGGGAAAACCATCCTGCTGTATGGCGAGTAACGTCTGGTTGATATTGTCGGAACTTGGCGCGGCCAAAACAACCGTCAGAACGCCATCTTGGCCAAAGCGCATGTCACGCACCGAAACATTGGGCGACACTTTCACACTGCGCCACAATGCCGCCGATAATGGCGAGAAGCGCCCTTGCATTATGCCTTTTTTGCGCATGGCAGCGGCGAGTTGCACCTCCGCCTGATCAATATCGGTAATCGCCAGATCAACCTTTTGCGCCGCGGCAAGCGCCATGCTGTTTTCGTTGCTCGTCGCGCTCCAATATTTCCCAAGCGTCACAAACATGGTCAGCGCGCTGATCACAACAAGCGCGATGCACAGGCGCTTAATCCATTTCAGCTGTTCTGCCGTTGCCCAGATGGACCGCACTTTCTTGGCAAACATGCCTTCACGCAAATTTAACAGCGGTTGCTGGCTCGCCGTCCAAAGCATTGTCCGCACTGTGTCCGCGTCCAAAATCTCGACGGCGGTCTCGCCTGCAAAAATGCTGCGGAAAACAGGCTCATCGGGCATCGCAAATTGGGCGCTGCGAAGCACGTTCAAGCCTTCAAACGCGGCCGTGACAACCATGTCCGCAGGTGGATCAATGGCGAGGCCAAAGGGCAAAATAATGTCTGGATTCACGCCGTGCGCTGCTAGGCGATCCAATCCGCGGTGCATGACTTCGGGTGCAATTGTGGCTGTGACATAATCATCGCCAACATGCTGCGCCGCGCTCGTGTGCACCAGTCCAAGTGATTGTTCCGCAGCGCGTAACTTGGCCACGCCTTCCGCTTGTCGCGGCTCCAGCCCTTGCAGCGAAAACCAGCTACAGCGCACATCCGCAGGCGAGACCACAGCCATCACTGTTTCATCATCCGCCGAAGGCATAAATTCGGACAATGTACCGGCATGCTGCCACACGCCGTCCGTCACGCGGAACAGCGCGGGGTCATCGACATCGGACGACGGGAAGCGCAGGATGACGACGGTCATTCCTCTTCCCCCCAACTGCGCCAAATGACGCGCGCCGGCGCAGGCGAAGCGACGATCATCGATTCGCCAGCGAGCGCCAGTTCCCCAAGCGATACCCGTGTATCCAGCAAGAAATAATTGCTCGTCAGTTTTACCTGCCCTTGAACCAGAGGTGCCGGTTCCAACGCTGCCAGTTCGGGGGCAGCCCAGAATCGAATGAGGCTGCCATAGCCACTCGATGGCCGCTTGGCGAGATAGCTCCGTGCGGTCGCGATATTCAATTTACCTGGCGGGAACAGCATCACCAACAATGGCGCCTGTTCGGGCAACAGGGTATTAACGTTCAGCGGCGACAATATGGTTTCGGGCAGCACGCAAATCCAGTTCTGCAGCTTGCTATAAATCGCGGGGCTCACGCCTTTTACCGCGCGCAATTCGCTTGGATGGGCAAACGGCCGATTGGCAACCATATAAGGCACGGGCGCGGCGCGGTAGGCATCATCCTCAGCGCCACCCGGCAACGGGGTAATATCGCTATCGGCCCAATCCGCTGCGGCAGCTGCGATTGCACGCGCGGCATTCTCATCAGTGCCAAGGACCACCAGCAACGACGTCAACTGGTCCTGACCCGCCGTGCTGGCCTGATATCGTTCCTCCGATTTCGTCACCAAGCTATTGAGATTGAAACAATTTCCGGCATCACGCACGGTCGCCGTTGCTGTTCCGATGGGAATAGGCAGGCTTTGTGGAGCCCCCAACCAGCCGCCCGCCAAAGTTGTCTGTGCAGCATCGCGTGCGACCAAGTCCTCAATCCGCGCCGCCGCAATCGATTCAGCGGCGTAGGTAAACATCCGCGCCTGTGCGAGCGTGTTGCCATTGGTGGATAATTTGCTCGACAGCGTTAACCGGTCCAGCGTCGTCGCGGCAATGACCGCAAGCACAGCAACCATCAGCAATACCGACAGCAATGCCGCGCCGCGTTCAGATGACTTTGGCAACATCAGCCAGCCGCCCCTTCTTCTGCGCTCGGTGTTGGCAAGATGCGTGTCTGCGGCCCCACAAGGAACAACATACGCTGTTCCGGCTTGCCCTTGACGGTAACCGTCAGAGCAATCGCACGCGGCAAGGCGTTCGCATCGGTTGCGGTCCAATCGCCGCGCCATTGCCCTTTATCGTCGCGATATTCGGCGGTCGCAGTCACAACGTCCTCAAGCATCGTTGCCGCGTCAGCAGGCGCAGCACCGTCCAGCATGGGCCAGCTTAGACGTTTCAACGCGCCGTTCTCAAGCACATAGGTCACGCGCTGCAGGCCCGCGCGGGGCGCGCCATCGAAATTGGACCAGCCGGCCCGCACCAGCCCGAATATCCCACCGGGCACAGTGGCATCGCCTTGGGTAAAGGCGGGCACGGGCTGTCCGGATTGGTCACGCACCGGCCGCGCGATGGCTTGCGCAAGGTCTGCCTCCAGCGCGTTGGTCAGCCGTTGTGAAAGCGCCATTTCGCCAAGACGCTTTTTAACGGCAATCTGCGTATCTGTGCCTGACCGCAGAAGCGTAACACCCGCAACCGAAATGAGCGCAAAAATGGCCAGCGCCACAAGCAGCTCAATCAGCGTAAATCCCGCCTCCGATTGCAGCGCCGCCTTCATTGTTCAACAGGCCTTGCGATTGTCAGGCGCGCCTTACGCAAGGCCGCATTGCCGGTGCCGACAACGTCGATGTCGACCATCACGAGGCGCGGGTCATCGGTCGGGCTTGCGGTTGCTGTCCAGCGCCAATTCTGGCCGCCATTCATTTCTTCACCGCGTGTTTCGCCCAAGGTTGGCGGCGCGGGGTTTGACAGGATTTCGACCGCCACATTGCGCGCCACTTGCCATGCCATGCCGCTGTCGCCCAAATTGGATGTGGAGCGCACCGAATAGCCCTGCAGGCGGACCATCGCGAGCGCAGCAAGGCTAAAAATCGCCAGCGCAACCATGATCTCCAACAATGTGAAGCCATTTTGTGTTGGTTGTGGTTTACCGGACAATGCGCACGTCTCCGGTGGCGGCCAGCGCAAGTGTTACGGTTACCGCATCATGCTTGAGCGTAATATTGGCCGCGCTTGATGGCATACCCGTGCTGTCAAAGGCGATGCGCATTTGCCGCGTACGAGCCATGTGCACAGAGGTACCACTTTTCCAATCCGTTGCCGTAAAGGGTGCCTCGGACAATGGTTGCCACGCGCCAGCATTCCGCGCCTCAAAACCATAGCCAGACGGGCGCACGGTTACTGCCATGCTGCGCGACTGCAATATGGCGTGATCGCGCAAGGCAGCAACACGCGCGGCAAATTGCTCCGCCTCGTCGCGTGCACCGCGATCGGTTGACTGCACCGTCATGACGACCGCTGCACTCGCAATGCCGATGATGAAAATAACCACCATCAGTTCCACCAAAGTGAAACCGCGTTCATCGGCTTTCATATGGGGATGGATTGACGGCTTAGTCGCCGTAAATATCGGCATTTTCATTCTCGCCACCCGGCGCGCCATCGGCACCAAGCGAGTAGATGTCAAAGGCGCCGTTCTTGCCCGGCATTGTATATTGGTACGGGCGGTTCCACGGATCCGACGGCAGTTTTTTGATATAACCCACGCTGCGCATGCCTGCAGCGGCAGGCGGCGTGACCAAAGCCTGCAATCCGGCACCGGCATCTGGATAGGTCAGATTATCCAAACGATATGTCTCAAGCGCTTGTCCCAAGACAGCAATGTCAGCCTTTGCCTTTTGCACCATCGCCTTGTCTTGATTGGGCAAGACATTGAGGGCGACGATGGTCGTCAGCAGCGCGAGAATGAACAAGGTCACCATCATTTCGACCAAAGTGAAGCCATTAGGCTGTGCCGCCGCAGCCTTGCGGCTAAATTTCGCCGACGGACGGCTTGTGTCAGTGAAAAGATTAAAAATGATGCGGAGCATGACTAAAGTCCCGTGAGGTTTTGGAGTTGAAGTATAGGCAGCAAAATTGCCAAAATGATGACAGCAACGACACCGCCCATCGCGACGATGATGAGTGGTTCGAGCAGCGACAAAGCGGTGCTGGTGAAATTATCAAATTCGCGCTCAAGATATTCCGCCGCGCGTTCGAGCATCGTATCCAATTGCCCGGCGCTCTCGCCGCTTGCGGTCAAATATACCAGCAGCGGTGGAAAAACCCCGCTTGTGCGCATCGCGCCCGAAAGACTGCCCCCGCTCCGCACCGATTCCACGATATCGTCATTGGCGGCGGAGAGCACTTTATTGCGAATGGTGCCACCGGTCAGGCGCAGGCCCTCCAGCAACGGCAAGCGGCTGGCGACCATCGTTGCCAACGTCCGTGCCATGCGCGCAGCGTGCAGGTTGCGCAGCAGCTTCCCAAGCAAAGGAATGTGCAGCACGGTGCGGTCAACCGACAGGCGGAACGCTGGCCGCTTAAGCGCTTGCGCAAACAACAAGCCACCAACGACAACAGCGATAATAATCACCCAATAATAATTCGCCAAAAACGCCGATATGCCAATGACGATGCGCGTAATCAGCGGCAGTTGCTGGTCGACATTGTCAAACTGTTCGACAACACGCGGGACCACCGAGACCATGAGGCCCATCACCACCAAAAGCGCGACCAGTGACAAAATCGCAGGGTACGCCAGCGCACCAATCAACTTGCCGCGTATCTCCGCCTGCCGTTCGAGCAATACCGCAATACGCTCCGTAATAAGCGGCAATGTGCCCGCCCCCTCGCCCGCGGCAATCATCGCGCGGTATAATGGCGGGAAGCTGTTGCCTTCACGGCGCATGGCTTCGGATAGGCGCTGTCCCTCGACCACGCCTGCATGCACTTCCGTCAGTATCTGCCGGACATGTGGCTGCTCGCTCTGGCGGCTGATCGTCCGCAACGCTTCCTCCAACGGGGAAACTTGCGCCAATGACGACAATTGCCGGGTAAACAAAGTCAGCTGCTTGGCATTCAAACGCGGCTGCCGCTTAATCGGCAGGCTGGCGAGGACAGACGCGCGCGCGGGTGCGGGCGCGACGCTCACAATATAGAGATTCTTGGATGTCAGGCGATCACGCGCGGCATCATCATTGGCCGCAGCTATCCGCCCGCGCTGTTCACGGCCATCCGGATCAATCGCATGATATGCGAATTCAGGCATCTACAATGTCTTCGCGGCGCGAAATGCGAATGGCTTCTTCGGGCGTCGTGTGGCCCGCACGCACTAGTTTGCGCGCAGCGGCGCTCAAATTGGGCTGGTTCACAAAAGCATGGCGCGCAAGGATGGCTTCGTCGCCGCCATCGTTGATGAGGCGGCGGATAGTATCATCGACACGGACAGCTTCAAACACCCCGATGCGACCCTGAAACCCTGTATTGTTGCACTCTGGGCAACCAACGGCCTTGTAGACCGCTGTCCCCTTGTCAAAGCCCAACAAAGACGCCGCGTTACCATCGGCCTGAACCGTCTGGCGGCAACTTGGGCACAAGCGGCGGACCAGTCGCTGAGCGACGACAGCACGCAAGGTGGAGGCGAGCAAGAATGGCTCAACCTTCATATCGCGCATACGGGTAATCGCGCCGAGTGCATCATTGGTATGCACGGTGGTGAGCACGAGGTGCCCCGTCAGCGCAGCCTGCACCGCGATATCCGCCGTCTCACGATCGCGGATTTCGCCAACCATCACAACGTCGGGATCCTGACGCAAAATGGCGCGCAGTCCTGCGGCAAAAGTCATCCCGACCTTCGCATTCACCTGAGTCTGGCCAATGCCATCCACCGCATATTCCACGGGATCTTCCACCGTCAAAATATTGCGTGTTCCGTCGTTCAAGCTTTTCAGACCGGCATATAAGGTCGTCGTTTTACCCGACCCCGTTGGCCCTGTGACCAAGATGATGCCATTGGGCTCGGCCAATGCCTCATGCAGAATTTTCAACGTTTCTTCCGACATGCCAAGCAAATCGAGCGAAATGCCGGCATTTTCCTTGTCCAAGATACGCATCACAACGCGTTCGCCTGCACGGCTTGGCAGGGTCGACACACGCACATCGACAAGCTTGCCACCGAGCGTCAGACCAATGCGGCCATCCTGCGGAATGCGGCGCTCTGCGATGTCGAGGCGCGCCATAACCTTGATACGGCTGACGACAACCGGTGCGACATTAGCCGGCAAGCGGAGGCGTTCCTGCAACACGCCGTCGGCGCGCATGCGAATGACAAGACCCGTTTCATATGGCTCGACGTGAATATCGGATACGCCCTGGCGGACAGCCTCTGCAATGATGCCGTTGATTAAACGGATAACGGGCGCGTCATCGGCGCTATCGAGCAAATCATCTGCGCTGGGCAACATGTCAGAAAGCAAATCGCCGTCATTGGTGCCGATTGAGCCAGCCATCGCCGCGGCGCTGCCATCCATGGCATAATGGTCGGACAAATAACGGTCAAAGGAAGCATTGTCGGCCATTTCGACATCGAATGGCATCGACAGATAGCGCCGGACCTCCAACAACATTAGCGGATCAGCGCCCTCACGCATCGCCACCACAATGCGACCATCGCTTTCGTGCCGCAGGACCAGACCATGTGCCTTGGCAAAGGCATAAGGCAAATCGATCAGAGGCGCGATCACAGCCGGTGCAATGGCGACGTCGGAATCAACCGGTATATGGGATGCTGGCTCGGTCGTCCCCTCTTGCGATGTCATGATTGCGGATCCCCAGTGGCGGAAGAGACCGCGCTTGCGGGAACTTCTGCCGGTTGCAACGCGCCACCTGTCTGGGGCCGTGTCAAATTGCCATCAGCACCGATCATGATGTCATTTGTCCGCACATCCGGCGCGACCGGCGGTACAGCGCCCATATAATCGCGCAGCAATTCGTCAATGCTGGGTTCGGCATCTGGATTGCGCGTCAACTGCATGTCGCGCACATAGTCATAACGTCGCGCAGTCAGCCGGTCGCCATCTTCGCGGCTACGCAAGATGGTCGGGCGAATGAAGACCATCAAATTGGTTTTGCTGCGGCTTCGGCTGCGCGATTTGAACAGTTCGCCAATGAGCGGAATGTCACTCAAAAGTGGAATGCGCTCAATCGTGCGGCGTTCATCATCATTGAGCAAACCACCAATGGCCAGCAATTGGCCATCGCCAACGGTCAATGTCGTTTCAAACTCGCGCTTGTTGAGGATGAGGTCGCTGGAGCGCGACGACACCGGCCCTGCAACGCTCGACACTTCCTGTTTAAGGAACAGCTTCACGTCGCCCTGCGCGTTTACCTGCGGCGTCACCTCAAGCTTGATGCCCACTTCCTGACGCTGAACCGTGCGGAAGGCGTTTTCGAAATTGGCGGACAATTGCTCGCCGGTGCTCACGGGCACTTCTTGCCCAACAAGGAACTTCGCTTTTTGGTTATTCAGTGTGACGATATGCGGCGTCGCCAGCAAGTTGGACTCGGTGTCCGCGGCAATCGCGTTGATAATTGTGCCAAAGACCGCATTTTTGCCGATATCCAGCGCAAAGCCACCAAAGCCGCCTGTGGCGCTCAGGATCGATGCAGCCGCTGCTTCCTGAAGGCTGTCACCCAGCGCGCTGTTCGTTGCGGTCGTGGTCGTATTGCCGTTCACCGTCGTCGTGGTCCGCGTCAGTTCTTCGGCGCCAATTGCGCCCGCAATCGTCAGGATATTGGGTGAGGCGTTGGCGTAATTTGTCGCCGCAAAAGGCGCGTCCTTGCCACCAACAAGGAATTGTACGCCAAGCTTTTTCGCCGCGTCATTGCCGATTTCAACAACGATTGCCTCAACCAAAACCTGTTCGGGTCGTGTGTCCAGCTGACGGATGAGCTCGCCCAACGTGCGTTGCATTTCGGGGTTTGCGGCGATGATAAGGGCGTTGGTGCCTTCATAGCGGGTCACGACAACGGGGCCACGGCCACCAATGCCATTGGGGCCTGGACCAGAGGAAGATGCGGCTATTGGCGCGACAACGGGGGCAGCACCGCCGCCTGCAGCTGGCGCAGCAACGGGTGGCGCGTTACTAGATACAGACGATCCGCTCTGCCCGCCAATCAACGACTGGACGGTCTCCAACAAGGTAGCAGCATTGGCATGCTCAAGCCGGTACACGCGAATTTCGGCGCCTGATTGTGCGCGCGCATCCAATTCCTTGGCCATCGCGGCAAAGCGCGCAACCGACGTCGGGTCACCACGCAGGGCAATGGCATTGCTGCTGTCAATGGCCGCGATGGAAACAGGTGGCCTCGCGCCCTCGCCGCCGCCTTGACCAGCCAGCCCCTGAAGCGCGGCGGCTATTTCACGCGCACCAGCGTTATCGAGCGCGACAATCTGGGTCGCAGCGCTATCGCGGTCAATCTGGCGAATGAGGTCGCGAATGCGGCGAATATTGTCGGCATAATCGGCGACCACAAGGCTGTTTGCATTTTTATTGGCGGTCAACGAACCTTCGCGGCTGACCAATGGACGCAGCGTTTCAACGGCTGAGGTGGCGTCGATTGAACGCAGGCGGAATACTTCCGTTACAAATTGGCTTGAAGTTGCGGCCCGGCTACCGACGCGGGTGGGCTGGGTTGCAGCGCCGTCCGAAGGCTGGATCCGGTAACCACCGCCACGAATGGGAATGGCGACAAGGCCATTTGCGCGCAGTGTCGAGAGGAACACCTCAAAATATTCCGAACGCGATAATGGCCGGTCGGTAACCACCGACACTTTCCCATTCACGCGGCCATCGACAATGAACGTCTGCCCGGTGACGCGGGCCGCATCCTGAACAAAGGCACGGATATCGGCATCGCGCACATTCAATGTCTGCTGCGCGGCGATAGGCTGGGCAAAAACAAGCGCGCTGCACGCCAGCATAAGGGTAAATTTACGGATCACGGTTGTTCCAGATTTAGAGCAATGGGGACCTTTGCCCCGCCGCGTTCAACTTCAACGCTTAAGCGGGCTCCGGGCCTGATTTGAGAAGCAATGTCAGCCGCCGAGGATACCGGACGGCCGTTTATGCCAACGACAATGTCGCCAGCCTGAAATCCGGCAAGGCGCAACATCGTGCCATCATCGCGGGCTTGCAGAACGAGACCGGTGACCCTGCCCCCTTCATTACGCGGCGCAAAGCCGATGGATTTTTGAAGCGTCTCGGCATTTAGGCCGACGGCTCCGCCGGGCGCCGTTGGCGTGGCTGACGTGCCTGATGCAGGCGGGCTAACCGTTTCCGCGGGCACCGACTGATCAAGATACAGCGATTCTTTGACGCCGCCACGCGACAAAATGACATGGTCAAAGGCAACGGAATCCAAAGTGACGCCGGGCGCGACTTCTTCGCCAATGGCAAAGCTGTTCTGCACGCCATCTTCGCCCGCGATGATAGCGGAACCGCCGCCCGAACTTTCATTGGTGCGCACGCCGAACAATGTCAGGCTTAACGATGTGACATTCTGGGTGGAATCTGCAGCCGCGTCATTGCGAAAAAACGGGTCAAATCCGGCAAATAACGCCATGCGGGCGGACTGTGGCACAGTATTAACCGACGGCGCGCGCCAGTCATTGACCGGGCCAACCGGCGTTATCAATATCCAGAAAAGACGTGCCGTTTGAACGGCGGTCAATATGGCCAGAACGCCAAGGATCAGGCGCCCCGCGGGCACGGCTGTGATTTTACGTGACTGTAACTTCACCCTTTCCGCCCATGATATTGCCACTGAGTCCCCCCCGGACGAATCCGCTTGATGATAATGTCCTAACGCGCGGCTGTGACCGTCGAGTGACGCCCAAATGACAGTTTAGTGACGCCCTCAAACGAATGCAACGTGCCAGACAAAATGACGGCGACATGTTGAATCCAACATGCCGCCGCGAGTCGGGGGGCTGTATTTCGGTTAGAAGTTCAGCTCGACGCCAATAGAAGCGCTGATGCCTTGTTTGTAACGGTTGTAGAAAATCTTGTTCGCACCGCTTTCCTGAAACTCCTGATATTTGGTGTTGGTCAGGTTGCGGACTTCGAATTTCAATTCAGCGTCTTTGCCGCCAAGCGTAAAGCCTTCACGCGCCACGAAATCAAGCTGGATGCCAGGTTTTTCCTTGATGTCCGGCTGCCCCGAGGCACCACGGCTGGTAACCCGGTCGGTCGAATAGCTGAACAAGATCGTCTGCTGCGACAGGCGCTCTGTATCTTCGAGACCGAATTGCAGATTGACCAGATGATCCGCCTGGCCAGTCAATGGCGAACCGTCGGTGAAGAAGTCGAGCGCGTCGGTGGACGATGCGTTAAACACCGCAACCGTATCACCCGCCTTCACACTGATTTTCGATTTGGTGTAGGTATAGTTGGCAATGACAACCGCACGCCGTGTCGCAAAAAAGCCTTCATCGCCAATTGCAGAGAGATCGAAATATTTCTGCGTTTCGATTTCAACACCGTACAAATCAGCCTTTGGTGCGTTCGCGAAGCTGGTGATAACCGAGTTATCATCAAAACTTGAGAACGACTCGATCGGATTGTCGATACGCTTGAAGAAACCAGCAGCTGTGACGCGCTGGTCGCGGTCAAAATACCATTCATAGCGCGCTTCAGCATTGTACAACTGGCTATCCGTCAGAAACGGGTTCCCACGGAAAAGACGGTTGGAATCTGTATCGTAGAAGTTCTGGAAAATCAGTTCCCGGAATTGCGGACGCGCGATGGTTTTCGACGCGCTCAACCGGAACTTCATCTGATCATTCATGTCCCATGTCAGCGTCGCTGCGGGCAACCAATAGCTACGATCCAAGCTGGTGGAGGCAAGCGAGGCCGTTGGCGTCGTGAACACCTGAACCGGCACAACGGTCTGTTCCGCGGTTTCGTAACGCACGCCAAGGTTCAAGCTGATTGCGGGCGTAATGAACGCCTGAATTTGGCCGTAGCCTGCGTGGTTCAGCAAGCTTGCGTCAAAGACCGGATTTGCTTCGTTGGTATCGATCAACGCGATATTGTAAAAATCGATAATGTCCGGTTGCAGCAGCAGGTCTGGACGGAATAATGACGGCGCAACTGGCGTGCCGCCGGGCGCGACAAATTGGAAGTCGCGGCGTTCGGTGCGGCGAACCGTGTCCGAATAGGCATAGCCTATCGTTGCCGTAATTTCCGGCGTGACCTTTGCCGACAGATCCAAACCACCGGCCCACAAATTTTCATTCAGATAGGAATAGCTGACTTCGGCGCTTCCCTGTTGACCGTTATTAAGACGGTTTATGAACAATTGACCATAAGGATCCGACGTGATGTTGCTGCGATGATATTCGAGACTGATTTCATCGGGCGCCTCACGCTGAGAATTGGCGTAGGCTACGCGGACGCTCAAATTCACGTCAGGCGACAATTTGAATTCACCGACCAGCTGGCTATCGACCAACTGGCGTTCAAACCATGCTGTATCCTGCTGCATCAACGTCGCGGTGGGCGATGTTGTCTGGCGGGTGCCGACACCGAGACGCGCTTGTTTCAGCGTGTCGCGAATGAACAAATTGGTCCAACGGATTTTTTGTTCACCGGCTTCGATGCCGAAGCCAACTAGGCCGTTCACCACGATACGATTGTCGGTAATGACTTTCTGGAAATCCAGCTCTTTCTGGCTCAGATCAAGCGTCGATGCTGTTTGCTGGATCGTGCCGCGGGTACGCCATTTGTTGCTGTAACCCGCGTTGAAAATGATACCCATGGTGGCGTCATCGCCAATTTCGAAGTTCGTGCCACCGGTGATCGTACCTGAGCCATTGGCTGGCAGATTCTTGTCACGCTGGACGACTGCATTCCGGCCGGTGATGAGCTCGCTGGCAATAGCCTTCGTATCTACTGCGCCGGCACTGATGCGTGCGCCACTGGCGAGATAGGATGCAAGTGCTGGCTTTAGGTCGCGGTTGCCATTGTCGAAGCCGCTCCAATCCTGCGAGCTACCATAATATGTGTAGCCCAATTGATTGGTGGTCTCGCCATTAATGCTCAGGTCGCCACCGACCGTCAGGAATGTCTCACGCGGGATCGCTTTGGTGGTCAGGTTGATAACACCGCCGCCAAATTCGCCGGGGAAGTTTGCCGAGTAGGTTTTTTGCACAAGCGAAGATGCAATCACGCTTGTCGGGAAAAGATCGAGCGGAACAACGCGCTTCAATGGTTCAGGGCTTGGGAGCGGTGAACCGTTGAGCAATGCGAGCGAATAACGATCGCCAAGGCCGCGAACATAGACAAAACCGCCGCCGACGACGCTTAGGCCCGTGACCCGCGATAGCGCGCCAGCAATGTCGCCTTCACCGGTACGTTCAATATCCGCGCTCGACAGCACGGAAACGACTTGCGCCGCGTTCTTGGAAATGTTGCGATCCAGATATCCGCGTACGACGATTTCTTCGCCACCCGGAATAGAGACGTCGACATCATCTTCGACTGGCTCTGCTGCGTCTGCTGGCGTGTCTGCTGGTGCTGCTTCAACAGGCGTTTGTTCGGCCTGCTCTGCTGCGGCGTCTTGCGCCATCAGCATGGAAGGCGAAACGAGCGCCGACGTCAAAAGCAACAGTCTGATTGCCTCCACTGGCTTCAACATTGTAATTCCCTTTTATAAATTCGAAAAAAGGGTGAGGTGCATGCCCGCCAGGCCGCACCTCACCCGATATTATCCGCCAGCTATTAATATGTTGGCAGTGAGGTGCAGAGACCGGTTACGCTGGTGCCCAGATTGGCGGTCGCGCTGTTGCAGGTCCAACCTGCATACCAAAGGTCGTTGGCGTCACGGACAGCACCGATATAGGTTGTTGCATCAAAGTAAGATGCGATGGTGCTGGCGTTGAACGCCGTAACTGCCGTTTCGTTGGCACCATTGATGAACAATGATGTCAGGCTTGGTGTAAACGCGCTGTTATTGTTGTTCGAACCCGAACCGAACACCGCGCTTACTTGCGAGTCGGTTACACCGTTCGAACCAACAAATGCTGGCGATGCGCACTGCATGACCACCGAACGGAAGACTGGTGCACCAGCTTCGTCGATCGACGAATCTGCCGTTGCCGATACGGTTTGTGGACGGCTAATCCGCAGGCATGATGTCGATGGGCTGACAATCACACCGTTAAACATGCTGTAGTCGGTGCCACCACGCAGCAACATTGCTGACAGGTTACCGGTGTTGTTGCGCTGAATGAAGGTGAAGTTCGACAGGCGCGTGTTCTGGCGTGGCGTGTTGCCGTCCAGAGCGTTGTCCGAGTCGGCTTCGATCATCGAGTCACCCGCATTTGGACGCTGCACTGCCAATACATATTGGAAGTTCGCCTTTACACCAGTGTCCGTGTCCAAGTTATCGTCATCCGCACCGATCGACACAAAATACTTCATGTTGACGTTACCGCCGAAGAATTCTGCGCCATCGTCAGAGCTGTTGAACGACTGGATGTTGTTCAGAACCGTACCTGTGCCGGTGCCGCCCGTGGTCAGCGATTGCAGTTCGGAGTTGCCCGAAAGAACAAAGCCCGAGTAGCGGATTTGGACGTAGCTCAAACGGCCGCTGTTATCGGCGGTGTTCGCGCCACCATAAAGTGCGGGGTCAACTGCGCCTTCAACCTGGCGCTCGCACGCGGCAGTGCCTGGCGTGGCTGAAGGTGCTGCGCAATCGGTGATGGGTGCACGGCCGTTAAGAACGATACCGCCCCACTGACCAATCGAGCTGTCGTTGTTGAGACCGAGGACGTTGTCACGGCTGGTGAAGATGATTGGGAGGGCAGCCGTTCCAACCGCATTGATGCGGTTACCGCGGTTGACATTCAACCATGACACGCCGGTGCCGCCAAAGACGATAACGCCGGGCTCGATGTTCAGCGTGACTACATTGTTGGTCGACGAGGGACCTTGGTCCGTACCCACGTCAACACGGCCACCAAGACGATACAAAACGCCTGTAATCTTTGGCAATGTGCTGGTCGTGTTGATGCGCGCTGGCAATGTGCAAACGCGATATGTGCCGGTTGGGCCAGTAATCGTACCGCTGTCGGTCAAGCCTTGGGCATCAGCGATGGTTGGGCAACCGCCAGCTGGTGTAACTGTCGCAGGTGGCGTTGGCGGTGGCGGCGGCGGAGGTGCAGCCGGGTTGTTGATAGTGATGTTACCACCAGTGCCTGGTGACGCGATATCATCTGCGCCACAGCCGGTGACGAGGGCAGCTGCTGCCGTCGCATACACAATCCCACGCAATTTTGGGTTTAACATTCTAAATCTCCGCAACAAATAAGACGTGCCCGACATGGGCAAATGCAACGGACCAGAATCGAATCATCATAAGGCCCCACCCGTTGACCATGCGGCGAATAGGGGCGAGCTGTGACATGGCTGTGCGTATCACATTGCATTTAGAAGAATGTTTTGCGTCAGATATGTGACAACCGCAGAGCAGGCGGCTCACGGCAAAATTATGCGCTACAAAACACAAAAGGCGAGCCGTTAGGCCCGCCTTTTACAATGCGTTACACGTGAGATGTTACTTCAGTAATTTTGGATCAGCGCGTCGCGATCCGCATCTGCAAACCGGCATAGGCCTTACGCGCAGCGTCTTTTGAATTCATCACACGGCCGTCGGCGAGCACCAGATCCACGGTATCCCGGCTCTGCATAGCGGCGGCGAACATATTTGACGCGCCTGCCATTGGCGCAAGGCTTAACGCGCCTGAATCTGCATTATTCACGCTGACGTTTTGACGATCTTGTACGTTGCGTCTCCTTGAACGGACAATGTGGCGCTCCAGCCATTTTGTTGGCGCACGCGGACTTTCGACAATATGATGCGCTTGCCCGCCGCCAAATGCGCCACGCCTTTGGTTCGGGTAACAGAGTCGCCTTGGACCTCAAGTTCATAGCTGCATATGATGGCCGTATCGCTTGCACCTACAACTTCGAATTCAACAAATTCGCCTTGCGTCGTCAAATGAAGCTGCAGCGGCCGATCGTTCGATTGGGATGGGACCGACGCGGTCGCGGCTAAGGTCATCAAAATGTGATCCCATATAACCATGTTACTTTGCTTGGTCCGGCGCTGGTGGCGGCAGATCGCTCGCCTCTTGCTTGTTCGGGGCGATTCCTGTGGCCAGAACGCTTGCCGCGCCGGCGCTTGTTGCCAGAAACTCCGCAAGGCGGTCAGGGCCGATTTCGCGTGCGATCAAGTCGGGGGTGGGGGTCTGTCCGCGTTCCCTGATCTGGTTCCACGCCCGCAGCACGTCTGCAGTTAACGACGCTTCGGGTGAAGATTTGGACGCAAGCTCGTTTTCATTAGCATCTTTGGACTGCTGCAGATTTGACGGCAGTTGATTCAATGCAACGGGGCGGCGCTGATCCTCGGGCTTTATGGGAATTTGACGGGGTGCTTCCATTCTTTTTCGGGCAGCAACGCCAATCTGTTCGATATACACAATCGACGTTTGCGGCGCAGACGGAGCTGCGGCCGCCATTGCGATCCGGATGCACACCAGCAACATTTTAGCCTCCCGGACTGGTCTGGGTCACAATGATCTGCGCGCCACCATTTTGTGTTAACACAAAACCGAGACCGGTTCCCGTCTGCGTAACCGCTGCGCCATTGGCATCTCCGTTTTGCGTGAGATCGATGCTGTTATCCGAACCGTTTTGCGCCAACGAAGCGACATTGTCATTGCCGTTCTGCATCAGCTTGATGCTGTTCAACCCGCCGATGACATTTTGCTGTAGATCGGCAATATTGTTGTTGCCGGCCTGAAACAAAAATATGTCGTTCACGCCAGCAACACCGTCTTGCAATATCGTGGAGCGGTTGGAGAGCCCGACACTGCTAATCGATGTCATGTTGGCCGACTGGCCGCTTTGCGTGACGGAATGGTTCTGGCTTTGGCCGTCAGAAAGGATGATTGCATCATCAGCTACCCCCGACTGTTTGACGTTGGCACGGTTAAGCTGTCCGATCTGTTCGACAAAGACAGCAGCAGACGACGCCATCGATTGGTCAATATTAACAACTTGGCTTTCGCCTGACATGTGCACGGCAGTCGCCGATTGCGCATGTGCGGTCGATATTGTTGCCAACATCATGATCGCCGGAACCCATATATTTCGCATGATCGTTTCTCCAAAAAAGCGGTGAGAGCGTTGCTCTCGCCCGCATGTTTTACTGCGAAACATTCGCGCTGTTGCCGGTTCCCGACTGAACCACGGTTGACGAATTATTGTTGCCGCTTTGCGATACCGACGCCCAGTTGTTGGTCCCGGATTGGTCGATCAACGAATAATTATTGTTACCTGCCTGCAACAGATAGGCCTCATGCCCGCTGCCAAGCTGGAACAATTCCGACAAGTTGCCATCACCTGTTTGCGTTATCTCCGCATATTGGTCACTGCCATCCTGGGTCGCAAATGACGCATTGAAATCGCCCAGTTGCGCCACGTAAATGGTGTTGCCTTCACCAAATTGCGCAATATTGGAATCATTCTGCAGACCGGACTGCGTTACCTCGGCAAAATGCCCGCCAACGCCATCCTGAAGGATTGAGCTGCTGTTGCCATAGCTTTCATCGGTCAATGCCAACGTCTGATCACCTTGCGTGACATTGGCGCTATTCAGGTCGCTCACCTGCGTGATCGAAGAGTTCTGCGCATCGTCATATTGGATGACGCTGGCATTGTTGTTGTCGCCAATCTGTTCGATGTACGAAACGGACAAGAGCTGCAATGTCGATGTGTCCTGTGTCAGGCTGGCAACATTCCCGTCTCCCGATTGGATAATCGTGGACGCGTTTATGGGGGGTGCACTCGCGGCAAAATCACTGCCGTCATCAGTCTGTACGACAAAAGCTTCGTTGTTTGATCCAGATTGATCCACAAGCGAATATGCCCCGGCAATCGAGGCGGCTTGATTGACGTCGGCGGCATTACCGCTACCGGTCTGAGAGACGGTGCTGGTCGAATTGTCGGCAAATGCTGGCACTGCCAGTGCAAGCGTTGCGACGGTTGTTAGGAAAAACCTTTTCATGGCTGATACCTTCTTCTTTGGGGGGAAGAACGAAACGGGGCAGCCGAAGCTGCCCCGGTCCTTGTCATCATTGCGCTACATAAACCGAGTTACCCGTGCCGGCTTGTGTGACCATCGACACATTGGAGTTGCTCAGCTGATCCACGTGCGCCGAATTGAACGTACCAGTCTGCATGATCGTTGACGCATTATTGTCACCATACTGGTGGCTCAATGCACTGTGATCATTGCCGTCTTGGTCAATCAGCGCCGTGTTGCTGTCGCCATCCTGCCAGATCTGAGCAAAGAAATTCTCAGTTGGTGGGCTGTCTTCACGTTGATAGATTTCAGCCGCATTGTTGCTGCCAAAATTATCGACTTCAGCATAGCTGTCCTCACCACGCTGTTCGATAAACACCGTGTTGTTGTCAGCTCCTGCACGCATGTTGACATATGATTCCGAACGGTTGCCGTAGTTCCAAACTTCGGACGTGTTGGCGTCACCGGTTTGAATAACAGTCGTCAGAGCCTGATTGCCACGCTGCAGAACGATCGAGTCATTGGCATCGCCAGCCTGATCGACAAACACATCTGAATCGACCGGACGAACACCGCCGGGCGATGATTGGTCGATCGAGCTGCTATTGTCGTCACCGCTTTGCGAAACCTCGGCAAGGACATCGGTGCCTTCCTGATTGATTAACGAGAAGTTGTTGTCACCGCTCTGATCAACGTTGGCGACATCGCCCGAGTCAGACTGATACACTTGGGAGAAATTCAAATTTCCCGTCTGTGAAACATCTGCAATCGCACCGTCACCGGTCTGCTGAATGTTGCTGGTGTTGAAAATGCCAGCTTGCAACACATTGGCGCTGTGACCACCTGTACCGGCCTGGAGCACGTTGGACGTATTGCCATAGCTATCGTCGGTCAGTGCCAGTGCAGCATCGCCCTGCTGAACCGTCGCCGTGTTGCCATCGCTCGACTGTAGTACGGTTGAGCTCTGCCAATCGTCCAGTTGGGTTACATCTGCCACGTTATCGTCGCCAGATTGGTCAATAAGCGAGTTCGATGAAATCTGGAGCGTCGATGTGTCCTGCGTCAAGGTGGCGCTGTTATTGTCACCTGATTGCAAGATGTCCGAGAAATTCATCGGTGACGATGCACCGCTGCCGTCATCCGACTGCGACACATTTGCTGTATTGCCGTCACCGCTCTGGTCGACGAGTGAATCGCCGCCCAAAATCGATCCCGTCTGGTTAACGTTCGCACCGTTCGCGGCGCCGGTCTGGGTGACCGTGCTGACCGAATTGTCCGCCAGCGCGGGGGTTGCAAGCGCCAAGGCTGCAACAGTGGACAATAAAAACTTTTTCATGACTTATCTCCTTTTCTAAACGCCCCCGGCAGGACCATCCGACCGGTGGTACTCCTACGCACTTCAATTAAAGCTCCCCCGTTGTCCCACTGTTGGAACGGACGAAGCCTGCGACCTTTTGTTTTGAATTGTCTGAATGGCGTCCGCACCCGGCTGTTGTTCATTGCCTGGTTCGAAGCCGTTCAAGCTGGTTGAGCCTGGAACCGTTTTCAGTTCGTCAGGCGCGGTGTCGTAAATCGGACTATATGCAAATTCTGTCGGCGCGATGGGGGCGACATAAGCGAGCTGTTGGCGCGCATCCCATGCATCCTGCGCCAGTTGCTGGGGCGATCTTGCTTGTCTGGCAGGGTATATGCCAGCGTCGATGCTGGGCTTGATGCGGATTGCTTGCGCATTGAGGCTATCGGTCAATGCGGGAGACGCCGTCGCCTGTAAGCGACCATCACGATCGTCGCCCAACACATCTTGGTTGCGTATCGCCGGATGTTCAGATTTTAGAATTTCAATCTGCGCGGCAGTGGAGGCGACAGCGGTTAATCGTCCAGCTGATGCTTTTGGCGGGGACGGCACGATTGGTGCCTTGGCTGCAACGCGTTGTATAAATGGCGCGCCGACGGCCATAGCCAAGCGTGGCGTCGCTGTCCTCAATTGGGGTGAGGCACAGGCGCGCGCACATTTGTCCAACCCGCCGACGGGCTGGGCAATCATTGTCAGTACGAGTCCACAAACTGCGATACGCATGGCTGTCTTGCTCCATCATTTCCCAGCGCAGGTGCGCCGGCGATTGGCCGCGAACCGCGCAATCTGACCGATTGACGCGGCGTTTGGCCGTTGAAATGTGGTGGATACAGGGTGACTGCCCGAGCTGACGCAAATCGCTTGCGTTCAGCTACCCGATGAGGCAAATTTGCCTCGTGGGTTATATCCACACTCCGGGTCCGTCAGCACTAAGGACGCAATTCTTGGGTGCTGGCGGGCCTATTTAATTCGCTTCCATTCCTTTTGTTGTTGAACCTGCTGAATTGGTTGGTGGCGGCACCGCGCGACTGACCGCGACCGGTTTTGGCGGCATTGGATTGCGCTGCTGTGACTGAACTGAAAGAGCGGCCTTGTTGGCGTTGCACGCGCCGGTCACCGGCATGCCATTCGGCATTCTGGGAAGTTCTGCCGGCTGTTTGGTGCTATCGCGCTCAGCGATATATTCCTGCAACAGCTTCGCGCTGTTTTCGGTATCCGTAGAGAGGCACCAAAGGTTGGTTAAAGCGCCTTCCATGATGAGGGCATAAACGGCTTTCTCGATCGCCTGACTTAACGCAATTTGGTCAGGTTCGTTGTACGTTATGCCGGTTTCAAGCTCCAAAAGCTCTTTGAAATCAACGAAGCGGAATGCGTTGGCACCGACCGACACGGCAGCAATGGATTTGCGTACCGACACGGTCGAGAGCACTTCGCCCGTCTTTACGCTGACGGCGCGCAGATAGATGGTAACGGTATCCTCGCGATATTGGGTGCTGCCCCCAATGCCCAAAAAGCGCGCGCCGGATCCGCCGGTTTTGGTATTGCTATCGTAACTGATGATGCCGCCTTCCAGTAAGACGCCGGCAAACAGCAATGGCGGCAAAGCATCGGTGTTAAGTTGTTTTTCGCCAAGGTAGCTGGCGCGCATTTCGCGGATGACGGCGCGTTCGCGCAGAACATTATCCAGCCGCTCGCGCTCGACCACCTGAAACCAGTTCCGGTTACCCGTGTCCTGGAGTGTTTTGACCAGAATGGATGTGGCACCTTGGGTGACGGCCCGCGACAGCGTTTGAACGGTGTCGGATGGCTTAAATTGCCCAGTTTGATCGGTAAATCCGTATACTGCGATGGGCAGTCTTTGTCCTGGCGGCGGCAAGCTTCCCAGCTTGTCACGCACGGGAGAGGACTTCAAATATTTGGGTGCTTCCCAAACATCGGGGTTATGTACGGCGCAACCACTCAAGCCAGTCGCGGCCAGTGCCAATATCATATTGTGTCGGAACGACATTACCGGCCCCCACTATTGAGCAGCGGCACCACGATCTCGGTAACCGAGCCATCGGTGAAGTTGGTGATGACCAGTGTGACGGAATCGATCCCCCGCACGAAGCTTATTTCTTGATCACCAAACCGGATGACGCCGGATTCTTGGGCATTCTCGCCGAAGATCAGATCGGTGATCTGCGTTGCTACCGCTGAGAGCAGCCGGCTTTGGATAGTGCGGAGAAATTGATTGGCTGGATTGCTGGCGTCGAGCGCGGTCGGATCTTTATAGTTGTTTATCGCATTGGCAACGCCAAGCAAATGTGCCGAGTTAAACGGATTACCGCCAAAGGACGGATTTTGCGGCGTGTATACCAAGTCCGAAGCACGCGCCTCTCCGGCACACATGACGCAACACAGCAGCGCCGCAGACGCGGCTTTGGCACGAAAATATCGATGCATTTTTATAACCTCGCAAAGATTCTAACTGCGGCGCAATTTTTTATGCGTCCGAACGCTAGCGACCCTTCGCGCTAAGAGGTAAATTGAGGGCCCTAAAGCGACTCATTTTCCCAGCTCTTTCCAATAATCCAAATATGAACTCAAAATATGGCGAGTCAATCACGTTCATTTGAAGTTAACTTTGGCGATGAGGATGTATTATTGACAATTTTTGCACCGATTTATCGTTTTTCAAATAACGAATTTATACGCATTTCCAACAATGTATAGATTTCGGAAACGATTGCGAAATAAGTTACATTTTGTGACAGTTTTCAATTGTATTGCAATCGCCCGGGTGCGACCAATTGTGTATTGGCAGCGACCAAATGTGTTTGATCTACGTTCAAAATCCGCGGAGACATGTTGAACGAACGCAATTTTCGCTCGCTTTATCGAAGCGATCGGAGCGAATCGGCTGCTGTCGCGTCGCCACAGTAGGGCGCGGATCTTCATCCGGCGACGGGCCGAGACCTGCCTTTGCCCATTAAAGTCCCTTTTCGGCTGTCGGAGTCACCGCTATGCTGCGCCATGCAGGAGCCAATCTAGGCTTATTGGCGGGGGGATAAGATGATGCGTGCTTTTTCTAAATTACGGTTGGCTGCCGGCTTGATTTCGGCCGCTATGTGCGCGGCTTCCCCGGCATTTGCCCAAGCCCCAGCCCCGCAGAAGGTTGAGGCGGTAAAACCACGGGCGGGCGCGAACCCGGCGCCTGCTCGGGCGGCCGGCGAAGGTGCAGGGCCGTTCCGCAAAATGGTCATCCGCGGCGCGATGCTGATTGACGGCACTGGCGCGCCGCCGCGCGGACCGGTCGACATCGTTGTTGAGAACAATCGGATCGCGGAGATATTAGACGCAGGCACGCCCGGGCTGCCGATGAAGCAAGGGCGTGAGCCCCGTGACTTCGACCATGAAATAGATGCCGCCGGCATGTGGGTTCTGCCTGGCTTCATCGACACCCATGTCCACGGTAGTTCGGCCGATAAAGCGCCAGACCTCGGCTATTCTTATAAGCTGTGGCTGGCACATGGCGTGACGTCGGTACGGGGCGTCAATCTGGCTCCTTGGAACGTCTCAACTGTCGAGAAAGCGCGCTCCGCACGCAACGAAATTGTTGCCCCTCGCATCTTTGATTACCAGCGGGTCGGCCAAGGCTGGGATAAGGGGCCGGTGAGAACGCCGCAGCAAGCGCGCGAGTGGGTCCGCTGGGCCGCGAAGAACAATATCGACGGCATAAAGTTCGGGATCGGTCCGACCGAGGGTCCCGAGATATTCAAAGCTGCTATCGATGAGGCAAAGAAGCTGGGGCTTGGCACCACAGCGCACCTTACGCAAACAGGGGTCGCGATGATGAATGCGCGGCAGGCGGGTGAGGCTGGGCTCGGCACGGTGACCCACTTTTACGGCCACATGGAATCGCTCCTGAAAAATGGTGCGATTCAGGATTATTCCACCGATTACAGTTTCAATGACGAACAATATCGCTTCGCGGAAGTCGCGGACATTTGGGACGACATCTACGAGCCGGGCTCCAAGGAATGGAACGACTATCTGAAGGCGCAAAAGGACCAGGGAGTCACCTTCGATCCCACTATGACCATTTACGCGGCCTCGCGCGACCTGATGCGGGCACGCAACGCCGACTGGCACAATGAATACACAATGCCGCAGCTTTGGGACTTCTTCCAATCATCGCGCGAGAACCACGGCTCTTACTTCTTCGACTGGACGACCAAGCAAGAGACACAATGGCGCAATTTCTACGCGCGCTATATGCGGCTGGTGAATGATTATAAAAATATCGGCGGCCGGGTGACGACCGGCACGGACAGTGGCTTCATTTTTAAAACCTATGGCTTCGGCTTTCCTGAAGAGTTGGAGATGCTGCAGGAAGCAGGCTTCAACCCGCACCAAGTGATCCGCGCTGCAACGATGAATGGCGCGCAGACGCTTTACGAGCCTAAAGGGATCACCGATCCCCCCATCGGGATGGTCCGGGTAGGCAAGCTTGCGGACCTCGTCATCGTGAAGGAAAACCCGCTTCAGAACTTTAAGACGCTGTACGGAACAGGGACGCTGCGGTTGAACGAGCAAACCCAAAAGCTGGAGCGCGTCGGCGGCGTCAGCTACACCGTGAAGGACGGTATCGTCTATGATGCCAAGCGGCTACTCGCGGACGTCGCCGCAATGGTGGCTGCCGAAAAGAAACGGATGGGCTGGCCCGAGCATGGCGTGCCGCGGCCGTAACGCTTCTGCTGCGCGCTTATCTGCAGCGGCGTTTGCCCTTGTCGATTTCGCGCCCAAGCAAAGCGCCGCCAGCTGCACCGATAATCGTACCAACAGTCTTATCACCACGGCCGGCAATCTTGTTACCCGCAATGCCGCCCACTGCAGCGCCGATAACTAAGCCAGTTGTGCCGTCTTTGCGGCGGCAATATATGCGTCCGTCTTTCCCGCGCCAGCTGCGGAAATTTTCGCGGTTTTGGTAAGAGATATCAGCTTTGTATGCGGGCTTGGCCGAAGAAACGGCAAATTGATCGGCAGCGAGAACGCCGGCGGCGGGAACAACCAGCATGGTGGCCGCCAGTGCAAATATCATCTTCTTCACAATCGTTCTCCTTGTTTGAACTCTGCAATGGGTAGAATTCACAAGATGAACGAAGGTTGCATAAGGCTGGCAATGGGCCGAGCCGGGGCGAAGTAACGACGGTCTGTGATAGGCCGGAGCCGGCAGGGTTATGGTTCTGAAGCGATCAGCGTGATTTCAGTTTGGCGTCCATCGATAAAACGCACCGCCTTGCCATCAAAAAAAGCATTCTCTTCGCTGCGGAAATCCACGCGTTGCTCGCCCCATTCGGGAACGGCGGCATAAGTTGTAAGCTCGATGGACCATGCTGTGTTGGCGTTGATCACCCCGCTTCCACGCGGGTCGGCGTTTTGGTTATCCCAAAAGCCAATGGACGGCCCGGCGCCATGACCATGCAAGCCAATCGGGTGCGTATAAATCGACGGAGCAAGACCCGCCGCCACGGCTTCTGCCCGCGCCAGTGCCAACGCCGCATTGCCGCTGCGTCCGACTGCAAAGTGGCGTCTCAGTATATCCTGCACCCGGTTGCTGTTCGCCAGCCCCTGCCGGAGGCCAGCAGGTGCCTCGCGCTCGCCGGGTTTCAGGACATAGGCAAGATGCTGCGTATCGGTGCTGAGCCGGAGATAATTGATGCCAAAATCTGTCCATAGCAGGTCGCCCGGCTGAATGACCTCGTCGCCTTCCAACATGCCCTTCGCCCCTGCCCGCTGGATCGCGACCGAAGGATGGAACCATGGTTCGAGGCCAAGCTGAAGCAGCCGGTCACGATACCACCACTGCACCTGCTCCGCCGTTGTCACCCCCGGGGTGATCACGGCACGCGAAAACGCCTCCGCAATTATCGCATGGGCAGTGCGCAGGACGCTGGGGTAAATTTCCATCTCCGCAGGCGTCCGCGTCTCAAGCCACCGGATCGCGAGCGCTTCGCCGCTGACGATCCGCGACCGCAACGCAGCGGGCAATGCGCCCGTGAATTTTTCATATTGGCTCAGCGTCATGCCGTCGGCGAATTGATACAGGTCCGACGTATTGATCGCAATTTTGGCCGGATCACGCGCGGCGATTATGTCCGCGACCGCTTGCCACTGATCAGGCTGCTTATTTGGGTCCCAAGCCGGCGCGAACAGACCACCAAGTCCATAGCGGCTAACCGTCAGACGCTCGATCGGCTTTCCATGACCCGGATCATGAAAAATTAAGATTGTGCGGCGCCTTGCGTGCATATTCTCTGCATCCAGCATCGACGCGACAACAGGCTCTTCAAAATATTCGCGCGCCAACAATAGCCACACATCAACGCCCTGTTCGCGCATGATGGCCGGAATGATGGTATCCAGCCGCGCGGCTAAAATGCGGTTCTCGGTCGCGGCCCTTTCGCGTGCGTTCAATATAGGCGGCAGCGCCGGTGCCTGCGCCTCAGTCTCGCGCATGACGATAGGCGCCGATACTGCAGCAGTGGCTGGCCCAATCATGGCCGCAAGCAGAGCCAATCCAGATATCACGCGCTTTGCCATTATGCTTCCCCCAATCAAATTGCGCGCCGACATTGGCTGGCCGCGATGCAAGGATCAAGTCCGACGTGTCACGCGATGTGGAAGCAGGCGATATCAGGGGTGGGCTTGGGTATGAAGGAAGTAGGGATATTCCGTTATGAAATGTTCCCCCACGGCATGTTGAACCTGTATATTGACGCGAAGCAAGTCCGCTAAGCGCTTGACGGCAGGCGGGTTTTCCCGCCATGCGGATGGTCATGCGTTTCTTCTCTGACAATGCCGCCCCGGTGCACCCCGCTGTCATGCAAGCCATGGCCGATGCCAACCATATCGACACCGCATATGATGGTGACCAATGGAGTGCGCGGCTCGATGCCGCATTCTCCGCTGTGTTCGACCGCGATGTCGCGGTGCTTTGGGTAGCAACGGGGACAAGCGCCAACTGCCTCGCGCTTGCGTCGCTGGTTCAACCGCATCAGGGCGTCATTTGCCACCGTGAAGCCCATATTGAGGTTGATGAATGCGGCGCGCCGGGTTTCTACACCGCTGGTGCGAAGCTGATGCTGGTCGAAGGTGAGGGCGCCAAAGTGACGCCTGAAACGGTCGAGGCTTGTTTGAACGGCATTCGAAACGATGTGCATCAGGTGCAAGCGGCGGCATTGTCGATCACCAACGCAACCGAATATGGCATGGTCTACAGCCCTGCCGAAGTCGCGGCCCTTGGTGCATTGTGCCATAATCGCGGCCTTGGCTTGCATATGGACGGCGCGCGTTTTGCCAATGCAGTGGCGACCTTAGGTTGTGCGCCAGCCGACGTGACGATGAACGCCGGCGTGGATGTATTGAGTTTCGGTTTCGTCAAAAATGGCGGTATGGGCGCAGAGGCGTTGGTCTATTTTGACCCGGCGCTCGCCGACGCTGCGCGCTATCGGCGCAAGCGCGCTGGGCATTTGCAGTCAAAGGGCCGCTTCCTTGCGGCGCAATTGTTGGCGATGCTGGAAAATGATCTGTGGTTGACCAATGCGCGCTCCGCCAACGCAGCGGCGCAAATCATTGCGGACGCGGCAGCCGAACGATTGCTGTATCCGGTGCAAGCCAACGAGATATTCTTGCGCCTGACGCCCGCTGAGGCGGCGGCGTTGCGGGCGCAAGGTTTTGACTTTTACGACTGGGGCGTTGTCAACGAAAACTGGGGCGCGGCGCGTCTCGTTACCAGTTGGCAACATACCGAGGCTGATGTCGCCCCGCTGGCCCGCGCGATCGCTGCATTATGAGCACGACCGGGGGGGAGAGCGTCGTAGAACCTGGATTTCTGGCGCCGCGGGTATGGATACCCTTTATGGTGACGTCGCTCATCTGGGGATCGACCTGGCTCGTCATCCGCGATCAATTGGGCACAGTGCCGCCGACCTGGTCTGTGGCCTATCGCATGATTGTGGCCGCCATCGCCATGTTCATCCTAGTCATCGTGATGCGCCAGCCGGTGAAGATAGATCGGCCAATGGTCGGTTGGACCATTCTGCTTGGTGTGATGCAATTCGGGATGAACTACAATTTTGTCTATGCCGCTGAACATTATATCACGTCGGGATTGGTCGCAGTGGTATTCGCGCTTTTGATTGTGCCCAATGCGGTTCTCGCCAAATATTGGCTTGGACGGTCAATCAGCGGAGCGTTCATATTAGGCTCGGCGATTGCCTGCGTCGGGGTCGGGTTGTTGATGCTACAGGAATACCGTGCTGCCCCTATGGGCGGGACCGATGCACTGATTGGGCTATTTCTGGTGATATGTGCCGTCGCTACGGCATCGGTCTCCAATGTGCTTCAGGTGACGCCAAAGGTTGCGCGATACCCAACGATCACGATATTGGCGTGGTCAATGTTCTGGGCCAGCTTGGCCAATGCGGCTTTTGCGTTCGTCATGGATGGTCCGCCAGTCATCGACATGCGCCCCGGATATATCGGCGGTGTGCTGTATCTAAGCATCATCGGTTCGGTCGTAACCTTCCCGCTTTATTTTCGCCTCATCCGTGACATTGGCCCCGGCAAGGCTGCTTACACGGGCGTGGTTATTCCGGTCCTTGCGATGATCCTGTCGACGATATTCGAAGGCTATGTTTGGTCGACATTGGCGCTGGCAGGTGGGGCACTGGTGATGGTGGGCCTCGTCGTCGCAATGCAGACGCGCAAGGCTTAGGACACTTAATGGGGGTTAGGTGAATGCCTTGCCCTCAACCACCAAACCGTTTCCAGCCCCGCAAGCCGTTAGCCCAATTCTATATTGCTGCGCGCGCAGCCAATAATGCGCTGAGGCCCTGCCGGTAATCGGCATATTTCGGCGTCCATCCAAGCAGCCGTTTCGCCTTCATATTTGAAACACGCCGGTTTTCGGCATAGAATCCGCGCGCCATAGGCGACAGTCCGGCCCCGTCCAAAGTCATCAGTGGCGGCCAATCCTGCCCCAAAAGATCGCACGCATATTCGATGACATCATTTTGCGACGCTGGAACATCATCGGCAATATTATACACGCCAGCGGGCCCATCAAATGCGGCAATGACTGCGCTAACAATGTCATCAACATGCACACGGCTAAAGATTTGCGTAGGCATATCGATCCGATGTGCTTTGCCATCTTCGACCCGTTCCAACGCAGATCGACCCGGGCCGTAGATGCCGGGCAAGCGAAAGACCGCGACGTCGTTGCGCAAGGCCTGCCATGCAAGGTCAGCGTCGGCGCGTGCGGTTCGGCGCCCCTCGCCAACAGCCGCGCTCTCGTCGACCCATGCACCACCCGTGTCGCCATATACACCCGTTGAGGACAAATAGCCGAGCCAAGCGACGCCACTACGTGCAATCCTGTCGCCATATTTCAAAAGCACGGGGTCGCCGCCCTCACCATTGGGTGGAACGCTCGACAAGATGTGCGTGGCGTTTTCGATTGCGGCACAGACCGCCGCTTCATCGTCAAAGGCAATCGCGTCGCCACCGCTCATCCGCCGCGTTCCGGTGACGTGCCAGCCACTTTCGCGAAGGCTGTCGGCGAGACGCGAGGCGGTGTACCCCATTCCAAATATGAGCATGTGACGGTGCATCGGCATGGGTTCGCAATCTAATGGCTTGCCGTCAAGCACCGCAATTGCAATTAAGCAGATAGGGAGGAACCACGCCACGTGACCGTCGAAGTTATCAAGTCAAAATTACTGGGTGACATTGCGCACGGGTTCCTTGGCCGCGTTGGCGGTGTTTCCGCAGGCATTTATGCAGGGCTGAACTGCAGCCTTGGTTCAGACGATGTGCGCGACAATGTCATCGAGAACCGGCGGCGTGCGGTTGCGGCTGTGATGCCCGGGGCGGCACTTGCGCGGGTGTACCAAATCCATTCGCCCGATGTGGTCACCGTCACTGGCCCCATTGACCAAGATGACCCGCCCAAGGCCGATGCGCTGGTAACGGATAGGCCGGATATCCTGCTTGCGGTCCAGACCGCGGATTGCGTGCCGGTGTTATTTGCAGACAGGCAGGCCGGTGTCGTTGGTGCGGCACATTCGGGATGGAAGGGCGCGTTCACAGGCGTCAATGAAAACACGATATTGGCGATGGAAGCACTGGGTGCACAGCGCGAACGGATAGCCTGCGCAATCGGCCCTTGCATCGCACAAAAAAGCTATGAGGTTGATTCAGGTTTCTTTGAACGTTTTGCAGACGCCGACCCGGAAAATGCGCGGTTCTTCCGCGATGGCAAAGCGGGTCATTATCAGTTCGATATTGAAGGCTATGTTGCGGCGCGTCTTGCCGCCGCCGGCATCACAACGGTCGAGTGCATGGGACAGGATACCTACAGCCAGCCAGACCGCTTTTTTAGCTATCGGCGCAGCTGCCACCGCAGTGAACCGGGCTATGGCGGACAAATGTCGTTGATTGGAATACGGAGCAATGATGGTGGCTGAATCGGGCATAACGCGGCAACGATTTAAATCGATAATTGGCGGTTCGGCGGGGAATCTGGTCGAATGGTATGACTGGTTCGCCTACGCGACATTCAGCATTTATTTTGCGCCGTTATTTTTCCCTGAGGGCGATTTGACAGCCCAGTTGCTCAATACAGCTGCAATCTTTGCGGCTGGTTTTCTGATGCGTCCAATCGGTGCCTGGGTGATGGGTATTTACGGCGACAAGCATGGTCGCAAGGCCGGGCTTACCTTGTCCGTTTTGTTAATGGCGGGCGGGTCGCTCGCCATTGCCTTTGCGCCAACCTATGCGCAGGCTGGGGTTGTTGCGCCGACGATCTTGGTCCTCGCACGGATGGTCCAAGGGCTGTCGGTCGGCGGGGAATATGGGTCAAGTGCGACCTATTTGTCGGAAATGGCCCCGGCGGCGCGGCGCGGCTTTTGGTCGAGTTTCCAATATGCAACGCTCAGCGGTGGGCAGTTGCTGGCCATTTTGGTCGCCCTGATCTTGCAGGCGCTATTGAGCGAGGCGCAAATGGGCGATTGGGGCTGGCGCATACCATTCGTGATTGGTTCAATGCTGGCCTTGTGCGTCTATCTTTTGCGCCGGACGATGTCTGAAACAAAATCGTTCACCAATATTGACCAGAAACGCGAACATTCATCGCTGAAATTGCTTTGGCGTGACCACAAGCGCTCCTGCATATTGGTTGCGGTGATGTCGGGTGGCGGTGGCCTCGCCTCTTATGCTTTCACCACCTATATGCTGAAATATCTGATCAACACCGCAGGTTTCGAAAAGCAAACTGCAACGTTGATTATCGCCGGCGTGTTGATTTGGTCATTCTGTCTGCAGCCCATTGCCGGGATGCTCGCCGACCGCTTTGGGCGAAAGCCGCTGCTGCTCATCGCAGGCGCAGGGGTCGCGTTGGCCGCAGTGCCCATCTATACGCTGGTTGGCCAAGCCACGTCGCCCATCGTCGCGTTGGCGCTGATCCTGATCCCGATTACGCTGCACGGCGGATACACCGCCAACAATGCCATGGTTAAAGCTGAGCTGTTTCCAGCGCATATCCGCGCGCTGGGCGTTGCGTTTCCTTATGCGGTCGGGAACACCATATTTGCCGGGACGCTGGAATATGTCGCTTTGTGGTTCAAAAGTACGGGCAACGAAACGGGATTTTTCTGGTATGTCGCGATTTGCGTTGGTGCGACGGTGGTTGCCTATCTGATGCTTCCTGAAACGCGCGAAACGAGCTTGATCCAGGAAGACTAAGCAAAACTATGCACGCAATGTAGTTTCAATTGAAACGAAAATTGTTATGCTGCGGTCCATAGGAGATTCCCATGACCGACCGCAGCACACCCCCAATTGCTACCCCCGTCGCACGCCGTAAACCCAAGGCCGATATCGAAACCATTGGCGGACGGAAGTTGAAACCGTCGACCCTGATGATGGGGCACGGCTATGATCCAACCTTGTCCGAAGGCTCCTTAAAGCCGCCCATTTTTCTGACGTCGACCTTTGCATTTGAAAGCGCGGCGGCGGGAAAAAAGTTCTTTGAACATATCACTGGAAAGCGCGAAGGACCTGCCGATGGCCTGGTATATTCACGTTTTAACGGTCCCAATCAGGAAATATTGGAAGACCGGTTGGCGGTATGGGATGAAGCGGACGACAGCCTTGTATTTTCCAGTGGCATGTCAGCCATCGCAACGTTGCTGCTGGCCCTCGTCGGCCAGAACGACGTCATCGTCCATTCTGGGCCTCTATATGCCGCGACCGAAACGTTAATAGCACGCATATTGTCACGCTTCGGCATTGCCTTCCTCGACTTTCCGGCGGGCGCAACGCGCGCAGAAATCGATAACATCCTTGATCGTGCGAAAACCTTGGCTGCACAAAAAGGCGGCAAAGTTGCGTTGGTCTATCTGGAAAGCCCCGCCAACCCGACCAACGCGCTGGTTGATGTCGAGGCGGTTCGCGCCGCACGTGATGCAGCGTTCGCTGCTGATCAAAAGCCCGCTATTGCTATCGATAACACCTTTTTGGGTCCCTTGTGGCAGCAGCCTATCAAACAAGGCGCAGAGCTTGTCGTCTATAGCCTGACAAAATATGCAGGTGGCCACTCCGACCTTGTGGCCGGCGGTGTGTCAGGCAATCAGGACCTCATCAATATCATGCGCCCGATGCGCAATGTCATCGGCACCATTTGCGACCCCAACACCGCGTGGATGCTTCTGCGCAGCCTTGAAACGCTCGAGCTGCGTATGACGCGCGCGGGTGAAAATGCAGCGAAGGTCTGCGCCTATCTGAAAGCGCATCCAAAGGTGGAAGGGCTGGGTTATTTGGGGATGATCGACGACCCGCGGCAGCAGGACATTTTCAACCGCCATTGCACTGGCGCAGGCTCGACCTTCTCGCTCTTCATCAAAGGCGGAGAAGCCGAAAGCTTCAAATTCCTCGACGCGCTCAAGATCGCAAAGCTGGCGGTCAGCCTTGGCGGGACAGAAACACTCGCAAGCCATCCGGCAGCCATGACCCATTTATCAGTGCCACAAGAACGCAAGGATGCCCTGGGCATAACGGATAATCTCGTGCGTATTTCTATCGGCATCGAAGACGCGGACGACCTGATCGCCGACTTCGAACAGGCATTGGCTCAGGTTTGAGGGTCGCGCCAATCTAGTATGGGCCAACCTTTGGACGCCGCAAGGCGGGCAAGGGGCCCGTGCGGATTGGTGGCAAAAGGTTCATCGGCATAGCTGAGCAGCGGGGCATCAGACACATGGTCGGAATAGGCACGAATATGGCAGTTTTCGCGCGTCAAGCCATGCGTTTGCATCCAGCCTTTGACCAGTTCAAGCTTTGCCGCATCGTAACAGTTGTGCCCGTCAATGCGTGCCAAAACATGGCCAGTGCTGTCGGTGGAAAGGTCAGTCGCGATGACATCATCAAAACCGAGCCGCTTTGCAATCGCGTCGACATATAGCCGATATGACGCCGTTGCCATGACATGGCGATAGCCCGCCGCTTTTTCTTCAGCCACACGCGCGAGCAACTGCGGATAGACATTTTTGCCCACCACAATGTCCGCATGACTTTCCAGATATCTGGCAAATCTGGCCCTTGGAACGCGGTGGCCGATAAGCAATGTCTGCGAAAACTGCTTTAACCGGGCCCGGTCCCACAGCTTCAGCGCGTATAATGCCAGCCCAATCGGTAAAAGCGGTGAAAGGAACAATCGCCACGGTGACTTGTTAAATGCCATATGCAGGAGGAACCCATTATAGGTGGCACGTCGCGTGACGGTCTTATCCATATCATATATGGCAAGAAGCGTTGGTTTGGCATCAGTCATCATCTGCTACAGGCATAATATAATGGAAAAAGTCTACAGGCTTGTGATAGTTCCCTTTATACGCCAGTTATATGGCCATGGCTAACCCTGCAGAGTTCTTGCAAGAAGACGTGCCCGATGGCGGGCAGATCCTCCGTTTATCGGGCAGCTTTACCATAGCCTTGATCGGCGATGTCGACGACCGCTTGCGCGGTTTGTCTGCCGATGTGCAAAAAATTGATCTCAGCGCGGTTGAGCATATGGACACCGTCGGTGCGTGGGTTGTGCACCGCACGGCGAAAGAATCCGGAGCAGAAATCATCGGCGCGGATAAAGGCGCCAGTCGCCTGCTCCAAGCTGTCGGTGGGGCGGATCAAGCAGACATCACGCCACGACCACATCCGCCCTCGTTTGACCGGTTCTTGGCCGAAGTGGGGCATGGTGTCGTCATAGGCTTTACAACGCTGTTGCGATTTCTCGGCTTTGTCGGCCAAGTTGTGAAGGCGTCGTTCATACTTGCGATGAACCCCGGCCGTTTTCGCTGGCATGCGGTGGTCCAGCATTTCGACATGGTCGGTGTGCGTGCGTTGGGCATCATTGGCCTGATGAGCTTTCTGATCGGTATCGTCATCGCGCAGCAAGGCGCGGTCCAGTTACGGCAATTTGGTGCCGAGGTGTTCACCATCAACCTGATTGGACGGCTCACATTTCGTGAACTGGGAATCTTGATGACCGCGATCATGGTCGCCGGTCGGTCGGGCTCAGCCTTCGCTGCGCAAATCGGCACCATGAAGATCACGGAAGAAATTGACGCGATGCGCACCATAGGTGTCGTGCCAGCCGAAGCCTTGGTTGTTCCACGGGTAATTGCGGCCGTCATGATGATGCCCTTATTGGGCGTCTACGCATCGTTGATGGCCATTATCGGCGGAGGCATTTTGTGCTGGGTCGTTCTCGAAATTCCACCCGCCACCTTTGTGCAGCGACTGCGCGAAGTAACGCCAATGACCGATTTCTGGATTGGCATCATTAAAGCGCCTGTCTTTGGCGCAATCATTGCCATGGCGGGCTGCTTCCAAGGCATGCAGGTGCATGGCAATGCTGAACAGGTCGGACTGAAGACGACAGCTGCCGTTGTACAGGCTATCTTCCTCGTCATCGTTCTCGACGCATTTTTTGCCATTTTCTTTAGCGAAATTGGCTGGGATTAAGCGATGGACCAGCCAAACATCATTTCCGTGAAAGGCCTTTGCAACAGCTTTGGCGAACAGGTCATTCACCAAGATTTGAATCTCGAGGTACGCCGTGGTGAGATTCTTGGCGTCGTGGGTGGATCTGGCACGGGCAAGTCCGTGCTCATGCGGTCGATCATTGGGCTGCAAGAGCCTGTCGCTGGCGAAATCCGCGTATTTGACGAAGGCATGATCGGCAAGGAAGAGGACGAAGCTACGGACGTGCGACGCCGGTGGGGCGTGTTGTTTCAAGGCGGCGCGTTGTTTTCAACGTTGACGGTGGCTGAAAATGTTCAGGTCCCGCTGCGCGAATTCTATCCGGATTTCAGCAAGGCATTGCTCGATGAAATCGCGCATTATAAAATTTACCTAAGCGGGCTTCCTGCCGATGCAGCCCATAAATTTCCATCCGAGCTATCCGGCGGTATGCGCAAACGCGCTGGCCTAGCGCGGGCTTTGGCGATGGATCCCGAGCTTCTGTTTTTGGATGAACCAACGGCTGGCCTCGATCCCATCGGCGCTGCAAACTTCGACAATCTCACGCGGGATTTGAAAGAGACCCTCGGCCTCACCGTATTCCTGATTACGCATGATCTCGACACGCTCTATGCAATTTGTGACCGAGTAGCCGTACTCGCCGACCAAAAGGTGATTGCGGTCGGTGCGATTGAGGAGTTGCTGGCCATCGATCACCCATGGATCAACGAATATTTCAGCGGACCACGCGGGCGGGCAGCACGTCGCGGTCATGACAAGCACAACAATAATCCACAGCCAGAATTACATCAGCCAGGAAGGTCATAGGACAGTAAAATGGAGACCAAATCCAACTATGTGATGGTGGGTGCTATCACGCTTCTTCTTGTGGCCTTGCTCGCTGCCTTCACCGTTTGGCTGTCACGCGCTGGCGAAGGCGACAAGAAAGAATATGACATATTCTTCCAACAGTCGGTGAACGGCCTTGCCAAGGGATCTGGCGTGTCTTTCAAGGGCGTACCGGTAGGCGAAATCGAGCGCATTGAGCTATGGGAACCCGACCCCGATTTCGTCCGCGTCCGCATTACAATCAAAGATTCGGTCCCGATTCTTCTGGGAACCGTGGCAACGATCAACGGTGTAGGATTTACTGGCGTATCCGAGATTCAGCTTGATGGTGCGGTCAAGGGCGCGCCGCCGCTACGCTGCCCGGAATCAAACCCCAAATCAGCCTGCCCAACTGGCGTGCCTGTCATACCAACAAAGCCAGGCGCATTGGGCGAATTGTTGAACAACGCACCATTGTTGTTGGAGCGACTATCGACGCTGACCGAGCGGTTGACGAACATTCTGTCGGATAAAAACCAACAGTCCATTGAGCAGATATTGGATAATGTGGAAAATCTGTCCGGCACCCTTGCTACGCAAGCACCTGATTTGCGCGCGGCGATCCAAGAATCGCGCCTCACCTTGCAAAAGGCAGGGTTGGCGGTTGACGAAATTACCAAAGTGGCCGGGTCAACCAACCGGCTGCTAGACAATGACGGTCGACCCATGATGGAAGAATTGCGCAAGACCCTACGCTCCGCCAATGGCAGCCTGGCTGCGCTGGAAACGACGTTGAACAATGCCAATCCGGCAATCGAAACGCTAAATACGCAGACATTGCCCGAGGTAACGCAATTGGCGCGTGATCTTCGCGAACTGTCTGTCTCGTTGAAGTCCGTCACCGAAAAGGTTGATCAGGGTGGTATTGGCAGCGTCGTCAGCGCGCCGGCATTGCCCGATTATCAACCTGGCAGCAGGAAGCAAAAATGATGTTCAGCAAATTATCCAGCGCACGCTTATTGGCCTTACCCCTCATTCTCAGCCTAGGTGCTTGTGTAAGCTTTGGGGGGAAAGCGCCGCCGTCCATGCTCGTGCTGACGGCCAATAATAGCGTTTCAGCAGGCGCCGCACGTACAGCATCTGCGACCGAAGTTTTGGTCATACAAACGCCCGAAGTGCCACGCAAACTCGACACGAACCGCGTGCCTGTCCAGATCGACGCCAGCAGCATCGCCTATCTGAAGGACGCGTTTTGGGCCGACAAGCCCGCTCGGTTGATGCAGCAGCTGCTGTCCGAAACTGTGTCGGCCAAAAGCGGCAATCTGGTGCTCAGTGAAGTCGACGCTGGTGGCAAAGCAGCACGGTTTATCTCGGGAGGCCTGTTGGAATTCGGCGTCGACGCCGCAACCAATGAAGCCGTGGTGATCTTTGACG
The DNA here is from genome assembly GCA_943368745.1 of Maricaulis salignorans. Lineage (GTDB taxonomy): Bacteria > Pseudomonadota > Alphaproteobacteria > Sphingomonadales > Sphingomonadaceae > Sphingorhabdus_B. The sequence continues at coordinate 362,393 of CALRLP020000001.1, forward strand.
CAGTGAAAATCACGCGCGGCGACCCAACCGAAAAACGCAGATTTGAAGCCCGCCGACCCGTTGCGGCTGTTGACGCTGCGCCTGTTGGCGCTGCGTTGAACGAAGCTGCAAATGACGTGGCGTTGCAGATTGCCGAATGGGCGAACTGATCGCTTCAGTTTGACCTAACGCGCGAATCCTTCTGGCTCCGGCCAGCCCATTGCATATGTCGCCATCACTTTGAATAACGCGCCCATGGATTCACGGGCCACCAGCCTGCTGCGCGCGGCGGAAATCTCCGTAGCACGATCAGGATTTGCCTGCGCCAAGCTCATGGCGCGCTGATCGATACCCAATCCCGACAACCAAGCACCCTGATTGCATGGCCCCGCAACGTTGAGGCCTGATCGCTGTGCGCAGAGTGCAAGCGCATGGAAATTGACATGTGCCGTCAAATCGCAATGGCCCGGATCCGAAAATGGGTCCGCATATGTGTGATTTTGCACCGCCTGCAGCGTGCCGCCCAGTGCTGGCTCAAGATAACCATAATCAATGGTCAACATCACCCCGCCTTGGCCGGACAGTCGCGTGGAAAGCATGTTCATCACCGCAGTGGCATCCGGGCACGTTTCGTAGATACTTCCAACCGACGCCATGCGAAACTGTTTGGGAACGAGGGCATCTGTGGAGCGCGGACCAGGCATTGCCGCAAACCGCGCGCCATGATCGGGAACGACAACTCTCTCGTGCCAGCCAACGTTCGTGGCAATCATCTGCGCGATGGGCAGCGCATCAAAAAATTCATTGGCCACAATGAACAATGGTGCGTCAGTTGGGAGCGTTTCCACATCATCATGGAACGCGGCAGCGGGGACAGCAGCCAGCTGCTTTTCTCGCAAAGCGGGGCTATTCTCGACAAAGTGAACCTCTGGCGCAAATCCGAAACGCTTCATTGTCCGAAGCGCATCGGCAGCCAGCGTGCCCCTGCCCGGCCCCAGTTCGACATAATAACATGGCGAAGGACGGCCCCGACGCAACCAGATATCGCTCAGCCAAATCCCGACCATTTCGCCGAACATCTGGCTGATCTCAGGTGCCGTTATGAAGTCGCCATCGGCGCCCAAAGGATCAGCGCGGCTATAATATGCGGTGTTTGCCACGCGCATATATTCGGCAACGCTGATGGGGCCCGACGCTTCAATTTGTTGGGCGAGGCACTGGCTTGTCGTCTGCGTGTCAGACGGCACTGTTACGCTGCCTGCGAGCCCCTGCCGTGAATAGGAGGAACAAGCCGATTAGGATCATCGGGGTGGTCAACCACTGCCCCATGCTGAGGCCGCTTGCTTCGACCAACCACTGTAACTGCTGGTCCGGTTCCCTGAAGAATTCAATCGTAAAGCGCGAAAGACCATAGATCACAGCCGCCATGCCACACAGAAAGCCGGGTTTGTAGCGCGCGTCTGTTTTCCAGAATAACGGCCACATGATCGCCGCCATCAATAGCCCTTCAAGCACAGCTTCATACAGTTGGCTTGGGTGCCGCGGCAAATCGCCACCATTTGGAAACACGATGGCCCAAGGCACGTCCGTCACGCGGCCCCAAAGCTCATCATTCACGAAATTTGCCAACCGGCCGAAGAAGAGGCCAAACGGGACGCAACATGCGAGATAATCACAAACGCGTAGGAACGAGAGCTTATACTTACGCGCCAAAAGCCAGAGAGCAAAAATGATCCCAAGCGCGCCGCCATGGAACGACATGCCGCCTTCCCACAGTTTGACGACGTCTAACGGGTTCTGCAAAATCGATGGCTGATAGAACAAGATATAGCCCGTTCGCCCGCCCAATATGATGCCCAGCGTCGCGTATAAAATAATATCGTCTGCATGGTCACGCGACATCGGTGCGCCCGGCCGTGCCAGCAGTTTGAGCAAAAAGCCGTAGCCGAGCAAAATACCTACAAGATAGGCCAAGGAATACCAACGCAGCTGAAAGAAGCCCAGATCAAGCGCAACGGGGCCAACACCAAGGTCTGTGAACTGAATATAGGTCGCTGCTGAAGCAATAATCTCGAATGACACAGTTTTTCCTCAGGATATTTTGACTTTCCTATAGAGCGAAATAGAAGGTGCACAAAGAGTTTAGGAGAGAATCACATGCCGTCCCAATTGGACCTCGCGATCGACGCTACCATAAATCGTCTCATGACCGACGATGGCCCTTTAACGGTGACCTATGTTGAAAAATTTGGTGTGCAATTGCCCATGCTGGCAAAAGCACCGGGCAACATGGCCGACTATCTGGCATTTTTTTGCGCCACGCATGCGGACAAAGAATTTCTGGTAGATGGCGACATCCGGCTAAGCTTTGGCGAGACCTATGCCGCAGCGCGCGTGCTGGCTGGCGGCTTAGTCGAGGGGCACAAACTTCAAAAAGGCGACAGGGTCGGGATCGCCGCGCGCAATTCGGCCAACTGGATTATTGCCTATATGGCGATCGTCATGGCCGGCGGCGTTGCAACTTTGCTCAACGGTTGGTGGCAAGGTGGCGAATTGGCCGAAGGTATCCGAATGGTCGGCTGTCGCTATGTCCTCGCCGATGAACAGCGCGCTGCGCGCTTGGCAGGGCACGACATTGGCGGTTGTGAGCTATTGATATTTGGTCATGACGGCGCACCGACGGAAGGCCTGTCTGTCTTGACATCAAAAGGTGGTAGCGCGGAAACACCGCTGCCCGCACTTGCCCCCACAGACAATGCGACGATTCTGTACACATCCGGTTCGACGGGTCAGTCCAAGGGCGCGGTATCCGACCACCGGGCCGTCGTTCAGGGCGCGATGAGTTACGTTGGGCAGACGCTCGTCTTTTTCGAGCTGCTTTCTTCCACTGGTCAGGCCATGCCCGCTCAGCCATCGGCGCTGGTCAACGTGCCACTATTTCACGTTACCGCCTCCATTCCACTGGTTCTGCAAAGCTTCGCCATTGGACGCAAATTGGTACTGATGCCAAAATGGGATGCGGAAGAAGCCATGCGCATCATCGAAAAGGAGCGCATCAGCTATTTCGTTGGCGTTCCGTTGATGAGCATTGAACTCGCGACGCACCCGAACCGCCACAAATATGACCTTACCAGCTGCACGGCCTTCGCGGCTGGTGGAGCGCCACGCCCCGTGGATCATGTCAAAAAAATCCGTAAAGAAATGAGCTGGGGCTATCCGCTGCTGGGTTATGGCCTTACCGAAACGAACGGCGTGGGCTGCGGCAATTTCACCGATAATTATCTGGAAAAGCCCACCAGCACTGGGCCCGCCACGAAGCCCTTGGTGGAAGTGCAAATGCTTGATGATGATGGAAATGTTCTTCCGCAAGGTGAACGCGGCGAAGTCGGTATTCGCACCATTGCGAATTTCAACGGTTACTGGAATAACGAACAATCGACGCGCGACGCGTTTACCGCTGACGGATTCTTCCGGACCGGTGACATCGGTTATCTCGACGAAGACGGTTATCTGTTCATCGTAGACCGCAAAAAAGACATCATCATTCGCGGCGGCGAAAACATCAGTTGCCCGGAAGTAGAAGCCGCTGCCTATGAACATGACTCGATTGTCGAGCTGTCCGTGTTTGGCATTGCCGATGACAAATATGGGGAAGTTCCAGGCATCGTCTATCAGACGAAGGATGGGGTCGAGCTGACCGAGGATGAGCTCAAAGCGTTTCTTGCGCCGCGGCTAGCGCCATTCAAAATCCCGGCGCATTTCTGGCAAGTGGCAGAACCATTGCCGCGTCTTGGTACCCAGAAAATCGACCGCGTTGCTTTGCGCCGGGAATATAATGCAAAGGTCTCTGCTTGATGCTGACATAGGGCGTGAACGCGCCTAGAGTGTCTGTATGACTTCAGCGCCCGACCGGATTATAAAGCAACGCGACATTATCGACAGGACTGCGCTTGCCGATAAAGTTGAGTCTATTGTCGCAGAGGTTGGTCCTCAGCGTTGCCGTCCGCAAATCCTCGAGCTGTTGCATGGCGCGTTGGCGGACGGGCGCGCCGAAATCAAACGACGACTGGGTGAAAACCCGTCACAGGGTTACCGCGCGTCCGCGGAGCAAGCCTTTCTGGTCGATCAGATTGTCCGGCTCATTTACGACTATGTAACGGCCCACGCATATCCTGCGGCAAACCGCTCAGCATCGGAGCGGATCGCTGTCCTTGCAGTGGGTGGATATGGTCGCGGCGAGATGGCGCCACATAGCGACGTCGATATTGCGTTTGTTACCCCGTACAAAAGAAGCTCATGGACCGAGCAAGTCGTCGAAGCGATTTTGTACCTTCTCTGGGATCTCGGCCTGAAAGTCGGCCAATCCAGCCGGTCTTTGGACGAGACCGTGAAAATGGCGCAAGAAGATCTGACGATCCGTACCGCGCTTTTGGAAAGCAGGTTCGTTTGGGGTGATCGTGCCGTGTACGAAGAGGCCGCGTTACGCTTCTGGAACGAAGTGGTCGCAAATACGGCTCCCGATTTTGTGCGCTTGAAAATGGCCGAACGCGATGAACGGCACAAGCGCATGGGCGACAGCCGCTACGTTGTGGAACCCAATATCAAGGACGGAAAAGGCGGCCTGCGAGATTTGCATACCTTGTATTGGATTGGGAAATATATCCACAAGGTCTCAACGGCATCTGATCTCGTCCATGTTGGGCTATTGTCGGTCGAAGAATATAACCGGTTCAGGAAGGCCGAAAACTTCCTGTGGTCCGTTCGTTGCCATATGCACAATATTACTGGCCGCGCAGAGGAACGGCTGACATTTGATTTGCAGCGCGAAGTGGCCGAACAGATGCAATTTGCTGATCGCCCCGGTCGTTCGGCGGTTGAGCGGTTCATGCATTATTATTTCTTGAATGCCAAAACCGTGGGCGATGTTACTGGCTTGTTCTTGGCGCATTTGGATGAAGCCATGGCCAAAAAAGGCCGTCGGTTCATTCCAAGTTTCAACCGCAAACCACGCAAGCTCAATGGCTTCCAACTCGACCGTGGTCGCCTGGCATTACCCGATGATCAATTTTTCGTCGAAGACCCCGTTCGGTTATTGGAAATTTTCCACCTCGCGGATTTGCATGAGCTAGAAATTCACCCTTCAGCCATGCGGACCGCGCAACGCGATGCCCGGCTTGTGGATAAGGCGGTCCGAAAGGACCCGCGGGCCAACGCGCTCTTTTTAGATATTCTGACGTCACGTCGCGATCCAGAAACCGTATTGCGTTGGATGAACGAATCCACGATTTTTGGGCGGTTCATTCCCGATTTCCGGCGCGTGGTCGCGCAAATGCAGTTCGACATGTATCATCATTACACCGTCGACGAACACTCGATCCGCGCAATTGGATTGTTAGCGAACATCGAAAACGGAAAACTCAAGCAGGATCACCCGCTTTCGGCGGCCATATTGCGGAATATCGTCAGCAGAAGGGTATTGTATGTCGCAACCTTGCTGCATGATATTGCAAAGGGACGCGGCGGAGACCACAGCGTTTTAGGCGCTCAGGTCGCGGAAACATTATGCCCGCGACTTGGTTTATCAGCCGCGGAGACCGAAACAGTCGCTTGGTTGGTGCGCCACCATTTGTTGATGTCGGCAACATCGTTCAAACGTGACCTCGCGGATTTCAAAACAATATTGGATTTTGCGCAGGCCGTTCAGTCGCCGGAACGGTTGAAATTGCTGCTCGTGTTGACGGTGGTGGACATTCGCGCTGTTGGTCCAGGCGTTTGGAACAGTTGGAAACGCCAATTATTATCCGATCTTTTCGAAGCCACTGAAGAAGTGCTGCGGCTTGGCCACAAACAACGTGGCCGCGACGAACGCATCGCGTCGAAAAAATCGAAGCTCGGCTCAGCCTTGCAGTTGCCTCCTGAAAAATTTGCGCATTTCGCCAAGATATTGCCCGACGCCTACTGGATAGCGGAGCCAGACGATATCATTGAGCGCAATGCACGGCATCTGTTGAAAAATGAAGGCACTGAGCTTGCCATTGACGCATGTTATTACCCCGACCGGGGAGCAACGCTGGTTACGGTTTTCGCGGCCGACCATCCGGGCTTGTTTTATCGCATTGCAGGCGCGATTCACTTGGCGGGTGGAAACATTATCGATGCACGGATCCACACAAGCAGCGACGGGATGGCGATCGATAATTTCCTGATCCAAGATCCGCTCGGCCGTCCATTTCGCGAGCAGGGCCAATTAGACCGCTTGGCACGCAATATCGAAGAAGCATTGACCAACCGTGCCAAGTTAATGACCCAACTGGATGCCAAGCCAAAGGCTCTCCGGCGTGCGGACGCATTTAAAATTGCGCCTTCGGTGCTGATCGACAATCAGGCTTCTAACCGCTTCACCGTTGTAGAAGTAAATGCGCTGGACCGGCCGGCATTGCTGAACAATTTGGCATTGGCTTTGTTCGAGTCAAAGGTAACATTGCATAGTGCGCATATCGCAACCTATGGCGAACGCGCCGTAGATACATTCTATGCGACAGATCTTTTCGGTGCAAAAATCGAGAGCAAAACCAAGTTGAAAGCATTGGAAACACGGCTGCTTGAGGCGGCCACTGTGCGTGCCCGGGTGAAAACCAAGGCTGCGTAAAAACGCAGAACGTTCGGCGACTTCAATTAACAACAAAAAAAGGCCAGTCTTTCGACCGGCCTTTCTTTTATCATATTGATCCGTTCGGAATTACATTCCCGAATTTGGACCGTAGGTAACTTCAACGCGACGGTTTTGCGGTTCACGCTCACCATCTGCAGTCTGTACCAATGGTGCAGTTTCACCGAATGCTTCGGTTGCAATTGCACCGCCAGCGACGCCCTTGGACTCAAGGTACGAACGCACGGTGGCGTTACGACGCTCGGAGAGACCAACGTTGTACTTTGCGCTACCCGATTTATCGGCGTGACCAGCAAGCATAACCTTCGCAGTGCCACAGTTCGAATACTGAGCAACCGCGTTGTCCAGAACCGATGCTGCGTCAGGACGCAAGTTCGACTTATCCCAATCGAAGAATACGATGTAAGGACCGGTGTTGCACACTGGCGCTGGTGGCGGCGGTGGTGGTGGCGGTGGAGCTGGTGGCGCCACATATGGTGGCGGTGGTGGGGGTGCTGCAACTTCAACTGGTGCAGGTGCACCGCCGAAGTTATAAACCAGGCTAGCCATGAGGCTGTGCGAGCGGAAGCGCGTGTCTACGGCACGGCCAAGACGGTCAACAAGACCAACCTTGTCTGCATTGAAGAAACGGTACTTCAGACCGACGTCCCAGCTATCGCTCAGTGGTGCACGGATGCCTGCAAGAGCCTGCCATGCAAAACCAGTGTCTGAATCGTCAAGGAACGTTGGAGCAGCCAAAGTAGCCTGCACGTCAACGCGTGCAACGCCAACACCGCCGCCGACAAAGCCCTGAAGGCCATCATCGTCGCCGAAATCCAGAAGACCATTGACCATGAAGCTCAATGCGCTTGCATCGCCAGCAATGTCATACGAACCGCTACGTGCAAGTGCAGTTGTTGCACCGCTCGTAATCTGTGGAGTCTGGCTGTTGAAACCAGTTACATCAGCCTGACGATACGAAACTTCTGATTCAAGACGGAAACCGCCGAAATCATAGCCGACTACGCCGCCGAAATCATAACCTTTGTCTGTGTCAACCGAAGCAGCATTGTCCAATGTGCCGATATCCAAACCGAGGTCTTCTACTATCATGGCACCGCCATCGACTCCAACATACCACTGGTCGTCGCGGGCCAAAGCCGGTGATGCCAGAGCAGTAGAAGCGAGCACCAAACCTATGGCTAACTTACGCATCAACTTTCCCCTTTTCTATCTTAGGAACGGAAATTCTAGAACATAAGTCTATCGATTCTGTTCCATCGATGCAAGTCGCTATGTCCTTATACTGTTGCTAAAATGTCGCCATTATTCACATTTTATCCGAATACTGGCGGTGTTTTCGCGATACGGCCGGTCAAGTCGTCAATATACCTATCAACCTGAAATATTGTAATATCGCACCGAGTGTAGCACGCGCTTCGGCATCGATGACTGCCCCACCAGAAGGGTTTGTGATAATTGGGCCGCTTTGCCAAACGCCATGCGTGCAAATGCTTTCTCGGCCAACTGACCTGTCCCAAAGCCGCATCCCGTCATGGGCAACCAGATAGCGCCAGTCACCACCTATCCATATCGCAATTTGGCCAGACTTATTTGCCCATAAGCCGGTGGCACCTGAACCGACCAACCAGCATTTGCCAATATCGCTGTCGGTTAAGGCAGGCGCCGTCAATGCGACCCCTTCGACTGCTGTATGAAGCAAGGCATCGATAAGAATGAGTGCCTCATTATGGGTGATTTCTTTTTGCGCCTGCGTCACGGCGAGCAGCGGCAAGTTGTGACGGCCAGTTTCCAAAACGGGCATATGTCCTCCTGATGACAAGATGATGATGTGAAATTTATGCGAGGCCGAACACGATTGGCGTGGATTGTGTAAATCGGCCTATCTGTTGGACACTGAAACCGAGTTCACTGTCGGACTGTACCCCGAGGCCGGCGTAATCGTCGGCCGAAATATGCAACGCGTTCTCGAATACTGTCCAGTCGCGCAAGATGTTGTCGTTAGCCAACAACTTGACGTGATAGGCCTCGCGATCTTCAACCATAAGTTGATCAACCCCATCAACCCACCCAAGGTCTAGGCGCGAACGTCGGACCCAATTGAGGTGAATATCTCCATTTGCCTGGCGCCGTGCCCGGCCGTGGACAGGCGTCAAAGGCGTTATCGCCAGTCCGTTAGCGACGGCCGTCCCAACAACTGGATTGAGGTCGCCAAGACCTTGCGCCTCCGCTGTTACCGTCTGGCCAATGTGATAGTCTGTTCCGGCAATGATGCGAGCGGAGGCAGGGTCCAGCCAAACGATCAGCGAACCAGCTATATGCGCCGGCGCGGATAATTGACCCGAAAAACAAGCGCGCGCGAAACGGGACAGACGATATCGTTTGGCGCCCAACGCAACCACCCGGCCAACGCGAATAAACTCACCGCCCATATGAAAAACCGGAGCGTCCGATGCCAGAGGGCGCGCGTCACGATTGGCAAGCAGCATCGACTCATTAAGCAATTCGATCTCGAGCGATGACACCTCGTCAATCAACAATGCGTTATGAGATGCAAGCACGTTCTGCGTTGTCCCGATCACAGCCTGTGGCGCAGTTCCGCCAATATCGATCAGCTGGCCCTCATTTTGGATTGCAAGAGCGGCACGCTTCCAGCCCGCCTCCGTCCCCCCGCCAAAGACCGCCAAAACCGCTTGGTTTGTATCGCGTTCGGCAATCAGCGGACAGTCGATAACGACAATTCGGGTCTCCCCAATTGATTGATCGACGGACGGAATGTGGCGACCCGGTGCGGCGATCATCTGATCGAGCGAAAGCGGCCCAGCCGCCATTCGGGCCTTAATGTGCGCCGTGCCAAATCCATGTTCGATTTCGTCGATCTGCCATTTTTTCCCATCGGCGGAGAGGAAACAATCGCCAGGCTGCAGTAATTCTGCAGAAGTTACGACCGTTGCGGTGAGCGTGCTCCGTGCGAAGCGCGCATGGCCCGCTTTCAACTCAACCAAGCGCTTGGCAGAGGATGCACTGAGGACGGCAGGCAACTCCAACCGGGCCTCGCCACGTCCGCCAGATTTGCCGTTGCTGTGCTGGACGCCAGCCTGATAATCACGGTCCGGATCATAATAACGCAGCGAGACGGTACCGGGAATTTGCCCGGCGGGTGCTATCCGGTGACTGGGCGGATCCAGCTTGCGCCTATCTTCTTCGACAGCGACGACAATTTGGGTTGGTTGGTCGGGGGTCGCGCCAACGTCGCGGACGACAAGGTTGCCGTTCCGCGTGATGAGCTCCACTGGAAAGGCATCCAATATCGGCGCAATCGCCTCTTTCATATTCGCCCCGCCCGCGGCAAAACCAACGATGGAGTGCGTGCTTTCCGCCAAGAGGTCGCCATCCGATAGCGAATGAAACAATGCCGATAGCGACAATGGCCCGTCGCGTTCGAAAACTTCAAAGGTGAAAGATGGAATGCGGTTGCCAAAATCTGCCAACTGCAAATCTTCAAACACGACGTACGCAACATCGCGATGTGCGGGGCATTGACCAACAGCTTCAGCAGATGCCAACAACGGATCTGGCTGCTGATCGCTATGCCCCGAATAGAAACGCAATTGGGTGTCTATTTTTAATGCGCCGTCAGACCCGCGGACCAAATTGCCATCCGCCCATATTCTGCCCAATCGGGCTACTGGCTCGCTTGACAATGCGACCGCTAGGCTGACCCGATAGGCATAATTGACCGTCGAAGCGCGCCCCTTACCTCCGCCGCTTTTTGCGCGATCTTCGATCAGGTCGGTTGCCCAAATCACCGTTCCTGCAACACGCATCGCGCCAAATATACCGGGAATTTGTGTGCCGTAGCTCGATGTTTGGACGGCCAGCTCCTTCAGCCGACTGCCTTCACGCGCGGCAGGCGCAAATAATGCGCCATCGATTTGTTGTCCCAAGACAGCGCCAATCGCGCCGCCGATCGGCCCGCCAAAGGCAGAGCCAACAGCCGTTAAAACAAGCGTTGCCATGTCAGTCTCCGATAAGGCGCCATTGCGCGATTGTTGGCCACGGCAGCGGCAAGGGCGTTGCGACCACGCGGCCTAAGCCCAAATGTGCATGGACCGCACCCTTGGGCGTCATAACGGCAAGGTGAATTTGCCGGACGCCCGGTTCAAGCAAGAGGATGTCTCCGGCAACCACTGAACCGTCCGAAACCCGCGAGAAATGCCGCGCGTCAAAATATGCGCAGGCGCGCGCTTTATGTTGACCGCGCAGCCGATAGTCGGTGGGCACAGCCGCGTCTTTGCCGACAGCAGAAAGGCACAGTCCGGCCAAACCAACACAATCGAGCCCTGCGTCGGCCGAACGCCCATGCAGCAAAAACGGAACGCCAATTAAATCGAGCGCCGTTTGCGCAACCTTGGCTTGCTGGCGCGTGACGGCCGGCACGATCCTAATTTGCACCGGGGTACCGCGTCAGTAAATCATTTCCCGGCAGATAGGGCTCTCCACGGAAATTGATGCCGTTACCAAACCGCGTTGCGCAGGTCGTCATCAGCTTGTCGCAACCTTCGATCACCTGTATCATGTCACCCGCATGTACCGGCGCCTGTGGCACCGTCTGCAGTTCCATCACCGCCGTGCCATTGTCGACGATGCTAAATTCCAGCCCCGCATTTGGACCCGTCAGCCAACGCGCGCTTCCATATGCCAATTGGCCAGGGGCAAATGGCGCACCGCCGTTCACCGAAATCACATAGCCTTGGACCTGCGATATGGTCGCCAAATGACGAAAGCGTTCGCGGCTTAGCCCGCAAGCTGCATCACAAAATTGCGCGCGGCACGACGGCGCGGTTTGGGATGCCACGGGTTTATCAAGACGCGATTGGATGCCCAATAGTTCGGCGGAAAATGCATCATCTGCAAAGGAAACCGCACCCAGTTCGCCAGAAGCCAACACGCGCTTTCCACGTGCGGGCGCTGACCAGTCAAAAAGAAATATCTCCAAATATGCGCCGTCCCATCGCCCGGCCATCAAATCATCCTGCCGGATCAAGTCGGACGTCAGTGCGCCGGAGACATCCAATCCGTCATTCTCCAACCCAACGCTTTGCACGACCGTCGTGGGCTGCATTCCGGGGCTGGATTTCAGCAAAATGCCATCATGCAGCACATCGGCATCGTGCGAGGTGAAACCCATGGTCACGCCATCGGTCCGTTCCAACCGCCAACCATAAGCGACCGTGATAAGCGGCCCATCCATCCAGGCGTCCATCAGCTGGCTTCCCGAATTTCAACCAATGCTATCGTCGGCATATCGCCTGCGCCAAAGGTTGCCCGCGCAAAATCCAGCCGGTCGGTTGCAAAGCGCACAGGCACATCAAAACGGAAGCCCGCGGTGATAATGGCGCCCATATCCGGCGCAGTTTGAAATTCGATTATTCCGCCAGCATTCAGCGACCAGCCGGTTGCCGCCACGTTATTTACCGCAACCGTCACAGAATTCGGCATCGGCCTTGTAATCCGTCGCACTTGGCCGTCCGCGCCATAGGTTTTGATGAGCGGAAATGCCGTGCGCACGGCGTCGCCTGTTCCCAAGATTTGGTCCAACTTATCGGGCGCACCGGTCATCGCATGCGAACTGTTGTCGAACGGATCGGTAAAGCGAAATCCGACCGCTGGCCCGTGCCGCGCCCGAAAGAACGCAAGCAAGATGCCAAGATCATTTTCGGATCGAACACCCGGGCTAACATCATAACTAAGGCGCGCATTCTCCCAGCTGCTGTTGCGGCGTTCATGCCCCGATAGGGTGGTAACAATATTGGTCGAGAACTCCGCCGTCACTTCCGCCTCGCGGCCGATGTCCAGCGGGAAAAGCACGTCATCAAATTCCTGCACAGCCGCATCCTCCTGTCCAATTTCGAAATAGGTAAATCCGTCACGGGCGACCTGCGGCAGCGCCCAGATAAAGGTTTCCGCCGTGCCCCTCACCCCGCTTGCGCGCGCGGCAATTTCAATGTCCCTCCACTGCGCCGTGTCTTGAGGGCGCAGAACGAAGCCAGCAAAATAATGCTGCGCGTCAACGGGATAGCCAAGCCGTTGTGCCATCAGCGGAACCGCCCGCCGCGTGGCGCCGTGGTTGCCCGATGTGACCCAATCATAATCTTCAAGCTGAAGCACATCGAACGCGGGCGCGGACCATGCCAATGGAACATTGGCACGCACGGCTTCGGGGGCGGACGGATCAAGAACCGTTGGCAGATACACCAACAATAATGTCTCTATGCCAGCCGATCCTGCCTCATCCGTCGCAGCAGCGCAGATCGACGCAGTCGACGCCGCGAGTATCGCGCCTGCCCGGTCCAGCATGGCCTTTTGCGCCGGCGACTTTGAACCCTTTATGTCCGATATGCTGACCGACAATGTGCCAAATGCGGCAGTCGCAGCCGCATCATACAGGCAGATGCGGCCGTCGGGCATGATCCACCACCATGGCTCGCCAATCTGAAACTTCACCGGCAGTCCGGCTTCTTTCAGGATGAAGACAAAGGCCCGCGCCACCGCCTTTAGATAGTTCATCGCCCCAATATGGGCAGGCGACAGCAAAGTGGATGGCGGGACCCATCCGGTTAGTGCGCGGTCACCATTTTCGGCCCGTTGTTTCCAATCATTCCAGCAATGCGCGTCGAACAATTCATAACTGAGCGAGAAAATCAGATCGAAGCCCAGTAACTTTGCCTGCGCCGCAAAATTTCGGTGCCACGCCCGGCAGGGCGCGTTGAGCGCACCGCCCGCCAAGCTGACATAATGTTCATTACCCAATGGCTCGAGCCGGAAATAATGGCTCATCCCGACATAATGATTAATCGTTTGTCGGTAGCCAAGGGCATGGATTTGACGAACCAGCCGCGCAGGCGTCTGGTTATAGGCATCGTCATATCCGGTTGCCATTTTCAGGTCATGCTCGGGCATCATGACATCGCCGGTGTCCAGCATGACGCCCGCACCGTCGCATCTAATCCCCGTCAGTTCCACCCACGCTTCAACAGGCGCAGGCAAATTGCCCGGCAAGCCGGTATATCCCGGCGGGATGAGCGATATGAAAATCTGGTCAATGTCGCCTGCAAAGACGGGGTCTGCCTCTTGTGGCAAAAGAAACCCGCCCTGAAGGTTGCTGAAGTCCAGCATGATTTCGGCATCTTCCGGCGTGCCAACGGCGTAATTCCAAAGACGGATATACCAGCTTTTGGCCACGCCCGTCGCATCACGACCGTTGATGGTGAGCGTTGGGCCGTTGACGGCATCAAGCGGCATGATACCCGCCGACCGCCACCGGAATTTCATCGTCAACCGGCGGTAATCCCGGTTGGTTTCATAGGCCAATAAGGGGTGATCCCAATGATCGGCGCTGTCCCAGATCAATCCTGCCAGATCATCGCTGCGGTAAAATATGGCGTCCGCACGCAAGGATTCCGGTCCGGTTGTGATCACAGATGCCATCATCGGACGCGGGAAATTGACCGTCCAGAAACGTGGATCAAAGCGCATGACGGGCACAGATTTCTGCTGCCGTCTTTGGTCACAAAGCCAATATGCCATGGTTCAATCCCGCGCCAATGCTTGCCGAACCGCACGCGCCACGTGCCGCGAAGATCGCTCAAGCGCGGCAGGCGCGCTGCCCTTGCCCGAATCCGAAACGTTGATGGTCAGCCGCACGTGCGTTGGCGCACCGACAGCCCCACCCGTTTCAATACGCCCGCTGGTCGTTGGAACGAACAGCTCGGGCCCGCGCTCACCGACGCGGTATGCCCTGCCCGGCGACACTGGCCCGCCCGTCGCTCGTCCCGGTGCGCCAAGTGCGCCACCCAACAACGCACCCAATGACGCAAGCAGGCCGCCGCCGCCAGACGCACCGCCATTCTTGTTATTGAGGCCTGCCTGAATCGCAGATCTGGCAATTTCCGACAGCACGGACAGCGCAACGCGGCGCAAATCTTCAAAGCCAAACTTCCCGCGCTGAATGGCACCAGCTAGGCCGCGTTCCAATGCGGAGCCCGCGCGTTCAAGCCCATCGGCAAAGGGGCCGTCAAGTTCAGCACGCATCGTCGCTACGTCGCTTGCAAAGGCGCGGGTATCGGCGCGGACCGATACGACCAGCCTATCGATTTCTTCGTCCATCATTGGTCTCCTGCCGCTCCATCTGGAAACAGCGACATTAGTTTTTGAATTTCGTTCGGGTCGGGCGGGGCCGCGTCTTGGCCGTCGGTGTTCTGCAAAATGGCGAGCAGCTCCGCTGGGGTAGCATTCCAGAATTCATCCGGACGCCACCCCAGTTGCAGCGCGCAGATCGCGCTTAACCGCAATGCGGTTTCACCAAATGTCATCGCCCGCTTAAAATCTGCCCGAGCAGAATTTTGAGCGCAGGCGTCATCGCCGCAAGGCCCGCTTGCGTGAGGCCCTCGCTAAACTCGGCGCGCGTTACCCCCGCATCGGCGTCGGTTCGGCAATGCCAAAACAGGCTGACCATTTCCGATAGCTTCAGTCCCCCCGCGGCCGCGCGTTCAACCAAGGCGAAGAGCGGCCCAAGTTCCTCTTCACAGGCCACCAAAGCCGCGAAGGTAGGCCGCAGCAATATATGCCCACCTTCAACCGCAATCGTCGCCTCACCGCGCAGGGCATTGGCTGGCCGGTTCATAACGATGTCACCTGACCACTGCTTTCAAGCGCCAGCGTATAGGATCGCTCGCCATTGAAATCGCCGGCATAGTCCAGCCGCGCGACAAGGAATTTGCCACGCAACCGGTCACCGCTTTCAAAGCTCAATTCATAATCGTCGAGTAGGCCGGACAGTGCGTTATTTTTGATCCGCGTCTCTGCGGTTGAACCGGTAAAGACGCCAGCGCCGGAAACCGAAACCGAACGCACGCCCGCGCCCGAAAGCAGTTCGCGCCACGCGCCGCTGCCTTTATGGGTGATGACAACCGGATCGCCATTGATCGACAGTTGCGTGGTGCGGAGACCCGCAACCGTTGCATATACAGGCGTCGTTGTGCCGTCGCCAACCTTCAACAGGAAGGCGCTTCCTTTTTCTGCAGGCATAAGCCTTTTCCTTTCGAAAATGCCCCGCCAACTGGCGAGGAGATATGTGATTGTGCCCCGTTCGCGGGCGTCAGATCGCGAGCAACCGCACGCGGTACTCAACCAGCCCGGCCCACGGCCCGGCCGGATCGCGCACGACCATCGAACGCAGGAACATAAGGCTCGCGATGCGCCAATTCGGAAGGTCGCGTGGTATGGCCAGAACGGCGTCCTCGACATGAGACATCAGGTTGGACAAGCGGGTGGCGGACTCGCCGTCATCCCACACCGTCAACGCCAGCCGGATTTCCCGGCCCGCATCGGTCTTCGTACTCCAGTCGCTGACGATCCCGTCGTTTATCGCGACATAGGGAAATGCAGCGCGCGGCGGCGGACCGTCATAAACGCCGGTCAGCGCATTGGCCAAAACGGGGTGCGCGGTCAGTGCAGCAACCGCTGCTGCCTGAAGCGTGTGCATGGCGCTGTTCATCGTCCAAAATTCCTTAATTGGGGGTCATAGAGCATGCGTCGCCGCAGGTTTTTGCCGACAAGGCACATGCCATCGCCGCAACGCTCCACATCGACCCCGGCGGGGCGGGGCGCATGCATCAGTTGCCGGCATAGGACGTCTGCGCGGCGTTCCCCCAATGCAGCGGCCTTTGCTGTGATCCGGTCCGCGTTCACCGAACCTCCTCACAGGTGAGCCGCATTTGTGCAGGTGTAACGGGATCGCTCAACACCGCGCGCACCGCGAGATATTTGCCGCGCCATGCCAAGCGCGTGGAAAGGCCTACGCCTTCACGCTTGCGCATGGTCACTTGCCAGCGCGGCGAGGCAGACAAGGCATCCGCACGCGTTAAATCACCGGGCATCAAGGGCGAGACCGCAACCCATGCTTGCCCGTCATAGCGATATTTGCCCGATGCCCCCGCCAGACTGTCACGGTCGCCAAGACGGGTTTCGATATCCACGCGTTCGCGCAGATTGCCTGCAAATTCGCCGCTCATACAACGCGCATCCGGCGCCAGGGTTGCAGCAACGCCAACGCAGCCGCTGGCGGCCCATCGTCGCTGGCACTGTCGCGATTATTATAAAAATACCCCGCCAGCCGTAGCAGGCCGAGCCGGAGTGACTCCGGCAAGCTTGCCCAATCGGTCGCCAATCCGGCGATCATAGATATCTCCACACGCCCGGCACTTCCGGGTTGAAGCACGCGGAAATAGGCTTCGCCCTGTGACGAGAGTTTCAGTTCCCAAGCCGACGCGGAAAGCGCAAAAGTTGCCCCGTCGGCTGGAATGCCCGTAACATTGGTGATCGCATGAACGGGCAGCGTCTGCAAAACCTGCCATCCGCTGCCCGCCGTAACAATTTCGGTTCCTGCGCGGCGCAAAAGGGCCTGGCGGGTAAACTGTTCCGCATGGCCAATCGCGGCGAGGATCGCCGCGGCCAACGCACTGTCGTCCATGTCCGCATCGACACGCAAATAGGCTCGCACCTCGTCCAGCATCATGCTGTCGAGGCCGAGCGGTTCCATGCTCAGCATTTCAATTTCCTTTTAGATAATCCGGCGGCCCATGGCCGTAAGTCCGGCCTTTAACGTGACTGCTGAACCCGCGATTTCGGACCGGAACAGCAGTTGAACTTGCCCCGCCGTCGCACCCACCGACACGATGAAATTGGCCCTTATCGCGGCATTTGTGGCCGCAGCCCGCACACCGGAGGTAGCCGCTGTTGTTATCGCGTCAGCAATTTGTTCCACGCCGGTTAGCAATGTCGCACTTGACTGATGAACGGTCATGCCAGCCACCGACCCTGACGGGATATCGAGGGCAAGCGCAATGCCTGTTGTGGCTGCCGCCGACTGAAAGGTCCCGATAAGCTCAACAAGGTACATGGTGTTGGCCGCAGCGGCGAAAGACAGCCCCGTCGCAGCGGCCGGTGTGATGGTGCTATTGGCAATGTCGGCGGTAAGCTTGATCCACGTCCATGGATCGCCACCGCCCTCACCCTGCTTTGCGACGGGTTGATGCGTGCTTTCGCTTGTTCCGACGGTCAGCCGCGCCTCGTCGGTAATCAGATAGACTTCACCCGCACGCAAAGCATTCGCAGCGGCAGCGGCATCGACTTGTGCCCGCGTTCCCCGTTTATGGGAAAGGCTGGGCATCAGAATGTTCCGCAGTCCACGTCGCCCACCGCCAGCGTCACAAAGGCGTTCGCGGCATCTTTGGTCCACGCCATGGAATTGTTCAGCCTTATAACCCCATCGGTTCCATTTGTTCCCCAAATATAACCAGATGTGCCGCCTGCGACCACCGCCGCTTTTTCGTCAAAGTCTGACGACGGGATGTTCAACGCCGCTTTGAATGCGTTGACCGTGATCTTTGCTTCTTTTTGCCCCACTGCAGACGCGTCGTGCAAGATGAGGAAATCCGCTGCGCCATCGACTGACGCCACGGTCGCAAGATCGTCAATCGCAGGAACCACGGGCAGCCGCGCCGACGCGCCCGTGGCGATGTGTAATGTCCCGCGATCGGTCGTAAAATGCGCCTCACCCGCCAACATCGATGCTGTCGGCAAATTGGCTTTCAAGCCGCGCTTTATTTGAATTCTTGGCATATATGATCCTTAATTAAATGTGCCGCCGTCAATGATGTCGGCCACAGGACCGGTTGGCCCAGTGGGTCCCGGCGGCCCGATGATGGTGGGAATGGTCCCGATGGATGACGCCGATACGGTCGGTGCCAGCGTGCCATCCGGCCCGCGCCAGCGCACCAATAGGGGTGGCGGTGGCTGTCGCCATTGCAAAAGCATCGTCATGCTGTGACGCTTTCGCGCAGCGTGATGCCGATGCTTTCGGTGATGATAACCCCGCCGCCGACCGCAATCCGCGCATCCGCCAGATAATGTCCCGCCGGCAAAAGCGCGCTTTGCGCCGCCCCCACCGTCAGGGTCCATCCGGCCGGCACATCACCCGATGCTGACCGCGGTATAATGTTAAAGGCAGCAGCCACAGGCGCGGTGGCGCTCACGCTTGTCCGGCCAGGGGCCACTGCCTTCATCGTCGCGCTGATCGCCGTGACGGAAAGGGGGTCACCCGTCACCGCATCCAGCGCGAGCGAAATGGTTTCGCCGCGTTGAAAAACAAATATGGTCATGTCGTTCTCCGAAGGGATCTCCCCACCCATAGGTGGGGAGATTTTCGCGCAATCAGGAAATGGCGAACTTCATCACTTTGATCGCTTCCGAATTGGTCAGCGCGCCGCCCAAACGCTTGGTTGCGTAGAAATGGACATAGGGCTTGTTCGAATATGGATCGCGCAGGATGTTGGTTTCCGTGCGCTCTGCAATCAGATAGCCCGCCTTGAAATTGCCAAAGGCGATCGACAGGCTGTTCGCGGCAATATCGGGCATATCTTCTGCCTCAACGACGGGATATCCCAACAGGGTATCCGGCTGCCCCGCACTTAGGCCCGCCTGCCAAATGAACGCACCATCGGTGGTCTTGAACTTGCGGATCGCCGAAAGCGTAGACGCATTCATGACCCACGTCGCACCCTGACGATAAGGCGCGCGCAAGGCGTGGACCAATTCGACGAGCTTATCCTGCGGGTTTGAAGTGGCAAAGGCACCCGCCACACCCGATGCAATATGTTGAAGCGTGCCAAATGGACGCGTGGCATCGCCCGTCGCCGCCGTTGGCGCGGTCAAAAAGCCCTTGGGCTTGTTGCTGCCATTGCCATTCACAAATGCCGCGCCTTCTGCCTTTGCAAATTCGGTCGCGATTTCGCTGGCAAGCCAGCTTTCCACATCGAACGCTGCGTCATCAAGCATCGCCTGCGTCGCGGCGGGATTGGCATAAAGCTCGCCAAAGCTTGGGACGATTTCGTTGAAGGTCGGCGTTGCGGTTTCGGGCCTTGTCGCGGTTTCCGAAGCCCAGCCCGACGTCACGCCATTTTGTGTCACAAGCTTGCGATAGCCCGACGATCCGACGCGGACGACATTGGCAATCGCACGGATGGGGGAGATCCCCTTCAATGTGGAATCGATGATTTCATCAATTTCGCGCGGAACGGCAAATCCGCCATCGGCGGCAACGACGCCCGAAAAGCTTTTGAGCTCCACTTCGGAGCCGCGGCGCAAATAGCCGTCGACAAAGGCCGATTTTGCGGGGTCGGCCATAGTCGCCCCCGACAAAACGGGCCGGGTCACAGCGGCTGCGGCCACCGCCCCTTCAAAAACCGCGTCGAGCGCGTCAGCTTTGGTTTCATAATCCATATCATTCTCCTTGGGTGATGGATGTTGTGCCCGCCGCTGCGGCCTCGACGGCCAACACGCGGGCGAGCGGTTGCATGGGATGCGTGACGACGCTGACCTCAATGAGATCAAGGTCCGTCAGCTCCCGGTAATCCTGTTTATTCATCGCGCGGACACGATAGCCAAAGGACAGGCCCGTGCCGGCCTGCACCGGCGTTTCTTCGTCATCCAACCGGGCAATGACGCGCAATCCGCGCGCGTCCTCGCTCAGGCTTTCGACATAGCCAATGCGCCGGTTGCGATCATGCTGCCACAGCAATGGAACGCCCGCTTTGGCCGCACGGGCAAAGGCACCCTTGCGCACAATATCGCCGCCCTTGTCGGGTGCATCAAAGATGGCGGCATAGCCAGCCAGCCTCACTGGCTAACCAGCCCCAACAGGCCAAGCTTTACCGCCAGCCCGATGAGCAACAGCGCAAGCACCATGCGCACGACCCAGCCAATCGCCGCCTTGCGCGCCGACCGCTTGGCATCGCGCCAGGCGGACAAAAGCTCACGCAGCTCACTCATATCCTTGGCGGCGCTGGCATCATCCAAACCCAAACGGGCCAGCGCACGCCGGGCACCAGTTTCGGAGGCCTGCTCCAGCAGACCTTGAAGGTTATTTTCTGTCATCGGAAATTCCTGTGTGTGGGTAACCCAAAGCAGGGTTATGTTGCGCCAATGGGATGATGGTTCTTCATGACCATATGCATCCTGCTATTCATCGCAGGCAGCGATTGGCTTGCTGCAACAGCAAAGCTTTAAAATAGAATATCTTGGGCGGCGCATGGCGTTACACGCGCCGGAAAGTGATGACGGCTAGCTTGGACCAGTTTCATCGTCGTCGGGAAAATCGTCCAACGTCAGCATACGGAAATTTTCGTCTGGCTCAGGGTAGATGACAGGCTTGTCGCCATAGCGCTCGTACAATGCGCGTTCCCGACGTTCAACGATTGATTCTTCAGGATCTATTTGATCAGGATAGGAAAAGCGGGCGGCGAACGCTCCGTTTTTTACTTCATAATGAAGCACAGCCCATTTCTTATCTGCCTCGGCAAACTCCCACAGGTCGAACAGGGCGTCAATCAGCTCGTCACTCGGGCGGTAATAGACCACCTGTTCGCCTTCATCGAGAAAAACACCTGCTCCGCAGGAGCCTTCATCCACTTCGGCATACATATATGTACCCTCGGGGTGATGCTCGAGAATATCGGCCAGATGCTGGCCAATGCCGTTGAGCATATCGCCCATTTGTATGCGAGGGTCCATTTTACTTCTCCCCTTTTATGGCGTTTTCCTTTTCGTACCGGGGGTTGCCCTAAAATTCCGTTACACCCGTTTCGTTCGATATCTCCGGCGCGGGCTCAACCGGCCCAAGCCCCACCGCGGCCCTTTTCTCCTCGGCGGTCAGAAAGTCTGCGGCACCGACTTGCGCCCATAATCGCTCGCGATCCTCGGCCAATGCGGGGATGGCATCCAGATCAATGTCCAGTTGAAGACCGGCAAAATAGGGGGCGAGGCCCTCGCCAATTGCGGCGAGCATTTTGCGGGCCAAGGGAATGATGCTCTGGTTCCACAGCGCGCGGTTGGCTTCGCGGTAATTGGCGTAGGTCGCATCGCCCGGCAGCCCAAGCAACACGGGCGGGACGCCGAAAGCGAGCGAAATTTCGCGCGCGGCGGCCTCCTTCAATCCGGCAAAATCCATTTCTGCGGGCGTCAGCGCCATCGCCTGCCATTTCAACCCGCCCTCCAGCAACATGGGCCGTCCGGCATTGCCTGCGCCTTGAAAGCTGGCGGCGAGTTCTTCTTTCAACCGCGTATATTGTTCGCCGCTTAATGTGCCGCTTTCGCCCATTTCATAGACCAAAGCGCCCGATGGCCGCGCCGCATTATCCAACAACGCCTTGTTCCAGCGCGTCGCCGCATTGTGCGTCGCCACCGCGCCCGATGCCGCACCCAGGCAGCCAAGACCATAATGGTCATCGAGCGGGTGAATGGACCGGATGTGGATGACACTGTCCGCGGGCAATCGGCTGGCAACATCGCCGGCCTTATAGACATAGGCCACGGGCCAGCCGCGCACATCGGCCTCAATCGTCATCCGTTCGGGGCGCAGCGCGAACAATTCGGCTGGCCGCCCGTCCATGCCCGACAATATTTCAATATAGGCATTGCCATGCAGCAACAAATGCGTCGCCACCGTTTCAATCAACGCCTGCCCCGCCGACGTTGCCTGCACCAGCCGCAATGCGGACGCATCGGTCGATGTCAGCGGCGCGGACGCCAGCCCCTCGGCAATTAAACGAACCGCACGCTGGGCGATGGCGTTTGAAAGATAGCCCTCGCGCATCTGCGCCTCATAATTGCGCGGCCAATCGCCAAGGCTTGGCACGCCATAGCCGCGAATGCCCGATAGACGATCCTGCTGCACACGCGTTTTTGCCGGACGCAGCAAGCCACGCCCGGTTGATTTCCAACCGAAGATATTCATGTGTTTCAGTCCTTTAAATTACAGCAGCCGAACCCGCGGCGTTCTTTCGGCTTTGCCAAGCATCAGTTCGGTCAAGGCCCACACCAGCGCATCGGCGCGGTCGGGGGATCGGCCGGGGCCTTCATATCCGCCGCCCGAAACCAGCCCGCACATCTGGTCTTCCATTTCGGGAAAGGCAGTTGTGTGAAACACGCGGCGCGCTTCATATAATGCGGCGATGGGCTCCGCGCGCACCGACTTGTTTCGGCTTGCGTGCACCCGCTTAATCGGCATCGCAAGGTCGGCGGCGCGCAAGACGGTTTCCACCATATTGCCGCCCTGATTGTCTTCGGCGACCACGCGGTCCGCCTGCCAAAGATCGACAGCGGCGGCCACGGCGCGGGCCCAGCGTTCGGGCGAAGCGCCCGCTATGCTGTGGTCGGCAAGCACATAGGCTTTCTTATCCTCGCCAATGCCGACCGCGACAATGCCGCAGGCATCACCATTTTCCGACACGGGCGGATCAACGCCAATGACGATACGTTTCAAATCGGGCGAATGAGACACACGTTGCCGTTCAATCAGGTCGCGGGACCATAATGCCCCCGCCGCATCTTCGATCAGCTCACCATCCAGTTCCTGTCTGCCCCAGCGCGTGCCGGCATAAGCCGCGCGCACCGACGCCAGATATTCGGGCGGCAGGTGCATATCATTATCCGCCGTCCGGCCCCGCGTTATGGCAACGCCCTGTTCCAGCACCAGCCGCCGAAGCAACGGCACAGGACGCGGCGTCGTGGTCGCCATGATCCGTGGATGTTGCCCAAGCCGCAACCCAAGCATCAGATTGTCCCATGCCTTAATCCCGTTGGGCCATTTCGCAATTTCGTCGGCCCATGCAAAATCATGCTGCGGCCCGCGCAGGCTTTCGGGCTCTGCGGCCGAAAACAAGGTGGCGGTCGCTCCATTGCGCCATGTCAAACGGCGCAGGCTGGGTTCCCATTCGGGGCGTTCGGCAAAAGGCAGCGCCAAAAGGCCGCTTTCACCCTCCACCATCACCTGCCGCGCCTCATTCAGCGTTGCGCCGACCAGCGCAAAGCGCGCGCCGGGATATTGGGCGGCAAGCGCGCTGACCCATTCTGCACCCATGCGGGTTTTGCCATAGCCGCGCCCCGCCATCACCAGCCATGTGCGCCAGTCACCCTGCGGTTCGAACTGGTCATTACGTCGCCAGAAACGCCAACTGCGCGATTCCTCCATTTTGTGGCGGTTCCAGCTTTTGATGCAGGCAACCATCTGTTCATAGGGCATGGCCATCAGCGCCTGGGCATTAAGCTGCGTCATTCGCCCGCTCCGCACGTTCGCGCATTTGGGTTAACTTCAATATCAATTGCGCCTTTAACGTCGGCAAATCCGCCGACGCAGGCGCAGGGGTTGCCGCCGTCGGCGCGCCCTTCACCGCGGCGCGATGTGCGCTCAATAACGCAATCGCCAACCGATGCTTTTGCGCCCGCGCTTTCAACGTCGCCTCCGCCGTTTTGCCATTGGCCGCCAACAAGGCTTCGGCCAACAAATCCGTCTCCAGCCGCGCATAGCCCTCACCAAGCGCCCGCGCCCAATCATCGCGAAAGCCAGCCGACCGCCGCCGTTCGGCATAAACGGCACTACTGGCAACACCCGCCGCTCTCGCCGACGCCGCAACATTTGCGGTTTCGGCGAGATGGTTGAGGAAAAGACGCCGCGTGCGCGCATTCAAACGGGTGTCGGGCACGCTGATTTTATCTTTCGTCATCGCCAACCTCCTAATCCCAAAGAAAAAGGGCCGAAGATCGCTCTTCAGCCCGTGATATTCTCGCAAAAACGCCGCAGCGCCGCGAATCGCAATTTTCGACTATGCCCAACACTAACCAAATAACGTTACGATGTCAATATATATTTACCTATTTGGTTATTAATTCACGGTAATGCCAAAAAGAGACATCACGAAACGCAGATGGAACCAAGCGAGCGGTTCACAAAGGCCGTTCGCGATCTCGTAGCCGCTAGCGGACTAAACCCCACCGACGCGGATACCGCATTCGAAAACTGATGGGCAAGGTGAGAACGCCGAAAGACCTATAGGCCGCTGTTTTCGTCATATCCAAGTTCATCTTCCGGCTCCATCAAAGCTTTTAAACTAGCGATTTTCTTTTCAAGCTTGGCAAGGCCAGCATAATCAAAAACGCCAGAAATATGGACGGTTTTTCCCTGAATGTTCATATTAATCAGGTTTACTGCACCGTCGGGAAGCGTATTCGAAAATGCTATTTGGGGAACCACTCCGCCTACGGCTGTTATGGGCTGGGCGGTTAAATTGTGCACGGTACTCTCCTGATCTGGACTGCGATCAGATTCATTTGGCACGTTCGATTCCTCCACTCCATGACTTTCGCTTACCCCGGATTCCTCCAGAAAAAGCAAAGTTTGGAGATAGGCTTTTGTAGCGGGTCGTATGGCGTTCTGATTGAATCCCTGCCGGTTCAGATATGTCATCACACCATCCTCCGGTGGCACAATATTGGGAAAGCGCTCTCCCAATTCACGGAAAAGGTTCGGCTCCATCGCGGCCATGCGCAAGTTTTGTAGCCGCTCATTTTCACTGTTTGGGTGCAGGATCGCCAAGGCGCGCGCAGTTACTCGCATTTCGCCCTTGCCTGCCCGCTCGACTAGTCCATATTGAGCTAGCGCTGCAAGGGCTTGGTTCGCAGGCCCGCTCAACCCCGAATAGCCGAGAATTTTAGCACCGGCGATGCGATCAACTTGAGCCGTTCGATATTGGGATTCGATTTTGCGCACGGATGCGATTGCATCTGCCAGCGCCATATTGGGATAAGACGGGCTGCGTACAGCATTTGTTCCGAGATTACTCATTTCCGATTCTCCTGCGTTGCAACTCGGTCAGTAATGCGAGAAAAATAAAAATGCAACCATTTACTCCAATTACTTGACGCGGCGACTGTTCCGTGAAATATGGCCTACATCGAGTCTTCAAGGCGACCGGTGGAAAGAAGGGTAGATTTATGAGGTAGTGTCACGGTTGGCACATCGAACAAGCCAGAAACCAGAAAGGGCCGACCAATAGGCCGACCCAATCCGTCGAAAAACCTGCGGCTAGGCCGCGATTCCTCTCAGTTGACGCTATGGGATTCGCACGTCTAGCCGCCAAATGCAAGGAATTTGCAACATGGTACGCGTTCGCGCTTATGTCCGTGTGCGGTTTGGCAGTGTAGAGCACGTATGCTCGCACTGGCGCTCTCGCTAGAGCCTAACGACCTCTAATAGACCCATCCTGCGGAAGCGGGGTGTTTCATCAACCACTAGGGCGGCTTCGGTCGCCCTGTTCTTTAAGTGGCTCTTGAGAAACTGCGGAAGTTGGCGCGGGTTCGATGCGGACACGATTCCAGCGCCTTCGGTCTTATGGCTTCTTATCCGTTAAGCAGTCGTTCTGATAATAGGAAATTTGCATCTGCAAAAGTCGCTGTCCATATTGGCTTAACCGGCCAATAATTGGAGATGATTTTGAGGGAAGAATTGTGAAAAATTCTTCAGACCACGGAAGCTCAGCGTCACGCCCCAAGCAAAATCGGGTTGCGCACTTCAGTCCACAGAAATCCATTTCTGTTGTCTTCGCGACGGTGAAATACTGATTATCGTTACGGAAAGGATCGACCGACGTTCCGTAAACAACCTTTACCCAAGGATTACCGTCCTGATCGGCAAAAGCTTGCCGAATCAGACCGGGGTGAGAATCATCACCGGGTTCCCCAGGCTTTTCATTATAGGGAAATCGGCACCAGACTATATCATATGGTTCTGGTAGTGTTGAAAACGGGTAGTATCGGTAACTCAATCACCACCCAGCTTCACTTACGGGGGTTAGTTTAAAATTCTTTGGTTTTGAGGCGTCTACCATGGCTTGAAGAGTGATAATATCATCTTCATTGATGTCTCTATGATAGTTTGGTTGCGCGGGTATCGCGTACGACGCTGCTGCGGCTTTTCCAGCCGCCCGCTCTTTCGGTTTACGCATTTTTGCTCCTTTTTGAGTGCTTATAGATCACTCATCAACATTCAAATGGACTTTCCGTGCCCGCATTACAACAAAAAGTTTATAAACCCCTTACTTTCTAGAGCTATTTATCTCTCGTTATTTTCACGTCAGCATCACAGTTTCAAATGCCTTATCCTCGTTGGAGGGATTAATCCGCCAGCGGCTAAGACATACGGCGACAAATTTTCTGAACCACGCGATTCCGCGAATCGCAATTTTCGACTATGCCCAACACTAACCAAATAACGTTACGATGTCAATAGATATTTACCTATTTGGTTATAATCTTACGCACCGAGAAGATGATTTCCCCTTTTCTGGCGGCTTCGCTATGGGATGGGGATGTCGCGCGTCATTCTGTTCAACAAACCTTTTGGCGTCTTGCCGCAATTTACCGACAAGGGAACCGCCGGTTCGCCGCGTCCGACCTTGTCCAACTTTATCGACGTGCCCGGGGTCTATCCCGCGGGCCGGTTGGATATGGACAGCGAAGGGCTGATGATCCTGACCGACGACGGGCGGTTGCAGGCCCGTATTTCCGATCCGCGGTACAAGCTGTCCAAAATCTACCGCGTTCAGGTTGAGGGCACGGTTTCCGACGATGCGCTCGTCCAATTGCGGCGCGGTGTGCAGTTGAAGGACGGGATGACCTTGCCCGCAGAGGCAGACCGCATTGCCGACCCGCAGCTTTGGCCGCGCGATCCGCCCATCCGTGTCCGCCAGACGGTGCCCGACAGCTGGATAGTACTTATCATCCGCGAAGGCCGCAACCGGCAGGTGCGCCGTATGACCGCCGCGGTCGGCCACCCGACATTGCGGCTGGTGCGCCACGGCGTTGGCGATTGGACGCTGGACGATCTTGCCCCCGGCAGCTGGCGTGAGGTCTGACGCAGCGGTTTAGTCCGCCGGGCGCGGCACGCGCTTGCCCTTGGTCCGGCTCGTCAGATGAAATTGGCCACATCGGTCGCAGCGGTAATGGCGCAGCGTGATTGTCGCCGCCGTCATGGCGGCAATGGCATCCGCCTCCGCCGCGTAACCCGCCTTCCTTCGGCAAATGCTCAGCCGCGTGCGCAAATCAATCTTCGCTTTCGAACGCGATGCATCCCATGTTGCACAGCTGCGTCAGCAGGTCGATCGCGGCGTCCACTGACGCAAGTGCGGTGTCGAGGACCAAGGCATCTTGCGCACACAGCTGCCGCGCCAGATCCGCTGTCTCCGCCCCGCAGTCAAAGCATGCGCCATCGGCAAAGAACATCACGGCATCCGCGCCATCGTCCACAAATGCCAAACGGCTTGCCGGATTGCGCGACAGCGGGGCGTGATCGGCAATAAATTGTCGGACCTCATCGGCTGAAACGGGGGTTTCCGGTTGCCAGTCCATTTCGGCATATTTGGGCGTGCTGTTGAACATGCCGAACCAACGGGCAAAGGCGCGCGGATCGGAAAGCGAGTCCAGCGTCATCCGGTGCAAGCGCGCCAAGGCGTCGGGCATAATCTCACCCGGGTTGGCCTGCCCTGCCAAATCCGGATCGCGGTATAAATCATCCTCGGGAATCTGCTCAAGCATATCATCGACAAAATGCCCCAGCAGGTCGGCGCGCGACGGCGCACGGAAACCGACCGAATAGGTCATGCAGTCCGAACCCACCGCAACGCCATTATGCGCGATGCCCGGCGGGACATACAGGATGTCGCCGGGTTCAAGCACCCATTCTTCGGTCGCTTCAAATTCTGCGAGCAGTTTGAGGTCCTCGTGCGGCACCAGCGGGCTATCGCCATCGCAATGCGGCCCAATCTGCCAACGGCGGCGACCGTGGCCCTGAATCAGGAAAACATCATATTGGTCGAAATGCGGACCGACCCCGCCTTGGTCCGCGGCAAGGCTGACCATGACATCGTCAATCCGCCAGTTCGGAATGAACCGGAACGGCGCGATGAGGTCAGCCACCATCGGCACATGGTGATCGACCGCCTGCACCAGCAACGTCCAATGCGATTCACTTAGGCTGCCCAATCGATCCTCATGCTGCGGCCCCTGCTCCATTTCCCAGCCCTTGGCGGTCTGGCAAATCAGGCGCGACTCCACTTCTTCTTCGCAGGCGAGGCCAGCAAGCTCATCGGGCTCAAGCGGATTTTGCCAATTGCGCCACGGATTGCGGATAAGCAGCGGCTTTTTCTGCCAATAATCACGCAAGAACGCGTCTGTATCGAAGTTTTCCAATTCCATTCCCACCCGCTGTGCATTCGCGCGACAGAAAGCAAGTCCTGATGGCGCATAAGTGGCCAAGGAAATTACCGATAGGCCGATTGCGGAACATATGCGACGCGCTGGGGTTTTGCTGGTCAAGGAGCATTCAATGGCCAATATCCTCGACATATCTGGGAAACCGTTGCCGCCACGCAAACAATCGCAACGGCGATTGCGCGCACAGGATATGCGCGACCTGCTGAAAGTCCTGATCGTGCTGATGATTGTCATCGCGGGCTATTTCATCTTCGCGCCCGCCAGCGAAGCCACACGGGCAACGGATGTCGGCAACGAACGGAATATGCCCGCAGGTTAAAAGCTTGCACTTTCTGCCGTTCGCGGTTTAACCCCGCAGACAATGTTGAAACGCCTATATGATTGGATGATGGAAAAGGCTGGGCACGCCCATGCCGAACGCTGGTTGTTCCTGTTTTCCTTCATCGAAAGCTCATTCTTCCCGATACCACCGCATCCCCTGCTTGGGTTGATGTGTCTGGCGCGCCCGGACAAGGCGTTGCGCTATGGCGCGATTTGCACCTTGGCCTCGGTCATGGGCGGGCTCTTTGGCTATGCCATTGGCTATTTTGCGTATGAAACCATCGGCACGGCGCTGCTAAAGGCGCTTGGGCTGTGGGACAGCTTTCCTGCCGCCGCCTGCTATCTGCGCGAATTCGGCGCGGAGATTATTTTGATCAAGGGCGCGACCCCCATTCCATTCAAGCTGCTGACCTTGACCGCAGGGTTCATCAAAATGGACCTGTTCACGTTCATCTGGGCCAGCGTGTTGAGCCGGGCATTCCAGTTCATGCTGGTCGGATTTTTGTTCTGGAAATTCGGACGCCCGATCAAGGCATTTATCGACAAATATCTGGCGTGGGTCACCGCTGCGTTTTTGGTGGCTGTCGTCGGCGGATTTTTTGCGTTCACGATGCTCGCGGGTAATGGTGCGAGCAAAAGTGATGTCTGTTCGAACGTCACAACGATTGAAGCAAGCTAGCATCGCCACACGCGGGTTACTTACAATATTGGGAAGCAGACATGGACAGAAGCTCACGCAGAATCGTCACTTTCATCGCGGTCGTCACCATCATTGTCATGGCCGCCATGGCCACGCGATCTTATCTCGATGCCGAACACCGCGCAGCCGCTGCACCGGTCGAGACGACAGAAGCGATCGCTCCGGAAGCACCAAAGCCGCAGCCTGCTGAAAATGTGCCCGACGCAAGCGACGAAATGCCCGTTACCGCTCCAGAAATCGAAGACATTCCGGCCATCACTGGCGAACCGTCGATGACGTTTGAAAGTGAAAACAGCGAGACGCGTGAATCAACGCCGCCAGAAAATGGCGAATAAGGTTCGTTAACGCGCGAACAGATTTGCGTCGTCGGCGAATGCCTTGAATTCCAGCGCATTGCCGCTCGGGTCGCAGAAGAACATCGTCGCCTGTTCGCCAATTTCGCCTTTAAACCGGACATGGGGTTCAATGCCAAAGCTGATGCCTGCGGCGGTGACGCGGGCGGCCAGTAATTCCCATTGTTCCATCGTCAGCACGACACCAAAATGGGGCACGGGAACGTCATGGCCATCCACCGGATTATGCGTCGAAACAGATCGCGCATTGGCATCGAGATGCGCGACGATCTGATGTCCGAAAAAGTCGAAGTCGACCCAATGATCCGATGCGCGCCCTTCGGGGCACCCCATGATGTCGCCGTAAAAGCGCCGCGCTTCGGATAAGTCACGAACGGGGAAGGCCAAGTGGAAGGGGCGTAAGCTCATTTTGATGTCACCGGTTTTGGAAGGGGTTGATCGGAAATATCGGCAATAGCGAGTTCCTGCGACATTTGCATCGCGCATTTGTGGATGGTCGCCGGATCGCTTGGGCGCTGAAATTCGGCTTTCGCCGCTTCGGCCATGGCAACCGCAACCAACTCACGCGGTTGGCCGCTTTGTTCGGTGATACGGCTGCCGACGATGCCGGCCCAGCGTTTGCCCGATTGCCCGACATTGGGTACATCGGACGGCGCGGTGCCAAGCCGCTGTCGCTCCGCCAAGGTCGCGAGGGTGGCAACACAGGCGATATCCGATTGCTGCGTTTCAGTCAGGGCGGATGGCGCCGAAAGCGCGAGTGCATACACAAAGATAATCATGGCGATGGATTAGCATCGAAAGCCTGAACCGCAAACAACGACGATTTTGTCCGATTGCAATTGTCATATATGGTGGGCAAAAGCGTACCATGCAGAAATTATCGGCTTTGCTCGGAAAGTTTCCCCGTTGGACGGCGCTTGTGGCGGGTGCAGCGTCGGCTTATGGTTTTGAACCATGGGGGCTGTGGCCCCTAACGCTTGTGTGCTTTGCATTGCTCATCCAGCTGATAAGCCAAGCGACGAGCACCAAAGGCGCGTTCATGCTCGGCTGGCTTTTCGGGGTCGGGCATTTCACTTTTGGCAATCAATGGATTGCGGTCGCCTTCACCTTTCAGGCGGCAATGCCGATCTGGCTTGGTTACATCGCGGTATTCGGGCTGGCGCTTTATTTGGCGGTGTATCCGGCCTTGGCTGCGGCTGGAGCCCATTGGATCAATCACCGCACGACGAACGCCCTTCCTGATTCCGGCGAAGATGACGGAAAGATAAGGCCTACAGCCACCCTCCACCTCATCTTGGCCTTTGCTGGCTTGTGGATCATCACCGAATGGCTGCGCAGCTGGGTGTTCACCGGCTATGTCTGGAACCCGCTCAGTGTGGTTACCTTGTCCATTCCATATCTTTCGCAGCCAGCGACCGCCCTTGGAACATATGGCCTTTCGGGGCTCATGCTTCTTGTTGTTGGGATGATCCTAAAGTTCGTAACTTTGTGGACGTCAGCATCTGACGTTGAACGCGACGATGGCGGTTGGACCGGATATTTTCTTGGCGGTTCAATATTATTTGCGCTCGCAGCAGTCGCAATCACCGCGCGGGTCTCTTTGCTGGGTGGATATTATCAAAGCGCACCAGTGAGGACACCCGTCGCACTCACCATCGCGCAACCCAATATCAGCCAAGCCGACAAATATGCGCCGGGCTATGACGCGATCAACTTTGCCAAGCTGGCGATGAACAGCCGCCCGATGCCCAATCAAGGCCCGCGCCTGATTTTATGGCCCGAGGCCGCAATTCCGGATTATTTGGAAGAGGGCTATCCCTATCGTTATTATCAGGGCCAGCCGGGCGAAAGCGCGACAGGCGCGCGGGCGCGGTTGACGACGCTGATGGGTGACGGCGATGTTTTGGTCACCGGCGCAAACCGGCTGGTGATTGAAAAGGGCCAATTGGTCGCGGCGCGCAACAGCGTTTCGGCGACGGACGCCAACGGCAATATCTTGGGCCATTATGACAAGGCGCATCTTGTGCCTTATGGCGAATATCTGCCGCTGCCGTGGTTGCTGCGGCCTTTGGGCTTGGCGCGATTGGTGCCCGGAGACCTCGATTTCTGGCCCGGTCCTGGACCACAGACGATGACAGTCAATCTGAACGGCAAGCCCGTTAAAATCGGCATGCAGATATGCTATGAAATCATTTTCTCCGGCCAAGTTACCGACCGCAAAAACCGTCCTGATTTCCTTTTTAACCCTTCCAACGATTCATGGTTTGGGACCATCGGTCCCCCGCAGTTCACGGCGCAGGCGCAGTTGCGGGCAATCGAGGAAGGCTTACCCGTCGTACGCGCCACACCAACCGGCATCAGCGCCGTCATCGATGCGAACGGCCGGATTATCAAAAGCCTGCCGCTGGGAACATCTGGCCGGATCGACGCAGTTGTGCCGCAGGCCAAGGCGCCAACATTGTTCGCACGCTTCGGAAATATGTTGCCGCTCGGCTTTGCAGGGCTGCTCATCGCCTGTGCAATGTTACCGCTTGCCCGCCGCGCGCGTTCTCGCTAAGGGCGAAAATCGATATAAAGAAATCTTTATACGCAGACACAGCCAACAGACTGGAACAACCATGCGCGCAAATTACCTTTTCACTTCCGAATCCGTGTCCGAAGGGCACCCAGACAAGGTTTCCGACCAAATCTCCGACGCCATCGTCGACCTATTTCTTTCCAAAGACCCTGAAGCGCGCATCGCGTGCGAAACGCTGACCACGACTCAGTTGGTCGTGCTTGCCGGCGAAATCCGTTGCAAAGGCGTCTATGAAGATGGCGCATGGGCACCCGGCGCGCAGGAAGAAATCGAAGCTACCGTTCGCCGCACCGTGAAAGAAATCGGTTACGAGCAGGATGGTTTCCATTGGCAAACATTCCGCTTTGAAAACAATCTGCACGGCCAATCCGCGCATATCGCGCAAGGTGTTGATGCATCGGGCAACAAGGATGAAGGCGCTGGCGACCAGGGCATCATGTTCGGCTATGCGACCGACGAAACGCCCGATCTGATGCCGGCAACGCTCTATTACAGCCACAAGATTTTGGAGCGTATGGCCGCTGACCGCCATTCCGGCGCAGCCCCGTTTCTTGAACCAGACACAAAGAGCCAGGTTACCCTGCGCTACGAAGGCAGCTTGCCCGTCGCCGCAACCGCTGTTGTCGTGTCGACGCAGCATGCTGCGGGTTATGACACGGGCGACAAGGAAGCGGAACTGCACGCTTATGTGCGCAAGGTGGTGGCCGACGTAATTCCGCCGGTGTTGCTGCGTGACACGGTCTATCACATCAACCCGACCGGCAGCTTTGAAATTGGCGGCCCTGACGGTGACGCTGGTCTGACGGGTCGCAAGATCATCGTCGATACCTATGGCGGCGCAGCGCCCCATGGCGGCGGCGCATTCAGCGGCAAGGATCCGACAAAGGTTGACCGCTCGGCGGCGTACATCACCCGCTATCTGGCGAAGAATATCGTGGCCGCTGGTCTTGCGACCCGCTGCACTATCCAGCTGGCCTATGCGATCGGCGTTTCAAAGCCACTTTCGCTGTATGTCGATACGCATGAAACCGGCACGGTTGGCGACGACAAGATTGAAGCTGCGATCATGAACATCGAAAAGCTGGGCGGACTTACCCCGCGCGGCATTCGCACGCATCTTGGCCTCAACAAGCCAATCTATCGCAAGACTGCGGCTTATGGACATTTCGGACGCAAGCCCGAAGGTGATTTCTTCCCGTGGGAACGCACCGACCTTGTCGAAGATTTGAAGGCAGCTCTCGCCTGATTACACTTGCAGCGTGGCGGCTGAAAGTTTAGCCGCCACCGCTATGACTGCGAACAAGCCTGGAGACCCTACGACACTGAACCGCCTGTACGGCCGTTCAAAGGGCAAGAAGCTGCGTGTCGAACAGGCTGATCTGGTCGACAATCTTTTGCCGCAAATATCAGTGCCTGAAACGGGCGAGCTTAGCAGCATGCAATTGTTCGGCGACGATCGCCCCATGCACTTTGAAATTGGTTTTGGCGGCGGTGAGCATCTGGCTTACCGCGCCGACCTTTTACCCGACCACGGATTTATCGGCTGCGAACCGTTCATGAATGGGGTCGCGCAGGCGCTGTCGCATGTGCGTGAAGGCGCGCTGCGCAATGTGCGTTTGCACATGGGTGACGC
Source organism: Maricaulis salignorans (assembly GCA_943368745.1). Classification (GTDB taxonomy): domain Bacteria; phylum Pseudomonadota; class Alphaproteobacteria; order Sphingomonadales; family Sphingomonadaceae; genus Sphingorhabdus_B. The sequence continues at coordinate 396,794 of CALRLP020000001.1, forward strand.
GCTGGAGATTTTACGCCGTGTACCCGACCAGTCGCTTTCCTTCGTCTATCTGTTGCATCCCGACCCTTGGCCCAAAGCGCGGCATGTGAAGCGCCGGATGATGAACGATGGTCCGCTTGATCTCATCCACGCAAAATTGAAACCCGGCGGGGAATTCCGGTTCGGCACGGATCACCCGGTGTATTTGCGCCACGCTCTGATGGTCATGCAGCGCCACCGGCACCAATATAACTGGCTGTGCGAAGCCGCAGCAGATTTCCAAAGCCGGCCCGGCGGTTGGCCCGAAACGCGCTATGAAGCCAAAGCCCGCCGTTTGGGGCACGAAGTCTGGTATTTCCGCTATCAGCGCAAACCCGATTAAGCAGCCAGCGGTAAAACATTCGACGAAATCGGCGAAGCGTTCGACGAGAAACGGTAGGTGTGGTGCAACCGGCTGAAAATTCGGTATGGAAGGCTATGGAGAACGTCACTTCGCGAAAAGCATTGATCGGCCACCAGATGGCTTTGCTCACGATCATCGGGTTTTGGGCTTTTTACGCGCTCATCCTGTCGCTGCGCGCGGCTTTGCTCGATTTTCCAGCGCAGGCGGTGCTTTTTGAACGGCGCCTGATGGTCGCGCTGGTGGGCGTATTGGTCACCTGGATTTTATATTTTGGTCTGCGGATGGCGGATCGGCGATCGCTGGGTTTCCGCGTCAGCGTCGCGTTTCTGGGCGCAATTCCCTGTGCCATCGCCCTTGCGTCCGCAAATTTCTATATCTTCAACCTGTACGATCCGATCAGCCTTTTTAAGGACCCCAGCGTTGGACGCAGTTTTGAAGATCTGAAGGCCCAATTGGGGCTGTCTTTCTGGCAAGAAATCGCCGACATTTCCGTCACCCATTATTTTTTCCTGATCGCATGGAGCTCGCTATATGTCGCCATCGGCTATGCGCGTGAAGTGCGCGAAGCCGAACGCAAAACATCGCGATTTGCGCAAGCAGCACAAGATGCCGAACTGCGGTCGCTGCGCTATCAGGTCAATCCCCACTTCCTTTTCAACACGCTGAACTCGCTCTCAAGCTTGGTCATCACCGGTAAGCCCAAAGAGGCCGAAGCGATGATCCAGAACTTGTCCAATTTTTACCGGACGAGCCTGTCTTCCGATCCGTTGGAGGATGTCACGCTTGAGGAAGAAGTGGAACTGCAACGGCTGTATCTGGAAATCGAAAGCGTGCGTTACCCCAAGCGACTGCGCGTCAGCATCAACATTCCGCCCGCGTTGATGAACCAGCATGTGCCTGCACTCATTCTCCAGCCGCTTGTTGAAAATGCCATCAAATATGGCGTGTCGCGGGCGACACGGCCGGTCTCCATTACGATCAGCGCGGATCGCCGCGATGATAATCTGGTGTTGAGTGTCATTGATGATGGAGAGGCTGTTGAAGCCGCACTTGTCGGCGGAAATGGCATTGGCCTTGCCAATGTGCGCGATAGGCTGGAGGCGCGATATAAGTCCGCGGCGCGGCTCGATACACAGTCTGTCAAAGGCGGCGGGTTCATCGCGATACTCACTCTGCCTTTGAGCCACAGGATCGCGGCATGAAGCGCCTGCGCACCTTGATTGTTGACGATGAACCTTTGGCCATCGAACGGCTGGAAACCCTGAGCGCGGATCATCCAGCTATTGAGGTCGTCGGAACAGCGAATGATGGTGTAGAGGCGCTGCGCATTGCCCAACAGCTCACGCCGGACCTGATTTTCCTCGACATCGGCATGCCCAAAATGGACGGCATCAACGCCGCCCGTGCATTGGGCCTGATGCACAAAAAGCCGGCCATCATTTTGATTACGGCATACGATAATTTTGCGGTCGAAGCCTTTGACCTTGATGTCGTCGATTATGTTTTAAAACCGGTTTCGAGCGAGCGGCTGGGCCGCGCCATTGCGCGCGCAGCTGGCACACAAGAGGCCGAGACCAGCCCTGCCACAACCACGGCGAAATCCGACAGCCGTTATGCACATGAATTTTGGGTATCCCATCGCGCCGAACTCATTCGCATTGCCGCAATGGATATTGAACGGATTGAGGCCGAGCGCGATTATATGCGGCTGCATACTGGCGGGCGCAGCTATTTGCTGCACCAGACAATCTCGACGCTTGAACAGCGGCTTGACCCCGAACAATTCCAGCGCATCCACCGCAGCCATATCGTGCGCCGGGACCTGATTACCGGCCTGCGCCACGAAGGCGGCGGTGTGTGGCATGCGTTGCTGGGCGAAGACCTATCGATGCGCATCGGGCGCAAATATCTGGCAGAGGTCAAACGGCTCGCCGGGAAATAGCAAACTCCGACTTTGCTTGCCGGAGCCAGCCAAAGAGAGCGACCGCGATTGTTTAGATCAGACCCGCAAGCGGGCTAGACGGATCGGCATACATACGCCGTCCCATACGACCGGCCAAATAGGCCATACGTCCTGACTGGACGGCCAGCTTCATCGCTGTCGCCATAGCAACGGGGTCTTTGGCTTCCGCGATAGCCGTGTTCATCAACACACCATCGCAGCCCAATTCCATGGCCACCGCCGCGTCAGACGCCGTCCCGACACCAGCGTCGACCAGCACGGGCACTTTCGCACCCTCGACAATCAAGCGGATCGTCACGCGGTTTTGAATGCCAAGCCCCGAACCAATCGGCGCGCCCAAGGGCATCACCGCGACTGCGCCGGCATCCTCAAGCTGCTTGGCGGCGATCGGATCGTCGACACAATAGACCATTGGCAGAAATCCCTCCTTCGCCAAGATTTCGGTCGCCTTCAATGTTTCGCGCATATCGGGATAAAGCGTTTTTGCTTCGCCGAGCACCTCAAGCTTGACCAAGTCCCAACCACCCGCCTCACGCGCCAGACGCAGCGTGCGTATCGCGTCGTCGGCGGTAAAGCAGCCCGCGGTGTTCGGCAGATAAGTATATTTCTTCGGATCAATATAATCCGTCAACATCGGTGCCTTGGGGTCCGAAACGTTTACGCGGCGCACGGCCACCGTGATAATTTCTGCGCCCGATGCCACCAACGCAGCAGCGTTTTGTTCGAAGTCCTTATATTTGCCGGTGCCGACGATCAGCCGTGATGTGAAATGGCGCCCAGCGACAGACCAGCTATCGTCTTGCCCGCCGCCTACGAAATGGACGATTTCCAAAACATCACCGTCCGCCAAGTGCACATTTTCCAATGTGGAACGCGGCACGATTTCCAGATTGCGCTCAACCGCGACCTTGGCGGGATCCAGCCCAATATCGCGCACAAGGTCGGCAACGGTCGCCCCGGCCCGAAATGGCCGCGGGTCGCCATTCAGCGTGAGGGAGATAGAATCGGTGGAAAAGGAAGAGGTCATTTCATCTCGCTATTTTTATCGACGCGCATATAGTGCTGGAATGATGCGGTTCGCAACCGCTGCTTTGACAATATCAGGGGACGTCCTTTGGCTGATAAGCCGATAATCTTTGTTCTGAACGGACCAAATCTCAATTTACTTGGTACCAGAGAGCCCGAAATTTACGGCACAGATACGCTTGATGACATTGCCGGACATCTGGATGACCGCGCACGGGCAGCCGGCGCGTCTATCGACTTTCGCCAGTCAAATCATGAAGGGCATCTGGTCGATTGGTTGCAAGAGGCACAAGCCGTGGGCGCCAAGGCGGTGCTGTTGAACGCAGCAGGATATACCCACACCTCGGTCGCGATCCTTGATGCCATAAAGGCCATCACTGTTCCGGTTTTTGAGGTGCATTTGTCTGATCCGCACAAACGCGAAGCATTCAGGCATTTGAGCTATGTCAGCATGGGTGCACAGGCGGTGTTTGCAGGTCATGGCGCAAAGTCGTATGAACTGGCGCTAGACGCGGCGTTGCAAGTTTGACATTAGGCGCATCATTGCAAGTTTAGGGGCCAAGGAGTTTTAAATGGCGGCGAAAACAGGAAATAGTGGCGGCATGCAGGTGGATACGGACCTTGTCCGCGAACTGGCGGCCATGTTGAACGACACCGGTCTCAGCGAAATTGAGGTTGAGGACGGCGAGCGCAAAATTCGTGTCTCGCGGACGATGACGGCGGTTGCAGCGCCTATGGCGGCAGCGCCCGTTGCGGTTGCGGTGCCCACTGTTGCTGCGGCCCATGAAACCCCAAGCGCGCCTGCGACTGCAGCAAATGCTTTGAAATCACCGATGGTCGGTACCGCCTATCTGACCCCTGAGCCCGATGCCGCGCCGTTCGTCAGTATTGGCCAGCAAGTGAAGGCCGGTGACACCGTCCTGATCATTGAGGCGATGAAGGTCATGAACCCCATCATCGCGCCAAATGCAGGAACGGTTACCGCGATTTACGTGGAAAGCGGGCAGCCTGTCGAATTTGACCAGCCATTGCTGGTGATTGCTTAACCTATGGCAATCGAAAAAATCCTTATCGCCAACCGCGGCGAGATCGCGCTTCGCATTCACCGTGCGGCGCATGAAATGGGGATCAAGACCGTTGCCGTGCATTCGACTGCGGATGCCGACGCCATGCATGTGCGCCTCGCCGACGAAGCGATTTGCATCGGACCGCCTTCTGCGACCGACAGCTATTTGAATATTCCGGCGATTATTTCAGCCGCGGAAATCAGCCATGCTGACGCGATCCATCCCGGTTACGGCTTTCTGTCGGAAAACGCGCAGTTTGCGGAAATCGTTGAGAGCCACAACATCAAATGGATTGGCCCCAAGCCCGAACATATCCGCACGATGGGCGACAAGGTTGAAGCCAAGCGTTCGGCAGGCGCATTGGGTTTGCCGCTTGTCCCCGGCTCTGACGGCGCAATTGAAGATGTCGCCGAAGCCAAAGCAATTGCCCGCGAAATCGGATATCCGGTAATCATCAAGGCTGCGTCGGGTGGCGGTGGCCGCGGCATGAAGGTCGTCAACAGCGAAGAAGAGCTTGAGACCCAAATGCAGCAAGCAGGGTCCGAAGCAAAAGCAGCCTTTGGCGATGCGACGGTCTACCTCGAAAAATATCTTGGCAACCCGCGCCACATTGAATTTCAGATTTTTGGCGATGGCAACGGCAATGCCGTCCATTTGGGCGAACGCGATTGTTCGCTGCAACGCCGGCACCAAAAAGTGCTCGAAGAAGCGCCCTCGCCGGTTCTTGCGACCGCTGAACGTGATCGCATGGGCAATATCTGTGCCAAGGCTATGGCCGACATGGGCTATCGCGGCGCCGGTACCATCGAGTTTCTATGGGAAAATGGGGAATTCTATTTCATCGAAATGAACACCCGGCTTCAGGTCGAACACCCGGTCACCGAAATGATCACCGGCATCGATCTCGTCCGCGAACAAATCCGCGTCGCCGAAGGAAAGCCGCTTTCGTTCAAGCAAGAGGACGTGACCTTCACAGGCCATGCCGTCGAATGCCGGATTAACGCCGAAGACCCGCAAACCTTCATGCCGTCACCCGGAACGGTGTCATGGTATCACCCACCCGGCGGTCTTTATGTCCGCGTCGATAGTGGCCTGTATCATGGCTATAAAGTTCCGCCATATTATGACAGCATGATCGCCAAGTTGATCGTTTATGGCCAGACGCGCGAGGGCTGCCTGATGCGGCTGCGCCGTGCGCTTGGCGAATTTGTGATTGAAGGCATGAAGACGACCATTCCGCTGCATCAACGGTTGTTGGAAGAGCCCGATTTCCAAAATGGAAATTATACGATCAAATGGCTTGAAGAGTGGCTGGCGAAAGACGCAAAATGATCCTTTCCCGCCGGGAGGTGGCTTTTGGGCTGGCGGCACTGCCGCTGGCCAGCTGTGTTCCGGTTGGTCCCGACCGCGATGTGTCGTTCATCCCCGCCAATGCCGCCGCCCGGATTAAAGCGGACGATCCCAAGCGCCTGATCGAATTGGTCACACTCGACTCTGCTATCAAGCTTGATATGCGTTATGCGACCGCCAACAATTTCACTGGGCGCGTGCTTTACGACGAAGCGCGCGCCTTTTTGGCCGCCCCTGCCGCGCAAGCGGTCGCGCGCGCCAGCAAAGCAGCCCAGGCGGATGGCTTTGGCCTGACAATTTACGACGCGTATCGGCCATGGCGGATAACCAAAAAATTATGGGATGCGACGCCCGCCGGGCCCAAGAAAGAATATGTGGCCAACCCCAAACGCGGGTCCAAACATAATCGTGGCTGTGCCGTCGATTTGACGTTGCATGACCTGCGCACCGGACAGCTTGTCGAAATGCCAACCGAGTTCGATGATTTTTCGGAAAAAGCCCATCGCGATTATATGGGGGCCACCCCGGCCGCATTGGCCAACCGTGCCCGCTTACAAGGCTATTTGGAAGCCGAGGGGTTTGTTGGCCTTTCCAACGAATGGTGGCATTTCGATTTCACCGGCTGGGAACAGTTCCCGGTCATGGACATACCATTTAACAAAGTCGTCTAACTAACCCGTTCATCAAAACGCTTTCTTTCATGAATATGTATAATCAGTTCAGCTGCGCTTCACTTGTAGGCAGGCATTAAGAACCCAACGCAGAAGCATGGGGCCTCTGCCATGGGAACATGCCATGAAAAAATTACTCCTGATGACTTTGTTCACTGCGACCGCGCTTTCGCCGGTTTCAGCATTTGCCGCCGACATCGTTCCGACATCAACCAACATCCCGTCCGCGTTTGACGGCGCAGCCGGCTTCCAACGCGAGAACCGCAAAGCCGAGCGCCAAGCGGCCCGTGCCGAGCGGACACCGGAGCAACGCGAGGAGCGCCGCGCAGAACGCCAACAAAACCGGCCTGAACGCGCTCAACGTGCCCAAACTGCACAGGCCCAGACGCAAGCTCCGGCACCGCAGCCGGAGGCCAATCGCCAACAGCGCCAGCCCGGCGTCGTGCGCAGCGAGCTCCGCGACGCAAGTCAGGACGGCCGTTATTATGACCGCAACCGCGATGGCAATCTGGATCGCCGGTGGGACCAAAACCGTGACGGAAATCTGGACCGCAACTGGGATCGTAACCGCGATGGGCGTTTGGACCGTCGGCTTGACCGCAATGATGATGAGCGCATTGACCGTCGTTATGATCAAAACCGCAATGGTCAACTTGACCGCCGGGTCGATCGCAACAACGACAACCGCTTAGACCGGTCACGTGGCAATGATCGCTGGACCAACAATTGGCGCAACGACCGCCGTTATGATTGGCGCAACCACCGGCAAAGCAACAGCAGCTATTATCGTCCGGGGCGCTATTACTCCCCGTACCGCGGTCATAGCTATAGCCGCATCTCGATCGGGTTTTCGCTCGGGTCTGGATATTACGGATCACGTTACTGGATCAACGATCCATGGGAATATCGTCTGCCCGCTGCATATGGCACCTACCGTTGGGTGCGCTATTATGACGATGTCTTGTTGGTCGATATCCGCAACGGACGTGTTGTCGACGTCATCCGGGATTTTTTCTGGTAAGCAGCAATTTTTAAAGCCCGGGCCACTCCAGTCCGGGCTTTTTTGCTTGTAACATTGGCTTAAGCTGACCAAGCTCCCGTGCATAAACATGGGAGAGGTTTTTTGATGTTCCGCAAGATATTACTCGCTGGCGCAGCTTTGTGTGTTTCAGCCCCTTTATTGGCAGCGACTCAAGCAATCATTGTTGGCAATCTGGTGCCCGATGCGGCAACTGGCCCAACCGGCCCAGCGGTTATATTGGTTGAAGACGGACGCATTAAAAATATCGCCAAAGGCACGACCAATCCGTTTCAGGCGGATAGGGTGGTCGACCTTTCAACCAAAACATTGGTTCCCGGCCTCATCGACCTGCACGTCCATTTGACCGGCGACCCCGGCGATGATTTCCGCGACGAAGCGGTCAATCCTGATGAATGGGGCGTCGTCATGGGTGTGAAAAACGCCGCATTGACCGTCAAAGCAGGTTTCACAACGGTACGCGAAGCCGGTTCTGCGCAAAATACTGCTTTTGTCCTGCGCCGCGGTACCGCGGAAGGACGCATTGTTGGCCCACGCATTGTCGCTGCTGGTCCAGCATTGTCGATCGTTGGCGGGCATGGCGATGTCACTGGTTTCCGCAGCGACGTTTTGGCCGCGCTGGATTCGGGTTTCACCTGCACTGGCCCGGTTGAATGCGCCGAAAAGGTCCGCAAATCGTCAAAGGCTGGCGCAGATGTCATCAAGATCACCGCGACCGGCGGCGTCCTTTCGCAACAGGGCAGAGGATTAGAAGCGCATTTCACGAATGAGGAAATGGTCTCCATTGCCAACACCGCGCACTCGCTGGGCCTAAAGGTCATGGCGCACGCCCATGGCGCCCGGGGCATTGAGGCAGCGGCAGCAGCCGGCATTGATTCCATCGAACATGCCACATTCGCCGATGAAAGCGCTTTGAAGGTGATGAAGGCCAAGGGCACTGCATTGGTCCCGACATTGATGGCGCTGGAGGGCGTGCGCGCCCGCCTTGGCAAAGGGATTTACACGCCGACCGTTGAGGTCAAGGCCAAGCAGGCGCTCGAATTTGCAGGGCGTCAGGTTAAGCTGGCAAAGGCAATGGGCGTGACTGTCGCCTTTGGAACCGATGCTGGCGTCTTTGAACATGGCAGCAATGCCGGTGAGTTTGCTTTGCTGGTCAACGCGGGCATGACCCCGACCGAGGCACTGGCCAGCGCAACGACCGTTGCCGCCAAAACGCTCGGACTAGAAAATGAAATCGGCCGGATCGCGGTGGGATATTCCGCCGACATGGTCGCCGTAAATGAAAATCCGCTGACCAATATCCGCGCGCTCGAAAAGGCCGAGTGGGTCATGGTAAGAGGACGTATCGTTCCGTGATTCGGTGATAATATGCAGACTGATACGCCTATCAAGGAGTTCGATTCCAATAACGATCCGGCAAAGCTGTCGCGGATTGGCGCGCACGTCACAAAGCGGCTGAATGCCAATCCGCTTGTTCAGCCGGTCGAACACCCTGATGCGCAATTATATGTGTATCAGGGCTTTTTGGGTGCAGCGGACTGCAAAACGATGATAGCCAAAATTGATGCCGATGCCGTGCCGTCGACATTGTACAAAGGGACCGAGCAAGCAGGTTTCCGAACAAGCTACAGCTGTCACCTGAACCGTTGGGATGCGTTCATCGCCAAAATCGAGGCGCGGATGAGCGATGTTTTGGGCATCGACAACAGCTATGCCGAGACAATGCAGGGGCAGCGTTATCAGGTCGGTCAGGAGTTTAAGGCGCACCACGACTTTTTTCATCCCAGCCAAAGCTATTGGCTTAAGGAAGGCCCAGCAGGCGGCCAGCGCAGCTGGACTGCGATGATATTCCTCAATGAACCTGAAGAAGGCGGCACAACCGAATTCCCGCATCTTGGCCTTGGCGTGCGGCCGCAAGCGGGCATGATGCTCATCTGGAATAATATGAATCTCGACGGATCGCTGAATTACAAAACGCTGCATACCGGAACGCCTGTCAACCGCGGCGTGAAGCATGTGATTACGAAATGGTACCGGCAGAATAACTGGCTTGAACTCAACACGCAAAAGCCGTCTTAATTGCGGCTGCGCCACGGCAACAGATTGCAAATATTGTATATCGTCTGCCACAGATTATCCGTCGTCTGTCGAATTCATCTTGTGCCGGACAAGCGGTCGGAAGACATCCGTTACCACTTGACCGCAACATCCTATTGATGCGTTCAACACAATTTTGGAGAAACCCATATGAAACATAGCCCACGCATTCTTCTTCTTGTCAGCGCTGCATTATTGACGCCATTTGGCGCAGCACACGCGCAAACGGTGACAACCGAGGCCAGCGCGACGGAAAGCCAGCGGCTCGCTGCTTTGTTCGCTGCAGACGACGAAGCCAGTCTGAAGCGCAACCCGCTCAACGCCATGTTCCGCGGCGATATGCGCTATGCTGACCGCTTTGGTGATTTCATCTCCGACACCTATTTCGACAATGAACGCAGCGCAGCGCAGGCCAATCTGGATGGTTTAAAAACAATCGACCGCGCAAAGTTGAATGACACCGACAAAATTGCGTACGACGTCTACAAACAAAGCCAGCTTGATGCGCTGAAGGGCCTGTCCAAAGAAATTATGGACCTGACGGTCGTGCGTCCACTCAATCACTTTTTTGGCTTTCACACTTTTTATCCGACCTTCGCCAGCGGACAGGGCGCGGCACCTTTCAAAACGGTTCAGGATTACGAAAACAACCTGAAGCGTCACAAGGAATTCATCGTCCTGATGGACGCATCAATTGGCCGTTTCCGCCAAGGCATGGCGTCCGGCGTATTCGAAACGAAGATGACGATCCGCAATGTCATTGACCAGCTGAACACACAATTGGCGCAAAAGACCGAAGAGTCGCCTTATTACGGGCCAGTTCTGAAATTCCCTGCGGATTTCAGCGATGCTGATAAAGCGCGCCTGACGGCGGAATATCGCGATATCATCGTAAACGGTCTATACCCAGCCAATGCCCGGCTGCGTGACTTCCTGCGCGATAGCTATTTGCCATTGGCGCGCGAACAGGTCGGCTTGTCCGCAATGAAGGGCGGCGAAGGCCTGTATCAATATCTGATCGAACAAACGACGACCCTGCCATTGAAGGCCGACGATGTCCACAATCTGGGATTGTCCGAAGTCGCCCGGATTAAATCCGGTATGGAAACCATCAAAAATGAAGTTGGCTTCAAAGGCACATTGCCCGAGTTTTTCGAGCATTTGCGTTCGGATCCGAAATTCAAAATGTCGAGCCGCGATGCGCTGACGCAGGGTTATTACGACATCGGCAAAAAGGTCGACGCAACGATTTCGACGCAGTTCAAATATCTGCCCAAGGCACCGCTTGAGATTAAACCCTACGAAGAATTCCGCGAGAAATATGAAGCGGGCGGCAGCTATCAACAGGGTACCCCTGATGGTTCGCGTCCCGGCACATTTTATTTCAACGCCTATGACCTGCCGAGCCGCACCACGCCGGGCATGACCACGCTTTATTTGCATGAAGGCGCGCCTGGGCACCATTTCCAGATCAGCATCGCGCAGGAAAATGAAAAGCTTCCCGCGTTCATGCGTTTTGGCGGTAACACGGCCTATGTCGAAGGTTGGGCGCTTTATTCCGAAACACTCGGTTACGATATGGGTCTGTTTAAAGACCCGTATCAACGCTTTGGGACGCTGTCCGACGAAATGCTGCGGGCGATGCGTCTCGTGGTCGACACCGGCATCCACAGCAAGGGTTGGACCCGCGAACAGGCAATCGACTACATGCTTGCCAACAGCGATATGGGCAAAACCGACGCCACGGCAGAGGTTGAGCGCTACATCGCCATTCCGTCACAAGCATTGGCCTATAAAATCGGCGCCCTCACTATCCTGCGTCTGAAAGACAAAGCGAAGAAGGAACTTGGCAAGAAATTCGACGTGCGCGAATTCCACAATCAGGTTCTGAACACCGGCGCACTGCCGCTGACCGTGCTTGAGAAAAAGATCGACGCCTGGATCGCCGCGTCGAAGTAAACTGCGCGCTTCCCGGCAAGAGTTCTTGTCGGGAAGCGAACAGCTTGATTGGTCCCCTGCCTTGATATAGCGCTTGTCATGAGGGGGGATACAATCATGACAAGTTTTACCGCCAGCCTTGCTGGATTTGTGTTGCGTACCACGGGCTATTATCGCCGGATGTTTACAGGCGGCCCGCAGTTTCAACAAAACATCGTCAAAGTCCGGGCAGCGCCTGCGCCGCGACCAATCGCAAAGGGCGACGTTGACGTTCGGCAGAGCGAATTTCAGGGCCGCAATGTCTGGCACGTCGCGCCCAAGGACAGAGCGCCCAGCGCCCATATTTTGTTCTGGCACGGCGGCGGCTATGTCTATTCGGCCACGGACATCCACTGGAAATTCTTAAGCCACATGGCATCGCAACATGGCTGGTCGATCACGGCCCCACTGTATCCGCTCGCGCCTGAAAGCTCAGCGGAAGCCATTACGGCATGGGCCAGCGCATATTACGCGGCGTATCAAGCCGATATCAATGGCGCGCCGTTCGTGATGGGTGGCGATTCCGCAGGGGGCGGCTTGACCGCGGCATTGGCGCAGATGGCACGCGACAGCGGTCAAACACTGCCGGCCGGCCTGTTACTCATTTGCCCTTGGCTTGACCTGGACCCGGCACATCCCGACCAGTTGAAAACAGAACCGCGTGACGGGATTTTGACCATCAGCGGCATTGCCGAAGGCGGTAGTTTGTACGCAGGCGACTTGCCCCTTACCGATCCACGGTGCAGCCCAATCTTCGGAAACTGGGATGGCTTGCCACCCATTTTGGCCTTTGCGGGCGGCGATGACATATTGGTCACCGATTCCAGAGCGTTAAAGGCCAAGGTGCCATCGGTTGATCTCACTGAACTTGCGGGCATGATGCACGATTGGCCTATTTTCAGCTTCAGCGAGTCACGCAAGGCACAGGCCGCGATGGCAGGCTTTGCGGCACGGGCTGTGGCGTAACGCATTTGCGTGGTCGGGTTGGCTGCGATATTACGTTGCTATGAAAGGCGATGCTACATGCCGGCAGTAAAAGCAGCCAACCCACGCGACGTTTTTGCATCGGATGACTGGCGTGCCATCACGACCTTGTCCCCATGGCGCGGCATATGGCTCATCATCCATGCCTGGATAATCGTGGCGCTTGCGGCATTTGGTGGTGCTGCGGCGTGGAACTATCACTGGCTTGCCGGGATATTGGTGACACCGCTGGCACTGGCCGTGTTGGGTGGGCGGCAATTGGGGCTGTCTATCCTGATGCATGACGGCGCGCACGGTCTGCTACACCCCAATCGCAAAACCAACAACTGGCTTGGGCAATGGCCGTCGGGTGCTGCAACGGGTAGCGATCTGTTCGCCTATCGCACCTATCATCTGACGCACCACAAATTCACGCAGCAACCCGAAGACCCCGACCTGTCCTTGTCCGCGCCGTTTCCAACAAGCCGCGACAGCCTCCGCCGCAAGTTCACGCGCGACCTGACCGGGCAAACTTTCGTTAAACAAAGGCGCGCGCAATTTGCGGCGGCGTTGCGCGGTGTAGCCGCCATACTGCGCGGCGAAAACGGCGCGGGTAAGGCTGACACGCTCGCAGGCCGGGCGTTTAACATGCAAAACAGAGCCGGTGTCGGCGCGCCAATCGCCAATGTGGAAGGTGCCAAAACGACCGCGCGTACCGTGGGCCGGTTCCTGATTGTGCAGGCGATATTGCTCGCGATATCGTTGACGTTATGGGGCTGGACGCCATTTCTGCTGTGGCTGGCCGCGCTCGCGACGACGTTTCAATTGTTCCTGCGCATCCGCAACATTGCCGAGCACGCCTGTACCCCGACAGGCAGCGGCGACCCATTTACACATGCACGCACGACCTATGCCGGTGCCGTGGCGCGCATGACGGTTGCTCCATATTGGGTGAACTATCACAGCGAACATCATCTGTTCATGGGTGTGCCGTGCTACAAATTACGCGCCACCCACCGGCTGTTGGGCAATGGCGGCTATTATCCGCGCATGACGATATCGCCCAATTATCGCGATGTTTTGCGGCAAGCGGTCAACCGGCCTAGAGCCACCCAGCCCGCTTAAACCGGATGAACAGGGTGACGCAAACGGTTACCATCACCCCGACGATCAGGAAATATCCGTATTTCCACTCAAGCTCCGGCATATGTTCGAAATTCATGCCGTAAATGCCGGCAATTGCGGTCGGCACGGCCAATATGGCGGCCCATGCAGCCAATTGGCGGGTAATCGCCCCCTGCCTTTGTTGTTCCAGCAATCCGCTCGTTTCAATCACGGACGTCAGCGTGTCGCGCAACCCTTCGACGCGGTAGACAATACGGCGCACATGGTCGAGCAAGTCGCGCATATAGGGATAAATATTTGCATCAATCTGCGGCAGCTCAAGGTTGATAAAGCGGCTCGTCAAATCCTCGGTCGGGCCCAATATCCGTTGCAGCCGGAATAGTTCGCGCCGGAGCATGAAGATGCGACTGGTTTCGGCCGAGCTTAGGAAGTTGTCGATTGCGCGCTCTTCCATGACGAGCACTTTTTCTTCCATGATATCGACAAGGTCACCATAGCCGTCGACGATGAAATCAAGGATCGCGTGCAGCACATAATCTGCGCCTTGCTTCAGCAGCCATGGCGTCGCTTCCAGCTGGTCCCGAATGGGGCTGTGCGAACGTTCCGAACCATGGCGCACGGTGATGATGAATTGCCGCCCCATGAAAATGGCCGTGTTGCCATAAACAATTCGATCGCCCTCCAGCTTGGGCGTGCGGATCACCAGAAAGAGGTGATCGCCGTAAACGTCAACCTTGGGCAAGTGCTTGGGATCAAGCGCGTCTTCCACCGCAAGCGGATGCAGGCCAAAATGGTCTTGAACGCGCTTAAGTGCGCCATCGTCGGGTTCATGCAACCCAATCCAGATGAAATCCTTTGGCTGGGTGATATGCGGAATTGGTTTGGTTAGGTCGATTTCCTGCGCGACCTTGCCATCATGGTAGAGGCGGGCCGCAACCGTGGTCATGCAAGCGCTTCCGCAATCAACTGCCGGCTGTTCGCAATCCCGTACAGCGCGATGAAGCTGCCCATGCGCGGACCAGCGCTTGAGCCTAGCAACGTTTCATACAGCGCCTTGAACCAGTCGCGCAGATTTTCGAAACCGCCCTCTTTGCCGATTTCATACACGATATTTTGTATGTCCTCGGCGGTCGCGTCCGCAGGTAGTTCGGCCAAACGTGCATCGAGCGTTTGCAACGCAGCAACCTCAACGCCCTCGGGCTTGCGCTTTTGCAAGGTCGGCGCAACGAAGTCGCGATTATAGGCAAGCGCGATGGGAATAAGCTCCGCCAGTTCAGGCGCATTTTCTGGCGACACATTATCGGCATAATTGCCAAGATAGGCCCAGACCTGTTCTTCGGTCGCGCCTGCGCCCATGACGCCCACAAGATTCAGCAACAGGCCGAATGTGACCGGTGGCTGGCCGCTTGGCACCTGCCCATTGTGGATATGGTGGACCGGGTTGCCCAGCCGCTTTTCAACCGGCTGGTCATGCCATTGCGCGCGGAATTGGAAATATTCGTCCACCGCTTTGGGCACAACGCCCAAATGCAGCTGCTTTGCGCTCTTTGGTTCGCGGAAAGCATAAAAGGCGACGCTATTTTCCGTGCCGTATTTCAACCAATCCTCAAGCGCGAGGCCATTGCCCTTGGACTTCGAAATCTTCTCGCCTTTTTCGTCGAGGAACATTTCATAGATCAAGCTTTCGGGCGGGCGCCCGCCAAGGACACGCGCAATCTTGCCGGATTGCACGCCGCTGTCGATCAAATCTTTCCCGTACATTTCGTAATCGACGCCAATTGCGACCCAACGCATGGCCCAATCGACCTTCCACTGCAGCTTCGCCTTACCGCCAAGGATCGACTGCGTGACAAGGTCGCCGCCATCGTCAAACCGTATAAGTCCCGCTTCGGCATCGACGACTTCCACCGGCACCTGAAGGACAATTCCGGTCTTCTCGCTAATCGGCAGAATCGGCGAATAGGTCGCGGCGCGTTCTTTGCGCAAGGTCGGCAGCATGATGTCCATGATGCCCTGATAATTGCGCAGCACGTTTTTCAGCGCAGCGTCAAACGCCCCGCTTTCATATTGCGACGATGACGAGATAAATTCATAGTCAAAGCCGAACTGGTCGAGGAAATCGCGCAGCATGGCATTGTTGTGCGCGGCGAAGCTTTCGAACTTTTCGAACGGATCGGGAATGCGCGACAGCGGCTTGCCAAGATGCTCGGTCAGCATGGCCTGGTTCGGGACATTGTCCGGAACCTTGCGCAGACCATCCATATCATCCGAAAATTCGATCAGCCGTGTCGGTGCGTCAGATAGGGTTGCAAAGGCGTTGCGGACCATGGTCGTGCGCAGAACTTCGTTGAACGTGCCGATATGCGGAAGGCCCGATGGGCCATAGCCACATTCGAAGATGATTGCCGCGCCGTCGGCTTTGCCGTTTGGATAACGTTTCAACAAACGCCGCGCCTCTTCAAAAGGCCAGGCTTTCGATGCCATTGCTATATCGCGAAGGTCAGTCACGTGTTGCTCTTTCGTTCCAAATACGACTATCAGATGTTATGGACACTCCCCTAGCCTTTCCTGCGCTCCATGCAAGCCATGCCGGCATATGGGTAGGGTCGATAGATGGTCAGGTAACAACCGTCGGGAAAGGCGAAGCGGCTGGGCGTGCGGCGGAAACGCCGATGGTCATGCTGAATGCCCCGTTGGTTGCACAGCGGCTTGGCTATCCGGATTTATCGGGCCTCGACCTGCTGGAATTGTTCGCGTTCGTATATCCCGCCCGTTTTGCGGTTCCGACGCCAAAAGGCATGGCCAAGGCTTTGGGCATTACGCCGCCGACGACAGATCAGGAGGTTCCGCAATTTCTGCTGGTCGCTGCGCGCACTTTGCTTGCCGTTCTTGACGCGCCAGACTGGGCTGAACGCGAGGGCGCTTGGGACGCAGCGCAAGCGTTGATGCGGCTGCGTTGGCCATGGTCCAACCTGATTTTGTCGCGATTGAAAAAGCCCGAAAAGCCCGAACGCTGGCTGTTCAGCCGCCTGCCCGAATGGGAGGAAGCACCACCCCGCACACCGCCGCGCGTTGTCACCCTTGGTGCCGAAGCCGTGCAGCAACGGCTGGCGTCGCTAGTTGGCGGGTCAGCCGAAACACGGCAGGGACAGCGCGATTTCGCACAAGCCGCAGCCGAGATTTTTGCGCCCCGCGCGCGCAAAGGCGAACCGAATATGTTACTGGCTGAGGCCGGGACCGGTATTGGCAAGACGCTTGGATATCTTGCCCCCGCCAGCCTTTGGGCGACGGCAGCGGACGGGACCGTTTGGATTTCAACCTTTACCAAGGCGTTGCAACGCCAATTGGTCCGCGAAGCACAGCGTATCTATCCGGACCATGAAACCTTCAAATCCAAAGTCGTTGTCCGCAAGGGGCGCGAAAATTATCTGTGCCTGCTGAACCTTGAAGATGCATTGCAGGGGGGTTTTGCCGGACGTGCTGCGATCCTTGCGCATCTCGTGGCGCGCTGGGCCGCTTATTCGAATGACGGGGACATGATTGGCGGCGATTTGCCCGGATGGTTGCCGACATTGTTCCGGCGTAACGGGTCGACCGCGCTCACCGACCGGCGCGGCGAGTGTATTTATGCCGGATGTCCGCATTACAAAAAATGCTTCATCGAACGCGCGTCCCGATCATCGGTTCAGGCCGAAATTGTTATCGCCAATCATGCGCTGATGATGGTCAATGCCGCGCGCGGTCGTGATGAACTCAACCGCCCAAGCCGCATCATTTTCGACGAAGGCCATCATTTGTTTGATGCTGCAGACTCGATGTTTGCGGCAGCGCTCACCGGCCAAGAAACCATCGAGCTGCGCCGCTGGGTGATTGGCCCCGAAGGCAAAGCCCGCGGCCGACGCCGTGGTTTGTCGGCGCGCCTCGCCGATGTCGCCTCTTATGACGAAGAAGGCGGCCTTGCCATCGAGATGGCACGAATGGCGGCCGAAGCATTGCCCGGCGATGGCTGGCTGGCGCGGTTAGCAGAAGGTATGCCGTCGGGCCCCATTGAACGGTTTTTGGCGGCGGTTCGGGCGATGGTGTTCGCCCGCGACGAAACCAATGCCACCGAAGGCGGCTATGGTCTGGAAACCGAACTGGCTGATCCCGACGCCGCGGTTGTCGATGCCGCCGCAGACGCAGCCGTCGCGCTGGAGGCACTGGCGCGTCCCCTGACGGTGCTGGGGCAGCGGCTTGAGGCGATGGTGTCCGATCCCCCCGATTGGCTTGATGGCAGCGCCAGAGCCCGCGTTGAGGGCGCTATGGCGAGCTTAAGCTGGCGGATTGATACAGTCCGCGCATGGATTTCGATGCTCGCGCGCGCGGTAGGCCCGGTGGACCCCGAATTTGTCGATTGGCTCGCCATTGACAGGTTCGAAGGTCGCGAAATGGATATCGGCATGCACCGGCGTTGGCTTGACCCGATGAAACCGGTCGCGGACATCGTCCTGAAACCAAGCCATGGGGTCCTTGCCACATCGGCAACTTTGCGCAGCGGCGGCGACTGGAAAAATGCGGAGGCCCGCACAGGCGCGCTGCATTTGGATAAGCCAGCCACACATTTCTCTGCGATCAGCCCCTTTGACTATACGGCGCAGGCAGAGGTCCTGATCGTCACGGACATCAAAAAGGGCGATGCCGCGGCACTGGCGGGGGCCTATGCTGCTTTGATCACGGCATCGGGTGGCGGTGTCCTTGGCCTGTTCACGGCAATTCGGCGTTTACGGTCGACCTATGCCCGCATCGCCGACCGTTTGGCGCGTGATGGCCTGCCGCTCTATGCGCAACATGTCGACCCGATTGACACCGGAACCTTGGTCGACATTTTTCGCGATGATCCGCACGCCAGCCTGCTCGGCACAGATGCCTTGCGCGACGGAGTAGATGTCCCGGGGCATTCGCTGCGGCTTGTCATCATGGAACAAATACCGTGGCCGCGTCCGGACATATTGCACCGCGCCCGCCGCCTCAAAAATGGTGGCATTGATTTTGATGACCGCATCATTCGCGCAAAAATGGCGCAGGCATTTGGACGCCTCATCCGCAGTGCAGACGACAAGGGGCATTTTGTTCTGCTCTCGTCCGCCGTGCCCAGCCGGCTATTGACGGCTTTTCCGCCGGGAACGCCTATACGAAGGGTCACGTTGGCTGAGGCAGTCGCTTCTGTGAAAACAGGCCTTTCGCCGGATGAAAAATTGCGGCAGGACGTCAAAATCAGTCTCGATGAAAGCAACCCGTTTTGACGTTCACGCTCACCTTATTCCGTCATGCAAAATCGAGCTGGGATGACTCGGTGCCGCGGGACTTTGACCGCCCGTTGAACAAGCGCGGCGAGAAAGCTGCTGTCACGATGGGCACATGGGTGAAGCGCAACGGTCTCGTTTTCGACCATGTCGTTGCCAGCCCCGCTGTGCGCGTGATCGACACGATTGACCAGTTTGTGAAGGGCACTGGCGGACGCATGGACCCGCATTGGGACCGCCGGATATATCTGGCATCATCGGCCACGTTGATGGACGTGCTGCGCGACCAGTCGGACGAACATAAAAACCTGCTGATGGTCGGACATAATCCCGGCATGGAAGATCTGGTTTTCGATCTTTGCCCCGATGATGGCACGTCGCCATTGCGCGACCTTGTTTGGGAAAAATATCCCACCGCCGCCATTGCGCGTATGGAACTGAACATCGACCTTTGGGCGGATGTTGAACGGTCGTGCGGCCAGCTGACGCATTTCATCCGGCCCCGCGATCTTGATCCCGATCTTGGCCCGGAAGACGAATGACCCCCGTAATTTGGCGTAAGGCAGGCGTGCATGACGCGGATGCGCTGGCACTTCTGGGATCGGCAACATTCCTTGCGACCTTTGCCTTTGACCATCCGGGCCAACCGCTGATCGAACATCTGCGTAACGAACACAGCCCGGAATATTATGCCAATGCCTTGGCGCAGCCCGGTGTCGATATCGTGATGGGTGAGACACCGCTTGGCGCGCCTATTGGCTATGCGATGATAACCCCGCCGTCGCACCCGGACCTGCAGCAGGATGGGGATATTGAGTTAAAGCGCATTTATTTGCTTGAACCGTGGCAAGGTGGCGGCAATGGCCGACAATTGCTTGAGCAAGCCTTTGCCATCGCGGCCGAGCGCGGCGCAAAACGCATGCTGTTGGCGGTGTACGAAAACAACGAAAAAGCGGTCGCTTTTTATGAGCGCGCCGGCTTTGCCGCGATTGGAAACACTGTCTTCATGGTCGGGGACGTCCCGTTTCGCGATATGGTCTACGCGCGGACGCTTATTTGAACTTACGCCGCGGCAAGCGCGGATGCGAGCCTGTCGCGAATGGCACGCAGCGCCGAAAGATCAAACTGTGGACCAGTGGCAGCAGGGGCTGATGCAGCAACCGGCGCTGGGGCAGGCACGTCACCCGTTTCCAAAAAGCGTCGGGCGCCTTTAACGGTATATCCTTCGCTATAGAGCAACCGGTGAATAGTGTGCAGCAAGGCCACGTCATCCGGCCGATATAAACGGCGTCCACCCGCGCGGGTCAGTGGTTTGAGCATTGGGAATTGCTCTTCCCAATAACGCAAAATATGCGTCCGGACGCCCAAAACCTGCGCCATTTCGCCAATGGTTCGAAATGCGTCCGCCGATTTTTCAACCATGATGGGTTATTTGACCTTTTGACGCATGCCTTGGCTGGCCCGAAATGTCAGGACCCGACGCGGCGTTATGGGCACTTCCACACCCGTTTTGGGATTGCGCCCTACCCGCTGGCCTTTGTCACGCAAAACAAACGTGCCAAAACAGGATATTTTTACATTTTCGCCGTCAAGCACAGCGGTCGTCATATGATCAAGAATAGACTCAATCATCAATGCCGCGTCAGCACGCGACAAACCGATTTGACGATTGAGAATGTCCGCCAGATCGGCGCGCGTTAATGTTCCTGTGTCTGCCATTTACGGTCTCCGGATGTACGGCCACCCCTATTCCCATAATATACAGCAGAATTTTCAATTGTAAAACGGCGATCGTTGGAAATCGCCTACATACGAACGACAGAAGCGCCCCATGTAAAACCGCCACCCATTGCCTCGATCACAATGACATCTCCGGCTTTAATCCGGCCGTCCCGCACGGCAACATCAAGGGCAAGCGGAACAGAGGCTGCCGAGGTGTTTGCATGCTGGTCGACCGTCAGAACAACTTTGTCGGCGTCGAGCCCAAG
Source organism: Maricaulis salignorans (assembly GCA_943368745.1). Lineage (GTDB taxonomy): Bacteria > Pseudomonadota > Alphaproteobacteria > Sphingomonadales > Sphingomonadaceae > Sphingorhabdus_B. The sequence goes on from CALRLP020000001.1 coordinate 417,724, forward strand.
TTTCTTGGCCGTCGCTTCAATAATCCGGGCATTTGCCTGATGCGGGACGACCCAATCGACATCTGCAGGCGTGAGTTCTGCTTCCGCAAGAACTTCATGAAGTACGCTCGTCAGGTTCGTGACCGCGTGGCGAAACACTTCGCGGCCCTTCATGCGCAACTTGCCAACCGTTCCCGTCGTCGATGGACCGCCGTCGACATATAATAATTCATTATGCTGGCCGTCGGCATGCAGCTTGGTGGCCAGGGCACCGCGGGTTCCGACTTCGCCTGACAACACGACTGCGCCGGCACCATCACCAAAAAGCACACAGGTTGTGCGGTCTTCCCAGTCCAAGATGCGGCTGAAGGTTTCTGCGCCGATCACCAATGCGTTACGCGCCGATCCTGCGCGGATCATGCTTTCCGCCACGGAAAATGCGTACAGGAACCCCGAACATACCGCAGCGACATCAAAGGCCACGCCGCCATTGCAGCCAAGCGCGTGCTGGACGATGGTGGCCGATGCAGGGAATGTCTGGTCCGGAGTGGCGGTCGCCAAAATAATCAGATCAATGTCGGACGCGGCCATATTTGCCGCCTCAAGCGCGTTGCGCGACGCCTCTATCGCAAGGCTGGATGTCGTTTCGTCGGGTTCAGCGATATGGCGAAATTTGATACCGGTGCGTTCGGTGATCCATTCGTCCGTCGTGTCGACTTTGGCTGCAAGTTCGGCGTTCGATACACGATTGCGCGGAAGCGCGGACCCTGTGCCTTTGATAACGGCATGAAGGGTCGCAACGGTCATTCTGCCTGCACCCGCGCCAGATCTTGGGTGATGCGCGCCGTAATATCTTCTTCCACCAGCCGCGCGGCGACTTCTACTGCGTTGGCTACGCCCTTCACGTTGGCGCTACCGTGACTTTTTACCACGACACCGTTCAGCCCCATGAAGACGGCGCCATTGTGATTATTGGGGTCAAGATGATGGCGCAGCAACTCAGTCGCAGGGCGCGACACCAGAAAGCCGAATTTTGACCGCAATGAGCTTGTAAACGCGCGGCGCAGCAGATCGGTCACGAAACGGGCCGTACCCTCAATGGACTTCAGCGCGATATTTCCCGTAAAGCCATCGCAAACGACAACGTCGCATTCGCCGCGGTTGATTTTATCCGCCTCGACAAACCCCTGAAAATCCATGTGCAGGCCCGTCGCATTGCGCAGATGCAAGGCCGCATCGCGTAGCTGATCGGTGCCTTTCATTTCTTCTGTGCCGATGTTCAAAAGCCGAACCCGCGGGCGGTCAAAACCGAAAATGATGCGGGAATAGGCTGCGCCCATGATGGCGAACTGAACAAGGTTTTTCGCTTCGCACTCGGTGTTTGCGCCCAGATCGAGCATCACCACGTCGGTGTCTTCCAGCGTCGGTAAAAGCGCAGAAAGCGCTGGCCGGTCGATGCCGGGCATGGTCCGTAACGCGAGCTTTGCGGTGGCCATGAGCGCGCCGGTATTGCCTGCGCTGACAGCAGCGCTGGCTTCTCCGGTTTTCACGGCGTTTATCGCCATGCCCATGGAGCTGGTCTTGGCCTTGCGCAAAGCTGCGCTGACCTTGTCATCCGCCGTTACGACATCGTCGGTGTGAAGGATTTCGGAGGCAGCGCGCAGATTGGGATGCTTATCAAGCGCCGCTTTGATGCGGACTTCATCCCCAACCAAAAGAAAGTTGAAACTTTCGTGCCGGTGCCGCGCCAACGCCGCACCTGCAATCATAACAGGCACGCCCTCGTCACCGCCCATCGCGTCTATGGCGATACGCGGTTTCGTGGACACCTATTATTCTCCTTTAGGAAGGATCAGGCGACTGCAACCACTTCGCGGCCATTATAATGGCCACACGCATCACACAGGTGATGCGGACGCTTCAGTTCGCCGCAATTTGGGCATTCTTGATACGCTGCAACAGTCAGCGAATCATGGCTGCGACGCATGCCGCGCTTTGAAGGGGATGTTTTTCTTTTGGGGACAGCCATCTCGGCACCTGTTCCATTTCAAAATCAATAAGTTCTAGGGCATGCTAGGCGAAAGAGGTGGTCGTGGCAAGCAATCGCCAGAATCAGCCTAAGTCAACCGCACATGTCTGTGTGAGCCGCGCGCTATACTTCTTTTTCCGGGCTTTGCAACCCGTGAGATAGCAGATAAGCACCGCAAACGAACAGGGAGAGAATATATGTTGAGTTTACCCGTAACCCTTACCATCGCTGCAGGCGCCGCTTTGGTGAACATTTGGCTCATGATACGCTGTGGGCAAGCACGGACCAAAGAAAGCGTTTCGATCGGCGATGGCGGCAGCGAATTTGTTATCCGGCGGATGCGCGCGCATGCCAATTTCGTCGAGAGCGCACCATTTGTCTTGGTCTTGATTGCCGCACTTGAAGCAACGGGCGGCACGAACAACTGGCTGTGGGGCCTTGGCATCGTGTATATCGTTGGCCGGCTTGCGCATGGCCTGGGCATGGACGGCGGCACATTGGGCAAAGGCCGTATGGTTGGCACGCTAACCTCCATGCTGACGCTGCTTGGACTTGCCGGCTGGGCGCTCGCCCGCGTTTACGCAGCGGTGCTTTAACTCACCGGGCAGCCAGAACGTCATCGGCGACAAATGCATTATGCTGTCGCTCATAACCGAACTGGCTGGTTGGTCCGTGGCCGGGGATGAAGGTAACATCATCCCCCAACGGCCATAGCTTTGTCGTAATCGCATGGATGAGGTCCGCGTGGTTCCCGCGCGGAAAATCGGTGCGGCCGATAGAGCCCTGAAACAAGACGTCACCAACAATTGCAAGACGACTGGGCGCGTGATGAAAAATTACGTGCCCGGGCGTGTGTCCGGGGCAATGAATGACATCGAGCGTCAGATTGCCCACGGTGACCGTGTCGCCATCCACCAGCCAGCGATCTGGTTCGAACGTGTGCGCTTCCATACCCCAGCGTGCGCCATCATCGTCGAGCTTTGCAATCCAGAAGCGGTCTTCTTCATGCGGCCCCTCAATCGGCAGGCCCAATTCTTTGGCCAGCATGCCGGTCTGGCCGCAATGGTCAAGATGGCCGTGCGTCACCAACAGCTTTTCAAGCTCAACCCCCGTCTGCGCCACTGCGGCTTTCAACTTGTCCAGATCACCCCCCGGGTCGACCAGCGCCGCCTTGTTCGTTTCGGTACACCAAAACAGCGTACAATTTTGCTGAAGCGGCGTCACCGGAATGATGGCGGCTTTTAGGGGCGGTGCTTTGGTTGCGGCAGATGTGACGTTCGACATGCGGCACTATGTGGCGGACTGATGCGCGCGAGGCAAGCCTTCAGAGCCGACGCCCTGCCCACACCACCCGGCCGATCACCGTAACAGTTGCGCCATCAACATCTGGCCAGTCGGGATAATTGGGGTTGTCGGAAAGTACCGACAGCCGCCCCCGCGGCCCTTGCGCCAGACGTTTGACCATCAACATATCATCCAGCCGGATAACATGGATGCCATCACGCACCGCTTGGGTCGCCGCGCGGTTATCGACCATGATATCGTCACCATGGTTCAGCGTTGGCGACATCGACTCACCATCGACCCGGATGAGAGAGAGCTTGGCTGGATCAAGCCCCATCCTGCGCAACCATTTTTCATCAAAGCCGATCTTGCCCGCAAGCGCCTCGCCATCGTGCATTGCGCCCGCACCTGCAGAAGCACCAACAGCCAGCTTCGGAATGAGGCGAATTCCAGACGTCACCTCCGTGTCTGCGGATTTGCCCAACAAAACCTCATCAACACCGAAATATCGCGCCAATATGCCGCGCTCGGTCTCCGGCAACTTCTTGGGCGTTCCGCGTTTGATAAATTGCTGGATATAGGCTGGATTTCGACCCACCAGCTTCGACAATCCGGCAAAATCTTCGCCACTTTCCAAAATGAGCCGCTCCAGAACAGCTCTTGGTTCTTCCTCCATCGTCATCCCTCCGCTTCGGTTGGAAATTTCCTAGACTTGTAGGATTTATCCTATCAAGTTTGTTCTATATTTGTTCTAACTGATTCGGGCAAGCAAATCCGGGTCGTACTTGGAGGAGACATTATGCATATCAAACGCCTGATTGAACGGTTTCTGCGTGATCAGGGCCTTCCTCCCACCAAATTCGGGCGCTTGGCGGCGCGCGATCCGCGACTCGTGCTTGACATCAGAATGGGTCGAGAAATCCGACCCGAAATGGAGGAAAAGCTGCGGGCATTCATGTGCAGCTATGGCCAGAGGTCCGATGCACACGCGAGTGAACGGCAATGACGGACCAAGCACCGTCCCGCAGCCTTGCCCGCAGCCTTGTACGTGCGCTTCAAGCGTTAATGCCCCAAGCAAGCATCGCGATATTGCACGAACGGCCTTGGCACAGCCTTACATTTAGCGGCGCCCAAATATGCCTGTCCGTTGCGCTGCCCGTAACCGCCGCCGAACAGCCTTCGGCCGTCGTGCAGCTGTTAGAAGATCACGAATTTTCACTGCCGCGCCAGCTGGTTGCAGACATCGCCATAACCGAGACCGCAATATTCGACGGCACATACCGCCTGATAATCGACGCGCTCTTGCTGGAGGATTAGCGCATGCCAAAAGGTTGTTAAGCGGCGCATTCGGCCTTACACATAAACTATGACAGCAAAATCAGCACCTGTAATTCAGCGCATTCAACCAGACGCAGTAATTCCACGCATCCAATATTATTGGGACGCAATAGCGGCGTGGGTTCAGGGCAATGTCTTTGAACTGGGCATTGCAGTTGGCGCCGCGATTATCGTTTTCGTCGCGCTCAGCTGGCTGAAACGCATTGCATCAAAAATTGCGCGTGAAAGCGAACATCGCGCGCATGTGAAATCAATCGTCGCCCGCACTTTGGCGCGTACGAGCAAGTTTTTCCGCGTCATGGTGTCGATTGAACTGGTGAACCAGATTGCCAATGCTCCGGTGGCGCTTACCCATGCCATCGACATTTTATTCACCATCGCGATCGTTACCCAGGTCGCGATCTGGCTGCGCGAAATCATATTGGGCATGATTGAGCGGCGCGCCGGTGAAGGGCTGCACGAACATGAGACGCTTCAAAGTGCGATGGTCTTAATCCGGCTGCTCGTCAGCTTTGCGTTGTTTGCCGTTGCTGCAATCGTCGTGCTGGACAATCTCGGCGTGAACGTCACTGGCCTTGTCGCTGGTTTAGGCGTTGGCGGGATTGCCATTGGCCTTGCCGCCCAAGGAATTTTCTCCGATCTGTTTGCCGCCATCTCGATCATTTTTGATAAGCCATTCCGCCGCGGCGACACGGTGTCTTATGACAACACCGTCGCCCGGGTCGAAGTCATCGGCATGAAAAGCACAAGGCTGCGTGCGCTGACGGGTGAAGAGAAGATAATCTCCAATAGCAAATTGCTTGAAAAGGAAATTACGAACAACACGCTGACGCTGTATCGCCGTGTCACCTTCGTCCTGACACTTGTGTACCAAACCCCGCCTGCCCTTGCGAAGCGGATCCCGGAAATTTTGCGCGAAGTCGTCGAGGACAATGGCGCGCAATTTATCCGCGCTGGGTTCAATAACTTTGCCGCAAGCTCGCTCGATTTCCATCTCGTTTTCGATATCGAAAGCGATGATGTGGAGGTTATGTTTCAGGCGCGGCATGACATCGGCATTGCCATCATCGACCGGTTTGCCCGTGAAGGCATTTCCTTTGCCTATCCCACACAAACGACATTCACCGCAGCCCCCGATGGCCATATGGTGATGCCCTATGCGCCGCCCGCTCCCGCGCCGAAAGCCTGATTCGCGGATACTGGGTTGCTGGGGCACAAGCTTGCCGTAACGGCAAATCGCCGGGGCTTGTATTGAACGTTCGAAACCGCCACGGTGCGGCCAAATAGTTTGCAGGAGAAACACCCATGACCACTATTACCCCAGCGGAATTCGCGACTAAGGTCGGCGAAAAAATCGGCACGTCTGAATGGATTTTGGTTGATCAGGAGATGATCAACAAATTTGCAGATGCAACCGGTGACCACCAGTTCATCCATATCAATGAAGAAATGGCCAAGATGACACCGTTCGGTGGCACCATTGCGCATGGATTTTTGACCCTGTCGCTCTTTCCCGTACTCAGCGCGAAGTCCGATTGTCCCAAGATCGAAGGCGTCAAAATGGGCGTCAATTATGGTGGCAACAAAACCCGTTTTCTGGCCCCTGTCCGTTCGGGCAAGCGGGTACGCGGACATTTCAAACTTCTGGAACTCGTTGAAAAGCGCCCTGGCCAATGGCAGCAGACGCTTGAGTTCACTGTCGAGATTGAGGGTGAAGACAAACCAGCACTTCAGGCTGAATGGATCAGCCAGTTTTTCGTATAATTTTTAATTCAAGGAACCATTACCATGCGTGACGCAGTAATCGTATCAACCGCCCGTACCGCCATCGGCAAAGCCTATCGCGGCGGATTTAACGCAACGCTCGGGCCAACGCTCGGCAGCTATTCGTTGAAGGCCGCTGTGGAGCGCGCTGGCATTGAAGGCGGCGAAATTGATGACGTCCTTTGGGGCTCCGCGCTTCAGCAAGGCACACAGGGCGGCAACCTTGCACGTCAGGTTGCATTGCGCGCTGGCCTGCCGATTTCTGTTTCGGGCATGACCATGGATCGCCAATGTTCGTCGGGCCTGATGTCGATTGCAACTGCAGCCAAGCAAATCATCGTCGACAATGTCGATGTGATGGCAGCTGGTGGTCAGGACTCGATCTCATTGGTGCAAACCAAGGAAATGCGCGTTCAGGCCGACCCGGAATTGGTTGCCATGCACAATTCGATTTACATGCCGATGCTTCAAACCGCTGAAGTCGTGGCCAAGCGCTACAACATCAGCCGCGATGCGATGGACGAATACGCCCTGCAATCGCAGCAGCGCACCGCAGCTGGTCAAGCAGCCGGTTATTTCGATGCTGAAATCGTTCCTGTGACCACGATGATGAATGTCGTGAACAAGGAAACGGGCGAAGTCAGCCAGAAAGAAGTCACCATTGCCAAGGACGAAGGCAATCGCGCCGATACGCAGCTCGCAGGTTTGCAATCGCTTCAGCCCGTGCTTGGTCCAGACATGACCATCACGGCCGGTAACGCCAGCCAGTTGTCCGACGGTTCTTCGGCGTCCATCTTGATGGAAGCCAAGGTTGCCGAGAAAAAGGGCCTCAACCCGCTTGGCCGTTATGTCGGCATGGCGGTTGCAGGCACAGAGCCAGACGAAATGGGCATTGGCCCCGTGTTCGCAATTCCAAAATTGCTGCAGCGTTTTGGCCTAAAGATGGACGACATCGGCATCTGGGAATTGAACGAAGCATTTGCTGTTCAAGTTCTGTACTGCCGCGACAAGCTTGGCATTCCAAACGAGTTGCTGAACGTCAATGGCGGTTCGATCTCGATCGGACACCCATATGGTATGACGGGCGCACGTTGCGTCGGCCATACATTGATCGAAGGCAAGCGTCGCGGTGCGAAATATGGCGTCGTCACGATGTGCGTTGGCGGCGGCATGGGCGCAGCCGGCCTTTTTGAAATCTTCTAAGAACGAAACGGAGCAGCCGCATGTCAGCTATTGGTGTCATCGCAACTTTAACCGTCGCCGACGGCAAAAACGAAGCCTTTGAGGCTGTGTTTGCAGAGCTTGCGGCTGCCGTTCGGGCCAATGAACCGGGGAACGTATTTTATACATTGACCCGGTCTCGGTCCAACCCTCAGGTTTACAAAGTGCTTGAGCAATATGTCGATCAGGACGCGCTCACGGCACACGGTGCCAGCGACTATTTCAAAGCTGCTGGCCCAAAGCTTGGCCCATGCCTCGCGGGTGCGCCCGATATCGAGTATCTCGACGCGTTATAAAGCTTAAACCTCTATTCGGCCGTGAACGCATAAATCTCACCTTCGCGGTTTGAGGCCATTTTGTTCGGTGCAAGGAATTCTCCGTAATTCCTGTCACTGTTATTCCCGCATGTGCATACCCTCTGCGTCCTCTGCGCCTCTGCGTGCAAAACGGACTGACGCAGAGGCGCGGAGGGCGCAGAGGGAGAGGGAAGTAAACATTCCTCACCCCCGTCACCCTGAACTTGTTTCAGGGTCCATTTATCCTTTCTAGCTCTGGGCGTGCTGCACGGTGGACCCTGAAACAAGTTCAGGGTGACGAAGTGGAAGGATGACGGACCGCACCTGCGCAAATTACCGCGACAGTGCACTTGATTCCGGCTTAAAACATGATGCCCTATAAGGCCGCGGCCCGTCATTAAGTCTCAAAATACCGGAACTTCATCGGACGTAGCTTGTTTCCATCACGTACCAATTGGAGTGATGACATGGCGAGCGAAACCGAGATCAAGGAAAAATTCTGGAAATCCCTGAAGTCGGACATGACAATGTTCCTTGGCTTGGCCGAGGGCGAAGACGGACACGCGCGCCCGATGACGGCGCAGTTGGATGATGACGGCTTTCAGGGTGGCCTATATCAAGGGCCAATCTGGTTTTTCACCGCCCGATCCAGCGACTTGTATCAACAGATTAGTTCAGGTAGCCGGGCGATGGCGCATTTTACATCAAAGGGCCATGATATCTGGGCAACCGTCCACGGCAATCTGTCCCAATCGACCGACCGCGACGTGATTGACCGTCTTTGGAACCGTTTCGTTGCGGCGTGGTACGAAGGCGGCAAGGATGATCCGGAACTGGCGCTGATACGGCTAGATCCCGAAAATGCCGAAATCTGGATTGATGCATCAAGCATGGTGGCAGGTGTAAAAATGCTGCTCGGTATGGATCCGAAGCAGGATTACAAAAACAAGGTCGCGAACGTCGAATTATAAGTCGCGCTGCGCCTCGCTTATCAATCCATTTGAGAATATAAACCCATCCGGACGGTCGCCTGACAGCAATGCAGGCCCGTCGAGGTCGGCCCATTGCACATTCTGCGCCAACACAAAGGCGGGCCGAATGCCAAGGCTGGTCGACAACATGCACCCAACCATGCTTTGCAGGCCAGCGTTCTGTGCCGCAGCGAGAAGCGATATGCCGGCGGTCAGGCCGCCCGCTTTGTCCAATTTGATGTTCACACCCTGATATAGGCCCACCAGCCGGGCAACGTCCTGCGCGGTGTGGCAGCTTTCATCGGCGAAAATGGGCAGCGGCGCGCTGATGTCGGCAAGCGCCGCATCATTCCCGGCAGGCAGCGGTTGTTCGATGAGCGCGACACCTAGATTTTTTAGGGCCTCTGCCTCGGCCACTATATCAATCGCACCCCAGCTTTCATTGGCATCGACAATGATATCCGCTTTTGGCGCGCCCGAACGGACAGCCGCGACGCGGTCGCGGTCCGCTTCGCCGTTTATCTTCAGCTTCAGCAGGCTATATCCATTTTGCGCCGCGGCCCGGGCATCGGCCTGCATCGTCTCTGGCGGGCCTAATGATATGGTGAATGCGGTTCGAAGCGGCGCGGGGCGGGATTTCATGCCCAAAAGTTCCGACAGCGGCGCGCCCGCTTGCTTGGCCTCTAAGTCCCACAAGGCGCAATCCAGCGCGTTGCGGGCGGCACCAGCAGACAGCGCGGACTGGGCAATGCCTCGCGCATCACGCGGGCTTGTGTCGCGCAGCAGCGGGATGATACGCTCCACCTGCGCCAGGCATTTTTCGGCGGTTTCCCCGCAATAATAAATGGCAGTTCCCTCGCCATAGCCAATATGCTGGCCATCACTTAGTGCGACCACCAACAGGTCCACATATTCCTTTGCGCCGCGCGCGATGATAAATTGGCCATCGACGGGCCAGCGTTCAACAGTGGCCGTGATGTGCAATGTCATAAACGCGACATGGCACCGATGCCGCTAGCCATTGTGGCTGACAATCCAGTCTTCGACGACCGGTGCAATCTTTTCGCGCCATTTGCTGCCGTTGAAGATGCCATAATGGCCGACTTCCGGTGCCATATGATATTTTTTGAGCGCATCCGGCAAAGCGGTCGCAATGTTGAGCGCTGCCTTGGTTTGCCCAAGGCCGCTAATGTCATCCCGCTCACCCTCAATCGCCAGCAGACCGATGTCCTTAATCGCGCCAGGATCAACGAGCTTGCCGCGATAGTTGAATTCGCCCTTGGGCAACAAATGACGCTGAAATACCGTATCTACGGTCTGCAGATAAAATTCCGCCGTCATGTCGCAGACCGAGCGATATTCGTCGTAAAATTCTTTGTGCCGATCCGCGCTTTCGCCGTCGCCTTTGACGAGGTCGGAGAACATTGACCAATGGCTGATCATATGGTTGCCCAAATTCATCGACATAAAGCCCGATAGCTGCAGAAAACCGGGATATACCCGCCGTCCCGACCCTTTATAATAAGGCGGGACGGTCGCAATGACATTTTGTACGAACCATTCATGCGGGCGGCGTGTGGCGTGGTCGTTGACCGCCGTCGGCGCTTCGCGGGTGTCGATTGGGCCGCCCATCATCGTCAATGTGCGTGGCCGCAACGGATGGTCCTTCGCGCTCATCACCGCTGCAGCGGCATAAGCCGGGACCGAAGGCTGACACACCGCCAACATATGGGCACCGCGTCCCCCGGCATCGGGGCCGATGAATTCAAGCCATTCGATGAGATAATCGATGTAGGTTTCCAGATCGAAACCGCCACCTGTCAACGGCACATCGCGCGCATCTTTCCAGTCGGTGATATAGACATCATGCGTTGGGATCATGCGTTCGACCGTGCCGCGCAACAGCGTCGCAAAATGGCCGGACATCGGCGCGCAAATGAGCAACCGTGGCTTCGCGCTGCTGCCTTCATATACGAACCGCTTCAGCTGCCCAAAGGGCTTGCGTGCCAGATTCTCTTCTTGAACCGGCAACGTCTTGCCATCGACAGTAACGCTGTCCAATCCGAATGCTGGCTTCCCGCGCGGCAAAACCGAATGCGCAAACACGTCCAATGCCGACGCGGCGATGGGTGCGAGACCGCCCATACTAAATGGGCCAGTGAAAGTCTTGAGCACATCTGCCTGCGCCTGTGCAATTTTCCCCGCACCTGCTAACCAGCTCCGTTGCATATCATAACCGGTGTAAAGCATCTGCAATCCTTATATTTCCGTCTTTCGGCCCAGAAAAACAGGGCAATCTTCTGGGGATCATAAGCATTTATTGTGCATTGCACCATGAAAAAGTGAAGCCGTTTTCCTGTCTGCAATTGTGAGTGTCGCAGCGCCCTGCTACGCGGCGTATCATGAATGAAACATCCGCAGATTTGCCAAACGCTAACGTCACGTCCGTTGCACCCGAAACGGCAGACACCGCCACACCAGCGAATGCCAAAAAACTCGGCAATCTGCGTATGGTGTGGCAGCATGCCTCGGCCTATCCGCAGCAAATTATGTTTGCTTTGATGGCGCTCACCGTCGCTGCGCTTGCCACACTCGCCATTCCCGCAGGGTTCCGATTGGTTATTGATCGCGGCTTTGCCGCCGGTGGTGACTCGTCCGATATTGCCCGCTGGTTTGAATATCTTCTGATAATTGTGGCCGTAATGGCCGTTGCCACGGCGTTTCGTTTTTACTTTGTGTCTTGGCTCGGGGAACGCACAGTTGCCGACATCCGGCTCGCTGTGAACCGCAACCTGCTGCGCCAAAGCCCAGCCTTTTTCGAACATAACCGTCCAGCGGAAATTGCCAGCCGTATGACAAGCGATACGGCCGTTATCGAACAGGTCGTCGGCACGACGGTGTCGGTCGCGCTTCGTAACATCGTTATGGGCATTGGGGGCGTTGTATATCTGTTCACCCTTGCACCGCAGTTGGCCATCGGCCTTTTGATTGCCATTCCCGTCATCGTTCTGCCCATCGTGCTGATTGGTCGAAAATTGCAATCTGCGTCTCGGGCAAGTCAGGACCGGATTGCCGATGTTGGCGCAATGGTTTCGGAGACACTCGGTGCCATGCGCATCGTGCAAGCCTTTGGACAAGAGGGACGCGAAGGCGAACGGTTTAGTGGTAGTGTCGAAGCTACCTTTAGCACCGCCAAAAAGCGTATTCGCCTGCGCGCATTTATGACCGCCATCGTCATGGCCCTCATTTTCAGCGCGATCACCTTGCTGATGTGGAAAGGCGCAATTGACGTTGTCGAGGGCCGGTTGACCGGTGGAACCATTGCAGCCTTTGTGCTCACCGGAGGCTTGGTAGCAGGCGCATTTGGTGCCCTTACAGAAGTCTATGGCGATCTGGTGCGCGGCGCAGGTGCGTCTGGACGGCTCGCCGAACTTCTCGCCGCAGAACCGAATATCGCTCCGCCCGCTAAACCTATAGCGTTGCCGGTGCCACCGCGCGGACAGCTAGAGTTTCAGAATGTCAATTTTCGCTACCCCACACGCCCCGAAGTATCCGCGCTTAGTAATTTCAATCTGAAAGTAAGCCCGGGCGAGACGGTTGCTGTTGTCGGCCCGTCCGGCGCCGGTAAATCGACGCTGTTTCAGCTGGCACAGCGGTTTTATGATCCAGAAACAGGTGGCCTCCGCATCGACGGTGTGGCGCTCACGAGCGCCGATCCAGCAGAAGTGCGGGCGCGCATGGCCTATGTTCCGCAAGAGACGGTGCTGTTCGCATCTTCGGCGCGTGACAATCTGCGTTACGGCAACTGGCTGGCCGATGACGATGCCATTTGGGCCGCGGCAGAACAGGCCAATGCAGCCAATTTCCTGCGCGAACTTCCACAAGGACTCGATACATATTTGGGCGAAGGTGGGGCCAGGCTTTCGGGTGGGCAGAGACAGCGGATTGCCATCGCGCGCGCTGTCCTGCGGCAGGCGCCGATTTTGTTATTGGACGAAGCGACAAGCGCGCTGGATGCCGAAAGCGAACGCCTTGTTCAGGACGCGCTCGACATGCTGATGAAGGATCGCACGACGATCGTCATTGCCCACCGTCTGGCGACCGTACGTTCGGCCGACCGTATCATTGTGATGGACCAAGGTCAGATTGTTGAAGAAGGCGACCATGCGACACTCAGCGCGGCAGGCGGCCTTTATTCCCGTTTGGCCAGTCTACAGTTTGACGCTTAGAACGACGCCCTTAAACGATCGCGCATGGCATGGGGTTCCGACGCCTGCGGGATAGGCGCGCGCATTTTTTCGCTGAAGCGCTGAAGCCGGTAATATAATTCTTCGCTCGCGCCGATCAGCGCTTGCGCCTCTAATGGAAATTGCAACACAAGCGGTCCATCGCTGGCCGGGGCATAGCCCAAATTTTTGGCGTCGTTTTGCGCTTCTCGCTCGGTGATTTCGCCAGCCCGCAATGCCTTTTGATTCAACAACCACGCAATGCTGTGCATCAGGCGGGTGGTGACCTTGAGTGACTCGCAGGAGAAAGCGACCGAAATCTCCGGAGACAAATGCCCCGCATCAAAACTGCGGTCAAAACAGGCGCGCGCTTCATCGGCGAGCAGTATCGCTTCTGTATACAGAGAATCTAATAATAACGGGGTTAGTTCAAGTTGTGCGTTGCGCATGCGCCATTATGGCACGGCCTATGCCCCGATGTTAGTAGAAACGTTCCGATCGCGTTAACATATTGCGAGTGTGCCGGTATGAAACAATCATCGTGCATTTGTGAACGCTAAGGACGGTAACGGGTCAGGCTATGATGTCCGGCACAAGCTGATCTTCAAGCCGCATGATTCGGTCTTTCAATATCAGCTTCTTCTTTTTCAGACGCGCAATCTGCAGCTGATCAACGACCGATTGCATGGTCAGCGCCGTAATGGCGTCATCCAAATCGCGATGTTCAATCTTCAGTTGTTCCAGCTGCTGCTGGTAGCCGTCGTCGTTCATGCCCCCTTCTAACCAGAGTCGTGCAAACAAGTCATCGTTAAAAGCAGGCATGATCGCGGGGGCATGTTTCTGATGCGCGGCAAACACAAATTTATCGCGAGACTCGCGCAATATTTCGTGATTTACTTTGGTTGTTGGACCACCGAGTCTCACGCTGAAGGAGAATGATGTGAATATTAATCATCTGTCCGCACTTCGCAGCAAACATGCCGATCTTGAGCAAAAGCTGGAACACGAAGAAAATCGACCTTTTCCTGACACCAACATCATCCTCAACCTGAAGAAGCAAAAGCTGCATCTGAAGGACGTACTTATGCAGGAGTCGGCCCTAACTGGCTGACTATGAATAATTTCAAGCTGGGTATCGCTTGCCTTTTGTGTCTCTGCTAGATGGGGCAGATGGAAAGCGCTACCCGTTCTGCCCGCAACATATTGACCGGTCTTCACGAAGTGATGGCCTCGCGAAATCATGCGCAGGGCAAATTGAACCATGTGGTCAACATCATTGGCGAAGCGCTGTCGAGCGAGGTGTGCTCGATCTATCTGTTGCGCGATGGTGATCTTGAATTGTTTGCGACGCGCGGGTTGAACGAAGCGGCGGTCCACGTCACCAGACTTGGCTTGGGCGAAGGCCTAGTCGGCACGATTGCGGAAAATGTCGAAACATTGAACTTGGATGAGGCAGCCGCCCATCCGAATTTCCGCTATGTTCCCGAAACAGGCGAAGAACGCTTCCACAGCTTTGCAGGCGTGCCGATTGTCCGTTCCGAACGCGCGGTTGGCGTATTGGCGGTGCAGCATGTCGAACCTCGGAAATATGAAGAGGTCGAAATTGAGGCGCTTCAAACCGTGGCCATGGTGCTGTCAGAACTGATCGCCAATGCAGGCCTGATCGACGAACCCAGCGCGCGGGGTGGAAATGACACCGGCACCATTAGCCTTACAGGCCTGCCGCTCGTCAAGGGCGCGGCGGCTGGCGTTGCGATTTTTCACCAGCCCAATGTCCGCATTGAACATACCGTCGCGGAGGATATCGAAGCCGAGCGTCACCGTGTCTATTCCGCATTCGATAAAATGCGCGAACAAATCGACCGCATGGCGAGCCAAATTGATTTTGGCACGGGCGGCGAGCATGAAGAGGTCATCGCGACCTATAAAATGTTCGCATATGACGAAGGCTGGAGCCGCCGCATTAACGAGGCGATCGATAGCGGCCTGACGGCGGAAGCCGCCATCGAACGGGTCCAGCAACGCACCCGCATGCGTATGCGTCAGATTGACGATGCGCTGCTGGCTGACCGCATGCACGATCTGGAAGATCTATCCAACCGGTTGCTGCGGATTGTGTCGGGTCAGATGAGCACCGCTGCGCAACTCGGTCTGAAAAAAGACTCGATCCTGATTGCGCGCAATTTGGGCCCGGCTGAACTGCTGGAATATGACAAACGCCGTCTGCGCGGCGTGGTGCTTGAGGAAGGATCGCTTACCGCGCATGTCGTTATTGTTGCGCGCGCGATGGGTATCCCCGTATTGGGCCGCGTACAAGGCATTCGCCACAAGGTCCGTGATGGCGACATGCTGCTGCTGAACGCCGACGAAAAAAGCGTCATCGTCAGGCCGTCGTCAGCTGCCGAAGAGCTTTTCCAGCATGATCTGGTCGACCGGCAAAAGAAAAAGGCACGCTATGCAGCGATGCGTGACGCGGCATCGGTCACCAATGATGGCGTGCCGGTGACGTTAATGATCAATGCCGGATTGCGCGACGACATGTCCGCCTTGGCCACCACCGGCGCGGAGGGCGTTGGCCTGTTCCGCACAGAATTTCAGTTTTTGATATCTGCCACGCTGCCGCAACGCGAACGCCAGCAACGTTTTTATCGCGACGTGATTGACGCGGCAGGCGACAAGCCCGTCATTTTTCGTACGCTCGATATCGGCGGCGACAAACCCCTGCCCTATTTGAAAGACGAAACGAGCGAGGAAGAAAATCCTGCTCTCGGCTGGCGCGCACTGCGCCTGTCTTTGGACCATGCGGGCCTCATGAAAGCGCAGGCCCGCGCACTTATTGAAGCGTCCGCAGGCCGCACATTGAACGTCATGTTTCCCATGGTGTCAGAGCCGTGGGAATTTGACGCGGCCCGAGAAATATTTGAAGGCCAGATGCAATTTTTGGGCCGGCAAAAGAAGCGGCTGCCGACAAAAATCCGTTATGGGGCCATGCTTGAGGTGCCAGCACTGGCCGAAACACTCGATATTTTGCTGCCTAAAATCGATTTTCTGTCGATTGGCACCAATGACCTCACGCAGTTTTTGTTTGCAGCAGACCGTGCAGACCCGCGCCTTGCCGAGCGATATGATTGGTTGAGCCCCGCCATTTTGCGCTTCATCCGGCGCGTTGTGCAGACAACGGACGGCTATCCAGTCGACGTTGCAGTATGTGGCGAAATGGGTGGGCGGACGCTTGAAGCGCTCGCGTTGATCGGCCTGGGCATCCATCGCTTGTCGATTACGCCAGCGGCGGTGGGACCCATAAAAGCGATGGTGCGCACGACCAACCATGCCGACATTCGCAAGAAGATGGACGAGCTGCTGAAAAATCCCACCGGGAATTTGCGTGAGGAACTGGCAATATGGGCGGCAAGCCAAGGTATTGAAACCGGCTAAATTGCAGGAATTCCCAAAGGTGAAAAGTTGTTATCGCCGTTGACTTTATCAACAAGATGACCATTGTCCGCATAACTGCACAAAGAGGTAGAAAAAACGGGGCGTGGAGATTGCAGTGGATTTATTAGCTTCTGTTGACGAAGGACACGGATCCGTAGGTAGCCAGCTAAAAGCAGGCCGCGAACGGCTGGGTTTAAGTCTTTCTGATATTGCGGCAAAAACCCGCGTGCCGACTCGCCACCTCGAAGCTATCGAGCAATCAAATTTTGATGCCCTCCCTGGCCAAACATACACGCTTGGTTTCGCGCGATCTTATGCAAATGCTGTCGAAATGGATGCCGCCGCAATCAGTGAGGCGATGCGCTGGGAATTGGCGCGCAGTGGCCATGAAGGCTATCAGCCACCAGCGCAAAACTACGAACCTGCTGACCCCGCTCGCGTACCGTCGAAAACACTCGCCTGGACGTCGGCCGCAATCGCGTCAGTGGCGCTGGCCGCATATTTGATTTTCCGAAGTCTGACACTCACCGATGCTGCGCCCGCGGCTCAACCAACGGCGTCGCCGGTCTCAGTAAAGCCAGCCGCCACGGCGCCGATCGCGCCTCTGCCGGCAAATAATGCTGACTCTGCGCAGCAAAGCACCGACAACGCCGATTAAATCTAAATAAAATCAGGTTTTCTTTGCACTGAAATGGTGTGATGGGTATTTATTGCGTTGGTGCAGTCAGCGATACGTCCAAACTTGTAAGTTTAAGGGGAATGACCAATGAATTTTCGGCTCGCTTTGTATAGCGGCGCGGCATTTGCACTCAGCGCGTCAGCAGTTGCGCAGGATGCAAATATTGACGGACGCGTAAGCAAGCTTGAAAAGGAAATGCGCGCTGTCCAGCGTCAGGTCTTTCCCGCAGGTGCCGGCAAATTTGTCGCGCCTGACATCCAGTCACCGACCACTGCGCAGCCCGAGAATGCCACGACGACCTCCGCGACCTCTGACCTGTTGGTGCGTGTCGACGCGTTGGAAGCACAGCTGGCCACTTTGACGGGTCAGGTCGAGCAGCAGGGCAACAATATGCGCGGCCTCGAAGCGCGTTTGAAAATCTTGGAGGCGCAGCTGGCGAGTGCACCGCAGGAAACCACAGTGCCGGCAACCGCGGCAAGCGTCGTACCGGCCGCAGCACCTGTGCCTGCAGCAATGACCGTCAAGCCAAAACCCGTTGTAGCAGCAGCCAAACCTGTGGCTTCAACCGCGAAGCCAAGTGCCGCGCGCGTTGCCGCAGTTGCGGCCATTGAACGGCCTGCCACGGGCGATGCTTTTGAAGATGGCTACACTTATGGCTTCAGATTGTGGGAAGCGAAATTCTACCCAGAAGCGCAAGCCACGCTGGAAGAAACGCTTAAAACATATCCAAAGCACCGACGTGCAAGCTTCCTGCGCAACTTGCTGGGGCGGGCGTGGCTCGACGACAAAAAACCTGCAACCGCCGTCAAAATTTTCTATGACAACTATAAAGCAGACCCGCGTGGCGAACGTGCGCCCGACAGCCTGTTGTTCTTAGGATCAGCTTTAACCGACCTCGGCAAAACCGCTGAGGCGTGCGAGGCATATGGTGAGCTTTCAAAAGCCTATCCAGATGTTGCGACCGGTCGCTTGGCGGATCGGATCACTGCCGGTAAAACACGCGCGAAGTGCAAGTAACCTTCGACGCTGCGCTTCTCGACCGCTTTAACGGCGCGGTAAATGCGCTGCAAGTCCCGGCGGGCGCGCGCATATTGTGCGCGGTATCCGGCGGGCCCGATAGCCTGGCGCTGCTTCTATTGTTACACAAAACCATGCCCGATCGCGTTGTCGCGGCGACCGTCGATCATGGGTTAAGGCCAGAGTCCGCCGACGAAGCAGTATATGTGCAGCGCATGTGCAAAGACATGCATGTGCCGCACGTCATTTTGTCGCCTGCCGAAAAAATCAGCGGAAATATTCAATCCGCTGCACGAACCGCAAGATACGCGTTGTTGGCGCAGGCGGCAGAGCAGCATGATTGTGCGTATATCGCCACCGCCCACCATGCCGATGATCAGCTTGAAACCGTTTTGATGCGCCTTGCGCGCGGCAGCGGCGTTGACGGGCTATCGGCTATCCGGTCGACAAATGGGCAGATATTGCGGCCCTTATTGGGGTTCACGAAAGACGAGTTGATGTCCATTTGCGCGACCGCTGGACTGAATCCGGTGGAGGACCCCAGCAACGCAAATACCGACTTTGAACGGGTCGCGATGCGCAATTGGCTGGCGAACACGCAGCATCCCTTTCGCGCCGACCGCGCCGGACGCACCGCCAGCGCACTGGCAGATGCCTCAGAAGCGCTAAATTGGATGACCGAGAAACTCACGCAAGAGAGGGTCCAGCGCGAAACGGACGCCGTGACCTGCGATGCGCGCGATGTCCCGCGTGAGATACAACGCCGCCTGTTGATCCATTGCCTGCAACTGATGGAGCCCGAACTTGCCCCGCGCGGTGATGCCATTGACCGCTTGCTTTCCGAACTTTCGGACGGGCGCACCGCCACCATGGGTGCTGTCAAATGCGAAGGCGGCGACAATTGGCGGTTTACCATGGCACCGCCACGACGAAACTAAGTTTACACCGACCGGAATTTTGCCAATCGCTATATTGTCATTCACATAATCGCGCCTACATTGGTGAGGTATCTCTGCGCATCTGGTGCGGGGCTGAAATCAAGGCAGTGATGATGAACGACGAACAGGAACCGAAAAGCAACCCGATGCTGCGGAATATGGCCATCTGGTCCGCCATCATTGTGGCGCTTCTGGTCGTCGCCTCCATTTTCAACGGCTCATCCACGCCGACCAACGGTATCACCTATTCGTCATTCCGCGACAAGGTTGAGGCAGGCGAAGTCAAATCTGTGGCCGTCGCGCCTGATCGTATCAGCGGCAAACTGCAGAATGACGAAACGTTCGTCACGGTTCCGCTTCCCAACGACTCCAGCCTCCCTTCTTTGCTGATTGACAAAGGCGTGGTGGTTGAAGCGAAGGCCGAAGAACAACCCAGCCTGCTGTTGATCCTCATATATCAGGCACTGCCATTCTTGCTGATCTTGGGCATCGCATTTTTTGTGTTGCGCCAAATGCAAAAGGGCGGCGGTGCTGGCGGTGCCATGGGCTTTGGTAAGTCCAAGGCAAAGCTGCTGACTGAAAAGCATGGCAAGGTCACTTTTGAAGATGTTGCCGGCATTGACGAAGCGCGTGAAGAGCTTCAGGAAATTGTCGAATTTTTGAAAGACCCGCATAAGTTCAGCCGCTTGGGTGGCAAGATTCCCAAGGGCGCATTGCTCGTGGGTTCGCCGGGTACCGGTAAGACGTTGCTGGCACGCGCTATTGCGGGTGAAGCAGGCGTTCCATTCTTTTCGATTTCAGGTTCTGACTTCGTTGAAATGTTCGTCGGCGTTGGCGCGAGCCGCGTGCGCGACATGTTTGAACAGGCAAAGAAGAATGCACCGTGCATCGTCTTCATCGACGAAATCGACGCCGTGGGCCGCAGCCGTGGCGCTGGCCTTGGCAACCAAAATGACGAGCGCGAACAGACGTTGAACCAGCTTCTGGTTGAAATGGATGGTTTTGAAGCGAATGAAGGCATCATCATCGTTGCCGCAACAAACCGCCCCGACGTGCTTGACCCTGCCCTGCTGCGTCCCGGTCGTTTCGACAGGCAAGTCGTCGTGCCGCGCCCTGACATTGATGGCCGCGTAAAGATCCTCGACGTCCATATGAAGAAAGTGCCCTTGGCACCTGATGTCGATGGCCGAGTGATTGCACGCGGTACGCCCGGTTTCTCCGGCGCTGACCTTGCTAACCTCGTCAACGAAGCGGCCTTGTTAGCGGCACGCCGTGGCAAGCGCTTGGTGGCTATGCGCGAATTTGAGGACGCGAAAGACAAGGTGATGATGGGCACCGAGCGTAAGTCCATGGTCATGACCGAAGACGAAAAGAAAATGACCGCCTATCACGAAGCCGGACATGCGATTGTTTCGATCCATGAAGCGGCGTCGGACCCAATCCATAAAGCGACCATCATTCCGCGCGGTCGCGCGCTGGGTATGGTCATGCGCCTGCCAGAACGTGATAATTACAGCTATCATCGCGACAAGATGCACGCCAATCTGTCGGTATCGATGGGCGGCCGCGTGGCGGAAGAGCTGATCTTCGGTTACGACAAAGTCAGCTCTGGCGCCTCAAGCGATATCCAATATGCGACGAGCCTCGCGCGGGACATGGTAACCCAATGGGGCATGTCCGACGAAATGGGCCCGCTGCAATATGAAGAGCGGCAGGAAGGTTATCTTGGCTATGGCATGTCGCAGCGGTCGGCGATGTCGGACGAGACGGCACGCAAGATCGACGCTGAAATTCGCAAGCTGGTTGAGGGTGGCCATAAGCGCGCGACCGACCTTTTGAAAAAGCATGACAAGCAGCTTCATCTTTTGGCCAACGCATTGTTGGAATTCGAAACCTTGTCCGGTGATGAGATCAAGCAGCTGCTTGAAACCGGCAAATTCGAACGCGATGATGGCAAGGTTGCGCAACCATCGTCCATTCCGACCGTCGGGACGGCCATTCCAAAAGCAGGTCGTCGCAAATCATCCCCAGTTGGTGACGTAACGCCGCAGGGCGTCTGATTTTCATCTTTGCAAGATAACCTCAACGCTCTAGTCCGGTTGACGAGAGAGTTGAGGTCGCAATTATGAAATTCGCTGTGCTTATTGCCAGCGGCGCGCTGCTGTGTGCCGTTCCTGCCCAAGCCATGGATGCGGAAACATTTTATGTGAAGGCGCTCGCCCTCAAGAAAAAGGGCATGGGCGCGGTATTCTCAAAAGAAATAAAGCCGATGGCACGGCTGTTTCAAGCCGCCGCGGCTTCTGTCAAAGCAGAAAATGAACAAGCGCATGCTGCGGGCAAGCCGTTGTTTTGCGCGCCCAAAAAATACCGTCTGACCGCCGAGCAATTTCTGGAGGGTTTCGCGAGCATTCCCCAAGAACGCAGGCGCATTCAAACCGTCCGGGATGCCTGGCGGGAAATCGTGATCCGCCGTTTTCCTTGTTAGGTCGAACCTAGATTGCGCCGGAGAGCGGCAAAGTTAAAATGCATGTGTTGTCAGCTAACACCGATGGCGACAACGAGAACGGCAAATAACGTCAGCGCGGTCATGGCAAAAACGGATAAAAAGCACATCCGCCAAAAGGCACCAAATCGCGACGTTTCATATGCCTGATGCAATTGCCGGTACATGTGAATGGGCGGATAAAATGTGAGCAACAATCCGCCGATCGGTTCGGTCGGGCCAAAGCTAATCAATATCCCGCAGATCAGGCCAAGCAGCATCATGAAGGTCAGTGAATAGGTCACGAACACTGCGTGATCGAACATCTTGAACCGCCGGCGCCAGAAAAACAGCAGCCAGACAAAGGGGACCGATATCGGAATAAGTGCCCAGCTGTATTTATAAGCATTGGATTGCATCTTATAAAAAAGCAGCTGCGGATTTTTCTTCGCCGTTTCCGCAGCCTTGTTCAAATAGGCTGCGCCCGGAAATTCCAAGTCGGTAAATTGGTACCCATCGGCATCATTGGTTCCTTTGCCGAAGCTGTTCGCCGCGGTTCCCATGAGCGTCAGGCCCAGCCTGTCCGATTTAAGCTCTTGCTCCAACGCTTGCGTCGGCTTGCCTGCTGCACGGGCCGCGACAACTTCCTTTTCCAGCCGGGCGATATCGTCCCGCAATTTGCGCTGTTCGGCCGCAAATTCGGGCGTGGCCACCTCTGCTTTGGTGCTTCCAGCGCCCAAATCGACGGCGGCTTCGTTGCTATGCGACATCCAATTAAATGCCGCAAAGGTCAGGAACACCGAGAATAGAAACAGCGCGAGTGGAGACACAAACTTGGCGCGTTCACCATGCACATAGCGCCGCGTTAATTCCCCGGGCCTCCAGAACAGCATGGGCAATGTACGCCAAATCTTGCCGTCGAAATGCAGCACGCTGTGCAGGATATCGTGACCGAACGCGCTCAATGTGCGGTGCGCCTTCGCCTTTTGGCCGCATATATGGCAATGCGGCCCATGCAGGGCTGTGCCGCAGTTCAGGCACATATCAGATGGATCTTTGCCCTCGCCCGCATTCGGCTCAACAGCGCGCGCAAGCGCTGCGCCAGTGATGATATCCGCTGCGGCTGCCAGTTCTCCACTCATCTGACCCATGTATCAGCGGTGCGATCGAATGCCAAAAGAAAAGGCCCGGACAAGCCGGGCCTCTTTCTTCAATATATGTGCGCTATATTACCGGTCGTAATCGCGCTGCATACCTGCGCCGCGTGCAGGAGCAGCGGCCGTGAGGCGAAGCGCTTCTGCCGAAAGGCTGATCGAACCGACTTCGTCGGCTTCTTCATCTTCGTCCACCTGAACCTTCTGCAACGACTGCACGAGGCCTTCTTTCAGCTGGTCTGGACGAATCGTTTCTTCAGCGATTTCGCGCAAAGCCACAACGGGGTTTTTATCGCGATCGCGATCGACAGTCAGTTCAGCACCACCAGAGATTTCACGCGCGCGTTCTGCGGCGAGTAATACGAGGTCAAACCGGTTAGTGACCTTGTCGATGCAATCTTCAACAGTAACGCGTGCCATCTTGGCTCCTGATTCTTCGGAATTTCGGGAAGTTGCTCGCGCCTAAAGACAAGCAGCGAAAATGTCAATGAAAAGGGCAGGCAGCTTGCCGTAATCCCCGCAAAGCGGTAAACTGGGTTATGGCAACGCAATCAGGCACCCCGGGGTTTCCCGGAAAGCAGTTTCAGGTTGCGGGCCATCAGCTTCATCTGGTGCATGCCCCGAACGACAGGCTTGACGCCGTGTTACGCCTGATCGCGGTGGCAGAAAAATCCATTCAGATGTTTTTCTATATGTTTGCCGACGATTCGGTCGGACGCGATGTGCGGACGGCGTTGGTCGAGGCGGCGCATCGCGGTGTGCAGGTACAGCTGATCATCGACAGCTTTGGTTCTGCCGCGATTAGCGACCGTTTCTTTGACGAACTGACCGATGCGGGCGGAAGCTATCATTGCTTCAGCACCCGCAAGGGCTTGGGCTATATCATCCGCAATCATCAAAAAATCCTCATAACCGATGGCACGCACGCTTTGGTGGGCGGATTTAACATTACCGATCAATATTTCGGGCGATCCGGCGATGATGATTGGGAAGATTTGGGCATCGTTATAACGGGTCCGGAGGTGCCAAGACTGGCGCGCTACTTCGACGACATGGCAAGCGCATCGGCCGACGGAAAGGTGCGTTATCGTAAAATCCGTTCGATTATCCAGCATTGGCAACCGGGCATAGGCGAAATCCAATGGCTGTTGGGCGGACCGACAAACCGGATCTCGCCATGGGCGCTTACGTTCAAACGGTCTTTGCAGGTCGGAAAAAGGTTCGACATTGCGTCGGCTTATTTTTCTCCATCGCAAACGATATTGCGCCGATTGGCGAAGGTATCAAAGCGGAACAAAGGATCGCGCCTCGTCTTGGCCGGCAAAACAGACAATGGCGCTACCATCCCAGCCGCACGGTTGCTGTACCGTTACCTGCTGCGGCGCCGAACGAAGATTTACGAATTCCAGCCGCGCCGCATGCACATGAAGCTGATGGTCATTGATGATGCGGTGTATATGGGTTCAGCCAATCTCGACGTCCGCAGCATGTTCATCAATCTTGAGATCATGGTCCGGATCAAGGATGATGCGCTTGCGCTGTATATGCGCACGTTGATCGATGGGCTGGTTGCACAATCCGAAGCGCAAACCCCCGTCTTGTTAAAAGCGCGCGACAATATTTGGAGCCGGATCAAGGCTGCGTTTGCATATTTCCTGGTTAATTCCGTGGACTACAGCATCGGTCGGCGGATTAAATTCGGCCTGCTGCGCAACCGGTAACTATTCTTTCCAGCCCCAGAAAAGATGGCACGGAAGGATGTTCCAAGGCTCATACCCGCTATCGATTTTACGAAAATGTGGCGCCATAAAATCGCGCGCGCGGGCGCGGAACTGATACACCAGAAATGCGCCGCCGGGCCGAAGGGCTTTTGCCGTTTCCGCCGCAATTACCGCCCCTAAATTGTTCGGCAGGGTCGAAAAAGGCAGTCCCGACAAGATATAGTCCGCATGCGCAAATCCGAACTGGCCGATAATCTCATTTACGTCAGCGGCTGACCCATGCACCGCAATAAAGCGGCTATCGCGAATATTGCGGCGCAAATAGTCGATGAAATCTTCGTTCAAGTCGATAACCAACAAGGTCGCATCGGGGCGCATGCGGTCCAGCACCGGCTGGCAGAATGTGCCAATGCCTGGTCCATACTCCACGAACAGCTTATTATTGTCCCAATCCACCGGCGCGAGCATTTTTTTGACGGTCTTGGATGATGACGGAATGATCGATCCGACCATCACAGGATGCTTGATAAAGCCTTTGAAGAAAACGCCCCACGGACCAAAAAAGCGGCTGGCCCAGGTTTTGATGCGGTCACGCACCGTCGCTTTAGCCAAAGTTGAAGATGTCATGCGATGGGTCCGGCGACAATTGTTACGGGCTTCTGACAGTCACGATTGGACTCCGTTTATGCAAACGCATTAATTCATAATCTGTTCCGCCACGCTTGCATTGTCTGACGCATCGGTCCTAATGCCGCAGCTATGGCAAAGCTTCCCCGAGGAACAATTTCAGTGATTTTCGTGGCGCAGCGGACCGATGCTGACGCAACGGGCTATGCGCGTGCAGCCGCGATGATGGAAACGCTGGCTGTGCAACAAAAGGGATATATCGCCATGGATTCAGTGCGGGGGTCAGACGGGCTTGGCATAACCGTCAGCTATTGGACTGATGAAGCCAGCGCAAAAGCATGGCGCGATCACCCCGAACACATCGCTGTGCGCGATGCAGGACGCGATCTTTGGTACAGCGATTACAGCCTGCATGTCGCAGAAGTCACGCGCAGCTATGATTGGAAAAAGCCATGAGCGCAGTTCAGGCCATACCCAACAGCCGTGTCGTCGTCCTTTTCCTCGTCATGCTCGTGGCCGCCGCAGGCAATACGGCGATGCAGTCGGCATTGCCGGCCATCGCAAGCGAACTGGACATGCCCGATGTGTTGGTCAGCCTCGCGTTTAGCTGGTCTGCACTTTTATGGGTCATCACCGCACCCAAATGGGCGCGCTTGTCCGACCGTCGGGGCCGCAAACAATTGATGAGTGTCGGCATCATTGGCTTCATCTCATCAATGGGCCTTTGCGGATTGGTCTTGTGGCTTGGTCTCGCCGGCCTGATCGGCCCTGTCGTCACATTCATGCTTTTTGCGATCTTCCGCAGCCTTTATGGTGGTTTTGGTTCCGCAGCCCCGCCCGCGGTTCAGGCTTATGTCGCCGCACGAACCGAACGCGCCGAGCGGACGAAGGCATTGTCGATGCTTGCATCGTCATTCGGCGTAGGCACAGTCATCGGCCCGGCGACCGCGCATTATTTGTTGTTCCCGCCCTTTGGACTGGCCGGACCGTTGATCATGTTTGCGATATTTGGCGTCGCGGTACTGATCGCTTTGCATATGCAGTTGCCGAATGACACGCCACGCTTTGCCGCGCGTGGCTCGGTTGCAGCCTATCCCAACGCCGCGTCCATGAACACGCTCGACAGCGAAGACGTGGACGGCGAAGCGCTCGGCTCCGTACCCGATGCCGAAGTCCGCTTGCCATGGCGCGATGAAAGAATGGCGTCTTGGCTTATTGCGGGCCTCATTGGCGGGCACGCGCAGGCAATCATCCTGGGCGTGGTCGGCTTCCTCGTCCGCGATCGCCTTGGGCTGCATGATCGCCCTTGGGAAGCGGTGCAGGCGAGTGGCTCAGTCATGCTGATAGGGGCAATGGCGACGTTATTGGCGCAATGGGGATTGATCCCGATCTTGTCCCTCGCCGCGCGTAGTTCCGTGCTTTGGGGTTCGATACTTGCGTTGATTGGCACCATATTAACCGGCGTTAGCCACGATTTTTACGGCATCAGCACTGGCTTTGCGATTGCGTCTTTGGGCTTTGGGCTGTTCCGGCCGGGATTTACCGCAGGTGCCTCATTGGCGGTCCGGCGGCACGAGCAAGGCGATGTTGCGGGTAAAATCGCATCGATCAATGGCGCCGCCTATATTTTCGCGCCAGCCGTCGGCGTCGCCCTATTGAACTGGTGGGAGCCAGCAACCTTCATTCTCATCTCTGCCGCATTGGTCTTTCTGATCATTTGGGGCAGGCGGGCGTTGATTGTTCCCGCCGAAGCGTAACGCGCAGGCAGCATCATTGCTAAGTCTCCACATCATGTCGGCTCGACAAACAGAAGCAGATTTTACGCAAAAAAAAGGGCCGACCGAAGCCGACCCTGAATAAGTCTTTAGGAGAGGATGCCTATAAGGCTTGTCTCCTATCGCCATATTTCATTTTTTGTGCAAGTGCGAACAGTGCAATACCAGTTGCATATCATGCAACTGCTATCTATAAGAACATCTTGAATTCTGCGACATTTGCACGATCGCAGAATCAAATCATTTTTGTTGCGGTGCGACAAAAAAGGAGATGATATGCGCAGATTGCCCCCATTACGGTCATTGGAAGCCTTTTTGCGTGTCGCGAAATTGGGTTCGGCCAAAGCCGCGGCCAGTGAACTGGCGCTGTCACCTCCTGCCTTAAGCCGCCGCATTAAAGCGCTTGAAGATTTTATCGGCAAATCGCTGTTCGACCGCCGCGCCCAAGCCATGGTCATAAACGCCGATGGCGAAACCTTGCTGGCGGCTGTCGAGCCGGCGATGGATGCGATGGCCGAAGCTGTTGAAGAGCTTGCTGGCCGTGGCGGCGAATATCGCCTGCGCCTCGGCTTGCTTCCGCTTTTCGGTTCGCAACGCCTTATCCCCCGCCTCCCCGAATTGCGTAAAGCTTTCCCGAAATTGCATATCGACGTTGATACCTCTGGCCATGCGGAAAACCTGCTGGGCGATGTCATCGATGCCGCGATTATCATCGCTGCCGAGGTTGACCCAAAACTCTACAGCGTTCGTCTCGACCGTAACCTTGTTTATGCGATCGCTTCGGAACAATGGGCTAAAGAACATAATGTGCAAAAGCCAGAAGATCTGGCCAAGCACACGGTCATGGTCCACAGCGATATGCCCATGATATTCGATGCGTGGCGTCAGGCGATGGGCGTGCCCCGCTTAAAGCCCGCTGCCATTGATAGTTTGGATAGCGGCGCGCTCATGCTTGAAGCAGCCGCCAATGGACTGGGCGTCGCAATCATGCACGGAAGCCATTTTTCGGATGCGCGTGATCCACGCTTGACCCGTCTTTTCGATACAGAGGTCGAAAGTCCCTATAGCTACTGGTTCGTGTGCCGCCCGCGCGCGCTGAAGCAACGCGCCGTCAAGATTTTCCACGACTGGCTGTTAAAGTCGGGCGTATAAAATTCGATAGCGCGAACACTTGACCCATCGCCCGCGCGCCGTCATTGCAGTGTGATGACTGACGACGTTTCTGAACTGAATTTCGAACAGGCGCTACGCGCGCTTGAGGATATCGTCCGCAAGCTGGAAAGCGGTGAAGCGCCGCTTGATGAGTCCATTGCGCTATATGAACGCGGCAACACGCTGCGGGCGTTGTGCCAGCAACGGCTTGATATGGCGAAAGCACGGATTGAAGCGATTACGCTTGGCCCTGATGGTACGCCAACGGGCACCACATCGTTCGACGCGGGATGAATGTGATGTCGCAGGTTTCGACATCTTCGCTGCTTCAAGATGCGCTGAGCACGATCGCAGCAGATGTTGACCAAGAATTCGACACGCTGCTGACATTACCCGGGGACGCGCGCGACCGTTTATATGCAGCGATGCGGCACGCAACGATTGGCGGCGGCAAGCGCCTTCGCCCGTTGTTGGTAACGGCCACCGCAGCCTTGTTCCATGTCGACCGCAAAACGGCTTTGCGCGTTGGTACGGCGGTTGAGGCCATTCACGTCTATTCGCTGGTGCATGACGACCTGCCCTGCATGGATGATGATGATTTGCGCCGTGGCAAGCCCACCGTGCATCGCGCATTTGACGAAGCAACCGCGGTTTTGGCCGGTGACTCGCTGCATGCGCTTGCCTTTGAAATCTTGGCCAATCCAGATACCCATAGCGACCCATTTGTGCGCGGTGAGCTCGTGTCGACGCTGGCGCTGGCCAGTGGCCCTGAAGGCATGGCGGGTGGCCAGATGATGGACATTGAGGCGGAGAACGCAGCGTTCGATTTGCAAACGGTCATGCGGCTGCAGGCGTTGAAAACCGGCGCGCTTATTGCCGCAAGCGTCGAGATGGGCGCCATTTTGGGCCATATCCCACCCGAAGGCCGCACGCATTTGCGGGGCTATGCCCGCGACATTGGCCTCGCCTTTCAAATTGCCGATGACATTTTGGATGTCGAGGGTGACCCCGAACTGGCTGGCAAGGCGCTGCAGAAAGATGCCGAGGCAGGCAAGGGCACATTTGTTTCGCTGATGGGCCTTGATCGCGCCAAGCAACAGGCCGAAATGCTGGTTCAGCAAGCCAATGATTATCTATCAAGCTATGGCGCAGAGGCAGATTTGTTGCGCGCTATTGCAAATTATATCACGGAAAGAGATCGCTGATGACCCACAGGATTGGCGTATATCCTGGAACCTTTGACCCCATCACCTTGGGCCATATGGACATCATCCGGCGCGGCGCGAAGTTGGTCGACGAACTCATCATTGGCGTGACCACCAACGCGTCAAAATCGCCGATGTTCGCGGATGAAGAGCGTATCGCGATGGTCGAGCGCGAAGTGGCGACAATCGGCGCAGGTCATATCCGCGTCGTCGGGTTCAATTCACTGCTGATGGACTTTGCCGAAGCACATGGCGCAAGCACGGTCATTCGCGGCATTCGCGGCGTCACCGATTTCGAATATGAATATCAACTCACGGGCATGAACCGTCAGTTGAATGACCGCGTAGAGACGCTGTTCCTGATGGCCGATGTCTCACTTCAGCCCATCGCGTCACGGTTGGTGAAGGAAATCGCCATATATGGTGGCGAAATTGGCAAGTTTGTGACGCCCACGATCCGCGACGAAGTTGTCGCGCGCGTTCAATTATTGGGCAGCAAGGCAAGCTAACCGCCAAGGCTTTCGAGCAAGACTGCGATCATCAGGCCCAAGGCTGTCGCAACCCCTGCCAAATGCCGGTCTTCCTTAAACGCCTTTGGAAACACCTCGGTTGCCAATGATGCAACGACCGCGCCCGCTGCGGCGCACCGGATTGCACCCAGCACGTCTGGATGGGCTCCTTCGAGCGTAAAATTGCCCACCAGCGCCGCAATGGCCAGCAAGACGGTCGCCCCGCCCCACAAT
Source organism: Maricaulis salignorans (assembly GCA_943368745.1). GTDB lineage: Bacteria > Pseudomonadota > Alphaproteobacteria > Sphingomonadales > Sphingomonadaceae > Sphingorhabdus_B. The sequence continues at coordinate 447,760 of CALRLP020000001.1, forward strand.
GCAAAAATGGTCCGTGGCTTCATACCAGCTTTTTTCATCCCGCGCGCACCCCCGGCAGCTTCGGGTAAGTTCGAAAGCAGTATCGCACCGGCCAGCGCAGCAACTTCACCCGCGGACGCGCCAATTAATGCAACGCCCAGCGCCAAATTTTCGGGGATACCGTCAAAGGTAATCGCAGCCAAAAGCCCGACACCCTTTTCGGACGGCAGTTTCTCGTCAATCCAGTAATCCGCCACTGAGAACAGCACCGCGCCGACTGCCAAGGCCACGATCGCAATCCACATGCTGCCGTCTTTAACCGAAGGCTCCACCAATTCGCTGATGACGGACATGATGAGCGCGCCGCCAGCAATGGCAACGACAAAGCCCTCAGTCTTATCCGAAAGCCTGCCATAAACGCCCCACAACGCCCCCGCCAGCAATGCGGCAGAGACGGCGACAATGACGACAATCAGGGTTAGCATAGACGCTAAATTATCTTGCGCCGCTTGCGTTCCGCGGGCGCTGGCAGCTCAAGATATTCCTCAGGAACATATATCGCATAAGTCGCCAAGCGGATCTCGTGCACGAATTGAAACAGACAAGCTGACAACAGCGCCAGTGCCAGCATGAATACCGCTACGGCTATCCATGCTGCGGAAATATTGGTGAGCCCCATCACAAACAGCACCACGATCATGATGCACACCGAAATTGCAGATAACACCGCGCACAATATCGATCGTCCCACGACACGCATGCGCTTTTCAATAATACGCAGTTCGGTGACGACCCGTTCATGCGCTTGACCGTCAGTCTGGGCATATTGCCGCTGCAGGTCGCGTGACCGGTCAACAATGCGCGACAGTCGGCCGGTGAGGACATTGAGCAGGCTGCCCACCGCAACCAGCAAAAAGGCGGGGGTCAGTGCCGTCTGCAGAACGGAAATGACCGCCGCCAGATCCGGGCCAAATTTACCGTCCATTTTGCAATTCCGCCGCCAATGTCCGCAAATCGGTTTTCAGCAGCTTGCCGATATGGCTGCGCGGCATTTCGTCGATGCGATATAGCACCGATATGCGCTGGGTTTTACCAAGCTGCCCATTCACCCGTTCCAAAATAGCATCGGGCGTGCTGCTGGCGTCGGGATGCAAACGCACAAAACCAACCGGCGTCTCGCCCCATGCATCCGACGGCATGCCCACCACGGCAGCCTCCGCCACCTCCGCTTGCGCCTCCAGCAGCTCCTCTAGGTCTTTCGGGTAAATGTTGAACCCGCCGGAGATGATCATATCCTTCGCGCGCCCGACGATGGAGACAAAGCCGTCTTCATCGACAATCCCGATGTCTCCGGTTTTGAGCCAAATATTGCCATCCTCATCGCGCCATTCCATCTCGCGCGTCTTTTCCGGTTGGTTCTTATAGCCGGACATCATCGTGGGTGACCGGCCCGTTAAAACACCTTTTGATCCAGCAGGAAGACGATTGTCGTCGTCATCAAGGACGATCAGCTCATGGCCCGTCACGGGCTGACCCACTGTGTGCAGCTTGTCGGGGAAGTTATGCGCCTGCAACATGCAGACCACCCCGCCCTCCGTCATCCCATAAATTTCGACGAGCCCGCCGGGCCAGCGTTTGACGACATCGGCCTTTAACTCCGCCGGGAATGGCGCGCTGGTGCAAAATTTGATGATGAAATGCGAAAGATCGTATTGTGCAAAACGATCATGCGCCATGATCCGCTGATATTGGACGGGCACCAGCATTGTATGCGTAGTTCGGTCGGCCTGTGCATGGTCAAGATAGCCGGTGACATCGAATTTATCCATGATCCGCGCAAATCCGCCATGGCACATGGTCGGCAAGAACACAGCAAGCGTCGTATTCGAATATAACGGCGTGGAAACCAGCGAACGGCTGTCACGACTGTAAATGGATTTGAAGCCACCTGCCATCTGGTGCCAGCGCATGGCGTGCGAATGGATGATGCCCTTTGGCGTGCCTGTCGTTCCGCTCGAATAAATAATGTTGAACGGGTCAGTCGGCGCAGGTGCAGCCGCCGCAAATGTCGCACCCTCTTCGGCCATCCAAGCGTCAAGGCTTGGATGCTGCGCGTCGCCATTATCCAATATGACAATGCGCACATCGCCCAAGTCCATACCGCCAAGTTCAGCCAGCTTTGCCGCATCGACAAAGAGATGCATCGCACCTGAGTCCCGCAACATCGCGGACAATTGCGCCGGCGTAGCCGATGTCGTCAGCGGCGCAGCGCAGCCGCCTGCGCGGACTGCAGCCAAATAGACCAATGCGTAATTGATGTTGCTCATGCCCAAAATGGCGACCGCCTGACCATGCTGAAGACCATCGCGCTGAAGCTGGGCGGCAATGCGTGACGTGAGCTGCGCAACTTGGCTCCAGGAAACCGTGGTGAACTTGTCAGCGAGCGCTTGCGCGTCGGGTTTTTCTGCACCCCAAGCGCCGATAAGTGCGCCAAAGTCGCCAAAGCTCTTTTCCAGTTCAGTCTCGATATTCATCACGTTTTGTGCCTATCCCTTAGATGCGCATCTGATGATTTAGCGCGATATCGAAAACTTTCACCGCTTAATTTTTCGCCGCAGGCCGCCACCCAAAAACGCAACAAGCGACAGGCGCAAAAGATTGTGGAAAAATAGCGCATTATTGCCGCTTTCCCTTGGGCTTTTCGGCCTTGGCGCCTATAGTCCACGGATGACAGATCAAATACCGGAAAACTCCGAAAATAACCCGTCTGCGGATAGCGCAGCCAACCCAAATCAGAACGAATATGGTGCCGACAGCATCAAGGTTCTCAAGGGCCTAGACGCGGTTCGCAAGCGGCCGGGAATGTATATCGGCGATACCGATGACGGCAGCGGCCTGCACCACATGGTGTTCGAAGTATCGGACAACGCGATCGACGAAGCGCTCGCTGGACATTGCGATCTGGTGCTGATCGAATTGAACGCCGACGGATCGGTCTCGGTCGAAGATAATGGCCGCGGCATCCCGACGGGCATGCACAAGGAAGAAGGCGTTTCCGCAGCTGAGGTCATCATGACCCAACTGCACGCCGGCGGTAAGTTTGAAAACACCTCGGACGACAATGCGTACAAGGTATCGGGCGGTTTGCACGGCGTCGGCGTGTCCGTCGTGAACGCGCTGTCTGAATTTCTTGAGCTCACCATCTGGCGCGAAGGCAAAGAGCATTGGATGCGCTTTGAACATGGCGACGCCGTTGCGCCGTTAATCGTTCGTGGCGACGCGCCTGTGGTCGATGGTAAGCCGAAAAAGGGGACGCGCGTCACTTTCATGGCGTCGACCGAGACGTTCAAAAACGTGCTCGAATTTGATTTTGACAAGCTTGAGCATCGCTATCGCGAACTCGCGTTTCTGAATTCCGGCGTCCGCATTCTGCTGCGGGACAACCGCCATTCGGAGGTCAAAGAGCATAACCTGTATTATGAGGGCGGCATTGGCGCGTTCGTTAAATATCTGGACCGCAACAAAACGGCCCTGCTCGTCGATCCGATTGCGATTTCGTCGCACCGTGACGGCATCGGCATTGATGTCGCGCTGGAATGGAACGACAGCTATTATGAAAATGTCTTGTGCTTCACCAACAACATCCCGCAGCGCGATGGCGGCACCCACTTGGCGGCATTCCGCTCGGCATTGACGCGCACGCTGAACAACTACGCCGAAAAATCTGGCGTGTTGAAAAAGGAAAAGGTCACGCTCACGGGCGATGACATGCGCGAAGGCCTGACCGCGATTGTGTCGGTAAAATTGCCCGATCCAAAATTCTCGTCGCAGACCAAGGACAAGTTGGTCTCGTCCGAAGTGCGCCAGCCGCTGGAAAGCCTGATGGCCGACCGGATGAGCGAGTGGCTTGAAGAAAATCCCGCCCATGCGCGCACCGTGATCCAAAAGGTCATTGACGCGGCCGCCGCCCGCGAAGCCGCACGTAAGGCACGCGAGGCCAGCCGCAAATCGGTGATGAGCGTGGCGTCTTTGCCCGGCAAGCTTGCCGACTGTCAGGAAAAAGACCCTGCCAAGTCCGAACTGTTCCTGGTCGAAGGCGACTCCGCAGGTGGTTCGGCAAAGCAAGGTCGCGACCGCCATTATCAGGCGATTTTGCCGCTGAAGGGTAAAATCCTCAACGTCGAGCGCGCGCGTTTTGACCGGATGCTTTCGTCCAAGGAAGTGGGCACGCTCATTCAGGCCATGGGCACGGGCATTGGCCGCGAAGATTTCAACATTGAAAAGCTGCGCTATCACAAGATTGTGATCATGACCGACGCTGACGTCGACGGGTCACATATCCGTACATTGTTGCTGACATTCTTCTATCGCCAGATGCCCGAGATTATCGAAAACGGCCATCTCTTCATCGCCCAGCCGCCTTTGTACAAGGTCGCGAAGGGCCGCAGCGAAATTTACGTTAAGGACGACAAGGCACTCGACGACCATCTTGCCGAACTCGGTCTTGGCGGCGTTGTGCTTGAAGGTGCCGGCGGACAACGCGCAGGCGCCGATTTGGGCGCATTGGTCGATCATGCCCGCCGGATGCGCAGCCTGATGGCATTTGTGCCGCGTCGCTACGACCCCACAATTGTCGAGGCCATGGCGCTCACCGGCGCGCTTGACCCTGAGGCAACTGACCGCGCGGCTGCGGTGACCAAGGCCGCCGCATGGATGGGTGCGCAGGATGTTGAGGGCAAATGGTCCGGCCGCGTGTCCGAAGACGGCGGGTATCACTTCGAACGCCTATGGCGCGGTGTAACCGATCACCACATCATCGACGCGGCATTCCTAATGTCGGCAGAAGCACGCAAGCTGCACAAGCTCGCCAGCGAAGAAACCGCCAGTTACGAAACCCCTGCCCGATTGGAGAAGGTCACGGCCGCTGCAGCAGCGGATGCCGCCGAAGACATCGAAGCAGATAGCGACGCAGAGGCTACTGATGCCGTTGGCGACCAAGCCAAGCGCGCAACAACCGCCGTCAGTGTAGGCAATAAAGGCGCGATAACGCGTCCATCGGAATTGCTTGAGGCCATACTCGCCGCAGGGCGAAAGGGCCTATCGATTTCGCGCTACAAGGGTCTTGGCGAAATGAATGCGGAGCAATTGTGGGAAACGACACTTGATCCTGATCACCGGTCGCTGCTGCGTGTTGAAATCGACCAGGCCGACTTGGCGGACGATATCTTCACCAAGCTGATGGGCGAAGTGGTTGAGCCACGGCGTGATTTCATTGTCGAAAACGCGCTCAACGTCGCCAATCTGGACGTTTGAACGCAAAGCCTGTGCACATTATCGCTTCGACAATTGGAAGCGTGCGGCCTTTATTGTAGCCCGTGCGCCTCGGGGGGAATATCATGCACAAACGTCACTATCTTGCGCTCGCGCTCATCGTCGTGCCGGTTCTGGCGCAGGCGGGCGACAGCCGTGTCGAAATCGGCACGGGATTGGCCAGCTATTATGGTGCTGAACTCAGCGGCAATCGCACGGCCAGTGGCGAGCGTTTTGATCCAAACGCTATGACTGCGGCGCACCGGACCTTATCCTTTGGCACCCGGGTGGTGGTTACCAATCTGGCCAATGGTCAGGAAGTTATCGTGCGGGTTAACGACCGCGGCCCCTGGAGCAAATCACGCATCATGGATATATCTTATGCTGCGGCCAAACAGATCGGCATGCACCGCAGCGGGACCGCGAAGGTTAAGCTCGAGCGGCTCGATTAACCAAGCGCAGCGCGCTGCCAGTCCGGCAGAGCAAGCGCCGTCAAATCTTCGACGCGGCGCAACTCCACCGATATATCGAGTTCCGGATAGACGCACCGCTGCTTGCTCTCGTCGGCTTGCGCCAAGGGCACCACTACGAGCCGTCGGTTCACCTTTTGCCGCCAGTTCATACGCGCGGTATTCTCCTGCCCGACATAGCATCCCTTGGTGAAGGATACCCCGTTCAGTTCGGCGGTATTGGCCTCAAGCCACAAAGTCTGTTCGCTGCCCAGCTCATTTACGCCCTCAGTGATGCCCAGCCCCAACCGATGCGCGCGATATTCGGCGCTCGCGTCGATATCATCGGCAGCCGGTGTGCCCAGCCAGCGTGTCCCAAGCTCCGCATGGCGCGGGTCTGTGCTGCCGTCGCCTTTCCAGAACACGCCGCATTTAGGATCAATGGCAATGGCGATTTTCCGGCGCAACCGGTACATCGACAGGCGGCGGACCAATGCATCAGCTTGCGTGCCTTCGCAATCGATAAGCACATCGTCGCCATCGGCCCACAGAATGAAATCAAACAGCGCCTTTCCCTGCGGGCTCAGCAGGCCCGCCCATAAGGGCATTTCTGCCGCGGTATCTTGCGTCACCAGCCCCTGCAAAAATTGGCGCACGTCCTCTCCTGCCTCAGTGGGCGACAGACGGATAACGCAGCGGTCGAATAGACGGGTGTTTGGCATAGGTGACAGATAGGGGGAGAGGCGCTTAAAGGGAAGCCATGACCGACCAGACGATTCTTTCCATCCGCCGCCCCGATGATTGGCACCTCCATTTTCGCGACGGCGCAGCGATGCGCAGCGTGGTGCCTTTCACCGCGAAACAGTTTGCGCGTGCGATTGTCATGCCCAATTTGTCGCCACCTGTCACAACAGTTGAAGCAGGCGCGGCCTATCGTGACCGGATTTTGGCGGCGGTGCCCGAAGGCGTCACGTTCACGCCGCTTATGACGGCCTATCTTACCGACGTAAGTGACGGGAATGAACTGGCGCGCGGTCACGCCGAAGGTGTGTTTACAGCAGCAAAGCTATACCCCGCGCACGCCACCACCGGAAGCGCACATGGCGTTACGAACATAACCAACATCATGCCCGCGCTGGAGCATATGGCGCGGATCGGCATGCCATTGCTGATCCACGGCGAAGTCACAGACGCGCATGTCGATATCTTTGACCGTGAGGCTGTGTTCATTGAACGGACGCTGTCGAAACTGGTCCGCGATCTGCCTGAGCTCAAGATCGTGTTTGAACATATTACCACCGCTGATGCTGTTGCTTTTGTAGATGCCAGCGGTCCCAATGTCGCGGCGACAATTACGCCGCAACATTTGCACATCAACCGCAATGCCATGTTTACAGGCGGCATCCGTCCGCATGCTTACTGCCTTCCGGTCGCCAAACGTGAGGTGCACCGGCTTGCGCTCCGCAAGGCCGCGACATCGGGCAGCAGCAAATATTTCCTCGGTACCGACAGCGCACCGCACGACAAATCTGCCAAGGAAAGCGCCTGCGGCTGCGCGGGTATCTTCAACGCGCCCTTCGCATTGGAAAGCTACGCCGCCGTCTTTGAAGAAGAAGGCGCGATGGACAAATTTGAAGCCTTTGCGTCGGAAAACGGCCCGCGTTTCTATGGCCTGCCGTTGAACGAGGAGCGCATAATATTGGAACGCGCAGACATCGTGGTTCCGGAGCTATTGGCGCTGGAAGGGCTTGATGTCGTGCCGTTCCACGCAGGGGAAACATTGCGCTGGCGGCTGAAGGCTTAGGATCAGGACCTAAGCTTTTGATGCCCTGTAGGTTTTAATCGCGTCCGCACAGAATATCGCGATACTGACCCAGATCAGGATGAAGCACGCCAGCTTCGTCGTGCTCAATGGCTCACCGTACACGAACACGCCCAGTAGGAACGCAATGGACGGTGCCGTATATTGCACAAAGCCCAGGCTGGTATAGCTCATGCGGCGGGCGGCGGTCGCGAACATCAGCAACGGGATGGCGGTGACCGCACCTGCCAATATCAAAAGCCCCGACGTCATCGCATCATCCCCAAATCCGCCGCCGCCAACTTGCGCGAAATAGAGTACCGCGCCCAGTGCCAATGGCGCGAGCAATGTTGTTTCGGTTGCAAGGCCGGGAACAGAGCCAACGGGCGTAATCTTGCGGATAAGGCCGTAGAGGCCAAAGCTTAAGGCGAGCGATATGGATACCCACAAGGTATCGAGCGCATCACCGATGAGGATAGCAACGCCAATGGCGGCAACGGCAACGGCGACCATCTGAAGCGGTCGCAATCGCTCGCCCAGAAACAGACGCCCCAGCAGGACGTTCACCAAGGGGTTGAGATAATAGCCAAGGCTCGCTGCCAAAATATGATCCGTGGAAACGGCCCAAATGTAGATCAACCAGTTAATGGCGACCAGCGTGGCAGAGGCGAGCAAGTTGCGCAGATGCGCCTTGTGGCGGAAAATGGCGGCATATTCGCCAAGCTGTTTGCGAAAGGCCATAATGACCAGCAGCAGCGGAATGGACCACAACACGCGCTGCGCAACGACCGCGATTGGCGAGACATGGCTCAACAGCTTGAAATAAACCGGGACGAAGCCCCAGATGAGATATGCCGACATGGCATAAGGCAAGCCACTTGGCTGCGCGGTTTCAGATTTGTCGGTCATATGTTGTGCTAAGCCTTCGCGAGGGGATCAAATGATCCCGCCGCCTATCCAGAGGCGCAGTGCGCAAATGGCTATAACGACCAAGCAGAAGTTGCGACCGCTGTTCTTTTCCGAGGCAAAGCCAAAGGCCGCGCCGACGCCAGCGATTAAAATAATGAGCCAGTTCAGCCATCCCAGCAACGGGATGAACCCGATAATAGCCAGCAAGAGTGCAATCAGGCCAAACAGAAATGCGAGGATATTTGCCATGAGGCGACTGTGGCGGGTTTTTAGGATTGTGGCAAGCAAAGCCAGCCGTCCCGCGCGGCGTAGCGAATATCACGGTACCGAAATGACAAGAGGCTCAGCCTGTTTCCAGACTGAGCCTCACTACCCCCGCGAGCTTGTAAAAATTTAGCGCCACTGCTCCAATCCGCGATAGTTGATGTCGACCACGCGGCCACGCTCTACAAAGCAGGTGAAGCGGCCCTTGTCATAACCGCGCTGGTAAGCGTTGCCACCAAATCGGTCATTGCCGTAATGGTTATTCTCGTAACGGCCACGTCCGCCGTCTTGAACAACGACATTGCCTTGGACCCGATAGCCAAAGCGCGTCCGTTCGATGCTGCGCACTTGCGTGACGTCCGAACGGCTGTAGCCATTGGCCCAGCGTTCAACGCTGGCGACGCACTGGTTTACAGCGGCGCGGCCGCCGCCGCCACGATTGTCGTAATTATAGCCTGCGCGGTTATCATCATAGCGATCGTCATAACCGCGGCGATCGTTGCGGCCATTATTGCCGCTTGAAAGAATAGCGGCAAGACCACCGAGCACGACCGCTCCGGCAATAATCTCGCCAGCGCTGATGCCATCGCGGTCCCGGTCATAGCGATCACGCGCTTGCGCGGGAACGGCTACACTCACCAAAGCTGCAGCAGCAGCTCCGGCGCCAAGCAAAGTTTTGGTCATGAAATTCATCTTCGTTCTCCTTGAACCGGCCCATTTATTCTGTGCCGCTGGAGAGCGAATAGGCGATTCGGGTTGTCCGGAGGCTGAATTGACTTGTCAGCATCCGTTCATCTAAATCGCTATTTTCATGAACGATTATTCGGTGAGGGTCAGCCCCGTCCATTTTGCGAGAAACGCATAAATGTCCGAATATTCGTCAATAACCTTGTCGGTCGGTTTTCCTGAACCATGGCCCGCACGGCTTTCAATGCGGATGATCTTGGGCTTGTTGCCGGTTTCTGCAGCTTGCAGGGCGGAGATATATTTGAAGCTATGCCCTGGAACCACACGGTCATCGGTATCCGCGGTCGAGACGATGACCGCTGGATATTCGACGCCCGATTTGATGTTGTGATAGGGCGAGTAGGTCATCTGCATTTTAAAGTCGGCTTCCTTGCTGGGGTAGCCATAATCATCGACCCAATAGCGGCCAGCGGTGAAACGGTCGAAGCGGACCATATCCATCACGCCCACTGCGGCATGGCCAGCGGCGAACAGGTCAGGCCGCTGGTTCACAACGGCACCAATCAACAGTCCCCCATTGGACCGCCCTTCAATGGCAATCTTGCCCTTGGCCGAAACACCGCTGGAAATAAGATATTCCGCCGCGGCGGCAAAATCGTCAAAGACATTTTGTTTGTTCATCAAACGACCAGCATCATGCCACGGCTTCCCATATTCGCCGCCACCACGAATATTGGCGAGGGCGAAGACGCCGCCCGATTGCAGCCAAGCCATACGCGTTGCTGAATAAGTGGGCGTCTGCGAAATGTTGAACCCGCCATAGGAATAGAGCAACGTCGGCGCGCCCTTGGTCAGATCGAGATCTTTTTTGTGCACGACGAACATCGGGATCTTCGTGCCGTCCTTCGACGGGTAAAACACTTGTTCGACCGTGAAGTCCGCCGGGTTGAAGCTCAGCTTTGGCTGCGCGAAGGGCGCCGAAGCGCCGGTCTTGCTGTCAAAACGATACACGGCCCCTGGCTGATTGAAGCTGGAGAATCCGTAAAATGTTTCTGGATCACCCGGCGTCCCTGAAAAGCCGCTGGCCGTCCCAATTGCGCTGAGCTTGATTTCCTGCACGGGCTGGCCTGCGAGGTCTGTCATCAGCGCCATCGATTTGGCATCTTTGATATATGACAGGATGAGGCGATCGCCGACGATCTGCGCGCGCGACAGGGTTTCGGCACGCTCCGCGATAACGTCCGTAAATACGGGGGTCTTCGCACCCAGATCAACCGTCACAACCTTAAGCTTTGCCGCGTCCTTGTTGGTGGTGAACCACAAAGTATTGCCCATGCCTTCGATCAGGCCCCAATCATGCTCCAGACCCGTGACGAGCGGCTGCGGTTTCCATGTTGGCTTTTTGCCAAGTGGCATCACGTGCAGTTCATACTTCTCATCGGTTCCGGACGACGTCGTAATGACTGCCCATTTGCCGTCGTGCGTCACTTGCGCACTATGCCCATATTCGGGCTTGTCCGGCGTTGCGTAAATTGCCTTGTCTTCCGACTGGGGCGTGCCGATTTTGTGGTAATAGATGGTCTGGTTATAATTCAGCTGCTGGAATGCCGCGCCTTCTTTTGGCTCTGCAAAACGCGAGTATAAAAACCCGTCATTGCCCACCCAGCTTATGTTGGTGAATTTTGCCCAGTTAATTTCGTCGGCGAGCACCTTGCCGGTCACAGTGTCGAGGACTTTAATCGTCCGCCAGTCGGAGCCGCCGTCCTGAACAGCATAAGCCAGCAGCTTGCCATTTTTCGATGGCACCCAGCTATCGAGCGCAGTGGCGCCGTCTTTGGCCCATAGATTGGGGTCGATCAAAATGCGGTCCGCGCCGGTCAGGCCTTTGCGCACATACAGCACGGACTGGTTTTGCAGGCCGTCATTCTTTGTGAAGAAATAATAGCCGCCGGCCTTTTCAGGAAGGCCAAAGCGCTCATAATCGAAAAGCTTTTTCATGCGCTCGGCGAGTATTTTCTTGCCGGGCAATGTTTCCAAATATGCATCGGTGACAGCATTTTGTGCCTTCACCCATTCGGCGACTTCGGGATTGACGCGCACATCATCTTCCAGCCAGCGATAGGGATCGGCAACCTTCACGCCGAATTGTTCATCGACCACATTGACGGTTTTGGTTTGCGGATAAGTCAATGTGACTGCGACATCGGTGGTGGCTGAATTTGCGGCCATGGCAGCCGACGAAATCGGGGCCATCATAACGGCTGCACCGACCAAAAATACACTTCGCATATTATCATTTCCCCAACTCTCAAAATCTCTATCATCCGACTATAGCGTCCACGCTTGAACGCCAACTATTCCTGCCGTCGCCCGCAGAATATTTCGCATTTTCGTCGAAATCATGCACCGCGCTGCCGCTGTGCCAACAAGATGGCCGCGGTAACGCCTACGGCAAACAACATGCCCTCCAAACCGGCGGTGACGATCTGACTGATGGGACCAAAACCGCTTTCGCCAAATAAGCCACCAATCTGGTCGAACCGCAGCCGCGATTGGGGAAGAAGCCGCGCTAGCTCATATATGCTGCCGCCAAGCAAGCGCCCACCGGCCATGACAATGCCACCGCCCGATAAGGCCCCAAATACGGCCGCGGGCAGTATCGCGAAACGCAGCGGCATGTGGCGCATCTGCCGTCGTCCAAGCCATAGGCCAAGGCCGACAGAGGCACCAATCACCGCACCTTCCAGCGCGCCCGTCATTTGGGTGGGCGATTGCCCCAGCACCAGATTGAACGCATCCAAGCCAAGCAGCTTTACGATTCCGCCAATCAGGAAACCGCCCACCGCGCCGCCTGCCATCGTTGCGGACCAACGCCCGGATTTCCAAAGGCCAACCGCAGCAATGCCGAAACTGACGCCCGCCGCCCCCAATAACGCGACCAACACCGTAATTGCCGTCAGGACAAGCACGATGGACGTCGCGCCCATGCCCGGTGCCATTGGCTGCGATGCACCCGCAAAACCGTAAAACAAGCCGCCCAGAAGCCCCGCCAAGCCACCGCCGACAACGCCCGCACCGCCCAGTGCCCAAAATGTCGCCCAATCCGTCGTGGCAGCTGTGGTGATAGAGGCGCTGGCTGCAGGGCCAACGTCGCGTTCGACAGGGGCGATGAAACGATAGCCATGCTTTGGAACGGTCTCGATAAAGATCGGCCGCGCGGCATCATCCCCAAGCACACGGCGCAGGCTGCGGATGCATTGTGTGAGCGCTTCGTCGGTCACCGGAACGCCGCGCCAGACATCGTCCATGAACTGGTCTTTCGACACAAGCGCGCCGGCATTGGTTGCGAGCAGGACAAGCGCATCAAAATAGCGGCTAGAGACATCGACAACGACGCCATCGCAATGCAGGCGTCGGCTGCTAACCTGAAGCGTGAAGCGGCCGAACCGGAGACTATCTGATTTCATTTTTCACCAAATGCTCATGTTCCGCTCATGCCTGCAATGTCGCTGCCTTGTATGCATAGCTCTCATTCACAGAAAAGGGCAATGCTATGCATGCAGAGAATAATGGGCCGGCAAGGCCGCGGCGGAATATCTGGCGAATCTTGGGCTGGGGTAGCGCAGTGGCGCTTATCCTGACGCCATTGGTCGCGATGCAGTTCACCACAGAAGTTAACTGGGACGAAACCGACTTCATCGTCGCGGCCATCATTTTCGGCATACTAGGCGGCCTGATTGAATTCGCGGTGCGCCTGTCATCAAACTGGTACTTCCGCTTTGGGTCAATGTTTGCCGTGCTGGCCGGGTTCATGGTCATCTGGTCCAACTTGGCTGTCGGCATGATTGGCAATGAGGATAACCCGACCAATTTATGGTTCGGCTTGGTCTTGCTGATCGCCATTGTCGGCAGCATTGCGTCGCGGTTTCGCAGGCGCATATTGCCGCAGGCCATGTTGGTTGCCGGCATAGTACAGATCAGCATTGGCGTCTTTTTCGGCATATTGGGCAGCGACGCGCGCGGCGGGCGATTTACGATTGTGCTTTCGGTGGCATGGTTGATTTCCAGCCTACTCTTTTGGTTGGCAGATCGAAGCGCTCGGACGAAATCATAAACACATGAAAAAGGGCGGCACCCTTTCGGATACCGCCCTTTTGAAATTCTTAAAGCAAGACGTGCTTATTCAGCGTCGTCCAATACTTCAACTGGACCGCTGTCCTGACCCTTGGCGTCGACATTGCGGTCAACGAGCTCGATGACGCCCATTGGTGCAGCATCGGAACCACGGAAGCCAGCCTTGATCACGCGGCTGTAACCACCGCTGCGGTCGGCATAGCGCGTTGCCAGTTCGTCAAACAACTTTACCAGCTGCTTGTCGTCCATCAAACGGCTCATCGCGAGGCGACGGTTGGACAAGCCACCCTTTTTCGCAAGCGTGATCAGCTTTTCAATGTAAGGACGTAGTTCCTTCGCCTTTGGCAAAGTCGTCTTGATCTGTTCGTGCTTGATAAGCGACGCTGCCATGTTACGAAGCATCGCGGTACGGTGCGACGTGGTACGTTGCAGCTTACGGTGGCCAACTTTATGGCGCATATTTCATTCCTTCGTTCGTAGGGGGGCCGTATCAGGTACCCCGATCCTGGCCGTTTAAGGGCGGCCATTTCCCTTTTGGTTGGGCCGAAGCACTGCCTCGGCCCAATATTCTTTAGCCAAGCAATTCTTGCTCAAGCTTCTTTGCCATCTCTTCGATGTTTTCTGGCGGCCATCCGGGGATGTCCATGCCAAGGCGCAAGCCCATCGACGAGAGCACTTCCTTGATTTCGTTCAGCGACTTGCGACCGAAATTAGGCGTACGCAGCATTTCGGCTTCGCTCTTTTGAACGAGGTCGCCGATGTAGATGATGTTGTCGTTCTTGAGGCAGTTTGCGCTGCGGACCGACAATTCCAATTCGTCGACCTTCTTGAGAAGGTAACGGTTGAGCTGGTTTGCATCTGATTCTTCCGAAGAAGCTGATGGTGCAGCCATGCCAATCATTGGCGACGATGCAGACATCGAATCTTCGAAGTGGACGAACACTTGCAACTGGTCCTGAAGAATGCGTGCGGCATATGCCACAGCGTCTTCTGGCGTTACGGTGCCGTCGGTTTCGATGGTCAGCGACAATTTGTCATAGTCAAGTTCTTGACCGATGCGTGCATTGTCCACCTTGTACGCGACCTGACGCACAGGCGAATACAGGCTGTCGACCGGGATGAGGCCAATTGGCGCATCCGCAGGACGGTTGGCGACCGCAGGAACATAACCCTTACCGATGTCGGCAGTGATTTCCATGTTCAGCGTCGCGCCATCGTCGAGGTGACAGATGACGAGATCAGGGTTCATCACTTGGATGTCGCCCGAAACAGCGATGTCACCAGCGGTTACCGCGCCGGGGCCAGTTGCCGAAAGCTGAAGACGCTTTGGACCTTCGCCCTCCATCTTCAACGCAACTTGCTTAATGTTCAGAACGATGTCGGTGACATCTTCACGAACGCCAGCGAGCGACGAGAATTCGTGCAACACGTTTTCGATTTTGATCGATGTAATCGCTGCGCCCTGCAGCGATGAAAGCAATACGCGACGCAGCGCATTGCCGAGAGTCAAACCAAAGCCACGCTCCAGCGGTTCTGCAACAAAAGTTGCCTTACGCTTCGCATCGCTACCTGATTTGAGTTCAAGTGCGTTGGGCTTTTTCAGTTCCTGCCAGTTCTTGATATTGACGGACATGGATTTCCCCTTGGGTTTTGCGGGACCGGCAATTTGGTGCACCATGCCGGTTCGCGGGTAAAAGAAGGAACGACTGAACAGCCGCCCCTGAAACGAATGCTTAGACGCGCCGACGCTTGGAAGGACGGACGCCGTTGTGCGGGATCGATGTCACGTCACGGATCGAGGTGATGGTGAAACCCACTGCCTGCAAAGCGCGAAGTGCCGATTCACGACCCGAACCAGGGCCCTTAACTTCAACTTCAAGCGTACGAACGCCGTGTTCAGCGGCCTTCTTGCCTGCGTCTTCCGCTGCAACCTGTGCGGCGTAAGGCGTCGACTTGCGGCTGCCCTTGAAACCCATGGTTCCTGCGGATGACCAGCTGATCGCGTTGCCTTGGGCATCGGTGATCGTGATCATTGTGTTGTTGAAGCTGGCATTGACGTGCGCGACGCCTGCCGAAATATTTTTACGCTCCCGCTTTTTAATGCGTTGTGGTTCGCGTGCCATATAATGTGTATCCTATTCGAAAATGCGAAGAAAAAATAATCAGGCAAAAGCCCGTGATTACTTCTTCTTGCCCGCGATTGCCTTGGACTTGCCCTTACGGGTGCGCGCATTGGTATGCGTACGCTGGCCACGGACTGGAAGGCCCTTACGGTGGCGAAGGCCACGGTAGCAGGCGAGATCCATCAAACGCTTGATGTTCATCGATGTGTTACGGCGAAGATCGCCTTCTACGGTGTAGCCCGCATCGATGGTTTCGCGGATTTGCAGAACTTCGGCATCCGAAAGGTCCTGCACACGACGGCTATGATCAATTCCTAGCTTTGTCGCGATTTCGACGGCTTTAGTGCGGCCGATACCGTGAATGTAGGTAAGCGCAATGATCACGCGCTTGTTGGTTGGAATGTTAACTCCGGCAATACGTGCCAATTTATTTACTCCTGCTCCACAGGTGCCCCGAAAGACAAACCCTATCTCAACGCTGATGATATTCCGAAACGCACAAAACCAGCGGACGCGAAAAAGCGCTGCTGGCTGCACCAGATGTTCGGAATTGACGTGGCTTTACGGTGAGTCGCGCCAACTGTCAAGGCTAGAGGCGCGCTATCCCTTGCCTTTGGTCTTGGTTTTGCCCGCAATTGCGTTTTCTTCGATGAACGCAATAATCCGGCTCGCAATATCCTTGCCGCTGGCTTTTTCGATTCCCTCAAGCCCCGGCGAACTGTTCACTTCCATGATAACGGGGCCGTGATTGGACCGGAGCATGTCGACACCAGCGACGTTTAACCCCATGGCGCGCGCCGCGCGGACCGCAGTCGAGCGCTCTTCGGGCGTAATTTTTATCGCTTCAGCCGAACCGCCACGGTGCAGGTTTGATCGAAAATCGCCCTCCGCCCCCTTACGCTGCATCGATGCGACAACCTTGTTGCCGATCACAAAGCAACGGATGTCGGTGGCATTTGCCTCTTTGATAAACTCCTGCACGAGGATGTTAACGTTCGCACCGCGAAACGCCTCAATAACCGAGCGGGCCGACTTTTCGGTCTCACCCAAAACCACGCCGATGCCTTGGGTACCCTCCAGCAGCTTAATGACCACCGGAGCACCGCCGA
This sequence comes from Maricaulis salignorans, assembly GCA_943368745.1. Lineage (GTDB taxonomy): Bacteria > Pseudomonadota > Alphaproteobacteria > Sphingomonadales > Sphingomonadaceae > Sphingorhabdus_B. Next base: position 464,525 of record CALRLP020000001.1, read on the forward strand.
CCATCTCAATGACTTCGTCGGTCTGGCGCGGATCATGTGCAAACGCCGTCACCGGCAGGCCAAGCCCTTTGCGCGCCAAAATCTGCAATGACCGCAGCTTGTCGCGTGAGCGGCCGATGGCAACACTCTCGTTCAATGACCATACGTTCATCATTTCAAACTGGCGCAACACCGCCAGTCCATAAAAAGTCACCGACGCGCCGATGCGCGGAATGACCGCGTCATATTTGCCGAGCTTCGCGCCCTGATAATATGCTTCGGGACGGTGGGAGGTGATGTTCATCGTCACCCGCAACGTATTCAGAATATCAATCTCATGTCCGCGCGCCAAGGCGGCTTCAACAAGCCGTTGATGCGAATATAGGTTGGCGTTGCGTGCCAACATGGCAATTTTCATGTGCTCGTATGTCCTTGATTCGCTGGCTTGCCCAATACCCAGCGTCGTGCGCTATTGACCAGAAAGCCGCGCCTTAGCGCCCGTCGGCCAATTAGCAAGGGAAAGGCCATAGAACGCCGGTTTGCCAAGGTGAGCTGTCCGTTCCAGCATAGCTTGCCAAAACAAAATTGCGCTGAGATGACATAGCGATCTTGTTTTTCACCATTGGACGATCGCACCACGCGTCGGTCGATGACTGGCGCCTCATAACGCTTGGGCTTTTCGCCCGCATTCAGACGGAACCAAAATTCAACCCACGGCTTGCCGTCGCGGACGATTGGCTTAATCCGGGTTGCATGTATCGATGATGTCGCGGCGCCTGTGTCCATTTTTGCGTGCACTTGCGATAGGCCAAGGCTCGGCACATCGACCATTTCGCACCAGCCAATTTCTAATTTGCCGCCTGAACGTGGCTTGCCTCCCCCCGCAGCCAATTAGTTTGGCTCCGCTGGCGGCGGATCGGCGGGCGGATCGTCTTGTGTTTCCGGGTCCGCCGGTGCTTCATTTGTATCGGCAGCGTCAGTTGCGGGCCCAATATCCAACTTCTCAACATCCAAATTGAAGCCGTCAGCGTTAGGCGGTTCAGCGGCGGATGGTATAAACGGCAGCAGCATATTTTTAAATTGCTCGCCCAACACCTTATCAACCGCAGGCGCAATTTCAGAGACCTTGTAGCGCATATAGCCGCCAACAACATAAGAGAAGCTGACGCGTGTGCCGCCGCCTTGCTTTGCAGGTTCCATCGCAACGGTCAGCGTGCCAATTACAGCCTCTGACTGGAGCGGCCCCAACGCGCCTTGCATCCGCAAGACCTTGCCGGGTTGCGCGAAAATAACGCGCATATGCTCGACGCTTCCGACCGTCTTCACCTTCCCGTTGGCGTCGGTTTCCTGAAACAGTTCGCAAAAGCACCCATTGGCCTGCGCATCGATATAAAAACCGGCGGTCGAACCCGACCAGCTGTGCGCCTTGTTCCAATAATCCTTTGGCGTAACGAGGCGTTTCCATATCTCGTCGGACGTTGCCTGAACGGTGGCAATGTGGATGACGTTAAAACCGGTTTCCGATGCAGCTTTAACGTCCGCAAATGCCGGCGATGCTGTTGCAGCACTTATGGCTGCCGTGATGACAAGATGTTTCATGGAACATGTTTCTAACAACCGTTTCCATTTCCGTCACGTTGAACTTGTTTCAGCAGCGTTCAGCCGATGATCGCTTCAATCGCCTTGGTCACGTCGTCAATGGGTGCCATGCCATCGACGCGGCTTACAAGGCCGCGGGCATCATAAAGGGGCAAGATCGGCTCGGTCTTTGCGCGATACTCCGCCATGCGGGTACGGACGGTTTCTTCATTGTCATCGGGACGACGCTTAAACTCATGCGACCCGCATTTGTCACATGTATCGGCCTTGACCGGTTTTTTGAAAACATCATGATAGCCATCACCGCAATTGGCGCAGGTGAAACGGCCAACAACGCGTTCGACCAACGCGTCTTCGTCAACCACCAATTCAATCACATAATGAAGCGTCCGTTCGCGTGCGGACAACAGGCCATCGAGAAGCGCGACTTGCGGCGCCGTGCGCGGGTAGCCGTCAAAGATCAGGCCCTTGTCAGCAGGGATCGCATCCATATGCTCACCAAGGATCTCGGCCATCAATTCGTCAGGGAAAAGCTTCCCCGCCTTCATAATCTCATCCGCCATTTTACCGACTTCAGTGCCAGCCTTAACGGCAGCACGCAGGATGTCGCCGGTCGACAATTGCACCATGCCGTATTTCTCGACGAGAAATGCAGCCTGCGTTCCTTTGCCTGCGCCAGGAGGCCCCAAAAGGATGATATTCATGAAACGTTTCCCTGTTCGTTTCGATGTCGCACCCCTTAACGGGCGCGTCCACCCTTCAACTTGGCCTTCTTCAACAAATCCCCATATTGGTGGGCGAGCAGATGGCTCTGGATCTGTGAAATCGTATCAATGGTGACGTTGACCAGAATGAGCAAGCTCGTCCCGCCAATCGCAAAGAACTGCTGCTGGCCGGTTTGACCCATGACATAGTCAGGCAACAAGCAGACCAATGTCAGATAGGCGGCGCCCAAGACGGTGATGCGTGTCAGAACATAGTCCAGATAGGATTCGGTGTTCTTGCCCGGCCGAATGCCGGGAATGAAGCCACCGGCTTTTTTCAGATTCTCGGATGTTTCTTCCGGATTGAACACCACAGCGGTGTAAAAGAAGCAGAAGAAGATGATACCGAGGCCATAGAGCGCCAGATACACCGGCTGGCCATGGGCCAGATATTGGTTCAACGTGATGACAAAGTCACCCATCGCACTTTCACCCGCAACCTTGTTTCCACCAAGCTGCGTGATGGTGATCGGCAAAAGCAACAATGACGATGCAAAAATCGGTGGGATGACGCCAGCAGTGTTGATCTTCAAAGGAAGATGGCTGCGGTCAGCCTGCATCATGCCGCGCTGCGTCGCGCGCTTTGGATATTGAATAAGCACGCGGCGCTGGCCGCGCTCCATGAAACAGATCAGCAAAGTCAGGCCGACGAACATCAACAGAAATCCGACGATCAGAAAGCCGCTGATCGATCCGGTCCGTCCGCCTTCAAGAAGCTGTGCGAACAACCGTGGCATTTGGGCGACGATACCCGCCATGATGATCAACGAGATACCGTTGCCGATACCACGCGACGTAATTTGTTCACCCAGCCACATCAGGAACATGGTGCCGCCGATAAGACTGATGGTCGCAACGATGCGGAACATCAGGCCAGGTTCAACAACCGCGCTAATGCCGTTGGCTGCAGCGAGGCTTTCGAGCCCTGCGGCGAGGAAATATCCCTGCACCGCGGTCAGGAAAACCGTGCCGTAACGGGTATATTGGTTGAGTTTCTTGCGTCCGCTCTCGCCCTCTTTCTTGATGGCAGCAAGCGTAGGCGACAGCGATGCAGCGAGCTGCACCACGATCGACGCAGTAATATAGGGCATGACGCCAAGCGCGATGAGGCTCATGCGCTCAAGGCTGCCGCCCGAGAAAGTGTTGAAGATATCGAGAACGCCGCCGGCGGCGTTGTTCGCATAAAGGGCTGCTTGCGCGATGGGATCAACGCCCGGCAGCGGCACGAAGCTCAGCATCCGGAATATGATGAGCGCGCCAATAGTGAACCAGATGCGGTTCTTAAGCTCTGTTGCCTGCCCGAACTTCGATAAATTGAGGTTCGAGGCCATTTGGTCGGCCCTAGATGCCATGATATACGTTCCTTGGTTCCGGATTAACCGTGAATGCACAATAATCGCGCAACGGCTTCACCCCAAAAATTTCGCCTGACTGTATCTGGACGAACCCCAGAAATGTCAAACCCCGCCAGCCCATATCGGGAAGCGGGGCTGGCATGACAAGAGCGAAGTCGTCGCCCCCGTCTTATTTCTTGGCCGCAGCTTCTTTAGCAGCGTTCTTGACTGACGATTTCTTCGCAGCGGCTTTTTCCGATGCAGAGACCTTCACCAGCACTTCAACCTTACCACCGGCCTTTTCAACGGCCTCAACGGCTGCCTTCGAAGCACCAGCGACAGAGAAGTTAACCTTGGAGGTGAGTTCACCCTTGGCCAACAAACGGACGCCGTCCTTGCCACCACGTGCCAGACCAGCAGCCTTCAACGCCGCATGGTCAACAACAGCTTTGGTGTCGATTTTCTTGGCATCGATAAACTTCTGGATCATGCCTAGGTTTACTTCTGCATGGTCCTTGGCGAAGATGTTGTTGAAGCCGCGCTTTGGAATACGCATGTGAAGTGGCATCTGGCCGCCTTCAAATCCGTTGATCGAAACACCCGAACGGCTGGTCTGACCCTTTTGGCCGCGACCCGAGGTCTTGCCTTTGCCCGAACCGATACCACGGCCAACGCGCATACGGCGATGGCGGGCGCCTTCATTGTCTTTAATGTCATTCAATTTCATGTCGTGCACTCGCTTTCGCTTTAATTCGCGCTGATGTTATTAGTCCTGAATCTGGACCATGTGACGAACTGTGCGGATCATTCCGCGCACTTCGGCTGTGTCTTCGATTTCGACAACGCGGTTCATCTTGTCAAGGCCAAGGCCCTTCAAAGTTGCGCGCTGTGAGGCTGGACGGCGGATCGGCGAACCGGTCTGCTTCAGTTTAATCTTCGCCATATCGATTACTCCGCAATAGCTTCTGCGTCGGCTTCAGCAGTTTTGCTGCCACCGCGACCAAGAAGGTCGGCGATTTTCTTGCCGCGACGCTGCGCTACCGACTTGGGGCTGGTCTGTTCAGACAGCGCCGCGAAAGTAGCACGGATCATGTTATAAGGGTTCGACGTACCGACCGACTTGGTCACAACGTCCGCAACGCCCAGGCTTTCGAAGACAGCGCGCATTGGGCCACCTGCGATGATGCCGGTACCGGCTGGTGCCGAACGCAACGTCACCTTGCCAGCGCCGAAATGGCCCTTGCCGTCGTGATGCAACGTACGACCATCTTTCAGGGCGACGCGGATCATAGATTTCTTGGCAGCTGCAGTCGCTTTGTTAATGGCTTCTGGCACTTCGCGTGCTTTACCATGGCCAAAGCCTACGCGACCCTGACCGTCACCAACAACGACGAGTGCCGCAAAACCGAAGCGCTTACCGCCCTTAACAGTTTTCGAAACGCGGTTGATGTGAACGAGCTTTTCGATCGTGCCATCATCTTCTTCCTGTGCAGGACGACGATCGTTGTTACGACCACGGCCACCGCCACCACGGTTATCACCGCCGCCACGACCGCCGCGACCGCGACGTTGACCTTCGGCTGCTTCAGGAGCTGCGCCGTCAGTCACAGATACGGTGCTTTCAGTGTTTTCAGCCATCATCAGAACTCCAATCCGCCTTCACGCGCTGCATCAGCAAGCGCTTTGACGCGACCGTGGAACAGGAACCCGCCACGATCAAAAACCACGCTGGAAATACCAGCTTTCTTAGCAGCTTCGGCTACCCGCTTGCCAACATCCGCCGCAGCTTCAGTTGTCGAGCCGTTCTTAGCCTTCACGTCCTTGTCGAGGGTCGAGGCAGACGCGATGGTCGCGCCCTTCGAATCGTCAATGACTTGCGCATAGATGTGGCGACCAGTGCGGTGCACGGAAAGACGAGGACGTCCAGCAACCTGCGCCCGCAATTTCGAACGAACGCGTTGACGGCGCCTTGCAAAGAGAGACAATTTTGCCATTATTTCTTCTTCCCTTCCTTGCGGAAGATATACTCGCCGCGGTACTTGATGCCCTTGCCCTTATATGGCTCTGGCTTCCTCCAGCGACGGATTTCAGCAGCAACCTGCCCAACCTTCTGCTTGTCGATACCTGAAATTTCCACCGTGGTGTTGTCAGGTGTCTTGATTTCGATGCCCTCGGGGATCGCGAAGTCGACATCGTGGCTGTAGCCAAGTTGCAGCTTCAACATCTTGCCTTGGCTGTTTGCACGGTAACCAACGCCGGTGATTTCGAGGACTTTCGTAAAGCCTTCGGTCACACCCGTAACGAGGTTCTGTACCAACGTACGCTGCATACCCCAAAACGCGCGGGCTGCCTTGCTGCCATTGGCAGGCTTTACCGAAAGGCCGTCGTCCTGCATCTCGTAAGAGATAAGGTCGCTCATAGGCATTTTCAGTTCGCCCTTCGGTCCTTTGACCGAAAGCGTGCCCGCTTCCATGCTGGCGGTTACGCCGGCAGGAATGGGAACAGGTTTCTTACCAATGCGGCTCATTAGAATACCTCCGCCAGGATTTCGCCGCCGACATTCTGTGCGCGCGCTTCGGCGTCAGACAGAACGCCCTTTGGCGTCGAAACGATGGTGATGCCAAGGCCGTTGCGGATAATCGGAAGCTCTTGGCTTCCTGAATATACGCGGCGACCAGGCTTCGAAACGCGGGCGACATGCTGAATAGCAGGAGCGCCTTCGAAATATTTCAGCTCGATGCGGATGCCCTTATGTGCACCCAAAGCTTCTTCGCTGTAACCGCGAATATAGCCTTCACGCTGCAGAACATCGAGAACGCGGGTACGCAGGCTGGACGCTGGCGAGACTACAGAGTCTTTCTTCGCCCGCTGGCCGTTGCGGATACGGGTGAGCATATCACCCAAAGGATCGGTCATTGCCATCTATCTTATCCTTACCAGCTCGACTTCGTAACGCCCGGGATCATGCCCTTATTGGCAAGATTACGCAGTTCGATACGGTTCAGCTTGAATTTACGGTATACGCCGCGAGGACGCCCGGTGGTTTCGCAACGGTTACGCACGCGGTGCGGGTTACCATTGCGGGGAATTTCAGCCATTTTCAGGCGTGCAATCAAACGCTCGCTGTCATCCAACGACTGGTCTTTCGCCATCGCCTTCAACTTCGCATAACGACCGGCGTATTTCTTCGCCAGCTTCTTGCGACGCTCGTTCTTGTTTATGGAGCTCAGTTTAGCCATTATGCAGCCGCCTTTTCGTCAGCTTCTTCTACAGGGAACGGGAAGCCGAACAGCTTAAGCAGTTCGCGCGCCTCGTCGTCCGAGTTTGCCGAAGTCGTTACGATCACATCCATGCCGCGCACCGTGTCGATGGCGTCATAGCTGATTTCTGGGAAAATGATCTGTTCCTTGAGACCCATCGCAAAGTTGCCACGGCCGTCAAAGCTCTTTGGGTTCAGGCCACGGAAATCGCGAATGCGTGGCATTGCGATGGTGACGAGGCGATCCAAGAATTCATACATCTGGGCGCCACGAAGCGTGACTTTCACGCCGATTGGCATGCCTTCACGCAACTTGAAGCCAGCGATGGATTTCTTCGCCTTGGTGATGACTGGCTTTTGACCAGCGATCAGTTCCATTTCAGCAAGAGCGGTCGTAACCTTCTTCTTGTCCTGCGAACCTTCACCAACACCCATGTTGAGTGTGATCTTTTCGATCTTTGGCACTGCGAAGCGGTTTGTGTAACCGAACTTTTCAGTCAAGCCCTTGACGACGGCGTCGTCATACAGCTTCTTCATACGTGGAGTATATTTGGTATCAGCCACTGATCGTCTCCCCGGACTTCACGGCCACGCGGACCTTCTTGCCGTCCTTGGTTTCCACGCGAACGCGTGTTGCCTTGCCTGTTTTCGGATCCGCCAAAGCCACATTCGAAATGTGCAGCGGTGCTTCAAAGCGATCGAGACCGCCCTGCGGGTTTGCCTGCGAAGCTTTCCGGTGACGCACAGCAATGTTGACGCCTGCGACGACGACTTTGCTGTCCTTAGGCATCACGGCGGTTACTTCGCCGGATTTGCCCTTGTCTTTACCGGCGAGCACGACGACCGTGTCACCCTTTTTGATTTTTGCCAGAGCCATTGTTATAGCACCTCCGGTGCCAAGCTGATGATTTTCATGTGGTTCTTGGCGCGCAGTTCACGAACCACTGGTCCGAAAATACGTGTGCCAATCGGCTCCTTGTTGTTGCCGATAAGAACGGCCGCATTGGAGTCGAAGCGAATAACCGAACCGTCTGCACGGCGGATGTCTTTGCGGGTACGAACGATAACGGCCTTGTGCACGTCACCCTTCTTTACCTTACCGCGCGGTGCAGCTTCTTTGATCGACACCACGATGATGTCGCCCACGCCAGCTACGCGACGCTTGGAACCGCCAAGCACCTTGATGCACTGAACGCGCTTTGCGCCGCTGTTGTCCGCAACATCGAGATTGGATTGCATCTGAATCATGGAATCAATCCTCCTTCGTTGCGGCGACCGGGGCGGCAGCGTCAGCTACCAAGCGCCAGGTCTTGTTTTTGGAAATCGGCGCGCACTCTTCGATGCGGACGACTTGGCCCTCTTTCACGACGTTGTTTTCGTCATGGGCATGATACTTCTTCGTGCGACGAATGATCTTGCCGTAAAGCGGGTGCTTCACTTTGCGCTCGACGAGAACGACAATGGTCTTGTCATTCTTGTCGGAGACCACGGTCCCTGTGAGAATACGTTTTGGCATGGGTAGCTCCTTATGCCGTCTTTGCGGCGGCGCGCTGGCGCTCACCCTGCAGGGTTTTGATGCGGGCGATGTCACGACGCACTTCACGCACACGTGCCGGCTTTTCCATCTGGCCAGTGGCCGATTGGAAACGCAGGTTAAACGCTTCGCGCTTCAATTCGCCGAGCTGAACAGCAAGCTGATCGTCGCTCTTGACGCGGAGATCTTCGGTTTTGCTCATCTTATGATGCTCCCAGATGCGAGGTGTCGCCGAGACGCGCCACGACCTTGGTCTTGATTGGCAGTTTCATTGCTGCACGCTGAAATGCGACAGCTGCGATTGGACCAGGAACACCGTCGAGTTCAAACATGATACGGCCAGGCTTAACCTTGGCTGCCCAATATTCGACCGAACCCTTGCCCTTACCCTGACGAACTTCGGCAGGCTTTTTCGTGACCGGCACGTCCGGGAAGATACGGATCCACAAACGGCCCTGACGGCGGATGTGACGCGTAATCGCGCGGCGCGCCGCTTCGATCTGACGTGCGGTAATCCGCTCTGGCTCAAGCGCCTTCAGGCCGTATGAACCGAAGTTCAGGTCAGACCCGCCCTTGGCTTCGCCCTTGATGCGTCCCTTGAACTGCTTGCGGAACTTTGTTTTCTTTGGTTGCAACATGTCTAGTTCCTAACCTTTAGCGGCGGTCAGACTGCGGACGGACGCCGGAAGTCTGCGCTTCCATCATCAGTCGGTCAGTTGCCATTGGGTCATGACCCAAGATTTCGCCTTTGAAGATCCAGCATTTAATGCCGATGATGCCATAAGCAGTCAGTGCTTCGGCTTCGGCATAGTCAATGTTGGCACGAAGCGTATGCGCAGGCACGCGGCCTTCACGGTACGATTCAACGCGTGCGATTTCTGCGCCGCCCAAACGACCACCGCAGGTAATCTTGATACCTTCAGCACCCAGACGCATCGCCGATTGCATTGCGCGCTTCATGGCACGACGGAATGCTATACGACGGATAAGCTGGTCAGCAATACCCTGCGCTACGAGCTTCGCGTCGACTTCCGGCTTGCGGATTTCAACGATGTTCAACGACACTTCAGCGGTGGTGAACTTATTGATCTGCTTTTTTAGCTTCTCAATGTCCGCACCCTTCTTGCCGATGATCACGCCAGGACGAGCTGCGTAGATTGAAACGCGGCAATTCTTGGCAGGACGCTCGATGACGACCTTTGAAATCGCTGCTTGTGGCAGTGTTTCAAAGATGAACTTGCGGATCTTGATATCTTCCAGAAGCATGCGGCCATAGTCCGCACCTTCGGCGTACCAGCGGCTATCCCAAGTCCGGTTGATCTGCAGGCGAAGCCCGATTGGATTTGATTTCTGACCCATGACTTATGCCTCTTCTTGCTGTTCACGCACAACGATGCGCAGACGGCTGAATGGTTTGATGATCCGGCTCGATTTGCCGCGGCCACGGGCCATGAAACGCTTCATGGTCAGTGCCTTGCCAACGCTTGCCTCGGCAACGACAAGGCTGTCGACGTCAAGGTTGTGGTTGTTTTCGGCGTTGGCGATGGCGGATGCCAGAACCTTGCGCACGTCTTCTGCCATTCCCTTTGTGGAGAATTTCAGAATGTTGAGCGCGTCTTCGGCTTTCTTGCCACGGATCAGCGCGGCAACGAGGCCAAGCTTTTGAGCCGAACCACGAATGGTTGTGCCCACTGCCAGAGCTTCATTGTCGGCGACGCGACGGGGTGCGGATGCCTTACCCATTAGCGTTTGCCCTTCTTATCTGCGCCATGGCCATGATAAGTACGCGTTGGAGCGAACTCACCAAGCTTATGGCCGACCATGTCCTCATTCACCGAAACGGGAATGAACTTGTGGCCATTATAGACGCTGAACGTCAGGCCAACGAACTGAGGCAGGATTGTCGAGCGACGCGACCAAGTCTTGATCGGCGCAGCCTTCGATGATTCCTGAGCGGTTTCTGCTTTTTTCAGCAGATAGAGGTCAACAAACGGACCTTTCCAGACGGAACGAGACATGAGTTACCTCTTCTTCTTAGCATGCCGCGAACGGATGATCATCCGGTCGGTCGACTTGTTGCTGCGGGTACGAGCACCCTTTGTTGGCTTACCCCAAGGTGTAACCGGATGACGGCCACCTGATGTACGACCTTCACCACCACCATGCGGGTGATCGACAGGGTTCTTAGCAACACCGCGCGTCAGCGGGCGAATGCCGCGCCAGCGATTGCGGCCTGCCTTGGCAAGGGTCGTGTTCGAGTTGTCAGGGTTCGAAACCGCGCCAACTGTACCCATGCACGTGCCGAGAATGTAGCGCTGCTCGCCTGAGTTCAGGCGAACGATAACGCGGCCACCGTCACGACCGACCAGCTGCACATATGTGCCTGCCGAACGTGCGATCTGGCCACCCTTACCGGGCTTCATTTCGATGTTGTGGCAAATCGTACCAACCGGCATCTGGCTCAGCAACATAGCGTTGCCTGGCTTAACGTCGGTCTTTTCGCCGGCAACAACAACGTCGCCTACGGCAAGACGCTGTGGCGCAAGGATGTAGGCCAGTTCACCATCTTCGTACTTTACAAGTGCGATGAAGGCCGAACGGTTGGGGTCATATTCCAGACGCTCAACAGTTGCAGGCATATCCCATTTACGACGCTTAAAGTCGATCAGACGATATTTTTGCTTATGACCGCCGCCGATACCGCGCGAAGTCACGTGACCCTTGTTGTTACGGCCGCCGGTCTTGCTCTTACCTTCGGTCAGTCCCTTAACAGGACCGCCTTTGTAGAGGCTCGACCGGTCAACCAGCACAAGGCCGCGACGGGCGGGGCTAGTTGGTTTGTAGCTTTTGAGTGCCATTATCCTGCCCTTAAATACCGGTGGTCACGTCAATGCTCTGGCCTTCGGCCAAAGTGACGATTGCTTTTTTGACATCCGAACGCGTGTAAGGTTTGCCCTTCCAGCGCTTGGTTTTGCCCTTTTGCACGAGCGTATTCACGTTCAGGACCTTGACGTCGAACAGGGCTTCAACAGCTGCCTTGATCTGTGGCTTGGTCGAGCTACCCGTGACTTTGAACACAACTGCGTTGTGCTCCGACAGCAGGGTCGCCTTTTCGGTGATGTGCGGTGCAACGATCACGTCATAATGACGCACGTCGATTGCTTTATCCTTAGCCATTGAAACGGGCCTCCAGTTTCTCGACCGCAGCGCGGGTCAAGACCAGCGTGTCATGCTTCAGAATGTCATAAACATTGGCACCAACAGCAGGCATCACGTTGATGCCAACCAGGTTAGCCGAAGCCATACGGAAATTGTCGTTGACGGTGTCGCCGTCGATAACCAGCGTCGTCTTGCCGAAACCGAGCTTGCCGACCTGACCCTTAAGCGCCGCAGTCTTTGCAGCAGCCAGATCAAGATCTTCAAGAACGATAAGCGAACCAGCCTTAGCTTTGCTCGAAAGCGCCATCTTCAGACCCAATGAGCGGATCTTCTTGTTCAACGATGGGTTAAAGTCACGCAGACGGGCACCATGGGCCTTACCACCACCGATGAAGATCGGAGCAGCGCGGTCACCGTGACGGGCAGTACCGCCACCCTTTTGGTTGCCGAATTTCTTGCCGGTGCGTGCAACGTCTGAACGCTCACGGGTAGGACGAGCCGTACCGCGGGCCTTTTCACGCTGCCAGGTAACAACACGGTGCAGAATGTCGGCGCGTGGCTCAATGCCAAATACGTCGTCATTCAGATCGATGTCGCCCTTTGCCTTGGCGTCGAGGGTTTGAACCTTGAGCTTCATGGCTTAGCCCTCCTTCTTTTCTTCGCCGGCGTCAGCAGCAGGTGCTTCGACAGCGGGCGCAGCTTCAGCGGCAGGCGCTTCAGCTTCGACAGCGGGGGTATCTGCAACTTCAACTTCGGTGTTGATGATGACGTCTTCAACCACTGGGGCTTCATTGTCATTCTTCAACGCGCCGGGGAACGGAGCAGCCTCAGGTGTAGGAACCTTGACGGCATCACGAACAAGCAACCAACCATTCTTCGCGCCAGGTACGGAACCCTTTACGAAGATGAGACCGCGCGCAACATCAGTGCGGACGATTTCAAGATTTTGTTGTGTACGCTGACGGTCACCCATGTGGCCGGCCATCTTCTTGTTCTTGAACACCTTGCCTGGATCCTGGCGTTGGCCAGTCGAACCATGGGCACGGTGGGTGATGGACACACCATGCGATGCACGCATACCACCGAAGCCCCAACGCTTCATGGCGCCGGCAAAGCCTTTACCCTGCGTGTGGCCCGTGATGTCGACGAGCTGGCCGTCAACAAAATGGTCTGCGGAAAGAGAAGCGCCGACGGGCAGCAAGCCGTCGGCATTATCAACGCGGAATTCAGCAACGCGAGCTTTTGGCTCGACCTGTGCTTTAGCGAACTCGCCGCGTTGTGGTTTGTTTACATTTTTCGCTTTACGGGCGCCGGCACCGAGACGAACAGCAAAATAGCCATCCTTCTCTGCATTGCGGGCTCCGACCACTTGGCAGCCTTCCAGCGCCAAAACGGTCACAGGTACGTGACGGCCATCTTCATTGAAGAGGCGCATCATACCCATCTTTTTCGCGATCACGCCAGTGCGCATGATCCATACTCCAACTTATGTCAGAGGCCCGGCTGGCAGGATTGCCAGGAGGGCGTGACGCCTAAATCCAGCCCTGAATTTTTAAGCATTGCCCCGTCCGGGCTAGGCACCAGTGGCTCACCTTAATGAGCAATCTGGTAAGACGGGGAACGCGGCCCGAGTAAACTCGGCGGTATTCCTATTGTCTCACTCTACTTGCGTAGAGATATCGGCTTACGCCAATTTGATTTCGACATTCACACCGGCAGCAAGATCGAGCTTCATGAGCGCGTCTACGGTCTGTGGCGTGGGCTGCACAATGTCGAGCAACCTTTTATAGGTACGAACTTCGAACTGCTCGCGTGACTTTTTGTCAACGTGCGGCCCGCGGTTCACTGTGAACTTTTCGATACGGGTAGGAAGTGGTATTGGACCACGGATAAGCGCGCCAGTGCGGCGTGCGGTGTCTGCGATATCGCCAGTCGCCTGATCGAGGACGCGATGGTCAAATGCTTTCAGACGGATGCGAATATTCTGCGTTTCCATGGGTTCACCAATTTCCAAATTCTATCAATATCAAAGAGCCGAAAAACAGCCATTCCGACTTGCGCTTTCGAAGCCGGAACAACTGTTTTGAAATTCTAAAAACCGCCCCGCCCGAATCAAAGAGTCGGGCGGGATGCGCGGCCTATATTACTTCGTGATGGTGCTGACAACCCCAGAACCGACGGTGCGTCCGCCTTCGCGAATTGCGAAGCGAAGACCTGGGTCCATAGCGATTGGAGCAATCAACTTAACCGAGATGGTTACGTTGTCGCCTGGCATAACCATTTCAGTGCCTTCTGGAAGGATCACTTCGCCGGTCACGTCAGTTGTACGGAAGTAGAACTGTGGACGGTAGTTTGCGAAGAATGGCGTGTGACGGCCGCCTTCGTCCTTCGAAAGAACGTAGATTTCTGCCGAAAACTCAGTGTGCGGCGTAACCGAACCTGGCTTGCAGAGAACCTGACCACGCTCAACTTCTTCACGGCCTACGCCACGAACAAGCGCACCGATGTTATCGCCAGCTTCACCCTGATCGAGCAGCTTGCGGAACATTTCAACGCCGGTAACGGTCGTCTTCTTGGTGTCCTTGATACCAACGATTTCAACTTCTTCGCCAACCTTGACGATTCCGGTTTCAACGCGGCCGGTAACAACCGTACCACGACCCGAGATCGAGAACACGTCTTCAACTGGCATCAGGAATGGCTTGTCGACTGGACGCTCTGGCTGAGGAATGGCTTCGTCAACGGCAGCCATCAGTGCAAGGACCGATTCCTTACCGATGTTGTCGTCACGGCCTTCGAGTGCAGCAAGTGCCGAACCACGAACGATTGGAATATCGTCGCCTGGGAAATCATACTTCGAAAGAAGCTCACGGATTTCCATTTCAACCAGCTCGAGAATTTCTTCGTCGTCAACCTGGTCAACCTTGTTCATGTAAACAACAAGCGCAGGAACGCCAACCTGACGTGCAAGCAGGATGTGCTCGCGAGTCTGTGGCATTGGGCCGTCAGCAGCGTTCACAACGAGGATAGCGCCGTCCATCTGAGCCGCACCGGTGATCATGTTCTTAACATAGTCAGCGTGGCCTGGGCAGTCGACGTGTGCGTAGTGACGACCAGCAGTTTCATATTCAACGTGTGCCGTCGAAATGGTGATGCCGCGCTCGCGCTCTTCTGGAGCCTTATCGATGTTAGCGAAATCAACAGCGGTACCGCCGTAAGTTTCAGCCATGATCTTCGTGATCGCTGCAGTCAGCGTGGTCTTGCCGTGGTCAACGTGACCGATGGTACCAATGTTGCAATGCGGTTTCGTCCGCTCAAATTTAGCTTTTGCCATTTTCTCAAACCTTCTTTCGATTAGGTAATATTTTGATCAGGTGGGACGACGCCTGCTGAATCAGGCGCCGCCATTAATCGGCTTTTGCCTATCAGGCAAGCTTCTCCTTGATTTCGGCCGCAACGTTCGATGGGACTTCATCATAATGATTGAAGAACATCGAATAGTTTGCACGTCCTTGCGTGAACGAGCGGAGCTGGTTCACATAGCCGAACATGTTGGCCAAAGGCACCATAGCCTCAACAACCTGCGCATTACCGCGGCTGTCAGTGCCTTGGATTTGACCACGACGTGAGTTCATGTCGCCGATCACATCACCCAGATATTCCTCGGGAGATACAACTTCGACCTTCATGATTGGTTCAAGCAGTTTGATGCCCGCTTTTTGCGCAGCTTCACGCATGCCTGCACGACCAGCGATTTCGAATGCCAGCGCCGACGAGTCGACATCATGGTAAGCGCCGTCATACAGCGTGATTTCGAAATCGATGATTGGGAAGCCGATAAGCGATCCGGACTCTGCGGTTTCGCGCATGCCCTTTTCAACCGATGGGATATATTCCTTCGGAATGTTACCGCCCTTGACTTCATCCTTGAAGATGATGCCCGTGCCACGCTCGCCCGGCTTTACGGTGAACTTGATACGGCCGAACTGACCTGAACCACCCGACTGCTTCTTGTGGGTGTAATCAATGTCAACTTCGCGCGCGAGATATTCGCGGTACGCAACCTGCGGCGCGCCGACATTTGCTTCAACCTTAAATTCACGACGCATACGATCGACGATAATGTCGAGGTGAAGCTCGCCCATGCCCTTAATGATCGTCTGGCCCGATTCGTGATCGGTCGAAACGCGGAAGGATGGATCTTCAGCCGACAGACGATTGAGCGCGATGCCCATCTTTTCTTGGTCAGCCTTGGTCTTTGGTTCAACCGAAAGCTCGATAACGGGCTCAGGGAATTCCATACGCTCAAGAATGATCGGCGCACGTTCGGCACACAAAGTGTCACCGGTCGTCGTTTCCTTCATACCGGCAAGCGCGATGATGTCGCCTGCAAATGCTTCGTCAACGTCCTTACGTTCGTTGGCGTGCATTTCGAGCATACGCCCGACCTTTTCCTTCTTGTCCTTCACCGAGTTCAGGTAGGTGCCCTTGACGAGCGTACCCGAATAGATGCGGATGAAGGTCAGCGAACCGACAAAAGGATCGTTCATGACCTTGAAAGCGAGTGCCGAGAACGGCGCATCGTCAGCTGCTGGGCGGCTGTCTGGCTCAAGGCTGTCCATCTTGACGCCTTGAACGTCTTCAATGTCGAGCGGCGAAGGCAGATAATCGACAACAGCGTCGAGCAATGGCTGAACGCCCTTGTTCTTGAACGCCGAACCACAGCAGACAGGAACGAACGACTGGTTCAACGTGCCCTTGCGGATCAGCGCCTTCAGCGTTGCAACGTCAGGCTCATTACCTTCCAGATAGGCTTCCATGGCGTCATCGTCTTGCTCAACAGCAAGCTCGATGAGGTCGCTGCGATACTTCGCAGCTTCGTCCGCCAGATCGGCCGGAATATCTTCGTAGAAGAACTCCGCACCAAGCGATTCGTCTTTCCAGATGATCGCACGGTTGTGCACCAGGTCGACGAGACCCTTCAGGTCCGCTTCCAAACCGATTGGAATGTACAGAACGGCTGGCTTTGCACCCAGACGATCAATGATCGATTGAACACAATATTTGAAGTTCGCGCCGGTACGGTCGAGCTTGTTGATGAAGCACATGCGTGGAACGCCGTATTTATCGGCCTGACGCCATACGGTTTCGGACTGTGGCTCAACGCCGGCAACGCCGTCGAAGCAAGCGACCGCGCCATCGAGAACGCGCAGCGAACGTTCAACTTCAATCGTGAAGTCAACGTGGCCTGGCGTATCAATGATGTTGATGCGGTGGTTGTTCCAGAAGCAGGTCGTTGCAGCCGAGGTGATCGTGATGCCACGCTCTTGCTCTTGCTCCATCCAATCCATGGTGGCGGCGCCATCATGAACTTCGCCGATTTTATACGACTTGCCGGTGTAAAAAAGGATGCGCTCGGTGGTCGTGGTTTTACCGGCGTCGATATGCGCCATGATCCCGATGTTGCGGTACATATTGAGTGGATGGCTGCGTGCCATATGCTTTACTCCGAAGTGTGGGCCACCGAAGTGTCCCGAATGTGATTACCAGCGGTAGTGTGCGAATGCACGGTTGGCTTCCGCCATACGGTGCGTATCTTCACGCTTCTTGACGGCGTTGCCACGGTTCGAGGCAGCATCCATCAATTCACCCGACAAACGGGCAGCCATGGTGGTTTCACTGCGGTTACGTGCAGCGCCGATCAACCAACGGATCGCAAGTGCCTGCGCGCGCTCTGGACGCACTTCGCAAGGCACCTGATAGGTTGCACCACCAACGCGGCGGCTGCGGACTTCGATGCCGGGCTTTACGTTATCCAGCGCTTCATGGAAGGTTTGGATAGGATCTTTCTTGGCGCGGGCTTCAACAGTTTCCAACGCACCATAAACGATACGCTCTGCTGCTGACTTCTTACCATCAAGCATCAGGTTGTTCATGAATTTCGAAAGCACGATATCACCGAATTTGGGATCGGGAAGAATGATGCGCTTTTCGGGACGACGACGACGTGACATATTTTATTTCCTTTATCTCATGGGACCAGTGGCAGCGCAGTTGCGCGCCAATCGGCCAGCCAATGGTAACGTTCGAATTACTTCGGACGCTTTGCACCATATTTGGAACGCGATTGCTTGCGGTCCTTGACGCCCTGCGTATCGAGTACGCCGCGAAGCACGTGGTAACGCACACCGGGAAGGTCGCGTACGCGGCCGCCACGGATAAGCACAACGCTGTGCTCCTGAAGGTTGTGGCCTTCACCTGGGATATAGGAAATAACTTCACGCTGGTTGGTTAGACGGATCTTCGCAACCTTACGCAAAGCCGAGTTCGGCTTTTTCGGGGTCGTTGTATAAACGCGTGTGCAAACGCCGCGCTTCTGTGGATTTTGGTCCATCGCAGGGACCTTGGACTTGGTCTTCTGCGGAGTCCGGCCCTTGCGGACCAGCTGGTTAATCGTTGGCATATCTTCACCTTGTTTAAAGCGGTTACTTTGGGTGGGCAGCCGTATTTTGCGGTGGAGGCTCAGCCTTTGGCCCACCCGGCCGATCACACAATGTGCTGCTATTCTGAGTTCTTCCCAAATGGCCAAAGAGAATCGGTCCTCTGGCCATGGGAAGCCGCGCCATTAGCGCCAGCAGGCGGTCGGGTCAAGTAGTGCCCACACGTTCGCCCAGCACAGCATTTTCAATCCGGATCCGCCACCACAATAATGCAGCGTTCAATATCGAAAACGTCAGCGCCATCGCGGGTGCACCTAGCAACAGCGGCAGCAGCGCGATTTCCACGACCACCAATGCGTAATTTGGATGCTTGATAAAGCGATATGGCCCACGCTTCACCCGCGGAAAATGCGGCGCACTGATGATGCGGGTCGTCCACCACCGGCCAATGCTGGCCAGCGTCCAGAAACGGAATGTCTGGCTGGCGACAAACGCGTTGAGCAATAACAGGTTCGGCCCCGCTGTGGGTTCCGCAAACAGCGCAATCGACACAAGCCAGCCGCTGTGGAGCAATATGAACAAAGGATAATGCTTCGCCCCATGCTCACGCCCGCCTTCGGCCAGCAAACGCCGCGTATTGGCGTTGGCATAGGCAAGCTCGGCAAGCCGCTGTATGATGACATAGGCAAAGACCGCCTGTGCCCAGAGTGGCCAGTCAAACAGTGTCATGGCTTAAGAACTCCCATCGCACCGACAAATCCGGGGCCAAGCGCCGTTAACAAGGTTGGCTTTGCAATCGGCCCTGCTGCCAACAAAGCTTCCAACACAAACAGCACCGTTGGCGAGCTCATATTGCCATGCGCCCGCAGCACCGAACGGGTCATTGCCAAATCATCACCCAGATAGTCCGCAAGCGCATCGACAACACGGCCGCCGCCCGGGTGACAGGCAGGCTCAGCCATCTCGGCTTTCTCAAGACCTTGCCGCGCCAAAAATGCGTCGCAGACAGGCGCAAAATGGCTGTTCACGAAAACAGGAATGTCGCGCGCAAGCACCAGATCAAATCCCGTGTCGCCGATTTCCCAGCCCATCATATCGAGCGTGTCGGGCCACACATGGCTGGCAAAGGCCGAAAGCGCAGGGCCGGGCCCTGCCCCGATCACCGCCGCCGCGCAGCCATCGGCAAACAAAGCAAGCGCAACCATATCTTTTTTGTCCATCCGCGCATGGTCATAAGCAATGCTGCACAGCTCAAGGCTTACGAGCAGGACGGGCTTGTCCGGATTGGCGCGGAACAGGTCTGCAGCGACGCCAAGGCCAATGACCCCGCCAGCGCAGCCATAACCGAATAAGGGAACGCACCGCGTGTCGGGCGCAAATCCCATTTTCGCGATCATCCGGCTCGGCAGGCTTGGCGTCATGGTTCCTGTAGTTGATACAAACACAATCTGACCGATGTCAGCGGCATTGACGCCTGCACGATCAAGTGCTTGTGCCGCGGCAGCCTCAAACATGGCTGCTGCAGAGTCGGCATATACCGCTGCGCGACCGGCCCAAGAACGCGGCGCAAAATAATATTCAGGCGGCATAGCAATATACCGCTGATCAATGCCGGTATTGCCCAGAATATCCGCCATGCGTGCTGGCAGCGCATGACCTTTGGCCTGCGCCAATATCGACAAGACCTGTTCTTGCGTAATGCCATGCGGCGGCACAGCGGTTCCAAGCGAAAGCAAGCGGGGGAGCGTAGGCGTCATTCATCAATTAGCTACGCCTGTTATCGGCTTTGCGCTAGGCAGACTTTACCCTAGCCCGATTTAATCCAACGCACATATCGCCCTTTCGCAATTGCAGCGCGAAGATGACAAGCATGGCGGG
This sequence comes from Maricaulis salignorans, assembly GCA_943368745.1. Taxonomy (GTDB): domain Bacteria; phylum Pseudomonadota; class Alphaproteobacteria; order Sphingomonadales; family Sphingomonadaceae; genus Sphingorhabdus_B. Next base: position 484,471 of record CALRLP020000001.1, read on the forward strand.
GCTTGATAGAGGACCGCCAAACCGAAATTGAAAGAAGCACTGAACATGAATGCCATCACCCGCCCCGTCCGTACCCGGGTAGCTCCTTCACCCACTGGCGATCCGCATGTTGGAACCGCCTATATTGCTCTGATCAACTATTGCTTTGCCAAGAAACATGGCGGCGAATTCTTGCTGCGGATTGAGGATACCGATCAAGTGCGGTCAACGCCGCAATCGGAAAAAATGATCCTGGAATCACTCCGCTGGCTGGGACTTAGCTGGGATGAAGGTCCGGATGTTGGCGGACCGCACGGGCCCTATCGCCAGTCGGAACGTAGCGCGATCTACACCGAACATTGCGACCGCCTGCTGGCCGATGGCCATGCGTTCAAATGCTATTGCACGCCTGAAAAGCTAAGCGCCTCGCGTGCTGCCCAAATGGCGGCGAAGTTGCCGCCCAAATATGACGGCACCTGCCTTTCGCTCACCGCCGACGACTGCGCGAAGCTTGACGCAGACGGCGTGCCGCATGTTGTCCGCATGAAAATTCCGACGACGGGCACATGCATCGTTCAGGACACGTTGCGCGGCGAGATCGAGTTTGAATATTCGGTGGTCGATATGCAGGTCCTGATGAAATCAGACGGGCTACCGACCTATCATCTGGCCAATGTCGTCGATGACCATCTGATGGAAATCACGCATGTCATGCGCGGCGAAGAGTGGATTTCGTCGGCGCCAAAGCATTTGTTGCTATATCAATATTTTGGTTGGGAACCGCCAGTGCTCACGCATCTGCCGTTGCTGCGCAATGCCGACAAATCAAAGCTGTCAAAGCGGAAGAACCCGACGAGCATCTTATATTATCAGCGCGCAGGTTATTTGCCGCAGGCGATGCAGAACTTTCTGGGACTGTTCATCAAATCGGCAAGCGAAGAGGACGAAAAAGCCTCGCTCCAAACGCTTATCGACGAATTTGACGTGCACAACATATCGCTCGGCGGCCCCGTGTTCGACACGTCGAAACTGGACTGGCTGAATGGCCGTTATCTGCGTGAAGAATTGAGCGTTTCCGAGTTTCTGGATGCGGTAAAAGCATGGGCATTGAACGACAGCTATCTGACGCCAATTGCCGAAATGGCGCAGGCGCGGATCACCAAAATGTCGGATCTTGGTGGGCTTACCGCCATGTTCTTCATGAACCGCATTGAGGGCATGACGCTTGAGCGGCTGCGCGATGGCGTGAAGCTGGAGCAAGATGCGCAACGCGCGGCTTATACCATTGCGTTGCAGCAGTTTGACGGGATGATCGAATGGCACCGGGACGGGGTTGAGGGAACATTGCGCCGCACCGCCGAAGTTCTGGATGCAAAGTTGAAGGATGTTATCCGGCCATTCTATCTGGCCATAACCGGAAGCGCGCAGGGCGTGCCATTGTTTGACGCCATTACCCATCTTGGCCGCGACATCATCCGTGAACGGCTGCGCCACGCCATGGAGCTGCTTGGGCCAGCGACATCGAAAGAGGTCAAGGCTTGGACCGATTTGCTGACGGCCCCGCCAAAGGCAGAATGAGCCGCCTTTCCATACCCAATGGCTGGGAAGCACCCTTAAGCGCGGCACTGGCCAGCGAAGGCATGGCCGCACTTGCACGGTTTTTGGAGGCCGAGCAGGCGGCGGGCAAAACCATATACCCGGAACGCAGCGCATGGTTTCGTGCGCTTGAACTGACCCCGCTCGATCGGGTGCGGGTCGTCATTTTGGGACAAGATCCCTATCACGGCCCGGGCCAAGCCCATGGGTTGAGCTTCAGCGTGCCGCCCGGTGTCCGGCCGCCGCCAAGCCTTGTGAACATTTACAAGGAACTCGAAAGCGATCTCGGCATACGCCGTCCGTCCCATGGCTTTCTGGAGCATTGGGCGAAGCAAGGCGTGCTGTTGTTGAACAGCGTCCTGACCGTGGAAATGGCCAAAGCCGCTTCGCATAGCCGGAAAGGATGGGAACAGTTTACCGACGCGATTGTTGGGCTTGTGGATGACAAGCCAGATCCGGTCGTGTTCATGCTGTGGGGTGCCTATGCCCATAAGAAAGCGGCAAATGTCGATGCCAGCCGCCATTTGGTGCTGAAGGCTGCACATCCATCGCCACTGTCCGCCTATAACGGGTTTCTTGGCTGCAAACATTTCTCGCAATGCAATGCCTTTCTGACTAGCAAGGGTCAGCCCCCCATTGATTGGACCTTGCCCGATGCGGTTTAGTGAACAGCCCCACCGCCGTTTCAATCCGCTGAAAAACGAATGGATTTTGGTGTCGCCGCACAGGGCGAACCGCCCATGGCAGGGGCAACAGGACACGCCAGACAATGAAGTGCGTCCAATCCATGACGCGAACTGCTATTTGTGCCCGGGCAACGAACGCGCTGGCGGGATACACAACCCCGATTACAAACATGTCTTCATTTTCGACAATGACTTTGCCGCGCTGATGCCGGGAGACCGCGACGAAGCGGACGACGACAACGCTTTATTTCGTGCAGCGCCTGCCCATGGCACATGCCGGGTCATCTGTTTCTCGCCGGACCATGGAAAGACATTGCCCGAAATGCCCGTGGCCGAGATCGCGGCCGTCGTCGACAATTGGGCGGCGCAGGAAGCCGAGCTGTCGGCCAACCATGCCTATGTGCAGGTCTTTGAAAACAAAGGCGCGATGATGGGCTGTTCCAGCCCGCACCCGCACGGCCAAATATGGGCGACCGATTATGTCCCCGCCGAACCGGCGCGCGAGGACGAAACGCAGGCGGAATATTTCGACAAACACCACAGCGCGATGCTGCTGACTTATGCCGCACAAGAGGCAGCGGACGGCACGCGTACCGTCGCCATGAATGACCATTGGATTGTGGTTGTACCTTATTGGGCAAGCTGGCCGTTCGAGGTCCTCCTGCTCCCGCGTTTTGCTGTCCAGCGGCTAAGTGCGCTGACCTCCGCACAGCGCCAAGACTTAGCCGACATCCTGAAGGCCGTCACGACCGCTTACGACAATCTGTTCCAGACAAGCTTCCCTTATTCCATGGGGTGGCATGGCGCACCAAGCGCAACACCGGACGCCCCGCACTGGCAACTGCACGCCCATTTCTATCCGCCCCTGCTGCGCTCCGCGAGCGTGCGCAAGTTCATGGTAGGATATGAAATGCTGGCCGAAGCGCAGCGTGATCTGACACCCGAAGCGGCGGCCGAACAATTACGGGCGCAAAGCAAAATCCATTACCGGGCCAAGGCATGACCCCGCTCGACAAGGGGCTATATGACAAGGTCAGTGCGGCCTTTGCACAACGATTTGGGTCAGCGCCTGATCTGGTCGCCCGCGCGCCTGGACGGGTGAATCTGATCGGCGAGCATACCGACTATAATGATGGGTTTGTTCTGCCCTGCGCAATTGGCCCATCGACGATGGTTGCCGCCAGCCGGCGTGACGATAATGCCGTGCATGTTGTTGCTGTGGACTTTGACAACGCAGTGGATGTGTTCGACCTCAAACAGCCCATCGAACGCAATGCGGACCAACCATGGGCCGATTATATACGCGGCATGATAATGGCCCTGCAAAATGCGGGGCATGCACTTACCGGCGCGAACATGGCCATCGCAGGCAACTTGCCCAAAGGCGCGGGCCTGTCGTCGTCAGCCTCGCTTGAGGTCGCTGTCGGCAAAGCGATGCTCGCCTTGGCCAATATCGAGATTGACCACACCCGCCTCGCGCAAATCGCGCAAATTGCGGAATGCGATTTTGTGGGCACCAAATGCGGCATCATGGACCAGCTCATTTCCGCCCAAGGCAAAGCCGGCCATGCGCTCTTGATCGACTGCCGAAGCCTTGCACTTACCGATGCACCCGTGCCCGATGACATTGCCATCATGATTGTGCATTCGGGCGTCACACGCGGTCTGGTCGACGGGCATTACAACGAACGGCGCCGCCAATGTGAGGCGGCAGCCAAAGCCATGGGTGTCGCCGCACTGCGCGATGCAAATCTGGACATGCTTGCGGCGGCGGGGCTTGATGCCGTCACGATGTCACGGGCACGCCATGTGATTACCGAGAACCAAAGGACATTGGATGCAGCGGGCGCGCTTGCGAGCAACGATCTGACCACGCTTGGGGCGCTGATGGCGCAAAGCCATGCATCGATGCGGGACGATTTCGAGATTACCGTTCCGGCCATTGATGAACTGGTCGCACTGTTGCAAAACGCGATTGGTCCCATGGGCGGCGCACGGATGACGGGTGGCGGCTTTGGTGGCGCCTGTGTCGCGGTCATGCCGGCGGCCCGCGTCGATAAAGTCCGTGCAGCTATTTCTGCCGCGTATAAAACGCCCGACGGGGTTTCGCCACTGATCATGGTTGAACGCCCCGGCCCGGGGGTCGCTATTTTATGAAGGATATTAAGGTGCGCCGTTTCATTCGAGAGCCGCTGGTACATTTTTTGGCCGCAGGTTCAGTGCTGTTCGTGCTGATGAGCCAGTTCGGTTCCACCGACAGTCTGGACCGAAGCATTACGATCAACGAAGAGGAAGTCGCGCGGCTTGCATCCCAATGGGAACAGACGTGGCAGCGCCCGCCGAGCGCGCAACAACTCGACAGCCTGATCCGCGATTATATCAAAGAAGAAGTTTACGTCCGCGAGGCAATGCGGCTTGGGCTTGACGTGGACGACCCGATTATCCGACGCCGTTTGCGCGCCAAAATGGAGTTTCTCGCGACCGCTGAAATCCAGAATATGGAACCGACCGATGCCGAGCTCCAGCGTTATTACGACACCAAAAAATCCCTTTATGCTACGAAACCCGCGTTCAGTTTTGACCAGCAGTTTTTGGGCGAAGATGAAAATGTGGCGCAAGATTCAATGCGGATGCTCCTGCAAGGAAAAACACCGCCCGCGCAAGCATTGAGCGTTCCCCAAAGCATGGAAGACGCCGCGTGGGGCAGCGTATCGCGGCAGTTCGGCGATGATTTTGCCAATAGTCTGCGCAATGCCCCGCCAGGAAAATGGTCCGGTCCGGTGCGCTCAGGCTTTGGCTGGCACGCCGTCCGCGTCCGCAATGTCATTGCAGCAGGGACGCCAGCCTTGTCAGCTGTCCGGCAGCGCGTATCGAACGACTGGCGCGCCGAGACCCAAAGCAAGCGTGAAGCCGCCGCATATCAGGCGTTGCTTGACGGATACGACATTCGCATTGCCAAGCCATGATATTCCGACTGCTTCTTTTGATCATGCTTGCGGCCGGCCTCTCGCCCGCACGCGCCGATGATTTGCAACCCGGCTATTTGGAATTGCGCGAGCGGGTTGGTAGCGCGCCAAATGCGCACCAATATGATGTCACTTGGAAAGCACCCATCAAGCCGGGTCTCGCAACGGGGGTAACGCCCACATTTCCCAACGATTGTGTTTCGACACCCCCCGAACGCAGCGTCGACGGCGCGGCGCTTTTGGTGCGTTGGGCTATCAATTGCAAAACGCCGTTGGCGGGCCGTGCAGTCCGTCTGGACGGTATGGAGAATATGGCTGCTGACGCGCTGCTGCGTTATCAGTCTGCACGCGGCGTGACGCAGGCTGCGCGGCTTACACCGTCAAATCCGCAAGCGGTGATAGCGCAACGGCCGGATAGATGGCAGGTTGCGCGCACATATTTCATTACAGGCGTTGAACATATCCTGATGGGATATGACCATCTGTTGTTCGTTCTGTGCCTCGTGCTGCTGCTCAACGGTGCTTGGCGGGTCGCAGGAACCGTCACCGCCTTCACAGTCGCGCATTCGCTGACATTGGTGGCAACCACGCTTGAGCTGATCAGCGTGCCGGGGCCGCCGGTTGAGGCAGCGATTGCGTTGTCCATCGTATTTTTGGCTGTCGAAGTTGTTAAACGCGACCCCAGCGCGCCGCGGCTTTCGGAACGCATTCCATGGGTTGTCGCCTTCCTCTTTGGGTTGCTGCATGGCTTTGGCTTTGCGGGCGCTCTGGCCGAGATCGGACTGCCGCAAGGTGAAGTCCCCATGGCGCTGCTGACGTTCAACCTGGGCGTCGAAGCTGGGCAAATCCTTATCGTTTGCGGCGCGATGCTCGTCCTGTCCCTGCTCCGGCGGATCAATGCGCTTTATGCTGCACGGTTTCAGCGCCTAAGCGCTTATGCCATCGGCACCATCGCCGTCATGTGGCTTCTGCAACGCGTATTGGGCGTCAGCTAGGGCCTAAAACCCTTGTGAGCGCGCAAAGCCCAGGAAAAGGTCAGGCCAAGCCTCCACGGGCTTCCCTATGGCCTTGCGCAAGCCAAAGCCGTGTCCACCATGGGCAAAGACATGGGTCTCGGTCAATATGCCTTTGGCCCGCAATGCCGCACGCATCAGATAGCTATTTTCAACGGGCACGGCATCGTCATCCTCCGCATGCAGCAAGAAGAACGGCGGCGCGTTATCCGGCACATTCATATGCGGGCTTAGCCGCTTTTCAGCCGCAGCCGTCGGTGCAGTCCCAAGAAGCTTTTCACGGCTACCGGCGTGCGCGTTGGGTGCCTGCATGGCAATAACGGGATAGATCGGCGCCGCAATAAAGGGGCGCGCCGACAGCGCATCGGCGTCGTCGACGGGTTCATATGTCTTCATGTCGAAGCGGGTTGCAAGGTCGGCACATAGATGACCACCCGCAGAAAAGCCCATGGCCCCGACGCGAGCGGGGTCAATACCATAGGTTGCGGCACGCGACCGGATAAGACGCATCGCCCGCTGCGCGTCAGACAAGCCGACATCAGGTCCTGCCGCCCAGCCTTCGCCCGGCAGCCGATAGAATAACACAAACACCGTATAGCCGCGGGCGGCAAGCCAGCGCCCCATTTCATAGCCTTCTTTGTCCACCACAACCCAGCGATAGCCACCACCCGGTGTGATCAGGACAGCTGCCCCATTTGGCTGGCTTGGCCGGAATACGACCATGCGCGGACGGCTGATCCCGAACACGGCGCGGTCGGTCAGTTGGGCATCGGTTGAGCGCTCGTTCACCGTTTCAACCAAAAGCTTCGCTGGCGCACCGGGCGCGCCATCGGGCCAAAGATCAATGGTTTCGGTGGGCTGATACAGCCCGCGCGGCACAGGCTCATTAGACCCCGGAGGTGGTGTTTGTCCAAACGCCGTTCCTGCCATGCCGGCGGCGGCGAGTGCCATGACTGTGCGTCTGTCGAAAGTCATATTCCCTCATATCTAAAATGATTGATCCGCGCGCGAGATAGCCCAGTCACATACAGCCCTGGACAGACTGTTATTCAAATAAAAAGGGCCAGTCACGCATTGCAATGACTGGCCCCTTTACGTTTCACACTATGTGCACATTACATTTTGAAGCGCGCACCGAACAGAATGGTCCGGCCAAAATGGTTGTTCTCATAGTTACGGTCCGCATCAAAGTCGGTGAACCGGTAACGGTAAGTATCCAGAAGGTTGTTGCCTTCGATCGATACTTCCATCCACTCTGTGAACTTGTAGCGGACCGAGGCATCAAGGTTGGTCGTGGCGCCATAGCCTTCCAGCAAGTTACCGGTGCCGCTTGCACCTTCATGATAGCGGCCACGATAGCTCAGCATCCCGCGGGCACTGAACTTGCCGTCATCATAATAGAGCGTACCGTTGAATGCCTTCTTGGTAACGTTGCTTAGGGTGTTGTTGACGACCACATTTTGCAACGCACCGCCAGGGGTCAATGCTGCACCCTGCAGATTGAACGTCGCATTGGAGTCAATGAAGGTCGCGTTCGCAAGAACGCCAAACTTGCTCAAGAAACCATCGGTGAAAGCACTGAATGGAACTTGCGCAGCCAACTCTATGCCCTTCAATTTCGCACCCGAACCATTGACTGTAGTAGCCAGCGTCCAACGTGGCTCAAGCTGCTGCGCTGGGTTCAACGCCGCTGGCGATGAGGGGCTGAGTACCGATGCAGGCAAACCGGTTTGCGCAAATGTTGCACCGGTAACCGAAGCGGATTGCGTAAAGGTGCTTACGTCCTTTTTAAACACTGCAAGCGACAACACGGCTTGAGGCGCGAAATACCATTCGAGCGACAAGTCGTAATTGCGGGCGCGATAGGGGTCCAGGAACGGGTTACCGCTGGTGACGCGATAGTTAAATCCGTCCGCCGAGCCACCTGGTGTCAACGAACCCAGCGTTGGGCGCGTCATCACGTCTGCAACCGCAAGGCGCACGATTGTGCTTTCCGTTGGGTACAATGCAAGGTTCGCCGATGGCAACCAATCGTCATAGCTACGGGTGACGGTCGCGGTTACGCCGCTGACGAGGCCATATGAAGACTGGTCGGTCTTTGCATAACGAATGCCTGCATTCAGTGCATATTCGAGCCCAAGGACATCGCCCTTGGCATCCGCTTGCAGATACGCACCCTTGGTCGTTTCTTGAACGCCGCGGATGTTGCCGACATCATTGGCTGGCGTACGGCTGTACAAACCAGTGAACGCGGTTGCTGCGTCGAGATTAGGCACGATCCAGCCATTGCTGTTTCCAGCTGGCTGACCTGCGTTGCCCAGGCTGAACGATTGCGACAAAGCGGGCGTAACCGCAAAACCATAAACGGCTGTTGGCCCAAACAGGCTGCTTGCCGAGCAAGTGATTGTGCCCGCTGTGCTGGTTACCAAGCTTGTGCCGCCGTTACCGCAAACAGCGGTATCACGGGTGTAGGCTTCGGCATCAAAGTTGAACCGGCGCCATACGGCACCCGCTTTCAACGTGATATTTTCATTAACGTCCCACTCGGTCCGCAACTGTGCGGTTTTGAAGCGGTTGGTCACGTTCGAAGGCCGGTCACGGATTTCTGCAAGCTGGAAGTTTGCAGGATCCATGACGCTGGTCCCGAAAGTCAGCTTTGGACGCGCCATGTTCGTGTAGTCATAGCTATAGCCCAGCGCATCACGGTCGTCGAAAATGATGGTCGTTTCAACCGGGATATCGGCGTTCGATTTTGACACGCCACCCAATGCGGTGAAGCGCAGATTGTCGGTAACGTCCTGATCCCATGTGCCGCCAACCTGATAAAATTTGGTTTGCGATTCACGCAGATAATGCTCGGTACGTACCCATGCATCATTCAGCGTCGCCGCGATCATGTTGTTGTTGGCGTCATAAACGGGGTTTACGACATTGATGGAACGCTCGTTGGAACGCAGCAATACTTCGCCCCATTGCTCTTCACGTGACGCATCATATTGCGAAAACAGCGCGTCGATCGACAGCTTGGTTGCGTCGGTTGGCGAATATTGGACCGAACCGGTCAGGCCCAAGCGCTCACGTTCGTGGGCAACTTCGCCGTAACGCGGAATACGCGGATGGAATGCTGTCGCGGCGCGGTCACAGGCGGTGCTTGCCACATAGGTTCCGCCGCTGTTCGCGGTGGTGAAGCAGTTGGTTGCGTCAACGCCGTCAAAACGCGCCTGCGCCCAACGGACCGAGTTGTTGCCAAGTTCCAATGTGCTGGTTTTCGAATAAGCGGCCGAAATCGACGCACCGAGCGTACCGGCATCATTGCGCCAGCTCAACAAACCGGCAAAGCGCGGTCCAAGGTCTTTCGCGAGATCATTGTAAGAGCCCACAACCGACAGTGCGCCATTGAGACCAGCACGGCCCCCCAAAGGATTGCCGGTATTCAGGTCGACAACTGCACCCAGCGAACCTTCGTCAAGCGATGCTTCAGCGGTTTTACGAACCACAAGGCTGCTGAAGAGTTCAGATGCAAATACGTTGAAATCGAAAGCACGGTCGCGGTTTGCCGCAGCGCCGTCTGTCGAGGTCGCGATCGTCTCCATGCCGTTAACGCGCACGCGCGTGAACTGCGACGAGAGACCACGAACCGTGATCGACCGGCCTTCGCCGCCATCACGGCTGATCGAAATGCCTGGAATACGCTGAAGCGATTCCGCCAGGTTCTGGTCAGGAAATTTTGCGATGTCTTCCGCCACAATTGCGTCCACTGCAGCGACGGAATCGCGCTTCAGGTTCAACGCAGCTTCCAGCGAAGCACGGAAGCCGGTGACAACAATTGCATCACCTTCGTCTGCAGGTGCAGTTTCGGCGGCAGCATTTTCGGCTGCGGCGTCTTGCGCATGGGCCGTGCCTACTGCCAAAACGCCAAGTGACACCGCCGACAAGAATTTCGTCGCATTTTTGCTAAATTCACGCGATCCAGATTTAATCATTCCCACTTCCCTTCGCAATGACCCGGAATTGATACCGGTGTCTTTTTGATTCGGACACGATGGAAACCAGCGCATCCTCTCCGTTCCGGCTGCGTATCTTTACGCTAATTGCCGGTTGTAATAACGTCGGGCACCTATCAGGCGATGGGTAATTTGACCCAAACGCACTCAAGGTAACCGGTGTCATTTAGACGTTGCTGCGAACTTGGCTTCATGTCAAGATGGCTTCCAAGGAGATAGGTATGCTTATTCGGATGTTGTTGCTTTTGGGTCTCACTTGGGCCGCGCTTCCTGCGCAGGCTGAAACGCTTGCCTTTCCCAATGCGGTCGGCTGGGCCAAGGAAACCGTCGGCGGACGCGGCGGGCAGATAATTCGCGTCACCAGCCTGGCGGCAGACGGACCGGGAACGTTGAAAGCGGCCATCGAAACAAAAGGCCCGCGGATCGTCGTGTTCGAGGTTGGCGGCGTCATCGACCTCAAGCGCACGTCACTTGAAATCAAAGAGCCCTTCCTGACCATCGCAGGGCAGACAGCGCCCTCACCCGGTATTACTATTATCAAGGGCGGCATCGATGTGCGCGGGCATGACGTCATCATCCGGCATATCCGGGTTAAGACGGGCGCAGACGGACAGGCAAAGCGCAGCGGCTGGGAAGCGGACTCTTTGTCCACTGTGGCGGCACATAATGTGATCATTGACCACTGCACCTTAAGCTGGGGCATTGACGAAAACATGTCGGCAAGCGGGCCACGCTTTACCGGAAAAACTATCGAAGAATGGCGCAACGGAACCAGCCGCAACATCACCTTTTCCTACAACCTAGCAGCCGAAGGCCTTGCCGATACCAGCCACCCAAAGGGCGAGCATAGCAAAGGCTCACTCATTCATGACAATGCAACCGGCATCCTGTTTTACCGCAACATCTGGGCGCATAATGTCGAACGCAGCCCGTTGATCAAGGGCGGGGCACAGGCGGCGATGATCAACAATTTGATCTACGATCCCGGCAAGCGCGCGATGCATTATAACCTGATGGCGCTCGAATGGGCTGGCCAGCCTTATGTGATGGGTGAAATGACAGCCGTCGGCAACGTGATGCGCGCCGGCCCCTCCACCGACAAGGATTTGCCGTTTCTCATGCTCGGCGGCGACGGTGACCTGCGTTATCATGGGCGGGACAACATTGCGGTCGATAAATTTGGCAAGCCATTGCCGATGTTCGGCCGCTATGGCGAAACCCGCGCCAAGCTGATTGAAGTGAAGAAACCCGTTATCTGGCCGTCAAACATTGCAGTTCTCCCCGCACGTGATGTTGAGACCCATGTGCTGGCCAATGCTGGTGCACGGCCGTGGGATCGGGACGCAGATGATATCCGCGTATTCTTTTTTGTCGCCGAGGGGCGCGGTGAAATCATCGACGATGAAACAGAGGTGAGCGCCTATCCATCGCCAAAGCCGACAGCAACGCCATTTGTAGAGGCCGATTGGAACCTTGACACCATGGAGCCCAAATCCGGTCTCTATCCCGGCCAAAAGGCACCGGCGCAGGAAACCATGTCCGCACGCGATCGCATTATGCGGCAGTGAGCAACGGCATATGATTTTCTCTCTGCTCATGCTCTTGGCAGCACCGCCGATGGTCGTGGTCAACGAGCGCGATGTTGTTCGGCCGGAAGCGCCGCCCCATGGTGCAATCGGCATGAGTACCGCCTATCGCATCAGCGACGTTGTGCCGCAGCCGCGGACGATGGAATTTCGCAAACGGGTGTTACACAAAGGCGCGGCCATCGGGCTGCACCCCATTGCACATGACGAGGTCTATTATGTCCTGTCGGGCGAAGGCGAAGTCACCTCCGATGGCGTTTCGCAGCGGCTACGCCCCGGCATGGCCGCCTATTTATATGACGGCGCGGTGGTGGGCATAAGGCAAATCGGCAACAAACCCCTCAGCCTCATCATCAGCTACCCCGTTACGCCCAAATAGGGCGCTTAGGGTCAGGACCTAGGTGCCGGGTTGAATATAGGGGATGCGCGCAAATAGTTCGCGTTCCCATTTACGCGGATCATTCTCCACGCGGCTGTTCGTGTCAAAGATCATCGTTTCGCGCTTCGCCAAACTATAGGTTTGCCAGCCCGGATTGCCGGTGCGCGCAAAGCGCACAAATGCATCCATAATCCGCACGCTCATGGCCTGCTGTTCCATGGAGGGTTCGGGAACGGTTCCGAACGAAAGCCCGATATCGTCGGTATGTTTGGCCTGTTCAAAATCGAGCTGATACACAAAGGCAGGTGCGCCTGCTTTGGCGCGTTCTTCTGCCTCTATAACCTGCCCACGCCAACTGCGCGCGGTGGTTACGATGCGGTGGAACAAATCCAAAGGCGCCGCATCCGGATATTGCGATCGAAATTGCCGAACCACCCATTCGGGCTGCGCGTCAATCCGCATTTCCGGGGCGACACGGCGCGCCAGATTATCGAAATCAAGCCCGGCCAATTGCTTGGCAGTTGGCCCATAAAATGCCCGCGATTCCAGCACCGTATTCCCCAACATCATGGGAATATCCAGTGATTGCGGCGCAGCGTCTGGCCAGAATGGATGCCGGTGCAGATGACGCATATCCAGCACGGGCCCCATATACACGCCGCCGCCCAATATCGGATCTTGCGCCGACAAGGCAGCAACCAGCTGCTCTGCCGACACTGTTGCCGGGTCTTGCCCGTTCAGCGCGGCCTGAAGCGCGGCAGCGCGCTTCTCCGCATTCAACGGGCCTGACGCGGTCACTTGCTGGCCACTCATTGTAATGGCCTTGTGGAACAGGCCTTTGGCTGCGGGCATTGCCATCAATGTGGCAATTTTCGCGCCACCCCCCGATTGGCCAAAGACCGTCACATTTTCGGGGTCACCGCCAAATTCGGCAATATGTGCCTGAATCCATTGCAGCGCGAGGATGAGGTCCAGTTGGCCCGCATTGCCGCTGTCGGGGAAACGTTCGGGCAAATATAAATAGCCAAAGGCATTGAGCCGATGATTGACGGTCACGACGACAACATCGCCATGCGTAGCCAACGCCGCGCCGTCATTTACAGGGTCCGTGACGCTCCCCGTTGAATAAGCTCCGCCATGGAAATAGACCATGACCGGCCGGGGCTGCTTTGCCTTTGCCTTGGGGGCCCACAGATTGAGGAACAGGCAATCTTCACTTGCCGGAAGGTAACGGTTGCCGGCCTGCGGACAGGCAGGCCCGAATGACGCAAAATTGCCAGCCGAGGGCGCAACAAATGGCACAGCGCGCGGCGCAGCAAAGCGTTCGGCGACGCCGTATCTTATCCCTTTTAAAATGCGGAGATGTGATTGCGCTTTGGACGCATATGTCGGCACCGCAGCGATGGCCATGGCCCCGCCCAAGACAGCCCGGCGGCTAAAATGGTTAGCGCCGGACGTCAAGATTTCCGTCAACGAACGCGTCGATGTCAGCCTGACCAAACAAACTCGCATCACCCGGCAATGAATGTTTGAGGCATGTCAGCGCAAGGCCCGTCTTCGCCAAAGCGTCGGCATCGCCGCCCGCGAAATGCGCATGCAGCACACCTGCGGCAAAAGCATCGCCTGCGCCAATGCGGTCGATGATTCCGGTGACATCAACCTCATCGGTTTGCGCAAAGCTGTCGCGCAAATCGACACGCGCGGACAATTGGTGATGATCCGCACTGACGAGATGCCGCGCGGTCGACGCAATCAGTTTTAACGATGGGAATGCATCAAAAGCAGCCTGTGCCGCTTCGCGCCTGCGGTCCGCACCGTCGCCAGAGAAATCCTTACCCAAGACTAAAGATATATCACGGTGGTTGCCGAACAATATATCCGCCATGCCGATTAATTCGCTCAGGATCGCGCGCGGGTTGCTGTCCCAACGTTCCCACAACATCGCGCGATAATTGCCATCGAACGAAATCGGCACGCCCAGACGCACCGCCGCTTTGGCCGCCGCTAATGCGGCCTCGGCAGATTGCGGGCCCAGTGCAGGCGTAATACCCGACAAATGCAGCATCTGAGCATGAGCGAGTAATTCATCCCAATCAAAGTCCGCTGCCGTCGCCTGCGCGAAGCTTGAGCCCAATCGGTCATAAACGATTTCGGACGCACGAAGCCCCGCGCCCTGCGCCAGAAAATACAGTCCCATGCGCCCGTCGCGAATCTGGACCTTTTTGCAGTCTACGCCATGCGCGCGGATAGATGACACTGCGCCGCGCCCCAGCGCATTATCGGGAACCGCGCTGATCATTGCCGTCGCATGCCCCAAATGCGCAAGGCCAACGGCAACATTTGCCTCAGCACCACCCACTTGGATATCAAAGGATGGCGACTGCATAAGCAGCTCCCGCCCCGGGGCCGTTAGCCGAATAAGCAATTCACCGAAGAAAACGACTGGCTTTGACATGGCCGGACGTTAGCGCGCCAACCAGCCGCCATCAACGGCCAGAATGTGGCCATTGACATAGTCCGCAGCCGACGACGCCAAAAACACCGCCGCGCCGCCAATATCTTCGGCCTTACCCCAACGCCCGGCGGGAATGCGCTCAACGATTTGACGGTTACGGTTTTCATCAGCTTGCAGGGCTGCCGTATTATTGGTTTCGATATAGCCCGGTGCAATCGCGTTTACATTGATGCCCTTTGCCGCCCATTCATTCGCCATCGCTTTGGTCAAGCCACCCACGCCAGATTTTGACGCAGTGTAGCTTGGCACGCGAATGCCGCCCTGAAAGGTGAGCATCGACGCGATGTTGATGATCTTGCCCGAACCTTGCGATATCATGCCTTTGGCCGCAGCCTGCGACAGGAAAAACAAGGTTTTAAGGTTGGTGTCGATCACCGCATCCCAATCTTCTTCGGCAAAATCCACGGCATCATTACGGCGGATGATCCCGGCGTTATTCACCAGAATATCCAGCCGCCCGAACGCCGCCTGTGTTTCATCAACGACGCGCGCGACAGGCTCAATAGAAGACAGGTCGGCGGTAATATTGACCGCCTTGCGTCCATTTGCTTCGATCAAAGCCAGCGTTTCTGTCGGCGCGGAGCGACCCGCGACGGCAACATCAGCGCCTGCTTTTGACAAGGCGACGGCAATTGCCTGACCAATGCCCGTATTGGCACCAGTGACCAGCGCCGTTTTGCCCGAAAGATCAAATGGCGCGGTCATATCAGGCTGCTACGCTCCGCAGATAGGCAGACATTTCTTCATCCTGCGAATTGGCATAGAAATATTCGGCGAAGCGTTCACCGGCAATCGCCGCCTTCAGCAGATCCTGATCAACCGTTTTCAATACGGTCAACATGTCGCGGCAAGAAGCCGCCTTAACATCCTTCAATATGCTCCGGTTGGCAGCCATGAAGTGCGCGCGCTCTTTGGGATAACCCGCGCCGCCTTCATTTTCGAAAATCTTGCGGTAGCAATCCTGAAGGTTCAGTTCAGCCGCCCAGCCAAAGCCTTTTGCATAAGGCATCGACATCGCGTTGCCGTCATTGATCTGGCTGAACAGGAACGCATCAGTCGGGTCGATGACAAGGCCGCAGAACACGCCTGGCATTGCGTTACACGCCAACATGGACCCCATTCCGGTGCCACAGCCCGTCACGACAAAATCAGCCGCTTTGGAGTTCAGCAAAATGCCAGCGAGCAAACCGTTCATGACATAAGTCAGCGAAGCGCTATCCTCTGCGCTATACATGCCATAGTTGAATACCTGATGGCCCAATGGCTCTGCGACTGCAGTCAGCGCATCGTTGATGATGCTGTTCTTAGCCGCTTGGCTATTTTCGGTGATCAGCGCGATCTTCATAAATATCCTTTCCCGTCAAACCCGATGGTTTGTTATCAAAATCTGCAATGAAGGTAACCGGTGTCATCTGCAAGTGCAATATCGTCATTTCATCGGCGGAGCGACCGAACCGCGCCGTACGAGCGTCGACACGAAGGTCGATGGCTCTTGATCTTCTGGCGAGACAGAGGTCGCATCGCCGATGATCTTAAGCGCTGCCGACCGGCCCATGGCAACAATGGGCCAACGCACCGTTGTGAGCGGCGGCCAAACCCGTGCGGCAATGGGCGTGTCATCGAATCCGATGATCGATAATTCTTCCGGCACAGCGATGCCCCGTGCCCGTGCCGCGAACAAAACGCCTGCGGCCATTTCGTCGTTACACGCGAAAATCGCCGTCGGCCGCGGCTGCAAATCAAACAAGCTTTCGGCCGCAGCAATGCCCGATTCAAACGTATATTGCCCATCCGCGATCAGGCTGCGGGGCAGCTTTATTCCAGCCTCTGCCAATGCAGATTCAAACCCTTCGCGCCTAACTTGCGCCGAGTTAAAGCCATGTGGCCCGGAAATCAGGCCAATGCGGCGATGTCCCTGCGCGATGAGGTGGCGAGTCGCCTCCATCACCGCATCCCTGTCATTGGACGCCACCATATGATCGGGATCATCCAACACGGACGATCCCATGCGCACATATTTGCAGTTCACCTCGTCACACAGGCGCGCAAGGGCATCCATTTCGGAAATAGGCGGCAACAAAATGACCCCGTACAGCCGTTGCCGCACCAAAAAGCTGCGCACATCGTCAAGCATGTCCGGCGAACTCCTGTCCACCGGACGCACGACCAGCTCAAAGTCGGTGTCACGCAGCGCCTCCAATATGCCTTGCTGCATATTGAGTATCATCTGCGCATTTGGGTTGTCGTGGACAAGGCCAATCAGGAAATTGCGGCCCAAGGCGAGCGCACGCGCCTGTGGATTGGGGACATATCCCGTCTCACGAATAACCGCCTCAATTTTTTCCCGCGTATCATCATGCAAGGAGCCAGAGCGGTTTATGACGCGGCTAACGGTCTTTTTTGATACCCCGGCAAGCCGTGCGATATCATTGATCGTCGGCTTGGCCGCCGCCTTGTTCCGAGGTTTTGGGACGCTCTTCATGTAAGCTGCATAGCAAGAATTGGATGTCGATACAGCAAAAGTTGCGAACAACATCTGGCGCATCCTTGCAAATGACACCGGTTTCCCATAACAACCACCATAACGGAATTTTCAATGAGGGACGCAGATTAAATCTGCGCAAACGATCGCCCATGATAGCAACGAATATTGCCAACCAATTTGTTGCAGCGCGGCGTCACGGCCGTCATCTGCCGGAATATCCGGGCCCCATACCTGAAAGCTTGTCGGCTGCTTATGCGGTTCAGGACGCAGCGATTCATGCGACCGGCCAGTCCGTCATTGGATGGAAAGTCGGGCGGATTTTTCCACCACTGTCTGAAAAATTTGGCGCAAACCGTCTGGCCGGGCCTATCTTTTCATCACACACTTTGTCCGCGGATGCAGTCGCGTCTGGCAACATATTCGCGGGCGGATTTGGTGCAGCCGAGGCAGAGTTTCTGATCAAGATCGGCTCCGACCTGCCGCTTGGTAAGCAGGATTACACGCTGGAAGACGCCGAACGCCAAATCGAGGCGGTTCATGTCGGCATCGAAATTGCAAGCTCACCATTGCCCACCATCAACGAGATGGGGCCAGCCGTGACCGTTTCGGATTTCGGCAACAATAACGGTTTGATCATAGGCCAAGCCATACCCGAATGGCAGAACAGCAACTTTGCCGACTGGGTTGTTCGGTTGGAAATTGATGGCACCGTCGCCGGAAGTGGCTCGGCCAACGCCTTCCCCGATGGCCCGCTCGGCTCCGTACGCTTCCTGCTCAACAATTTGGGTGAACGTGGTATCTTGATCAAAGCTGGCACATGGATTTCGTCGGGCGCCGTGACAGGCGTGCATCAGGTTACCCCCGGACAATCAGTACAGGCATTTTTTGACACATCATTGTTGGTAAGCTGCACAATAGAGGCCGCGCCAATCGTCTGAATACATCTATGAGAGGATGATTTATGGAGACCGCTGCAATTCCGGAACGGACTGGCCGATATCGCTGGGCCATCATCGCCCTCTTATTCTTCGCAACGACAGTCAATTATATTGACCGCACGATGCTGGGGCTGCTCGCGCCGACGCTTCAAACGGAATTGAAATGGAATGAGGACGATTACGGAAATATCGTCACAGCATTTCAGGCGGCATATGCGCTTGGATTTTTGTTCATGGGCTATGTCATCGACAGGTTCGGTCCAAAAATCGGTTACGCGATTGCGATTTCGATCTGGACGATAGGCCATGTCGCCCATGGCTTTGGCGGTTCGGTCGCGTCGTTCATGGCCGCCCGCGCCGTTCTGGGCGTCGGTGAGGCAGGCCACTTCCCGGCTGTTGTCCGTTCAAGCAGCGAATGGTTCCCGCAAAAAGAACGCGCTTATGCCATCGGTTGGGTCAATTCGGGCACGACAGTTGGCGTCATCCTAACCGCGCCGACCTTGTGGCTGTTTATGCAAGCGCTTGGCCTTGGCTGGCGCGAGACATTTATTTATTCCGGCGCCTTCGGCCTCGTACTGCTTAGTCTTTGGCTGTGGTTGTACAGCAACCCGCGCGAAAGCGGCAAAGTCAGCGAAGGCGAGCTCAAATGGATTGAACATGATCCACCCGAAAAGATCGAAAAAATCGGCTGGAGCCGGATTGTCCGCAAGCGCGAAGCATGGGCGTTTGCCAGCGCAAAGTTTCTGACCGACCCAGTTTGGTTCCTCATGCTGTTTTGGCTGCCCAAATATTTCAGCACGACCTATGACGTCGATCTTAAGGTCGTGCTGTTGCCGATGATCCTAATGTATCTTCTGTCCGATGTCGGCAGCATTGCGGGCGGATGGTTATCATCACGGTTTATTCAACGCGGGCGGACACCCAATTTTGCGCGCAAGGTGACCATGATTATTGCCGGCCTATGTGTGCTCCCACTGCTTTTTGTCACGGGTGTCAGCAACATGTGGCTCGCGGTTCTGCTCATCGGCATCGCCCTCGCCGGGCATCAGGCATTTTCTACCAACCTGCTGTCGATTCCGCCAGACATGTTCCCGAAACGGGCCGTGGGCAGCGTGATTGGCCTCGGCGGATTTGCCGGCGGTATTGGCGGCATGATCATGGCGAAGTCGACCGGCTTGGTTCTTGATGCGACGCAGGGCAATTACACCATCATCTTTGCGATGTGCACCACGGTGTATTTCTTCGCGGTTGCGGCCATCCACTTATTCTCGCCCCGCCTTGCAAAGGTTGAAGTGCAATAAGCGATGACGCCACGCTTCATCATTGCCAATGCGCGCGATAATGTTGCGATAGCCGTTGCTGACCTTGCCGCCGGCGATGTTTTGACAAATGGGTGCATGGTCGCCGAACCCGTATCGGCCGGACATAAGGTTGCCTTGACCGCGATTGCCAGCGGCGACGCGGTCATCAAGCTTGGCCAACCCATCGGCCTTGCGTCCGAAGCCATTGTCGCGGGCGCACATGTGCATAGCCACAATTTGCATTTCGCGCGCACACCGGCGGGCAGCGAGACGGGCGTCGACCTGCGTACCCCCGAACCGATCGAGGCCAGCTTCGACGGGTTTGTTCGTGCCGATGGTCAAATTGGCACACGCAACTTCATCGGCATACTGACCTCAGTGAATTGCTCTGCGACGGTGGCGCGCCGCATAGCCGCCCATTTCACTCCGGAACGTCTGGCCGCCTTTCCTTATGTTGATGGCGTCGTCGCCTTCACCCACCATTCGGGATGCGGCATGGCGAAGGATGGCCGCGGCATTGAAAATCTGCGTCACACCATAACGGGATACGCCACCAACCCCAATTTCGCCGGCGTCCTTTTGGTGGGACTTGGGTGCGAAGTGAACCAAATTCAGGACATGCCCGGCTTTCGCGGGGATGCGCTGAACATTCAAGACGCGGGCGGGACTGCTGCGGCAATCAGCGCAGGCATAGAGATTGCGGAACGGCTTGTGCGCAGCGCCAACTTATGTCGCCGCCAATCGGTCTCTGCTGCCAACCTCACCATCGGTCTGCAATGCGGAGCGTCCGACGGCTATTCCGCGATTACCGCAAACCCGGCGCTGGGTGCAGCAGTCGACCGGCTGGTGGCCGCAGGTGGCCGCGCCATCTTGTCCGAAACGCCTGAAATTTATGGCGCTGAACATCTGCTCGTGCGCCGTGCTGTATCGCCAGACGTTGCGGATACGCTAGCCGATCGGCTTGTCTGGTGGGAGGAATATGCTGCGCGCGATGGCGCAAGCCTCGACAACAACCCGTCGCCGGGAAACAAGGCAGGCGGCATCACCACCATTCTCGAAAAATCCTTGGGCGCGGTTGCCAAAGCAGGCTCAACACCGCTCAACGCGGTCATTGACTATGCCCGAACAGTGACGGCACCCGGCCTGACGTTCATGGACTCGCCGGGATATGACCCATGCTCTGCCACGGGCCAGATCGCAGGCGGCGCGCATTTGATTTTGTTTACGACGGGCCGTGGCTCGGTCTTTGGATCGATCCCCTCGCCGACCATCAAACTTGCATCCAACGCTGCCCTCGCGCGAAATATGGCGGACGACATTGACGTGGATTGCAGCGGCATATTAGACGGCATGAGCGTCGATGACATGGGCGCGCAGATATTCGCCCGCATTCTGGAAACCGCCAGCGGCCAAAAAACCGCGTCGGAGCTGCTTGGTCTGGGCGAAAATGAATGGGTGCCGTGGATACCCGGCGCAACCTATTGAATGGAGGCGCGCTTGATCAGCGCGCCAACACGCAGCCCTTAAAAACCCATGAAGCGCACATTGCCTTCAACCGGCTCGCGCTGGCGCTCAAAAGCATTCACCGCAGCCTCTTCATCGCGGTAGCCAATGGCAATGCCGCAGAAGAAAATATGCGTTTCATCCGACACGCCGATAAACTCCTTGATAAGCTTTGCATGCATGGCGAGGAATTCTTGCGGGCACGTGTCCAAACCTTCACCACGCAGCAGCAGCATGATTGTTTGCAGCCACATGCCAACATCTGACCATTGCGGCGAACCCATGCGGCGGTCGAAATAGCACATCAGCACAGCAGGCGCTTTGAACGACATGACATTGTTGTGCACGAATTGACTGCGCGCATCGGCGTCAGCACGCCCAATACCCATTGCCTGATACATGGACGCACCAACTTGTTGCAGGCGCGCCTTACATTCCGGAATGACTTCGGGCTCGGACCATGAATATTCCGGCGGATCCTGCATCGGCGATGCCAGCATCTTTGTCTGCAGTTCCGCAAGCGGCTCCCCGGTGAGGATCGTCGCCTCCCAAGGTTGGAAGTTACAACCAGAAGGCGCCCACCGCGCCATATCCATGACCCGATGCAACACATCCAAAGGAACAGGATCGGGCTTAAACGCCCGGATGGAACGACGGGAAAGTACGGCTTCGCTAACGGTCATATTGTTCATACCGTCCCACCTGCCGCGCAAGTCGCGCTTGGTCAAGCTGAAGTGACTTATGTGCCGAATAAACAGTCAGTTGCTGCACAGCTGGAGCCAAACCGGCGAGACCCAATGCGGGCCGAAGTAAAGTGCATGAGAGTAATGGTGCCGCCTATAGGATTCGAACCTACGACCCCCGCATTACGAATGCGATGCTCTACCAACTGAGCTAAGGCGGCGCTGGCCTGTTGGCCGTGGGGAGCGCATAGCCAAGTGCGTCTGTGAGTTCAAGTGACCTTGTGCCAAATACCGCGACCGCATGAAATGCACGTGCGGAATAGCGTGTCCTTATTCGCCGGACAGGACCCAGCCGACGCTGATTTCTTTCGCAGCCAGCGGAACGTCGAGCCGTGCCTCGCTAAAATCGACCTTTTCTCCGGGGCCAAGCGCGCGTGTCTTTGCCTTCATTTTCCAGCTGTAGACCGACCGGCCGCTCGCATCCTTCAGCGTAACCAGCATTTCAGGCACATTTTGCTCCACGGCTGTCGGATTAACGATACTGCCGCTCGCGATGAAATAAGGCGTGCCATCTTCGCGTTCGTTGAGTTCGAGATTGTCGTTCAAAACAATGGTCAGATCGGGTTCCGCGGCTGCGTTTGAAAGGCCGATTTCGGGCATTCCGAAATAGGATATCGCGCCGCCAATGGCCGCCACCAAAATGGCAAGGGCGACAGCCGCCATCGTCCATATCTTAGCCGGATTTCGGCGGGCCTTAAACGGAGGTTCATGGGCAAAATGGCTCTGCGCAGGCGCATCGTCCAATAATCCGCCGCGCGGCACAGAGGGTTCCGCATAGGCTGTAGGGGCTTCAGCGGATCCAGCGCGCATGTCGGCAAAATTTGGAAATGCAGGTTCCGTCGTCCCGACATCATTCCTGCGTTCTGCGTCCACCGCACTTGGCGAAACGAATTTCGGAGGTGGTTCAGTAGAAAAGGCCGGAGGCGCAGATTGGGCAACCGGTGCAGGTGCGGGTTCGCCCACGGGTGTAGCCGGTGGCACCGCCTGCGCTGGCGGTGTTGCATCGGCGGGTGGCGCGCTATGCGTGTCCACGGGTGCAACAACGGCGGGTGCCGGCGCTACCTGTGGCGCAACCGCTGCTTGAAACCAGCTATGTTTGCAGTTGGCACAGCGCACTTGGCGGCCGTCAACCCCAACGGCATTGTCAGGGACAGCATAACGTGTGCGGCAGGATGGACAGACGAGCAGCATCTCTGCGCATAAACAGCAGCCGCCGATGACTTGCAACCCTGCTATCGTAAAATGCTGTGGACGGTGACGTTTCATGGACCGCTGGTCGCATGAATAGCCTTTGCCCCGTCCTGCCGTTTGTGCCATTTATCGCATTGATGCAGAGCGTGGTGGAATTCGATAATGTGGGGCTAAGATACGGAACGGGGGTGGAAACACTCACCGACCTTAGCTTTACCCTATATCCTGGAAGCTTCCATTTCCTGACCGGCGCATCGGGTGCGGGCAAGACATCGTTGCTGAAATTATTATATCTCGCGCACCGCCCAAGCCGGGGTGCAATCCGCATGTTCGGGCATGACGCCATCACTTTGCCGCGCAACCGCTTGCCGGGGTTCCGGCGCAGGATTGGTGTCGTTTTCCAAGACTTCCGTTTGGTTCCGCATTTGTCGACATTCGACAATATCGCCCTGCCGTTGCGCATTGCCGGCGTTCAGGAAAAGGATTTACGCGGCCCAGTCGCCGAAATGTTGGCGTGGATTGGCCTCACCGAACGGGCAGAAGCACGGCCAGCGACGCTTTCAGGCGGTGAACAGCAACGCGTAGCAATTGCCCGCGCGGTCATTGGCCGCCCTGAAATGCTTGTGGCCGACGAGCCGACGGGAAATGTCGATCCGGAAATGGCCCGCCGGTTGCTCCAGCTATTTGCTGCGCTGAATAAGCTGGGAACAACAGTCGTCGTCGCAACGCACGACATCCATTTGCTGCAAGAGATTGAAGGCGCGCAGATGATGCGGCTCGACAAAGGCCGCTTGTCCGATCCCACAGGGTCACTGCGTCACCCGCCACGGCCGTTGGTTTTGGAAAACTGATGCTGCTGGATTTCGCCCTTCCCGCGCATGACCGCAAGCTCATCCCCGAAGGCCGTTTGTCGGGGCCGATGCCATGGGTGATTGCCATCATGTTGTTTCTGACATTGCTGGTCGCGGCAGGCGGGCTGACATTGACTGAGGCCGCGCGCCAAGGGGGTCAGGATCTTGCGCGGCAAGTGACGGTCCAAATCATCGAGTCAGACCCTGCACAACGCGCAGCGCAACGTGCCGCAGTCACCCGCACGCTGCGCAAGCTGGACAGCATTGCAGAGGTAAAGCCCGTGCCCGACGCCGACGTGCGTGATTTGCTCGAACCATGGCTTGGCACGGGCGTTATTGACGCAGATGTACCCGTCCCGGCGTTGGTCGATGTGCGCTTCGCCTCTGAACCCACGACCGAAACGCTCAGCCGGTTACAGTCAACGCTGCGTTCGGTTGCGCCAAACATCCGGGTGGATTCGCACAGCAGCTGGATGGCGCCGTTTTTCGAACTCATGCGCGCGCTGCTATGGCTGGCGGCGGCCGTGTTCCTTTTACTGCTCGTCGCTACGTCTGCTGTCGTGATTTTGGCGGTCCGAAGCACGCTGAATACCCATCGCGAAACGATAGAGATTATGCACCTGATGGGCGGCACCGATGTTCAGGCCGCGCGCTTGTTCCAGCGCCGCGTTGCCTTGGATGCGTTGCTCGGCGGCATCGTAGGTTTCATGGTTGCAGCGGTTGTTATTATGACTGTGGGTAGCCGGTTCGCGGCGGTTGAGCCCGGACTTTTGTCTGGCGCGCACTTTCCATATTATGGCTGGGCGATCCTTGCGCTCATTCCGCTTGCCGTAATGGCGCTTGCCATGCTTATGGCGCGTATGACGGTGATTTCGGCGTTGAAGAGAATGTTATGATCAGACGGTCCATTGCTTTTGTGTTGCTTGTCTGGATGCTTGGCTTCGCCTGGTTTGCGTTGCTTTTGCCGCAACCCGCCGCAATCACTCCCACCGACGCCGTCGTTGTCCTAACCGGCGGGCCGAACCGGATTGACCGCGGGCTTGAGATATTGGCATCTGGGCAGTCGCAAAAAATGCTGATTTCCGGGGTCGACCGCGATGTGAAACCGCGTGAACTTGCCGCGCAATATCCCGGTTCGTCGAAATATTTCAAATGCTGCATCGATCTGGGTTTCCAGTCTGTCGACACCCGATCGAACGCGTTGGAAACGGCGGCATGGGCCAAGCGGAACAAAGTGACCAGTTTGCGGCTTATCACGCATGATTGGCATATGCGACGCGCCCGCTTTGAACTCGACCGGGAATTGTCTGGCAATGTCGCCGTCACCAATGATGCCGTATCGACCCACCCGTCGCTGGGCGCGCTGTTCAAAGAATATAATAAATATTGGTTGCGGGCTGTCGCGTCTCTGCTGGGCATGTAACCGATGATCGCGATGATCCGATCTGCCCTCTACATCGCCATTTTCTACACGGGATCGGTGTTTTTCGTGGCCACGGCGTTTTTCGCGCAATGGTTTTCCATTCCGCTGATGCAGTGGGCGGTACGCGGCTGGTCGCGCTGGCAATATGCTTGCTACCGCCGGATTTTGGGCATTACGATTAAAATTGAGGGCCACTTGCCGCACAAGCCGGTGCTCTATGCGATCAAGCATGAAAGCATGTTTGAGACGATCGACATGCCGCGTATGTTTAACAAGCCCGCCGTGGTCACCAAAAAAGAACTGTTCGACATACCCTTTTGGGGGCCCGCAGCGCGCGCTTATGGCATGATACCCGTTGACCGGAATGGCGGCGCAACCGCATTGCGCGCTATGCTTGGTTTGGCGAAAAAGATGATCGCAGACGGGCGGCCCATTGTGATTTTCCCCGAAGGGACGCGCGTCGCGCCGGGCAGCCAGCCGCCACTGCAATCGGGATTTGCCGGATTGTATAAGCTCATAAACCTGCCCGTGGTGCCAATCGCGGTCAACAGCGGCACCTTAAGCCCGCGCAGGACCGGCATCTGGAAATCGGGGACGATTACGTACAAGGTCGGCGAAGAACTGCCCACGGGCCTGCCGCGCGAAGACATTGAAGCGCGGGTGCATGCGGCGATTAACGCGCTGAATTAATGCTTGCGTCCAAAGTCCGGCGCGTCATCATCTTGGCCCTGTTCGACAATCGACCGCCGGATGTCACGCGTGCGGCTGAACAATGCCTCCAACTCTTCGCCTTTGTCGTACCGGATCGCGCGTTGCAGGACGCTTAAATCTTCCGAAAAACGCTGCAGCATTTCAAGGACAGCGTCCTTGTTCGATAGGAACACGTCGCGCCACATCACGGGATCGGACGCAGCGATGCGGGTGAAATCGCGGAAACCACCGGCGGAATATTTGATAACTTCGCTTTGCGTTACGCCTTCAAGATCATCGGCGGTTCCGACGATAGTATAAGCGATAAGATGCGGCAGATGGCTGGTGACTGCCAACACCATATCATGGTGGCGCGCATCCATGATTTCGACATCCGCGCCAAGGCGCTGCCAAAAACTGCGCAAGCGCTCGACAGCCGCCTCTGGCGCATTTTCGGGTGGCGTCAATATGCACCAGCGGCCCTTGAACAGGGTTGCAAAACCGGCATCGGGGCCGCTTTTTTCCGTACCCGCAACGGGATGGGCGGGAATGATCATCGCGTTGGGCAGAACGGCCGCAAGCGCGTCCGCCACGCTTTGCTTACACGAACCGACGTCACTCACGATGGCATCGGCAGGCAGGTCGGACGCGAAGTCCGCCGCCACGGCCCCCATGGCCCCTACGGGTACGCACAATATGACAAGGTCGGCGTCCATGACGGACGCGCCCGCGGTATCGGTGACATCGTCGCATATGCCCAATTCGACCGCACGTGCACGGACAAGCGGATCGGCATCATGGCCAGTAATCCGCACCGATGGCATCTGCGCCTTTACGGCGCGCGCGACGGACGAGCCGATGAGCCCAAGCCCGACCACCGTTAAACGCGCGAACGGCAGCATCAGGCGTTTGCTTCCAAAATCTTGCGCAACGCCGCCATGACACCGCGATTTTCATCCTCAGTACCGATGGTAATCCGCAGCCCGCTGCCAAGGCCCTGACCCGGTAACCAGCGCACAATATAGCCTTCGGCCATCAGGCCATTATAGGCCGCTTCCGCGCTGCAATTGCCTTCAAACAATATCATCAGGAAGTTTGCCCAAGACGGGATGACTTTCACGCCATGGTTCGACAATGCTGCACATTCCGCTGCCATCCAATCGCGCCATTCGGCATTATGCTGGCGGCTGCGCGTCACGAAATCTGTATCGCCAAGCGCGGCAATCGCTGCGGCCTGCCCTGCCGAAGTGACATTGAACGGCGCACGCACGCGGTTGAGCGTCGCGATCAGTCCCGGCTGACCATAGCACCAGCCAATACGTTCTGCCGCAAGGCCATAGATTTTGGAAAATGTGCGCGTAATCAAAACATTGTCATGCTGGCGCGCAAGCTCAAGCGCGGCAGGGCCGTCATCCTCAAGATACTCGCCATAGGCTTGGTCCAAAACAAGGACGCAGTTGCCGGGCAGGCCAGCATGAAGCCGCGCGATTTCTGCGTCGGTGCAGTAGGTACCCGTCGGGTTATTGGGATTTGCGACGAAAACAACGCGTGTCTTTTCCGTCACCAACGCCAGCAACGCATCCACGTCCGTGCCATAATCCTTATCAGGGGCGACAATCACATTGGCAGCGGTCTTCCGCGCGGCGATATCGTACACCGAAAAGCCGTAGCGGACATAAATGATATCATCGCCAGCGCCGGCATAGCCCATGGCGATGAGGTTCAGCAGTTCGTCAGAACCCGTACCACAAACGATCAGGTCGCTGTCGACTTCATAGGCCGCGCCCAAAGCCTCCCGCAGCGCAGTGCTGGCGGGGTCAGGGTAGCGCGCAAGTGACGCGCCTTTATCGAGCAGCGCAGCGGCCGCATGTGGGCTGCAGCCAAGCGGATTTTCGTTCGCGGATAATTTTATCAATACGCGTCCATCATCCGACTTGGCTTTGCCGGGGGTATAGGCGCTGATGGCTTCGATCCATGGTTTGGCGGTAGGCGTGTTCATGCCCGCGGCCATAGCGGCGCAAGCAGCGAAGCGCAACGCTCGCCCTATTTGGCCAACGCAGATTAAAGAGTTTCTATTGTTTCGCACGGCCACGCTGATATGGCGTTGCTTATGCAAGGGGATACGCGTTTCGGTCTGGATAAGAAGATACGCCTGCTGGGACCAGTGAGACTGGACAGCGGCGCAGAATTTGCGCCTGTCGATATCGCGTATGAAAGCTATGGCACATTAAACGCCGATAAATCGAACGCCATTCTCATCTGCCATGCGCTGACCGGCGACCAATATGTGGCGTCCACGCATCCTATGACCGGCAAGGACGGTTGGTGGACGCGTATGGTCGGGCCAGGCAAGCCCATAGACCCCGCACGGCATTGCATCATCAGCATCAACGTCATGGGCAGCTGCATGGGCTCTTCGGGACCCGCCAGCATCGACCCCACAACGGGTGCAGCCTACGCCATGGCCTTTCCCGTCATCACCATTCCCGACATGGTGCGCGCGCAGGCGTTGTTGCTTGACCATCTGGGCATTGAAACGCTGGAGGCCGTCGTTGGCGGATCGATGGGCGGCATGCAGGCGTTAAGCTGGGCAGCCTTATATCCCGAGCGCGTGAAGTCTGCGGTGGTGATTGCGTCTACCGCCCGCCATTCCGCACAGAATATCGCCTTTCACGAGGTCGGGCGTCAGGCCATCATGGCGGACCCGCGTTGGAACAATGGCGCTTATTATGGCCACGAGGCGCCATCATCGGGCCTTGCCGTTGCCCGTATGGCCGCGCACATCACTTATCTGTCGGAGGCAGGCCTTACCGAGAAATTTGGCCGCCGCCTGCAAAACCGCGATGCCAAAAGCTTCGGATTTGATGCCGATTTTCAGGTGGAAAGCTATTTGCGTTATCAAGGTCTTAGCTTTGTCGACCGCTTTGATGCCAACAGCTATCTCTACATTACGCGCGCGATGGACTATTTTGACCTGGCCGAACCACATGACGGGGTTCTGGCGAAGGCATTTGCAGGGACAAAGACACGCTTTTGCCTGATCAGTTTTGACAGTGACTGGTTGTACCCGACCGCCGAATCGCGGCGCATTGTCCATGCGTTGAACGCCGCGGGCGCTGCGGTCAGTTTTGTGGAGTTATCAAGCCCCTTTGGCCATGATGCCTTCTTGCTGGAAGCGCCGGAAATGAACCGCATCGTAGACGGTTTCTTGCGCGCAGGAGAGCAATGATGAGCGCACTTCGCCCTGACCTTGCCATCATCGCCCGCGAAGTCCGCGAGGGGGCCCGTGTGCTCGATGTCGGCTGCGGTGACGGGCAGTTGATGGCCGCGTTACGTGATACCAAAAATGTCGATGCCCGCGGTCTTGAACTGAATGCACACGATGTTGCAACCGCCGTATCCCGTGGCCTATCCGTCATTCAGGGCGATGCCGACACCGATTTGGCGGAATATCCAGACGGCAGCTTTGATTATGCCATTCTCAGCCAGACATTGCAGACGACGAAAAGACCTGATCTGGTTCTTGACCATCTGGTCCGGATCGGGCGTGAGGCATTTGTCTCCTTCCCCAACTTTGCGCAGTGGCGCATCCGTTTTGCCCATATGTTTGGCGGACGTATGCCCGTGACCAAGCAACTTCCACACCGCTGGTACGACACACCCAATATCCACCATGTGACCATCGACGATTTCCGAAGCTTGTTACAGGACCGGAATATCGAGATTGAGGGCCAGTGGTTTCTATCTGGAAACAAGCCGCGCGGTGAACGCTTTGCCAATCTGCTGGCGCAACATGCGGTGTTCAAACTGCGCCGGAAATAGCCCGGCGCCGAAAAGCTGCGCCGATATGGCTTCGGCCATATGGCCGTTCAGTAAAACTCAACCATCGGCTTGGCTTCCCGCACACTGATTTGGCGATCCTGTTTTGCCGTGCTTTGCGCGACCACAGCAGGTGCAATGCGCTCTGCCCGAACGATCGTCACTGTCGCCGTTGCGACCCGCTCCGCGCCGCGCCGTTGAACGGGGCTTTCAGCAACAGCTGCTGCGGCAGTCAAAAGGAATGCGGTGAGAATCATGCCATAGTAAACAACCCATTTACCAATATAGGCAAGAATTAATGAACGTTATTAGCCGCGCTATGGTCGGGAAATACGGCCAATCGCCGGCCAAGTTTCATTCTGTACCGATTTGCGACAATGCCCCGGGGAATTCTAAACCGATAAAGGCTGTTGCGCCGGCCAACGGGCTTTGCTAGTGGCCCCCTCCTACCTGTCGAGGCGCGTGCGGCCATGGCGGAATTGGTAGACGCGCAACGTTGAGGTCGTTGTGGGCGAAAGCCCGTGGAAGTTCGAGTCTTCTTGGCCGCACCAGACAGTCGTTTTCGGCATGTGATAACCGCCTGACGACAAACATCCTGAAACAAATATGTTTAACATCGCGGATATTATATCCCGCCCCCGACTCTCGGGCACCCATCGCCATGCACAATAAAGTTCACGGCACGTGGGCTATCGATTATTAGCTGCGCGACAAGGTGCAAACGGCCGCCGCTCGCGACAACCGTTCGCACACATGACTGTTGATCGACGCGAAAAGCCTAAGCCTTGGCCTTCAGGCTTTCTGCCACCGCAACGCCATGCCGCTCAAGCGCTTCGACAATTTTTGCTGCACCTTCAAGATCGCCCCAGAACATTGGGCCGCCGCGATAAATGGGCCAGCCATAGCCATAGATCCAGACCACATCGATATCGGACGGCCGCTGGGCTTTGCCTTCCTGAAGTATTTTGTAACCCTCATTGACCATTGGATAGAGTGTCCGCTCGACAATCTCCTGATCGCTGATGTCGCGTTTCGGCAGGTTAGAGGTCGACCGAAACTCTTCAATGATCGCCAGCGCCTCGGCGCTTGGTGTGCCGACGCGCTTTTCATCATAATCGTAAAAGCCCTTGCCGTTTTTCTGGCCAAAGCGGCCCGCTGCACACAACGCGTCACGGATCGTTTCAATACGGCTTGGGTCGCGGTGCCAGCCAATATCAAGGCCAGCGAGATCGCTCATCTGGAAAGGCCCCATCGGCATGCCAAAATCGGTATGGACCTTGTCGATCTGCGCCGGCGTTGCACCTTCCAATAATAATTGCATCGCTGGCTGTTGGCGCGTTGACAGCATCCGGTTGCCAATAAAGCCGTGACAGACGCCAGCGACCACCGCGACTTTGCCGATTTTCTTGCCGATGGCCATCGCGGTTGCGAGCACGTCATCCGCAGTCTTTGCACCGCGGACGACCTCCAACAATTTCATCACATTGGCAGGCGAGAAGAAGTGCATGCCAACCACGTCCTGGGGACGCGAGGTGCTGTCCGCGATTTCATCGACATCAAGATAGGATGTGTTCGACGCCAAAATTGCACCGGGCTTACAAATGGTATCAAGCTTGCCAAACACCTCTTTCTTGACGTCCATGCTCTCATACACAGCTTCAATCACAAGGTCGCAATCTGCGAGGTCCTCAAGCGCGAGTGACGGCGTCAACAGCCCCATCATGCCCTCGACCTGTTCAGTCGTGAAGCGGCCCTTGGCAGCACTATTTTCGTAATTCTTGCGGATGACACCCACGCCGCGATCCAGATTTTCCTTAACCATTTCGACGATGGTCACGGGGATCCCCTTGGACAGGAAATTCATCGAAATGCCGCCGCCCATCGTGCCTGCGCCAATCACACCGACTTTCTTAATGGCGCGCAGGGCCAAATCCTTGGGCAGTCCATCAATCTTCGCGGCTTGTCGTTCGGCAAAGAACATGTGGCGCTGCGCAGCCGATTGCGAACCGCCCATCAGCTTGAGAAATTCCGTGCGCTCGAATTTCATGCCTTCGTCAAATGGCAGGCGTGTCGCGGCCTCAACGCACGCCAGATTGGCGTAAGGCGCATCAAAGCCGCGCCATTTTTTCGCATTGGCAGCCCTCAACTGTTCAATGACGGCGACATCGCCAGCAAGCGGCCGGTCGCGAGTTGGCCGAGGACCAACCGAAATCAATTCACGTGCATAAGCGATGGCATCTTCCGCCAAGCTGTCTTCACCGGCAAGCCTGTCGACTAAGCCAATTGCCGCGGCCTTAGCGGCGGGCAAATGCTCCCCAAGTGCGCACATCGTTGCGGCAGCCTCAATCCCCACGACACGAGGAAGCCGTTGCGTGCCACCCGCACCCGGCAGCAGGCCAAGCTTGACCTCTGGCACACCAAGTCGGGCCGATGGCACCGCGATACGGTAATGGCAGACAAGTGCGGTTTCCAATCCCCCGCCAAGCGCCGTCCCATGGATGGCAGCGACGACAGGCTTATGCGCAGCTTCAATCATGTTGAGCACCGCGTTGAAATCAGGTCCTTGCGGCGCCTTTCCAAATTCGGTGATGTCGGCGCCTGCAATGAAGGTTGATCCTGCACAACGCAGCACAATCGCTTTGACCGAGTCGTCGGCAAGTGCCTGTTCAAAACCGTCTTTCAGCCCCTGCCGGACATGCCATGACAGCGCATTAACGGGCGGGTTATCGACAAGAACAACAAGGATATCATCGATTTTCTGCGTGGTGACTGACTGCACATTAAGCTCCTCAATATCAGCGCAGGCCATGTTTGATCTGCTCGCTGGGTAAAATTGAATGTCTCGATGGTTCTAGAATGTTTTGGGTCGCGCTGGCAATCCCGCTGCGTCATCAAAGCGCAGTGCCCAGATGTTTGGCGTTAGTTTTTCAGGCTTTGAATGATCGCCGAAAAATCCATGCCGCCTTTTCCTGCTGCATCAAATTGCGCGTATAGTTCGGCCGCCCGCGCGCCCATGGGCACATCGGCGTTGACCGACTGCGCAGCTTCCATGGCCAGCTTAAGGTCCTTTAGCATCAGCGCGGTCGCAAATCCGCCCTGATATTCATTATCCGCAGGCGACGTCGGTCCGACGCCTGGAACGGGGCAATAGCTGGTCATCGACCAATTTTGGCCAGAGGCTTTCGACGAAATATCGTAAAAGGTTTGAAGGTCGAGCCCGAGCTTTTCAGCCATGGCAAAAGTTTCGCAGGTCGCAATCATCGATGCACCCAGCAGCATGTTGTTGCATATCTTTGCCGCCTGACCAGCCCCTGATCCGCCAGCATGAATGACAGCCTTACCCATCGCCGACAGGATCGGCTCTGCCCGCGCAAAGGCGGTATCGGTGCCACCCACCATGAAGGTCAAAGTGCCCCCATTGGCGGCCGCAATGCCGCCCGAGACGGGCGCATCAACCATGTCATAGCCAGCGGCGACAGCATCGGCCGTCACCTTG
>CALRLP020000002.1:0-481510 GCA_943368745.1 Maricaulis salignorans
CCTGCCGGCGCGGTGTTCGACACGTTTAGATGATTGAACAAATCGGGCAGTAACGACCCGGCAACCGCGCCTACGCCAATCAGCGCAGTTTGCACAGCGTAGCCGCTGGTATGTTGATCCTTGTTGAGCATATCGCCGACGAACGCGCGGAATGGCTCCATCGAAATGTTGATCGATGCGTCCAATACCCACAGCATGATTGCAGCAAATAACAGCACATGCGCCAGCGGCATTATGAACAGCGATGATGCGGCGAGCAACGCTCCGGCGAGGAAATAGGGACGGCGGCGCCCAAAGCGCCCTAACCATGTCCGGTCGCTAAAATGTCCGATCAACGGCTGTACCAATAAGCCGGTCAGCGGCGCCGCAACCCACAAAGCGGGCAGATCATCAAGGCTGGCACCCAGCGCCTGGAAAATGCGTGACATGTTGCCGTTCTGCAGCGCGAAACCCATTTGGATGCCGAGAAAACCGAAGCTGATATTAATCAGGCTGCCGAAACTCTGTCGCGGTTTGCCCATGAATGTCTCTCCCCCAGACGCATTTTGGGGAAGAGTGGCAGAGAAGCAGCGCGTGGGCAATCAGTGCGGCCATGAATACGAATGTGAAATAGGTTATTTTCAATGCGCCCCGCAGCTTTTCCGCACGATCAGCTTGGCCGGTAATGCGGCTGTATTTGCATCTTCATTTCGTATTTGGCGGATCAAGGCATCAACCAGCATTTCGCCCGCGCGCCTGAAATCCTGCTGCACTGTCGTTAACGGAGGTCGCGTCATGCTGGCCGCGGGCAGGTCGTCAAAACCGACAATAGCGATATCATTGGGCACATCCAGCCCATGTTCGGCTACAGCGCGCATCGCGCCAATGGCGATCATGTCACTGGCGGCAAAAATAGCATCGAACTTCACACCGGCAGCCATCAGGGCGTTGAACGCATCATAGCCGGCCTGTTCAGTGATAATCGCATCGACCTGCCGCGCTGCAACTACTTTAATGCCTGCGCTGCGCTGCGCTTCAATATGGCCGCGATAACGATCGAAAAATTCAGGATAATGTTCATTAGCGTGGCCCAAAAAGGCTATGCGCCGTCGCCCGTGGGCAATCAAATGTTGCGTGGCATCATATCCGCCGCGAAAATTGTCGCAGCCAATCACCGTGCCCAGACTGCGTTCGTTAACATGGCCCCAGCGGACAAAGTGCGTGCCTTGTTCCATCAACTGGTCCAGCTTTGCCCGATAAGGTTCAAAGTCGCCATGGCCTAACAGGATAATGCCATCAGCCTTGCGGCTTTCTTCAAACTCGACATGCCAGTTTGACGCCATGTGCTGCATCGAGATTAGCAAATCATAATGACGCAGCGCACAGGTGCGGACAACCGAGCCAAGCATAGAGAGGAAAAACGGGTTGATGCCGGATTCGTCCGGCGTCGGATCTTCGTAAAACAGCAAAGCCAATGTGTTGGTTTCGCGTTTGCGAAGCGACGATGCATTTTTGTCGACGGTGTAGTTCAGCTGCTGCGCAATCGCCTCGATGCGCTTGCGCGTCTTTTCTGAAACGGTCGAACTGCCGCTTAGTGCGCGCGACACTGTTGGCTGCGACACACCTGCCAATTGGGCAATGTCGAATGATGTCGGCTTTCGCGACATTTGGCCTCCTCTCCAATCTCCAATCTTAAGCCTAGTATAACTTTCCTGCAACAAGCAGTCATGAATGCCTGAATACGTATGTGGGTTTCTGTCAGCGGCCTGCACAAATGGTTATGCACCTGAGTTGAAATTGCCCCCTTTATCGGGGGCCGTTCGTAAAGCGCGTATTAACGTGGTCCGGGCAACGTCCCGATATTATGACTGGGGAGCATGTCATGAAGGTTACTAATACTACACTTATATCCCGTGCATCGGTGAGCGCTCTTGCGCTTGGTGTTGCGCTTGTTATCGCAGCACCCGCCTCTGCGCAGGATGCTGATCCGGCGGCTGAGGACGGTGCAGCGGCGGACGCGATTGTTGTTACCGGTATCCGGGCTTCGCTGGATAATTCGGTTGCCCAGAAAAAAGAAAATACGTCAATTGTAGAGGTTATCAGCCCAGAGGATCTGGGTAAGCTTCCAGATCTTTCCATCGCGGAGTCGCTTTCGCGTCTACCTGGCCTGGCAACGCAGCGTCTGGATGGTCGTGCCAATGTGGTTTCAATCCGCGGCCTTGCTCCGGATTTCACAACGACGTTGCTAAACGGCCGTGAACAGGTCAGCACCAATAACAATCGCGGCGTTGAGCTTGATCAATATCCAACAGAGCTGCTGAACGGTGCAGTTGTGTACAAAACGCCAGATGCCAAGCTGATTGGCCAGGCGCTTGGCGGCACGATCGACATGAAGACGATTCGTCCGCTCGCATATGGAAAGCGCCAAATCGCGCTTGGCCTTCGTGGTGAAATGAATGATCTGGGCAAATTGAATCCGGATATCTCTGACAAGGGCTATCGCGGCAATATTTTCTACGTTGATCAGAATGAAGATGGAACGTTGGGCTGGGCCATTGGCTATGCGCGTATGCAGTCGCCCACAGCGGAAGAGCGCTGGAATTCATGGGGTTATCCGGATCTGAATAGCACAACCAAAGTCATTGGCGGTGCAAAACCTTATGTAAAGTCCAACAAGTTGCAGCGCGACGGGCTTATGGGTGTTCTAGAATATATGCCCAGTGATACAGTGCATATGACGCTTGACGGCTATTGGTCGAAATTCAAGGATGATCAGCGCCTGCGCGGTATCGAACTTCCCTTGCAATGGTCTGCGGCGCAATTGCAATCCGGCAGCACATCATCTGACGGACTGGTTACTTCGGGGCAGTTTAACGGTGTAGAAGCAGTAATGCGCAACGATGTTGTGCACCGGGATTCGGATATTAAAGCAGTCGGATTCAATGCCGAATTCCAAATGACCGACACCTTAGAATTTGAAGCAGACATCAGTCATTCGAAACTAAAGAAGACCGAAGAAAATCTTGAAATCTATCTCGGCACAGGCCGCGGCGGCGGTGTCGGAGCGACCGATAATCTTCGCTTTACGTTGCCTGCAAATGGCGGCGTGGCAAGCTTTACGCCAACGATCAACTATGCCAATCCGGCCTTGTTTGTCATCACCGACCCGCAGGGTTGGAACAGCTGTGGCGGCGCATTGCCCAATTGTCAGGATGGCTTTGTGAACCGTCCGCGTATCCAGGACCGGCTGTCTTCGATACGTCTGCAGGCCACCAAGTCGCTCGATGGCTTTGTTGAAAAGATCGAAGTCGGGGCAAATTATTCTGACCGCCGCAAGCAATTGATTGACGAAGGTTTTGTTCTGACCAGCAAAGCGCATCCGGCTAACACGGCGGTTCCATCAAGCTATTTGTTCGATCCCGTATCGCTTGACTTCATTGGTATCCCCGGGATGGTATCTTTCGATTCCTGGCGGTACTATAATGACGGCAATTATAACCTGACAAGTGAAGGACGTTGGGAACGTAGCCGCCTGACCAATAGCTACGCCGTCACCGAACAAGTGCTGACGGGTTATGTGCAGGCCAGCTTCCGTGCAGATGCACTGAAAGGCAATGTCGGTTTGCAAATCGTGCAAACCGATCAAAATGGTGAAGGCTATGCTGCCTATAATCCCGGCACAGGTGTGGTTTCCAGACCTATCAGCGACGGCGATAGCTATACAAATGCCTTGCCAAGCCTCAACGCGACATGGGAATTTTCCGAAGATACGTTTCTGCGTTTCGGCGCGGCAAAGATGCTCGCGCGTGCGCGCATGGATCAGCTGAACCCTGGCAACGGTTATGGCTTTAACGCGGTAAATAACGTTCCGGGTGCCAACATCACCCGTTCGCCATGGTCCGGTACTGCGGGTAACGCAAAGCTGCGTCCGCTGTTGGCGACGACGTTTGATGTTGCGGTCGAGAAATATCTCGGAGCAGGGGCGTATGTGTCTTTGGGTGGATTCCACAAGAAGATCGACAATTGGATCTACCGTCAGGATTCGGTGTTTGATTTCACCGGCTATGCCACGCCGGGCAATGTCGTACCGACTTTCAACCAAGGCATGGTATCGCAATGGCAGAATGGAAAGGGCGGTAAAGTCTATGGCTTTGAAGGCTCATTCTCCTTGCCCTTCTCCTCTCTGACATCGGCGCTGGATGGCTTTGGCATTTTGGGCAGCGGTTCTTATACCAAAAGCAAGGTTCGCGAAGGCGGGGCGGATCCAATCGCAATGCCTGGTCTTTCGCGATGGGTACTGAACGGCTCTGCATATTATGAAAAGTCAGGGTTCCAGTTGCGTGCTTCGGGTCGCTATCGCTCAAGCTTCTTGGCTGAAGTATCCGGACTTAGTCTGCGGCGTGATTTGATCAAAGCACGGTCGGAGTTTGTTGTCGACGGACAGATCGGTTACACCTTCCAAAGCGGGTCGCTTGAAGGTCTTGGCATTCTGCTTCAGGCGAGCAACCTGACCAACGAACCATTCGTCACTTACTATAATGACGATGTTCGCCAAGTACGCGACTATCAGAACTATGGCCGCAATTTCATGGCTGGCGTCACATATAAGTTCTAATGGCTTGAGTGGGCCTGGTCATTTGCACCGGGCCCACAATTATTTTGCAGCAAGCGATGAGTTGTTCGCTGGGACGGCGTGAAGGAGCGGGGATGTGAGCGATAGCCGCATTCGTGATGTTGTAATTCTCGGCGGCGGCACAGCAGGCTGGATGGCTGCTGCTGCATTGTCTGCCAGCATGGGAGATCAGTTGCGCATACGACTGATTGAAAGCGAGCAAATTGGTACAGTTGGTGTTGGCGAGGCAACGATACCTGCGCTGCGCCTTTTCAACGGCTTGGTTGGCATTGACGAAGACGCATTTTTGCGGGCTTCGCAAGGCACTTTTAAGCTCGGTATCGAATTTCTGAACTGGGGCCGCATTGGCGAAAGCTACATGCATGCATTTGGGCAGATCGGGCAAAGTCTTGATTTAATTGAATTTTGGCAATATTGGCTGCGCGGTCGTAAGGAAGGGGTTGCTGAAAGTCTTGGAAAATATTCCTTCAACGAAAATGTAGCACGCGCTGGAAAATTTGCCCGATTGCAGCGCATTCCGAATTCCGAATTAGAAGGAATTGGATATGCATTTCATTTTGATGCCTCTCTATATGCGCGGTTTCTTAGAGATATTTCAGAGAAAAATGGCGTAATTCGTACAGAAGGACGCATCGTCAAAGTTAACCAGGATGCAGAAAGCGGATTTGTCCGTTCACTTATATTGGAGTCTGGCGAAGAGATCGCAGGAGAGTTGTTTATCGACTGTTCCGGTTTTCGGGCTATGCTTATGGAACAGACGCTGGACGTCGGATATGTCGATTGGTCGCGTTGGTTGCCGTGCGATCATGCGATTGCCGTTCCTACAGCTAATTCGGGTCCGCCTAGGCCTTTTACGCAGTCCATCGCGCATCGTGCCGGCTGGCAGTGGCGCATTCCATTGCAGCATCGCACCGGGAATGGCTGCGTTTTTTCGAGCGCATATATGAGCGAGGATGAGGCGCGACAGATTTTGCTGGATAATGTTGAGGGGACGCCGCTGGCCGATCCGCGTTTAATCCGGTTCAAAACGGGCATGCGTGAAAAGGCCTGGCACCGAAATGTTGTCGCACTTGGTTTGGCATCGGGATTTATCGAGCCTTTGGAATCCACCAGCATACATCTTGTTCAAAATGGCATAGCCCGCCTCATCTCCCATTTTCCAGATCGGGGGTTTGCGCAGGTCAACATTGATACATATAATCGCCGCATCGGATATGATTATGAACGGATCCGGGATTTTATCATTCTCCATTATACGGCAAATCAGCGGGATGAGCCTTTTTGGAGATATCTGCGTGACATGGATTTACCCGACAGCCTGCGTGCAAAAATTGAATTGTTCAAAGCAACCGGCCGCATATTTCGGGAGCAGGAAGAACTATTTGCAGAAGTGGGCTGGTTTCAGGTTCTCGTCGGTCAAAATATCATTCCTGAAACCTATCACCCCTTGGCAGATGTGCTGACCCAAGACGAGTTAGCGGGTTTTTTGCGGGATATCCGCACCATCGTTTCGGCTCCGGTGCCGCATCTTCCGTCTCATGGTGATTTTATCACGCGTTATTGCGCTGCAGGAGCCTCATAATGCTTAAAAAACTAATTGTGCCGCTTTTGTTAACCGCTTGTGCGACCGCCCCGATTTCGGCGACTGATCATCGTGACCGTCTTCCCGAGGATGAAGTCATTTATTTCGTCCTTCCCGACCGTTTTGAAAATGGCGACATCAAAAACGATAGGGGCGGAATCAAAGGCGACCGGCTGACGCATGGTTTTGATCCGACGCACAAAGGGTTTTTCCACGGTGGCGACCTGAAAGGCCTAACGCAGCGGTTGGATTATATCCAAGGCTTGGGAATCACAGCGATATGGCTCGCACCAATTTTCAAGAACAAGCCAGTGCAGGGACCGAAGGGTGACGAAAGCGCAGGCTATCACGGCTATTGGGTCACGGACTTTACGTCTGTAGACCCGCATTTTGGTACCAACGCAGAGTTTAAAACCTTTGTCGATGCGGCGCATGCGCGCGGGATCAAGGTGTATATGGATATCATCGTCAACCATACGGCCGATGTCATCCGTTATGCCGATGGCGATGCCAGCAATTGGGCGTACAAAAGCCGCGCGGACTTTCCCTACAGTCGCCGGGCAGTCGATGGCGCGCCGATCAACGAAGGCTTTGCTGGTGATCAGGTGATGACGGCGGAAAATTTCGCCAAGCTGACGGACATGAACTATGCGTATAATGTCTTCGTCCCCAAGGGAGAGGAGAATGTCAAAGTTCCTGCATGGCTGAATGATCCGCGTTATTACCATAATCGCGGCAACACGACATTCTGGAACGAGTCTGCGACAATGGGCGACTTTGTCGGATTAGACGACCTGATGACCGAGCATCCGTATGTGGTGCAGGGGATGATCGATATTTACGGCTATTGGATCGACCGTTTTGGCGTGGATGGATTCCGTGTTGACACTGCGCGCCATGTGAACCCTGAATTTTGGCAAGCCTTTGTGCCAGCCATATTGGAGCGCGCAAAAGCAAAGGGCATTCCCAATTTCCACATCTTTGGTGAGATTGGCGGCATTGGCCTGGAACCCGGAAAACTCGCCGTGCACACGCTTGTTGATGGCTTTCCGGCTGTCATCGATTTTGCCTTTAGGCAAGCTGCGGTTGATGCGCTGGGCGGCAAGGACGGCACCAACAAGCTGTGGGAATTGTTGTTTCAAGATCCGCTATACAAAGGCGGTGCAGACAAGGCGCGGATACAGCCTACTTTCATTTCCAATCATGATAATGGCCGCTTTGCCTATTATGTCCGCAAGCTTCTTCCCAATGCCAGCGACGATGAAGTGCTCGCCCGCGTGCGATTGGGCCATGTCTTGTTACTGACAATGCGCGGTGTACCCACCATTTATTCCGGTGACGAACAAGGCTTTACCGGCGATGGCTGGGATCAGGATGCGCGCGAAGACATGTTCCCGTCCAAAGTCGCTATCTATAATGACAACATATTGCTCGGCGCCAAAGCGACGACAGCGCAAAGCAATTTTGACACAGCGCATCCATTATACGGATTATTCGCTAAGCTCGCGAAATTGCGGACTGATAATGTGGCGCTTCGGCGGGGCACAACTGTTGTGCGCAACTATGCTGACACGCCCGGCCTGTTCGCTTTTTCGCGGATTGATGCAGCAAGCGGCGCCGAAATACTGGTGGTCATGAACACATCAACCGCGCCACTGACTGCGCATGTTGAACTTAATCCGGCGAGCCGCAGTTTGACCGCGCTTGATGGCGAATGCCCCGCCACGCCCCGTGCGCCGGGTAGCGCAGCCTTCACTCTAAAACCGCTTGATTATGCGATCTGCTCGGTGAAATGACCAAATATACGCTTCCTCTCCCCGACGTCGAAACCGGCCACGAATGGTGGCGCGGGGCGACTATTTATCAGGTGTATCCGCGCAGCTTTTGTGATTCCAATGGTGACGGCGTTGGCGATTTAGCCGGTATCACTTCAAAGTTGGACTATATCGCGTCGCTGGGGGTCGATGCGCTGTGGATATCGCCATTCTTCACGTCGCCAATGAAAGATTTCGGCTATGACGTGGCAGATTATTGCGATGTCGATCCGATATTCGGAACGTTGGCAGATTGCGATACGCTAATCGCCCAAGCGCATCTGCGCGGTCTTCGCGTGATGGCCGATTTGGTATTTTCCCATACATCAGACCAACATGCCTGGTTCGCTGAAAGCAGGGCAAGCCGCGATAATGCCAAGGCCGATTGGTATGTTTGGGCCGATCCCAAGGCCGATGGATCTCCCCCCAATAATTGGGCGTCGGTGTTTCATGGTGCCGCATGGACATGGGATGCGCGGCGGCAGCAATATTATATGCATAATTTCCTGAAGGAGCAGCCGCAGCTCAATATGCACAACCGGGCCGTTCAGGATGCGGTGCTGGATGCGGCCAGGTTTTGGCTCGATAGAGGCATTGACGGTTTCCGCGTCGATGCCATCAACTTTGCCATGCACGATCCATTGTTGCGCGATAATCCGCCTGCACCTGCGGGTGTTGGCTTACGCACGCGCCCGTTTGATTTTCAGATCAAACTGCATAATCAGTCCCATCCGGATATCCCGCTGTTCATTGAACGTTTCCGCGCCTTGACCGACCAATATGACGCCCGCTTCTCCGTGGCAGAGGTTGGCGGACCAGATTCGGATGGCGAGATGAAAGCCTTCACCGCCGGGGAAACGCATTTCAACAGCGCTTACGGCTTTGACTTTCTCTATGCTGATCGCTTGACACCTTCGCTGGTCAAACAGGCGTTGGAAAATTGGCCTGACGAAGCCGGTATTGGCTGGCCTAGCTGGGCACTGTCCAACCATGATGCACCCCGCTGGATCAGCCGCTGGGCACCAGCGGTTGCGCGTGATGCCTATGCCCGCATGGTCATGCTGCTCTTCGTGGCCCTACGCGGCAATATCATATTGTGGCAAGGCGAGGAATTGGGGCTGACCCAAGTCGATATTCCTTTTGAAAAATTGCAAGACCCCGAAGCCATCGCCAATTGGCCACTGACGCTAAGCCGGGATGGCACGCGCACGCCGATGCCGTGGTTGGCGCAGGACGAACATGGCGGCTTTAGCAGCGCCGAGCCGTGGCTGCCCATCGGCGACTGCAATGCCGCGCGGGCGGTGGACCGGCAAGAGGCAGATCCCACATCGCTGTTACACCTGACCCGCCGTCTTATTGCCTTCCGCAGCGCCAATGACGCGCTGCTGGTTGGCGCGCTGCGGATAATAGAGGCGAGCAGCACTCTGCTGGTGTTCGAACGCAGCAGTGCAAACCAGCATCTGCTGTGTGTCTATAATTTTTCGGACGGCGCTGTGCATTGGGCGCCCGCCCAGCCAGATCGCTGGCGCGTGATTGAGAGTGTCAACGGCGCGGAAGGTTGGGATTTGCCTGCCTATGGTGGGCTAATTGCAAAACGGATCGCCTGACATTGCCTAAAGGAGAGAGTGGATGCCTAAAAAAATAGTGCTTGCTGCGGCTGCCGTTGCCAGCCTGATCGTGAT
Organism: Maricaulis salignorans; assembly: GCA_943368745.1. Lineage (GTDB taxonomy): Bacteria > Pseudomonadota > Alphaproteobacteria > Sphingomonadales > Sphingomonadaceae > Sphingorhabdus_B. The sequence goes on from CALRLP020000002.1 coordinate 9,691, forward strand.
GGCTCAGCCTGCCTTTGCCGCGCCTGTTGCAACCGCAACCTCGCCTGATGGCAACGTCAAAGTCGAATTGAACATCGATGGTGACGGGCGCGCTGCTTATAGCGTCAGCCGCAATGGCAAGTTAATCGTTGCACCCTCAAAGCTTGGTTTTTTGTTCACCGATGTCGCCAAAATCGACCGCCGCCTGTCGGTAACGGGGCAAGAGGTTAAGGATTTTGACGAAAGTTGGACACAGCCATGGGGCGAATGGTCCACCATCCGCAACCAGCACCGCGAATTGAAAGTACATTTGAAAGAGACGACTGCGCTGGCGCGCATTTTTACGGTTACATTCCGCATATTCAACGATGGCGTTGGGTTTCGCTACGAATTTCCTGAACAACCGAACATGGCGCAAACCAATATCGCCGATGAGCTGACCGAATTTGCCTTTGCCACCGACGCTACAGCGTGGTGGAAGCCAGCGTTTCTATGGAATCGAGAGGAATATCTCTACAATAAAACGCCGCTGTCTTCGGTCAGCAACGCGGACACGCCGGTGACGATGAAGCTCGCCGACGGCACCCATGTGGCGCTGCATGAGGCCGCGTTGGTCGATTATGCAGGGATGGCCGTTGCGCGGACTGAAGGCAATATGTTGCGCGCGGCGCTCCATCCCGGTGCAGCGGCACCAAAGGTGCAAAAAAAGGGTGCGTGGCAGACGCCTTGGCGTACGCTGATCATCGCGGACAATGCAGCGGGTATTTACCAATCGCACCTGATGCTGAACCTAAATCAGCCGAACAAATTGGGTGACGTCAGCTATATCAAGCCGGGCAAATTTGCCGGCGTGTGGTGGAATATGATCAAGGGCGAATGGTCGTGGGCGCGTGGACCAAAACATGGTGCGACGAACGAAAACGTAAAGCGCTACATCGATTTCGCCTCTGCAAATAAAATCCCGCATCTATTGGTCGAAGGCTGGAATGTAGGTTGGGACGGCGACTGGTTCGGTAATGGCCATGACATGGATTTTGCAAAGCCAACCGAGGATTTCGATGTCAAAATGCTCGTTGAATATGGCCGCAAAAAGGGCGTGCGCCTGATCGGTCACCATGAAACCGGTGGTGCAGCAAGCCATTATGAAAAGCAATTTGACAAAGCATTCAAATTTGCGGCCGACAATAATTATATGGTCGTCAAAACCGGCTATGTCACCGATGCAGCGCAGATGGAGCGTGAGGATGATGACGGCAAAAAATATCGCGAATGGCACCAAAGCCAATGGATGGTGAACCACCAGCTGCGTGTGCTCGAAGCTGCTGCAAAATATAAAGTCGGCATCGACAGCCACGAGCCTGTCAAAGGCACGGGCTTGCACCGCACATATCCCAACTGGGTCGCGCGCGAGGGCATGCGTGGCATGGAGTATAATTCATGGCCCGGCAAAAACCCGCCCGAGCATGAAGCTAATGTCGTGTTTACGCGGATGTTAGAGGGGCCGATGGATTTTACGCCCGGTATCTTAAGCCTTCAGGGGGAGGGCGGTAGCAACATCTTGTCGACCATCGCGAAGCAACTGGCTTTATATGTCGTCATCTATTCGCCGGTGCAGATGGCCGCAGACACGCCCGAAAATTATGCCAAATATCCAGAAGCCTTTAAATTTATTCGCGACGTCCCCACGGATTGGGAAGATACCCGCGTACTCAATGGCGAGATCGGCGATTTTGTAACGATCGCGCGCAAGGAACGTGGCGGCAAAAATTGGTATATCGGTGCAGTGGGTGATGAAGAAGCGCGTAACGTCAGGTTCAAACTTGATTTCTTGACGCCCGGCAAAAAATACACCGCCGAGATTTATCGCGATGGCAATGACGCAGATTATCGCACGGAAAAGCGCCATTCCATTGCCATATACAGCCGGACGTTGCGGAGCACCGACAGTCTCGACATGCGCATCGCACCGGGCGGCGGCTTTGCCATCCGCTTGGTCGAGGGTAAATGATCAAGTTCCGCCGCCGGTCTTTGTTCGCAGCGGCCGCCATTGTTTTGGCGGCCTTGCCAATTGGTCCGGCGGGGCCGCTTCTGGCACAGGATCGGGGGCAATTTGTTGACTTGGGTCCGGTCGCCACGACACACATTGCGCCGCCCAAGGTCGTGGTCTGGCTACCACCGGGCTATGACTCGGGCAAAGGCCATTATGCTGTGGTCTACATGCATGACGGCCAAAATTTGTTCGATCCGAAGCGGTCAAACTTCAACAAAGTTTGGGCTGCGGATACATCGGCTGTGCGGCTTATTGCTTCGGGAAAAATCGCGCCGTTTATCATTGTCGGCATTGACCAACCCGGCGCAGATCGGTGGCGGCAGTATTTTCCAAAGCCAATGCTCCATTATGTCGCGCCAGAGACGCGGACAAAATTGGAGGCGCAAGGTAATGGAAAACCGGTCATCGCCGACGCCTATTTGCGTTTCATCGTCAGCGAATTGAAGCCAAAAATCGACAATATGTACCGCACGAAGAAAGATCGTGCCCACACAAGCATAATTGGCTCAAGCATGGGCGGGCTCATCTCGCTTTATGCCATCAGTAAGTATCCCGATGTGTTCGGCACAGCGGGCGCGGTGTCGACGCATTTGCCATTAAGCGATCCCAATTGGTCAGAAGCAGAGCGGCAGGATATTTTTGCGGCATGGCGGAAATTTGTGGAGCTGGAGCTCGGTAAACCAAATGGCCGACGCATCTGGTTCGATCACGGCACCCAAACGTTGGATGCCTTTTACCAGCCCTATCAAGAAAATCTTGATGCGGCCTTGGTCACGAACGGATGGGAAAAGGGCCGCGATTTTCAAACGACTGTGTATCCCGGCACGCCGCATGAGGAAAACGCGTGGGCGGCGCGTATGGATGATATCTTTGGCTGGATGTTTCGGAAACGCTAATAGCGCGCGCAGCAATTGGATATGTCATATTGGTGGGGAAGTCGTGGAGTCGCCCGACACAGCTTTGGATCATGTTACTGATCGCACATTCTTCTTGCTGACCCGCGCCTATCGGACAGGCCGCAATGTCGCAGCGCACCCCGACCGCATCTTTCTACCCGGACGTATAGCCGCGCTTGAGCAATGTCACGACTCGTCGGCTTCAAAAAGCAACGCGCTTGGATTGGCTTTCAACGCGGCTTGCCGGATTGATGAACTTTTCTTTCAGACGGTCTGACATGCAACGCTGCGGCTGAAATCAACTCTGATGCCCCATTGGCGCGCCGCCGAGACACAGACATTGCATTATGCCAACTAAATGATTGGAAAAGTGGTGCCGGCTACAAGGTTCGAACTCGTGACCCCCTGATTACAAATCAGGTGCTCTACCAACTGAGCTAAGCCGGCACTCTGTGGCGCCCATTGCCTTAAATGATGCCAAAGGTCCAGCCCTCAGTTGCGGCTATTTCGCAATTTAATGCAGCTGGCGTCCAAAATTGTGGATTTGAGGCGGTTGCGCGCAGCCATGCGGCAGTTAGCAGGGCATCGGTTGCATGGTCGGTATAGCGTTCGAGCGGCGCATGGGGCAGGGAACCGACGGCCTGCAATGCCTCATCCAGCCCATTTGCGTCGCGAATCTTGCTGCGGCCTTTGGCCACGCCTGCGGCGCGGGCGGCGATGGTTGTGTATATCTCCACCACCACGGGCCCGCGTTCGGGCAACGGGTCAAACGGCCATATGGCGACATGGTCGCAGACATGGTTTAAAAAGCGCATGCCCGCAAAGCTTGCTTTGGCGACTTGCGACGCGCCGATGGCGTCGAAGACGGTCGAGATCTTCCCGCTGCTGTGCCTGTTCAACAACTCGCATTGCCGCCAATGTAAGAATGTCGATTTTACGCCATCGGCAGCCCCGAAGTAAAAATGGCGGCGATGGTGTTTTTCCAAAAATGAGGCTGCGCCCAAATCGGGATCATCGCAGATGTCGTCAACATAGGCCCAAAAAGGCTTGGCAGTTGTCGGCAAGGCATCGCCCGGTAAATAGGCGCCGCGCGCAATCATGGGCGGTGCGAAGCTGAAGTCAAAGCCAATCAGCAAATCATCATCCTGTGCCAGCAACCAATCGGCAACCGCCTGACGCGACCAAATGCCGGAAGGGGCAGGAACAAGGCGCGGGGCTTCATTGCCGGCTTCGCAGACGGCAAGTGCGATGCCGGGGTGGCGGCTACCCTTTGCCCCGGACCAATCGGCACAGGCAAAACGCGTAAAGGGCCGCATCAGGCGTTTTGGCGGTGGGCGGACATCATGTCGCGTCTGGATCGGCTTTGCGGGCGCGCAGACGGTCCCAATATTGCAGCCGTTCTATGATCTTGCGTTCAAAGCCACGTTCGACGGGTTGATAGAGCTGCGTTGGCGGAACTTGGTCCGGCCAGTAATTGGCGCCGGAAAATCCGTCCGCGCTGTCATGGTCATACGCATATCCCGCGCCATAGCCGATATCTTTCATCAGCTTGGTTGGTGCGTTCAATATGTTCGCGGGCGGCATTAACGATCCGGTGTCGCGTGCCAGCTTCCACGCGGATTTCTGCGCTTTATACGCCGCGTTCGATTTTGGCGCGGTCGCAAGATAGAGACAAGCCTGAACAATGGCGACTTCCCCTTCGGGGCTGCCCAGAAATTCATAGGCGTCCTTTGCCGCGAGACATTGTACGAGCGCTTGCGGGTCGGCGAGGCCGATATCCTCGCTGGCGAAACGGACGAGGCGGCGCAGGACATATAATGGCTCTTCGCCCGCCACCAACATCCGCGCCATCCAATAGAGCGCAGCTTGTGGATCAGAGCCGCGCAAGCTTTTGTGCAGCGCAGATATCAGGTTATAATGCCCTTCGCGGTCCTTGTCATAGACGGGCATCCGCCGCTGCAGCAACGCCGCCATCGCAGCCGGGTCGAGCGGGTTTTCGATAGTGATGGAAAACAGCGTCTCGGCTTGATTGAGCAGGAAGCGACCATCGCCATCTGCGCTCGATATCAACGCGGATTTGGCATCGGCCGTGACGGGCAGGGCGCGCTCCATGATCTCTTCTGCGCGTGCGAGCAATGTCGCCAATGCGGCGTCATCAAGACGGTGGAGCACCATGACCTGCGAACGCGACAGCAAAGCGGCGTTCAGTTCGAATGAGGGATTTTCCGTTGTGGCGCCAACGAGCGTGACCAAGCCGCTTTCGACAAAGGGCAGAAATCCGTCTTGCTGCGCGCGGTTAAAACGGTGGATTTCGTCCACGAACAATAAGGTTTGCTTGCCCGTCCGCGCCATAGTCTCGGCTTCGGCAAATGCCTTTTTGAGGTCCGCGACGCCGGAGAAGACTGCGGAGATCGGCTTGTAATGCATGTTGACGGCATCCGCCAGCAAACGCGCGATGCTCGTCTTTCCAGTACCCGGCGGGCCCCAGAGGATCATCGACGACAATTTGCCCGCGGCCACCATCCGGCCAATGGCGCCCTCTGGTCCGGTCAGATGCTCCTGACCAATGACCTCACTCAGCTGCGCAGGACGAAGCTTATCCGCCAGTGGCGCTGTTTTTGGAAGCGTCCCTGTTTGTGCGGGTTCGTCGTGAAAAAGGTCGCTCATGTGTATTGGGGTCCGGTACCGAGCAGCCTGCCTAACACATGCACCGCGTCAGCGCGCGGCAATATCACGCGCGGCACGTTGACGGATGAGGCGCAGATATGTGTCTGCAACGGTCTGGTTGATCGCATCCCAGCTATAATCATGCGATCTGCGCTCGCCTATATTGCCATGTTCAGCGCGCAGGTCGGTGTTTACGCAATAAGCCTGCAGTGCGTCAGCAAACTGGTTGATTGCGCCCGGCGTTATAAGGCGTCCCGACACTTTGTCTTCGACCAGGCTTTGGCTGCCGGTTGCTTTTGCGGCGACGACGGGCAGCCCGCAGGCCATTGATTCAAGCGTTACATTGCCAAATGCTTCCGTGACCGATGGGTTGAAAAATACATCCATGCTCGCGACAGCTCGCCCAAGATCAGTACCCACTTGAAATCCGGCAAATTTCGCGTCGGGTATCCGCGATTCAAACCATGCACGTGCGGGGCCGTCTCCTATCACCAAAACCTGATGTGGGACGTTGCGTCGTTTCAGTTGGTCAATGGTGTCGGAAAAGACATCAAGACCCTTTTCCATCACCAGCCGGCCCAGAAACCCGATGACAGGTATATCGTCCGATATGCCAAGTCCGCGCCGCCATTCCATGTCACGGCGGCCGGGATTAAATATGTCCCTGTCGACACCACGCGACCAGATGTCGATGTCGTAGTTCATTCGCTGTTGGCGCAAGACCTGAGCGAAGCTTTCGGACGGTGCAACCAACGCATCGCATTTGCGATACAGGCGGCGGATCCATGCCTCGACGACCGGCTCGATGAAGGACATGTTGTAATAGCGGAAATAGGTTTCGAAACGGGTGTGCACCGAACACAGAACCGGCAGATTCTGCTTTTTTGCCCATTTGACGGCCTTGCGTGAAACCCGGTCAGGGCTTGCGATGTGGACAATATTGGGATTGAACGCCTCGAGATCACGTCGAACGCTTCGCGATAACGACAATGGTATGCGATATTCGGGGCGAAAGGGAATGGCCATTGAAGGCACGGACACCAGATCGCCAGTTGCTTCAAATGCGGGATTTTCCACTGTCGGCGAATAAACGCGCACCGACGCGCCTTGGCTTAAAAGATATCCCACCAGCCGGTTGAGCGCCTGATTGGCGCCATCGCGTACATAATTATAATTGCCGCTGAAAAGCGCAATGCGAAGGTCGCTGGTGTGCATCGATGGGCTTTTATCTGCGGTAAAGCAAAATGCCAATGGGAATGCTGCATTTCGTGGGATATGTTGTCGCGATGATTGTAACCCAAGTCGACACACTGCTGATTGGCGGCCCCAAACCCTTCCGCGCTGACGGCACAATGAGCGCCATGGCCCGCGCGCCTGTGGACCGGCCCGTGATGCTAGGCAAAATGGGGTTTGCCGGCGATCAGGTGGCCGACCCAACGGTGCATGGCGGCGTTGATAAGGCGGTGCATTTTTATCCGGCCGAACATTATCCCAAATGGATTGCCCATTTCGCAGCGGAAGGTTTTACGAATCCGAAACTCGATTATGCTGGCGCATTTGGTGAAAATATCAGTGCATCGGGGCTGACCGAGGACAAGCTGCGCATCGGTGACAGGCTTCGGATCGGAAAGGCCTTGGTTGAGGTTGCACAGGGGCGTCAGCCATGTTGGAAGCTGGACCATCATTTCGGCGTGCATGGCCTGTCCGGCGTGGTCATCAGCTCAGGGCGCTGCGGCGGATATTTTCGAGTCGTTGAGGAAGGCGAAGTCACACCGGGCGACCGCATAGAGCAGGTTGAGCAGGCGGGGCACGACTGGACGGTCGCCCGCACATTCAAACTGCTGATCGGCGGTGGGCATAAGCAAGCCGATGCGCTCGCGCAGTTGCAGGCGCTTTCGCAGCTTGAAACATTGGCCGAATCCTGGCGCCTGCGCGCCGCGAAACTCGCTGCGCAGCTGTAACGGCCTTATTCGCCTATTTCGTCGGGGTCGGGCGATGGCGCGAACAACCGGATGCGTGTGACCCGTTTTTCGTCCGCTTCCAATATTTCGAGTTTCCACCCGCTCGCTTCGTGCGTCAGCATTTGGCCGACATCTGGAACTTGCCCGGCAATAACAAAGGCGAGTCCGCCCAGCGTGTCGACATCTTCTTCAACTTCGGACAGCTTGGGGTCAATGGCTTCAGCCAGATCGTCGAGCTCCGCGCGCGCATCGGCTTCCCACATAACGGGGCTTAACTGCGTGAACATCGCTTCGGGTTCTTCGTCATGCTCATCTTCGATTTCACCGACGATTTCCTCAACCAGGTCTTCAATCGTCACCAGGCCTTCGGTGCCGGAATATTCGTCGAGAACGATCGCCAAATGCGTGCGCGTCCGGCGCATTTCGTCGAGCAACGCGAGAACACTCATATTCTGCGGCACAAACCGGGGCTGACGGATGAAGGCTTCCAAGCTTTCCGGAGGCTGTTCATCAGACGCAAGAACGGCGAACACATCCTTGATATGGATCATGCCGATGATGCTGTCCAACGTATCGCGATAGACGGGCAGGCGGCTGTGTCCATGTTCGGCAAATGCCGCGATGCAATCGGCAAAGCCTGCGCTTTCCTCAATGGCGACAATATCGCTGCGGGGCACCATGACGTCGTCAACCCGGTGCTCGCTAAAATGCAAAAGGTTGCGCAGCATGGTGCGCTCAACCGCGGTCAGGTCGCCGCCATTGTCCGATTGGTGGGCATTGTCGCTATCTTCTTCATGCTCGGCAATCGCTTCTTCAAGCTGCTCGCGCAAAGTCGGTTCGTGATCGCGGCCAAAAAACATCGTTTTCAGCCGCTGCCATATTCGTCCGTCGTTATCGTCGTCGGTTGCGGTTCGTGAACCGCTAAAACTGTCACCCTCGGGCATAATGGAAGCGTATTGGCCTCTTTTTGATGGAATTAAGCATCATATGGATTGTGAAGCCCCATGGATGCAAGCGCTTTTACTTCTAACGCTTCCATGGCTTCTGCCTCTTCGTCATCAACATGGTCATGGCCAAGCAAATGCAACATGCCGTGGATCACCAGATGTGTTGCATGGTCCGCGACGGAAATTTGCTTTTCCTCCGCTTCGGCGGCGCAGGTTTCATAGGCCAAGATGATGTCACCCAGCATGATTTCGGGCGCGTTATAGGTCCCGTCCAGCAATGCGTCGATTTCATCATCGTCGAGCATCGGAAAGGACAACACGTTGGTTGGCTTGTCCTTTTCGCGCCATTCACGGTTGAGTGCGTGCACCTCTGCATCGTCGGACAACTTCACGCTGACGCTCATGGGCACGATGGGGTCGGCCAGTTCAGGTATCGCGGCAAAGCGGACAGCTGCATCGACAGCCTTTTCAACTTCACTTTGCCCGAAATTGCAGCTGCCCCACGGCAAACCGATGTCTAATTCGACGTCAATCACGCCCGCCCTCATATGCATCGACGATCCGTCCGACCAAGGGATGGCGGACGACGTCGCTGCTGTTGAAGCGGATGGTTTGAATGCCGTCCACGCCTTCGAGGCGTTGAACCGCGTCGTTCAGGCCCGACATCCGTTCGCCACCGGGGATATCAACCTGATGCGGGTCTCCACAAATGACCATGCGGCTGTTCATGCCAAAACGGGTCAGGAACATTTTCATCTGCGCGGCAGTCGTGTTCTGGGCTTCGTCGAGAATGATAAAGGCGTCAGCGAGGGTGCGTCCGCGCATGAAGGCGATAGGCGCGATTTCGATTTCGCCCGAAGCGATGCGGCGTTCGACCTGTTCGGCAGGCAAGCAGTCGTACAACGCATCGTAAATCGGCCGCAGATAGGGATCGACCTTTTCCTTCATGTCGCCCGGTAAGAAGCCAAGCCGCTCGCCGGCCTCAACCGCGGGACGCGAGAGGATAAGGCGTTGCACGGCGCCAGTAATCAGCATCGCCACAGCCTGCGCCACCGCCAAATAGGTTTTTCCAGTTCCTGCTGGTCCAAGTGCGAAGATAATCTCGTCGCGCGCCAATGCCTCCATATAGGGAATCTGCGTGGCGGAACGCGGCACCAAGGTTTTCTTGCGCGTGCGGATCATGATGCCGGGGGCGGCATTGTCTTCCTTGCGCAATATGCCTTCGAGCGTGGGTTCGGCGGTCATTGCGATAATCGACTGCACGGCTTCGGAATCCATGTCTTGTCCGCGTGAAATACGCGAATAAATATCGTTGAGAACATCGCGTGTCCGGCCTATGGCACCAGCTTCACCCTCGATTTGGACGCGATTGCCGCGGGCTGAGATATAAACGCCAAGCCTGTTTTCAATTGTCACCAGGTTGCGATCAAATTCGCCAAACACCGCATTGATAAGATGTGGTTTGTCGAAGCTCATTTCCAGCCGGGATAGGTCACCGGCTTGCGCTTGGGCTTTTTTGGCCATTCAGGCGGCTGCTCTCATCGTTGGTTCACCTTTTAAACTAAGGGGGCCAGAATCGGTAATCTGAACGCTAACAATATTGCCGATAGAAAGGTCCGGCGCAAGGACATGAACCGATTGCAGCCAAGGAGATTTGCCAATCAATTGGCCATCAAATTTGCCCGGCCGTTCGAGAAGCACATCGCAGGTTTTGCCAACGGTATTTCGGTTAAATGCGGTTTGGTCCGCAACGATTTGCGCCTGCAACCGCTGGAGCCGTTCGTCCATGATTTCCATCGCGATCTGGTCGGCCATATCGGCGGCAGGTGTGCCGGGACGCGGGCTATATTTGAATGAATATGCCTGCGCATGCCCGACTTCACGCACAAGGCGCAAGGTATCTTCGAAATCTTCTTCGGTCTCGCCGGGAAAACCGACGATAAAATCACCCGAAAAGGCGATGTCAGGCCGCACGGTACGTACGCGGTCCAAAATGCGCAGATAGCTGTCGCGGCTGTGGCTGCGGTTCATCGCCTTCAATATGCGGTCCGAGCCCGATTGTACGGGCAGGTGCAGGAATGGCATCAGCTTTTCGACATCGCCATGCGCGGCAATCAGCCCCTCGGTCATGTCGTTCGGGTGGCTCGTCATATAGCGGATGCGGCGCAGGTCGGGAATTTTGTCGAGCGCGCGGATGAGGCCATCGAGTCCCTGCAACTGACCCTTGTCGTCCTCGCCATTCCAAGCGTTAACATTTTGCCCCAATAACGTGATTTCTGCGGCACCCGCGTCAACGATGGCCTTTGCTTCGTCAATCAACGCGCTCCAGCCGCGCGAAATCTCCGCGCCGCGGGTGTAGGGGACGACGCAATAGGTGCAGAATTTGTCGCAGCCTTCCTGAACCGTCAGAAACGCAGATGGCGCTTGCTTGCGGCGTGCGGGCAATTTGCCGAATTTATCGAGACCGGGCAGGTCAAGGTCGACCACGCGTTCACCGCGTCCGACCGCTGCAACCATCTCTGGCAGATTATGATAGGCTTGGGGGCCGACAACGATGTCCACTTCGGGCGCTCTGCGGCTAATCTCGCCGCCTTCGGCTTGAGCAACGCATCCGGCCACGGCAATGACGGGGCTGCTGCCATCCTTGCGACGCAAACGGCCGATTTCGGAATAGACCTTTTCTGCGGCCTTTTCGCGAATGTGACAGGTGTTGAGCACGACGAGATCGGCATTCGCCTTTTCATCAGCCGGCGTCATGCCTTGGCTTTCGAACATTTCGGCCATGCGTTCGCCGTCATAGACGTTCATCTGGCAGCCGTAATTTTTGATCGAATAGGTTTTGGGAGAATCCGTGCTCATAGCGCGCGTCTATACATAGCGCCGTGCGCTGCCGCCACCCTCCATCGCTGCACCTATGCGCGCACGCACTTCCGCGGAAATCGCCTTGCGGTCGGGGTAGTGCAGGGGATCAAACGGTTCCAGAAAATGCAAGGTCGCCGTAATCGGTTTCAGATAAGACAAAAGCCGCCAGAAATTCTCCGTCACTTTTTCATCACCGACCCACGCCACACGCGGCGTATGGTGCCCGTAGCTTAGAAATACCGGCTGAACGAGCATGCCACTTGGCGGCGGAACGAGCGCGGCAAATAACGATGGTTTGAACGGCAAAAGGCCCGAACCGTCATGGGTAGTGCCTTCCGGGAATATCGTAACCGGTTGATCGCCCGTCATGGCCGCGCGCAGATCTTCCACCTGATTTCCGACACTGGCGCGGCTTTCGCGGTTCACAAAGATGGTGTTGTTGATTTTGCAAAGCCACCCAATCAATGGCCAGCCCTCAATCCCGTCATTGGCGACAAAGGTGCACCCCGTAACGCCTGACATCACGGGAATGTCGATCCAACTGTGATGGTTGGCGGCGTAAAACACATTCGCGCGCACCCGCTGTCCTGTCGTGGCGGTTGCAATACCGCTGGTCCAGCTGATCGACAGAAGGAACAGGCGTGGCCAAGGAGACGGCCGGTTGAGAAGCCGCCAGATATTGTGAAGGAGCAAGCTCGCTACCAAGCTGACAGCCATCAGCAACAGCCGTGTGGCAAATAAGAACTGGCCAGCTACAAAAGCAGCGGGGTTACGGCGTTCAATCCTTGCGGTCGATGGCGACGCCATAGAGTTCCATGCGATGGTCAACGAGACGGTAGCCGAGGCGTTCTGCAATGATTTTCTGCAGTGCTTCTAGCTCGGGGTCGACGAATTCAACAACTTTGCCGGTTTCGACGTCGATGAGGTGATCATGATGTGCTTCCGGCGACGCTTCATAGCGCGCGCGCCCGTCACCAAAATCGTGGCGGTCCAATATGCCGGCTTCTTCGAACAAGCGGACTGTCCGATATACAGTGGCGATTGAAATCTTGGGATCGATGGCGGACGAACGGCGATAGAGTTCTTCGACATCAGGATGGTCAGTCGCATCCGAAATGACGCGCGCTATGACGCGGCGTTGGTCGGTAATACGCAGGCCACGTTCGTTGCACAGCGCTTCAATGTCGATTTTAATGTCCATCGTGATGCACATTTAGTGCCGCGCTACGATTCGTCAAAGAAAAAGGCCGGAGAATGCTCCGGCCTTATTTTCCAGTGACGCGTTGCGCGCTTTACTTGACTTTTTTCTTCCGACCCGAACCCGGTGCACGACCAAGGCCGATTGCCTTTGCGAGTTCACGACGTTGTTCTGCATAAGCAGGTGCAACCATCGGATAATCGGCGGGCAAGCCCCATTTTGCGCGATAGTCATCCGGCGTCATGCCATAATGTGTCATCAGGTGGCGCTTCAGCATTTTCAGCTTCTTACCGTCGTCCAAGCAGACGATGTAATCGCGTTTTACCGAGTTGCGGACTGGAACAGCTGGCTCCAAAACTGTTTCGGGCACAGCGATTGGCCCGGAAAGACCGGAGAGTGCAGCATGCACATTCCCGATTAAAGTTGATACGTCAGATACTGCAACACTGTTGTTGCTGACATGTGCCGCGACAATATCAGCGGTCAGTGTAATTAACAATTCAGTGACATCGTTACTTTCTTGTGACATTTTTTAAACCCCTGGACCCGTTTTTATATTTTGCGACTTATGGAAGGCATATCGCTTTGCTGCGAAATCGTCAAGAAAAGGTGTCTGCATTAAAATGCTGTAGATCAATGGACATCGTAATAGCATCTGGACTTATAGCTTCAGCATTTTTGTAATAATTTTTTCGCCGTCCGACCGGTGCAAAACCGGCCTTCAAATAGAAATAATGTGCAGGGTTCCCGTCTCGAACTTCGAGAAACAATTTCTCCCGACCCGCGGCTCGTCCTCTTTTCATAACTTCGTTTAAAAGCGTTTGGCCAACCTGTCGGCGTTGGTACTTTCGTGAAACGCCAATCATCAGCAACTCTTCCTGTTCAAAAACCCAGCGTGTGATGGCGAATCCGCATATATTGTCACCATCTTTGCCAAGTAACAGTTGGCAGTCGGGAAGTACTAAAGTGGACAGGCATTGCGCCGCCGTCCATGCTTCGCCAAATCGGGGGTCAAACGCATCGGACATGATGGGCATGATGGACGCAATGTCATTTGCATCCCCTTCAACGACCTGGATCATGCCCGGACTGCGGCCGGTTTTGCGTCTGGCGCCCTTCCATACACAGGAACGGGCGGAAGGGCGTGGTCGCCGGGTAAATGTGCCCATGCTCGGGCGTCGGGCAGAATGTCGGTCCAGACACGATCTGCGCGTTGCGGGGCAATGTCTCCGGCAACATGGTCAGCGAGAGCAACAGACGCCAATAGGTCCGGCAGAACCGACCGCGCTGGCACTATCGAATGCCCCGCGTCATTAAATGCTTCAAAGAAATACTCACCATGGCCGCCGGTCATGATGACATCGACAGCTGCTTGTGATCCGCTTTGTGCACGCGCCATCGCGGCGACCAAGGATAGGCAGCCATAGCCGTGCACTTTTATATGCCATGCCAAGCCCAATGCCTTAGCGGCTGCGACGCCCACACGGATGCCTGTGAAGCTGCCAGGGCCAACATCCACCATGATCTGGTCGGCTTTGCCGTTATCCGGCAGCGCGGCGATGAGCGGAAGCAAGCGTTCCGCATGTCCGCGGCCAATCACCTCATGTTGGGCCGCCAGCAATTGCTTGCCATCGAACAACGCAACTGAGCACGCCCGTGTGGCGGTATCGATGACCAGTGTGCGCATGATCGCCTGCCGCCGTTTAGGTTAGGCGACCTGATTGAAGCGGTTAAATTCAGGGCGCGGGCTGCGGGCAAAAATGCTCGCTGTGTCGCCATAGCCAAGCGTACAGATGAAATTCGATTGCACATTGGTTCCGGCAAAGAACGCCTTGTCGACAGCGGCATTGTCAAAGCCCGACATTGGGCCCGTATCCAACCCCAATGCACGCGCGGCCAGCATCAGATAGGCACCTTGCAAGCTGCTGTTCCGAAACGCCGTTTTTTCAATGGCCACGTCGTTGCCGGCAAACCAGCTGCGGGCATCGGCATGGGGGAACAATTCGGGAAGCTGTTCGTAAAATTCGAGGTCCATTCCGATGATCGCCGTGACAGGCGCTTGCAGAATTTTGTCGCCATTCGACGGCATCGTGCATGCAGCCAGCTTTTGTTTGGCTTCGGTGGATGTGCACCAAATGATCCGCGCGGGAAGACAGTTTGCAGATGTCGGGCCAAATTTCATCAGATCCCAAATGCACTCAAGCTGCGCCTGCGACACGGGCTTATCGAGATAGCCGTTGTAGCTGCGGGCTTCGCGGAACAGCTGATCAAGCGCGGTGTCGTTTAATGCTTCGGACATAAGATTTCTTTCAGGTGAAAAGTTTAGGCGGCACGCACTTCGATGACTTCGGGCACATAATGCTTCAGCAATTGTTCAATGCCATTTTTCAGCGTTGCCGAAGAAGATGGGCAACCGGCGCAGGCGCCTTGCATCTGCAAAAAGACGACGCCCTTTTGAAAGCCGCGATAGACGATGTCTCCGCCGTCATTGGCAACGGCAGGGCGGATTCGCGTTTCAATCAATTCCTTGATCTGTACAACGATGTCGGCATCTTCAGGATCATCGAGCGGGTAATCCGCATCTGCCGATGGCACAGAAAACCCAGCTGCGGCTGGTTTGAACAACGGCATGTTTGCGCTGAAATGGTCGAGCAAAATCGCAAGCACGTCGGGTTTCAGGCTGGACCAATCTGTACCGGGGGCAGCGGTGACCGAAATAAATTCGCGTCCAAAAAATACCCCGGTGACATCACCAAGTCCGAAAAGTGCCTCCGCCAATGGGGAGGCTTCAGCCTCTTCCGGGGAAGCAAAATCGCGCGTTCCATTTTCCATCACGGCGCGGCCGGGCAGAAATTTGATAGTGGCGGGGTTTGGGGTCAGTTCAGTTTCTATCAGCATTTCACGCATGTGGTGCGGTGGCGGTAAAAGTGCAAGCCAGAATGTCTTGACAGGGACGAAGCCACGGTTGACCAAGCACGTCAAAAGGAGAGCAAAAATGGTCGATCAGTCGCATAAAACAGCCTGGATAACGGGCGCATCGTCGGGGATAGGTGAGGCACTGGCCAAAGCATTTGTCGCAAGCGGCGGCCACGCGGTGCTGTCCGGACGGAATGTCCCTGAGCTGGAGCGCGTCGCGCTTGCTACCGGCGCGCCCGAACGCTGCTGCATCCTGCCATTCGATACCGTCGATTATGCGGCCTTGCCGTCAAAGGTCGCTGAAGCCATTGCCTATCAGGGCAAGATCGATGTGCTGGTAAATAATGCGGGCATTTCGCAGCGTTCACCCGCCATCGATACCGATCTGTCGGTTTATCAGCGGATTGTTGATGTGGACTTGCTTGCGCCGATCGCACTGACGCAAGCACTTTTGGGACATTTGGTTTCAAATGGACATGGCCAGATTGTCATGATCTCCAGTGTCGCCGGTAAGGCAGGCATTCCCATGCGGACGGCCTATTGTGCGGCGAAACATGGGCTTATCGGCTATGCCGATGCGTTGCGTAGCGAAGTTGCAGGGCAGGGCGTCAAAGTGCTCGTCGTCGCGCCGGGTTCTGTGCGGACCAACGTATCGCGCAATGCATTGAATGCCGACGGAACGGTGCGTGGTACGAGCGATGCTGCCATCGACAACGGTATTGACCCAGACGTCGTCGCAACCACGATTTGGGATGCGGTTGACGCCGGAAAGCGCGAGATTGTTATCGCCGAAGGGATGGAGGCAGGCATTCCCATGCTGCGTGCTCAGGATCCCGAAAAGCTGTTCGACATGGTCGAAGCGATGGTCGCCGACGGCTATGCGCAGAAAATCGCGGCGCGGTAATTTGTCTGACGACGGGGCCGCACATGAGCCCCGCGACAGGTAAGTTTTCTCCTTAAGTGCGGCCTGCGCGTAACGCCGCGCCGGCGGCAAAGGGCGACAAAGCGGTAATTGCGAGCGCAGTTGCCGCAAGCAGCTGCATCGCGTTGCCGGGATTTTCGGACAATGTGCCCGCGCCAAAGATCAGCAATGGTATCGTGATGGGCACGAGCAGCAGCCCGCCCAGGGCGCCCGCCCCGCTAAGGCCCGCCGTCAGCGCCGCGATGGTGACTGATAGCCCGGAAAGCGCGGGCAGTGCCAAGGCGAGGCCAAGCAACAATGTGCCCAATTGGGCCTCAGGCAATCCGATCAGCGCGGAACCGACGACCGTCGCAAGAAGAAGCGGAAGGGCAAAGGCAAAAATCTGGCCAATGATTTTGGCGGTCGCGACCAATTCGTCAGACCAACCACGCAGCGCCAACTGATCCAATATGCCCGCTTGCCGGTCAGGAAGTATAAGCCGCTCAATCGGCAGGAGCGTCGCCAGTAACGCTGCAATCCACAATATGCCGCCGCCTGTGCGTGCAAGGAGTGCCTTGTCAGGCCCGGTCACAAACGGAAACAGCGTCGCAACGGCGAGATAGAATATCACCGGCAGCCATAGTCCGCCGCCCGTCCATGCCAAACGCACCTCGCGCGCAACCAAGGCTGCAAATGCCTTCATGCGTCGGCCTCCGGCCTGTCGAGAATGAGGCTGTGCGCCACGTTAATCGATGGGGGCTGGTGGGCCGCGACAAGGACTATGCCACCGGCCGCAGCGTGCGTCATAATGGCTTGATCGAGCCGGGCGCAGTTTGCGCTGTCCAAGCCATTATAGGGTTCGTCGAGCAACCAGATATCGGCCTGCGACGTAAGCACGCGTGCGATATTGGCGCGTTTGCGCTGGCCGGTCGACAGAAAGCGCACGGGAACCTGCGCCAGACCTTGCAAATCCATGTCCGCCAGTGCCGCGTCGCGCGCGTCGGCAGGCGCGCCGTCCATATCTGCCCAGAACATGAGGGCTTTTTCGACCGTCAAATTTGGATCTAGCGCGAGATTTTCATCGGCGAGGGCAATCCGGCCTTCGGTTTTTATCGAACCGGCGGTCGCATATAAAAGACCGGCGATGAGCCGAAGGAGCGTGGATTTACCGCACCCATTTGCGCCACGTACCCAAATAATATCACCGCTGCGCGCAGTGACCGTCAGCCCGCGCAGGACAAGTCGGTTGCCGCGGATAACCGCGACATTGTCAACGCTGAGGGACGGCCAGGGTGCTTGACGTGACGACATTTGGCGACTTAGGCATGAATTCCATCAATTGCAAAATCAGGATGATGTTATGCAGGTTTCAAAACTCGAAGAAGCGGATCGCGCGGCGGTTTTGGAACAGCTGCCTTTGTGGTCATATGACGCTGATGCAAAAGGGATAAAGCGCAGTTTGCGCTTTGCCGATTTTGCCGAAGCCTTCGGTTTCATGGCGCGCGTTGCGATCCTTGCCGAAAAAGCCGACCATCATCCCGAATGGTTCAACGTTTACAACCGCGTTGAGATATTGCTGACAACGCATGATGCCGGCGGCTTATCGCGGCGCGACGTTGATCTGGCCTCGGCCATCGACGCTATTGCGCCGACGGCTTAACCACATCACCTAAACCGCCCAGCAAGCCCAATTGTTTGCGCAGCCGGTTCGGGAACCAACGGGCAGAAAAAGCAAGTTGCTTCGCCATTTTGTTGACGGGCGTGTGGACCTTTTCACCGTGGATGGCGTCCCATGCGGCTGGGCCGATGATCGAGACCGGGCTCACTTCGACGCCAGCCGATTGCAGCTTTTCCTTACCGGTCATGTTGCTGTTTGTATCAACGGCGCCAATGATGTTGGTGTCGATAAAGCCGGGCATGAGGCTGCGGGCCTTAATCCCGTAAGGGCGCCATTCAATGTCATGCGCTTCGGCAAGACCGCGCACCGCGAACTTGGTTGCGCTATATACGCTAAGCCCAGCTGATCCATAAATGCCAGCTGCCGAGCTGGTGTAAAGGACGCAGGCATCAGATGTATTTTTCAACAGATCGAAACATGCGCGGGTTCCGCTGATAACGCCAGTCAGGTTGATGGCGATCATCTTGTCGATGTCCTCGTCGGTCATGTCCTGAATAGGTCCGCCCGATCCAATGCCCGCATTGTTGAACAATACCGTCATATGGCCGTTGGTGTGCTTGGCAAAGTCGGCGACGGCGGCTTTCCACTGTGCACGATCCGTCACATCAAGGCGGTGGCGCGACCATTGACCGGCGGGTAATAAAGCCGCAGTTTCGTCCAAACCCTTTTCATTGACGTCGGCAAGGCCCACGAACCAGCCGACATTGGCAAAGTAACGCGCAACTTCGCGTCCTAAACCAGACGCGGCGCCAGTAATGAAAATGCTTTTTTGCGTTTCGGACATAATTTAGGCTCTCCCTTATTCACATGTCTGTCAGCCACATCAATTTACCCGAAACGTCAACTGAATATTGCGGCAACCGTAAAGGCTGGATAAATCGCTTGGGCATGAGGAGTGGGTATGTTTCGATCTTGGTCATTGTTCATCGCCGCTTTTTGGGCCGTCATTCCGGTGTCTGCGCAAGCAGAGGTTGTCGCCACTTTTTACAGCCATGATTTTGGCGACCATTTTCCGCATGCGTTCGTGAAATTAAAAGGCACCGTTGATGCGACAGGGGAGGCAGTTGATACCAATTTTGGATTCACCGCAGTTAGTGTCTCTCCGGCGATACTGATGGGTTCCGTAAAGGGTATGATTGAGACCAAAGACGCCAAATATATCGCGGCCAGCAATCCGCATTTTTCTGTGAAGCTATCCGACGCCGAATACGCCCGGTTCATGGCGTTCGTCGACAAATGGCGCAATCTGCCAGGAAAAAGCTATAATCTCGGTACGCGAAACTGCGTTCATTTCGCCATGGAGGCAGCGGCGTTGCTGGGGTTGAGCGTGAACCGCAAGAGCCGCTTTTTTAAAAAGCCCAAGACATTCCTGCGCGAGGTGATGGGGTTGAATAACGGACTTAAGCTCTAGTACGTTCTCAAATCGCCTGAAATCCTTTGGCGTAAATGTGCCATGTAAAAATGGCGGCCGCGCCGCGATAGGGGCGCCAGCGTTCGGCGATGATGCGTATGTCTTTTTCCGATGGTCGTGCATCCAGCTTCAGCAAACGGCCCACGCCTTCTTGCACGGCAAGGTCGCCTGCGGGCCAAATGTCGGTCCGGCCCTCGGCAAAAAGCAAATATATCTCCGCAGACCAGCGGCCAATGCCCTTTACGCGGGTGAGGTAAGCAATCGCCTCCTCATCATCGGCGGGCAGGGCATCGAGCGGCAATTCGCCCGACAGCACGAGTTCGGCAAGCGAACGCGCATAGCCTTGCTTCTGGCGGCTCAACCCACAGGCTCTCAAGGCGTCAAAATCTTGCGCCAATAACTTGTCTGGCGGGCATTCTGCGCCAATGAGCGCTTCAAGCTTATTCCACACCGATGCGGCGGCCGCGACGCTCACCTGTTGTCCGACAATCGTACGCAGCAATGTCGCATAGCCCGGTTCTCGGATGCGCTCGTCCGGGTAGCCCGTCACCGCAAGCGCCTGCGCTATACCCGGTTCCAGCGCCGCCAGTGCATCAAGGGCAGCATGCAATTGTGCAGCAGGAATACCCATCAGCGTGCCCCTCCTAGCAACGCCATGGGCGTAGCAGCGACCTTCATCCCTAAATTTACCCGATTCTGCTGCATGTTTGGTTTCCTAGTTTAGCCGCGCCGGACGGTTGCCGCATATAATGCGATCGCCGCAGCGTTCGAGACGTTCAGCGACTCCATTTGTTCGCTGATGGGCAGCATAGCCAGCTGGTCACAATGCTCTTCAATGTTGCGACGCATGCCATCACCTTCAGCGCCCAGGACAAGCGCGTTGCGGCCCGGCGTCAACGCTTCGTCCAACGTTACGCTGGCATGGCCTGACAGACCGATTCGCCAATATCCAGCCTCAGCAATTTCTTCCAATGCACGTGCCAGATTAACAACCCGGACCCATGGCGTGATTTCAAGCCCACCCGAAGCCGCCTTGGCCAATGCCCCGGATTCAGGCGGCGCGTGCCGGTCCTGCGTCACAACGGCGACTGCATTGAACGCGGCGGCCGTGCGGAAGATCGCGCCGACATTGTGCGGATCCGTGACCTGGTCAAGAATCAGCAACGGGCGGTTATCATCATTGTCGACCGCAAGTGCATCGGTCAGCCAGACGTCCTCCAATGGCGCAACTTCAAGCACGAGGCCCTGATGCGGTGCATCTTTCGGTACAAAGCGCGCCAAATCATTCACTTCGGCATATTGGACCGTCAGCCCGTCGGGAATGACGATTTTGCCGATTTCTTCGCGGGTGCCCCACAAGTTGATGAGTCGCCGATCGGGATTATCAAGCGCAGCATATACGGCGTGACGGCCGTAAAATTTGGGATTGCCGCTGGAAACTGCAGCGCCGCGGCGGCGCTGGCTCTTATGGGAAGACATTTGAAACACCTGTTGATGAAAAAGAAGACGATAGATGAAAAAGAAGACGATAGATGAAAAAGAAGACGATATAGGGCCCTTTCCCACTTGAGGCATTGACAGGCAAGGGCCGTTTCGCCATTGGGCTGCTTCTTCGTCGGGACCGGCCCTTATGCTTTTGTATAATGCCCCGTCAAAGAAGTGGACAGGTGGCCGAGTGGTTAAAGGCAGCAGACTGTAAATCTGCCCGGTTTTCCGTACGCTGGTTCGAATCCAGCCCTGTCCACCATTTAACTCCCTTATATCGTAGAATTATATACGTTTTTTGGCCTCGCTTGAAAAAGTTACCACATTTTTGCTCTCTTTGTGATTTGCCCCTAACCGTTACAAATCCTGCAATTCAGCACGCACAAGACTGATAATAAAACTTAGAGTTACATGACAGTTACTACCAGTTTGATATTCGACACAGAGAGGCATATCGGGCTGTACCCTATTTAGGCCAGTCCGGCCCTGGCTCATTTTTTGCCTCATGCTGCTAACGTTGGGGCATTCGCTCTATATCAGCCAGTGTTTTTAATTGGATTTGCAGGCTCATGCTCAACAGTTTGGATTGCTCTGCTCGGAAAGACTTTGCACATTCAATTTGAGGAATGCCCCGCTCAACAGGTCCTCGATATACTAAAGCTTGCGATGCACATGCCTGAATCTCCGCCCCTTTCATGGCGTACTGCACTAACAGTGTGCGTGTCGGTTTGGGCCAGTTAAACACTTATCGTTTAACGTTAGCTTGTAACTCAATGAACGGAGCATTCATACCGACAACGCAGGCTCGACGTCTTTCTATCGACACGCCCGCTAAGCTCGCTATTTCATGATCCGCGCCGACACATAGAATGGCGTCCTCAAACCTTGTCATGGAATCTAAAAGATCTGAGCGCGCATCAAGTTGCCGTTGGTACATTGCTACGCGAAAGGGAGTTAATCGCTCGTTCGACATTAGCTCGACTTGCCGCCATGCGATCCAAGTCGATGCGGCGGCCGCGATAATACCGATGGAAGGCAAAGCAGCGCTCACAACTAGTACGAGTGGCTCGTATCTGCTTAGGACGTTGCTCACGTTTTCCAGTGAACTTTTCGCGGGTTTCCTAGGTTTTGGAAATTTGCGTTGCTGCATTGGCGTTGTGTTATCACAAATATTTAAACAATCGTTATATCCTTTGTGTTGTATAATGGAGTGGCTGCGTTCCAGCAAAAACGCTGGTCCTCCCTGCCATTTTTGTGCCACCCAAGCGGGAGAAGACCGCAAAATTAATACCTTCCACGCTTTTAATGACATATATTTATGAGAAGTTACAATTTTACCAACCTGTGCAGTGCCTTGGGCAGATTCATCGTTGTGTAAAAGCCGGTTGCACAGTTACTCGCTTCAGAGCGCTAGGCAACGTCCGGTTTGCGCCCAAATTCAGCCATCATCGGCGTAGGTTCACTTCCTTATGAGCGGACCTTGCACTTGCAAGGTTGCTAGGTTAACTCTTTCGACGACATCAATGGTCTACTTTCAAGGCCATAGACCAAGCAATTAGCCATTCGTTCTGATAGAATGGCCATGCTTGGATGGCTGCAACATCAGCAGTTAAATGATGCGCGCGAATCCTGCCGCGCCACGTGCTGGGGGTGAATTTACCTCAGGCTTGTTCAATTGCAGGGCGGTATTCAACATTTGCCCCACATCGCCTTCGTCCCCAAGGATGGCTTCCATGCTGCGAACGCATAAGCAGACTTTATCATCCGCTAAATCATACCAGATTTGCTTGGACGCACGGCGCGTTTTGACGAGGTCGTTGCGGCGCAGTTCCGCAAGTTGCTGGCTAAGCGCAGGTTGGCCTATGCCGGTTGCGGCATCGATTTCGCTCACCGTGCGTTCACCGCGCAAAAGGCAAGACAAGATCATGAGCCGCTGCGGCTGCGCATAGACTTTTAGCTTGTCCGCCGCTTTTACGGCGCGGTCGCGACTTTCAAAAAGCGAAGTCATTTCGTGTCGGCCAAATGGCAAAACCAATCATCGCCAACACTGATTTCGGCGCTGTTTATAATTGGTAATGCAAGCAATTTGTCCCCTGGCTGCCATCCTTCTGGCGCAAGGCCAGCGCCGCCCTGAGTGGCTTGCAATGCGCGAAGAAGGCGCAACATTTCACTAACCGATCGGCCCACATTATGCGGATACGTGGTGATGGCACGAATGATGCCGTCGGGGTCGATGAAATAGGTTGAGCGCACCGCGGCGCTATCGGCCGCAGCATCATCAATCATGCCATATGCGCGGCCAATCGCCATGGAGGGATCTTCAATGATGGGGAAAGGAACATTTACCCCAAATTTATGTTTAATCGCAGTCACCCACGCAATGTGCGAATGGATACTGTCCACGGAAAGCCCGAGCAATGCACAACCAGTTGCTTCGAACGCAGCGGCCGACTTGGCAAGCGCAACAAATTCTGTCGTGCACACGGGCGTAAAGTCCGCAGGGTGCGAAAACAATATGAGCCACTGGCCCCGATAGTCCGATAGGCTCCGTTCCCCGAGCGTTGTCCGCGCGCGAAAGTCCGGCGCTGTTTCGCCAATCCTAATGGGCTGTGCGGCAACTGCTTTCGTGTCGTTCATTTCTTCATCCTGTTTATCGGTCGGCGCTGCCACGAGACTCATATTGACGCAACATCGATAATTGATTACATAATTTATGTAAATATGAATTTATAGGAGTTTCCCATGCCCGACTCAGCGTTAGAAAATGCCATCGCGCAGGTGAGTGATGCCCAAAAGGGCGTTCCGATAATTCGTGCCTTTTTCGACAAACCGACTTTCACGGTCAGCTATGTGGTCCACGATCCTGAAACCAAGCAGGCTGCGATTATTGATAGCGTGCTTGATTTTGATCCTGCTTCTGGCCGGACCTCGTTCGCGTCGGCGGATGCAATTATCGCATATGTTGCACAGCAGGGCTTGGCCGTTGATTGGCTGCTCGAAACCCATGCGCATGCCGATCACCTTTCGGCAGCACCTTATTTGCAGCAAAAGCTTGGCGGCAAAATCGCCATCGGTGAGCATATCGTCACCGTCCAGAATGTGTTCGGAAAGCTGTTTAACGCTGGCACTGATTTTCAGCGTGATGGGTCGGACTTTGACCGGCTGTTTGCCGATGGCGACCACTTCCAAATTGGGAAGTTGGACGTAACCGTTCTACATGTCCCCGGTCATACGCCTGCGGACATTGCCTATGTCATTGGTGATGCCGTGTTCACGGGCGACACAATGTTCATGCCCGATTACGGCACGGCGCGCGCGGATTTTCCCGGCGGGAACGCGCGGCAATTGTTCCAGTCGTTGCGCCGGATATTGTCGCTGCCTGCCACGACGCGGCTCTTTATGTGCCACGACTATCTGCCTGCTGGTCGCACGGAATATGCATGGGAAACGACGGTGGAGGCAGAGCGTACAGGCAATATCCATGCCCATGACGGCATAACCGAGGATGAATTTGTCGCGATGCGTGAGGCGCGCGATGCGACGCTGGATATGCCGCGCCTGATTTTGCCGTC
This sequence comes from Maricaulis salignorans, assembly GCA_943368745.1. Taxonomy (GTDB): domain Bacteria; phylum Pseudomonadota; class Alphaproteobacteria; order Sphingomonadales; family Sphingomonadaceae; genus Sphingorhabdus_B. The sequence goes on from CALRLP020000002.1 coordinate 34,214, forward strand.
GGTGCAAGTGAATATGCGTGCAGGCCATATGCCAGCAGTGGACGACAATGGCATCACGTACCTCAAAATCCCGGTCAACGCCGTATGATAGCGGCCTTTCCCAACGCCATGCCTGTTGAAGGCTTTATGGGCGGCTTGCTGATTGGGCTTGCGGCCGCAATCATGCTGCTCGGCCTTGGCCGGATCGCCGGCGTCAGCGGAATGGCGGCACGGGCAACGGGCATCGCAGATACCGGAGCGCCACGAAATGTCGCAATCGCATTCGTCGTCGGCCTTCCGCTTGGTGCGCTTTTGATCTCGCAAACTGTTGGTACGGTGAACGTCAACTTTCCAGCATCTATCTGGCCGCTGATCATCGGTGGCTTACTCGTTGGTTATGGCACACGGCTCGGCTCAGGCTGCACCAGTGGCCATGGCGTATGCGGGCTGTCGCGTCTTTCGCCGCGATCGATGGTGGCAACCGGCATGTTCATGGCAAGCGGGTTTGTGACCGTAGGGATTCTTCGCGCTGGAGGTTGGCTATGACCCGGGCGCTTATCGCATTGGTCTCTGGACTGTTGTTCGGGGCCGGCCTTGCCTATTCGGGCATGTCGGACCCTGCGCGCGTTCAGGCGTTTCTGGATCTGCTTGGCCAATGGGATCCAACGCTCGCTTTCGTCATGGGGGGCGCCATGCTGCCAATGGCCGTAGCTTGGGTGATTAGATCGCGGCTGTCTGCGCCGCTTGCCGCGCCAACGTTCGATTTACCAGGCACAAGCACGCTAGATCGCCCGCTCGCTTTTGGCGCCATATTGTTTGGAATAGGTTGGGGCATTGCCGGCCTTTGCCCCGGCCCTGCGCTTGCTGACTTGGCGATCGCGCCGGGCGATGTCGCGCCATTTGTCGTTGCGATGTTTGTCGGCATGGCCGCGCAACGCTTCACAGCTTTTACATCCCAAAAACCAAAACAAGCGGGGCCTAAATGACGTTCAAATCCATCACGCCAGACTTTTCCGTCTCGGCGCAACTGACGGCAGAAGATCTGCATCACGCTGCCGCGCAGGGCTTCAAATCGGTTATCTGCAACCGGCCCGATGGCGAAGAGGCGGGGCAACCATCCGCCGCCGCTATCCAGAAAGAAGCAGAAGCCCTTGGCCTGTCATTCACGTATATTCCGGCCGTCTCAGGCGCGGTTACAGGCGATGATGCGGCCAAGATGAAAGCGGCTCTGGCCCAAATGCCACCCCCCATTCTTGCTTATTGCCGCTCCGGCGCGCGCTCATCCAAGCTTTGGGAAATGGCGACAAAAGATCAGGATGCAGCGCCATCCTCCGCCAAAATCTATGATGTGGTTATCGTGGGCGGCGGCAGTGCCGGAATCGCCACAGCCTCCAGCCTCCTCAAACGCAATCAGAAGCTATCGATTGCCGTGATCGAACCGTCAGAAGACCATTATTATCAGCCCGGCTGGACTATGGTTGGGGCTGGCGTTTTCTCAGCTGAATTCACCAAGCGCACCGAAAAATCGGTCATGCCCAAAGCGGTTGACTGGATCAAGAAAGCAGCCTCTGGATTTGTGCCTGAGGACAACAAGGTGCTGCTCGCCGATGGCAGTTCGGTTGCCTATCGCGTGCTGGTGGCTTGCCCCGGCATTAAGCTGGATTGGGATGCCATCGACGGCTTGACCGAAACACTTGGTCAAAATGGCGTAACGTCCAACTATCGTTACGACCTTGCCCCTTATACCAACCGCCTTGTGAAGGATTTCAAGCAAGGTCGCGCGCTGTTCACGCAGCCGCCCATGCCGATCAAATGTGCAGGCGCGCCGCAAAAATCAATGTATCTGTCGTGCAGTGCGTGGGAACGTGCCGGGGTGTTAAAAGACATTGATGTGCAATTTCATAACAGCGGCGCAGTGCTGTTTGGGGTTGCCGCCTATGTTCCCGCATTGATGGAATATATTGAACGCTATGACGCGCACTTAAATTTTGAATCGAAGCTGGTTGCCATTGATGGCCCTGCCAAAATTGCGACATTTGAACAGAAGCGCGGGGATGTCGTCACGCGGGTCGAAGAAAAGTTCGACATGATCCATGTCGTCCCGCCGCAAGTCGCGCCAGATTTCGTGCGCAACAGTCCGCTGGCTGCCGCAAGCGGTTTCATCGAGGTCAATGAAGCGACATTGCAGCATGTACGTTATGCGAATGTCTTCGCCTTGGGCGATGCTTGCTCAGCGTCAAACGCCAAGACCATGGCGGCAGCGCGCAAGCAAGCGCCAGTGGTCGCGGTGAATGTGTTGGCTGCTCTTGAGGGCAAACCACCTGTCGCCGATTATGACGGCTATGGCAGTTGCCCGTTGACGGTCGAGCGCGGCAAGATTGTGCTCGCCGAATTTGGTTATGGCGGAAAATTGCTGCCGAGCTTCCCGAATTGGCTGATTGACGGCACGCGCCCATCGCGCCTGTCATGGCTGTTAAAGGACACCATCCTTCCGCCAATTTACTGGCACGGTATGCTCAAAGGGCATGAGTGGATGGTCAAGCCCCACAAGATCGGAGCGGCGTAACAGCCATGAAATTGGCGCGCTATTTGCCGATATTGGAATGGGGACGCGGCTATGGCGGCGTGACGTTGACCAATGATTTGGTTGCCGCCGCAATCGTTACAATCATGCTCATCCCGCAAAGCCTGGCTTATGCCATGTTGGCAGGCTTGCCACCGGAAATCGGGCTATACGCGTCTATTCTTCCCATCATTGCCTATGCCCTGTTCGGGACGAGCCGCGCACTCGCCGTTGGACCGGTGGCGGTGATTTCGCTGATGACTTTGACAGCGGCGAGCGCCGTTGCCGCACCGGGCAGCGCTGAATTTATCGCCGCCACACTTGTCCTCGCGTTGCTGTCTGGGCTGATCCTGATTGTTATGGGCGTGTTGCGTCTGGGTTTTCTTGCGAACCTATTATCGCACCCTGTGGTGTCGGGATTTATCACTGCGAGCGGCATCATTATTGCCACCAGCCAACTCAAGTCGCTGTTGGGCATTAAGGCGTCGGGTGAGGCAATGCCCGAGCTGATCACGACGTTGATCGAAAATGCCAAGGACACAAATCCGTACACCCTTGCGATTGGCGTGATTGCGACCGGATTTCTATTCTGGGTGCGCAAAGGTTTGAAACCCATGCTCGTCGGTTTCGGGCTGGCGGCGCGGCCCGCTGATCTTGTTGCCAAAGCCGGCCCCATCGTCGCGGTCGCGTTGTCGATTTTGGCGGTCATTGCCTTCGATCTCGAAGCAAAAGGCGTGAAGGTGGTGGGCGACATTCCGCAGAGCTTGCCGCCATTCACCGTTCCCTTGTTCGATGCCGATTTATGGCAGCGACTGGCCGTTCCAGCTTTATTGCTCAGCATCATTGGATTTGTGGAATCGGTCTCGGTCGCGCAAACGCTTGCAGCGAAAAAGCGGCAACGCATTGTTCCGGATCAGGAACTTATCGGCCTGGGTGCAGCCAATGTCGCCGCGGCTTTTTCGGGCGGCTATCCCGTGACGGGCGGATTTGCCCGCTCGGTCGTCAACTTTGATGCGGGCGCAGAGACCCCGGCCGCAGGTGCGTTTACCGCGATTGGCATCTTGCTCGCGGCCTTGTTCCTGACGCCATTACTCGCCTCGCTTCCAATCGCGACATTGGCCGGTACAATCATCGTTGCGGTCTTGAGCCTTGTCGATTTTAAAACGCCGCGTGCGATCTGGCATTATTCCAAAGCCGATTTTGCCGCGATGGCGGCGACGATAGCAGTGACGCTTCTGATTGGCGTTGAACCCGGCGTGATGGCCGGCGTCGGCCTAAGCCTTGCATTGTTCCTCTGGCGTGCCTCACGGCCACATGCCGCCATTGTGGGACGAGTTCCCGAGACGGAGCATTTCCGAAATGTGAAACGCCACAAGGTGTTCACTGATCCGCGCATCCTGACCATTCGCATCGATGAAAGCCTGACCTATCTCAACGCGCGCTGGTTGGAAGAATTTGTGCTGGAGGAGATTGCCGCACATCCCAAGCTTAAGCATCTCATCCTGATGGCCTCGGCCGTCAACGCGATTGATGCATCGGCTCTGGAGAGCATTGAGGCCATCAATCACCGTATGGCCGATGCTGGGGTGTGCCTGCACCTGTCCGAAGTCAAAGGCCCGGTGATGGACGCGCTCGAACGCGGGCATTTCCTGCAAGAACTTACCGGACGGGTGTGGCTTTCACAAAATGAAGCTTTTGAAGCCGTACTGGAAATCGCCAATCGCGAAGAAGAAACGCAAATGCCAGCCGATTTGTGGATGGCAAGGGGACTGATATGATGATCGAGCAGGAATGGGCAATAACTCTGGCCCGCGCACAATTCGCTTTTACCGTAAGCTTCCATTTTCTGTTCCCGGCGTTTTCGATTGGGCTCGCGAGCTTTCTCGCGGTTCTTGAGGGGCTGTGGCTGAAAACCGGTAAGGGCGTGTACGCCAATCTGTTTCGTTACTGGCTCAAGATATTCGCCGTCGTTTTTGCGATGGGCGTCGTTTCAGGCATTGTCATGTCCTACCAATTCGGCACCAACTGGTCGGTATTTTCGGACAAGGCCGGACCCGTCATTGGGCCTTTGATGGCCTATGAAGTGCTGACGGCATTCTTTTTGGAAGCTGGCTTTCTGGGCGTCATGCTGTTTGGGATCAACAAGGTTGGGCGTAAGCTCCACTTTGTTGCGACACTGGCCGTCGCCATCGGCACCTTCATTTCGGCATTCTGGATACTGTCAGTGAACAGCTGGATGCAAACCCCGGTGGGATATGAGATTGCGGCCAATGGGCAGTTGATGCCTGGTGATAGCTGGTGGACCATCATCTTCAACCCAAGCTTCCCCTACCGCCTCGTCCACACTTTGCTGGCGGCTTATCTGACCACAGCCTTTGCCGTGGGGGCGGTTGGTGCCTGGCATTTGTTGAAAGACAAAAGCAATCCGGGGGCGCGCAAAATGTTCTCGATGGCGATGTGGATGGCGGCAATCGTCGCGCCGCTTCAGGTCGTAGCCGGTGACTTTCATGGCATCAACACGCTCGAGCATCAACCCGCGAAGGTCATGGCGATGGAGGGGCATTATCAAAGCCATCCCGACGGCGCCCCATTGATATTGTTTGGCATTCCGAACAGCAAAGAGCGCACGGTCGATTACGCCATCGAAATTCCCAAAGCGTCGTCGTTGATCCTGAAGCATGATCTGAATGCACCGCTCGCTGGGCTTGATACCATCCCCGACGCAGACGAGCCGCCGGTTGGCATTGTCTTCTGGGCTTTCCGGATCATGGTCGGTCTCGGCATGGCGATGGTGGCCATCGGCATGTGGAGCCTGCTCGCGCGGGCGAGAAAGCAGCTATATGAATGGTCGTGGCTCCATAAGGCGGCATTATTGATGGGCCCGTCCGGCTTCATTGCGGTGCTTGCCGGCTGGGTCGTGACCGAAGTTGGGCGGCAACCCTTCACAATCTATGGCGTGTTGCGCACCGTTGATAGCGCATCGCCGCTTGATGCACCTGCTGTGGCATTCTCGCTTCTCGCCTTTGTCGTCGTGTATTTCGCAGTGTTCGGCATGGGCATTTGGTATTTGCTGCGCTTGATGAAGAAAGCACCGGAGGCACATGAAAGCGCGCTGGATGGTGCCCCTATCCGAAGCGCAGGCATCACCCCTGCACCCGCGGTATTGGAAGGAGCATCGGCATGATCGATCTGACAGTCATTTGGGCCAGCATCATTGGCTTTGCCATCATTGCTTATGTCGTCATGGACGGCTTTGATCTTGGCATCGGCATATTGTTCCCCTTTTTCAAAGTCGGCAAGGACCGCGATACCGCAATGAACAGTATCGCGCCTGTCTGGGACGGAAACGAAACATGGCTGGTGATGGGCGTCGGCGGTTTGCTCGCGGCCTTCCCGCTGGCTTATGCCATCATCTTGCCTGCGCTCTATGCCCCGATGATTGCGATGCTGCTTGGCCTTGTGTTCCGCGGCGTTGCGTTCGAATTTCGCTGGCGTGACCCCGCACATCGCGAACTATGGGACCGGGCATTTACGCTGGGCTCGTTCATTGCCACCTTCGCACAAGGGGTAGCGCTTGGCGCACTGCTCCAAGGCATTACCGTTGAAGGCCGCTCCTACGCAGGCGGATGGTGGGAATGGCTGTCGCCATTTAGCATTTTGACCGGCTTGGGGCTGGTGGTCGGCTATGCGCTTTTGGGCGCGTGCTGGCTGAACTGGAAGACCGAAGGCGCATTGCAGCGTCAGGCGGTCACTTATGCCGGGCGACTGGGCATTAGCTTGCTTTTGATGATCGGCGTCATCAGCCTGGCCACGCTGACGCTTGAGGCGCAATATTATCTGCGTTGGTTGAGCTATCCGGGTGTGCTGGCAACGGCCATAGTGCCGATTGCCACCATCGCCGTGACATTCCTTTTCTACCGCAGCCTGCGCCAGACCAAAGACGCGCAGCCGTTCTTCTGGGCACTCGCATTGTTCGGCTTATGCCTGATTGGCCTTGGCATTTCGATCTGGCCCAACGTCATTCCGGCGCGGGTCACCATCTGGGAAGCAGCGGCACCACATCGCAGCCAAGTCTTCATGTTGATCGGCGCGTCTATCATGGTCCCGATCATCGTTGCCTACACCGCATGGTCCTATTGGGTGTTTCGCGGCAAAGTCGGCCACGACGGATATCATTGATGCCGCGCGCTAAACAATTGGGCTGGTTCTTCGGCATCTGGCTGCTGAGCGTCGCGGCGCTGGCGATCGTCGGGAGCGCTATCCGGTGGGTATTGCTCTAAAAGGTTGCATAAGGAGTGGCGCAAAAATGACCGAGATGAACAATGGCCCGGAAACGTTGAAGGGCGAAGATTGGGCAGGCGAGATGGGTGCCAAATGGCTCGCCAATCTCGCATGTTTTGAAGGCATGATTGCCCCAATTGGCGAAGCGCTTCTTCGGCAAGCCGATTTTAAACCCGGCGAACGCGTGCTTGATATCGGCTGCGGTGGCGGCGGGACGACAATTGCCATAGCCAAGGCCGTTGCGCCTTCCGGCGAAGTGGTTGGTATCGACATTTCAGCCGACTTGACGACCGCGTCTCTGCGGCGTGCCAAAGACGCTGGAATAACCAACATTGGGTTCATCTGCGCTGATGGAGCCACGGTCCAGTTAGAAGATGCCCCGTTTGACAGGGTCTTTTCGCGCTTTGGTAGTATGTTTTTTCCCGAACCGCATAAGGCCTTTGCAAATTTGCACAGTCTGCTGCGTCCTGGTGCGCGGATTGATCTGGCGGTATGGGGGCCACCACGCGACAATTTGTGGATGATGGAAATGATGGGCGTCGTCCGGCGCTATGTCGATATACCCCCGGCGGTTCCCCGCGCGCCAGGGCCCTTTGCTTTTGAAGACCTCGACTATCTGAACGAAATACTTGCGAGCGGCGGTTTTTCGGAAGCCAGCGTAGTCGCCTATAATGGGCTTCAACCGATTGGTGGCGTGAACGCCACACCTCACGATGCGGTATCTTTTGTGCTGTCTTCAATGGCGGTTGGACGCGCGCTAGAGGAACAAGGTGCAGATGTCCGAGCGGCAGCCGAAGCGGATTTGGTCGCGCTATTCCAAAAGCATTATGTAGCAGGGCAAGGCGTGATGATGCAGGGTAAGGCTTGGCTCGTGTCGGCGATTGCTTAGAGATGATTTTTGTCTGAAACGAGGCTTTCGCCAACCCGGGTGAACGGCTTGTTTTGAAGGCGAGGCGCGTTCTTTTCAACGGCCGGCAATCTCGAATATGTGTATATTGAAGTTGTTCGCGTATTCTTAAATTCTAACTCACCCAGAATGGTTCAATTCACTGGCCTAGACAGATAAACATAATTGGATAGAGGGCATACTCATTGCGCGACGGTGTTGGCGCAAAGAACATCAGATAGACTTCAAGTAGCGCATCAACGCCAAAAAATGTGGGGGTGAATGTGGGGACGATTTTATCGCTGCGTTTGATTTTGGCACCACATTTGTTGAGGTCGCGCGCGCTTAAGCCGTTCCGCGCTTGAGCAGCTTAACCGGCACGGGTGCGACGTTGGGGGCATCGCCCTTCAACACGGCAATCAAAGCCTCCACCAGCATTTCGCCGGCCTGAACATAGTCCTGCTCAATTGTGGTGAGCGGCGGTTGCGCATATGCGCCCGTTGCAATGCCATCAAAGCCGATGACGCGCACGTCGGTGCCGACCGCGATGTGGTGTTCATCGAGCGCGCGCATCGCACCCAGCGCAATGAAGTCATTGGCGCAGAACAGGCCGTCAAAATCGATCTTGTCGCGGATGAGGCCGTTTACCGCTGCATAGCCTTGGTCCTCACGCACCGCGTTTTCGGGAAGCGGTGGGCAGATCGGCGGCATGCCCTTTTGCGCCATTACCGCCATATAGGTTGTCAGCCGATCCTGAAATGGTGGCTGTTCGCTGTTTGTGGGGCCAATATAGGCGATTTTCTTACATCCGCTGGACAGCAAATGTTCAATGGCAAGTCGTGCACCCTGCACATTGTCGCTCTTGATCGAAATCAGGTCTTCTTTGCTTGCGCCCCAGCAGATCATCGGCGTGTTGTGCCGCGCATATTCGCCAAAAAACTGCCAACCTTCAATATTCTGGCCGCTGCCGATGACAATCAAGCCGTCTGCCTGTCTGCTGCCGGTGTAATTGGCGAAGAAGTTTGCTGGGGAATCCTGAAACGAAACGATCAGGTTGTACCCGCGCTCAGACGCGGACGCCGCGATGCAGCCCAACAGCGACAGGTAAAATGGATTGATGTTCGCTTTATTCTCGCCGCGCCGGCAAAGAATAACCAGCGCAATGGAATAGGTTTGCTGTGTGCGCAGGCGAAGGGCGTTGTGATCGACCGAGTAATTGAGTTCGTTGGCGAGCGCGACAATACGCGCCCGCGTGGCTTCATTTACCTTTTTGTCACCGCGCAACGCCCGCGACACTGTTGGTTGTGACACCCCCAGCATCGCGGCGATTTGATGCGCCGTTATTCTGCCCTCTTTGCCCATGCAGTGCTGTTAGCACCTGAACCTGCGCAAGTCACGCGGCGAGCGCGGATTCCGGCGTGACAAAATCAAGGCCAAGGCTTTCGGCGACGGCTTTGCTTGTCACCTTGCCGCGATGCACGTTCAAACCGGCCAGCAAACCGCGACCCGTTTCCGTGCTGCCATTAAGCGCGGCGGTACCCTTGCTTGCCAGCGCCAGGCCATATGGCAATGTCGCGTTGTTGAGCGCAGCTGCGCTGGTTTGCGGAACGGCGCCCGGCATATTGGCGACGCAATAATGGATGATGCCATCAACGACGTAGGTTGGTTCGGCATGGGTGGTGGCATGGCTGGTTTCAAAGCAGCCGCCTTGGTCAATCGCGACATCGACCAGAACCGAACCCGGCTTCATGTGCTTCAACATGTCGCGGGTGACAAGCTTCGGTGCGCTTGCGCCGGGGATAAGGACGGCACCAATCACGGCGTCGGCGATGCTGATTTCATGGTCGATGGTTTCAAGCGTGGAATAGCGGGTACGCACGCGTCCGTTGAACAGCTCATCCAATTGGCGAAGGCGCGGGATCGATCGGTCAACGATGGTGACTTCCGCACCGAGGCCAACGGCCATACGCGCGGCATGGGTGCCAACAACGCCTCCGCCCAGAACGGTAACGCGGCCGGCAGGCACGCCGGGAACGCCGCCAAGCAATATGCCTGCGCCGCCCTTGCTGCGACGCATCGCTTCGCCCGCTGCCTCAATGGCCAAGCGGCCAGCAACTTCGCTCATGGGGGCTAGCAGGGGCAGGGTGCCCTTGTCATCGGTGACGGTTTCATAGGCGATAGCGGTGCAGCCGCTGGCGATTAAGCCTTTGGCCTGCGCAGGATCTGGGGCGAGGTGGAGATAGGTGAAAAGCAACTGGCCGGGGCGCAGCAAGATCCATTCGCTCGGCTGGGGTTCCTTGACCTTTACGATCATGTCGCAGCCAGCAAAGATTTCTGCGGCTGTCGCGGCGATTTCGGCTCCCGCTGCGCGATAGGCATCGTCGCTTGCCATGATCCCCGCACCCGCACCCGATTGCACCACAAGCTGATGGCCATGGGCGACATATTCACGAACTGCGCCAGGGGTTAAGCCGACACGATATTCATGCACTTTGATTTCGCTGGGGACGCCGACACGCATAATCTCACTCCTCAAAAATTATCTGTATCGGAAATAGCATCTTCGATATGACGATACTGTGCAAAGATTCGCCTATTTTGGTGAATAAGCGCATAAAATCCGCAATATTTAATATATAAATGGAAAATGCATGCAGCTTGATCGAACGGACCGTAAATTATTAGGTGCACTCGTGCTGAATGGACGGGCGACGCAGGCGGAATTGGGCGAAGCTGCTGGCCTGTCGCCAAGCGCGGCTGCGCGTCGGCAGAAATCATTGGAAGATGATGGTATCCTGCGTGGCTATCGCGCCGATGTGAACCTTCGCAAACTTGGGCTCGCGGCAACGGTGATGGTCACCATCACGCTCGATAGCCAAAGCGAAGAGGCCATGGCGGCATTTGAAGCCGCGGTGGTGGGAAGCCCGTCAACCATCCGATGCCACCTTATGAGCGGCAGGAATGATTATCTGCTCGTCGTGCGTGCCGCCTCAATTGAGGATTATGAGCTCATTCACCGGCAGGAAATTGCCCGATTGCCCAGAGTCGCGCGCATCGAAACCGCATTTGCGTTGCGTGAAGTCGTTAATCGGGCTGTCCCTCCACGCTTGTTTGATTGACGGTCAAAGCTTCTTCACTGGTAAGTTTACAATAGCCGAAAGATTTACGGAACTTGTGCGTACTTCAACTGTTTCAAATGGCAGAAATGGAGACCAATTATGGGACGCACAGTTGGGATTAGCATCGGCGGATTAATTTTGCTCGTGGTGGTCGTCGCCATCATTTTCTAATCAGATCGTAGAATGCTGTCCAATTTGTGCGGAGTTAACCTGCGTTGCTCTCATTGATTAGCTCCGCACAAACTGGGCAGCATTCATATCGCAATATATAGGCTGCAGTCTCGCTGGCATCATTGGCGCCAGGCGACTGGCAAGCCCAGTTCCGCCGCGCATATCGGGCCTATCTGAGCTATGGCCATGCGCGCCCCCGACATCGCGGTGGTGCGCAAGACTGTGACGGTTTTGTCACATCGCATAAAAACGACAACAACATTGACACAAAATTACTTGCTTGATGCCGGTTTTGATGTTTGTGTGCACCTGCACAATAAAGCGCAAGCCGATAAAAATCGGTATTGCGCAGGCGCTTAGATTTAGCGGGATAGAACGGTATCTGCCGAAAGTAGCGCTATGCGCTCGCTTTCGGTGCAGTTTTTGGTGTACCTAAGAAGGGGTAATTTTATGCGTAAATCCATTTTGAAGCTGGCAACAATGAGCGTCGCGATGAGCGCGATGGCCATTTCCGCTCCTGCTTTCGCCCAAGACGCGGCGGCAGAAGAAGCCTCCGGCCCGATCACTGTTTCGGGCGGTGCCGCTTTGGTATCCGACTATCGTTTCCGCGGCGTATCGCTCTCCGACAAGGGCTTTGCGCTTCAGCCATATTTGACCGTTAAGCATGAGTCCGGCTTTTATGTTGGCGCGTGGGGTTCAAATCTCGCCGAAAATGCGGGCGATGATACGGAAGTTGATCTCTATGCCGGTTTCTCAGGCGGTGAAGAGCTGACCTACGACATCGGAGCAACTTATTATCTGTATCCAGGCGTTTCGAGCTTCAACTATCTTGAACTGACCGGTAAGCTTGGTTCAACAGTCGGTCCAGCAACCGTTGGCGTTCAATTGAGCTACGTTCCAAGCCAGGACAACACCGGCAACGCCGACAACGTCTATTTCGGCACAAATGCTTCCATCGCTTTGCCTGAATCACCGATATCGATCGTTGGATCAATGGGCGTTGAAGATGGCGCGTTTACTGCTGGAAACGAAAAGGTTGATTGGTCGCTTGGTCTGACCGCTAATGTTGCCGGCTTTACACTTGGCGCATCTTATGTCGACACCAACCGTCGTTCGGTGTTTGCATTCAAAGACAGCGCTGCTGGCGTCGTATTTTCGCTCAGCTACGGTTTCTAAGACCGTAGATTGAATTCGATGATGTGCGCGGGCTGGCTTGACCTTTTCAAGCTGGTCTGCGCACATATTGTTTTATGACTGTAAACCTCGCCAATTGGATAGCCGAGCATAAGATCGACGAGGTCGAATGCATCGTTCCTGACATTAACGGCGTGCAGCGCGGCAAAGTATTGCCGGCCAAGAAATTCCTTTCGTCCGTCCGCGACAAATCGCTCCGCATTCCCGGAAGCGTTTTCATCTGCACAATCGACGGCCATTATCCCGAAGATATCGAAGATATTTGGGACAAGGATCCGGACAAAATCCTGATCGCTGATCCAGACACGATTTGCGTTGCGCCTGGTTTCAAATCGCCCACCGCATTTGTGATTGCCGACGTCCTCCACGGTGATGGCACTGAAGTGGAAATCGCGCCGCGGACGATATTGAAAAAGATTCTGGCCCTTTATGCCAATCGCGGGTGGAAACCCATCATTGCGCCCGAGGTTGAATTTTATCTCGTCAGCCAAAATGTCGACCCTGATTTCCCGTTGGTTCCTCCCACGGGGTCAAGCGGACGGGCGGAAACGGCGAGCCAGCCTTATGGTCTTGAGGCGATGAATGAATATGAAGACATCATCGATCACATCTATGATGACTGTGAATTGATGGGTCTCGACATCGACACGATGATTCATGAAATGGGTGCTGCCCAGCTTGAGGTCAACTTTCTGCATGGCGACCCGCTGAAGCTTGCGGATCAAGTGTTTCTGTTCAAGCGCGTCGTGCGCGCCGTGGCCAAACAGCATGGCGTCTTTGCCACATTCATGGCCAACCCGATGGCTGGCCAACCGGGCAGCGCGATGCATCTGCACCAATCGGTGGTGGATGCTGAAACCGGCCGCAATCTGTTTTCCAACGCCAATGGCCGCGACAGTGCGCTGTTCCGGAGTTACATCGCGGGCCTCGTGAAGTTCATGCCGCAAGTATCGCCGCTTTGGGCGCCGAACGTGAACAGCTTCCGCCGGATGCGCCCCGACAGCGCTGCGCCTATTAACGTCCAATGGGGCGAAGATAACCGCAGCTGCGGCTTTCGCGTGCCGATTTCCGACAAGGCCAATCGCCGCGTCGAAAACCGTTTGCCCGGCGCGGACTCCAATCCCTATCTCGCCATGTCCGCATCGTTGGTCTGTGGGTATATCGGCATGGTGGAACGCATGATCCCGGCCAAGGCGATCACTGGCAGCGCCTATAATCGTGCGCGCACGCTCCCCCGGACTTTGGAAGCGGCGCTGGACCGCTTCAGCGCGTGTAAGCCCGTCCGCAACCTGATCGGCGAAGAGTTTTTCGACATCTTTTATGCCATCAAAGACTATGAATTGTTCAATTACCAATCGGTCGTATCAAGCTGGGAACGCGAGCATTTGTTGCTGAGGGTGTGATGCCTGATCGGTTGAATGACAGCTATTACCGCGCGACCGCCAATGGCTGGGAAACGCAGCGCCCGCTCGATTATGCTTTGGATTGCGACGTCGCGGTCATTGGCGGCGGCTTTACGGGCTTGTCTGCTGCATTAGCCTGCGCTGAAAAAGGGCTGAAGGTCGCGTTACTTGAGGCGCAGAGCATCGGCTTTGGTGCATCAGGCCGCAATGGCGGGCAGCTCATTCCCGGCCTGCGTTGGTCGATGCGTGAAATCGTTGCGGCGTTTGGACGAGAGCGGGCAAAAGCCATATTCGATTTGGCATGGGGTGCAGGCGCAAGGGTGCATGACCGCATCGTCAAGCATGATATCCCATGCGATCTGAAATCTGGTCATCTGGAAGCAGCCTATAAGCCGGGGCATTTCGAAGACATGCAGCGCGAGGCAGAATTCTTGTCCCGCGAATTTGGTTGGGATTCAGTCGAGGTTGTCGCACCTGCCGACATCAATACGCACATCAACGGCGGCGCATATCACGGCGGCCTTTATGACAGCAAAGGCGGGCATTTCCATCCGTTGAACTACGCGCTTGGACTAGCAAGAGCCGCGCTGGCGGCAGGTGTATTGATATTCGAACATACCGCTGCCCAAACACCTTTGGACCGGGGCGGTTATGTCGAGATTGCGGCGGGGACAGGATCGCTCAACGCCCGTCACGTGATTATCGCCACCGATAACTGGACGGGTAATATTGCGCCGGAACTTAGCCGCTACACCGTCCCCATTATGAATTATAATATCGCGACCGCGCCGTTGCCCAATGCAGACCAGCTTTTGCCGAGTGATGCCGCCGTTGCGGACAGCCGGTTTGTTCTGAACTATTTCCGATTGAGCGCGGATAAACGCCTGATTTTCGGTGGTGGAGAGAAATATGTCCGGCGCCCGCCGGCAGACATTGCAGGATTTGTTCGAAAGCATATGGTGGAGGTCTTTCCCTCGCTTGCCCAGACAGATATCGATTATGCATGGGGAGGTGCCGTGGGCGTGACGATGAACCGGCTGCCGCACATGGGACGCATGGGAAATGTCTTCTACGCGCACGGCTTCTCCGGTCATGGCGCGTTGGTCACGACGGTCGCTGGCGAGGTGATGGCTGAGGCTGTGCTTGGCACCATGTCGCAGTTCGATGTCTTTGCCAGCCTGCCGCACAGCCGGTTTCCGGGTGGCAAATGGCTGGCACAGCCGCTCGCGACCCTTGGACTGCTCTATTATGCGATGCGAGACCGGTTGTGATCGAAAGGGCTGCCATAGAGGAGATGCGGGCGCGTGAGGTTGCGCGGTTTGTCGCAGCCAACCCAAAGTCGCTTGCGCATGCTAAAGCGTCAAAAAGCTGGTTTCAGGGCGTTCCATTCCATTGGATGCTGGATTGGTCCACTCCATTCCCGATCGTCGCTCAGGAGGCGTCTGGAGCGACGCTGAAGAGTGTTGACGGGCAGGTCTTCGATGACTTCTGCCTTGGCGATACCGCAAGCATGTTCGGCCATTCGCCGCAGCCATTGGTCGATGCCCTGACGACGCAAGCGGGGCAGGGGCTGAGCTATATGCTCCCCACATCAAAGGGTGCAGACGTGGGCGATATGCTCGCCGCGATGTTCGGACTGCCGCAATGGCAAGTCACGACCACGGCAAGCGAAGCAAATCGCGCCGTCATTCGCTGGTGCCGTGGGTTGACTGGACGCGACAAGATTTTGATCTTCAATGGCTGTTACCATGGCGCGGTCGATGATGTTTTTGTTGACCTGCGCAATGGCGAAGCGGTCAACCGGCCAAGCCTGATCGGACAGGTGCAGGATTTGCTGCCGACCACGGTTGCAATCGAGTTTAACGATGTGGACGCGCTTGCGGCGGCATTGCGCGGCGGCGACATTGCTTGTGTGCTCGCTGAACCGTTGATGACCAATATCGGCATGGTGCGTGACGCGCCGGGCTTTTTGGAGACTCTGCGCGCGTTGTGTGACGAAACGGGCACCATATTGGTGCTTGATGAAACCCACACCATTTCGTCGGGCTATGGCGGGCACAGCAACACCCATGGACCAAAGCCCGACATCATGGTGGTTGGGAAATCCATCGGCGGCGGCGTGCCATGTGCTGTATATGGGTTTACGGACGAGATCGCGGAAAAGATGGCGGCGTTGAACCAGTCGCGTCCGCCGGGCCATAGCGGCATCGGCACGACATTGTCGGCTAATGCGCTCGCTATCTCGGCCATGCACGCCATGTTGGGGCATGTTATTACGCGGGACGCTTATGCCCATATGCTGGCGACGGCTGACCGACTGGTGTCGGGATTGAATGCCGTGATCGCGGCGTACAAGCTTGACTGGCATGTCAGCCATGTCGGTGCCCGCGTGGAATTGATATGCTCTGCTGTGCCGCCGCGTAACGGGAGCGAGGCGCGTGCCGTGATGGACCATGCGTTGGAAAGTACGATCCATTTGTACCTCGCCAACCGCGGCATATTGCTGGCGCCTTTCCATAATATGATGCTCGTCAGCCCCGTGACGTCGCCGGCGCAGGTCGATCGGTTGGCGTTTGAGTTGAACAATGCGCTGACTGAGCTACAAGCGTCTTAAACAGGGTAAGTGAAAGTGACGTCATGACAATTAAGCGGGCCAAGTCATCTGCGACCATCGCCGCACGAAGCGAGGCTGAGGCCTTTTTCGCTGCGAACCCTGATATTGACTCTGTCGAGATGATTTACACCGACATGGGCGGCGTACCGCGCGGCAAGCGGCTGCGCCAGCATGAGGTGCTATCAGTCTATGAAATCGGTCGCTTTTTCCCGGGCTCCATCACCGTGGTCGACATCACCGGACAGGATACCGTTGAAACAGGATTGGTCTGGGAGGATGGCGACGCTGACCGCTCAATGAAGCCAATCCCGGGAACGCTCGTCCGGACGCCATGGGCGGGGGACAATGCCGCGCAATTCATGGTCGATTTTTATGAGCTGGATGGCCAGCCGCATGATCTGGACTCGCGGCATGTGTTGGGTTTGGTCGTGGACCGTTTCGCAGAAATGGGTCTGACCCCTGCATTGGCTGTTGAGCTTGAATTTTACCTGTTGGATCCAAAGCGTGCCCGTGACGGTTCCATTCGCCCGGCACGCCCTGATTATAGCCAAGAAACACCCCAAATGGTTGAGGTTTATGGTCTGCGGGAACTGGACGACTTCCGGCCGTTCTTTGATGAGCTGTATGAAACTTGCGATATTCAGGGGCTTCCGTTGGAATCCGCGATATCCGAATTTGCGCCGGGGCAGTGTGAGCTGACCTTGCGCTACAAGCCCGACGTGTTGCGGGCGTGCGATGATGCAATCATGTACAAACGGGTGGTGAAGGCCGTGGCGCAAGCACATGGTCTGGAAGCGACCTTCATGGCGAAACCATTCGCTGAACAAGCAGGCTCGGGCA
This sequence comes from Maricaulis salignorans, assembly GCA_943368745.1. Classification (GTDB taxonomy): domain Bacteria; phylum Pseudomonadota; class Alphaproteobacteria; order Sphingomonadales; family Sphingomonadaceae; genus Sphingorhabdus_B. The sequence goes on from CALRLP020000002.1 coordinate 51,264, forward strand.
TGCATATTCACGTGTCGATGAACGATGCCGACGGGAAAAACCTGTTTGCGTCGGATGATCCCGAAGGCACGCCAATGCTGCGTCAAGCCATTGGCGGCATGATTTCAGCGGTCGGCGATTGTTTTGCGCTCTTTGCACCGCATGCAAACAGCTACCGCCGGTTCAAGGCGAACAGCTATGCGCCCGTCGCGCCGACATGGGGCGTCAACAACCGCACAGTTTCGTTCCGGATACCGGCTGGCCCGGCGGCAAGCCGCCATGTCGAGCACCGCGCGTGCGGCGCTGATGCCAACCCATATCTGGCCGTTGCGGGCGTGCTTGCGGGCATCCATCATGGCATCGTTAACCAGATTGATCCCGGCCCCGCAGTCGTTGGCAATGGGTATGACCGCGACAGTTCAGGCGATGACAAGCCGCCAAGCAACTGGTTCGCTGCGGTTGACCGCTTCCATGGATCAAAGCTGATGCGCGAATATCTGGGCGAACGCTTTGTGGACATGTTCACCATTGTCAAACGCGTCGAACAGGACCGCTATTTCGGTCAGGTCCCTTCGATCGACTATGATTGGTATTTGCGAAACGCTTAAGCGGTAGCGGCGGGAAAGCTTATGGAATTGCGGTAAATGAACGGTTCGCCGGCACGATAAACGCGCCTTAATACATTCGTTTCCGCCCCACTTGCATTTCACCGATGTCGCGGCCATATGCGGCGTGGGAGTCGGATGGACGTGGCACTCGCCAACCTGGTCAGATCCTGACGGAAGCAGCCACAACGAATTCGCTGCGGGTCATCCGGCTCCTACTTTTCCCCGCCTTTTCTTTTAGAAAACTTCGACAAAGGTCGGTGACCGTCCTATCGTAATGATGATGCCCGATTCCAATCGCCCAGAATTCGCAGAACGCGACCCGGATATGCCCGATGATGCTTTGGGACTTGGCTTGGATTTGCCGCCCGTAGCGCAACCGACAGCGCCTGCCGCACCCACGCCATCAGCGCCCGCATCTGTCCCGGCGAATACCGGCGGCGCGGCCTACCGCGTACTGGCCCGCAAATACCGTCCCCAAACCTTTGCCGAGCTTATCGGCCAAGATGCGATGGTGCAGACGCTTGGCAATGCGATCAAGCGTGATCGTTTGGCGCATGCGTTTTTGATGACTGGCGTTCGCGGTGTCGGTAAAACCTCAACGGCGCGACTGATTGCCAAGGCACTGAACTGCATTGGTACGGACGGGCAGGGCGGACCAACGATCGACCCGTGCGGCACCTGCGAGCCTTGCGTTGCTATCGCCGAAGGTCGCCATATCGATGTCATCGAAATGGATGCCGCGAGCCACACCGGCGTTGATGATGTCCGTGAGATTATTGAGGCTGTGCGCTATTCTGCCGTATCGGCACGCTATAAAATTTACATCATCGACGAAGTCCACATGCTGTCGAAAAACGCGTTTAACGCGTTGCTAAAGACACTTGAAGAGCCGCCGGGCCACGTCAAATTCCTGTTTGCGACGACCGAAGTGAACAAGGTGCCGATTACCGTCTTGTCGCGGTGCCAACGGTTCGATTTGAAGCGTATTTCCACCGCAAAACTGGCGGACCATTTTGCGGACATCGCCGCCAAAGAACATGTTGATGCCGAGGTTGAGGCGCTGACACTGGTGGCCCAAGCCGCCGAGGGCTCCGTACGCGACGGTCTGTCGATACTCGATCAAGCCATTGCCCATGCCGACATGGAAGGTGACGGCAAGGTTACGGCCGCGCAAGTGCGCGATATGCTTGGCCTGTCGGATCGCGGCGCAATCCGTCGGTTGTTCGGCCTGATATTGGCCGGCGATGCACAGGGCATGCTGGCGGAAGCCCGCAGCCAATATAATCTGGGCGTAGAGCCGCTGGCGATGTTTGCCGGGCTTTTGTCCGAAGTACACCGGCTGACGCTCGCAAAAGTTGGCGCACCGCGCGATGGCGCTTTGGATGCCGATGCTGCTGCATTGGTGGAAGAGCATGCGGATCGCTTGTCCTTTCCAGTCCTGCACCGTTTGTGGCAGCTGTTGCTGAAGGGGCAGGAAGAGGTCGCGCGCGCATCAGTGCCGCTCGACGCAGCGGACATGGCTTTGCTGCGCGTTATTCACGCGGCAACACTTCCCGATCCCGGTGAGTTGGCCAAGATGATTGGGCAGGGCAGCTTTGCAGCGCCACCGGCCTCTGCACCTACCAGTCTAGACATCCCACAGTCTGCGACCGTGCAGACATTAATGCCAACCGACTTCCATGCACTTTTGGATCGTTTGGCACGCGAGGGGTTTGTCAGTCTTGAGATGACCCTGCGGGATGTTGTCCGTTTGGTTGAATATGCGCCACCGGTGTTGGCCTATCAGCTGGCAGGGCCAGTTGCGCCCGGCTTTGTTGCGGAATTGCGCGATGCTCTGGCGAAGGTGACCGGCACGCGCTGGGACGTTGAAGAACGCGCTGGTGAGGCTGCGCCAAGCTTGTTGGAACAAGAGCAAGCAAAGGCCGACGCCGAAAAACGCATAATATTGGAGTCACCTCTGGTCAAAGCGGCGTTTGCTGCGTTTCCTGAGGCGGAGCTGCTCGACAGCGACGCGCATGACATGAAATGGAGTAAGAGCGCATGAAAAGCATGGAAGACATGATCAAGGCCGCCGAAGAGGCAGCTCAAAACATTCAGCAGCAAATGGAACAAGCGCAAGCAACGCTCGACACCATTCATGTCGAAGGCCAGTCGGGCGGTGGTTTGGTGAAAGTCCGCGCAACGGCAAAAGGCCGCATCTTGAACGTAGCGATCGATGACAGCCTGATCGTTCCTGCTGATAAAACGATGCTGGAAGACCTCATTACCGCAGCATTTAATGACGCCCGTGAAAAAGCGGACGCCGCGAGCAATGCTGAAATGGGCAAAATGTCGAGCAGCCTGCCATTGCCTGCCGGGTTCAAACTGCCGTTTTAATCCAGCCAACATTGGCGCCATTTTCCATTAAACCGGTTTTTTCCCCAGCAAATTGCGCTTTTGGGGCCCAGACGCATTGAAAGCCTGCGCAGAGCGCTCATATTGAGTGGGAACGGGCGTGCCGCATTTTTGCGCGACACCCACTTGGAGTATCTATGGATCTGAACCTTCCTTTATTGCCCCTGCGCGATATCGTTGTTTTCCCCGGTATGATTGTTCCCTTGTTTGTGGGTCGGGATAAGTCGGTGGTCGCGCTGGAAAAAGCGATGGCGGCGAACAAGGAAATTTTCCTCGTCGCGCAGCTTGATCCTGCCGAGGATGATCCCGGCAAAGATGATCTGTACGATATCGGCGTAACCGCAACGATTATGCAATTGCTGAAGCTGCCCGACGGTACCGTGCGGGTTCTGGTCGAAGGCAAGCAGCGCGCGCAGCTGCGCGATTTGGTTGAGCATGGCAGCGAATATGTCGAAGCGGCTGTATCACTCGTTGTCGAACAAAATGCTGAAGGTCCGGAAGCCACCGCGCTGATGCGTTCAGTCGCTGACCAGTTTGAAAATTATTCGAAGCTCAATAAGAAAATGCCCGCTGAAACCGCGGTGCAGCTTTCTGAGATCGAAACGCCGTCGGCACTTGCCGACGCCGTTGCGGCCAATATCCAGTTAAAGGTATCGGATAAGCAATCGCTTCTAATGGAAGCGAACCCGCTTCGCCGGTTGGAAATGGCGTTTGCCTTTATGGAAGGCGAATTGGGCGTATTGCAGGTCGAAAAGAAAATCCGTGGCCGCGTGAAGCGCCAAATGGAAAAGACCCAGCGCGAATATTATCTGAACGAACAGATGAAGGCCATCCAGCGCGAGTTGGGCAATGACGATGGCGAAGGCGGCGACGAAGCTGCCGAGCTTCAAAACAAAATCGACACGATGAAGCTGTCCAAGGAAGCAAAGGCGAAAGCCAATGCCGAATTAAAAAAGCTGCGCGGCATGGCACCCATGTCCGCCGAGGCGACCGTTGTGCGCAATTATCTCGACACGCTTCTGGGCATACCATGGGGCAAAAAGTCCAAGCTGAAGCGCGATATCGCCAAGGCGCAGGACGTTCTTGATGAGGATCATTTCGCTTTAGAAAAGGTCAAGGACCGCATCGTTGAATATCTTGCGGTACAGGCGCGCACCAACAAGCTTAAAGGCCCAATTTTGTGCCTCGTCGGACCTCCTGGCGTGGGTAAGACATCGCTTGGCAAATCGATTGCCAAAGCAACGGGTCGTGAGTTTATCCGTCAGTCGCTTGGTGGCGTGCGTGATGAAGCAGAGATTCGTGGCCACCGCCGGACCTATATTGGTTCGATGCCCGGGAAGGTCGCGGCCAATTTGAAAAAAGCCGGGACGATGAACCCGCTGTTCCTGCTCGATGAAATCGACAAGCTTGGTCAGGATTTCCGGGGCGATCCAGCGTCTGCATTGCTTGAGGTTCTCGATCCGGAACAGAACAACAAGTTCAACGACCATTATCTCGAAATCGATTTGGACCTGTCCGATGTGATGTTCGTGACAACGGCGAACAGCCTTAATTTGCCACAGGCGCTGTTGGACCGCATGGAAATCATCCGGTTGGAAGGCTATACCGAAGACGAAAAGCTGGAGATTGCGAAGCGACATTTGCTCGACAAGCAAGTCGAAGCCCATGGACTGAAGCGGGAAGAATTCTCGGTCAGCGACGATGCATTGCGTGATCTGATCCGCTATTACACGCGCGAAGCCGGTGTGCGTACGCTTGAGCGGGAAGTCGCAAAGCTGGCCCGTAAAGCGCTGCGCCGCATCTTGGAAGGCAAGGCCACCAGCATTGCCATTACCCCTGAAAATCTCGCAGATTTTTCGGGCGTCCGGAAATATCGTCACGATGTGGGCGAGGAAGAAAACCAAATTGGCGCGGTTACGGGGCTTGCTTGGACCGAAGTTGGCGGCGAACTGCTCACCATCGAAGCGGTGACTGTCCCGGGTAAGGGCCAGATCAAGACCACCGGTAAGCTGGGCGAAGTGATGGGCGAGTCCATTCAGGCTGCTTTGAGCTATGTTAAGGCGCGCGCACCGAGCTATGGCATTAAGCCGAGCCTATTTGGACGCAAGGATGTCCACATCCACCTTCCCGAGGGCGCGGTGCCCAAGGATGGCCCATCGGCGGGCATCGGCATGGTGACATGCATCGTCTCGACACTGACCGGCATTGCGGTGCATCGCGATGTCGCCATGACGGGCGAAGTTACCTTGCGTGGGCGCGTGCTCCCAATTGGCGGACTGAAAGAGAAACTGCTCGCCGCACTTCGGGGGGGCATCAAGACGGTGCTTATTCCGCAGGAGAATGAAAAGGACCTCGCCGATATTCCAGCCAACATAAAAGAAGGTCTGGAAATCATTCCGGTCAGCCATGTGGATCAGGTGTTGGCGCGTGCGTTGGTGTCCCCTCTGGTGGCCGTGGAATGGACAGAAGCCGATGAACTTGCCGCGGCCTTGCCGCCTACAGTTGGCGGCGAAAACGGGGCGCCGGTGACCCATTAAAGGGTAATAAATGCCTTTTGATTGCATGTTGTGGGCAAAACTTGCCGTTTTTCACAGAAAATGACGGTTTTGGGCGGATTTTTCCTTTGACAGTGCACGCAATGTCATCATTATCGCGCGACCGGCTCACGCCGCGACTCAATTAACCAATGTTTTGAGTTTCATAAAATTTTTGAGAGGGGGGTTCCCAATATGAACAAGCAAGATCTCGTCAATGCAGTTGCAGAAGCAAGCGGCCTGACCAAAGCAGATGCTGGTAAAGCAGTAGAAGCGACCTTTGAAGCAATCACTGGCGCGCTGAAGAGCGGCGGCGAAGTACGTCTCGTTGGTTTCGGCACATTCGGCGTTGCAAAGCGTAAGGCTTCGACCGGCCGTAACCCACGCACTGGCGAACCAATGACCATCAAAGCATCGACTCAGCCTAAGTTCAAGGCTGGCAAGGCGCTTAAGGATGCCGTCAACTAAGACAGACCAAATCTATTTGGTGAAAGGGGCGGGGCGAAAGCACCCGCCCTTTTTTTATGCCCGGCGCCAGCGCGGATGGCCGCGGTGCAACATGGCAAATATAATGCACACACAAAAACGCCGCCATGACGGCGGCGTGATGATGCAGCCGATTTGCCCGGCCCGTTTGCGCAGTAAAATCTGTTAAGCGGCGAGGCGCATTTCGCCCATGGCGCGGCCAGCGACCGGGAATGCGATAATCGTTGCAGGGGTACGACGGCGCATGTCGCCACATATGATGCGCCGTTCGCGCGCAACTTCGCCCGCAAATTCCATTGCAACGACTTCACGTATCCGCGGCATGGCGTTGCGCACTGTTAAAAATATTGTGCCGGCTGACAAGCCAAGCGCGGTCACAAAAAGAAGGGAAGCTACGATAGTCATGGCACTGGTCCTTTCTGTCCCCCGCCAAATTATTTAGCGGGCTATGCTGGCCCGGCATGGGCAGCGTTTGAGCCCTTGTTCACTATTTGTTCCTTCTTGTCAAGCATGTTCTCACCGACGAAATAACGTGGAGTATTTCGGGGATTGTCTGTGGATAACTTTCTTGGACGCTCGCGGTGGGATTCCATGGAAGGCAATAATTTGGTGCACTGTCGCCGTGGTTCCCGCAATTCCAACACACTTTCCTCATGCCCCCGTTCGTCATCCTGAACTTGTTTCAGGATAACATGCGACGGTTGTTCGTTATCCTGAAACAAGTTCAGGATGACGAGGAAGAAGTTTGTTCAGCATGGCGAAGGGGTATTTGTTCGGGGACGGTGCATGTGTCACCGTAATTTCCTGTCACCGTAATCTCCCACATCAACGCGATAGCTTAATATTTTTCTGATCGTATAGGCCCATTGCTTGGGCCATTCTTCCGGCGGAATAAGTTGCTGGTCTTCGCCGGGTAAACCACGAATACTCTCCTGCCCTACAGAGATGAGCAAATCCCCCGAGCGAAACGTCATGTCGTCGCAAAGATAAGGAAAAGGCGGGATAGCTTTATACGCACCATACGGAGCCTTCGCGCTAGTCCATGCACACTCCATAGACATCCGCCGATCTTTGAAACCAAATTCAAAAATGCTCCAGTTACCGAGCACATTTTTAACAGGCGGGATATCCGTTACCCCTAAAAAAACCACTTTTTCGATATCGTCAACATCTGCAAGATATTTGCTATGGAAAATGGATTTGCTATCGGGTTCATATTTGCGGATCGCGGTTATCGAACTCATTTCATTACCCGAGCGATATTCTTGCGGCTCAGTCCCATCGCCTTTGAAGATAAATCGAACATCGGTTTTGAAGTCCCCAACGGGCATGGACTTATGATTACAATCTGATCGGTATTCTGGATTTTTTTCATATTCAGGATACCGAATGTCTACTATCCCGATCTTTTCCAGTTCATCTTCATTTGAATATAGCCACCCGCTCAAAAAGCCTACGCTATTTGGAAAATCAAAGACAGTGTCAGATACTTTGGCGCGAAGCAGTTTTGGATTGGAGCATTGATCAATGCTAACGCCATGAGGCCGATTGCATCCAGAAAGGATAAGCGCTGGCAAAGTGAACAACAGACCCAGAGCAGTTCGTGATTGTCCAATCATGCAGCAAAATCCTTCACTGTCCCTTCGCTCACGCCGCCATCTCCCGACCAACAAAGCGGAATGCCCGTTCCAACGCGCGTTTTCACGTGCCGTCGCCCTTACCAACATAACGCCCGGCTTTATCAATGCCGGGAACACAGTATTTCATGCCATCGTTCGGGTTCGTCATAACCCGCGTCTTACCCATATAGTTGCTAACAAAGGCCTAAACCGCTTGACGAATCCCTGCCGCGACTATAATGGCGCGCTCATTCCACATGGGAAACGCACATACCGGTGCTGATCTTTGTCTTTTAGGCAACAGTGACGTTCTAGTTTCCCAGAGGCTCAACCGGAAGGAGAAGTACCATGGCGGCACCTGTCGTAACCATGCAGCAATTGCTTGAAGCTGGGGCCCATTTCGGCCACCAAACACACCGTTGGAACCCGCGTATGAAGCCGTATATCTTCGGCGCGCGCAACGGCATCCACATTCTCGATCTTTCGCAGTCCGTGCCCTTGTTCGCACGTGCGCTTGATTTCGTTGCCCAGAGCGTTTCGTCGGGCGGCAAGGTTCTGTTCGTTGGCACAAAGCGCCAGGCACAGGGCCCAATCGCTGATGCAGCACGCGCATCGGGTCAGCATTTCGTCAACCACCGCTGGTTGGGCGGCATGCTCACCAACTGGAAGACGATTTCGAACTCGATCAAGAAGCTCAAGACGCTCGAAGAGCAGCTTTCGGGCGACACGCACGGTTTCACGAAGAAGGAAATTCTTCAGATGACCCGCGAGCGCGACAAGCTTGAAATGAGCCTTGGCGGTATCCGCGACATGGGCGGCATTCCTGACGTGATGTTCGTCATCGACGCTAACAAGGAAGAACTCGCCATCAAGGAAGCCAATGTTCTTGGTATACCTGTCATCGCGATCCTCGATTCGAACGTATCGCCAGACGGTATCGCGTTCCCGGTTCCTGCAAATGATGACGCAGCACGCGCCATTCGTTTGTACTGCGACGCGGTTGCCACTGCGGCAACCAAGGGCAACGTAAATGCTAAGGTTGCCAAGGGCGTTGACCTTGGCGCCGAAGTTGAACCAGCTGCTGAACCTGCATTGGCCGAAGAAGCTGCACCTGTAGCGGAAGTCGCTGCAGAAGAAGCGCCAGCTGCCGACGCTTAAATAAAGCTTGTGTCCCCCCGACCTGCTCGGGGGGCCATGGTCTGAAATATCGGTGTACACATCGTTCTCGGATCATATTTTCCCGCTTTCACGGGAATGACAAAATTGGCGGCTATGGATGCCGCCGCATTCATTCGAAAGGACAAAATATGTCTGCAATTACAGCTTCAGCCGTCAAGGAACTGCGTGAGCTTTCCGGCGCCGGCATGATGGACGCCAAAAAGGCGCTTGAAGAAACCAATGGCGATATCGAAGCCGCAGTAGATTTGCTGCGCGCTAAGGGCCTTGCCACTGCTGCCAAGAAATCGAGCCGTACGGCTGCAGAAGGTCTTGTTGGCGTTGCCGTTGAAGGTGCCAAGGGTACGGCCATCGAAGTCAACAGCCAGACGGACTTCGTTGCGAAGAACGAACAGTTCCAAGAATTCGTTGCTGCGGTCAGCAATGTTGCATTGAGCCTGAGCGCAAATGACGCTGAGGCGGTTTTGGCGGCGCCTTATGGCGAAGGCGAAACCGTTCAGGACCGTTTGACCAACAACATCGCAACCATCGGTGAAAACCAGGTTATCCGCCGCGTTAAGTCGCTTTCGGTCAGCAATGGTCGCGTTGTTTCATATGTCCACAACGCTGCTGCGCCTGGCATGGGCGGTATCGGTGTTCTCGTGGCGCTCGAAAGCGAAGCAGACGCTGCAACGCTCGACAGCCTCGGCAAGCAATTGGCGATGCACATCGCTGCTGCATTCCCGCTTTCGCTCGACGAAACCGGTTTGGACGCAGAAACGCTTGAGCGCGAGCGTGGCATTGCCCGTGAGAAGGCTTCGGAAAGCGGTAAGTCTGCGGATATCGTCGAAAAGATGGTTGAAGGCGCTGTTAAGAAGTTTGCGAAGGAAAATGCTTTGTTGAGCCAGCCATTTGTGATGGACGGCAAGACACCGATTTCCGACGTTGTTGCCGCAGCTGGTAAAGAAGCTGGCAAGCCAATCGTGTTGAAGGACTATGTCCGCTTCCAGCTTGGTGAAGGCATCGAAAAGGAAGTGTCTGACTTTGCAGCTGAAGTAGCTGCTGCGGTCGGCGGATAAATATTCTTGGCTTCCCCGTCACATGACGGGGATAAAGCCTTGGCGATGTGGCGCGCGGCTCCTATAGCTGGGCGCCATTATTGTATCGGGACGAGGGACATTATGAGCGCGCACGGCTATCGTCGTATATTGCTTAAGCTTTCGGGCGAAGTGCTGATGGGGGATCAGGCCTATGGCATTGATCCGGATACCGTCGCGCGCGTCGCTGAAGAAGTGAAGGCAGCCCAAGATACCGGGCTTCAACTCTGCCTCGTTATCGGTGGTGGCAACATCTTCCGCGGAATGGCCGGTGCTGCCAAGGGCATGGATCGCGCACAAGCGGACTATATGGGCATGCTGGCAACGGTCATGAATGCTTTGGCCATGCAGAATGCGCTCGAACAGCTTGGCGTTCCCACACGGGTTCAGTCCGCCATCGAAATGGACAAAGTGTGCGAGCCTGTCATTCGCCGCCGCGCAGAACGTCATCTGGAAAAAGGTCGGATCGTTATTTTCGCCGCTGGCGTTGGTGCGCCATTCTTCACGACCGATAGCGGCGCTGCATTACGTGCTGCCGAAATGCAGTGCGATGCCTTGTTCAAAGGCACCTCGGTCGATGGTGTCTATGATGCCGATCCCAAGAAGGTCGCGACAGCAACCCGTTATGAAACATTGAGTTACGACCGGGTGTTGGCAGATAATCTGAAGGTTATGGACGCGAGCGCGGTGTCGCTTTGCCGGGATAACAACATTCCAATCGTGGTGTTCTCCATCCGCGAACAGGGAAATATTTTGAAAGTGCTGGACGGAAGCGGCACTTCTACTGTGGTAACAAGCGAAGGAAATTGAATCATGCCGCAATATGACAAGACTGATGTCGAGCGCCGCATGAAAGGCGCTGTTGATTCTTTTAAGAGCGACCTTTCCGGTTTGCGCACGGGCCGTGCGAATGTGACCTTGCTCGATCCTGTAGTGGTCGAAGTATATGGCTCACACATGCCGTTGAGCCAGGTTGCAACGGTCAGCGCGCCTGAGCCGCGCTTGTTGTCGGTGCAGGTTTGGGACCGTTCCAACGTGACCCCCGTTGAAAAGGCTATTCGTTCGGCGGGCCTTGGCCTGAACCCGATTACCGATGGCCAGACATTGCGTCTGCCTATCCCCGATTTGACCGAAGAGCGCCGCAAAGAGCTAGCTAAGCTGGCTGGCCAATATGCAGAAAAGGCGAAAATCGCGATCCGCAACGTGCGCCGCGATGCCAATGACGGGCTGAAGACCGACGAGAATAAAAAGGAAATCAGCGAGGACGAGCGCAAGCGGCTTGAGACGGAAGTTCAAAAGATGACTGACGAGATGATCAAGGCCGTTGATGACGCTGCTGCGCATAAGGAAAAGGAAATCCTTAGCCAGTGATATTGGCGCAAGTCCCTCTAAAGACATTGTGCCATTCCCGCGAAAGCGGGAATCCATGGCCAAAATTGTCAGTGAACGCTGATGGCTTAGACCAAGGCCCCCCGATCAAGTCGGGGGTGACAATGTTTTGCAGGTTGGCAGGTCAATCATAATGCTGACGAAAGCTTCACAAACTGAGCGCATTGAAGCCGGCACCGGAAAAATGCCGCGGCATGTGGCCATCATCATGGACGGCAACGGGCGCTGGGCGAAAAAGCGCATGTTGCCGCGCGCGATGGGGCACAAAAAGGGCGTTGAAACTGTTCGCAAAATCGTGCGTGCAGCCGGAGAGCTGGGCTTGGAAGCGCTCAGCCTTTATGCTTTTTCGAGCGAAAACTGGAAACGTCCGGAAGATGAAATCAACGACCTGATGGGGTTGATGCGTGAATTCATAAAATCTGATCTCGATGAATTTGCGGCGAACGATGTCCGTTTGAAGATAATAGGCAATTACAAAGCATTAGCGCCCGATATTGTGGACATGCTTGACGAATCCATTGCCCGAACGTCACAGAATACACGTACGACGCTGGCTGTGGCGCTGAACTATGGCGCTCAGGACGAGCTTGTGCGCGCGGCCCGTTCTGCCGCTGCGCAGGGTGATATTACCGCGGAATCGATCGAAGCCAATTTGGACACCGCGGGGCTGCCTCCCTTAGACCTTTTGATTCGGACATCGGGCGAGCAACGCTTATCAAATTTCATGCTGTGGCAGGCAGCCTATGCAGAGTTCTGGTTTACAGACACGCTGTGGCCCGATTTCAGCAAGGATGAGCTCGCACAAGCTTTGACCGAGTTTTCAACGCGTGAACGACGTTATGGTGGCCGATGAACGATAAGGTCGTTCCGTTGCTGAAGCCGCGTTCCGACTTAGGCGTGCGGACATTGTCGAGCGTTGCCATGATGTCAGTGGCCATCGGCGCGATCTGGCTGGGCGGCTATGCGTTTATGGCGCTGATCATTCTGGTCGGATTGGGCGTGTATTGGGAATTTGCAAAGCTCGCGGTTGCGTTTGCCCGCAATATGCCCGCGCGTATCATCTGGCTTGTTGGCGGGCTTTTGTACGTTGGACTGGCTTGCTTTACTTTGTTGCTGTTTAGCGCGCCGTTTTTTGGAATGACGCCCACAATCATGCTCATCGCTGGTGTCATCGGAACCGATGTCGGCGCATATTTCGCTGGGCGGACATTAAGCGGGCCAAAAATCGCCCCGCGCATAAGCCCGTCTAAAACATGGTCTGGTTTGCTGGGCGGAATGGTTGGCGCTGGCTTGATGATGATCGCTATTCAGGCCGCGATTTACGCGTTAAGGGGCGGCAACGCGGGTGATGGCGACGTTTACCTGACTTATGGTTGGCAGCGCCTTGCTTTGACCGGCGCTGCGCTTGCAGTGGTTGCGCAAATCGGTGATTTTTTCGAAAGCTGGATGAAACGACGGGCAGGGGTAAAGGATTCCGGGGGACTTATCCCCGGGCATGGCGGCTTGTTTGATCGTACCGACGGTTTGATCGCCGTCGCATTTGTTGCTGGGTTGATCACTGTTTCGCAAAGCGCAATGGGCAGTTAGCGATGACACGCAGCGTTTCGATATTCGGGGCAACTGGCTCTGTGGGGCTCTCCACCCTTGATCTCGTGCGTCAGCATCGTGATGCCTATCGCGTCGTCGCCCTGACCGCCAATGGCAATGCTTCTGCACTTGCCAAGCTTGCCATTGAATTTGGAGCAGAGCTGGCCGTTGTTGCTGATGAGGCATCCTATCCGGCGCTGAAAGATGCGCTGCAAGGCACGGGCATCGAAGCGGCTGCAGGCGCGCAAGCGCTTGTCGAGGCGGCGCAGCGTGATGTCGACTGGACGATGGCATCAATCGTGGGCTGCGCTGGACTGCCGCCCACCATGGCCGCGATACAGGCGGGCAAAACCGTTGCGCTTGCCAATAAAGAAGCGTTGGTTTCGGCAGGCGCGCTGATGATGGCTGCGGTGCGGCAGTCCGGGGCATCGTTATTACCAGTGGATAGCGAGCATAATGCCATTTTCCAGTGCCTTGCCGGAAGCAAGCTGGAACATGTGCGCAAAATCACGCTAACCGCAAGCGGCGGCCCGTTTCGGTCGTTCTCGCTTGACCAGATGCGCTCCGTCACACCAGCGCAGGCAGTCGCGCATCCCAATTGGGACATGGGCGCAAAGATAAGCGTCGATTCCGCGACGATGATGAACAAGGGCCTTGAGCTTATTGAGGCGTTTCATCTGTTTCCCGTCGGGCTCGATAAGCTCGATATTTTGGTTCATCCGCAATCGGTCATCCATTCGATGGTGGAGTATGACGATTGTTCGACGCTCGCGCAGCTTGGTTCGCCGGACATGCGCATACCCATCGCCAGCGCGCTGGCATGGCCGGAGCGTATCGCGACGAACTGCAAGCCGCTCGATCTTGCGACCATCGGCCAGCTGACATTTGAACAACCCGACATTGTGCGCTTTCCCGCGCTCCGCTTGGCCCGCGCGGCGATTACCGAGGGCGGCGCAAAGCCGGCCATCCTGAACGCCGCTAATGAAGTGGCCGTCGAAGCGTTTTTGAACGGCCAGATTGGCTTTCTGGATATCGCAAATGTGGTGGAGGCAACATTGACGGCCTATGCACCGGCTGCGCCCGCAAATCTGGACGATCTGTTCAGCATAGATGCAGATGCCCGCATCTATGCGCGGCGCGAATTGGAGACATTGACGCGTGGCAACTGAATCACCCAATATCTTTTTGACCCTGATCGCGTTCATTGCGCTGATCGGGTCTTTGGTCGTTGTGCATGAACTTGGGCATTATTTCGTCGGCCGCTGGTTCGGCGTGAAGGCCGATAAATTCTCTATCGGCTTTGGCCCACAAATTTGGGGCAGGGTCGACAAACGCGGCACATTGTGGCGCATTGGATTGTTGCCATTGGGCGGATTTGTTCAGTTTGCAGGTGACATGAACCCGTCAAGCCAAGCCGATGACAGCTGGCGGCAACTGCCCGAGGCCGAACGCAACCAGACTTTTCAGTCCAAGACGCTGTGGCAGCGCGCGTTGATCGTGTTTGCTGGGCCCGCCGTTAACTTCCTGCTCGCGATACTGATCTTCATGGGCTTTCTGCTGGCATTCGGGAAGTCTGTTACGCCGCCGGTATTGGATGTGGTTCAGCCCGGAAGCCCTGCTGCCGTCGCGGGCCTGATGCCAGGGGACCGCGTAGTAAAATTCAATGGACGCAGCATCGAAACCTTTAACCAGATGGCCAACGAGACCATCATGATCCCCGGTGAGCGCGTTACCATCGAAATCGAACGCAATGGCGAGCGGTTGGAAAAAGACACCGTCGTGGCCGAAGTCAAAGAAGTCGATCGCTTTGGCAACGAATACCGTATCGGCCGTATTGGCGTTGGCGCCAGCAAGGTTGAAACCCGCGAAGTCGGGATATTGGAGGCACCCTGGGCCGCTGTTGTGCAAACAGGCAATGTCTTGCGTCAGCAGATGATTGGCCTTGGGCAGATAATTTCGGGCCGGCGTCCGCTTTCCGAACTTGGTGGGCCGTTGAAAATCGCAAAAGTTTCCGGCGAAGCGATGAGCCTTGGCATACTGACGTTCATAAGCCTGGCGGCACTGATCTCGATTAACTTAGGGTTCATCAACTTGCTGCCAATTCCCATGCTCGATGGAGGACATCTTTTGCTGTACGGAATTGAGGCGATACGCAGACGTCCCGCAACACCGCAGGTGCAGGAGTGGGCTTTTCGTGCAGGTTTTGCGATGCTAGCGGCTTTTATGCTTATGGTGACATTTAATGACCTTGCGTCTTTCGGGCTTTTTGAAAGCGGCTGAAGGCATTGCATACTTGATTGCGGACGCTGCATGGGGCAGGGACGCAAAACCGTTTTAGCGGCAATAAGCCAACTCCCGGTGGGGGCCGGACATCAGATCGGATGACAATGAAAAGTAGACCTTTCGGCAACCTCAAAAACGTTGGCATTTTTTTGATGGGTTCCACCGCCCTTGCGGCGTCTGGCACGATGACGCCGGCCTTCGCGCAAGCAAAGCCGCCGGCACCTGTCGCCGAGCCATCCGCGCCAGTTACGCCAGCTGCGGTCGATCAAATCAAGTCCATCACCGTCGTTGGGACTCAGCGACTCGAGGCCGATACGGTCCGGTCGTACATTCGCTTGCGCACAGGGCAGCTTTGGACTCAGGTTTCTGCCGACCAAGCGTTGAAAGATTTATACGCGACTGAATTATTTGCTGATGTCGCCGTGCGCAACAATTCGGGCGCGGTTGTCATTGAAGTGCGCGAAAACCCGGTTGTTAACCGCATCATTCTTGAAGGCAACAAGCGCATCAAGAACGACAAGATCGAGCCCGAAATCAAATTGGCACCGCGTCAGATTTACTCGCGGTCGAAAGTACGCGCTGACGTTGCGCGCATCGTCGAACTGTATAAGCGTCAGGGACGCTTTGCCGCCGTGGTCGAGCCTAAGTTGGTCCAGTTGGATCAGAACCGCGTCGATATCGTCTTCGAAATCACTGAAGGTCCAAAATCAAAGGTCCAGCAGATCAACATCATCGGCAACGAAAAGTTTTCCGATGGTGAACTGCGTGGCGAAATGGTTACGAAGCAATCGCGGTTTTACCGCTTCTTCAGCTCAGGCACCAGCTATGACCCTGACCGTTTGGCATTTGACCAACAAAAGCTGCGCCAGTTTTATCTGACGCAAGGCTATGCCGATTTCCGCGTAGTATCTGCTATTGCGGAACTTACACCTGATAAGCAGGATTTCATCATTACTTATGTGGTGGAAGAAGGCGACCGCTACAAATTCGGTGATGTGAAGGTTGAAAGCCAAATCCGCGATTTCGATTCCGGGCGGCTCACAACGACATTGCGCATGAAAAAGGGCGATTGGTACAACGCCAAGATGGTCGAAGATACGGTCGAAAGCCTCTCGGAAACTGCCGGTCTGTTCGGTTATGCTTTTGCCGACGTGAACCCTGATTTCCAGCGCGACAAAGAAACGCTGACGATGGGTATCACGTTTAACGTTGCGGAATCGCCGCGGGTGTTCGTTGAGCGTATCGACATTAACGGCAACACGCTGACTCAAGACAAGGTGGTTCGCCGTGAGTTCCGTTTGAACGAAGGCGACGCGTTTAACAGTATTCAGGTGAAGCGCACCGCCGAACGCATCAAGTCGCTTGGCTATTTTCAGGAAGATCTTGAAGTCGAACAAGCACAGGGCAGCGCGCCCGACCGCATCGTGCTGACAACAAATGTTGAGGAAAAGGCAACGGGCGAATTGTCGCTTTCGGCCGGTTTCTCGTCGATTGAAAACTTCATTTTCCAAGGTTCCATACGGCAGCGGAACTTCCGCGGTCTTGGTCAGGAATTGCGCACGAATATATCCTATTCGTCCTATTCGAAATCCGCTGAAATCGGGTTTACCGAACCCTATCTGTTCGATCGTTCAATCATGGTGTCCGGCGACATCTTCCGTCGCGACTTGAACAGCTTCAACTTCTTCAACAATCAACGCAACACAACATATGAGCAGGCAACCACCGGAGCCCAACTGCGCGTTGGTGTGCCGGTGAACGAATATATCTATTTCCAGGCACGCTATGGCCTCAGCCACGATGATATTTCGCTTGATGAAAATAGCTTCTTCACTGACCCAGATGGTGCAGGCCCGCTTCCTGCCTCATGCGACCCAATCGTCGCTGGTCGCTTCCTGTGCGATGCCATTGGTAAACGCGTGACATCATCGCTGGGTTACACCCTGTTGTATGATGATCGCGATAACCGCATCCGCCCAACGCGCGGCCAGAGCGCTGGTATCAGTCAGGATTTCGCCGGGCTTGGCGGCAGCGTCAAATATGTAAAGACACGCATTAACGCTGACAAATATTGGAAGCCATTTGGTAACTTCGTGCTCGGTCTATCGCTTGAGGGTGGATATATCCATCCGCTCGAAAACCGCGGCCTTTCGTCATTGGGTATTGATGACGTCCGTTTGACTGATCGTTTCTACCTCGGTGAACCACAAATGCGCGGGTTTGATATTCGTGGCATCGGTCCACGGGTGCAGCGCGTGTTCTTCCAAGGTGAAATCGTCAATGGCGTAGCCGTGAATACGCCATTGACCGACCGGAACCAGATTCAGGACGACGCCATCGGCGGTCGGTTCTATTATATGGGCCGCGCAGAGCTTCAGATTCCGCTGGGCAGTGGTGCCAAGGAACTGGGTCTGCGCCCATCTTTGTTCGTCGATGTAGGTTCGGTTTTCGATGTAACCCGGCCTATTTTGCAGACGGTTCCGCAACGCGAAATATTGTCTGATGGTACGCAAGGTGGGCCGCTATATTACTTTGTCGATTTCATGGGGACGTTGCAGACGTCAACCGAAGCCACCAATGCCGATGGATCGGCACGCGTAGCGGCGCTGCGTTTCGAAGAGCGGTTCTTTGGCGATACATGGAAACCGCGTCTGTCGGTTGGCTTTGGCGTAAACTGGAACTCGCCCTTTGGTCCGTTCCGGATAGATATTGCCCGCGCGCTGCTAAAACAGCCCGGTGACGACACCAAATTGTTCACATTTAACGTAGGGACTCAATTCTAATGAAAACTCGTAACACCGCCATCGTGGCAGCTCTTTTGTCCGCAACAGCCATCGCCGTTCCTGCAACGGCTCAGGTATCCGGCATTGCAACAGCCGAAACGTCGGTCGCAATTGCCCGCACAAAGGCACTCGGCACTGCGTATCAACAGATCGGCACGCAATACGCAGCCGTCGTTCAGCAGATGCAGACCAAGCGTCAGGAAATCAACAACATCAATGTGCAGCTTGATACCAATAAGGATAAAGAACTGACGCAGGCTGAACTCGACGTTGCAATCAAGGCGAAAAACCCTTTGCTGGCGCAGATTGATGCCAAGCAAAAGGAAATAAATACGCTTCAAGAACCGATTATCTTGGCGCAGCTTTATGCCGTTGAGCAGATTGCCGTGAAGTACGAAGCGGCCCAGCAGGCGGTTATTGCTGCAAAGAAAATCAACGTCATTTTGGCACCGGATGCATTTGTTTGGGCACCTGAAGCCGTTGACGTAACGCCCGCGATTACCGCTGAACTGGATAAAGCTATTCCAGCAGCCGTAATCACACCGCCTGCCGGCTATCGTCCGTCGCGTCAGATTGGCGCTTTGTATCAGCAAATTCAGCAGTTGTTTAACAACGCAGCGCAGATGCAAGCCGCTCAGGCCGCTGCGGCTCAGCCACGTGCTGCCGCACCAGCGGCCCCAGCAGCACAGCCTGAAAGCCGCTAAGCGGAATGAGCGAAGCTGATTTTAGCAACTATGACGTCCGCCGGGTTATGTCGGTGCTTCCGCACCGCTACCCGATGTTGCTGGTTGACCGCGTTGAACAGCTTGTCCCTGATGAGCGTATAAGCGCGATTAAAGCTGTAACGATCAATGAAGGCTTCTTTCAGGGACATTTCCCTGGACGGCCCATCATGCCCGGCGTGCTGATTGTTGAAGCGCTGGCCCAAGCGGCTGGCGTTTTGGCAATGGAGAGCCTTGGATTGATTGGTTCGGGCAAGCTGGTGTATTTCATGTCCATCGACAACGCGAAGTTCCGTGCACCCGTCGAGCCGGGTTGTTTGCTGCATCTGAATGTCGAATTTGTGCAAAAGCGTCCGCGCGTTTGCAAATTTGCGGGGCGTGCGATGATGGGTGATCAGGTCGCGGCGGAAGCCGAATTTATGGCCATGATCGCCGATCCGCCCGCTTGATAATATTCGCGGATAATTGAATCTTGCTATAACGTGCGTCCACCGCTATGCGCGGCCCTTCCGAATTTAGGGCGTCCGGTCGGAAACCGGTTGCTGAACAAAGGAATTATGTATGAAACCCGACATTCACCCCGATTATCACATGATCAAGGTGCAGATGACCGATGGTACCGTCTTCGAAACACGCTCCACCTGGGGCAAGGAAGGCGACACTTTGGCTCTGGATATTGACCCGACTTCGCACCCTGCATGGACCGGTGGTTCGGGCCGTATGCTCGACACAGGCGGCCGCGTTGCGCAGTTTAACAAGCGCTTTGGTGGCCTTAGCCTCAAGAAGTAAGATAATCAGCGTGCCGGGTTGACGCCCGGCATGTGATAATCTTAAGGCCAAAGTATAGGAACGCGCCTGCCTTAGTGGCGCTATGGCGACCGTAGCTCAGTTGGTTAGAGCGCTGGTTTGTGGTACCAGAGGTCGGGGGTTCGAGACCCCTCGGTCGCCCCATTTATTCCCCACCCGCATAATCCGAGTGACATTCGCATTGCGTAATATTATTACGTCGATGTGTAATTTGATTCCGACTACCGTTGGATCGAATTCGTCCGTATTTGGGAGTGACGAGATGCCCGCTATTTGGGATTTGCCAGACTTTGACTCGCATGAAGCGGTTCATGTGTTTGATGACCGCGCGACAGGGCTCAAGGCCGTCATTGCGGTGCACTCGACTCATTTGGGGCCAGCAGCGGGCGGAACGCGTTTCTGGCATTATGCCGACTCACAAGCGGCAATCACCGACGCGCTTCGTCTGTCGCGCGGCATGAGCTATAAAAACGCCATGGCAGGGCTTTCGGCCGGTGGCGGTAAGGCAGTCATTCTGGCGAATCCACAGCGAGCAAAGCCGCCAGAATTGCTTGAAGCATTTGGACGTGCGGTCGACTCGCTCGGCGGCAAATATATCACTGCGCAGGATGTGGGCATTTCCGAAGCGGACATGGTCGCCGTTTCTAGGGTTACTCCGCATGTTGCCGGACTTCCGGGCCAGGGTGGTGATCCCGGTCCATATACGGCGCGTGGCGTCTTTCTGGGCGTTAAGGCAGCTGTCAAGCATGCGCTTGGTACAGATGACCTTAATGGCGTCCATGTCGCCATTCAGGGCGTCGGTAGCGTCGGTGGCGGGCTCGCGCGTTATCTAGCGGCAGAGGGCGCCAAGCTGACCATCGCAGATGTTGACGCACAGCGCGCTGCAGATCTTGCGCGTGAACTGGGTGGGCAAAGTGTTGCGGCCGATGCCATCATGACGGTGGAAGCCGATGTGTTCAGCCCATGCGCGCTTGGTGCAGTGCTGACCGAAGCCAGCGTAGCCGCGTTAAAAGTGCGCGCCGTTGCCGGTGGTGCAAACAACCAGCTGGCAACCGGCTCTGAAGGGCGGATGCTCGCCGACCGCGGTATTTTATATGCGCCGGATTATGTCATTAACGCAGGCGGCATTATCAACGTGCTGCGCCAGATCGAAAATGCTGACGATGCCGAGATTAACCGGCGTATTGATGCCATTGCAGGCCGATTGGCGGCAATCTGGAATGAAAGCGATTCGACCGGCAAGACACCGGCGGAAGTCGCCGACAATATGGCACAAAAGCTTATTGGCCGCTGATGCCGAATCCATTGGCGTAACGCTTTGGCGGTGCTAGATGCGTCGCCGACTTATGCATCGTTTCGCCAATCCTGCCCGCTTTTTGCGTATTGCAAAGCCACTCACGCCTTGGCTGTTGTGGCTGGGCATCGCATTGACCCTTGGTGCGTGCCTGTGGGGTGTGTTCTTCACGCCGACTGAGCGCCTCATGGGCGACACCGTAAAGATTATATTCGTGCATGTGCCCGCCGCTTGGCTGGGTATGGGCGGATGGACCGGCATTGCCATTGCCAGCATCGTTCAGTTGGTCTGGCGCCATCCGCTTGCTGGCGTGTCCGCGCGCGCGATTGCGGTACCCGGCGCGACCTTTGCGGCGATTTGCCTGATCACTGGATCGATTTGGGGTCGGCCAACATGGGGTACATGGTGGGTCTGGGATGGCCGGCTGACATCCATGCTGGTGCTATTCTTCCTTTATCTTGGATATATCGCGCTTTCGAACGCATCGAGCGAGAAGGGCGATACGAGCCGCGTTGCAGCTGTTTTCGGCATCATCGGTGCCGTCAACATTCCGATCATCAACCGATCGGTCATTTGGTGGGAAAGCCAGCACCAAAAGGCGAGCATCACCTTGGGTGGCTCTTCCATCGATCAGGCCTATCTGGTGCCGCTTTTTGTGTCTGTTGCTGGCTTCAGCCTGTTGTTCGGCGCGTTGGTGTTGATGCGGATGCGCACTGCGCTGGCAGAAATGCGGATTGAGGCGCGTATGCGCCGGATGGCAGACTATTGATGCCCCACGCACCGTTCATCATTGCGTCTTTTGTTGTCACGGGCGTTGGCATCAGCTGGCTTGTGATCTCCAGCTATCTTGCCATGCGTCGCGCAGAGGCGTCTGCCGATGAATTGAGGCAACAGCCATGAAGCCCAAGCATCAACGCCTGCTGCTTGCCATGATTGCGGTTTTCGCCCTGATAGGTGCTGGCCTGATCGCGGCCGCGGCTTTGCGCGAAGAAGCGTCGTATTTTTACACGCCCACGACCTTGGCCAATGCCAATGTTGCGCCGGGTAAGGCCATTCGCCTTGGCGGAATGGTGCAAAAGGGCTCAATCGTCCGCGCGCCCGATGGCGTTTCGATTAGCTTTACCGTGCAGGACAAGGATAAAACGCAAAAGGTCGCCTATCGCGGCATTACACCTGATCTGTTCGTTGAAGGATCCGGTGTCGTTGCAGATGGCCGACTTGGCCCCGACGGCATCTTTATAGCGGACAGCCTGCTGGCCAAGCATGACGAAAATTATGTGCCAAAAGAACTGGCGGATATCGACATGACTTCCGCAGAACACACAAAGGACACGCTTTCAAAATGAAGGCTTTGACATAATGGCAGAGGCTGGACTTGCCGCATTGTGGCTGGCCGCTGCAATGGCGTTGCTTCAACTTGTTGGTGGCATGACATTGTTGCGCGGCGGCGCAGGGCAGTTGGTGCCGCTCATCAAGCCTGCGGCCTATGTCCAAGGTGCTTTATGCGCTTTTGCGTTTCTCGCGCTGATGTGGCTGTTTTACGTAACCGACCTGTCGGTGTTGCTGGTCGCCAGCAATAGCCACATTGATAAGCCACTGATTTTTAAGCTTGCGGGCACATGGGGCAACCATGAAGGCTCAATGCTGCTGTGGGTATCGGTTTTGTCGGTGTCCGGCGCTGCGATTGCGCTGCTAGAAAAGCGGATTGAGCCCAAAACGCTAAATGCCACGCTGGCGGTGCAGGCATTCATTGCCCTTGGCTTTTTTGCGTTCCTTTTGTTCGCATCTAATCCGTTTGAACGCCTCGTTCCGGCGCCTGTTGAAGGGAATGGACTGAATCCATTGCTTCAGGACGTTGGCCTCGCGTTCCATCCGCCGACTTTATATTTCGGTTATGTCGGGCTTTCGATCGCCTTCTCCTTTGCCGTGGGCGCACTGCTGACCAATCAGGTTGGGCCAGCCTTTGCACGCGCTATGCGGCCTTGGGTGTTGGCGGCGTGGATTTTTCTGACCGTCGGCATCACAGCCGGTAGCTATTGGGCTTATTATGAGCTTGGTTGGGGCGGCTGGTGGTTCTGGGACCCCGTTGAAAACGCATCGCTGCTACCATGGCTTGCGGCGACCGCGCTTCTGCATTCGGTGAGTGTCCTTGCGACCCGAAACGCTTTGCGCGCATGGACGATCATGCTGGCGCTCGTCGCATTTGCAATGTCGATGGCTGGGACATTCTTGGTGCGGTCGGGCATTTTGACGAGCGTCCATGCATTTGCAGTCGATCCGGAACGCGGGGCGTTCATTCTTGCCTTGATGTTGCTGTACACCGCTCTCGCGTTTGTGATTTTTGCTTTACGCATTGGTTCGGTCAAGCAAGGCGAGCCGTTTCAACTTATCAGCCGCGAAGGCGGCATTGTGGCGAACAATATCTTCCTCAGCGTCATCCTTGCCGTGGTGCTGATCGGCACGCTGTACCCGTTGGCTGCAGAGGCGATGGGCGACAAGATTTCGGTTGGCCCGCCCTATTTCAACAAGGCGACGGTGCCGATTGCTGTTCTATTGATGCTGGGATTGCTGATCGGCCCGATGCTGCGCTGGCGCCGCGATGATATCAAGCGCCTAAAATATTGGCTTATCGGGGGCGCTGCAATTTTGTTGTGGAGCGGCATCGCTGTGTGGAAGTTCGCGCCGGACATTGGACTGTTCCCATTGCTTGGGATTGCCCTGTCATTGGCACTGGCTGTCGCCGCTTGGCTGCCCTTACGCGGCCGCAAGTTGCTGCGCACGCCATTGCCTATATTCGGTATGGTCATTGCCCATTTCGGCATTGCCGTCAGCGTTTTTGGCATGGCAGCAGAGTCCGGCTTTTCATCAGAAACATTGACCGCGCTTGCCCCGGGCGAAAGCGCGGAAATTGCGGGCTGGCAAGTGAAGCTGGACGACGTCAATCCTGTCGTCGGGGACAATTGGGTTGCAGTTGAGGGCCAGATGCAGGCGGTGAAAAATGGCAATGCCTTTGTGCTTCGTCCGCAATCACGGCAGTTTTTCAAACCTGAAATGCAAACGAGCGAGGCGGCATTGCTGACGCGCTGGAATGGCCAACTTTATGCCGTCATCGCGCAGCCTGACCAAGAGGGCGATGGCCGCTGGCAGGTGCGCTTGTGGTGGAAACCCTTTGTGTCGTTCATCTGGTATGGCGGACTGCTGATCGCGGTCGGTGGCATCATTGCGCTGCTTGGCCGCATGTTCCGGCACGCGAAAAAGCCTGCTAAAAACAAGTGGCAGACAACATGAACCGGCCCTGGCTTCTGTGGATACCGCTGGCGGTGGTCGCTTTTATAGGTGGTCTGGCCATTTACGGCCTGGCTGTGCCGAAAGACGAACAGGTGCATTCGGCGATGATTGGGCAAAAGCTGCCTGCATTTTCATTGCCTGCCGCAACGGCGGGTGTCGAAGGCTTGGCCAGCGGCGATATGGTCGACGGCAAGCCCCGTCTGCTGAATATTTTTGCCAGCTGGTGCATCCCGTGCAAGGCGGAGGCGCCCTATCTTGAAGCGTTGAAAAAGGCAGGTGTCGAAATTGACGCCATCGCCATTCGCGACAGACCCGAGGACGTTGCGGCATTCTTAAGCGAATTCGGCAACCCGTTCCGGCGGATTGGGTCGGACAGCGAAATGGCTGTTCAGCTTAAGCTTGGATCGTCAGGGGTTCCGGAAACTTATGTCATCGGCGGTGACGGCACGATATTGTATCAGCATATCGGCGATATCCGGGCCGAACATGTCCCGATGCTGATTGAAAAAGTGAACGCCGCGAAATGAGAATGCTCGCGCTCATCTTTCTGATGCTTGCAACGCCCTTGTTTGCGCAAGGCAGCGGTCCCACGCCCGCATTGGCGAACCGTCAGCTGCCTGATCCCGCACAGGAAGCGGCGGCGACCAAGTTGATGCACAGCTTGCGCTGCATTCAATGTCAGGGGCAATCGATCGCCGATAGTGACGCGCACATGGCGGGAACGATGCGCGCGGAGGTGCGGCAACAAATTGCAGCGGGGCAAAAGCCCGAGGCCATTCGTAGCTGGATGATCGCGCGCTACGGTGAATGGGTCAGCTTTGAACCTGATATGAAGGGGGCAGGGCTGTTGCTTTGGCTCACGCCCTTATTGGTCCTTATTTCCGGCATATGGCTGGCACGCGGACTATTCCGGAGGGGCGCATGAACGGTTGGTTTGCACTTGGCATTTTGGCGGTACTCAGCCTGGCCGTGCTCGTCTGGAATGTCCGATCGTCGAAAGGTTTGTGGCAGATTGCCGCAGCTGTCATTCTATTGGGCATGACGGGATACGCGCTCCAGGGACGGCCCACGACACCATCGTCACCTGCTAAGCCACTGGCGGCAAGCGAAGCCGCCGCGATCGAGCTTGTCGACATACGGGCGGATATGGACCAAAGCTTTGGCAGCGCAAAACGCTGGCTTGTTACCGCGGACTCGTTTGCCAAGCAGGGCGATTACACGCTGTCGGCATCCTATATTCAAGCGGGGTTGCGCAAAGACCCGAACAACCCTGATTTGTGGTCCGCATTGGGTTTGCAACTGATGCTCGCAAGCGAAGGCCAAATGTCGCCACCGGCGCAATTGGCATTTGATAAGGCGCGGGCAACCCGGCCCAATTATCCTGCACCATATTATTTCGCGGGGCTTGCGCGGCTCTTTGCCGGTGACCTCGACGGGGCCATTTTGCTCTGGGAAAAGACCGTGTCACTGGCGACGCCGCAAGCCAAGTGGAAGGCACGGATTGAGTCGCAACTGCAAGCGGCGAAGGCATTGCAGGCGCGGGCCGCTAGCGCCCAAGCGGCTAATGCACCTAAGTAACTGATATAATTAATTTTTAAGGCAAATTACGGGCTTCATTGCTTTGTTGTGATGGGGTGGTGGCCATGCTAATGCGCGCGTCCTGACTGCTTCTAGGGGCAATTGGTGCAAACGCCGGGGAAACGAAATGGTTGGACCGCAAGCCGCAGACGATTTTGGTCATAGCGAGCAAGATCAACATAAAAGCCATGCCCCGAAGGGGTCGTTGCTCGCTTTGTGCGTTGGCACAGTTGGCGTTGTCTTTGGCGACATCGGGACCAGCCCGATCTATGCTTTCCGCGAAACATTCGCCGGACATCATCCCATCACCCCCGATCCGATGCACATTAATGGTGTGCTAAGTCTCGTTTTTTGGTCGATGATGATCGTTGTGACATTCAAATATGTCTTCACAATCATGAAAGCCGACAACAAGGGCGAGGGCGGAAGTCTTGCCCTTCTCGCGCTGATTAACCGGCAGACTGCGGGCGCAAAATGGACAGCGCCTTTCGTGATGCTGGGCGTTTTTGCGACCGCCCTTTTCTACGGCGATTCCATGATTACGCCGGCGATGTCGATCCTGTCGGCGGCGGAAGGTTTGAAATATGTCAGCCAGGGCTTTAGCGCATGGATCTTGCCCATATCTATAGTGATTATCGGTGGACTGTTTGCGTTCCAATCGCGCGGCACGGCCAAGGTTGGCGCATGGTTCGGGCCGATCATGCTGGTCTATTTCGCAACGCTTGCCGGTCTTGGCATCATGCATCTTACAAAGATGCCATTGATCATTTTGGACGTGATCAACCCGCTAAATGCGCTTTATTTTTTCTACGCCGATGGCTTTCGCGCATTTGTGGCGATGGGCACTGTCGTGCTGGCCGTTACCGGAGCCGAGGCGCTCTATGCCGACATGGGGCATTTCGGGCGGCGACCCATCAAGTTCAGTTGGCTGTTCTTTGTTCTGCCGGCGTTGATGCTGAACTATATGGGGCAGGGGGCAATGATCTTGTCGATGACGCCTGAGGAAGCCCAGATGGCCATTCGTGACCCGTTCTTCCTGATGGTGCCGGACATCATTAGCACGCCCGTTATCATATTGACGATTTTTGCCGCGATTATCGCCAGCCAGGCCGTGATTTCGGGTGCTTTCTCGCTGACCCAGCAAGCCATTCAATTGGGCTTCATGCCCCGCTTGAGCATTCTGCACACCAGTGAAAAAGCCGCAGGCCAGATTTACATTCCCGCAATTAACTGGGGGCTGGCGGTGATGGTCCTCTTGCTGGTGCTTTTCTTCCAGTCTTCGTCCAACCTTGCCGCTGCTTATGGCATCGCGGTGACGGGTGCGATGTTTATCGATACCTGCCTGATCGCAGTCGTGCTCCTGTCGCTTTGGAAATGGCCAAAGTGGAAAGCCATTCCGATCTTGGCGTTGTTCTTCATCGTCGACTTTGCCTATTTCGGCGCAAACCTGCTCAAGGTTCCGTCGGGCGGCTGGGTGCCGCTGCTGATTGGCTTGGTGATCTTCACCTTGCTGACGACTTGGTCGCGTGGACGCGCGCTGATGCGCGAGCGTATGGCCGAAAGCACCATGCCGATGGAAATCTTCATAAAATCGGCTGCAAACAGCGCGACGCGGGTTCCCGGCACGGCGATCTTCATGGCGTCTGCCGCGAGCGGCGTTCCTTCGGCGTTGCTGCATAACATCAAGCACAACCGCATATTGCATGAGCGCGTCATCATTCTCACGGTGCAAATTGAGGATGTCCCCTTCGTCGAAACCGGCGAACGGATTATCTGCAAAGACCTTGGAGAAGGTTTCTATCGCGTCAAAATGCGCTTTGGCTTTTTGGAAGAAACCAATGTCCCTGCGACGCTCGATATGGTCGATCTGTGCGGTCCAAAGTTCGACATGATGCACACCAGCTTCTTCCTGTCGCGGCAGACGCTTATTGCGTCGAAAATCCCCGGCATGGCGATCTGGCGCGAAAAGATTTTCGCATGGATGTTGCGCAATGCGGCAAACGCCATGGAGTTCTTTAAGCTGCCCAGCAACCGGGTGGTCGAACTGGGAAGCCAAGTCGAAATTTAATAAGCTACGCCGCGTTGACCATGTGTTGTCGCAAAATCGCTTGAACCTTTTTGTTTCGAACAATACGAACAAAAAAGGAACTTCGATTGGACGATCCTATGTCGGTTATGTCATTGCTTTCGGCGGCTAGCTGCGCCGATTTGAGGGAAATTTGGCAATCCGTCGATTTCGACCGGCTTGGCATCACCTTTGGTGACGGCAGTAACCCGGCGAGCGTGTCGGGCAGTTTGCTGTTTAGGGGTGCTTCTTTTAGCTATGATCTGCAGGCGTGCTCTGCACCAGCGGCAACGCACCACATTTTTTGCAACGCTGACCTCTCGGATATCCAGTCCGCCGTGCACATTGATTTGGGCCCAGCAGTCGCATCTGGCCGCATTGTTCCGGCAATAGTGAAGGCTATGCTGGAGCTTGGCGACGTCTTGGGGCGGAACCTAGCCATCAAGGCCGTGTTTTGGTCTCCGGCGGCGGTTGTTTCCGGATATGATTATTACGCAGAAGCGGTGGCGCAATATGCCCAAGGTGCTGCCTTTCCGGCATTGCTGTGTGTTGGCTTTGACATGTCGACGATCGGTACTGTGCAAACAACCGGGTTGGCGTGGCTATGCGATCAGGAACTTAGCTTCACGCATCCGCAGCTGCCCATGCATGAAGCCATGCGTTATGTGGTGCGCCTGGTGCACGACCTTGCCACGCAAGGGGCATATGATCGCGCCCTTGATCTGCCGGGCTTGCATACAGATGAGGTTGTTGTTGTGACGCCCAGCCCCGACCAGGACACAGTAAATGCATGCTTGGTTAACGGTATAGAGGCCATAAAAACCGCCCAATAACATATGAGTCGCGCCATTGGGCCCGCGACTATGGTCGGCGGAGGCAAGATGCGCACTTTTCCCAGACTCGCACGCGCGGCGGCTCCGTTGCATCACCAATCGCATCATATCATTCCCGTCGGCGTCTTTGCCGGGCGGGCGTTTGCCGCGCATTTTGACGCTCTTTCGTTCCACGGATTTGACGCCCGTCAGTTTGAACACAATGGCGTGTTTTTGCCAGCGACAGAGGGTGCGGCCATATGTTCGGGCTTGCCGCTGCATCGGGGGCCGCACCGCCGGTATAATGATCTCGTGGCCTATCGCGTCGATGCCATTTTTCGAGACTTCGACCGCGCCCGTTGCCAATCGCGCGCGCGATTTGAGGCGGTTCAGCGTATCGATTTGTTGACGTCAGCCTTACGGGCCGTGTTGCGCCGAACGTCACCAAGAATGTCACTAAACCAGCGTGACCCCTTCCGCAGCAGTGCATGCTTCCACGATCTCGATAGCGCGTGCGATGCAATGTGGCTGGCAACTAAATGAATGCCCATTAATTTTATACTGGACGAATGTTGCTTTGAATGGCTATCGCCGCAACATAATGTCTTTGCACAAAGCGACCTTGCTTCTTCTACGACTTACACGCCCTTAGGCGTGCGCTTGATGTCGGCATCGTTCGGCAGGCCGCCTAAGGGCTTCATGAAAACCCGCCAAGTCTTACAGCCCAGATAATGGGCGCAATAGCGAAGTTGCAAAAAACATGATGTTATCCGATCCATCCCGTAAATACCGCGCATTCCCGCAAGTTGATCTGCCTGATCGTCAGTGGCCCAATCGCACAATAGACGCACCGCCGCGTTGGCTGTCGACCGACTTGCGCGATGGCAATCAGGCGCTGATCGACCCGATGGGCGCCGAGAAAAAGCGCCGCTTTTTTGATCTTCTCCTGAAAGTCGGCGTGAAGGAAATCGAAGTTGGTTTCCCAAGCTCCGGTGCGACGGATTTCGATTTCATCCGTGGTTTGGTCGATAGCGGAAGCATTCCCGATGATGTGACGATCCAGAGCCTGACGCAGTCGCGGCGCGACCTTATTGAGAAAACGTTTGAAAGCATGGCGGGCGCACCGCGTGCGATTGTGCATCTGTATAATGCCGTTAGCCCCGCGTGGCGGGACATTGTCTTCAACCTCGACAAAGCGGGCGTGAAGGCCATCGCGGTTGAAGGCGCGCATATGTTGATGGAGCAAGCCGCGCGCTTTCCCGAAACCGACTGGCATTTCGAATATAGCCCCGAAACCTTCTCCACTGCCGAGCTAGAATTCAGCCTTGAGGTGAGCGAGGCGGTGATGGAGGTTTTGAAACCGACCGCTGCCAAGCCACTGATCCTGAACTTGCCCGCCACCATCGAAGCCGCGATGCCCAATGTATATGCGGACCAGATCGAATGGATGTGCAAACATATCAGCGCACGTGATGCCGTCGTCATCAGCCTGCATCCGCATAACGACCGGGGCAGTGGCATCGCTGCGGCGGAACTTGGCCTGTTGGCGGGCGGCGACCGGATTGAAGGTTGCCTGTTCGGCAATGGTGAACGCACGGGCAATGTCGACCTCGTCACGCTGGCGCTGAATATGTATACGCAAGGGCTGAACCCAGGCCTTGATTTCAGCAATATCGATGAAGTCATTCAGACCGTGGAATATTGCAATCAACTGCCGGTCCATCCGCGTCACCCATATGCTGGTGAATTGGTGTTCACGGCCTTTTCGGGATCGCACCAAGACGCCATTAAGAAAGGTTTTGCCGCGCACGAACGGCAAAATGACGAAATCTGGCGTGTGCCCTATTTGCCAATCGATCCCGCGGATCTGGGCCGGTCATACGAAGCCGTGATCCGCGTGAATTCGCAAAGCGGTAAGGGCGGTGTCGCCTGGGTTATCGAGCAGGACCACGGCCTCAAACTGCCGAAGCGTATGCAGGCTAATTTCTCGACCACGGTACAGGAATTGTCCGACACCACGGGCCGGGAGTTGACCGGTGCCGATATCTGGGAAGCCTTTGAAAAGCGCTATCATCTGAAAGGTGAAGGGCGCTTCCGCCTCATCGACTTCCGCGAAAGCCAAAGCCAGCGTCAACTGGATGAACGCATCTTCGCAGGCAACATCCGCATCGATGGCGTCGAACAAAGCGTGAGCGGTCGCGGCAACGGACTTATCTCAAGCCTTGCCAATGCGCTTGAGGAGGCTCTGGGAGGGCCGCTCGACATCATTGACTATAGCGAGCACGCAATCGGCCACGGCACCGACGCACGCGCTGCTGCCTATGTTGAGTGCCGGGTTGGCGATGGGCCGATTTTGTTCGGTGTCGGCATCAGCAGGGATGTCGCGACGGCATCCGTTCGGGCGATTTTGAGCGCGGCTAACGGCGCGTAAGTCGATCTAAAGGCGGGCGTGCATGAAAAATCACACCCGCCTAACCTTACGTAATGGCTTGTTCCGTACCACCCATTTGACAGCCGCAATGTGCAGGCGCTAACCCTCATTTAAATGCTCAATTAACAAGGGATTCGGCGCATGGCACTTCCGGCAATTTTCGACAATCTTCGTCTTCCGGTGATTGGATCGCCGCTTTTTATCGTTTCAGGCCCAGAGCTGGTGATTGCACAATGCAAGGCCGGTGTTGTCGGTTCATTCCCCGCGCTCAATGCGCGTCCGGCCAGCCAGCTGGACGAATGGCTGCACCAGATCACCGAAGAACTCGCAGCACATAACCGCGATAATCCCACGCGCCCTGCCGCGCCTTATGCCGTGAACCAGATCGTGCATAAGTCAAACAACCGGTTGCAGGAAGATTTGGCCGTCTGCGCGAAGTGGCAAGTTCCGATTACGATCACGTCGCTTGGCGCGCAGGAAGAACTGAACCAAGCCGTGCACAGCTGGGGCGGCATTGCGTTTCATGACGTTATCAATGACCGTTTCGCGCATAAGGCAATCGAGAAAGGCGCAGATGGCCTTATTCCCGTTGCTGCAGGCGCTGGCGGACATGCTGGCGTAACCTCACCTTTCGCATTGATGCGCGAAATTCGCGAATGGTTTGATGGTCCCGTGGCCTTGTCCGGATCGATTGCGCACGGTGCGTCCGTTTTGGCCGCGCAAGCCATGGGTGCAGACTTTGGTTATATCGGCAGCGCGTTCATCGCGACGAAGGAAGCCAATGCCGTTGACGGCTACAAAGATAACATCGTTGAAGCAAAAGCTTCCGACATTGTTTACTCGGACCTGTTTACCGGCGTCAGCGGCAACTATCTGCGCCAGTCCATCGAACGCGCAGGGATGGACCCCAACAATCTGCCAAAGGGCGATATTTCCACGATGAACTTTGGTTCGGGCGGCAATAGCGAAGCCAAGGCTTGGAAGGATATCTGGGGTTCCGGCCAGGGTATCGGCGCGATCAAGGAAGTGCAAACCGTGGCACAATTTGTTGATCAGCTTGAGGCAGAGTATC
This sequence comes from Maricaulis salignorans, assembly GCA_943368745.1. Taxonomy (GTDB): domain Bacteria; phylum Pseudomonadota; class Alphaproteobacteria; order Sphingomonadales; family Sphingomonadaceae; genus Sphingorhabdus_B. The sequence goes on from CALRLP020000002.1 coordinate 83,247, forward strand.
GCGCAGCCAAGGTTGCTTTGGATGCGGCTTTCCGGGGTTAATTATATCCCCGATATGGCGGAGCCAGCATTGTATGCACATGACGCCGCAAAGACACAAAGCGAGGAAAATTTCCCCTTTGTGCTTTTGCGGCGTTTTATTTTTGATCGTTAGTTGGCCTTTTCAAAGGCGACGCTAATATCGAGCTTTACGTCGTCCGATACGACTGGAACGCCGTAACTTACGCCAAATTCGCTGCGCTTAATGGTCGTTGTCGCATGAAAGCCGACGGTTGGTTTCTTGTTGAACGGATTGTTGCCAGCCCCTGAAAAGGTCGTCTCGAGCACGACTGGCTTGGTGATGCCGTTCAGCGTCAAGTTACCCGTGATTTTGGCTGTCGTGCCCGTGGCGACCACGCTGGTGGACACAAATTTTGCATCCGCTGGCGCGGGACCGAAAAAGTCAGCTTTGCCGCCTTCTTTGCCAGCACGAAGCAAATGGCCCGTGAGGCCCGCGCTCGCGGTTGTGACTTTGCCTATAGGAATAGTGATATCGACCGTTGATGCATTTGGCTTTGCAGGGTCCAGAACCAATGTCCCCGTCGCATCGCCGAAGATGCCAAAATAATCGTTGAAGCCGAAATGGCTAACCCGCCAACCGATCAGCGTGTGTCCGGGGTCAGTGTTGTACGTTCCTGCGGTTACGCGCGTGACATCCAACGCGCCGGGAACTTGCGGTGCGCTCTGTGCGATCAGAGGGACAGCAGCGAAGAGGGGAAGGGCACATAAAAGCTTGCGCATAAAATTGCTCCAGACATGAAAAAGGGGAAGCACCAGTGTCGATGCCTCCCCTTAAACTGTCAAGATGCGAAGAAGTTTAGTTTTTCGCTTGATCAACCAGCTTATTCTTGGCGATCCAAGGCATCATGGCGCGCAGCTTTGCGCCAGTTGCTTCGATTGGATGCGCGGCAGCGGCTTTGCGTGCGGCCTTGAGTTCAGGTTGTCCCGCACGGTTGTCCAGAACGAAGTTCTTCACAAAACGGCCGGACTGAATGTCCGCAAGAACGCGCTTCATTTCCGCCTTGGTTTCATCGGTAATGATGCGCGGGCCGGTCGTGATGTCGCCATATTCCGCGGTGTTGGAGATGGAATAGCGCATGTTAGCGATGCCGCCTTCATATAGCAGGTCAACGATGAGCTTCGTTTCATGCAAGCATTCAAAATACGCCATTTCAGGGGCGTAGCCCGCCTCAGTCAGCGTTTCGAAGCCGGCTTGGATAAGGTGCGTGATGCCACCGCACAATACAGCCTGTTCACCGAACAGATCGGTTTCGCACTCTTCGCGGAAGTTGGTTTCGATGATACCGCTGCGTCCGCCGCCAACGCCGCTTGCATAAGCAAGCGCGATGTCATGGGCATTGCCCGAAGCATTTTGAGCGACCGCAATAAGGCAAGGCACGCCGCCGCCTTTTTGATATTCGCTGCGCACGGTATGGCCGGGGCCCTTTGGCGCGATCATGATGACATCAATGTCTGCGCGTGGTTCGATAAGGCCGAAATGGACGTTCAGGCCATGGGCAAAGGCAAGCGCCGCGCCGGGCTTCATATTTGCATGCAAGTCATCCGCGTAAATGGCGGCCTGATGCTCGTCAGGTGCCAGTACCATCAAGATATCGGCCCATGCTGCTGCATCGGCATTCGCCAATACCTTGAAGCCAGCGGCTTCAGCCTTTTTTGCGGTGGCCGATCCAGCACGCAACGCAATGGCTACGTCCGCAACGCCGCTGTCGCGTAGATTCTGTGCATGTGCATGGCCTTGGCTACCATAACCAACAATCGCGACTTTCTTGTCCTTGATCAGGCCAAGATCGCAATCTGCGTCGTAAAATACTTTCATGTTTTAGTCCTTCTGCTTTGCCGTCACCCGGAATGTGTTTCAGGGTCTTACTTTCAACGGCGTAATATTTTGACGATGAAATTTAGCTGCCTTCGGCTCCGCGCATCAGGCCGACAATTCCGGTTCTGCCGACTTCAACCAGGCCGACTTCGCGCATCAACGCGACGAACGTGTCGATCTTGTCCGGGCCGCCGGTTATCTCAAAAATGAAGCTGTTGACAGTCGCATCGATCACGCGGGCACGATAAATATCGGCAAGGCGCATAGCCTCAACCCGTTGGTCACCGGTGCCGCGCACCTTAACCAACGCAAGCTCTCGCTCCACATGGGGGCCGGCTTCGGTCAGGTCCGTGACTTTGTGTACCGGGATCAGGCGTTCACATTGCGCAATGATCTGGTCGATGACCGGCGGTGGCCCGCGGGTGACGATGGTAATCCGGCTGATGGCATGGTCTTCGCTGATATCGGCAACGGTCAAACTGTCGATGTTGTAGCCGCGCGAGGTAAACATGCCCGCGATCCGCGCGAGCGTGCCTGCTTCGTTATCGACGGTCAGCGTGAGCACATGCCGTTCGGTGAGTTCCTGTTTGATATGCATTATACGAGCGCCTTTGCTTCGTCGTCCATCGTCCCTGATACTTCATCGGAATGCAGGATCATGTCCGTATGGGCCGCGCCTGACGGTATCATCGGGAAGCAATTTGAGGTTTTGTGCACGCGGCAATCGAACATCACCGGGCCGTCATAGGCAAGCATTTCGGCTATGGCATCATCGAGCTTGGCAGGGTCACTGCAACGTATGCCTTTCCATCCATAAGCTTCGGCCAGCGCCACAAAATCGGGCAAGCTGTCTGAATAGCTCTCGGAGAACCGGCTTTCATAAGTTAGCTCTTGCCACTGGCGGACCATGCCCATCCATTCATTGTTCAGGATGAAGACCTTGACCGGCAAACGATATTGGGTCGCGGTTGCCATTTCCTGAATATTCATCTGGATCGACGCTTCGCCAGCGATATCGATAACCAGCGCGTCCGGATTACCCATTTGTGCACCGACCGCTGCGGGCAGGCCATAGCCCATGGTTCCCAAGCCGCCGCTGGTGAGCCATTTGTTCGGGGCATCAAAATGGAAATGCTGTGCCGCCCACATTTGGTGCTGCCCAACTTCCGTCGTGATGATCGGCGCTTTGTCTTTGGTGGCCGCGAACAAACGTTCAATCGCATATTGCGGCATGATTTCCTGCGTGCTGCCGGGGTAGCTGAGGCAGTCGACTGCGCGCCAGCCTTTGATACGTGCCCACCAGTCATCCAACGCCGCGGCTTTATATTTACGGCCTTTCCACACTTCGATCATTTGCCGGATCGCCGCGCCAACATCCGCCACGATGGGCAGATCAACGCGTACCGTTTTGTTGATCGAACTGCGGTCGATATCGATATGAATTTTGATGCTGTCGGGTGAGAAGGCATCCAAGCGACCTGTGACGCGGTCGTCGAAGCGCGCGCCCAAGCATAGCATGACGTCGCACTGGTTCATCGCCATATTGGCTTCATATGTGCCATGCATGCCAAGCATACCCAGCCATGCGTCGCCGGAGGCAGGATATGCGCCAAGGCCCATGAGCGTTGATGTGACAGGCGCGCCGCACAGTTCTGCCAGCTCACGCAGTGCCGTACTTGCATTGGGTCCGGAATTGATGACGCCGCCGCCGGTGTAGAGGATTGGCGCCTTCGCATTGGCCAACAGCTCAACCGCGCGGTTGATTTCGGCGTAATCGGCTTCACCCGCAGGACTGAACCGCGACGACGTTGGACGCTTTACGTCGGTGGCCGCTGTCGCAACCTGAACATTTTTCGGAATGTCGATAACAACTGGGCCAGGGCGTCCCTTGGTCGCGATGGCAAAAGCCTCACGCACGGTGGATGCGAGGTCCGCGGGATCTTTCACAAGATAATTGTGCTTCGAACAATGGCGCGTGATGCCCACCGTGTCCGCTTCCTGAAACGCGTCCGAGCCGATCAAGTTGGTGGCAACTTGTCCCGTCAGAACAATAAGCGGAATGGAATCCATGAAGGCATCCGCAATGCCGGTGACGGCATTGGTCGCTCCAGGGCCTGACGTGACCAGCACGACGCCCGGCTTGCCCGTCGAACGCGCGTAACCTTCTGCGGCATGCGCAGCGCCAGCTTCGTGACGGACGAGGACGTGACGGATTTTCTTATGCTGAAACAGCGCGTCATAAATCGGCAGAACTGCGCCGCCGGGATATCCGAATACGGTGTCCACACCCTGTTCGATCAAGGTATCGATCAATATTTCTGCGCCGGATTTTTCGGGCACTGCAAAGTCCTCACTCATTATGAAACTGCCCTATGTTGCAGCGCAACACAGTAGGCAAGAGCGGGCTAGCTAAAGATTACAAAATGACATGTCAACGATAATCATTGAAATATTGTTTCAAAATAATGTCTATTTGAATCATTTATTTCATCGACGATACGTGGCCATGCGGTGGGGGCTTGGTTCCTGAACCAGGTAAACTGCCGCTTTGCATATTGGCGGGTCGCAATTTGGCCGCGTTCGATGGCCTGGGCCTCCGACATAGTGCCGCCAAGAAGCGCAGCAATCTCTGGAACCCCGATAGCCCGCATGATTGGCGCATCGTGGGGCATTTGCTGCGCCAATAAGGCTTCAACTTCCGGAATAGCGCCGCTTTGCATCATCTGTTCAAACCGCATGTCACACCGCTGATACAGCCATTCACGCGGTGGCAAGAGGAGGAGCGGGCGCAGCGAGATGTCTTGCGCGATGCCGCCTGTTTTGATTTTGCGCCATTCGCTGATGCTGCGGCCAGTGCCTTCAATAACCTCAAGCGCGCGGGTGATACGGATGATATCCGCAGGGCCCAAGGTTGCGGCCATAGCGGGGTCGCGCTTTTGAAGCGCCGCATAGGCTTGTTCGACGGGCAGTGCCCGAATGCGGGCGCGCAATTCCGGATCGATATCGGGTATGGGCGCGATACCATCGAGTAATGTCTGGATATATAGGCCGCTGCCACCGACCAATACAGGCAGCGCACCTGCTTCATGCGCTTCGTCAATCGCATCTTTGGCATCATTGGCCCAGCGCGCCGCTGAACAATGCGTCTGGCCGTCCAGATATCCGAATAAACGGTGCGGCGCGCTGCGTTGTTCGCTTTCGGTCGGTTGGGCGCTGAGTATCGGCAGGTCGGAATAAACTTGCGCGCTGTCGGCGTTTATAATCACGACATTGCGCGACTTTGCCAATTGCAGCGCTAATGCCGTCTTGCCGCTTGCGGTTGGACCCGCAATAAGCGCGACCATCTTTTTAGGATTCGAAATGCCCATCTTAACCCTGATAGCAGCAGATTCTTTGGAAAGCGGCATAATTTCAGAAGCCTGCGACCGATTGGCTGCACATACATGTGTTCCAGCGACCACGGACTGGCTTGCTGAGGGCAGGGCCGTCGACATAGTTTTTGACGGCACGCTGGCGCATGCGCGCACTGCGGTTGCTACGCTAGAAGACCGTGTCGATGTCGTCGTCCAATATGAAGAGCAGCGGCGCAAAATGCTGTTGGTTTCCGACATGGACAGCACGATGATTACCGTCGAATGCATCGATGAGCTGGCTGACTTTGCCGGAATAAAGCCCGAAATTGCTGCAATTACCGAGCGGGCGATGGCAGGGGAGTTGGACTTTGCAGAAGCGTTAAAGGCGCGGGTTGCGTTGCTGGCTGGGCTTGATGCCGACATGATCGAGCAATGCCTGCACGAACGCGTCCGTCCCATGCCGGGTGCGGAGACATTGGTGCGCACCATGACCGCATGGGGCGCACATGCCGTGCTGGTATCGGGGGGCTTTACCAGTTTCACAGGCCCGGTTGCGGCCATGCTTGGCTTTGCAGAGGTGCATGCCAATGTCCTTGAAATTGAACAGGGGCGTCTGACGGGGCGTCTCGCTGCCGATATTGTCGATGCCGCGACAAAGCGGCAGGTGCTTCAATCCGCGGCAGGGACGCTTGGATTAGGCCTGAACTCCGCGCTTGCGGTTGGCGACGGCGCCAATGACATGCCGATGATCGCAGAGGCCGTATCGGCCGACGGCCTTGGTGTGGGCTATCATCCACGACCGCAACTTGCCGCTGCAGCCAATTTTGCGGTGCGCCATAATGATCTGACCGCGCTCCTTTTTGCGCAGGGGGTTAAACCCGGCGCGTGGGCGCAATGAGCAAGTGAAACAAATTGAGCGGCGCAGGGTTGATGCTATGTTGCCGCAAGCCGTTATTCCATAGGAGCATAATATGCGTGCATTTCTGCCTGTTCTACTCATCCCGGTCCTCGCTAGCTGTGCGACGCTTATGCCAACAAAGTCCGGTGAAGCGCCGGAAGTCATCACGGCTGAGCTTGCGCGGGGAGATGGCAGCCGGGCAGGCGTTGCAACGATATCGCGGCGCGGGGACGGCCTGTTCCTAAGCCTATCGGCCGAAGCGCCTGCAGAGGGCACATTTGGCATGCACCTTCACGCGGTGGGAACATGCCAAGGACCGGATTTTACGTCTGCCGGACCACATTGGAACCCCGAGATGAAACAACATGGCCTGGATAATCCAATGGGCGCGCATCATGGCGATTTGCCAAATGTAACGGCTGGCGCTGACCGTAAAATAACATTGGAATTTAAATTGCCTGATTTTGTGATTGCGGGGCCTACCGGGCTGCTGGATGCCGATGGTGGTGCGTTAGTGATCCACGAAAAGGCCGATGACTACAAAACAGACCCGAGCGGGAACAGCGGTAAACGGATCATTTGCGGTGTATTCAAATCCGGAAACCGGAGCTGAAGCTAGGTCCTGACCCTAAACTTTATCCGCATATAGAAGGCAGCCGGGGGCAACGCGCTCGAGAATGACGTTGATGTCATTTTTGGCGAAGGCAAAACAACCCTGGCTGCGGCCAATCTTGCCCTGATCATGGATAAGTGACTGGTTCACATACCATGCCGGATGAATAACAATCGCGCGCGCTTCGGCTTGGTCATTCTGCGGATCCAAACCAATGAGCCGGCGAGACTCGCCATATTGGCCAATATAGGTATCGCTGACGAGGTAGCTGCCCGCCGATGTCGCTTCTGAACCATGGACGTTTGAGAAATTCTGGACCCATCCGCTATGGCTAGGGTCGGAACCCTTTCCGTGCGCGACGAGATAGTGCGCGGATGAACCGTTCCGCAAATCGACGATGTAAAAGCGCGGGTCGCGTGACGGTTTCGAAAAGTCCGCAAGTGCGATGAGGTCGTGATTGCGAATGCGGTTTGTATGCATGTCCAGCGCGGCTTTGGCGCGGCTGAGCAATAACGGTGAGGGCGCCGCGCCGCTATTATTGCCCGTTCCCGGAACAAAAACGACATCTGCTGCGGTAGAGGGGGCGGCAAGCAAGCTGGCACCAGCAATGGCTGATTGGATAAACTGTCGGCGACCCATGTTCATGGATATCAAATAGGGACGAACGTGTGAAACCAACAGTGCAGTACATGCGCTTCGCCGTAAAACTAAGACAGTTAGCCTCATTGGCCCCAAGGTTATTTTTGCGGATTGCCGATAAATTAACATCGAATTCATCTGAGTTGTTTGCTAAGATGGCCGAAATCCAGTGTGTTGCTGTATCTTGAAGGTTTAAAACCAATTCCATGAAATCGAATGTGGGCATCCGGACATTGTACGTCATGTGTGCGCTTGCGCTGTTCGCCAGTGCACCCGGCGCGGTTGTTGCACAGAACACTGCCCCAACGGGCAATGGCGTGCCTTCGAACATGCCGGCTAGCCCTGATGTGGTCCCTGAACGCCCGGCGACGCCGCCAGTTGTTGCGCCGCCCGTAATCACCCCACCCGTAATCACGCCGCCTGTCGTTGCACCTGCGCCAAAGCCCGTCCGAAAAAAGGGACCGGTGGATGCACTTAAGCCCGGGCAGTATATATGGGACGCACAAGACCGCTACGAAGGGCCGATGAAAATTGTCGTCGTGCTTGATATTCAGCGCGTCTATGTATTCCAGAATGACAAGCTGATTGGCTTCAGTACGATTTCGTCAGGTAAAAAAGGCAAAGAAACGCCCACGGGTGTTTTCAATATTTTGCAAAAGAATGTTGATCACAAATCCAACCTCTACAGCAATGCACCAATGCCTTATATGCAGCGGCTCACTTGGGACGGGATTGCCATACACGGTGGCTATCTGCCGGGATATCCGGCGTCACATGGCTGCATTCGCTTGCCACTGTCATTTGCGAAGTCATTGTTCGCGGTTACGCAATTGGATCAGGAGGTGGTGGTATTGAAGGATACATCGACGCCGGTGAAGCGGCCTCCGCCCAAGCCAGAACCAGCGTTGGACCCTGCGCCTGTGCCCGTGAATGGCAATTCATTGATCGACCCGTCTGGCACGCCACCAGCTCCGCCACCAAAACCCGACGTGCGGAACTAAACGCAGGCGCTGTTGCGGGGAGGCAGACGTCACTTCGCCAATTGACGTTTACGCTAACGTAAAGTAGTGACGCTAGTGCACTCAACAGGGAAGGCGCCATGGAATCAATTACGCGCGAAAAAAGGCGGGCCGATGCGACGATCGATACGCCAGACGCATTTAACCGCGATTCATTCACAATTTCGGATCTTTCGAGCGAGTTTGATGTAACCGCGCGGGCGTTGCGGTTTTACGAAGACCAAGGCTTGATTTCGCCCGAACGTTTGGGGCTTGCGCGCATTTATTCCAAGCGCGACCGCGCCCGGCTTGCGTGGATATTGCGTGCAAAGCGCGTCGGTTTCAGCCTTGCTGAAATTCGGGAAATGATTGACCTTTACGATCTGAACGATGGCCGCAATATTCAGCGCCGCGTGACCATTGAAAAATGCCGTGACAGGATCAATCTGTTAAAGGCGCAGCGTGACGATATCGAAAGCGCTATTCACGAGCTTACCGAATTTGTTTCAACCGTCGAAAAGGCAGAGGCGGCAGATAAGTCCTCCGCCGCCTAATTTGATATTTCCCGCCGATTAAGGATCGAAAATGCCAAGCTACACCGCCCCCGTTCGCGATATGCAGTTCATTCTCAACGAAGTATTGGCTGTTGAACGCTTCGCCAATCTGCCCGGCTTTGAAAATGCCAGTGCGGATATGGTCGACGCGATCCTGACCGAAGGCGCCAAATTTGTAGAGGGCGTTCTTTTTCCTTTGAACCAAGTCGGCGACTTGCAAGGCTGCACGCGCCATGAGGATGGCAGCGTCACCACGCCTGATGGTTTCAAAGAAGCCTATAAGCTTTACTGTGAAGGCGGCTGGGGCACATTGTCAGCACCCGTGGAGTTCGGCGGCCAAGGCATGCCACACATCGTCTCCATGGCGTTTGAAGAGCTTATGGCAAGTTCGAATATGGCGTTCGCGATGTATCCGGGGCTTACCCAAGGTGCGGTATCGGCGATTTTGGTGAAGGGCAGCGACGAACAGAAAGCCAAATATGCGCCAAATATGATTTCGGGCAAATGGGGCGGGACAATGAACCTGACTGAGCCGCATTGCGGAACCGATCTAGGTCTCATCCGCACCAAGGCTGTGCCCAATGATGATGGTAGCTATGCCGTTTCCGGAACGAAGATCTTCATTTCGTCTGGCGACCATGACCTGACCGAGAATATCATTCACCTCGTCTTGGCCAAAACACCGGGCGCACCGGACAGCGTCAAAGGCATTTCGCTGTTCATCGTGCCCAAGTTTCTGGTGAATGATGACGGGTCGCTTGGCGCGCGGAACAGTTTGTCTTGTGGTTCGATCGAACATAAGATGGGCATTCACGGCAATGCGACCTGCGTCATGAATTATGACGGCGCGACAGGTTATCTTGTCGGTGAAGAAAATAAGGGCCTCGCGGCGATGTTTATCATGATGAACATCGCGCGTTTGGGCGTTGGCCAGCAAGGCCTTGGCATTGCCGAAGTCGCTTACCAAAATGCCGTGCATTATGCGCAAGATCGCCGTCAGGGCCGCGCGCTGACCGGTCCGCAGGATCTGGAGCAGAAAGCCGACACCCTGTTCGTGCACCCCGATGTGCGCCGCATGCTGATGGATGCCAAGGCATTTACAGAAGGTATGCGTGCCTTGTGCCTATGGGGTGCGTTGCAAGCCGACTTGCTGCACCATGCGCAAACTGAGGAAGAACGGCAGATGGCGGACGACCTTTTGTCGCTGCTGACGCCCGTCATCAAGGGGTATGGTACAGACAAGGGCTACGAAGTCGCCACCAATGCGCAGCAAGTCTATGGCGGCCATGGCTACATCGCAGAATGGGGCATGGAACAATATGTGCGCGACGCCCGTATTGCGATGATTTACGAAGGCACCAATGGCGTACAGGCGATGGACCTTGTTGGCCGGAAGCTGGCGCAAAATGGCGGCCGGGCAATTCAGGCGCTCTTCAAGATCGTCGATGAGGAATGTGCGGCCGCAAAGGGCGGAGCACTCGCGGATTTCGCAACCCGGCTTGAAAAAGCCAGTGGCGATTTGAAGGCATCGACCATGTGGTTCATGCAAAATGGCATGGCCAATCCGAACAATATCGGTGCGGGTGCGCATCATTATATGCACATCATGGGCATCGTGGCGCTTGGCCTACAATGGCTCCGCATGGCCGAATCGGCGCAACGTGCGCTTGATGCCGGCACAGGCAATGCGGCGTTTTACGAAACCAAATTGGTGACCGCCCGCTATTTTGCGGAGCGGTATCTGCCGGATTGCGGCGCGCTTCGGCGCAAGATTGAAGCGGGCAGTGAAGCTTTAATGGCCTTGTCTCCGGAGATGTTCGCCGCAGCGTAACCGTTCCGACGTTTCATGCTCAGGTACAAAAATGCCGGGATATTATGTCCCGGCATTTTGCGTTTAGTCGACGGGCAAAAAGTCCGGGACCGATAAATAGCGCTCGCCTGTGTCATAGCTGAAACCAAGAACACGTGACCCCGCTGGCAATTCGGGCAGCTTCTGCGCGATGGCGGCAAGTGTCGCGCCGGATGAAATGCCGACAAGCATGCCTTCTTCGCGTGCGGCGCGTCGTGCGGTTTCCTTGGCAACTTCAGGGTCGACCTGAATGACGCCATCCAACAATGCGGTGTGCAGGTTGGCGGGAATGAACCCAGCGCCAATCCCTTGAATCGCATGCGGTCCGGGCTGGCCACCGCTGATGACTGGCGACAAAGTGGGCTCCACCGCAAAGACTTTCAAATTGGGCCAGGCCTTTTTCAGAACTTCTGCGCATCCCGTGATGTGGCCACCTGTTCCAACGCCGGTAATCAGGGCGTCAATCGGTGTATCGGCGAAATCCGCCAATATTTCCTGCGATGTCGTGCGCACATGGACGTCAATATTCGCTGGGTTTTCGAACTGCTGCGGCATCCACGAACCGGGGGTCTGTGACACCAGTTCCAAAGCACGTTCAATCGCACCCTTCATACCCTTTTCGCGTGGGGTCAGGTCAAAGCTGGCACCATAAGCGAGCATAAGTCGCCGGCGTTCCAGCGACATGGACTCTGGCATGACGAGGATGAGCTTATAGCCTTTGACCGCTGCGACCATGGCAAGGCCAACGCCAGTATTTCCCGACGTCGGTTCAATGATCGTGCCGCCAGGTTTCAGGCTGCCGTCTTTCTCTGCCGCTTCGATCATGGCAAGACCAATGCGGTCCTTAATCGATCCGCCCGGATTTGACCGTTCGGATTTAATCCAGACTTCAGCATTGGGGAACATGCGTCCCATCCGGATGTGCGGGGTATTGCCGATGGTTTCGAGGATCGATTGGGCTTTCATGGATTGCTTCCTCTATATTGTGGTTCAAATGTGCGGGCGTTTTTAAGCTCGGGGAATAGCCGCGCCCACATTCCAGTGATTAATATGGCACCAACGCCGCCGAATACAACCGCGCCGACAGGTCCAAGGGCCGCCGCCGCTACGCCGGACTGTAGCTCGCCCAATTCATTGGAGGCAGAAATGGCAAGGCCAGATACCGAGCTTACGCGTCCGCGCATCTCATCTGGGGTGTTCAGCTGAACCAACGATGATCGGACATAGACGGACAACATGTCTGACGCGCCAAGGATGATGAGTGAGATTAACGCGACCGCCATGCCAGCGCCCATATTCAGGAAACTGATGCGCGCGTCGCCAAAAACATGGCGGCCGATTTCATGGCTTAGGCCAAAACCAATCGTTGCGACGCCAAAGACCACCACCGCCCAAAGCATTTTGGCGCCGACATTGTGGCGTAATGGCCAGATCGCGAGCATGAGCGCAACGACGGATGCCCCAACCGCTGGCGCGGCGCGCAACTGGCCAAGACCATCCGGTCCGACCATCAGGATATCGCGCGCATAAACGGGCAGCATCGCGGTGGCACCGGCAAGCAGGACGGCAAATAGGTCAAGGGTAATTGCACCCAGCAGAAAACGTTCGGACCATGTATACCGCAGACCATCGATCATTTGCCTGATGGGATGGATTTTTCTTTCCATGCGGGGCGGGTGGACTGGCTTCACACAGCTCAAGCTGATTGTGGCGGCCAACATCAAACCTGCCGAAACCCAATAAGGCAGCGATGCACTCTCGGCGAACATCAGCCCGCCTGCGGCTGGACCAAAAACGGACCCGACTTGCCACGCGATTGAACTCAGCGCGATGGCGCGCGGCAATGACGTCGACGGAACAATGTTGGGCGCGATCGCCGACATGGACGGCCCTACAAATACACGGGCGACGCCATGCAATGCGGCAAACAGGAAAAGCAGGGGCAGGGTAAGCCCATCGATATACGTGAACCAACCAAGCGCCAACGCCACCATCATGTCGATGCTGTTGGCCAGCCGGGCGACTGTCCGGCGTTCCCACCGGTCTGCGGCCCATCCGGCAACAGGGGTCAACAACGCAAGCGGCACGAATTGCACAAGGCCCAGCAATCCAAGCTGCAGCGACGCTTCGCGAATGGACATGCCATAGTCACTGCGCGCGATGTCATAGGCTTGATAACCGATGACCACGACCATCCCCATCGTTGCCAGCACCGCCATAAAGCGTGCGAGCCAATAATAGCGGAAGTCAGCGATGCTGAGCGGGTGGATGTTGGGGGTCGTGTCAGACATGATACATGCGCCTATCGGCTGATATTGCCCAAGGCAACGGGGAGATTTTTGATGACGCTTCTAGCGGCCATTTCACGAGGCCAGCCATTATCCGGCATCTTCGGGCATGCCGTGATAGTCGTTGATCGTCTCGAAAATAGTGGTGAGCGCGGCCTGTTCCTCGGCGGAAATTTCCGGCCTCCATATTTCGAATAACAATATAACGCGGGTATCCGTGCTTTTATTCCACGCCTCATGTTCGAAGCTGTCGTCAAAAATGAGCGCTTCGCCTGTGCGCCATGCACGCGTCTCGTTGCCGACGCGAATTGCGCAGTCGTCAGGAACGATGAGCGGAATATGGCAAATCAACCTTGTGTTCAAAAGCCCATGGTGCGGTTGAATATGTGTGCCGGGCTTAAGCAATGACCATAAGGCAATGGGCGAACGTTTATCGATACGCGGCATTGGCGCCAATTCCAGCGCAGCCATCGTCGCCGGACAACGCGACGCGTTGGCTTCAACTTTTTCGCCGTTACGCCAGAAATAAAACGCGCCCCAGCTTGAATCATTGATTAGCGGGTTTGCTGCTCTCGGCCGGTCACTGCTCGCCTCGACATAAGGTGCGAAGTCTTGCCCATCAGCCAACACTGCGCGCAATTCCTCTTGCATCGCCGGCACTGCATTTTCAACTTCGGCGATCCAAGGAAATTCTGAACGCTCGTAAAATTGTCGCTGCGGGAGCCCGGGAAAATAAAAGCTCGAAGGCTGCTGCACGTATAGCTGCTTTTTCCCGAGCAACATGTCGATTGCCGTGCCAACCCGTCCGTCACGATGCAAACCTGCTTGCTTCAGTCCATCAACCAAATGCTGTTCGAATTTCGCCTGAACGTGCACGATGAAATCGCGCGCGCGGTTCAGCATGGGGTGCAGGGATGCCGGCACGTCTGGCATCGTCGCGGCTTGGTTAAGCGCTGCTTGAAAAAATGAGTTTGCTGCCCGGTCATCGCCCAAGCGTGCCTTTAACTCGCCCGACAAAATTAAGGCTGGCAAATGTCGCGGATCAATTTCCAACTGACGCTGCAACGCAGCTTCCTCCGCCTTGGCATCTCCGGCTAGGCTACAGGCTTGCGCCATCATGAGCCATGGCATCTGCGCGTCCGGCAATTCCGACAACAAGCGCATTGCAGAAGCGGCGTCGCGGCGGCCAAGCGCCGCTCTTGCGTCCGATATGATTTGTGCAGCCCCCGCAGTCATGGCTTTCCATAACCGCAAAGCAATGCGCATTACCAGAGCAGATACGCCCGCCGCGCCGAAGCTATCCGTTCCGTTGCCTTAATGTCGGGGATATTGCCGTCAATATCCCCCCATCGGCAAAGCTGGATTGATGACAAAGGTCTCCTCATCCTGTGATCTTGGTTCTTCACCGTTGAGAAACGCCATAAGGTCAGAGATCAATCGGTCACGATCGGTCTCGAACAGGCCATGCGGGGCCCCGGCATATTCGACCAGTCGCACATCGCTAATCATGGCTGCTGCCATCCGCGCTGTCGGGTCTATCGGCACAGTCGTGTCGCTCGTTCCATGAATGATGAGCGTCGGCACCTTGAATGCGGCCAAATCAGCGCGGAAGTCCGTCGATGAAAACGCCTCTGCAGCCTTCAGCGTTGGCCGAAGTCCCGCCTGCATTGTCATGTTCCACGCCCAGTCCAATGTTGCGCTGCTCACGGGTTTGCTCAGCCAGCCAATGCCAAAAAAGTCATGGAGAAACTTACGCATGAATGCTGGCCTATCGGACATCATGTCTTGGGTCATTTGCTGAAACGTTTCCTGCGGAACACCGTCAGGATTGTCGTCGGTCAATAGCAAGAAGGGCACGACTGACGATATCAACACAGCACGGACCACACCGGCGCCATCATAGCGCGACATGTAACGTGCGACCTCCCCACCGCCCATGGAAAAGCCAACCAGAGTGATATTCTCACTGACGCCGGTGGCCTTCATGACGTCAGCAAGATCGTCGGTCAGGCCATCATAGTCATATCCGCCCCATATTTGGTCCGACCTGCCAAAGCCGCGCCGGTCATAGGATATCACCCGATGCCCGGCATTCGCCAACGCTTCGGCGACGGGGTCCCAGCTATCCGACGACAGTGGCCAACCATGAATGAGGATGACGGGATCGCCGGTGCCCCAGTCTTTTACATAAAGCCACGCACCGTCGCGGGTTTCGATCATGGGCATCGTGCAATCTCCTGTGCAGTAAAAGCTACACAGGAAACGGTTGAAATTGCCGGACGTTCCACGCCGTCGGCCAGCGCGATTTGGGTGCTTCAGCTGATCGTTACAAAACTGTCCATCACCCGTTTGCGGCCTGCCTGTTCGAATTCGATCTCTAGCTTATTGCCTTCGATCTCCGCGATTTCGCCATAGCCGAATTTTTCGTGAAAGACGCGCAGGCCGATGCTGAGGTCACTGCGGCCTTTATTGCCAAGGCTGACCGCGCTGCGGGTGTTTTCCGGTATGCGTTGCGGGCGCGGGTTGAACCCGCCGGATGTGGCGGCCCGTTGCCAGCCCGGACCACGCGCATTGCTGCGGCCTTGGTTGGCGGCCGCCAGATGCGCGAACGGGTCCGTTTGTTCGCTCCAGTTGGCGCGCCAAAGTGATGCGCCGCCGGTCATGGTCTGCTCGGCCTCAATATGGTCGAGCGGCAGTTCCTCAATAAAACGGCTGGGAATGCTGCTGGTCCATTGGCCATAAATGCGGCGGTTTGCCGCATGGATGATTGTGCACCGGCGTTTCGCGCGGGTTATCGCAACATAGGCCAGCCGGCGTTCTTCCTCCAACGAAGCCAGTCCGCCTTCATCAAGCGCACGTTGCGATGGGAATATCCCTTCCTCCCATCCGACGAGGAAGACATTGTCATATTCAAGGCCCTTGGCGGCGTGAATGGTCATGATCGTAACGCTTGCGCCGGTATCGCCGCGGTCATTGTCCATAACCAGGCTGACATGCTCCAAAAACTCGCCCAGCGTTTCATATTCTTCCATGGCGCGCGCAAGCTCGCTCAGGTTTTCGAGGCGGGCCGATGCTTCGGTGCTGCGTTCTGCCTGCAAAACGGCCGTATAGCCGCATTCATCCATGATCAGCCGTGTTAGGTTCGCTGGCGACATATGCGCTGCTTCATCGCGCCAGCGGGCGATATCGACCACCAGATCGGCGAGCGATTTGCGTGCCTTGCCGGTCAACTCATCGGTTCCAACCAATCGCGCGGCGGCGACCGAAAGCGGGGCGCGCTCTGCGCGGGCAACGATGTGGATTTTCTCGACGGCTTTGTCGCCGATGCCGCGTTTGGGCACGTTGACGATACGTTCGAACGCCAAGTCGTCGGCCGGCTGGTTTACGATACGCAAATAGGCAATGGCATCGCGTATTTCGGCGCGCTCATAAAAGCGAAAACCACCAACTATTCGATAGTTAACGCCGATTTGTATGAAGCGGTCTTCGAATTCACGGGTCTGGTGTTGCGCGCGGACGAGTATCGCGACGCTGTCGAGGCTTTCGCCTTTATACTGCAACGCTTCAATTTCTTCGCCGACGCGGCGGGCTTCTTCTGGGCCGTCCCACACACCGATGATGCGGACCTTTTCGCCATCGTCGAGTTCCGTCCACAATGTCTTGCCCAGCCGCGTGCTGTTGGCGTCGATGAGGCCAGAGGCCGCCGCCAAAATATGCGGCGTACTGCGATAATTTTGTTCGAGCTTAATCGTCTTCGCGCCGGGGAAGTCTTTTTCAAAACGCAGGATGTTGGCAACCTCTGCGCCGCGCCATGAATAAATGCTTTGGTCATCGTCACCGACGCAGCAAATATTTTTGCGTTTTTGGGCGAGCAGGCGCAGCCAGAGATATTGGACGGCGTTCGTATCCTGATATTCGTCGACGAGAATATATTTAAACTGGGCCTGATATTTTTCGAGGATGTCGCGGTTGTTCTTCAACAGGTTCAACCCGTGCAACAGCAAATCGCCAAAATCGCAGGCGTTCAGGGCAAGCAAGCGCGCCTGATAGAGCGCGTACATCCGTTGGCCCTTACCATTGGCGAAAGCCTCATTATCACCAGCGTCCAAATCTGCCGGTGACTTGCCCGCGTTTTTCCATTTGTCCAACAATGCGGCAAGCCCGCGCGCCGGAAATCGCTTCTCGTCCAAATCTTCCGACTGAATCAGCTGCTTGAGCAATCGGATCTGGTCATCGGTGTCGATAATCGTGAAATTGCTCTGTAGCCCGATTATTTCGGCATGGCGGCGAAGCAGCTTTGCCCCAATGCTGTGGAACGTCCCAAGCCACGGCATGCCTTCCACCGCGGAGCCGACCATTGCGCCAATACGCTCACGCATTTCACGCGCAGCTTTGTTGGTGAAGGTCACGGCGAGAATTTCGGACGGCCATGCAAGGCGCGTGTACAAAATCTGCGCCATTCGGGCGGTTAATGCGGCGGTTTTGCCTGTGCCCGCTCCGGCCAGCAGAAGCACGGGGCCTTCGGTTGTCAAAACGGCTTCGCGCTGCGGCGCGTTCAAACCGTCCAACCAAGGCGGCGTCGGGGCGGGGGAGGGATGATTCACGTGCGAACGATTAGGGAACAGATGGTCGAAGGGCAATGCACTTTTCCGCTTTCCTTTCGCCGCCGTCGGTGCCAGCAGAAATGTAGGACAAGGGGGGAGCACAATGACAACCACCAACGCAGGTGAAGCCGCAACCGCGCCTGAACCGTCACATCGTCGGATTCTTGGCGCGGCCATGGCCGGAACGGCTGTCGAATTCTATGATTTTTATATTTTCGCAACGGCCGCTTCGTTGGTCTTTGGCCCGCTATTCTTTCCGCAATCGAGCCCCGAGGCTCAGTTGCTGCAAAGCTGGCTGACCTTTGCGTTGGCCTTTATCGCCCGGCCGGTTGGCGCGCTGGTATTTGGTCATTATGGCGACCGCATCGGGCGCAAGGCAACGCTTGTCTGGTCGTTGATGATCATGGGCGTATCGACTTTTCTGATCGCGCTGCTGCCGACCTACGCCGTTGCCGGTTGGATCGCGCCGGCGCTTTTATGCCTTTTGCGTTTCGGTCAGGGCTTTGGACTTGGCGGCGAATGGGGCGGCGCAGCGTTGCTTGCGGTTGAAAATGCACCCAAGGGCAAGGTCGCGCGCTATGGAATGTTTCCGCAACTCGGCGCGCCTGTGGGTTTCATCCTTTCGAACGGCCTGTTCCTGATACTTGGCCTCATACTCAGCGATTCGGAGTTCCGTGAATGGGGCTGGCGCATTCCGTTTATGTTGAGCGCGCTTCTGGTCGGCATTGGTTTGTGGGTCCGCCTTCGTTTGACCGAAACGCCAGCGTTTGCCGCAGCACTGGAAGAGGCTCCGCCGCCGCGCGTTCCCATGGCAGAGGTCGTGCGCACCCACCCACGCCAACTGTTCGGCGGCACATTTGCGGCGATCGCCTGCTTTGCGATCTTTTATCTCTCGACCGCTTTCGCGCTCGGCTATGGCACAACCAAATTGGGCATCGCGCGCGAGGCCTTTCTGGGCATCCAGCTCATCTCGATCCTGTTCATGGCCGCTGGTATCATTGTTTCGGGTTACTGGGCCGATCGGACCAGCCCGGCCCGGGTGCTAGCGATTGGATGCGCGGCGCTGGTTGGCGCAAGTTTCACAACCGGGCCCTGGCTGGGCAGCGGTGACCTGATGCTCACCGGCATGTATCTTTCGCTGCTGCTCTTTGTGATGGGACTGGTTTACGGACCACTTGGCGCATGGCTGCCGGGGCTGTTTGCTGCGCGGGTGCGCTATACGGGTGCATCGATTTGCTTCAACGCAGCGGGGATATTGGGTGGCGCGCTGGCCCCTAACATCGCTTTGAAACTATCGGAATCAGGCCTCGAATATGTCGGCTATTATCTTGCAGCTATTGCGCTCTTCAGCCTTGCCGGGCTTTGGATGCTACGCGCGGCGAAATAGCCGGTTGTCCAAGATCACAAGGCCGGTGGCAATCAACACGCGGCCGCCGGCTTGGCGCGGCTTTCATTCCTGTTCATGATCCGGACGCAGCAATGTGATCCGTGCCTTGCCGACGTTGCGCACGGTATCGACGGTGAAGCCCTTGACCTGGACATCCTCTTTGATGCTGGTCTCAACGCTGATCCATGCGGAGGGTGCAAACCATCCAAAACGGCCAAGCTTGTCGAGCGCTACCGATCCAGCGCCGCTCAAATAGGGTGGGTCCATCAGGACAATGTCCGCGGGCTTCAAAGCGCTGCCCATCGACAGTACCGATGATTTGCGGACATCGCATCGGTCTTTGCCGCCGAGCTTTGCGATATTCTTTTCAAGCGCATCAAGTGCGAGATGGTCCTGTTCAACAAAGGTGCAATGCGCGGCGCCGCGCGACAAAGCCTCAAGCCCCAGCGCGCCTGAGCCTGCAAACAGGTCGAGCACCCGCAAATCTTCGAATGAACCGAGCCGACTGGTGAGCATGGAAAACAATGTCTCGCGGGTACGATCGGCGGTCGGCCTTGTCGTATCACCCTTTGGCGCCACCAACGGACGTGAGCGCCACTCCCCTGAAATGATCCGCATTATTTCAATGTCTTTCGAAATTCGATGAGGTCGACGCGGCGCACTTCGCCAACAGTGCCCGGTGCAAGCTCGCCCAATACGAACGGCCCATAACGCGTGCGGATCAGACGGCTGACTTCGAGTCCAAGATGTTCAAGGACACGGCGCACTTCGCGATTCTTGCCCTCGGTCAGGGTCATTTCAACCCAACCATTGCGGCCCGTCCGGCGCTCCAGATTGGCGTCGATTTTGCCATATTTGACGCCTTCAATTTCAATGCCGTGGATCAGCTCTTCGAGCTGTTCCTGACTGACGTCACCAAAGCAGCGCGCGCGATATGTCCGCTCCACGCCAGTCGACGGCAACTCCATCTGGCGTTTGAATTCGCCGTCATTGGTGAGCAGCAACAAGCCTTCGGTGTTCAAATCCAAACGGCCGATGGGCATCAGGCGAGGAAGGTCTTTGGGCAGGACGTCGTAAATCGTCTTCCGCCCACTAAAGTCGCGCTCGGCCGTCAGGCAGCCCTCGGGCTTATGGAACATGTACAATTGTGTCGGCGCAGGTTGGCCGACTGCCTTGCCGTCCACAGCCACACCGCGCAGTGATTTCAGCAATGTTGCAGGGGTTTCGACTTTCTCATCATTCAACGTCACACGGCCATCGGCAATCATACGTTCGATTTCGCGACGCGACGCGACACCAGCGCGCGCGAGTAGCTTTGCGATACGTTCTTCGCCATCCTTACGCTCCAACGCACCCTTGCTCGGCGCGGCGTTTGGGTTGGGCTTACGGACCGGTTTGCTGTCCCAACGCAGGCGCGGTGGCTTGGCTGGACGGGCAGGGGCTTTTGAAGGAGGTTTTACCATAAAGCGCCTTTGACGCATGTTGCTTCAAAAGTCACTGGCCATTCAGGAAAATGCCGTTAGTCATCTGCGCAACACGCTCAAAGGGGTCCGCATGTCAGTTGATTTGCAACGTTTTATCATTTTTGCCGCCATTTTGATCGCATTGCCGGTCATCGCAATGCTTGTTCCGGCCTTTCGGCCCTATATGCGCAAAAACCCGGTGATTACGTTCCTGCTGGGCATTTCTAGCGGCTTTCCGTTGACGTTGCTGGTGGCGACAATGACATTCTGGCTGGCGAAGGTCGGGATCGACACCGCGACCATTGGCTTTGCCGTCGCATTGGGCATTCCCTACACGATCAAATTCCTGTGGGCGCCATTGGTTGATAAGCTGCACTTGCCAGTGCTTACCAAGATATTCGGCCAACGCCGCAGCTGGTTGTTCTTCATTCAAGCATTGCTGTTTGTGTCGATCTGGCAACTCGGCGCGAGCAATCCGCAGCCGGGTGATATGGGCCTTTTCGCGATTTGGGCACTGATAACGGCGTTTCTATCTGCAACGCAGGACATCGTCATCGACGCCTATCGTATCGAGATTTTGGAAGAAGAAGAATTCGCCCATGGCACAGCAACCAACCAGTTTGGCTACCGCACCGGCAATTTGATCGCTGGCGCAGGCACGATCTATTTTGCTTCACAGGAAGGGCTGGGGCTTGGCTGGGCAACCGCTTATGGTCTGACCGCCTTTTGCATCATCCCTGCCATCATTGGCGCGCTGTGGGCCGGCCCAGGTAAGTTTGTTGACCGCTTTGCCCATGTGGAGGGCATGAAGCCAAAACAGTGGCTGACAGAGGCTGTGGTGAACCCGTTCCGCGAGTTTCTCACCCGGCATGGCGCGTTCCTCATTCTCGGCTTTGTGCTGGTCTACAAGGTCGGCGATGCCATGGGGCAGGCGATGCTGAGCCCGATGATCGTGGACCTTGGCTTTTCCGATCTGGATTACATCTCGGCGAACAAATTATGGGGCTTTGGGGCACTGATTGTTGGCTCCGCGCTGGGTGCGCCATTCATCCTGTGGCTTGGCATGGGCCGCGCGCTGCTGATTTCGGGTCTGTTGATGATGTTCTCCAATGTCATGTTCATGATCTTGGCGGCGACGGGCAACAGTTACTGGATGATGGTTGCGGCCATCTGCACCGAGAATTTGACCAGTGGTATCGGCCTGACGGTATTTGCGACCTATTTGTCGGGACTATCGAGCATCGCCTACACCGCAACGCAATTTGCGCTGCTGTCGTCTTTCGCGGGCGTTGGCCGTACGTTCATGGCGGGCCCGGCGGGGATTGTTGCGGAAAATGTCGGTTGGGTGGGCTTCTGGGGCTTTACTGTCGTCGCAGCCATTCCGGGCATGGTCTTGCTCTGGCTGCTGTGGAGCAAGGGCTATGTCGTCCAAAGCATTCATCAGGTTGAAGCGGTGGACGAGAAGGCTTTGAAGGAACCGGTCGGTCCGTTGCGCATCTTCGGATTCCTGCTCGTGGTGGCGGGCCTCATCGGGCTGTTGCTGTCGCAGCCGCTGGAATTCGCAACGAACCTTACTTGGGGATTTGCTGCGGTGTTGGTGGCGGGTGGGCTGCTGGCGTGGAAGGGGCAGCCAGCGCGAGCTGTCTGATACAAGGCCGGAGGAACAATCATGTCACGCCATTGTCCAAATTGCTCCGCAAAATTGGGCCTTAGATTATTTCTTATACCGAGCTCTTTTTTTGCGTACCGTTGTTCCGCATGCGGGATCGGGATGGAGTTTACCGGGATGCTGTGGTGGGGCTTAGAGCTTGCTTATTTCATAATCACTTGGGCCATATATCAGGCTGTCGAGGGTAATTGGGTAGAGTGTCTGGTCACTCTCCCTTTTGCGATTGCGATTATGGCGTTGCAGTTCCGCTATGCGCGTTTGGAGGTAAATGGACCTCCACGACAGGATAACGGTTAATCCGGCACTTGACCGTTCGCGCGTAACACTTCTCCGGCAAGATATAACGAACCGCAGATTAACACATTCGATGGCTGGTCGTGGTTTGCAATGCGTTCCATCGCTGAGTCAACGTCGCCCACAGGGGCGGCTAATGCGATACCAAGATGGTCTGTCGCTATCCGGCACAGGTCCTTGGGATCATGATGCTCGTGGCCGGTAATCGGCACAGCGAATAGCGTTTCAATTTTGTGTGCGAACGGCGTCAGGAAACCAAGCGCGTCTTTGTTCATCAACATGCCGATGATGACGTGAACGGGCGGGCCCTCTTCAAGGGTTTTGGCAATCGCCGCCCCGGCATCAGGGTTGTGACCGCCGTCGAGCCAGACGGTTGAACCTGTCGGTAGTCGGTCAGTCAGCGGCCCTGCAGACAATGTTTGCATCCGTGCCGGCCAGCGTGTCCATTCCATCGCGGCAGACAGCGCTGCCTCTGGAATATGGATGGCGTTTTGATGCCGCAGCATTGCAATGGCTAAAGCCGCATTGTCGGCCTGATGCGCGCCTATCATGCGGGGAAGGGGCAAGTTGAGTTTTCCGGTGGCGTCGCGGTAATGCAAGCGACCATCATACACCGCCGCATCCCAACTTTCGCCGCGCGCATACAACGGTGCGTTATGCAAAGCGGCTTGCGTGGCAACGGTGTTGGCCATGGATGCTGTATATTTTTGAGTGAGTAGAGGTGACCCGGACTTCGCAATTCCGGCCTTTTCAAAGGCGATGCGGTCAAGCGGCGGCATATCGGGAACACCGTCCTCCGCCGCCAACAAGAAGCCTTCATGGTCCAATCCCAAGGACGCTATCCCGCACGCCACTGGCTGCGTGAGCACATTGGTCGCATCCAACCGGCCACCCAGGCCGACTTCGACGATGCACGCATCTGCGGGCGTTCGTGCAAATGCGCAAAAGGCAACTGCGGTGGTGACTTCAAAGAAGCTCGCTTCCAGCCCCTCGGCATGGTCCAAAACCTCCGAAAGCAGCGCGGAGAGAGTTGCGTCATCAATCAGCTTGCCAGCAACGCGGATCCGCTCATTGAAACGCACCAGATGCGGGCTCGAATAGACATGCGTCGTCATGCCCGCCACCTCAATCGCCCCGCGCAAAAACGCGCAGGTCGATCCTTTGCCGTTGGTGCCAGAGACATGGAACACCGGCGGAAGATTGAGGTGCGGATTACCGAGGCGCTCTAGCAACGCCGCAATGCGCGTCAGCCCCAAGACATCCTTTCCGGGCGACAACATGGTCAGCCGGTCCAATTGCGCCTGAACAGCAGGGTCAGAGGAAATGGCGTGGTCAGGCATTTGCCGAACCTTTGTCATTCCCGCGAACGCGGGAATCCATGGCCAGATCTATCGGTTTAACGTGAACCATAAGTCTCGCCATTCAGGGTTGCTTTGCTCGATAAGATCGATTTTCCATACACGCTTCCACTTTTTCAGTTGTTTCTCGCGCTTGATGGCGTCCCTGACATCGGCATAGGGTTCATAATATACCAATCGGTTCGTATCGTAAGTCGATGAGAAGCCTCTGAAAAGCTTTTCTCGGTGTTCATATACCCGTCGCGCAAGATTGTTGGTGACACCTATATAGATCGTCCCATTCCGATGGTTGGCCATGATATAGACGTAGTATGTTGGCGACATATTTCAGACCATGGATTCCCGCGTTCGCGGGAATGACAATGTGGATTGGTTATCGCAATCAAGCCGCCTTCTTCTCTGGCGCGAGGTAGCCGACGAGCTGCGACAATACGCCGCGCAGGTCGTGGCGGTGGGTGACCATGTCGATCATGCCATGCTCCAAAAGATATTCGGCGCGCTGGAATCCTTCGGGCAGTTTCTCACGAATTGTCTGCTCGATCACCCGCTGTCCGGCAAAGCCGATGAGCGCGCCCGGCTCTGCAATTTGGACATCGCCCAGCATTGCGTAAGACGCGGTAACGCCGCCGGTGGTGGGGTCTGTGAGTACGACGATGTAAGGCAGTCCCGCATCATGCAGCATCTGAATGGCGACGGTTGAACGCGGCATCTGCATCAGGCTCAATATGCCTTCCTGCATGCGTGCGCCGCCTGCGGCTGTGAAGATGATGTAGGGGCATTTCGCGCGGATCGCGGCCTTTACAGCGTCAATGAACGCCTCACCAACCGCCATACCCATGGAACCGCCCATGAAGGCGAAATCCTGAACACTGACCACCACCGGTTGGCCATTGATTTCGCCACGCGCGCTCATCATCGCGTCTTGCTCACCCGTTGCGAGGCGGGCGGCTTTGATGCGGTCGATATATTTCTTTGTATCTTTGAACTTCAACGGGTCTTCGCCGACAACGGGCGGCTTAAGCACGTCGTAGCTGTCGTCATCGAACAAAGCGGCGAAGCGTTCGGCGGGGCCAATGCGGCCATGATGGTCACATTTTGGACAGACAGACTGGTTTTCCTCAAACTCCTTGAGGAAAATCATTGCCTGACAGCCCTTGCACTTGTGCCAAAGCGTTTCGGCCGTTTCGCGCTTGGCGATGAAGGGAATGGCGTTGCGGACGCGGGTGACCCAGTTCATGTTTTCTGTCCCTGTAAAATACGCAATGTAAAATATACCGTAGTGCTGAGCCTGTCGAAGCACGCTTCCCCGGCTAAAGCTACACCCGAGAGGCGCCCATCGACGGACGCAGTCGCTGGGCGACTGCTGCTCAGGGCTACGGTTTTGTAATCAGCCACGCGCCGAAATGATAGCCGATTTCAACGACGCCACATAATCGCGGACCGGACCAGCGGCGTTGATGCCATGTTTGGCGACGAGTTCGACGATTGCGGAACCAACGACAACGCCATCGGCAACGCGTGCAATGTTGGCGGCTTGTTCAGGTGTGCGGACGCCAAAGCCAACCGCGATGGGCAGATCGGTATGGGCCTTTAGCCGCGCCACAGCGTCATCAATGCTGGTCTGCGCCGCGACTTGCAGGCCGGTGATACCCGCGACCGACACATAATATAGGAAGCCAGATGCACCATTCAGGACGGCGGGCAAGCGGGCGGTGTCTGTGGTGGGCGTTGCGAGACGAATGAGGTCAATGCCCGCGCTGCGCAAGTCAGGGCCAAGCTCAGGATCTTCCTCTGGCGGAATGTCGACGCAGATGACGCCATCGACGCCCGCTTTGTTGCATTCGGACGCGAACCAGTCACCGCCACGGATCGTCATCGGGTTGGCATAACCCATCAGCACCAAGGGCGTGTCTGGATGGCGTTTGCGGAAGGCTGAGGCGAGGGCGAAGATATCCGCCGTGGTGGTGCCAGCGTTCAGGCTGCGGATGTTCGCTTCCTGAATGGCGGGACCGTCGGCCATTGGGTCCGTGAATGGCATGCCAAGTTCAATGACATCCGCGCCACCCGCGACGAGCGCATCGAGATTGGCTGCGGTGTCGCCGTCACCCGCAGTGATGAAGGCGACTAGCGCGGGGTGAGGCTTGGAAAAGGCGGCGGAGAGGCGGGTCATGCAACCAACCCCTCGTCATCCTGAACTGGTTTCAGGATAACCAAAGTCGAGCCGTTCATATCGAAGTCCCCAAAGCCTCAGCGACGGTGAAGATATCCTTGTCACCGCGCCCACATAGGTTCGCCAATATGATCTGATCACGGTCCATTTTCTTCGCTTCGCGTTCGACCGCTGCAATGGCGTGGGCAGGCTCCAGCGCGGGGATGATGCCTTCGGTGCGGCAAAGCAGCTGAAACGCGGCAAGCGCTTCGGTGTCGGTCACGCTGTCGTAACGCACGCGGCCGATTTCCTTGAGCCAGCTATGCTCTGGGCCAATGCCGGGATAATCGAGGCCAGCCGAAATCGAATGCGCTTCGGCGATTTGGCCATCGTCATCCTGCAACAAATAGGTCTTGTTGCCGTGCAAGATGCCGGGGCGGCCGCCCGCAAGGCTCGCGGCATGTTCTTTCTCAAGCCCATGACCTGCAGCCTCAATACCAAGCATTTGAACGTCTTTGTCGTCCAAAAACGGGTGGAACAGGCCAATGGCGTTCGATCCGCCGCCAATGGCTGCCACCAACAAATCGGGCAGGCGGTTGATGCGGCTCAGCATCTGCGCGCGCGCTTCCTTACCGATCACGCTTTGGAAATCGCGCACCAGTTCGGGATAGGGATGCGGGCCAGCGGCTGTGCCAATGATGTAGAATGTGTCGTGGACATTGGCGACCCAGTCGCGCAGCCCTTCGTTCATCGCGTCTTTCAACGTGCCAGCGCCGCTGGTGACGGGAATGACCTCCGCACCCAATAAGCGCATGCGGAACACATTGGGCTGCTGCCGTTCGATGTCCTTTGCGCCCATATAGATGAAGCAAGGCAGGCCGAAACGTGCGCAGACGGTTGCCGTGGCAACGCCATGCTGGCCCGCACCGGTTTCGGCGATGATCCGCGTCTTACCCATGCGAATGGCAAGCAGTATCTGGCCAATGCAGTTGTTGATCTTGTGCGCGCCGGTGTGATTCAGCTCGTCACGCTTGAACCAGATTTGCGCGCCTTTGCCGGCGGGTGCGTTTTTACGGACTTCCTCGGTCAGGCGCTCGGCATAATAAAGCGGCGACGGACGACCGACATAATGCTCCAGCAAATCATCGAATTGCGCCGCAAAGGCCGGGTCCTGTTTTGCGGCGCGATATTCGCGTTCCAAGTCGAGCACGAGCGGCATAAGCGTTTCGGCGACATAGCGCCCGCCGAACTGGCCGAAATGGCCGCGATCGTCGGGTTGGTTGCGGAATGAGTTTGGTGTCGGTTCAGCTGTGGTCATGGTTGCGGACCGCTTGGCAGAAGGCCGCAATCTTGTCCATATCCTTGATGCCTGGCGCGGATTCAACGCCAGACGAGGTATCGACCAATATCGCACGTGTTTGCCGCAGGGCTTCACCGACATTGTCGGGGTTCAAGCCACCGGCAAGCCCCCAAGGCAGCTTGTGTTTATGCTGTGTGAGCAAGGACCAGTCGAACCGCGTGCCCGTGCCGCCGGGCAATGCTTGGGCCGGCGCATCAAACAGGATGAGGTCCGCCGCGCCTTCATATTGGTCCGCATTTTTAAGCGTTGCAGCGTCCTTCACGCCAAAGGCTTTCCAGATTTCAATGTCGACCGCGCTTTTTAAAACGCGCAACCATTGGTGCGTTTCCGATCCGTGAAATTGCACGATATCGGGTTTGACAACTTCAATAGCCTTGGCCGTAAACCCGGGCTCGGCATTTACGAGCAGCAGGACGATCTTTACACCGGCGGGTGCGCGCATCCGCAACGCAGCGGCTTGGTCAAGCGCGACGTGGCGCGGGCTTTTTTCGAAATGGACAAGGCCAACATGCGTGGCGCCAGCTTTTGCGGCCGCATCGATGCTGGCTTCGTCTTTCAGGCCACAGATTTTGATTTGCGTTTGCATGGCGTTTAACTAGCGAACCCGAAAGATTCCGTCATGCTGAACTTGCGCATCCTCGGGTGATTTTATGCCAGCGCCTTAGGTTACAACGTACCCATAATGGCCCGTGCTGCATCTTCGGGGCTTTCGGCCTTGGTAATGGGGCGCCCGATAACCAATATGCTTGCGCCGTCGTCGCGTGCCTGACGCGGCGTGACAGTGCGTTTTTGATCTGCGCTGGTGCCACCGGCGGGACGAAGACCCGGAACAACGAAAAACCCGTCCTTCCAATTCTTTTTCACGGATTTCACTTCGTGGCCCGAACATACAATGCCATCCAGCCCGGCTTCCTGCGCCAATGCCGCCAGTCGGGCGACCTGAATGTCTGCGCTGTCGGACACCCCGACGCGATTAAGGTCATGGTCGTCGAGGCTGGTTAGGACGGTAACAGCGACGACTTTGGTATGGGCTCCGGCCGCCGCCTTGGCATCTTCCATCATCGCGCGGCCACCGGCGGCGTGGATGGTGACGATGGCTGGCTCCAACGTGTTAATCGCCTGCATCGCCTTGGCAACGGTATTGGGAATGTCGTGCAGTTTCAGATCAAGAAAGATTGGAAGGCCGAGTTTTTGCACTTCGTGCACGCCGTGATGTCCGTTGGCACAGAAAAATTCGAGGCCAAGTTTAATTCCGCCGACCTGGTTCTTAATACGTCGCGTCAATTCCAGCGCGTCATCCAGATAGGGCGTGTCGATTGCGACGAAAATCGGGTTGGTCATATCATGTCCACAGCGGCGTAGGCAGGGGGAGGGGACACTGGAGGCGGTGGCGGCACTGCCGAGCCGCGCTGGTTTGCCTCAAGCGTCATGATGCGCCTTTTCATGCGCCACACCTGCGTAAGGTGAAGGAAATACAGCGGTAAAAAACCAAGCAGAAACGCCGCAATGACCAATGCCGGCAATTTGGTGTCTAGGCGAAGGCCACCCCATAGGCTGACCGAAACTGGCACCCAATTGTTGGTCGCAAACACGATAAGCCCGATAATGATCGTTACCCAAATGAGCATCTTCAAAAATCGCATCGGTCCGCCGCTCCTTCTTGTCTTGCCACCTTATGACAAGATTTTGCCTTTGGGTAGCGCTATCCACCAAACCTAGCCGCCGCGCATTTTTGTGGCGGCTAAGGCTCAGCCAAATACCCGTTCGAAAATGGTGTCGATATGTTTGAAGTGGTAATCAAGATTGAAGCGGTCTTCGATTTCTTCGGTAGACATTTTTGCACGCACATCCGCATCGGCCTTCAAAAGCTCCATGAGTGATTCTGCGCCGTCGGATTCCCAAACCTTCATCGCGTTGCGTTGAACGATGCGGTAGCTGTCCTCGCGGCTGATGCCAGCCTGCGTCAGCGCCAGCAGCACGCGCTGTGAATGAACAAGGCCGCCCATGCGGTCGAGATTCTTCTGCATGCGTTCAGGGTAGATTAGCAGCTTATCAATCACGCCCGTCAGTCGGCCAAGGGCGAAATCGAGTGTGATTGTCGCGTCCGGCCCGATATAGCGTTCGACGCTTGAGTGGCTGATGTCGCGTTCATGCCACAAAGCGACATTTTCCAGAGCAGGCGTCACATAGCCGCGCACCATACGGGCCAATCCAGTCAGGTTTTCGGTCAGCACCGGGTTGCGCTTGTGCGGCATGGCGGAGCTGCCCTTTTGACCCGGCGAGAAATATTCCTCTGCCTCAAGAACCTCGGTGCGCTGCAAATGGCGCACTTCGGTCGCGAGACGTTCAATGGACGATGCAATAACGCCAAGCGTTGCGAAATACATGGCGTGGCGGTCACGCGGGATGACCTGTGTTGATACAGGTTCAATCGCAAGGCCAAGCTTTGCCGCAACATGCGCTTCAACGCCCGGATCGATATTGGCGAAGGTGCCGACCGCGCCGGAAATGGCGCAAGTCGCGATTTCAGCACGGGCGGCCACAAGGCGCTCACGGCCACGTGCGAATTCGGCATAGGCTTGCGCAAGCTTCATACCGAAGGTGACGGGTTCCGCATGAATGCCGTGGCTGCGGCCAATCGTCGGCGTAAATTTGTGCTCCATCGCGCGCGTCTTAATCGCAGCAAGCAAAGCATCCATGTCGGCGAGCAAAAGATCGGTCGCTTGCGTGAGCTGAACCGCAAGACAGGTGTCGAGTACATCGGATGATGTCATCCCCTGATGCATGAAGCGGGCTTCATCGCCCACTTGTTCTGCGACCCATGTCAGGAACGCGATGACATCATGCTTTGTGACAGCCTCAATCGCGTCAATGGCGGCAACATCGATAGCTGGATTGGTGTCCCACCATTTCCAAAGCGCTTGTGCGGCAGAGGCGGGAACAACGCCGCGCGCGGCCAGCGCATCCGTGGCATGTGCTTCAATTTCGAACCAAATACGAAAGCGGTTTTCAGGCTCCCAAATCTTCACCATGTCGGGGCGGGAATAACGTGGGATCATGTTGGTCGCTTTCTGCTGCTATCGGGAGTCGTCGCCCCGTTAGCAGGCAGACCGCAAGGCGTCAAAAATGGCGCGCCTAAAGTGCACAAAAAAGAAGGGCGCGGGTTTTACGCCGCGCCCTTGCTTATCAAAAAGGCGTCAATTTAGAAGTCGATAGACACACGACCATAGACAAACCGTCCGCTGAAGCCGAATGGCGACTGCGAGCTGTACGGCAGGAATGAGTTGTTCAAGCCATAGTTTACACCATCAACCGTTCCGAATGGAAGGCGATCTGGATACACATCCAACACGTTGTTCGCGCCAAATGCAATTGAGACGGACTCAACTGGCTTGAAACGGAACTCAAGGTCGGTAATCCACTTGGGCGACAGGAATATATCGCCTGGGACGTCACCTGGAGCGAGCGCAATGTTGTTATTGTTTGCTGATGTCGAGAAGCCGCTTGGCAAGAACACTTCGCCGTAACGGTTCGTGCGCAGCGTCATGCCAAGATTGTTATAATCCCAATCGAGCGTTGCGTTCAGCTTGTTCTTAGGCTGTCCATCGGTCAGGCGATAGCTTTCCTGCCGTGCGAACAAACGCTGTGCTGTGAAACCGGAAAATACGCGGCGGTCGGTAATTTTGGTATTGTTCAAATTATACCCGACGCTGACACGGAATTTGCCAAGGCCGAATTCTGGCACACGATAGCTGGCAACGATATCAAGACCCGAAGTCCGGGTATCAATACCGTTGATGAAGAAGCGCGCCGAGCTTACGCCTGTCACACCGGCTGAGGTCAGCAACGCCAGAACGTCTGTACCTTGAAGGTTTTCGGTCAGGGTGATGCGGTCGTTGATTTTTATATTGTAGTAATCCGCAGTGATGCTGAGCCCGCTAATCGGCGTGAATGTAACGCCGCCGCCAAGGTTCACCGATTTTTCTGGCGTGAGTGCCTGTGCACCCAGCGCAACGGCCACAGGCGATGAAACCGGGAATGTCCCGACTTCGATAAGCACGCCACCGACGTTGTTGGTCGATGTGGTTGCGAACGATTGCTGGGCGAGGCTTGGCGCGCGGAAGCCGGTTGAAATTGAACCGCGCAAAGCCACGCCATCAACGATTTCATATCGTGCCGCGGCTTTACCATTGATGGTATCGCCAAAGTCACTGAAATGTTCGTAGCGTCCCGCCAATTGCACCGTGAAGCTGTCCGATAGATCGGCGTCGAGTTCGATATAACCAGCAAAGCTATTGCGTGAAACGTCTGTTGCGTTTGCCGGGCGGAAACCCGGAAACACCTGCGCGCCACCGGCGGCATTAAACGGCGCAGCCGAGAAGGGCCCGTTTACGTAGCTCTGCAGCTCACCTGGGACGATTTTGTAGTTTTCGTTGCGATATTCGCCGCCGACGGCAAGCGAGACGCTTTGGCCAATACCGATGTCCAGATCGCGGCGCATATCAAGGTTGATCGACGTCTGGCCTGAACGCAGGCCACCGGCGTCAAAACGCCGCGCACTTGCGGCGCCGCCCAAGGACGTGTTGACCGTATTTTCGATATCATAATCCAGACGGTTGGACCCATAGACTACCGAAAGGTCGTAATCCCATCCGCTCATGGCGCCACGAAGGCCCGCTGCGGCCGAGATGTCGACGATTTCGCTGGCGATAAGCGGAAGGAAACCGTCCGCGTAAATGGGCACAAATGTCGTCGTGGACGCAGACCAGTCGCGGTTGCGAACGTCCGACGAGCGGCGGTAGAAACCAGCGCCGTTGCCGTCACGAATGCCATAGCTGCCGAAGGTGTAGAATTCTGCTGAGTCAGAGAATTCAATGCCGCCGTTGACGAAGAAGTTCAGATCCTGCGACACGCCGTCACCGTAACGGTGCGCATAACGGTTGAAGGTCGCTTCGAGCGGATCGCCTGCGTTGAAATAATTGCGGCGGATGTCTGGACCCGAACGGTTGGTGGGTGAACGGTCCTTATATTCCGCTGTAAGGTTCACATAGCCGTTGTCGCCCAAGGGTAGACCAAAGTTTGATGCGAAGGTGTATGTGTCACCGTCGCGACGTTTGCGGTCTTCGCCGGTGTATGTGATGACCGGGTTGTCCGTCAGGCCAGTGGTCAAGGAAACGGTATCGACCTGACCGACATCTTCCATCTCGGTAATATATTTGCCGAACGTTGCCTGCGCACGGCCGCCAATGCCCTTTTTAAGCTGAATGTTGATAACACCCGCAATTGCATCGGAGCCATATTGCGAGGCCGCGCCGTCACGAAGAACTTCGAGACGTTCAATGGCGAGCGGCGGTATGGTGTTCAAATCGACCGCGGTGGATCCGCGACCTACCGAACCGTTGAGGTTGACCAACGCGGACTGGTGACGACGTTTGCCGTTGACGAGCACGAGCACTTGGTCTGGCGCAAGTCCGCGCAAGGTCGCCGGACGAAGCGAGTCGGTGCCATCGGTCAAGGACGGCTGCGGAAAGTTGAATGAGGGAACAAGCTGGTTCAGCAGCTTGTTGGTTTCGGTTGTGCCGCTGTTCAGCAGTTCATCGCCGGAGATGACATCGACGGGCACTGTGCTGTCGGCAACGGTGCGGTCGGTCCGGCGTGTGCCGGTCACAATAATTGCATCTATACCGGTCGCCTCTTCGGCCTCCGCTGCCTGCGCAGATGTACCCTGCTGTGCAAACGCCGGATTGGCTGCTGCCACGAAGAGCGCGGTGGACGAGACCGTCACTGCAAGTGCAGAGATTAATTTATTGGTTTTCATGATCATTCCCCGTTTTGTAGGTATATTTCGACTTACGCAGATGAAGCTGGCACTTTGTTACGCCAAATTCTAGCAAACTCGCGATTTATTACAATTTTGCGCCGGAAATGTGTCTTTATTGCAACGCAACATATGTGCCGAGCGCATTAAGCTGTGGATTGCTGAAATCGTTGCTTTGCGACGGCGGGTTCGCTCGCTATCGGGTCAGTTATGTCTGACATAGTTGATGCTCCAGCAGAAGATCCATTTGACGCGATTGTCGATGCGCCGTTTGATGCGGCTTTATCGGAACGCTATCTGATCTACGCGATGTCAACCATCACCGCGCGGTCGCTTCCCGATCTGCGTGACGGATTGAAGCCTGTGCATCGGCGTTTGTTGTGGGCAATGCGCTTGCTCAAACTTGATCCAGCGAGCGGGTATAAGAAATGTGCCCGTGTTGTCGGCGACGTCATCGGTAAATATCACCCGCATGGCGACCAATCTGTTTATGACGCAATGGTCCGGCTCGCGCAGACTTTTTCGCTGCGTTACCCGCTAGTTGACGGGCAGGGCAACTTTGGCAACATCGACGGCGATAATGCGGCTGCGTATCGATATACCGAAGCGCGTCTGACGCGCACAGCCATTGAGCTCATGAACGGGCTTGATGAAAACGCAACGGACTTTCGTCCTACCTACAATGGCGAAGACGAAGAGCCCGAGGTTATGCCCGGTCTGTTCCCCAATTTGCTGGCAAATGGTGCAAGCGGCATCGCGGTCGGCATGGCGACCAGCATTCCGTCGCATAATGCGGCCGAGATTATCGACGCTGCCATGCTGCTCATTGATGAGCCACAGGCACGGCATGAGCAGTTGATGGAAATCGTCAAGGGACCCGATTTTGCAACGGGCGGCGTGCTGGTGGACAGCCCCGCGGTCATAAGTGCAGCCTATGCGAGCGGTCGCGGTGCCATGCGCGTGCGTGCGCGTTTTTCAAACGGATGGCAGGACGGCGAGAAATGCTGGGAACCCACAGGCGTTGAAAAACTGCCGGGTGGCACATGGCAGCTTGTGGTGTCGGAAATTCCGTATCAGGTACAAAAAGGCAAGTTGATTGAGCAAATCGCGCAACTGATTGCCGATAAAAAGCTGCCCATATTGGATGACATCCGCGACGAAAGTGACGAACGCGTTCGTATCGTGCTTGTGCCCAAAAGCCGCAACGTGGATCCCGAAGATCTGAAAAACGCTTTGTTCCGCCTCACGGACCTTGAAACACGCTTTTCGTTGAACATGAACGTGCTTGATGCCGACCGGACGCCAAAGGTCATGGGGCTGGGCGAAGTTCTGTTGCGTTGGTTGACGCACCAGATCGAAGTGCTGGTGCGCAAATCGCAGCACCGGCTGGAAAAGATCGATAGCCGCCTTGAACTGCTTCAAGGCTATATCATTGCGTTCCTCAACCTTGATCGCATCATTGAAATCATCCGTAACGAAGATGAGCCCAAACCCGTTATGATGGCTGAGTTCCAGTTGAATGACCGGCAGGCCGAGGCCATTCTTAACATGCGTTTGCGGTCGCTCCGCCGGCTGGAAGAAATGGAGCTTCGGCGCGAGCTTGAGGGCTTGGAAGCGGAACGCGAAGAGCTGGTAAAGCTGATCGAAAGCCCTGCGCGGCAGAAGACGCGTTTGAAAAAAGATCTGACTGCGCTGCGCAAAAATTACGGTGAAGATACCGAACTTGGCCGCCGCCGCACAAGCTTGGAAGAAGCAGGGCAAGCGCGCGAGATTTCGCTCGAGGCATTTGTCGAACGCGAACCCGTCACGGTTATCATGTCAAAACGTGGCTGGATCAAAGCCATGAAGGGCCATGCGGACCTGTCTGCACGCGCCGATTTCAAGTTTAAGGAAGGGGATGGCCCCGCCTTTGCATTCCATGCGCAGACGACCGACAAGATCCTGATCGCAACGGCGAATGGCCGTTTTTACACCTTGGGTGCCGATAAACTCCCCGGTGCGCGCGGTTTCGGTGAACCTGTTGGCACAATGATCGACATCGAAACCGGAAACGATATCGTTGCGGCGTTCCCTGCCGTGGCAGACGGGCGTATGTTGCTCGCGGCTTCAACGGGCAAGGGCTTTATCGCGCGGATGAGCGATATTATCGCCGAAACCCGCAAGGGACGCGGCGTCGTTACGTTGAAACCGGGCGCGAAGCTTTCGGTGGTTCGCCTTGCTCCGGCAGAGACCACGGACGAAGCGACGTTGAAAGACCAATATGTTGCCGTAGTGGGTGACAACCGCAAATTGGTGGTCTTCCCGCTCAGCGAAATTCCCGAAATGGCCAAGGGGCAGGGCGTTACCTTGCAGCGTTATAAGGACGGCGGCCTTGCAGATGCTGTATGCTTTAAGATGAGCGAAGGGCTCAGCTGGGCGATGGGCGGCGATAGCGGCCGGATGCGCACGGAAAACGATATGTCCTTGTGGCGTGTAGCGCGCGGCGCGGCGGGTCGACTTCCGCCGCAGGGCTTTCCAAGGAATAACCGCTTCGATTAAGGTTTATTGAAAATTAACCACGCGCTGAGGGAACATCTTTTACAATCGGTGTGCATAACGGCGCACAATGAAAAGCGCCAGCTCGCCCATTTTAGACGAAAAACACCCTGATAACAGGGCGGTCTTAGCCATAGGCGGGGCAGAGTTTAACTGGCTGTCCTCCCTGCCCATCGCGGGCGCTATATTTCGCACCACGCAAAATGAAGTTCATCTGGTGCGCAGCAACACGACGTTTGATGACCTGATGCTTGGCTTTGGGGGGCAAGCAAAGCCCGACATGGCATTGCTGGGTGACCGGGCGTTGGCCATGCTCGACGCACGCCGCGAGACACATTTCGAATGCTGGCGGTCGGACGACGCTATTCATCCGCGCGAGTTGGAAATCAGCATCGCGCGTTTTGGCGGTGGTAATGACATGTTCCTGTTGTCGATGGTTGACCGCACGGCCGAAGCCATCAGCCGGGTTAACCTCCGCCGCGAAATGCTGAGCGATAGCCTGACCGGATTTTGTAACCGCATCGGTTTTGAAGAACGGGTTGACGCCGCGGTTGCCGAAATGCGGAAATCGGGTTCGTCACAAAATTATGCCATCATCCTGGTGGACTTGGCGCGTTTTAGCCGTGTGAATGAATCGGTCGGCGCGATTGCCGGCGACGAGCTGATCATTACCGCCGCCCGCCGCCTGAATGCGCGGATCCGCAGCAATGAAATTCTGGGGCGGCTTGGCGGTAATGAGTTTGCCCTGTTCGTGCAGATGGATTCAGATGCAATCGACGTCGCGGCCATTGCCCAACGTCTGGGTGACGCATTCAACGATCCATGCCAGCTTTCGAATTTGGAGATTCAGGTTGAATGTGCGCTCGCTGCGGCGACCGGTGGTGTCGGGGATGATCCAACGGATACATTACGCCATGCCCAAATTGCGCTGAAGCGCGCCAAATCTTCGAAGAACTTCGAACTATATGCAGCGGGGGCCCTCGATACCGCACGGCGTCGGTTCAGCCTTGAAACCGATTTGCGGCACGCGTTGAATCGCGGCGAGCTTGTGCTGCATTATCAGCCGCTGGTTGATCTCGACAGCGGATCGTTAAGCGGCTTTGAAGCATTGGCGCGTTGGGATCATCCCGACCTTGGTCCCATATCGCCGGTCGACTTTATTCCTGTGGCGGAGGAAAGTGGCTTAATCGTGCCACTTGGCCGCTGGGCGCTTGAGGAAGCGGCCAAAACCATCGCGCGATGGGATAGCAGATCGGGCGGGCAACAGGATTTCCGGATTTCCGTGAACATGTCCGCGGTGCAGATGCAGCGCGACGATGTGGTGGACGCGGTGTCTTCTGCGCTGAAGGGCGCGAATGTAGATGGCAACCGGATGACAATTGAGCTGACCGAGAGTGCCTTTATCAATGATCCGGCTGGCGCAAAGACGTTGCTTGATGCGTTGAAGGGGCTGGATACCAACCTTGCGATGGATGATTTTGGCACCGGCTATTCCAATCTGGCCTATCTCCAGCAGCTCCCGATTGATGTTCTGAAAATTGACCGCAGCTTTGTATCTGAGATGTTGGTGAACAAAGATAAGCGGGCGATTGTGCGCACCGTGCTGTCGCTCGCGCGGGCATTGGGTATGAAGACAACCGCCGAAGGCATTGAAACCATAGAGATTTCGCAGTTGCTCCGTCGCCTTGGCTGTTCCGTTGGGCAGGGCTATTATTATGCGCGGCCTTTGCCTGAAGATGCAGCTTATGCCTTTTTGGCCGCTGACATAGCTGCCTCGACACACTGAAGCGCCAATTCGGACTGGCGGTCCGAAACCGGGAAATCTTCGGCAACCCAGTTGGCCTCCAGCTCTTGCAAGGTTTTCGCCACGAGTGGACCAGCGGGCAATCCCATTTTGATAAGATCGCCGCCTTTGATGTGCATGGTGGGGCTATCCCAATTGTCCAAGCGCGCCAGACAGTGCGGCAGGGCATTGTCGTCCGCAAACAACATGGCGACATCGCGCGCGGTGTCGTTGTCGAAACGATAAGCGATGGCGCGGATATTGCCTTCCGACGGCATGCCGGCGTTCAAACGGCTGGCGAGATTTTCCCGCATTTTGTTCGACAGCTTCAGCCGTGCCGCCACTTTGTCGACCGCGACCGGGTCCGTCACCAATATGCTGAGAAACCGGGCAGGGAGCGACAGGGATTGATGGTGCAACTGCTCGCGTTCCACAAGCCGCTGCAATCGATCATGCGCATCGCTGCAAAGTTCAGGAAGAAAGGGCGCGAAAATGCCGTTGTCGATCATGAGACCAACAGACGCGGCTGGATTTTTGAGCGACAACAACCGGGCAAGTTCTTGCGCAATGCGTTCGCGTGACAGCGCCGTCAGCCCATGCGCACCTTGCGCGCAGGCGTTGATTGCGTCTGCATCGACCGGACCGCTGCCAAATCGGGCAAGGAAACGGAAATACCGCAATATCCGCAGGAAATCCTCGGCGATCCGCTGCGCCGCGTCGCCAATGAAGCGCAGGCAGCCATTTTCGAGATCGGTTAAACCGCCGAAATAATCGAAAACCTCACCTGTTTGTGGGTCGGCATATAGCGCGTTGATCGTGAAATCCCGCCGCGCGGCGTCTTCCCGCCAATCGGTTGCGAAAGCCACCGTCGCGCGCCGACCATCGGTGGAGACATCGCGGCGTAATGTGGTGATTTCGTAATTCTTGCCGTCCACGACCGCCGTAATTGTGCCATGGTCCAGTCCCGTCGGAACGGCTTTGACGCCGCCCGCTTCCAATCGGTCCATGACCGTTTCGGGCAACAATGCGGTTGCAATATCAATGTCCGAAACAGGCAGCCCCAACAATGTGTCGCGCACAGCGCCGCCAACATATCGGGGGCCACCATGGGAATCGGCCAGCAGCGCCAGCACCTTTTTCAAGCCCGGGGCCTGTTGCCATTCGGCATGAGGAAGCTGTGCCACAATCATGCCAGCCGCCGTACCAGATTGGCGATTATCCCCGCCGTTACGCCCCATATCCGCCGTTCGCCCCATTGCATGTCGTAATAGCTTCGCTGCTGCCCATTCCAGTTGGTCTCTTTCTTGATGGAATTGGCAGGATCAAGCAGAAACGCAAGCGGGACTTCAAACCAGTCTTCCACCTCTTGCGGGTTGGGCTGAATCTCAAGGTCAGGCGGAATGATGCCAACAACGGGGGCAATGCTGTACCCGCTACCTGAATAATAAGTGTCCGCCACACCTATCACCTCGACGCGGGCAGGCGGTATGTTCAGTTCTTCTTCCGTCTCACGCAATGCAGCAAAGATCGAATTTTCGTCGCTGTCATCAACCTTGCCGCCGGGAAATGCGACTTGGCCAGCATGGCTGCGCAGCCATGTCGGGCGCTGGGTGAGAATAACGCCCGGTTCGGCACGGTCGGTTATCGGGATAAGGACCGCAGCGGCACGGTGTTGAATTGTGCCACCCAAATGTCGCTCATCCTCAATTTCGATATCCAACGCGGGGTCTAGCGCCTGATGTATCCGATGCCGCCAATTCATGCGGGCGCCATCAATCTAAATTGCGCACCTTTGCTGCAGATGCTGACGCCCTCGGGATCCTCGGCAAGCGCAAGGTTGGCAAGTTCGTAGTAGACGGGGCGTGCGAGCTTTGCCCAAAGTCCGCCGCGCACATGCAAATAGGGCAGGCCATTGCGCATTTCGATGGGGTGGTCGGCATCTGCAAAGACCAGATCGTCGCTGTTTAATCGGAACGCAAGGGTCCGGTCTTTGCCTTCGCCTTCGCTTTGCAGCTCAACCGCAATGAAGGGCGCATCATCGACCGCAATGGACAGCTTCTGCTGTGGCGTGACAAGCCAGTGCTTTCCATCGGCGTCGCACAACAACAAACTCGAAAAGGCCCGGACCATTGCAGGACGTGTGATCTCACCGCCCTGATGATACCATTTGCCATCGGCAGCGACACGCATCTCGCTGTCGCCCGTCGCGCCGGGCGTCCAGCTTTCGACCGGCGGCAGTTTTCGCGCTGCCACAAGCTCGGCAATGTCCGAAAGGCTTAGGTTCGCAAGATCAGGGGCTTCGTAAGGCATGGACCGGCGATACGGCTAAAGCGGACGGTCGTCAAAGCTTAGTCGGCTGGACCAAGTGCGCCATGTTCCGGCAAGTCCAATATTGCCGGGTTGCGCAGCAACAGTCGGCGCGGTTCCCAAGGGCCCGGCAAAGTCCAACCCGATGTGCCTTCAGCGGCAAATCCAAATCGCCCATAATATTCAGGGTCGCCAATCATCACCATCGGTGCATCGTCCGGCTGCATTGCGTCGAGCATCAGCTGCATCAGCCGTGTCCCAATACCGGCATTCTGACGACGACTGGCGACCGCGACTGGGCCGACCAATATCAACGCGGCTTCGCTGACACGTATGGGCCAACATTGGATACTTCCCACAAGTTCGTCGCCGTCCAAGATGCCGAGCGACAAATGGTCAATCGCGTGCATGCCCTTGCGCAACAGATAGGCGGTGCGTTGATGGCGGTCGAGGCCAAAGGCATCATCCAGCAACGCGTCTACAACGCCATCGGCAAGGTTCGAGAGTGCCGTTGGTTGCATGATTAATCACACGAGAGGGATGTTGGACGAAACATATGCGGCCCCTGTCATTGCAGCCAGCATTTGTCCAATCGATTATCGATGATTTTGTTATGTAACTTGGCAAATTGCGTTTGGCCGGAACATCGTTTAGCCTGAACCAGTTACTAAATGCTGCGCAGGAGAGAATGTGGTGAACGAGCAAGATATCCCTCATGAGACCATGAATGCGCAAGTATCTCCGGCGTCTTCGCAGCAGGGTGAGCCGGATGGTAAGAAGATCGATTATTGGGGCTATATTGTCCTATCCGCCGGCGTTGGCGCGCTCATCTGGGGACTTGTGTCTGCGGTTGGAACCGGTTGGGGATTTTGGGAATATACGTCCGGATTAAAGGGCGTCGCTGGCGCATTTTTGCTGGGTCTTGGCGCGATATTGATCGGCGCAGTGCAAGGCTGGCGCACGCGTAAAGCTATCAACCCGCCGCCGCGTGTGCGTCGATGGGTCGGTATGGTTGTTGCGCTTTTATATGTCGGTTGGGTTGGAACGTTTTTGATGGCGGCATTGACCGTGCCTGCGATCCACGATGTCTCAACGGATTTGGCAGACCCGCCGGCATTTCAGACCTTGACCTTGCGCGCCGATAACCTCGACAATATTCCCGGCGCTGATGATAAAGATATGAGGGGCCTCACACCGCTGCAACGTTGGGCGTTGGTGCACCAAAAAGCTTATGGCGATATTCGCTCGGTACGTATCAATGAACCCGTTCCCATGGTTATCGCCAAGGCTGAGCGTCTTGCCAAAGCGCGGGGCTGGGACGTTGCGATATCCTTACCGGAAGAGGGTCGCTTTGAAGCAACCGAGACCAGCGCGTTCTTTCGGTTTAAGGATGATGTTGTCCTGCGTGTTCGTCCATCGGATACCGGCGAGGGCAGCATTGTCGATATGCGATCGGTCAGCCGGGTTGGGATAAGCGATCTGGGTATGAATGCGAAGCGCGTTCGCTCGTTTCTTGCGGACCTAACAGGAACCGTAACGGCGGCGCCTTAAGCGCCGCCGCACACTTTACTTCTTTGGAGTAAGCTTCAGCAGACGGCCCTGCGATCCGGCACGCTCGTCTTCCAGCAGCCAGATGGCGCCGTCTGGACCCTGTTCGACTTCACGAATGCGGGCGTCCATATTCCATTGGTCAGCCTTGGTCGCGTTCTCGCCGTCCAGTTTTACGCGGACCAAGGCTTTTGCGCCAAGGCCACCGATAAACGCGCTGCCCTTCCAATCCTTGAACATATTGCCCGAATAAATCATCAGGCCGCCGGGCGAAATGGCGGGGTTCCAGAAAACCTTCGGGGCTTCAAAACCATCGCCTGCCGAATGGTCGGGGATGTCGCGGCCGTCATAATGATTGCCGTTGGACACGGTGGGATAGCCATAATTGGCGGCCTTCTTAACAAGGTTCAACTCGTCGCCACCCGCAGGTCCCATTTCCTGGTTCCACAAACGCCCCTGCGCATCAAAGGCGATGCCGAGCGGATTGCGATGGCCATAGGACCAAATTTGCGATTTTACGCGGCCTTGGTCGTAAAAGGGATTGTCCGATGGTACCATGCCGCCATCGGTGAGACGGACAATTTTACCAAGATTTTGGTTCAGATCTTGGGCAGGGTCGAATTTCTGCCGCTCCCCGCTGCTAATGTACAGCATGCCATCGGGGCCAAATGCCAGACGGTGTCCGAAGTGCCCTTGGCCCGAAACCTTTGGTTCCTGACGCCAGATGACTTGAACGTCGGATAATGTCGGGGTGTTACCTGAAATATTGAGCTTGCCGCGCGCGACAGCTGCGCCAAATCCGCCTTCGCCTGCTTCCGCAAAGCTGAGATAAACGAATGTGTTATTTGCAAAGTCGGGATGGACAAAGACATCACCCAAGCCGCCTTGTCCGCCATAGGCGACTGCGGGTACGCCACTGACGTCGACAATAGCGCCGTCCTTTTTCCAAAGCTTCAGCTTACCCTTCTTTTCGGTGACCAGTGCATATGGCGTGCCGGGAACGAACGTCATCGCCCAAGGTTCGTCAAAATCCGCCACCACGGTAACATCGAACGGTTGTGATACATTATCGGCAGGGGCCGCATCACTCACCGATGGCTGGCAGGCTGCTGCCAAAAAAGACGCGCCAATTAAGAATGATAGTTTCGACATGGATAGGCTCCTCAAATACAAGCTAAACGCAATTGGGGACTGTTAGGTTCATGTGCAAGAGGGTTGCATGCAGCAGAGTTCTCCGCTATACAGATGTCATCCTTACATTGTGAGAACTTGGAAGGGCTAGCGCCACTAGGTGCTGGCAGCCAAAAGCTTTGCATGCCGTATAAGAAAGACTGAATTTGCCTGACCTGAATACACTGACTGCGTTGATTGCACCCGAAGCAGAAGCGCTCGGCTTTGCGCTGGTGCGTGTCGCGTGGTTTGAAACCGGCGGGCAGGGCAGCGACGAGCCAACCTTGCAGGTGATGGCTGAGCGTCCCGATACGCGGCAGCTTGGCATCGATGACTGTGCGGCATTGTCGCATCGTATATCCGACAAATTTGACGAGCTTGACCCAATTGTCGAAGCGTACAGGCTTGAGGTTAGCTCGCCCGGCATTGACCGGCCATTGACCCGCCTTGCCGATTTTACCGATTGGGCAGGCCATGAGGTTAAGGTTGAGCTGGCCGAGCCAATGGACGGCCGCAAGAATATCCGTGGTGATATTGTTGGCGTCGACGGTGACAATATTCATGTCGACGACCGCAAATCCGGACGACTGACATTCGCCTTTTCCAATATGGGCAGCGCCAAGCTGCTCTTGACAGACCGCCTTATTGCGTCGACTGCCCCCATCAACAGCGATGGTGCCGACGAAGTTGAGGCAGACCCCATTCACGACGAAGCACAGGAAGACTAAGAACATGGCTAACACGATTGCCGCGAACAAGGCTGAATTGCTTGCAATTGCCAATGCGGTTGCTGCCGAAAAGATGATCGACAAGGCTATTGTCATTGAGGCGTTGGAAGAAGCCATCCAGCGCGCTGCCCGTGCACGTTATGGCGCAGAAAATGACATTCGCGCGAAACTGGATACGCAGACTGGCGATCTTCGCCTGTGGCGCGTTGTGGAAGTTGTTGAAGACGTCGAAGATTACTTCAAGCAAGTCGATCTGAAGCAAGCAGACAAGTTGCAAAAGGGCGCCGTTGTTGGCGACTTCATTGTTGACCCGCTGCCAGCTGTTGATCTGGGCCGTATTGATGCGCAGTCCGCAAAGCAGGTCATCTTCCAAAAGGTGCGCGATGCAGAGCGCGAGCGCCAGTTTGAAGAGTTCAAGGACCGCACCGGTGAAATTATCACTGGCGTCGTAAAGTCGGTTGAGTTCGGCCATGTCGTTGTTGACCTTGGCCGCGCTGAAGG
This sequence comes from Maricaulis salignorans, assembly GCA_943368745.1. Lineage (GTDB taxonomy): Bacteria > Pseudomonadota > Alphaproteobacteria > Sphingomonadales > Sphingomonadaceae > Sphingorhabdus_B. The sequence goes on from CALRLP020000002.1 coordinate 126,988, forward strand.
CGTTATCCGCCGCGACCAGCAAATTCCGCGCGAAGTTGTCCGTGGTGGCGACCGCGTTCGGGCGCTGATCATGAAGGTGCAGCGCGAAAATCGTGGCCCGCAGATCCTTTTGAGCCGTGCGCATCCTGACTTTATGAAGAAGCTGTTTGCGCAGGAAGTTCCTGAAATTTACGACGGCGTCATCGAAATCAAGGCCGCCGCGCGTGATCCCGGCAGCCGCGCCAAAATTGGCGTTATCAGCCACGATAGCAGCATCGATCCCGTCGGCGCATGCGTCGGTATGAAGGGCAGCCGCGTTCAGGCCGTCGTTCAGGAAATGCAGGGCGAGAAAATCGACATCATTCCATGGTCGGAAGATACCGCGACGTTTATCGTAAACGCGCTGCAGCCCGCGACCGTGAGCCGCGTTGTCATCGACGAAGAAGAAGGCCGCATCGAAGTTGTCGTTCCTGACGATCAGTTGAGCCTTGCCATTGGCCGTCGCGGCCAGAACGTCCGTTTGGCTTCGCAGCTGACCGGCCGTGGTATCGACATCATGACCGAAGCGGAATCGAGCGAAAAGCGTCAGAAGGAATTCGTCGAGCGCTCCGAAATGTTCCAGCAAGAGCTGGATGTGGACGAAACCTTGGCGCAGCTTCTGGTTGCGGAAGGCTTTAGCGAACTTGAAGAAGTTGCTTATGTCGATCCGTCTGAAATCGCTGCCATCGAAGGTTTTGACGAAGGTCTGGCGGAAGAGCTTCAGAGCCGCGCACAAGAAGCGCTGGATCGCCGTGAGGAAGCCAACCGGACCGAACGCCGCGAACTGGGTGTTGAAGACGCACTTGCGGAACTCCCCATTCTGACAGAAGCGATGCTTGTTGTACTGGGCAAGGCCGGCATCAAGACACTTGATGATCTCGCTGACTTGGCGACCGACGAACTGATCCAAAAGGCACGTGAGCCGCGCCGCAACGAACGTAGCGACCGCGAAATGCGTCGTAATCGTACGGAAGATAAGGCTGGCGTCTTGGCAGTGTTCGGATTGTCTGAAGAGCAGGGCAATGAAATCATCATGGCCGCACGCGCACACTGGTTCGACGACGAAGACAGCGCGCCAGCTTCGGATATCATAGAGGAGGACGCGGTTGCAGCGGACGACTCCCAATGAGAACCGACACTCCCCAATAAGGAAGTGCATATTGTCAGGTGAGCATGGGACTCGTGCCCAGCTCATCCGGCTTGCCCTCGGCCCCGATGGAAGCATCGCGCCTGATTTGTTCGCCAAGGCCCCCGGCCGTGGCGCGTGGATTGGCGTATCCGGCGAAGAACTGACAAAGGCGCAGGAAAAGGGCAAGCTTGCCGGATTGCTGCGCCGTGCCTTTAAAACCGACAAGATTGACATCATTGATGACCTGAGCGGGCGCATTGATCGTGGCCTTGAAAAGGCTTTTCTCGACCGGCTTGGGTTGGAAGCGCGGGCAGGGCACCTTATCTTAGGCGCTGAGAAGATCGATTCTGCATCACGCAGCGGGCAGGTCCGTTTGCTTTTGCATGCTTCCGATGCCAGCGCCGACGGCAGTGGCAAGCGCGACCAGGCTTGGCGCGTTGGTGAAGATGCCGAAGGGACCGGCAAGGGTGGTTTGAAGCTGCCTGTCGACCGTGACGCATTGTCTGCAGCGCTTGGACGGTCAAATGCCGTTCATGTCGCACTGATTGACCAAAAAGCGGCAGATAGGGTGATGTATCATCTTGGACGCTGGCTAAATTTCAAAGGATGCAGTAATGCGCCCCTCGATTCCGCAGCTTTGGTTGCGGACGTGCGGGGCCATATTTCTGACGTCTCCGCAATTGACTGAGTAAGGACGGGTTCTGTTTCGATGAGTGATGATACCAACAATAAACCGACATTAACGCGCAAGCCGCTCACATTGAGCCGCTCGCTCGAGTCTGGTGAAGTCAAACAGACCTTTAGCCATGGCCGCACAAACAAAGTTGTGGTTGAGGTGAAGCGCAAGAAGCTCGTCGGCAAGCCCGGTTACGCGCCTGAGCCTGAAGTAGCCGCGCCACCACCACCTCCGCCGCCACCCGCTGCGCCTGTAGCGGCCGCACCTGCGCCGGCCCCGGCTGCACCAGCACCGCGTCCAACGGGCAATGACATGCTGAGCCGTCAGGAACGTCAGGCAAAGCTGCTTCGCGAAGCTGAAGAAGCGCGTTTGGCCATGCTGGAAGAAAGCAGCCGCCGTGAAGCCGAGCAACGCGCACAACGCGCCGAAGAAGAGCGTCAGCGCGCACAAGCCAATCGTGAGGAAGCCGCAGCTCCGCCGCCTCCGCCGCCAGCTGCAGCAGCGCCTGTCGAGCCTGAAATATTTGAACCTGTTGCTGAAGAAACCAACAAGGATGGCGCAGCGCCTGCGCCGCGTCGCTTTACACCTGTTGAAGCGCCAAAGCGTCCCGAGCGCGAGCGTGAAGAGATTAAGAAGGCTCCGCATCGCCCCACGCGCGGTGCAGCCGATGATCGCCGCCAGTCGGGCAAGCTTACCGTTACCCGCGCGCTTGAGGGCGATGATGGTGCCCGTGCGCGTTCACTCGCCGCGCTGAAGCGTGCGCGTGAAAAAGAAAAGCGTTTGCATGGCGGCGGTAACCGTCAGGCACAGGTCAAGCAGACCCGTGACGTCGTGGTCCCTGAAACGATCACCGTTCAGGAACTGGCCAACCGTATGGCTGAAAAGGGCAGTGACCTGGTCAAGGCGCTGTTCAAAATGGGCATGCCCGTCACCATCAACGAGACGATCGACCAAGATACGGCGGAATTGTTGGTTGAAGAGTTTGGCCACAACATCACTCGTGTTTCCGACGCTGACGTTGACATCGTTCATGACGAAGATGTTGATGCCCCAGAAACGTTGAAGGCGCGTCCGCCTGTCGTGACGGTCATGGGCCATGTCGACCATGGTAAGACATCGCTGCTCGACGCCTTGCGCGGCGCAAATGTCGTTTCGGGTGAAGCTGGCGGTATTACGCAGCATATCGGTGCGTATCAGGTGAAGACAAAGGATGGCTCGCTCATCACCTTCCTCGATACCCCGGGCCATGAAGCGTTCACGCAAATGCGCCAGCGCGGTGCGTCGGTTACCGATATCGTCATTCTGGTGGTTGCAGCCGACGACGGCCTTATGCCGCAGACGATCGAAGCCATTAAGCATGCCAAGGCAGCCAATGTGCCCATGATTGTTGCGATTAACAAAATCGATAAGGAAGGCGCCAACCCACAGAAGGTACGTGAGCGTCTGCTGGAGCATGAAGTCGTGGTCGAAGCGATGGGCGGCGATGTTCAGGACGTGGAAGTCTCCGCGCTCAAGAAAACCGGTTTGGACGATTTGCTCGACAAGTTGGCGCTTCAGGCCGAAGTTATGGAACTCAAATCCAATCCTGATCGTGCGGCGGAAGCCGTTGTGGTTGAGGCACAGCTGGATAAGGGCCGCGGCGCAGTTGCGACCGTGCTGGTAAAGCGCGGCACGTTGAAGCGTGGCGATATCTTTGTTGTTGGCGCAGAAAGCGGCAAGGTCCGCGCGCTGATTAATGACAAGGGTCAACAGGTACCCGAAGCGGGCCCGGCAACACCGGTCGAAGTGCTCGGCCTGACGGGTGTGCCATCTGCTGGTGACGTCTTGACCGTCGTAGAAAACGAAGCGCGTGCCCGCGAAGTTGCCCTGTACCGTAAGGAACAGTCAACGAAGGTACGCACCGCGCAAGTCACGCCAAATCTTGAAAACCTGTTTGATAATTTGTCCGCGACGCGGGCGAAGGAATATCCTGTCGTCATCAAGGGCGATGTGCAGGGTTCGGTCGAAGCAATTGTGACGGCGCTCAACAACATCTCCACAGACGAGATCAAGGTGCGCGTTCTGTTGGCTGGCGTTGGCGGTATCACGGAATCGGATATGCTGCTTGCTGCCGCGTCCAATGCGCCGCTGATCGGCTTTAACGTGCGTCCAAACAGCAAGGCTGCGGCGCTTGCGAAACGCGACCGCGTCCGGTTGAAATATTTCGATGTGATTTATCACCTGACGGCAGACATCGCCAAGGAAATGGCGGGCGAGCTTGGTCCGGAAATCATCGAAACCGTCGTCGGACGTGCAGAGGTCAAGGACGTGTTCAAGTCCGGCAAGCGCGACAAGGCCGCTGGTTTGCTGGTCACCGAAGGCATCATCAAAAAGGGCCTTCATGCACGTCTTACCCGCGAAGACGTCATCGTGTCGAAAACCACGATTGCCTCGCTCCGCCGGTTCAAGGACAATATCGACGAAGTGCGTGCTGGTCTCGAATGTGGTGTCGTGTTGGCGGATACCAACGACGTCAAGGCAGGCGATATGCTCGAGGTCTTTGAAGTCGAGGAACGTGAACGGACGTTGTGAGCTTAGCTCGAACCTGAAAGGGGAGCTGTATGGCCAAGCATAACGACACTGGTACCGAGGGCCGTTCCGTGCGGTTGCTGCGCGTAGGCGAACAATTCCGGCATATATTGTCGGAACTGCTCGCGCGTGGCGAAGTGCATGACGATGTCCTTAACAGCCACAGCGTCAGCGTGACCGAAGTGCGGATGTCCCCGGATTTACGCCATGCAACGGCATTCATTAAGCCGCTGTTGGGCGCAAATGAAGAAAAGGTGCTGAAAGCACTGCGCACCAATACGGCGTTTTTCCAAAAGGAAGTCGCCGCGCGCGTGAGCATGAAATATGCGGCAAAGCTGAAGTTTCTGGCCGACGATAGCTTCGACCAAGCCACGCATATCGAAGGTTTGTTGGCGCAGCCCAAGGTGCAACAAGATTTGACCGACGACGCAGAATAATGGCCAAGCTATATTTCTATTACGCGTCAATGAACGCAGGCAAATCGACGACATTGCTGCAGGCGGCATTCAATTATGGCGAGCGCGGCATGCAGGTGATGCTGTGGACCGCCGCTATTGATGATCGCCCGGGTTTCGGTGCGATCAGCTCGCGCATTGGTCTCGCAGGCGATGCCAGCCGCTTTGAAAGCAACACGGACATCGAAAGCGCAGTCCTCAATAAGCACGCAGAAACGCCGCTCGCGTGCGTGCTGATCGACGAAGCGCAGTTTTTGACCAAAGAACAGGTTTGGCAGGCTGCAAGCTTGGCCGACAAGGCCGGTATTCCGGTTGTTTGCTATGGCTTGCGCACGGATTTTCAGGGCGAACTTTTCCCCGGCTCCGCTGCATTGCTCGGCATCGCGGACAGCCTGGTTGAATTAAAAGGCGTGTGTGACTGCGGCCGCAAAGCGACGATGAATTTGCGCGTTGATGAGACCGGCAAAGCCGTTGTCGATGGCGCACAAACCGAAATTGGCGGCGATGATCGTTACGTCGCAATGTGCCGGAAGCATTTTAACGAGGCGCGCGGCTTAGGCTGACTTTTCATTTGCCGTTCATCCAGAAAGGCATATCGTCGTGCCTATGATGAAAAAAACCATGCTCTCATTGTTGGTCGCAGCCGCCATCGCGGCGCCTGTGCATTCCAAAAGGCCGGAGCCCTATGTGTGGCCCGAAGTCGGCGTGGAAACCAAGATCAATTTTCCCAATCACGGTGCGATCCGCAATTTCGAAGCCGATGGCAATGACGGCATATGGCTGGAGGACCGGCAGCGGCGCTGGTATTATGCTGAGTTGCTTGGTGGATGCCAGGAACTTGATTTCGCGCAAGCGATTGGGTTTGATACGCGCGGTTCGGCGACTTTCGATAGGTTCAGCACGATCGTCGTGGCTGGCGACAAATGCCAATTGGCGAGCCTTGTGACCGCCAATAAGCCTTTGCCGCTTAAAGAGCGCTTAAAGCTCCGCAAGCAAGCTTTGGCCGCAGGCAAGGATGCTGCGGCGCCTTCAAATTGACTTGATGCTACACCGCGCCCTAAAGGGCGGGCATGCATGGCTGGATCATCCTCGATAAACCGCTTGGTCTGGGTTCAACGCAGGCCGTTGCAGCCGTAAAGCGCAACTTGCGTTCTGCAGGCTTTGGCAAGGTCAAGGTTGGGCATGGCGGCACGCTTGATCCGCTCGCCACCGGTGTGCTCCCCATCGCATTGGGTGAGGCGACCAAATTATGTGGCCGGATGCTCGACGCGTCCAAGACATATGATTTTACCATCTGCTTTGGGACAGAGACCAGTGGCCTAGATGCCGAGGGCGAGGTTGTTGCAACTTCGGACGTGCGGCCCACGCTGGATCAGGTGCAGCAAGCACTTGCGCAGTTTACAGGGCCGATTGAACAGATTCCACCGGCTTATTCCGCGATCAAAATCGATGGCAAGCGCGCTTATGATCTGGCGCGGGCAGGGGAAGTGGTCGAGATGAAGTCGCGGGGCGTGACGATATACGCGCTTTCGGTCCAGCAGTCGGAGCTTCTTTCACCCAGTGACCTCGCACTAAAATCAATCACACTGACTGCCGACGTTTCCAAAGGCACATACATCCGCAGCTTGGCGCGCGATATTGCCTATGCTTTGGGTGCCGTCGGCCATGTCTCTATGCTGCGCCGCGTGCGTGCGGGTCCGTTCACCCTGAATGGCGCGATTTCGCTGGACAAACTGAATGCATTCGGCCAAGGGGCAGCCCAAGAAGACATTATCTTGCCGATAGAGGCAGGGCTGGTCGACATCCCGGCTCTTGATCTCTCCCCGGAACAGGCAAGGGCGATCCAACAGGGTCGCGTCTTGACCGGGATTGCCATGAAAGATGGGCTACATTGGGCGAGGGACGCAGATTTGCGGCCTATTGCACTGGTGGAGAACATCGACGGTGCTTTGAAAACCGTCCGTGGCTTTAACCTAACTCTATGATGTTCGAAGGAAAAATATGTCAATTACTGCAGAACGTAAAGCACAGGTCATCAAAGAGCACGCACGCGAGCCAAATGATACCGGATCACCAGAAGTGCAGGTTGCAATCCTGACTGACCGTATCAATACGCTGACCAGCCACTTTAAAGACCACCACAAGGACAATCATTCGCGTCGTGGTCTTCTTCAGATGGTCAACAAGCGTCGTTCGCTTTTGGATTACCTGAAAAAAATCGATGGCGACCGTTACGCGGCGCTCATCGCGAAGCTCGGCCTTCGTAAGTAACACAATCGTTCGGCCCGCCTCGGCGGGCCGTTTACGTATTGGGTTATCCTGAACGTGTTTCAGGATACCAAATGACCGTTTCTTGTTATCCTGAAACATGTTCAGGATGACGAAAAATGGAAAAGGGCGTGTTCGGCAATGAGGCTGGACTGCCATGGGGGCTTTGAAATGCCCCGGCCGTTTGCGGATCGGATCATCCGCTCAATTGAGGCCCCGCATCGCATAGGGCATGCGGGTCAAAGGAAAATCTATGTTTAATACGAAAACTGTATCAATCGAGTGGGGCGGACAAACCCTGACACTCGAAACGGGTAAGGTTGCCCGTCAAGCTGACGGCGCTGTTATGGCGTCTTTGGGCGAAACTGTTGTACTTTGCGCGGTTACTGCGGCGAAGTCGGTAAAGGATGGTCAGGATTTCTTCCCATTGACCGTTCACTATCAAGAAAAATATTCGGCAGCTGGCCGTATCCCCGGTGGCTTCTTTAAGCGGGAACGCGGCGCGACTGAAAAGGAAACGTTGGTTTCCCGTCTGATCGACCGTCCATTGCGTCCGTTGTTCCCAGAGGGTTTCTACAACGAAATCAACGCAATTGCGCAAGTTCTTAGCTATGATGGCGAGAATGAGCCTGACATTTTGGCAATTGTTGCAGCATCGGCTGCGATGACCATTTCGGGCGTTCCTTTCATGGGCCCAATCGGCGCAGCACGCGTTGGTTACCTGAACGGCGAATATATCCTGAACCCAACGGATGAGCAGGTTGCAGAAGGTGACCTCGACCTCGTTGTTGCAGCGACATATGACGCCGTGATGATGGTTGAATCCGAAGCCAATGAGCTTTCGGAAGAAGTCATGCTTGGTGCCGTCCTGTTTGCGCATGACGCATGTAAGGAAGTCGTCAAGGCAATCATCAAGCTTGCTGAACAAGCTGCCAAGGATCCTTGGGCAATGGCGGAGCAGGCTGACCTGACCGCTGCCAAGGACAAGCTTAAGAAGCTGATCGGTAAGGATATTGCCGCAGCTTATAAGCTGACCGACAAGTCGGAACGCAGCAACGCGTTGAACCTTGCACGCGCAAAGGCGAAAGAAGCGTTTGTTGACGCTGCGCCCCAGGATCAGCTGGCCGCGGGCAAGTTGATGAAGAAGCTTGAAGCTGAAATCGTTCGCGGCGCTATCCTAAAGGACGGCACCCGCATCGACGGTCGCAGCACCACGCAAATCCGTCCAATCGTTTCGGAAACGCATTTCTTGCCACGCGCACATGGTTCTGCCTTGTTCACACGCGGCGAAACGCAAACCATCGCCACCTGCACCTTGGGCACCAAGGACGCAGAGCAGATGATCGACGGTCTTGGCGGTCTGCATTACGAAAACTTCATGCTGCATTACAACTTCCCACCGTACAGCGTTGGTGAAGTTGGCCGTTTCGGTGCGCCCGGTCGCCGCGAAATTGGCCATGGTAAACTTGCATGGCGTGCGTTGCACCCTGTGCTGCCAACCAAGGACGAGTTCCCGTACACAATCCGTTTGACCAGCGACATCACAGAGTCGAACGGCTCTTCGTCGATGGCGTCGGTTTGCGGCGGAAGCCTCGCCATGATGGACGCAGGTGTGCCCATCAAGCGTCCGGTTTCGGGTATCGCAATGGGTCTTATCCTTGAAGGTAAGGATTTCGCGATCCTCTCCGACATCTTGGGTGATGAAGATCATCTGGGTGATATGGATTTCAAGGTTGCTGGTACGTCAGAAGGCATCACCACGATGCAGATGGACATCAAGATTGCCGGTATTACCCGTGAAATCTTCGAAGCTGCATTGAACCAAGCTAAGGAAGGCCGCGCGCATATCCTTGGTGAAATGGCCAAAGCTTTGGGCGAAGCCCGCGGTGAATTGTCGGCGCACGCACCACGTATCGAAACCATGCAGATCGACAAAGCTAAGATCCGCGACATCATCGGTACCGGTGGTAAGGTTATTCGTGAAATCGTCGCCACCACTGGTGCGAAGGTCGACATCGATGATGAAGGTCTTATCAAGATCTCGTCGTCCGACGTTGCCCAGATTGAAGCCGCACGTAAGTGGATTTCCGGCATCGTTGAAGAAGCTGAAGTCGGCAAAATCTACGACGGCAAGGTCGTCAATCTCGTCGATTTCGGTGCGTTCGTAAACTTCATGGGTGGCAAGGACGGTCTCGTCCACGTCAGCGAAATGCGCAACGAGCGCGTCGAGAAGGTTACCGACGTCGTCAGTGAAGGCATGGACGTTAAGGTCAAGGTTCTTGAAATCGATCCACGTGGCAAGGTTCGCCTTTCCATGCGCGTCGTTGATCAGGAAACCGGTGAAGAACTGGAAGACACACGCCCGCCACGTGAAAAGAGCGAGCGCAGCGATCGTGGTCCCCGTCGGGAAGGCGGCGGACGCGGCGAAGGCCGTGGCGATCGCGGACCGCGTCGTGATGGCGGTCGGGGCGAAGGCCGCGGCGACCGTGGTCCACGCCAAGAGCGTTCAGAAGGCGGAAACAATGGCGGGGGCGATCCCGACCATGTTCCAGCATTCCTGAAGGACTAAGCCCAAGTTCCCCTCCCGCAGGCGGGAGGGGTTAGGGGTGGGCACGCGCAGCGCGCTTCCATCCAAACAGAACATCCTGCAAAAGGATTGGAGAGGAAAAGGGGTCGCTTCGGTGGCCCCTTTTTCGTTGTGGGCATAGGCCGCCATTAATGCGCAAAGCTGGTTGCCCCCGAAGCTGTCTCGCCTTCAGTTCATGCTCGATACAGCATCTCGCACTAACATGCGCAAAACCCTTGGCGACGGCCCCAAGAGTATCTAAGGACAATCCCATGAACAGAAAAATTCTTGTGTCCGCTGGCCTGCTGGCTTCGGTTTCCATGCTTTCCGGTTGCGCTATGCTTGGCCTTGGCGGCGGCGGTGCAAAGCCGGGTAGCAACACCCGTTATGTCGCGCGTGACGTCAACACGTTATATACTGCGGCAAAGGACAAGCTGGATAACAAGCAATATGAAGTTGCTGCCGCTTTGTTTGACGAAGTCGAACGCCAGCATCCATATTCGCCATGGGCCCGCCGCGCGCAGCTGATGAGCGCATTTAGCTATTACATGGCGCAGAAATATAACGAATCGATTCAATCGTCGCGCCGGTTCCTGTCGATCCATCCGGGTAACAAAGATGCGGCTTATGCATATTATCTGATCGCCTTGTCTTATTACGAACAAATGAGCGACGTGACCCACGATCAGAAGATTTCGGAGCAGGCATTGGCGGCATTGGGTGAAGTGCAGCGTCGCTATCCCAATTCGCGCTATTCCGCTGACGCCACGCTGAAAATGGACCTTGTGCGTGACCATTTGGCGGGCAAGGAAATGGAAATCGGCCGTTTCTATCAACGTCGTGCCCTGTGGCTCGCATCCTCGCTGCGTTTCCGCGAAGTCATCGACAAATTTGATACGACAACGCACACGCCAGAGGCTTTGTACCGTTTGACCGAAAGCTATTTGGCGATGGGCGTGCCGGAAGAGGCGAAGAAAGCTGCGGCTGTGCTGGGTGCCAACTATCCCGGTAGCGAATGGTATCAGCGCGCCTATGACCTGATGCAGAAGAACGCGCCCGCCGCGTAATGACATGCTAACGGGGCTGTCGATCCGCGATGTGGTGCTGATCGAGGCGCTGGACCTTGAATTTGCAAACGGCCTTGGTGTGTTAACCGGGGAGACGGGCGCCGGTAAGTCTATCTTGCTGGACGCTCTGGGCCTTGCGCTGGGTGCGCGCGCCGATAGTGGCCTCGTGCGGGCAGGCGCTGATAAGGCGCAAGTGACGGCCAGCTTTGATGCGCCAGCCAATGTGGTCGCGTTGCTGGGCGAAAATGACATTGAAATCGACATAGGCGAACCGCTGCTGATCCGCCGTTCGGTCAAGGCCGATGGTGGCAGTAAGGCGTTCATAAATGATCAGCCTTGCTCTGCGGCTTTGTTGCGCGATGTCGGCGCATCGTTGGTTGAAATACACGGGCAGCATGATGATCGCGGTTTGTTAAACCCGCGCGGGCACCGGGCGCTGCTTGACGCCTTTGGTCGATGCGACACCGCGACAGTCGCGGCGAATTTTACGTCATGGCATGAGGCGAAAGTGCGGCTTGATATCGCACGCGAAGCTTTGGAAAATGCGGCGCGCGATCAAGAGTGGCTTGAACATGCGGTGGCGGAACTTGCTGCGTTTAACCCGCAGCCCGGCGAGGAAGAGGAACTGGCGGGCGAGCGGTCGGACATGCAAAAGGGCGAGCGCATTGCCGAAGATTTGAAGGCGGTGCTCGAAAGCTTTGATGGCCCCAAAAGCGGCCTTGCGCTTATCCGGTCTGCGGCACGCAAGCTTGATCGCTTGGCCGATGCGCATCCGTTGCTGGCAGAAGCATTGACGTCGCTTGACCGTGCCGTGATTGAGGCAAGCGAAGCCGAGGACAAGTTGAACGCGGCTGCGCGGGCGATTGAATATGAACCAGCGCGTCTCGATGAAATTGAAGAGCGCCTGTTCGAATTGCGCGCGCTGGCCCGTAAACACAATGTCGCGCCGGACGGGATCATTGCCCTGCAGGAGCGCCTGACGGCGCAGCTTCAGTCAATTGAGGCAGGGGGCGAGGGGCTCGCTCTGTTGGAGGCTGAGGTCGCTGCAAAGCACGCAGCCTATGTCACGTCCGCCACGGCACTGTCGGAAACGCGACGTGCGTCAGCAGCGAAGCTGGATGCCGCCGTTAAGGTTGAATTGGCGCCGTTAAAGCTGGATGCGGCGCAATTCCAAACATCTGTTGAGCAGCTTCCCGAAGAGCGCTGGGCTGCATCGGGCATGGACCGCGTCGAGTTTTTGATTTCGACAAATCCCGGCGCACCATTCGCGCCGTTGGCCAAAATTGCATCGGGCGGCGAACTATCGCGCTTCATCCTCGCGCTGAAAGTCGCATTGGCGGAAGAGGGCGGGGCCGCGACGATCATCTTTGATGAAATCGACCGCGGCGTCGGCGGCGCGGTGGCGGCTGCCATCGGTGAACGGCTTGCGCGCTTGGCCCAACATACGCAGTTGCTGGCGGTCACGCATAGTCCGCAGGTCGCGGCCAAAGGCAAGGCGCATTACTTCATCGCAAAATCCAGCCAAGGGACGGTGACGCGCACGGGCGTGGTCTTGCTAGATAATGAGGCGCGCAGCCAAGAAATTGCACGGATGCTTTCGGGCGCAGAAGTGACGGATGAAGCGCGCGCGCAAGCAAAACGTCTTTTGGAGGTTGTGTGAAGAAAATAGGTTTGATTTTTGCGGTGTTGCTGACTGGCTGCACGACCACGGAACCCGCTGCCCTGCCGGCCGACGGTTTTTTTCGTGAACTTTCCGCGCTGTGCGGCAAGTCATTTGAAGGCCAGTTGGCCGCGGGCGATGACAGCGATGCCAGCTTTAATTCGGCCAAGATGCGTGCGCACGTCCGCGAATGTTCATCGCGCGAAGTTCGGATCGCATTTGATGTTGGCGAAGATAAATCGCGCACATGGATTATCAGCAAGACAGACACTGGCCTGCGTCTGAAGCATCGCCATATGTTAAAGGATGGCACCGAAGACCCTGTATCCCAATATGGCGGCGATACCGTGACATCAGGCAGCGTTATGCGGCAAGAATTTCCTGCGGATGCCTTTTCCAAAGACATGTTCACCAAAGAAGGCCGTACTGTATCAAATGCCAATATCTGGGCGTTCGAAGTCATGCCACGACAAGTCCTGACATATGAACTGGCAAGGCCGGGGCGGTTGTTCCGGGTTTCATTTGACCTGACGAAGCCGGTTTCTGGAGCCGGTGAGTGACAGAAGCAGACGCTGCCAATGAGCTGATGCGGTTGGCGAAACAGATTGCCCATCACAACAAGCGCTATCATGCCGAAGACACGCCCGAGATCTCGGACGCGGAATATGATGCGTTGGTACGTCGAAATAATGAATTGGAGGCGGCTTTTCCGCATCTCGTGCGCGCCGATAGCCCCAATAATTTGGTTGGCGCGGCTGTAGACGGTTCGGGCCTAAAGAAAATCACGCATGCCAAGCGCATGATGAGCCTCGACAATGCGTTTGAGGCGCAGGATGTCCATGATTTCGTGGCGCGTGTCCGGCGCTTTCTAAACCTCGCCCCCGATGCGGATATTGCGTTGACGGCGGAGGACAAGATTGACGGCCTTTCGCTCTCATTGCGGTACGAAAAAGGGCATCTGATTCAGGCCGCCACACGTGGCGACGGCAGCGTGGGTGAGGATGTGACCGCCAATGTCGCCTATATCTCGGACATCCCGCAGCAGTTGCACGGTGATGTGCCCGATATCTTCGAGATACGCGGCGAAGTCTACATGGCCAAGTCTGACTTTGCGGCGATAAACGAGGCGCAAAAGGCGAAGGACGGGAAGATATTCGCCAACCCGCGCAATGCGGCGGCGGGGTCATTGCGGCAGAAAGATGCCAAGGTGACCGCGTCACGGCCCTTGCGGTTCTTTGCGCATGGTTGGGGAGAGGTCAGTGGTTTGCCAGCCGAGACGCAAAGCGGCGTGATGGCGGCCATTTCGGGGTGGGGTGTGCCCGTGTCGCCATTGCTCGTCCGCGTGCCGCATAGCGATGATGCGCTCGCCCATTATGCGGGCATCGAACGTCAGCGCGCTGACTTGCCCTATGATATTGACGGCGTGGTCTACAAGGTTGACCGGCTTGAATGGCAGGAACGGCTTGGCTTTGTCGCAAAATCCCCGCGCTGGGCGATTGCGCATAAATTTCCCGCTGAACAGGCCGAAACAACGCTTGAGCTTATCGATATTCAAGTAGGCCGGACGGGCAAGTTAACGCCCGTGGGTCGCCTGACCCCAGTAACGGTGGGCGGCGTCGTTGTGTCCAACGTAACCCTGCACAACCGCGATGAAATTGCCCGATTGGCTGTGCGCCCCGGGGATCGCATTGTTGTGCAAAGGGCAGGGGACGTTATTCCCCAGATCGTCGAAAACCTGACACGCGATGCAGAACGCGCGCCTTATGCGTTTCCGTCGCAATGCCCCGAATGCGGTTCGGAAGCCGTCGCCGAGGAAGGCGAAGTCGATGTGCGTTGCACGGGCGGGCTGATTTGTCCGGCCCAGCGCGTTCAGCGGCTTATCCACTTTGTTAGCCGAGGTGCGCTGGATATTGAGGGGCTTGGCGAGAAAACCATTCAAGAGTTTTTCGATCTGGGTTGGCTCGAAAGTCCGGCAGATATTTTCAGACTCCGGTCGCGGCGGGCAGATATTGTATCGCGCGACGGATGGCAGGATAAGTCTGTGGATAACCTGTTGGCAGCAATTGAGGCGAAGCGCGCGCCCGATGGTGCCAAATTGCTCTTTGGCCTTGGGATTCGCCATATTGGCGCGGTCACTGCGCGCGATTTGTTCAAAGCTTTTGGAACGGTAGAAGCGGTCGGTAACATCGGGCTGCGTTTGGCGCAGGGTGATGAGGCGGCCGTCGCGGACATCACCGCGATTGACGGTGTTGGCGGGGCAGTTGCCGAGGCACTTGGCGATTTCTTCCACGAACCGCACAATGTGTCGGTGTGGAGTGATCTTTTGAACGAAATCGCGCCACCTGCTTATGTGTCAAATGTCCGCGAAAGTGCGTGGACGGGTAAAAATATCGTCTTCACCGGAAAGCTTGAAACCATGAGCCGGGATGAGGCGAAGGCGCAAGCGGAAGCACTTGGCGCAAAATCTGCTGGATCGGTGAGTGCAAAGACCGACTTGGTCGTCGCAGGCCCCGGCGCAGGATCGAAGCTGAAACAGGCAACGGCCCTTGGCATTCAAGTCATTGATGAGGCCGAATGGGCGCGCATCGTGGCGGAGGCTTAGCGGGGGCCTGCAACATCTTGTGAACTGATGAGATCGCTGCCAACGCGGTTGATGAAAAACAGTTTCAAGTGTAACTAATCGTCATGGATAGCTCGAGCCATGTTTATGACGCGCCGCCTGCCGACGCAAATGCCGATTGGACCGTGCCCCAGAATTGGGACGCCTTTGGCGCTGATGAACATGCGATGTGGGACCGGCTTTTTGCGCGCCAAACCGCGATGCTACCGGGCCGTGCGGCGGACGCATTTATGCTTGGGATCGACGTTCTAAAGCTAACGCGTCCCGGCATTCCCGATTATCGCGAATTGAACGCGCGTTTGATGGCGGCCACCGGTTGGCAAATCGTTGCCGTGCCGGGCTTGGTTCCCGACGACGTGTTTTTTGACCATCTCGCCAATCGCCGTTTTCCGGCAGGCAATTTTATCCGGACGCCTGAGCAGCTGGATTATTTGCAAGAACCCGACATTTTCCATGATGTTTTCGGCCATGTGCCCATGTTGGCCGACCCCGTATTTGCCGATTATATGGTCGCTTATGGCAAGGGCGGACTGCGCTCGCTCGGCTTTGGCGCGCTTGACCATCTCGCACGGCTATATTGGTATACGGTGGAGTTCGGCCTTATTCAGCAGGCCGATGGCTTGCGGATTTACGGCGCTGGGATCGTTTCAAGCTATGCAGAGAGCATTTTCGCGCTGGAGGACCCAAGTCCCAACCGGATTGTATTCGACCTAATGCGCGTGATGCGCAGCCATTACCGCATTGATGATTTTCAGCAGAGCTATTTTGTGGTCTCCAGCATGGATCAGCTGCTTGAGGTGACCGTTGAGACCGATTTCGCGCCATTGTACGAGCGGCTTGAATCATTGCCCGACATATCGGTTGGCGAAATCATTGCCGAAGATGCCCTTATCACCAAGGGTACACAGGCATATTTTAAGGGCGCCAGCCGCTACCAGGTTCCAAAATCACCCGGCGGCTGACTGGTGCGGCCTGAAGCGCGCAGCGGACGTTGCCAGCCATAATTGCGGCGCTTGACGAGCCACAGGCATGGCCAATCACCCATATCCTTGCGTTTTTGCACTCTAAACCCGTGCAGGCGATATGCCCGCGTGACAGCCTCCGCCTGCGTATTCAGCAAGCCAGCCAATATCAGCGAGCCACCTTCGCGCAATATCGCCGATAGCGACGGGGCAAGTTCGATTAACGGGCCCGCCAAAATATTGGCGATGACCAAATCATAAGGCGCGCGGGTGGTGATAAGGTCGTGCGCTGTCCCTGCGGCCACACACAGCGCCAGCTGACCCTGCGCAACGCCACAAGGGACGTTGTTGACCACGGCATTGGCCGCGGTAACATCAATGCTGACCGGGTCGATATCCGATGCCGTCAAATATGCCTTGGGCCACAAATTATGGGCAGCAAAAGCCAGCAGGCCAGTCCCGGTCCCGATGTCGGCAATAAGGTCAAAGCGTTTGCCGGCTCGTTTCATTCGGTCGAGCATATCAAGACAGCCGCTGGTCGTTTCATGTCCGCCCGTGCCAAAGGCGCGGCTAGCCTCGATTTGGAAGGGGGTTGCGCCGTCGGGCACTGTGCCCTTGTTGGCCATTGTATGGACGTAGAAGCGCCCGGCATGCACCGGTTGAAGCCCTTGTTGGCTCATGACGACCCAGTCGGCATCGGGAAGTTTTTCAACCACCGCCTTTGCGTCGACCGCACTGGGCAAGCGGATTTGGATGGCGGAGATCACCTGAGCATTTGGTTTCTCGTTAAAATAAGCTTCAAGCCGCCATTTCTCGTCATTGAAGGCTTCGACTTCGTCCGCAACGATGGTCGGCATGGGTTCCAAGGCCGCCAGCCACTCATCGTCATTGTGCAGTTCTTCCGCTTCATTGCGGGTGCAGGGCAGGGTCACCTTCCAGTTCATTGTACGGCTTCTTTGGCTAAGCGGGCGTCGAGCCGCTCTATCGCTGCTTTCGCATAATTTGCACAGCCTACAGGGTCGGCCAGAGGTTCCTTGCCCGAAACGCGTTCAAAGAAACGCGATTGCGCGGGGTGCGGTGCAATCAGGACGTCGCATGGCTTTAGCTCAGAAACGCGCTTCATGGTCGCCCTTAACACCGTCACATAGGCTGGATGGTCCGTAAATCGGTACGCATCAGCAGACACAGCGCCAAGGCTGTCGGCGAAAACAAATTGGTGGCAGGTCGCGCCCTCGCATGATTTCCAGGTCCAACTCGTTCCGCCCGGGGCGTGGCCGGGCGTGGCGATGGCCGTCATTTTTATCGGGCCAAGGGTGATGGTTTCACCGTCGCGGACGATTTGGTCGACCTTTATGCCCGCGAACGGCGGCAATATTGCCAACTGCGGGTCCGTAGGGTCCGAAATACCGGTCTCCAAACTTTTGCGCGCTTCAGCGCGAGCCAGCATGCGGGCTCCAGTAATGCCCTTCAGCGCTGCAAGCCCGCCAACATGATCCAAATGTTCATGACTGCTGACCAGATATTTCACATCTGTTGGTTGGAAACCAAGCTTGCGTATATTGTCGGCAATGAACGGCGCAGCTTCGGCGGTCGCGCCGTCGATGAGGATATGACCTTTGGGTGAAGTCACGAGCAAAGACACAATGCCACATGTGCCGACCATATACACATTGGCGAATATATGCGCGGGCGGGGCAGGGTCGCTCCAGCCGTCACGGCCTTGGCACTGTGACGCGAGTGTGGCCCCGCCGCTCATGCTCTTGACGGGTGCGACAGGTGCGCAGGCCGTCAGGGCCAATGCCAATATGGCGCCCAGCTTAGCGTACATAGCTCGCGCCATTTATGTCCAATACCGCACCTGTCATCGAAGGCGGAGCATCGAGCGCACAGAATTTTACCATCGCCGCGACCTCTTCGGGATCGGCAACCTTGCCGAGCGGGATATCGGCGAGCAGCTTATCGCCGCCGCGGCTTGCGAGATAATCGTCCGCCATGCCGGTCATGGTAAACCCGGGGCATATGGCAAAGGCATAGATTTTGTTGGCAGCGTAAGCGCGCGCAATGGTCTTGGTCATGGCGACCATACCGGCCTTTGATGCCGCATAATGCCAATGGGCCGGACTATCCCCGCGATGCGCAGCGCGGCTGGCGATGTTGACGATCCTGCCACTTGCGTTCGATTCTTGCCAATGCAGGACAGCGCGCCGACACAAGTCCGCACTGGCCGTCAGGTTTATCTGCATGGTCCGGTTCCAATACGCGAGCCATTGCTCGTCCGACGCCGAAATCGGGTTTTGCTCAAATACCCCGGCATTGTTGATTAATACATCCACACGCCCGTCAAGGCGATCAAGCGCATGGTTCCAAAGCCGCTGAGGCGTTGCGGGATCGCTCAGGTCGCCATCTGTGCTGGACAGCGCCAGCACGGAAGTCGTTGCAGGGTCAAAGCTGGCGGCGGCAGCAGCGCCGATGCCGCGTGATGCGCCGGTGATAAGGATATGGGTTTTCATCCGCGCTGCTTTTCACAGCGCCGACAAAATTTCAACCGAAGTTATCGGATGAGGTTTCCAACAAAGCGGGTGGCATTGGCTTGAAGCGATGAGATTTTCTCATTCACTTCGCTAAACCCGCCCTCAAGCTGCATGATTTCCGACACCACATTTTCCGTATCGCTGCGGATGGCAGAGATGGTGTTCGACATTAAATCGGCGGCCAGCGCGGTTTCGTCGACGGATGCGGTAATCATCGTAACCGTTTGTGCTTGGTCCTCCATCGCCCGCCGGATGCGTTCGGCAGACATGCGTACTTCGTCAACGGTTTCGCGGATGGATGCATTTGATTCAACCGACGCCTTGGTCGCACTTTGAATGGATGAAATCTTCTGCGCAATCTCGTCTGTTGCCTGCGCTGTTTGATTTGCGAGGCTTTTTACTTCCTGCGCGACCACGGCGAAACCACGGCCAGCATCGCCTGCGCGTGCGGCTTCGATGGTGGCGTTCAATGCCAACAAGTTAGTTTGCCCCGCGATGTCGCGGATAAGGCCCAGTATCGATTCGATAGATTGGGATTGTTCGGAAAGCGTGTCGGTCGCCACTGCACCTTTGGTTGCCACGGCGGCGGCGCGGTTTGCGACGTCGGCTGCGGTTTCCACTTCTGTTCGCGCATCTTCAATAGCGCGAATGAGACCTGCGGCCGTCTGAGCTGCTTCGCGCATGGCGACTGCAGATTGTTCGGACGCTGCCGCAACTTCCGACGCCTTGGACAGCATGCCGTTCGCCATTTGCGAGCTGCTCGCGGCTTGTTGGCGCAATACGGCTGTGCGGTCAGCAACCTCATGTGCAGCAATGCCAATGTCGGATTCAAACTGCGCCGACTGTTCCCGCCGGCGTGTCGCGTTCTGATTGGCGCTATATGACGTATAGCACATCGCCATGATCGACAGTTCCAGACCGGTCGCGGTCAGAGCGGCAGCTGCCAGATCCTGATAATCTTCCTGTTCGACGCCATATACTTCACCGAGCAACTTCAGCGTGAAGGCGTTGACGCGGGTCGACGCGGCATGCACATTCTCAAGCGGGATACCGCGCTGGCACGAATCCATGATCTGACGGGTTAGAAACTTTGACCATTCCGCGCCTTCGATATCGCTAAGGCGCTTCTCAATAAAGGCCGCTGTTTTCATCCGCGCTTTTTCTACATTTTCGGAATCCTGCATTTCGGGAAACTTGCCCATGCCGATCCAATAATCCCAATAATAGCTGCTAATGTCATATAGCCGGTCTTTTAACAGCTCACCGACTTTGCGGCAGCGGGGCGCAAAGCTTTTGTCTTCGGCAAACACATCAATAATCGCCTGGACGTCCGATTGTTCAATGTCCCGTTTCTCTGCCATACTCGCGTTCCTGTGTCATGGTCTTCCGCAATGCGGACCGATTTCGCATGTTTAAGCGGTAAATGGTTAATAGGCGGTTATTGCCCGAACGCCTCCGGTGCCTTGCGCAGATTTTGTGCAGAGTTGTGATTGAACAAATCCATCATCCCAATGCGCGATTCTGACGGCGGAGGCCTTGCGCCACGCCATTAAACGATTAAAGAGCGACGCTTAATACAGGCTGCGCTTAAATGAAGGACGCTGAAATCATGGCGAAAAACCCGAACCGCCCGTTATCCCCGCATTTGCAGGTGTATCGTTGGTCACCGCAGATGGCGATTTCGATTTTCCACCGCGCAACAGGATTCATTCTCGCGACGGTCGGTATGATCACTTTACTGTGGTGGTTGTCCGCAATTGGCGGTGGCGCGGAAAGCTATGCGACCTTTCAAAAATATGTTGTCTCCGCAGGTGAAAGCGCAACTGGTTTTGAAACGGCGGTCAACTGGTTCTTCCGGCTTTTGGGCCTTGCTGTGACCTTCAGCTTTTTCCAGCATCTCGCCTCGGGCATTCGCCACCTCGTTTTGGATATTGGCGCTGGTTACGAATTGAAGGCTAACCGGACCTGGGCTTCGGCTGCATTCATTGCGGCCTTTTTTGCAACTGCATTCGTTGTCCTGTTTGTGGCATCGCGCTTTCTGGGAGTTTGATGATGGACAGTAGAACATATATCGGGCGCGTGCGTGGGCTGGGTTCAGCAAAGCATGGCGGCGAACATTGGCTGAAACAGCGCCTGACCGCGATTGGCAATATCCTGCTGACCACGTGGCTCGTTGTCTCGCTGCTTCTGATGCCGAATTTTGATCAAGCAACTTTGGCGCAATGGCTGACTCAGCCAACCGTTGCGGTTCCGATGATATTGATGATCGTCAACATTTTTTCGCACGCGCGCCTTGGCCTTCAGGTTTTGATTGAAGATTATGTGCATGACGAAGGATTGAAGTTTGGCGCAATGGCGCTTCTCAACTTCTATGTCGTCGCGAGCGCCGTTTTCGGCATTTTCGTCGTAGCAAAATTAGCATTTACCGGAGCATCCGCCTGATGTCAGACGCTTACAAGATTATCGACCATACCTATGACACGGTTGTTGTTGGAGCCGGCGGCTCTGGCTTGCGCGCCACGATGGGCAGCGCTGAAGCTGGTTTGAAAACAGCCTGTATCACGAAGGTTTTCCCCACCCGTTCGCACACCGTTGCGGCACAGGGCGGAATTGCGGCGTCGCTTGGCAACAACTCGCCGGACCATTGGACCTGGCACATGTACGACACCGTAAAGGGTTCGGACTGGTTGGGGGACCAAGACGCGATCGAATATATGGTGCGTGAAGCGCCTGCCGCGGTGTATGAGCTTGAGCATGCCGGCGTTCCATTTAGCCGCAATGCCGACGGCACAATTTATCAGCGCCCCTTTGGCGGCCACATGCAGAATATGGGCGAAGGCCCCCCCGTTCAGCGTACGGCCGCAGCGGCCGACCGCACCGGTCACGCCATGTTGCACAGCCTGTATCAACAGAGCCTGAAATATGATGCGGATTTCTTCATCGAATATTTCGCGCTCGATCTGATTATGGAAAATGGCGAATGCCGCGGCGTTATCGCCATGTGCATGGAAGACGGCACCATCCACCGTTTCAAGAGCCACGCCGTCGTGCTGGCGACCGGCGGATATGGCCGCGCCTATTTCTCCGCAACTTCGGCGCATACCTGCACCGGAGACGGTGGCGGCATGGTGCTGCGCGCCGGGCTTCCGCTTCAGGATATGGAATTCGTGCAATTCCATCCCACCGGTATTTATGGCGCTGGCGTTCTCATCACAGAAGGCGCGCGCGGCGAGGGCGGATATCTGACCAACAGTGAAGGTGAGCGCTTCATGGAGCGTTATGCACCGTCCGCGAAGGATTTGGCATCACGCGACGTTGTCAGCCGTTCGATGGCACTTGAAATGCGCGAAGGCCGTGGTGTCGGCCCGCATAAGGACCATATCTACCTGCATCTCGACCATATCGATCCCAAGGTTTTGGCCCAGCGTTTGCCCGGCATCACCGAAAGCGGAAAGATTTTCGCTGGCGTCGATCTGACACGTCAACCACTGCCCGTGACACCAACGGTGCACTACAATATGGGCGGAATTCCGTGCAATTATCATGGTCAGGTGGTCACCAAGGTTGGTGATGATCCTGAAGTCATCGTTCGCGGCCTTTACGCGGTTGGCGAAGCCGCATGCGTTTCGGTGCATGGCGCAAACCGGCTTGGATCAAATTCGTTGATCGACTTGGTGGTATTCGGACGCGCAACTGGTCTGCATCTCAAATCGTCGTTGACGCCAGGTGCGCCGCACAAGGCACTGCCGAAGGATGCAGCCGATTTGGCGCTGACCCGCGTCGACAAGTTCCGTGCAGCAAAGGGCGGTTCGCCGACTGCGGACATTCGTCTGCAAATGCAGCGGACAATGCAAAAGCACGCTGCGGTTTTCCGCGACACAGCATTGTTGGCCGAAGGCGTTACCGAGATGCAAAAGGTCAATCAGCGTTTGGCCGACGTGCATGTCACCGACCGCAGCATGATCTGGAACACCGACCTCATCGAAACGCTTGAGCTCGACAATCTGATGGCGCAGGCCGTCTGCACCATCGAAAGCGCCAACAACCGCAAGGAAAGCCGCGGCGCGCATGCGCATGAGGATTATCCAGAGCGCGATGACGCAAACTGGATGAAGCACACCGCTTCATGGTTTGAAGGTTGGGGCGGATCCGGCGGCGCGGTGAAAATCGACTACCGCCCAGTGCATGACTATACGCTGACCGACGAGGCAGAGTATATCAAGCCGAAGCCACGCGTTTACTAAGTTCCGCGAAAACGGAGGCTGTTATATCCAGGCTCCGTTTTCGTTTTTCATGATCGAAAACCGAACAGGCGACGATGATTTCGTCCGCTTGCGTGCGCGCCAAAAACGCTTTCACGCCTGTCTTTACGGTGTCAGCGGAACCGATTGCGCTGGCAGATAATATGTCGTTCAACGCCGAGGTGAATTGCGGGGGCAGTGACGCCACATAGCCTTCGACCGGCGGGGGCATTTGGCGGGGGTTGCCGGTGCGTAAGGCGACGAAGCTTTGCATTAGTGAGCTCGCCAAAAACTCCGCTTCTGCATCGGTTTCGCCGGCGATGATGTTGAATGCCGCCATCGCATAGGGCTTGTCCAACACGGCGCTTGGCCGAAAATGGCTGCGGTAGATGTGCAGGGCTTCATCCAGCATTTGCGGCGCAAAGTGGCTGGCGAAGGCGAAAGGCAAGCCCAATGCAGCGGCCACTTGCGCACCATAAAGGCTGCTGCCCAATATGTAGAGTTGCACATTTGCGCCCGCGCCGGGTGTCGCGACTATGCCGGTTTGGCCGTCATCGGCGAAATAGCTTTGCAGTTCCATCACATCGCGCGGGAACGCGTTCGGGTCGCTGTCCAATGTCCGACGTATCGCGGCGGCAACGCGTTGGTCGCTGCCGGGCGCACGGCCCAATCCAAGGTCGATCCTGCCCGGGTAAAGTGCGTCCAGTGTGCCAAATTGCTCTGCAATGACCAATGGCGCATGGTTAGGCAGCATGATGCCGCCTGAACCAACGCGGATGGATTTGGTCGCCGCGGCAATATGTCCGATGACGACGCTGGTGGCCGCGCTAGCGATGCCGCGCATCCCGTGATGTTCGGCAACCCAATAGCGGCTGAAGCCCAGAGTTTCGGCGTGGGCAGCAAGGTCAGCGGCATTGGCGAGCGCGCCACCCACTGAACCACCTTCGACAACGGGAACAAGGTCAAGCAAAGAGTAATTGGTCATGAACCCTAAATGGGTGTGTTCACGCATAATGCCAAGCGCAATCGACTATCGGGTGAAGGCGTGTATAAATTGCGGATGATCACCGCGCTGTTCCTTCCCTTTCTTATCACCACAATGCTGATTGAGCTGACCCCGGGGCCGAACATGGCATGGCTCGCCTTGACCAGCGCGACGCAAGGGAAACGGTCGGGTTTTGCCGCAGTCGCGGGCATTGCAACGGGCCTTGCGATCCTTGCGTTGGCTTCGGCCATGGGTCTTGCCGCGCTCGCAGCCCGCGCACCTTTCGCCTTTAGTTTGCTGCGCTACGCAGGCGTGGCCTATTTATTATGGTTGGCATGGCAAACATGGGTGGGGGAGCAAGAAGTTGCGACCGGTGAAGTCGACGCGACGGCAATGGCGGCGTGGTTCCGCCACGGTTTGCTGCTAAACTTGCTGAACCCAAAGGCCGCGGTGTTTTTTGTCACGGTCCTGCCAGCCTATATCGTAACGAATGCACCGATTGCGCCGCAAACCATGCTGCTGTCGGCATGCTATGTTGGCATTGCAACAGCGGTGCACCTCGTCATCGTTGCGTTGGCGGCGCAAGCGCATGGATGGATGAATGTAGGCAACCGCCGGAACCAAGTGCGCCGTATATTTGCGGTTCTGTTGGCGATGGTCGCAATCTGGTTCTTGGTGAGCACGCGCTGAGGTAGTTTTCGTGACGTTGCAGGTGCGCGCAAGAGCTTAGCGATAGCGCAACATAGAGCGGTTAAGCTGCGCGACGGATTTGACACCCATCAATCGCATGTCACGATCAATTTCGTCGCGCAATTTGCCAACGATACGTTCAACACCGGGTTGGCCCGCTGCGGCCAATGCATAAAGATACAGCCGCCCGCCCGAGCATGCTGTCGCGCCTGCTGCCAGCGCCTTCAATACATGGCTGCCACGCTGCACGCCGCCGTCGCAAATGATGTCGATTTTACCGCCAACGGCGTCGGCGATTTCGGAAATCTGGTCAAATGGCGACCGCGATCCGTCCAATTGCCGCCCGCCATGGTTGGACACCATGATTGCCGTCGCGCCAATGTCTACAGCCCGCTTTGCATCATCAACGGACATGATGCCTTTTAAGCAAAATTCGCCGCCCCAGTCGGACCGGACTTTCTCGGCCATTTTCCAGTCCATCGACGTGTCGAGCATGGTATTGAAATATTCGGCCACAGACACTGCGACATTGGTCCCTGCGTCAACATGCGTTTGCAGGTTGGGAAGCGAGAATTTCTCCCGGAACATATAGTTCAGCGCCCATGACGGATGGATTGCGTAGCTCAGCACCGATGCAGGCGTAAAGCGCGGCGGCGAGGTGAAGCCACTGCGCAGGCAGCGTTCCCGATTACCCGATACGATCGTATCGACCGTCAACGCGATGGCATCAAATTTCGCGGCTTTGCAGCGTTCGATCATCGACGCGTTCAGGCCTTTGTCTTTGTGAATATACAGCTGAAACAGTTTTGGCGTCTTGATGCGTTCGCCGACTTCCTCAATGCTGACCGTGGCCAGCGAGGAAATGCCAAACCATGTGTTAAACTGCTGCGCCACAGCGGCAACGGCGCGTTCACCTTGCCAATGGAATAAGCGTTGCAACGCGGTTGGCGATAGCATGAGCGGCATGGCAATGTCTTTGCCCATGACACGAACGCTCGTGTCGATATCTGAAACGCCCGCGAGCACATGGGGCACAAGATCGCAGTCGTCAAACGCCGAACTGTTGCGACCTTTCGTCCGCTCATCATCGGCCGCGCCGTCGATATAGTTGAAGATAGGCGACGGCAGGCGCGACTTCGCCAGCTGGCGAAAATCGGCGACATTATGACAATCATTCAAACGCATGCGGCGCTTATGACAGGCCTTTTATATAATTGCACCTATTTGGTCTTGGCATTCTGCCATATTGTCCTGAACCAACATTGCGTTTAGCGATGTTCAACGCAAATAACGTCCATCCCTAATGCAAAGGCTATCTCCCATGTTCCTCCAAGGCAAAACGGCGCTTATCACTGGTTCAACATCTGGCATTGGTCTGGGTTATGCGCGCGCGCTAGCGGCCGAGGGTGCCAATGTGATGATCAACGGTTTCGGTGATGCGGACGCGATTGAAGGCTATGTCGCGGAACTCGCCGCGGCAAGCGGTGGCAAAGCGCTCCATTCTGGCGCGGATATGATGAAGCCAGACGAAATCAGGGCGATGGTCGCCGAATGTAGCGAGAAACTGGGATCGCCCGATATTTTGATCAACAATGCGGGTATCCAGCATGTCGCGCCGGTTGATGAATTCCCGGAAGACAAATGGGACGCCATCATGTCGATCATCTTGTCGTCCGCGTTCCATACCACGAAAGCTGCGTTGCCCGCGATGAAGGCAAAGGGGTGGGGCAGGGTTATCAACACCGGTTCGATGCACAGCCTTGTCGCGTCACCGTTTAAGTCGGCGTATAACGCGGCAAAGCACGGCCTTGCAGGCTTTAGCAAAACGGTTGCGCTTGAGGTCGCGACGCAGGGGATAACCGTCAACAATATCTGTCCGGGATATGTGTGGACGTCATTGGTTGAAAACCAAATTCCCGACACGATGAAAGCACGCGGATTGACGCGCGAACAGGTTATCAACGATGTGTTGCTGGCTAACCAGCCGCAGAAACAATTTGTTCAGGTTGAACAATTGGCGGCTTTGGCGGTGTTCCTGTGCCGGGATGAGGCCAGCGCGATTACCGGAACGAACCTATCGGTTGATGGTGGCTGGACCGCGCAATAAATCTTGGCTTCTGGGTTCACTGCGAAAGGGTGACGCGCGTCTCGGTGTCCTCCTCCTCTTTCTCCTCATCATCTTGGGGAGGTGCGCCCGGCATGCTAAATACAGGTGGCTTATAGCCATTTGCGTGACTTTGGGGTGCGTCCGGATTTTCCCGCTCTGACCGCGGGGATACGCCAAATGGCAATCCGAAATCGGCTTGAATCGGTCTGCCGTCAATCGTTGGCGCACCCGTTATAAATCCAACAGAAACCCCAGAATCGAATGAAACAGGCGGCGGAGATGGTGGCGGAGAGGGTGGCGGTGCTGTTGGTTCGGGCGGCGGGGCGTTAACTTCTGCGTTTGTGCCATCTGCGGCTTCGCGGGGTGCCATGGGGTTACCCTGCGGAATGACCACGGTGACGAACCCCGTGACCGAAAGAACTCCAAGCAAGATTTTTAGAGTATTGTCCACGCGCCCCAGCCTGTTTGGTTGCAAGGGGGATATACGAACGGCCTTAAGAAAATATTAGCGACAATGCGTTGGCCCATAGAAAAAACCGCCGACATTGCTGCCGGCGGTTAGGTGTTTTCCTCCCCAGGAAAACTCGTAAAATATAGGCGCGCTTACTTGCCGCCTGCGCTCCCCAAACGATGGTAGAGGCGGGCAAATTTGATCGACTCCGGCTGATCCTTGATCGCTTCCAGATAGTGGACCAAGGCTTGCCTCAAAAGCGTGAGGTCCTCGGTCGACAAAACGGCGCGTGCGCGTGCTGGTTCGCTCATGGATTCACCTTTCTTACGCTGCGTTGCTGAACTGGTTCATGGTATTGTCTTTACCGCCAGCCTTCAGCGCGGCTTCGCCAGCGAAATATTCCTTATGTTCGTCACCAATGTCGGAACCCGACATGTTCTGGTGCTTAACACATGCGATGCCTTGGCGGATTTCCTTGCGTTGGACGCCGGCAACATAGCCAAGCATACCCATTTCGCCGAAATAATCCTTCGCCAGATTGTCCGTGCTCAATGCCGCGGTGTGATATGTTGGCAAGGTGATCAGGTGGTGGAATATGCCCGCACGCTTTGCAGAATCGCGTTGGAAATTCTGGATCCACATATCGGCTTGGGTGCCCAATTCGGTTTCGTCATATGACGCACTCATCAGGTTCGCGCGGTCGTAAGCCGACACGTCCTTACCTTCTGCGGCCCAGGCGTCGAACACTTGCTGACGGAAATTGAGCGTCCAGTTGAAGCTTGGCGAGTTGTTATAGGCCAATTTGGCGTTGGGAACGACTTCGCGGATACGGTCGACCATGCCGGCAATCTGTTCAATGTGCGGCTTTTCGGTTTCAATCCAGATAAGGTCAGCGCCGTTTTGCAGCGATGTGATGCAATCCAACACGCAGCGGTCTTCGCCTGTTCCTGAACGGAATTGGAAAAGGTTCGAAGGCAAACGCTTTGGCTTCAAAAGCTTCCCATTGCGGTTCAGGATGACATCGCCATTCTGCGCTGTGCTCGGGTCGATTTCTTCGCAGTCGAGGAAGCTGTTGTACAAGTCGCCAAGGTCGCCAGCTTCTTTCGATACTGCGATCTGCTTCGTGAGACCTGCGCCCAAGGAGTCCGTGCGCGCAACGATGATGCCATCAGGAACGCCCAGTTCGAGAAACGCGTAACGGCAGGCCCGAATTTTTTGCAGAAAATCTTCGTGCGGGACGGTAACCTTGCCATCTTGGTGGCCACATTGCTTTTCGTCCGAAACCTGATTTTCGATCTGCAAGGCGCACGCACCGGCTTCAATCATCTTCTTGGCCAGAAGATAGGTCGCCTCGGCATTCCCGAAACCTGCGTCAATGTCCGCGATGATCGGCACGACGTGGGTTTCATGGTTTTCGATTTTAGCAAGCGCCTGCGCTTCCTTGGCCGCATCATTAGCTGCGCGGGCGTCATCAAGGTCCTTGAACAGAAGGTTGAGCTCACGGCTGTCCGCCTGACGCAGGAATGTGTAAAGTTCGCCGATAAGCGCAGGGACGCTCGTCTTTTCATGCATCGATTGGTCGGGCAATGGGCCAAATTCGCTGCGCAGGGCCGCAATCATCCAGCCAGACAGGTAAAGATAACGCTTTTTGGTTGTGCCGAAATGCTTCTTGATCGAAATCATCTTCTGCTGCGCAATGAACCCGTGCCAGCAACCGAGCGACTGCGTATACTGCGCAGGGTCGGCATCATAAGCTGCCATATCTTCACGCATAATTTTCGCGGTGTAGCGCGCAATGTCGAGGCCTGTCAGGAAACGGTTTTGCAACTGCATACGCGCCACGGACTCCGCGCTGATCGAGTCCCAAGTGCCCTTATTCGCGGCAATGTGCGTGCTGTTTTCAGCAATGAGCGACTGGTACGACATTTACAATTCCTTCGGTAACCTGATTTATGCCTGCAGATATGCGGTTGTAATGGCCAAAGGGCGAGTCAATTTTGTAATATTTGTTGTGTTATGGTGCAAATAATCTAAGAATTAATTGTAAATTTGTTATATAACTTACAAGGCGCTGCCATGAGTGAACAAAAGCTATTTGCCGGTCATGCCGTCCGCAGAATCCGTCGTGCAAACGGACTGACACAAGGGGCTATGGCGGATGCGCTCACAATATCCGCGTCTTACCTCAACCTGATTGAGCGCAACCAACGGCCACTCACGGCCACCTTGCTGCTGAAACTCGCGCAGTCATATGACTTCGATCCACGCACACTGACTGGGACAACACCCGGCGGCGGCGTTGAGGCCATTCGCCGCCGGTTGAGCGATCCTATGTTTGCCGATCTGTCGGTCGACCGAACGCAAGTGGAAGAATGGATTGCCGCCAGCCCTGACGCAGCCGAAGCCTTCGCCCGCGCGTTTGACCGTTTGTCCGGCGGTTCGCATGGCGCAGCGGGTACGATGCAAGGCGGCGCAAGCATTGAACCTGAATCCATTGCATCGGCGCGGCGGGAGATTGAACGCTGGCGCAACCATTTTGCAGATTTGGACTCGCAAGCTGAAAACCTCGCGGATGAACTGCGTCTCACCAACGCGGACCTGTATGGCGCGATTACCGAACGGCTGCGCGTGAAGCATCAGCTGTCGATACGGATATTGCCGTTTGACGTAATGCCCGACCGATTACGCCGGTTGGACCTCCATGCCCGGCAATTGCAGTTGTCGGAGCTATTGGACCCCGCAAGCCGCACATTCGCCGCCGCCTTGCAACTTGGTATGTTGGAGGCAAAGGCGGAGATTGAGGCGCTCGTGTCCGGCGCGTCCTTTACCGAACGGGCAGGGGAACGTCTCTACCGACGCCATTTGCACAGCTATTTCGCCGCCGCCGTCATGATGCCCTACGCACGTTTCCTGCGCGCCTGCGAGGCGACGGGCTATGATCTTATCTTGCTGCAACGCCGGTTTGGGGCTGGTTTTGAACACGTCGCGCACCGCCTCACGACTTTGCAGCGGGTTGGGCAACGCGGATTGCCATTTTTCATGCTGCGGATCGATCGGGCCGGGCAGAGCAGTAAGCGTTATGCAGGCGCGAGCGCATCACCCTTGGTGGAAACGGACCGCAGATGCCCCTTGTGGCACGTGCACAACGTCTTTGCACGGCCGGGCACGCTGATGCCGCATCTGGTTGAGCTGGAGGACAAAAGCCGCTGGTTCACGCTGTCGCGCACGGTGCACCCGCAAACCGCTGTGAGCGGCGGTGTTGAAGCTGAATTCGCCATTTGTTTGGGGATCGATGCGAAGCTCGCGGCACCCTTGGCCGCGGCGCGGGGCTGGGATTTAGGCGACGCAGCAGCGACGCTGATCGGATTGGGCTGTCCTGCATGCACGCGATCGGACTGCCCGCAACGCAGCGCGCCGCCAGCGGGACGTGTGCTTGTATTCAATGAGCGCGAACGCGGTATGTCGCCATTCATATTCGATCGGACCGTTTAATTGCATTAGCACCGATCGAATATTGCGTGTGTCAGTTGTTGGCGAAATCGTGCATATTCAATTTCATGCAAAGCATGTCATCGGACGTGACCGCAGACTGTAAAATTAATCGACACTTTACCATTGCCCGTTAGCAAAGCCGACATGGACACGGCGCGATGATAAGGATTTTTAGGCATTACATACCCTATGCGGTGCCGTTTCTGGCGCTGGATGATCTCTTGCGGATCAAAACAACAGGCGCGCACGACCGTGACGACAGCATGTCTCATCAGGAGGCGGCGTAAATGACCGAACATCGGCAACAGCTACTCATTGTGGAAGGTGACCTTGATCGTCAGAAGCAACGCAAATGGCCATATGAAGGTTTCGATGTCTATTGCGCGTCCAATCGCGAAGAAGCGCTCGCCTTGCTGCGCGAAGTAGAGCCTGAGACCAAAATCATTGTCGTGGCGGGTCATGACGCGCGTAAAAGCGCGCTGCATGCCATTTCGGTCGGTGCTTCGGATGTTGACCCTAAGCCCTTAGATATTGACGCGCTTCACCTGTTGGTTCGGCGTGCATTTCATGCGCGGGAGTTGGAGGTGAAAAACGCCTTGTTGCAGCAACCCGATAGCGACGGCGCGTTGTTGCTGGGAACAATACGCACCGCATCGCCGGAGATGGTGAAGGTTGCCCGCACGATCGAGCGGATCGCACCCGCTGATATTTCGGTTTTGCTATTGGGGGCCAGCGGCACGGGAAAGGAATTGCTGGCGCGCGGTTTGCACAATGCCAGCCGCCGGCGCGATAAGCCATTCGTCGCCATCAATTGCGGCGCCATCCCTGAAAATTTGCTGGAATCCGAATTGTTCGGGCATGAAAAAGGTGCGTTCACCGGCGCTATCAAAACGACCGAGGGCAAGATTGAGCTGGCACATGGTGGAACGCTCTTCTTGGATGAAGTGGGCGACATTCCGTTAGCGCTGCAGGTAAAGCTGCTGCGTTTTCTGCAGGAACGCAATATTGAGCGCATTGGCGGCCGTAAAGCGATTCATGTGGATGTCCGCGTGGTCTGCGCCACCCATCGCAATCTCAGCAAGATGATTTCGGAACAAACATTCCGCGACGATTTGTTTTACAGATTGGCAGAAGTCACCGTCAATATTCCGCCGCTTGCGGCGCGCACGGGGGACGCAATTTTGTTGGCTAAGCATTTCGTCAGCACATTTGCACGCGATATGAACCCGACGGTTAAAGGCCTGTCGACCGGCGCATTGGCGGCAATTGATGCATGGAACTGGCCCGGAAACGTCCGCGAACTTGAAAACTGCGTTAAGCGCGCGGTCATCATGGCAGAGGGCGCGTTTGTCACGGCGGATGACCTCGACCTGGGCGGCGGGAATGCGGACGATCTGCAACTCAACTTGAAGGCAGCGCGCGAGGCCGCCGACCGCAAGGCGATTACGCGGGCTGTTGCGCGGACAGAGGGCAATATCTCCAGTGCCGCGAAGTTATTGGGGATCAGCCGGCCGACGCTGTACGATCTGATGAAGCAATATGATCTGCATGTGTGATAGGAAGTGCGTGAGCCAAAAGCTGCGGTAAAAAAATCAGCTAAGCGCCAGTAATTCGGCTGGATCGATACCGGCACGCTGCATTTGGGCTTTTACGTCAGGCCAAATATTGTGCATGAAATTGTCGCGCTCAAAACTGCGCAGCTTTGAAATCGCGCCAGTTGCAACGAACAAACCGACGCCACGCTTAACGTCCACGAGGCCGCTGTCTTGAAATAGCTGATAGGCCTTAGCGACCGTCAACGGGTTCGCGCCTTGGTCAGCAGCAAATGCGCGAACCGAAGGCAACATGTCGCCTTCCTTATACGCACCGTCCAAAATGGCGGCGGCAATCACATCGCGCAATTTCAGATATACGGGTTTGACGTCATTCTTCATCACGTGCTTACTGCCATAATACAGTAGGTCGCGTCAAGGCAGCACTTTTACGGCCATTGGCGAATGATATGCGACGGGTCGGGGCGTGGCCGCTCTTCAAGAGGCTGGGCCGGGGACCCCATGAAGAATAGCCCCGCAATTTGTTCGTTACCGGTGCAAATCGCTTGGCGCACATTGTCGTTGTAACTCGCCCAGCCGGTAATCCAGCTCCCGACAAAACCATATGCGTGGGCTGCATGCAGCAGGTTCATGCCGACGGCGCCAACGCTGAGTTGCTGTTCCCATAAAGGAATTTTTGCGCTTGGCTGGGGCGCATACAACAATAGGACAAGCGTTGGGGCCATGCGCGATGGTGAAACCGCTGCGTCAATTTGCGCAGACCGTGCGTCGGGATTGGCAGCGGCAAATGCATGGGTGAGGAGTTCGGCAAAGGCCCCGCGGTCGGTGATCTCGACAAAACGCCAAGGGAATAGCTTGCCATGGTCGGGGGTGCGCATAGCGGTCTGCAATATCCGGGTAAGCGTGGCTTGGTCGGGACCGGGTTCCACCATATCGCGTGGCTTGCCAGACCGGCGGGTTTCGAGATAGCGCGTGACTGAGGAGAGGTCGTTGAACATTCCACTCCCTTCGTCGAATTTTGACGGTATCCGCAATTAAATTCTTCACACGCGCAATTTTTTCGGTAGGTTCGACGCCAATCGTCCCTTTCAATGGGACATCAAACATAACAGAAATGAGGGGTTTCGCTCGATGGCGACATCATATGCGCAAGATGGAGATGCAGCAGGGACATTCCTTGGCCATCCCAAAGGTCTTTTCGTTCTATTCTTTGCCGAAATGTGGGAGCGCTTTTCCTATTATGGAATGCGCGCACTGCTGATTTTTTATCTGACAAAGCATTGGCTGTTTTCGGATGAAAAATCAGGTGTCATTTATGGCGCTTATACGGCTTTGGTATATATCACGCCGGTATTGGGCGGCTATTTGGCTGACAAATGGCTCGGGCAACGAAAAGCGGTAACATACGGCGCTATATTGTTGACCTTTGGGCATCTCCTGATGGGCTTTGAAGGTACAGGCGGGCAAGATGCGGCTTCGCTGAATATCTTCTGGCTTGCGCTGGCGTTCATTATCGTGGGATCTGGCTTCTTGAAGGCCAATATTTCCGTGATTGTTGGGCAGCTATACCCGCGGACCGACGTTCGTCGTGACGGTGCATATACCATTTTCTACATGGGCATTAACTTGGGTGCCGCGCTCGGTTCGCTGTTGTGCGGCTATTTGGGTGAAACCTATGGCTGGTCATACGGCTTTGGTGCTGCTGGCGTCGGTATGTTGCTTGGCCTCATTGTATTTGTCCTATTCAAGCCGTTGTTGCTTGGACGCGGCGAACCCGCTGATCCGGCAGCTTTGAATAAGCCTGTGATGGGCATCAAGCTGGAGTGGCTTTTGTATTTGGTCGGCTTGGTTGCCGTTGTCGCTTGCTGGTGGCTGGTGCAAAATCAGGCTGTCGTCGGAACGTTGCTTGGCATCGCCGGTGCCATTCTGGTTGCTTATGTATTGTGGACCGCTGTTCGCAAGCTTGAGTCACATGACCGTGACCGCATTTTCGCGGCGATGTTCCTGATCATTGGTTCGATCCTGTTTTGGGCCTTGTTTGAACAAGCTGGATCGTCGCTCAATCTGTTTACCGACCGTCATGTCGATCGTGCTGGTGTTCCCGCATCAGTGTTCCAGTCGTTGAACGCCATTTACATCGTCCTGCTTGCGCCGCTGTTTGCGTGGCTTTGGACGGCGCTTGGTCGCAAGGGTCTTGAACCCTCTGCACCGGCGAAGTTCGGGCTGGGCATTGTGCAACTCGGAATTGGTTTTCTCGTTCTGGTCGCAGGTTCTGCAGCCGCGGGCGCGGACAGCATGGTTCCTGTGCTGTTCATTTTCCTCATCTACCTGTTCCACACGACCGGCGAATTGTGCCTGTCGCCTGTCGGCCTCAGCGCCATGAACCGCCTCGCGCCTGCGCATCTCGCTTCGTTGATCATGGGAACATGGTTCTTTGCATCAGCGACCGGTAACTTCGCAGCGGGCCTCATCGCCTCTGCAACGGGTTCGGAAGCTGCATCCGGCGAAGGTGCTGGCCGCGAAGTCGTTATGGCGGTGTACAGCCAAATCGGTTGGATCGCGATTGGCGTCGGTGTTGCGGTTGTCGTAATCTCGCCGCTTATCAAGAAACTGATGCACCTCGACACCCTGCGTGACGACGGAAATCTTGAAGGTTAGGCAGACGCAGGCGAAGCCGCTGCCGCTGGCATTCGCCCCACAAACTGGAGTTAAGTGATGGCAAAGTTTAATGCATTGCGCAGCGCATATCTTGTGCTGCCGCTGGCTCTTATGGCCTGTTCAAATGCAGAAGGTCCGAAAACAGCTTCGTCTGCGTCTGCTGCAAAGCCGGCGGAAAAGGCACCTGCGCCGTTTCCTTCGACATATAAGGCCTATCCCGGCGTAGCCACGGCGATCCGTAATGTGACGATTTATGATGGCGAAGGCGGCAAAATCGAAAACGGCGTCGTATTTATGTCGGATGGCAAAATTAGCAGCGTCGGCGGGCCGGACACGGTTATACCTTCGGGGGTGGCCGTTGTGGACGGCGCAGGCAAGTTTGTGACGCCGGGCATCATCGATATCCACTCACATCTCGGGGATTATCCCACGCCATCTGTGGAAGCACATAGCGACGGTAACGAAGCAACATCGCCGACTACGCCCGAAGTTTGGGCGGAACACAGCGTATGGCCACAGGATCCAGGCTTTAGCCGCGCGCTCACCAATGGTGGCATAACCGCGCTTCAGATTTTGCCCGGCTCGGCAAACCTGATGGGTGGCCGATCCGTGGTGCTGAAAAATGTCTATGCGCGCACGGTGCAGGGCATGAAGTTCCCGGGCGCGCCATACGGTATGAAAATGGCCTGCGGCGAAAATCCGAAGCGGGTTTATGGCAGCAAGGGCCGGATGCCCTCAACCCGCATGGGCAACATCGCCGTCAACCGTCAGACATGGATTAAAGCGCAGGATTACAAGAAAAAGCGCGACAGCGGCAAGGAATATACCCGCGATCTCGGGCTTGAAACGCTTGCCGGCGTTTTGGATGGTGACATCTCGATCCAGAACCACTGCTATCGTGCCGACGAAATGGCGCTGGTTCTCGATATGGCGAAGGAATTTGGGTACAAGGTCTCGACATTCCACCACGCCGTTGAAGCTTACAAGATCGCTGATTTGTTGCGCGACAATGGCGTCTGTTCTGCGGTTTGGGCAGACTGGTGGGGTTTCAAGATGGAAGCCTATGACGCCATCCCTGAAAATGCCGCAATCCTGCAAAACACGGGCGCTTGCGTGATCATTCACTCCGATGATGAAAACCAGATCCAGCGTCTGAACCAAGAAGCGGCAAAGGCGCAGGCCGATGGTCGCCGGATGGGCATCAATATCAGCGATGCTGAAGTCATTAAGTGGCTGACCTACAATCCAGCTAAGGCGCTTGGCATATCTGACAAAACCGGCAGTTTGAAGCCCGGTAAAATGGCCGATCTGGTGCTGTGGAATGGCAATCCGCTCAGCGTGTACGCACGGCCTGACAAGGTCTGGATTGATGGCGCGTTGATGTTTGATGCAAGCAACCCGAAAATACGTCCGGTCAGCGACTTTGAGCTTGGCCAACCCGGTGAAGGAGATGTGAAATGAGGCATTTCCTATATGCTGCCGCCGCGCTCGCGGCTTTTGCGACACCCGTTTCGGCTGAAACCATAGCCATTACCGGCGGCCGCGTCGTGATTGGCGATGGTAGTGCACCCATTGACGGCGGCACTGTGGTCGTGCGTGATGGCGTTGTCGTTGCTGCTGGTGCCGGTGTTTCGGTCCCGTCGGGCGCACGTCGCATCGACGCGTCGGGCAAATGGGTAACGCCCGGCGTTTTCGCTGGCTTCACCCGTTTGGGTCTCGCTGAAGTAGATGCCGTTAATGGGACGAACGACAAAAGCGGCGGTCGAAGCGGTTTTTCGGCCGCGATCGACGTTGCGCCTGCGATTGATCCGTTCCGGTCGCCATTTGCGGTTAGCCGTTCCGCCGGCGTAACGCGGGCAGTCGTTGCACCTGAAGGCGCCAATTCTATTTTTGCAGGTCAGGGCGCCATTGCGGATCTGGGAGCGGACAGTAATCCGATTACCAAGGCACGTGCGTTTCAGTTTGCCGAATTTGGTGAGGACGGTGCGGATGCCGCTGGCGGAAGCCGCGCCGGAACGCATCTGCATTTCCGCGCGATGTTGCGTGAAGCGCAGGATTACGCCGCTGGGCGTGGCACCTTTGATGACGAGTTGCTGAAGGCAGAGGACGCCAAGGCCTTGTTGTCCGTGCTTCGGGGTGAAACGCGCCTTTTGATACATGTCGAAGGCGCAAATGATATGCTTCGGCTCATTGAGTTGAAACGCGACTTCCCATCGATCAAAATGGTATTTGTCGGCGTAAGTGAGGGCTGGCGGGTTGCACCGCAGCTGGCGCAAGCCGGTATTCCCGTTATCGCTTCGGCGTTGAACGACTTGCCAGCATCGTTTGAAATGCTGGGTGCAACGCAGAGCAATATTGGGCGCATGAAAGACGCGGGTGTGCAGGTTGCAATCGGTATGATCAATGACCGCGATTCTCACCAGCTGCGTTACACGACGCAATATGCCGGCAATATCGTAAGCCTTGAACGCGTTCCCGGTGCCTCTGGCCTAACGTGGGATGAGGCGTTTGCAGCCATTAGCTCGGTTCCTGCCGATATTATGGGTGTTGGTGACCGTTTGGGTAGTCTCAAGGCCGGCAAAGCCGCTGACGTCGTTGTTTGGGATGGCGATCCGCTTGAGCTGTCCTCTGCGCCGACCACAGTGATCATCGACGGCGTCGAACAGCCGCTGGATAATCGCCAAAATCGACTGCGTGACCGTTATGCGCGGCCAACAGAGGGCGATCTGCCAAAAGCGTATGACCGTTGAGGTAATGATCGGCTATTGAACGGGGCATTCGGGGGGCGGGAGTAGAGGTTATGCGCGAATATCTGTTCTTGACTGCCGCCTCGATATCCTTTGTCGGCGGCCATTTTCTCATGTCGCATCCATTGCGGGCGCACATGGTCAGGAGATTGGGTGCAAACGGGTTTCTGGGGCTTTATTCGCTCGTCTCGTTCGTAACATTTGGCTGGATGCTTTTTGAATTTGGGCGCGCGCCAAAGGGTGACACGTTGTGGCCAGCGAGTGATGCCATTTGGATAGTTGCAACTGTGCTGACTTTAGTCGCCGCAGTTTTGTTTTCCGGATCGTTCATTCGTAACCCCGCATTGCCGGGTGTGCCTGACGCCATGGCGGAGCAAACGCCCTTTGGTGTATTCAAGGCAACCCGTCACCCGATGATGTGGGGCTTTGCACTGTGGGGCGTTGCGCATATTTTGGTCGCGCCGCGGATCGACAATTTCATTTTTGCGGGAAGCTTGGTTTTCCTCGCGCTGGCGGGCTCCAAGGCGCAGGAAATCAAGAAACGCACGCTCATGGGTGTCAAATGGGACGGGTGGCTGGGCAGGACGCATTTCGCCATCCATCCCGTTGCCTTGTTTCAGGTCGGGTTCGGTCCATGGATTGCGGGCATAATCCTCTGGGCCGCCGCAACGTGGGCGCACCCTTATTGGAATGTCGCTGGCGCTGGTCTGTTCCGATGGTTCAGCTTTTAAAGCCGAACCATCCGCATACCACGCTCGCCGTAACGCGGACCAGCAGTCCCGCCACGCGCAGCCGCTAAATCGAGCCTAGCAAGGTCTTCCGCATCCAGCGTAACGTCAACCGCGCGTGCGCTATCCTCCATTGTCACGCGTCGTTTAAAGCCCGGGATCGGAACAATATCGGTGCCTTGCGCCAATATCCAAGCCAGCGCGATCTGCGCGTGTGATGCATTGTGCTTGGCCGCAATTTCGCCCACGACATCGACAATAGCCAGGTTGGCGGCAAAATTTTCGCCCTGGAAACGTGGGTCCTGCCGCCGCCAATCATTCTCGGGCAGCTCGTCAAGGCTACGGAACGAACCTGTCAGGAAGCCGCGACCCAATGGCGAATAAGGCACAAAGCCTATGCCAAGTTCACGGCAGGTTGGCAGGATATCGTCTTCGATATCGCGTTCCCACAGCGAATATTCGCTTTGCAGGGCGGAGATTGGCGCAACTGCCGCTGCTCGGCGGAGCGTTTCGGGGCCTGCTTCGGACAGCCCGATATGCTTGATTTTGCCTTCGGTGATTAAATCCGCCATTGCACCGACGGTCTCTTCGATCGGCACAGCAGGGTCGACGCGGTGCTGGTAATAAAGATCAAGGCAGTCGATGCCCAAGCGCTTCAACGTGCCTTCGACCGCTGATTTTGCATTGGCTGGCGAGCCATCCACGCCGACGATATTTCCGCCATCAAATTTGAAACCGAATTTGCTTGCGATAACCAGCCCGTCGCGTTTGCCTTTGATAGCTTCGCCGACCAGTTCTTCATTCTGGAACGGGCCATAAATTTGGGCGGTATCGAAAAAAGTGATGCCCATGTCGATCGCGCGATGGATCGTTTTGATTGCCTCATCGGGATCCGCATCTTGACCATAAGTGATGTTGCCGCCTTTGATCATCGGCATACAACCGACGCCAATGGCGGAGACTTTCAGGCCGTGGCCAAGTTCACGATATTGCATGGGCGTTTTCCTTTTCGGGGGCTTCAATGACGGTCGCGAGCGCGACGTCCATTTGCACATTGCCCGTTGTCCGGAAAATATCCGGCAGCGTTTCGACCGCGATTAACAACGCGAGTGGCTCAACGGGAATGCCAAGTGCAATACAGATTGGCGCGATCGAGGTGACAAAGCTGACCGTTCCGGGAAGGCTTACCGCGCCCATGGAGGTCAGTGCGGCGATAAAAATTGCCGCTCCATAATCGAACGCGTCAAGCTTTATCCCAAACCAGTTTGCAACATAAAGCGCGACGGCAAGGTTCATTGCTGGGCCAGTGGCACGCAACAATGCCACCGCCATTGGCAGCACCAGTCCGGCAGTGGACTCTCGAACGCCCAACGCCTCTGACTTCTTCAACATCAACGGAAGGCTCGCCAAGGATGATTGGGTGGATACGGCAAAGGCTTGAACCGGGGCAATCTGACGGGCAAAATCGCGCAAGCGCACTTTGCCGGCAAACACGGCAATTGGATAAGCAAATGCGCCGACGATGATGCCGACGATAGATACCGTGACGATATAATGCGCAACGGCGCCCAACGCGGCCAATCCGGATCGCGCGCCAACGACAAATGCCAACGCAAACACACCGACGGGCGCGAGCTTTAGCACCCATTCGATGACGAGGATCATCGCGTCGGCAAGCGCGCTGAAAAACCCTGCCATGTGCGCCCGTGGCTCTTGCGCAAGGCGCGTGACGGCAAAGGCAAAGACGAGGGTGAAAATCAGAAGTGGCAAAATGGAGTCACTTGCTGCTGCTGAAATCGGATTGGTTGGAACCAACGCAACGACGAAATCACGCAAACTTGGTTGTTCGGCGACCGCTGGCGCGGTTGTCAGCGCCGAGCGTAGAGCGGCGGCACTTTCTTGTGGCATGGGCCAAAGCGAAAGCACCATTGGCGTCAACAGTGCGCCCAACGCAGCCGACATGAACATCATCACGACTATCCAGCTGATGGTGCGCGCTGCCATTGGTCCGGCCCGCGCGGCTTCCGCGCTTTTGACTATTCCAGTGATAACCAATGCGACCACCAACGGAACAACAGTCATGCGCAGGCCGTTGAGCCATAATGTTCCCACAATATCGAGGATCAAATCCAGCTTTTCGCCAGCGGCAGGGAACTGCGCGGTCACGAAAATGCCGAGGGCAAGGCCAATGATAAGGGCGATAAGAATACGGGTAGCGTTTGACATAGGATCGGGTCTTGCCAGCCCATCGCTCCCTATGCAAGGGAGAGGCTTAGCAGCGCGGAAATTCACAACGTGAACCGCATAATGGCAGGAAGCAAAATGGCGCGGAAATATTTCGGGACGGATGGCATCAGAGGGCGCACCAATAGTGGCGCCATGACACCGGAAATGGCGATGAAGGTTGGGCAAGCCGCAGGCACCCACTTCCTGCGCGGCGGGCATAAGCACAGGGTCGTCATCGGGAAAGATACGCGCTTGTCCGGCTATATGATCGAAAACGCGCTTGTGGCTGGATTTACCAGCGTGGGCATGGATGTGGTCCAGTTCGGTCCGATTCCGACCCCCGCCGTTGCGCTTCTGACGCGGTCCATGCGCGCCGACCTTGGCGTGATGATCTCCGCCAGCCATAATCCTTATGAAGACAATGGCATCAAGCTGTTTGGACCCGATGGATATAAATTATCCGATGCGGATGAGCTGGCGATTGAGGCATTGCTGGGCGAGAAGCTAACACTTGCTGATGCCCCCGATATTGGCCGCGCGCGCCGTATCGAAGACAGCCGTGGCCGCTATATCCATGCGGTGAAAGCGTCGGTGCCGGAACATATCCGTTTCGATGGACTACATGTCGTGCTCGATTGCGCAAATGGCGCAGCATATCAGGTTGCACCTACCGCAATCTGGGAGCTGGGAGCCAAAGTAACTTCCATCGGCGTTGAACCGAATGGCAAGAACATCAACGACAAGGTTGGATCAACGCATGTTGCGACGCTTCAGGAAACCGTTGTTGCTTCGGGCGCGGATATTGGGATTGCGCTTGACGGCGATGCGGACCGGTTGATCGTTGTCGACGAACATGGCCAAGTGGTCGACGGTGACCAGATCATGGCACTGCTTGGCTGTGCCATGAGCCGCGCAGGCAAACTTACGGGCGATGGTATCGTGGCCACCGTGATGTCCAATCTCGGGCTAGAGCGCTATTTGGAGAGCCAGCATTTAAAGCTCATCCGCGCAAAAGTGGGTGATCGCTACGTTCTCGAAGAAATGCGCAAGCACGGTATCAACGTCGGTGGCGAACAATCGGGGCATATGATCCTTTTGGATCATGCGACGACAGGCGACGGCACGATTGCGGCGCTTCAAGTATTGGCGCAGCTGGTTGAGAGCGGGAAGCCAGCCAGTGAAGTGCTGCATCTGTTTGATCCGGTGCCACAGCTTTTGAAGAATGTCCGCTTTTCGGGCGGCAAGCCGTTGCAGGATGCGGGCGTGCAGAGCGTTATCGCCGATGCTGAAGCCGAATTGGCTGGCACAGGCAGGCTGGTCATCCGCCCATCGGGCACTGAACCCGTCATCCGTGTGATGGCGGAGGGCGATGATGCTGCACAGGTCGAGCGGGTAGTTGACGGCATATGCGACGCTGTGAGGGCGGCTGCGGCCTGATGCCTCAAAACGCACCCGCGCGCATACTGATCATCGCTGGGTCCGACAGCGGCGGCGGCGCTGGTATTCA
Source organism: Maricaulis salignorans (assembly GCA_943368745.1). GTDB lineage: Bacteria > Pseudomonadota > Alphaproteobacteria > Sphingomonadales > Sphingomonadaceae > Sphingorhabdus_B. Next base: position 168,893 of record CALRLP020000002.1, read on the forward strand.
GGCGGATATCAAGACGGTAACCATGCTCGGCGGTCACGCGATGACTGCGATTACGGCCATCACCGCGCAGAACACGCTGGGTGTCGATGCGGTGCATATGGTGCCAACGCAGATGGTCATTGACCAGATCGCGGCCGTGGTGAGCGATATTGGCGTCGATGCCGTAAAAATCGGCATGATTGGCAATGCGGCCACGGCACATGCCGTTGCGGACAGCCTTTCGCAGCTGTCATGTCCGATCATATTCGACCCCGTCATGGTGGCAACGAGTGGCGCTGTGCTGGCGGATGCCGATACCATCTCCGCATTTGAACGGCTTATGCGACTTTCGACACTGACGACGCCCAATCTGCCCGAGCTGCAGGCGCTCGGCGGGAAGGATAGCTTGCTGGGGCGGCGCATATCGTTGCTCATCAAAGGCGGGCATGCGGACGGCGACCAGATTGTCGATGAACTGCATCTCGCGCCGGGTCAAAGCGAAAGCTGGAGTGACGCGCGGATTGAAACACGCAGTACCCACGGAACGGGTTGCACCTTGGCCACGGCCATTGCGACGGGGTTGGGGCAGGGCATGGAGCTCATCCCCGCCATTGAGCGTGCGCGCGTGTTCGTGCGTTTGGCGCTACTCGACGCGCCGGGCCTTGGCCAAGGTCACGGGCCCATGGGGCACCAAGCCGTTCGCGAAGATGCGATGGTCGCGGGACCCTCGCTCAATCACGTCACCGTTGGTTGCCGCAATTATGCGGCCTCAGTCGATTTTTACAAAGCGCTTGGTCTTCAACAGATCGTCGACAGCTCCGACAACGGCTATGCGCGGTTTGAAATGCCCAATGGTGTTACCTTTTCGATCCACCAACATGATGACTGCGCGACATCGACTGTGGTGTATTTTGAAAGCAAGCGGTTGGATGCGTGGGTGACGGAACTCACCAGCCAAGGATATATTTTCGAACAAATGCCGCAGGACGAAAGCTGGGGTTGGCGTGAGGCGCGGTTGCTTGATCCGGCCGGGAATATGGTGTGTCTATATCATGCGGGTGAGAACCGGCGATATCCGGCCTGGCGCATATGATTTTTGGTGTTGATGAGGCAGGGCGCGGGCCACTTGCGGGGCCAGTGGTGGCTGCCGCGGTATTATTGTGCACACCGCGCCCGTCTGGACTGGATGACAGCAAAAAACTCAGCGCCGCGCGCCGTGCCGAGTTGGAAGAAACCATCAAACGCCGGTGCCAGTGGGCGGTAGGCATTGTGGATGTGGATGACATCGACCGGTTGAACATATTCGGCGCGACGATGTTGGCGATGACACGCGCGGTTGAGGGCTTGTGCGCTAAAATTGGCCGCGATCCAACGGAAGTGCTGGTCGACGGCAATATGACGCCGTCTGGGCGTCGGCCCGAATGGCGTTGGAATGCGCGGGCCATTGTTGGCGGCGATGCCCTTGAGCCCTGCATTTCTGCGGCCTCCATCATCGCGAAAGAACATCGTGACCGTATGATGTGCGAAGCGGCGCAGCAGCATCAACATTATGGTTGGGAACGGAACAAGGGGTACGGAACGCCCGACCATTTGGCCGCCTTGCGTTTGCACGGGCCAACGCCGCTACACCGCAAAAGCTTCGCGCCCGTGTCACAAATGCTTTTGCTGTGAGTTTTTTTGGTCAGTGAGTCATTCGGGCAACACCACTACCGGTTGAGTCCCGTTGGAATCGCGAGACTCCATATCTTGTGCTGGACTCCTTTCGTTCCATATAAATGAACCTAGAACGTGCGACTCGCCGTGAATCCTTATGTTATGAACGTCCTTGACCTTACCCCCGCGCTGACTCATCGCAGTTTCATTCAGTTTTGAGGAGTGAGCCGTGGGCGTCATCGAGAAAATCAGGCCAGCAGTAAAATCGAAGTCGGTTGAGGTCCATGACCTGCCGCGCAACCAGATTTTGCGGATGGACTGCATCGAAGCCATGCGGTCGTTGCCCGATTGCTCCATCGACATGGTCTTCGCTGACCCGCCCTATAATCTTCAGCTCGGTGGGGATTTGCTCCGTCCTGATAACAGCAAGGTTGATGCCGTAAATGATGAGTGGGACAAATTTGCTAGCTTTGCTATTTACGACAAGTTCACCCGCGAATGGCTTGCCGAGGCGCGGCGCATTTTGAAACCCGATGGTTCCTTGTGGGTGATTGGCAGCTATCACAATATTTTCCGCGTCGGCACCGCTGTGCAAGACGCAGGCTATTGGATTTTGAACGATATCGTCTGGCGCAAGTCCAACCCGATGCCGAATTTCAAAGGTACGCGCTTCACCAATGCCCATGAAACATTGATCTGGGCATCGAAAAGCGAGAAGTCGAAATACACATTCAACTATCGCGCCATGAAGACGCTGAACGATGAACTTCAGATGCGTTCCGACTGGTTGATCCCCATTTGCGGCGGACAAGAACGGTTGAAGCGCAATGGTACCAAGGCGCACCCAACGCAAAAGCCAGAGGCACTGCTGTACCGCATCTTGCTCGCCTGCACGAAACCGGGTGACGTCGTGCTTGATCCGTTTTTTGGCACAGGCACAACAGGCGCGGTTGCGCGCCGTTTGGGTCGTGACTGGATTGGTTGCGAACGCGAATCTGTTTATTGCGAAGTCGCTGAAGAACGCATTGCCGCGGCCCTCCCGTTGGACGAAAGCGCCATCAAAACCATGCAGTCGCCAAAGTCTGCACCAAAGGTCGCCTTTGGCCAATTGGTTGAGGCGGGTTATCTAAACCCCGGCACCAAAATCTTTGACCGGAAGCGTAATTTTGAAGCCGTTGTTCGTGCGGATGGGTCAATCCTGTGCGGTGCCGTTGATGGTTCCATTCATAAGGTTGGCTCCACCATCCAAAATGCCCCGAGCTGCAATGGATGGACCTATTGGCATTATGCCGCAGCCGACGGCGCGCTGAAGCCGATTGACGACCTACGCCAGACCTATTTGCTCGCCACGGAACCATGAACAAAATCCATCTTCGTCCCACCGGCTTTGTGGACAGCCCTCAGCGGCACGAAGGTGAATGCTTGCGGCTTGCGGGCCATATGCTGTGGTTCTCGCAATTTGAAGTTATCCGGCGAACAGCATCATCGACACAGCGGCAGATGGTCTCAATCAGCCAATGGGACCAATTTGCTGCCGGACTTCCTGATGGAGAGCGGCAAAAGGCGGCCATATTATTCGAGCGCATCACCGCGGCCCGGCCAGCCCTGCACATGGGAACGCGGACAATCAGGCTGGATCAGCCGCACGTGATGGGCATCATTAATGCCACGCCCGATAGCTTCTCCGACGGTGGGAAGAATGTTGACGTAGAAGTAGCCGCCGAAGCGGCCTTTGCTATGTCGAGCGCAGGGGCTTCGATTATCGACATTGGGGGTGAATCCACACGCCCCGGCGCGCCGCTTGTGTGGGAAGGCGATGAACTTGCTCGCGTAGAACCGCTCGTCCACCGATTGTCGGGGGCAGGGAGTGCGGTTTCCATCGATACGCGTAAAGCCTCCGTCATGGAGGGCGCGGTTCGCGCGGGCGCGGCGATGATTAACGACATTTCTGCTTTGCTCTATGACGATCGGGCGTTGGACGTCGCACGCGTCAGCGATGTTCCCGTTGTTCTGATGCACGCGCCCAGCCAAAGCAGTGACCCACATAAAAACGCGGTCTACGACGATGTTGTTTGCGACGTTTTTGATTGGCTTGAACAACGCATCGCTGCCGTTGAAGCATCGGGCATTAAGCGCGAAAAAATACTCGTCGATCCAGGTATCGGTTTTGGCAAGTCGCTGACCGAAAATCTTGCGATCATTAACAATCTGTCTGTCTACCATGGCCTGGGCTGCGCGATATTGTTTGGCGCGAGCCGGAAGCGTTTGATCGGTGCACTGTCCAATGAGGCGGACGCGCAACACCGTTTGGGTGGGTCCATTTTTCTGGCTATGAAGGCGGTGGAACAAGGCGCGCATATCATTCGCGTGCATGATGCTGCTGAAACGGTTCAAGCCGTGCAGGTATGGCGCGGGATGCGCGATGCGGCGTTAACCGCGAGCGCCTAAGCTACCGCTATTTGGCTGTCTTGTTGACGGGGTTGCCGTCGCGCAAAAAGGACCAGATTTAGGGAGGAAACGATATGCTCTTGAAATATATGGTAGGTTACGTCGCCACCGGGCTTGCGTTCGCGATGATCGACAGCATTTGGCTGCGCAATATGTACACGCGTCTTTACCAGCCAGAGATTGGTGAGCTGCTGATGAAGGGCGGGTTCCGCATGGGGCCGGCCATCATATTCTATATATTATATATATTGGGCATGATGATCTTTGCCGTGGGGCCTGCGCTGCATTCGGGCAAATGGCAGACAGCATTGCTGTGGGGCGCGATGCTCGGCTTCTTTTGCTATATGACCTACGATCTGACGAACTTTGCCACGTTGAAAGTGTGGAGCACCAAAGTGACCGTGCTCGACATCATCTGGGGCACGTTTTTGACCGGGTCTGCGTCGCTTGCTGGATTTTGGGTTACGCAGGCGTTGCTCGGCAAAAACGCTTAAGCCGCGTCGCTGATTCCAAGGTCGGCGAGCTTACGGTACAGGGTCGATCGTCCAATGCCGAGGCGGCGGGCGACTTCGGTCATTCTGCCGCGATAATGCCCTATCGCCAGCCGGATAACGTCCGCTTCGATTTCTTCGAGCGGACGCATATTCCCGTCGTTTTCGTACAGCGTCACGCCGATGCCGTCATTGGTGCCAGCACCGCCCGATCCGCCATTGCCGGGGACGCCAACGGCCGCGGATATTTGGGGAAATTCTTCGGGTGTAAGCGCGTCACGTTCGCACAGGACCGCGGCGCGAAACAGCGCACTTTGCAGCTGCCGGACATTGCCCGGCCAGTCATATCCGCGCAGCATGGTCAATGCCTCATCGGTGATGCCAAGGCTGCGAAGCCCGGGTTGACTTGCCATTCGGCCGAGAAAATGACGTGCAAGGGCGGGTATGTCCGATGTCCGTTCGCGTAAGGGGGGAATGGTCAACTGCACCACATTCAATCGATAATATAGGTCTTCGCGAAATTGACCGTCGGCCAATTTGTTTGCCAATGACGTGTTGCTGGCGGACAAAATGCGGACATCAATGCGATAGCTATGTGCGGCACCCAGAGGAGAAATTTCACCTTGGGTGAGGAGGCGCACCAACCTGATCTGTGTTTCCGGGGGCAGCAAATCCACGTCATCCAGAAATACCGTCCCGCCTTCAGCTTGCTGAAATATACCGATGCGCCGGTCAAAGGCGCCAGCGAACGCGTCTTTTTCATGCCCGAACAATACGGAATCGAGCAGGTTGGATGCAATCGCGCCGCAATTGACTTTGAGATAGGGAAGCTTCGCGCGCGGGCTTGCGGCTTGAATGGCGTCGGCCACCACTTCTTTGCCCACGCCGTGCTCACCTTCGATAAAGATCGGCGCACGGCTGCGCGCGGCCTTTGCGGCAATGGCCAGCGCGGTGCGAAATGCTGGTGCGGATCCGATGATTTCTTCGAACGCCAATGGCTGCGTAATTTTCTCGGTCAGCGGGTGGAGTTCGCCCAACTCTTTGCTTTTATCCGCAGCCATGCTGAGCGCGGCAATCAAGCGTTCGGGGGCGACAGGCTTGATGATATAGTCAGAGGCACCGGCGCGCATGGCATCAATAGCGGCTTCGTTCGAGCCGATGGAGGTGATCAAAAGGATCGGAAGTGCAGGACGACGTGATTTTAGCTCAGAAATCAGCGAAGCAGAATCTGCCCCCGGGACCCATTGGTCCAGAATGATAGCGTCGAGCATCATGCCATCTTGCGTGCCAAGCATCGCGATTGCGGTTTCGGCATCACGTGCAAAAACCGTTCTCCATCCGGCGCGTGATGCGATAGCCGACACGAGCCTGCACTGGGCAGGCTCATCATCGACAAGCATCAACAATCTGGTTTCTCGTTCCTGCATTCACTGTCCGCCAATGTTCATTGGGGGCAGTGATAAAACAAATGGGTAAAGACCCGATTAAGCAACCGATGTATTTTCTTTGTCCATGCCGCTTGAGCATTGGAAAATCACAAGTTAAGGCTGCAACGTAATAAAAGTTTATATGGAGGCTGTTTTGGCACAAGATCACGACCTGGGACCTGCAAAAGAAACCTATGCCGGTTTCATCGCATTGTTCAAATGGGGCACAGTAGCTGCCGTTGTTGCCACCGCTTTGGTGGTCCTCATCATCGCTAGCCGCGCGGCTTAAGTGGTAAAGATCGCTGTACTGAAAGAGACCGCTTCGGGCGAAACGCGGGTTTCCGCATCGCCTGAAACGGTGAAAAAATTCATCGCATTGGGGGCATCGGTCTCCGTCGAGAATGACGCCGGGGCCACGGCCTCTATCGGTAACAGCGATTATGAAAGCGCTGGCGCTTCGGTCGGAAGCCTGTCTTCGGTTCTGAAGGACGCCGACATCATCCTTGGCGTTCAGGGTCCTGACCCCAAGGCCTTGGTTGGCATGACGGCCGGTGCTTGGCTGGTTGCGGGACTTGATCCATTTGGGCAGCGGTCCCGCGTTGATGCCTATGCGAAGGCGGGCGTGGATGCGCTCGCCATGGAATTCATGCCACGCATCACGCGTGCGCAGTCGATGGATATATTGTCGTCGCAGTCGAACCTGTCGGGTTACAAGGCTGTTATCGAAGCCGCGTCGGTATACGGCCGCGCTTTTCCAATGATGATGACCGCTGCTGGTACAGTCAGTGCGGCAAAGGCGTTCATCATGGGTGTTGGTGTTGCAGGGCTTCAGGCTATTGCAACAGCGCGCCGCTTAGGTGCGCAGGTTTCGGCAACGGATGTCCGTTCCGCGACCAAAGAACAGATCGAATCGCTCGGTGCCAAGGCAATCTTCGTTGAGAATGTCGCCGGTATCGAAGGCGAGGGCGCTGGTGGTTATGCGACCGAAATGTCCGACGAGTATAAGGCAGCGCAAGCCGAGCTCGTGTCCGCACATATCGCGAAGCAAGATATCGTCATCACCACGGCGTTGATCCCCGGTCGTCCTGCACCGCGTCTTATTTCGGATACGCAGATTGCGACGATGAAGCCGGGTTCGGTGATATTTGACCTTGCCGTTGCCCAAGGTGGCAATGTCGAAGGTTCGAAGCCCGATGAGATCGTCGTTAAGCACGGCGTCAAAATTGTCGGCTACTCAAACACACCGGCGCATTTGGCCGCGGATACATCCGCACTGTTTTCGCGCAATCTGTACAACTTCCTATCCGCGTTTTGGGACAAGGACGCGGGGAGGCCAGTATTGCCTGATGACGACGAAATTACCGCAGCCATTCGCCTGACCAAAGATGGCAAGGTCGTGAATGATCGCCTGTTGGCGTAAGGGGGCACCATGGACTTTATTTCAATTTTATCCATCTTCGTGATGGCGTGTTTCGTGGGCTATTATGTCGTTTGGTCGGTTACACCGGCACTGCACACGCCGTTGATGGCGGTTACGAACGCAATTTCTTCGGTTATCATTGTGGGCGCTCTGATCGCGTCGGCAGCGGGTGGTTCGCCGACCGCAAAATGGCTGGGGCTGATTGCGGTTGCGCTCGCGAGCGTGAACATCTTCGGTGGCTTTGCGGTGACCGCGCGCATGCTCGCAATGTACAAGAAAAAGGAGCGTTAAGTTGGAACATGCTGCTCCTCCCGCATGGGTGATGCTCGCGTATTTGATATCGGGCGTCTTTTTCATCCTCGCTTTGCGCGGGCTTTCGTCGCCAGCGACATCACAGCAGGGCAACCGTTTCGGAATGGCCGGCATGCTGATTGCCGTTGTGACGACCTTGGTCACGCACGAAGTCGCGTCACTACCCGAAATTTTGGGTGCAATCTTTATCGGTGGCGGCATCGGTTGGGTGACCGCACGCAAAATTGCGATGACGGATATGCCGCAACTGGTGGCCGCGTTTCACAGCCTTGTCGGTATGGCCGCAGTGCTTGTTGCCGCTGCCGCGTTTTTGAACCCGGAAGCATTTGGCATCAACGGCGCGGATGGCATGATTAACCCCGTCAGCCGCGTTGAAATGGGCTTGGGTATCGCGATCGGTGCGATTACATTCTCCGGATCGGTAATCGCGTTCCTTAAGCTCGCTGGCAAGATGTCCGGCGCGCCGATCATGTTGCCTATGCGGCATCTGATCAATCTGGGCACGCTCGCCGCGATCTTGGGTCTCATTGCCTATTTCACGGTCGACCAAAGCCCGTGGATATTCTGGACGATTACGGCACTCGCATTTGTAATCGGCTTCTTGCTCATCATTCCAATCGGCGGCGCGGACATGCCCGTCGTGGTGTCGATGCTCAACAGCTATTCTGGCTGGGCTGCGGCGGCCATGGGCTTCACGCTGCATAATACAGCAATGATCATCACCGGCGCTTTGGTGGGCTCGTCGGGCGCGATTTTGTCGTACATCATGTGCAAGGCCATGAACCGTAGCTTCATCAGCGTTATCGCGGGCGGCTTTGGTGCAGAGGCAGCCGCAACCGGTGGCCCTGCCAAAGAGCAGCGCCCATGGAAGCGCGGTTCCGCCGAAGATGCGGCCTATATGATGCAGCAGGCGGAAAGCGTTATCATCGTACCGGGTTACGGCATGGCGGTTGCGCAGGCGCAGCATATCCTTCGCGAAATGGCCGACGTGCTGAAGAAGCAGGGTGTTTCGGTGAAATACGCCATTCACCCGGTTGCCGGACGTATGCCCGGGCATATGAACGTTTTGCTGGCCGAGGCGCAGGTACCTTATGATGAGGTATTCGAGCTTGAAGACATCAACAGCGAATTTGCGCAAACCGATGTTGCGTTCATCATCGGTGCGAATGACGTCGTGAACCCGGCGGCGAAAACCGACAAGACATCGCCGATTTACGGCATGCCGGTTTTTGATGTCGACAAGGCAAAGACCGTGTTCTTCGTGAAGCGCTCAATGGGCGGTGTGGGCTATGCTGGCGTCGACAATGACGTGTTCTACATGGATCAAACGATGATGCTTCTCGCCGATGCCAAGAAGATGTGCGAAGACATCGTCAAGGCTTTGCAGCACTAGGTCACTTCACGCTATCTATGAACAAAGGCCGCCCTGAGCAATCTCGGGGCGGTTTTCGTTTCACGTCAGGGGAAGCGAATATGTTTAAACTGGCGTTGATCGGAAATTGGGCAGCCACGCCTAATCCCGCTTGCATTTATCATTCTCTAAGGCATGTTGTGCCGATGAGGATAAGAGAGCTGCTATTCGTTGGCGCTGCATTTTGCGCGCTCGTTCAACCTGCTTCGGCAAAGACTATCGGCGTCTCGCCCGGTGAAGGCGCGCAAGAGCGTTTGCAAGAGGCGCTGATTGCGGCGGAGCCTGGCGATGTTGTTGAGCTTGCGGCAGGGCGGTTCAAGCTGTCTGACGGGCTCTCGCTTGACGTCAACAAGGTGACCGTAAAAGGGCAGGGTGGTTCAGTAACCATCCTTGATTTCTCCGGTCAGCAGGGCGCTGGCGAGGGATTGTTGGTAACTTCCGATGACGTTGTGCTGAGAGACTTCGCCGTGGAGAACAGCAAGGGCGATGGCATCAAGTCAAAGGGTGCGGACCGCATCGTCTATCACAAATTGCGCGTTGAATGGACGGGCGGACCATTGGCTACCAATGGCGCTTACGGAATCTATCCTGTCGAAAGCAAAGATGTCCTGATTGACTCGGTATTTGTGCGCGGTGCGTCGGATGCGGGCATTTATGTCGGGCAGTCGCGCAATATCGTTGTGCGCCATTCAACGGCGGTTGAAAATGTCGCAGGCATTGAAATCGAAAACAGCTTTGACGCAGATGTTCATGATAATATCGCGACCCGCAATACGGGCGGCGTTTTGGTGTTCGACTTACCCAATTTGCCGCAGATGGGCGGACATAATGTCCGGATATTTGACAATATCATCGTCAACAACATGACCCCGAATTTCGCGCCGAAGGGGAATATCGTGGCCAACGTTCCGACGGGAACGGGCGTCATGGTCATGGCCAACCGCAGAGTCGAAATCTTTGACAATGTCATTGGCGAAAACGGCACGACCAACATCATGATCGTTGGCTATCGCTTTCCTTTTCAGGATCCCAAATATGACCCGTTACCGCGCCAAGTAAGCATCTGGGACAACCAACATAGCCGGGCAGGGTGGGACCCCAAATTTCGCGGCGGCACCGAAATTGCAGCCGCCATGGGCGGAAGCTTCCCGGCGATATTCTGGGATGGCGCTGGTGGATCCGAATATACACCGATCATTCAGGACGACGTCCCCGCGCTATCGCTTGGGTTGAAGGACGTCACCGCAGATACGGCAATGGCGCAACCGGCACCATTGGCCCGTGCAACATCGCGCCCTGCCGGATTGCCAACGATCGTGCTACCTGAAGCAATGGAAGCTGCCGTCCGCTAATGCGTTTTGTAGTGCCGTTTGTGCTGGCTTTTGCAGCCGCCGTGGCCACTTCGGCTGCGTCGGATGATCCAGCAGCTGTTGCCATCGCTGGTCCGCAAAATCCGGCGACTTTATCAGCCTTTGGCTTTTTCGACGGCGGCGCAGCACGGCCATCGCCCCGCCTGATACCTTATGAACTGCGTACCCCGCTGTTCAGCGATTATGCTGCAAAACAACGTTTCATCTATGTGCCCGAGGGCACCCAAATTGGTGCGGATGCAGATGGCAAACTGATCTTCCCGGTCGGTAGCGCACTTATCAAGAGCTTCGGTTATCCGGCAAAGTCGGGTGGACTGAATGTCATTGAAACGCGGGTCTTGTTACATCAAGCACAGGGCTGGGTTGCCTTGCCCTATGTTTGGCGCGCGGATGGTAAAGATGCGGATTTGCGCGTCGGCGGCACCCGGGTGCCAGTGACCTTTGCCCATGGGGGTAACGACCGGTCGGTAAATTACAGCGTTCCGAACAAGAACCAGTGCAAGCAATGCCACTCGGCAGCAGGATATATCATGCCGATCGGGCCAGTATGGCAAAATATGGCGTTTCCACGGGCGGCCGACGCACGCGCTATTGTAAAGGCAGTGCCGGCGCTTGCGCGGCTTCAGCCATATCCGAAATGGGATGACAGCCGCACCGGGTCACTGGACGACAGGGCGCGACAATATCTGAAGGTGAATTGCGGCCATTGTCATGCGCCCCAAGGCTCCGCAAGCAATAGTGGCCTATTTCTGGATGGTTCTGCGACAGGCGCTGCGGCGCTCGGCGTCGGCAAAAGGCCGGTCGCGGCGGGCAGGGCAAGCGGTGATCTTGATTTCATCATCGCACCCGGTCAGCCCGACCAGTCCATTTTGATAAAGCGCATGGAAAGCACCGATCCGGGCATCGCGATGCCAGAGCTTGGGCGCTCAACGGTGCATGAAGAAGGCGTGGAATTGTTGCGGCAATGGATCGCCGCAATGCCGTCAAATACTCACTGACGCATGAGGCGCTTTAACTGATACTGGTTGCCATCCCAACCTTCAAACACCGCGCCGATGCCGGGGTGGCTGACCGGCCCTTGCTCGCGGTCTGACAGCAAATTTTGCTGGCTGACATAAGCGATATAGCTGCTTTCGGCATTTTCCGCGAACAGGTGATAAAATGGCTGATTTTTGATCGGCCGAATGGGCTCGGGTATCGATTCATACCATTCGTCGCTGTTAGCGAACACCGGATCGATGTCGAAAACGACGCCGCGAAAGTCAAAAATGCGGTGGCGGACCACATCGCCGATGGAAAATGCAGCTTCAGCTTGTTCGGGAAGAGGAATTTGTGACGTCATAGGACTAATATCATGCCTAATGCCGCGCAAATCAACCTTCAGTCTTGGCAAAGCGAAAAACATCAGTTAATGGCCCCGCTCTGTCATCAGGACACGCCGGTTTGCCGGCAATGACCAGTCCTAATGATTTGCGGAGAGATGGCTGAGTGGTCGAAAGCACCGCACTCGAAATGCGGCGTGCCGGAGACGGTACCTAGGGTTCGAATCCCTATCTCTCCGCCATTTTTTGCTTGCCCTTATGTTTTGACAAAACGTGCATTTGGTCTCACCACTTACACGAAGTCATAAAGCCTGTCCGACCCAAGGAGACTGGGGTGTGCCGTAGGCTTTTGAATCGGGAGGGGTGCGCATGAAGAGATTTGGTCCGATGTTGATGGCGCTGCTTGCCGCGGCATTGTTGGCGATTTTTGCGACGACCCCGCCAGAGGCAACGCCCAGTGATGCACCGCTGCGAAGCTTCTCTGCCACTCGGGCTATGGCGGATGTGAGGACAATGGCAAAACATCCGCACGTTACTGGTTCGGCGGAGAACGCAGTCGTGCGCGATCATATCCTACGCCGCATGGAAGCTCTCGGGATGGAAGTTTCGACCAGCACGGGCCTCATCGACGCCAAGGGAACAAAACGGCGCAATCATTGGAGCGGACGCAATGACCCACCTGCCACCTTGGTCAATTTAATCGGCATTCTTCCCGGGAAAAATCGCAACGCTCCGTCAGTCGTCCTGATGTCGCACCATGATACGGTTTGGGGCTCGCCCGGCGCCGCAGACGATGCATCGGGTGTCGCTGCAAGCTTGGAACTCGTGCGCGCAATTCGCGCCCGCGGACAGCAGGAACGCGATCTGGTCATCCTGGTCACCGATGGCGAAGAACTTGGCCTACAGGGCGCGCGTCAATTCTGGGCGAACCATCCTTTACGCAAAAGCGCAGGCGCGGTTATCAATATGGAAGCACGCGGAGGCGGGGGACGGACGACCCTGTTTCAGACGTCACACCAGAATGGCGAAGCTATGCAGGTTTACGCCGATGCGGTCCGTCGCCCTGGTGCATCTTCACTTGCTGCGTTCATTTACGCGCTCCTACCCAATGATTCCGATCTGACACCTGTCATCAAGCATGATTACGCCGCCTATAACTTTGCCTTTATCGGGCGATCCGGCCTCTACCATTCACCAATGGCGACGCCAGACAACCTTGATCAAGGCGCATTACAGGACATGGGTGGACAGGTTCTTGATCTAACGCAAGCGCTCCTAAAAACAGACAGGCTTCCCCAAAGGGCGCCTGATACCGTGTTTTTTGACGTATTCGGGTTGTTCACGGCGATCTATCCCGCTTGGCTTGGTTGGGGAATGATAATCATCGCGGCGGGCGGAATGGGCCTGGTCTTGCGGCAAGACGGAACAGCCGGTTTAGCCGCGGGTGTTGGACGTATGTTGGCGCTGATCGTGGCAAGCGCAGCGATACTCTTCGCGCTTAACCGCTTATCCCTTGGGCTCGAGCCCGCCAATTATTATGACCGCTTGGCCGCGATCCCTCGGCTAGAGGTTATGGCGGTGTTGGGTTCACTGGCGGCGTTTCTCATGGCTTTTGCCAGCTGGCGACCAAGTCGCGTCGGTGTCGTCGGAGCGGCGCTACCACTGTTTATCATGTGCCTTGCCGCGCAAGCCTTGGCGCCGACGGCAGCTTATGTGCTGGTTCTACCAATGGTGCTCGTCACCATTACCCTTTGGGTGCGGCATTCTGCCGTGCGGATTGGTATTGCGGCACTGGTCGGAGGCTACATGTTGGCGCTGGGTCACCAGTTGATGCAAGGAGTGGGGCCGACGCTTCCGTTCGTCGCAGCGCTACCACTGGCATTGGCCGTTTTATCGACACTACCGCTTTGGCCCGGCATCGAGGTTCGAAAGGCACGGGCCATAGCCATTGTCACCTTGCTGGGGGCAGCGTCGGTTTCACTGTGGGTTTTACTGGACGCGCCTGCCGCGACCCGAGCCGTTTATTCCGATAGCAAGCAGTGAACGGCGGTTTGCTTGGTACAGTCATCTTTGTGCCGTCACAGCATCATAAAGTCAGCAGATAGGCGACGACCTGTTCGCGCGTTTTGCGGTCTTGAATGCCGATAAAGGGCATTTTGGTGCCGGGTACCGTCTTCTTCGGGTCAGTTAGCCAACGGTCGAGCGTTTTGGCGTTCCACGTCAGTCCAGACGCCTTGAGCGCGGGACTGTAGGCATATCCTGCAAGCGTACCAGCGCGGCGGCCGCCGACGCCCGCTAGGCTAGGGCCAAAGGCTGTCTTTCCGGCCTGTGTCGAATGGCAGCCAGCGCACACCGCAAATGCGGGTGGGCGTGCTTGCTGCGCCGTCGCCGGGCTAAATAGCGGGGTTGCCGCCAAAAAGATGGGAAACGCGGCAAGAGCCACCGATAGCGGGAAATAGCGCACGCTTAGCCTCACCAGTTAAGTTGATAGATAGAAAAAAGGCGACGGCAGGATGACCCGCCGTCGCCTTCAATATGGGTTATTGGAAGCGATCTGCGTCCATGACCTTTGTCCATGCCGCGATGAAATCGGCCACGAACTTTTCTTTGCCATCGTCCGAGGCATATACTTCGGCGACGGCACGCAGCTCGGAATTCGACCCGAACACGAGGTCGACCGGCGTTGCGGTCCACTTGGCCGCACCGGTTGCCCGGTCTTTGCCTTCATACAGGCCCGCATTCGTCGCCGACTTCGCCCAGACTGTGTCCATGGACAGCAGGTTGGTGAAGAAGTCGTTGGTCAGCGTGCCTGGCTTGCTGGTGAAGACACCTGCAGTCGAACCGCCCGCATTCGCACCCAGAACGCGCATACCGCCGACCAATACGGTCGTTTCTGCAACGGTCAGGCCAAGCAAGTCCGCCTTATCGATCAGCGCTTCGGTGGGACCGAAATAAGCGTCTGATGCAAAATAGTTACGGAAACCGTCCGCTTTTGGTTGAAGCTGGTTGAAGGAGTCCACATCGGTTTGGTCCTGTCCGGCGTCGACTCGTCCGGCATTGAACGGAACGATGACGTCCTGCCCAGCGGCCTTTGCCGCTTGTTCGATGGCCGCATTGCCGCCAAGCACGATCAAGTCCGCGATGCTAACCTGCTGGCCGGCCTTTGCGCCCTTGTTGAACGCGGTACGGACGGTTTCAAGCTTCGCCACAACCTTGCTGACTTCGGCAGGGTCATTGACGGCCCAATCCTTCTGCGGTGCGAGGCGCAGGCGTCCACCATTGGCTCCGCCACGCATATCGGTCGAACGGAAGGTTGAGGCCGATGCCCATGCTGTCCGTACGAGTTCAGCGGTCGTGAGGTCTGAAGCCAAAATGCTGGCCTTCAACTGAACAATATCCTCCGCACCGATGGGCGCATAATTCGCCTTTGGTAGAGGGTCCTGCCACTTCAAGGTCACTTTTGGCGCGTCCTTGCCAAGGTAACGTGCTTGCGGACCCATGTCGCGGTGGGTGAGCTTGAACCATGCCTGTGCAAACGCGTCCGCAAACTCTTGCGGATTTTTCTGCCAGCGCTTCGTAATCTTCCGGAATCCGGGGTCTTCACGCAATGCTATGTCGGTTGTGAACATGATTGGCGCATGACGCACGTCAGGACGATGTGCATCTGGAACCATGTTCGCGGCTGATGGATCACTTGGTATCCACTGAACGGCGCCAGCAGGGCTTTTCGTCTTTACCCATTCAAAGCCGTAAAGATTGTCCAGATACTGCGTGGTGAACGCGATTGGGTTGGACGTCCACGCACCTTCAAGACCGCTGGAGATTGTATCTTCCGAATGGCCTTTGCCGCATTTGTTGGTCCAGCCCAACCCTTGCTGTTCAATGGGCGACACGCCGGGGTCGCCGGCAACACACTCTTCTGGCTTCTTTGCACCATGTGCTTTTCCAAATGTGTGGCCACCGGCGATCAGCGCAGCTGTTTCGGCATCGTTCATCGCCATCGCGCCAAATGCGCGGCGGATGTCCTGAGCCGCGGCGAGGGGGTCAGGAACGCCGTTTGGACCTTCTGGGTTGACGTAGATTAGACCCATCTGCGTTGCCGCTAATGGGCCCTTCAAATTGCCCTTTGCGTCGCGGCGTTGGTCCGTCAGCAATTTGGCTTCGGGTCCCCAGAACACAAGATCAGGCTGCCATGTGTCGACGCGACCGCCAGCAAAGCCAAGGGTTTTGAAGCCCATATCCTCCATGGCAACATTTCCGGAGAGAACCATCAGGTCGCCCCATGAAAGTTTACGGCCGTATTTTTGCTTGATTGGCCACACCAAGCGGCGTGCCTTGTCGAGGTTTACGTTATCGGGCCAAGAATTAAGCGGTTCAAAGCGCATTTCGCCGCCGTCAGATCCACCGCGACCATCCCCGGTGCGATAGGTGCCGGCGCTGTGCCATGCCATGCGGATGAAGAACGGGCCATAATGGCCATAATCAGATGGCCACCAAGGCTGCGATGTTTTTAGGACTTTGCGAATGTCTGCCTTGACCGCGTCAAGATCGAGTGTGGCAAATTCGGCGGCATAGTTGAAGTCGTCGCCATAAGGGTTTGCGCGCGCTTCATTTTGGCGCAGAGCGGTCAAGTCGACTTTCTTTGGCCACCATTCCGCTTTCGGTTCAGCGGTTTCGGCATGTGCCGCAGATGCGAGGGCCACTGGTGATGTGGCGGCAAGCAACGCGACGAGGGCGATGTTGCGTATTTTCATGAATATGTTCTCCCGTTTAACCGTAGACACCCTTTCGGTGTAGCGTGCAGTTACGCGCGATGATTTTTCAAACCCAACGAGATTGATTTGTCACAATAATCGATTGCATTGATAACACCGACGGAAGGAGGCGCCCTAAGAAGGAAATGCGACGATTGTTTCGGGCCCACGAATGCAAAAGGGGTGGCTTTACTTTTCGTGCTTCGCTAGCAGCACAACGAACGATTTTTGGGAATCATTGATGCGTAAACTGATAGTTCTTCTTGCTTTGTCTTCGGCATTGACTGCCTGCAGCAGTTCGCAACTTGGCGGACCCGACAGTCTTTCGGACATAAAGGTGGTCGAGAGCGACGTTTTACCAGAGCCTACACGACTTGATCTGTTTGAACAGAACAGGCCATATCTCATTGGGCCGTTTGATAAGCTGACCATCGATGTGTTCGGCATTGAAGAGCTCAGCAAGCAAGAAGTCCAAACCGATGCCGGCGGACGTATATCGTTTCCTTTGGCTGGCATCATTGAAGCTGCTGGCAAAACACCGGGTGAGCTTGAAGAAGAAATTGAGGGCCGGCTTCGTGGTCAATATGTTCGCGACCCGCAAGTGACAGTCAACCTCAAGGAAACTGTTAGTCAGGTGATCACGATTGACGGCCAGGTTCGTGAACCAGGATTGTATCCGGTTATCGGAAAAATGACGCTTATGCGGGCGGTTGCCATTGCCAAAGGGACTGCAGAATTTGCCAAGCTGGATGACGTCGTGATCTTCCGGACGGTAAATGGCCAGAAAATGGCGGCACTGTATAATCTGAAGTCCATTCGCCGCGGGATTTACAATGACCCGGAGGTATTCGCGAACGACGTGGTCGTGGTCGGTGACTCACAGGCCCGCCGCATTTTCAAGGATGCGTTGCAGGTGGCACCCACGCTGTTGACGCCGCTCGTCTATATTTTGACCACGAACTAGGTCTCGATTTTACGCCCAGTCGGGGCGCGTCGTTCCGATGGAGTGTTAGCCCGCCTGAGCGGTGGCGCTATTTGGCGTGAAATACACGTGTGAATTCAGGGCATCGACGGCCGTTGCGGCTTCTTGTTCCATTTTCTGAAGATAGATAAATCGATGTTCAAAGAAGTCGGTTTCACTGACTTTTTCAAGCTGTCCACATAGCTGCGATAGCGAACGGGCGCCCATATTGTTGCCCGAACTTTTGAACGCATGCGCGCAAAAGCGGAATTCGGAAACATCGCGTTCCGCAACGGCTTTACGTAGGGGACCCAGTGTTTGTTGGACATCTTCGACAAAGCCTTCAATCATCGCATTCACAAAAGCGTGATCACCAATAGACAGAAGATACTGGATTTGATCTTTGTCGATTGGCGCTTCGGCTGCGGGCATATCTTCGTAGATGGATTTGACGTTATGTATTGGGTCGCTGGGTGACGCGCGCTGAATTAGCGGCCCATTTGTGTCGTCACAGCAATATTTTTCGATGATGTTTAAAAGCATTTGCGCGTCCACAGGCTTAGTGATGCGCATATCCATTCCCGCATTTCGGCACTTGATCTCTGTTTCACAGGTCGCGTCAGCAGTTACGCCGATAATCGGCAGGTGGTTTCCTTCGCCTTCCATCTGACGCCAAATGGCGCAGGTGTCGATGCCATTCAGCCGCGGCATATTCACGTCGAGCAGCAATATATCGACGCCACCCTTTGCCATTTCCTGAAGTGCCTCATCGCCGTCGGTGACCATGACGACTGTATGATGTGCCGCTTCCAAAATAGCGGCCAGGACATTCCGGTTCGTCCGGTTGTCGTCGGCCACCAATATCCGTTTTGGCGTGTAGCTCGTGGCCGATGGTTGTTCGGTGCGATGGGTGATGCGCATTTGCCGGGCGAAAGAGCAACCAATGCGAATAGCACTGCGGAGTTCAGCAAAGTTCGGCGTGGCGGGTATGATAGAGGCAAATGCTGCTCGAAGCGTTAAATCTTCCAACTCTACCGCCTCATGCTCGGACACGAGCACAGGGGCTATTTCCGCTTCGGCAAAGAACGACCAGATGGCGTCTTCCGCATCGATATTTTGGGCAAGATTCTCGGCCATCAGCGCAACGCTGAATTCGGCCAGATCTAGGGTGGCGAGCGCTGCGGCAAGTTCATCACGATTTGTGCAAGGGACATGGCGGACAAAGACGTTTTCCTGTGACTGTGCACTGGCCAGTAGCTCTGGTTTTATACGACCAAATGACAGGATTTTTATCGCGCCTGCGGCATGCACGCCATCAACAACGCATTGATCATCGATCAAATTAATGGGTATTTCGATGCGGAAGGTGCTGCCTTGGCCTATTTCGCTTTCAACGGAAATTCTGCCGTCAATTTGTTCGGTAAGTTGCTTACAGATCGACAGACCAAGGCCGGTACCGCCAAACCGATTCAAAACGCTGTCATCGGCTTGCTGGAATGGCTGAAAAATGCGCTCACACGCCGTCTTGGAAATGCCAATACCCGTATCTGATACCGTAAACCAGATGTGACTCCGATCCTTTTTGATGACGATACCGCTGCTGAGGGTGATTGATCCTGACTCTGTGAACTTGGTCGCGTTGCCAACTAAATTGAGGAGGATGTTCCGGATGGCGCCGCTCGGCCCTTCAACAAGCCGGTCACTCATTGGTTGTGCCTGAAGATGCAGGCTAAGACCTTTGTCCTGCGTTCGCACGGTCATGATGTCACGAATTTCGGTTAACAGATCGGTGGGCCGGAATATTGCCGACTTCACTTGCACCGTTCCCGTGCCGGTCTTGGCAACATCGATCAGCTGTTCAATCAGGTTTAGCAAATGTTCACCGGCAAGAACAGTTGCTTCGACCATTTCCTTCTGAATCCTTGGCATCTCTGACTGGCGCAGGTGATTTCCATAGCCGATGATGGCGTTCAATGGTGTCCGCAGTTCATGGCTGACGCTGGCGAGAAAATAACTCTTCGCTTTGCTGGCTTCTTCTGCCTGTTCTTTTGCATAAGAAATTCTTTCGATGATTGTCGAGCAATACGCGGGAATGGCAACCAATGCGAGCGCGAGTGCGATGCCCGAAAATTGATTCTGTTGCCAATAACCCGTTGAAAATACAACGACACCAAAGGCCACCGTGGAGAGGACCGACGCGACAAACAGCCATCTAACGCCATATCGAAAACCGTTACCCAATATCATCCACAGAATGATCGGGTAAAACATTGATGAATGCTCTGGCTCGCGCATCATGAGGCCAAACGCCAAGATGACGTCTAAAATGATCGCTGCAAGCCAAAGGTCTTCTTTTCGCCAAACGCTATAACGTTTCAAAGCGTAAAGTACTGCGTTAAAAGACAAATACGCAATGAACGCTGAAAAGGTAAGCGTGTCGAATGCGAAAAAGTAGCAAATGGCGCCTGAAACGCTGCCGAGAATAAGTCGGTTGCGCAGGATTGCCTGCTCATCGGTTAGATCACCGCGCCACTTTGTCAGAAATGCCTTCATTTTGCCGCGAGCCTGAATGGTTGGGCGCCGCCCTTAAACAGGCTATGGAGCTTATCGACAGAGAGCGGACGACCCATAAGATATCCTTGAACCTCGTCGCAACCGGAAGCGCGTAGCAGCGTGAACTGGGCTTCTGTCTCGACGCCCTCTGCTACGACCCGCATATTCAACGCGTGGGCCAAATGGGCGATCGTAGAGATAATGGCGCGATCCGTTGCGGACGTTTCGATCCGCGAGATAAAGGTTTGGTCGATTTTTAAACGGGTGGCCGGCAGGTCTCGCAAATATTGAAGCGATGAATAGCCTGTGCCAAAATCATCGATCGAAATTTGAATGCCGCCCGCGCGCAAAGTTGCCAATTGCTCGCGCACCGTTTGGCTGTTGTCGATTAACAGCTCTTCGGTAATTTCAATCGCCAGCTTTCCAGGCGGAATGGCATATTTCGTGACCAGACCAAGTATCTCGGAACACATGGCGGCATATTGAAACTGCTTCGGCGATACGTTGACGGCTATGTGTGGAAGATCAATGCCTTCGTTGGTGAACAAGGCAATTTGCTTGCACACCGATTCGATTACCCATGTGCCGATACGGCCAATTAAGCCGGAGTCATCTGCCACCTTGATAAAGTCGCATGGGTACAAACATCCCCTGACCGGATGGTTCCAACGCACCAAAGCCTCAAGTCCTACATAATGGCCTGACGCTGTATCGACTATTGGCTGATATTCGAGGAACAACTGATCGCTGTTGAGCGCATCTCGTAGGTCGCTTTCGATACCTGCATTCATTTGCGCGATGTGGTTCATATGCGGCGAAAAGAAGCAGAAGCAATTTCGGCCAGAGGATTTTGCCTCATACATGGCAAGGTCAGCCAGACGCAGCAGTTCGTCCGGGGAGGTGCCATCTTCAGGAATAAGCGCGATGCCAATGCTGGCGCCGATGAGCTGCTCAACCCCGCCTATCATATAGGGCTCACCGATTTTTGTGAGTAGTTTGGTACACACGGCTGAAGCGCTGCTATTGTCTTCGAGATTTTGGAGGACAATGGCGAATTCGTCCCCGCCGATGCGCGCGGCAAAGCCGTTACTGTCCAGGGCGGAGGTAAGGCGTTCAGCGACTTGGCGCAGCAAAATATCGCCTGTCTGGTGCCCGCGCGTGTCATTAATGACTTTAAAGCGGTCTAGGTCGAGCAGCAGCAGCGCCGCAACCTTGCCGCTTGCGCTACTCTCGTCGATAGCGGAGCGCATCCATTGCGCTAGTAAGGTGCGATTGGGAAGGCCTGTGAGCATATCATGCAAGGCGAGATGTGTCCGGTGTTCCTCGGCAAATTTGCGCGCCGTGATATCTAGGCCGGTCGTCAGGATCCCTATGGTGTGGTTATCTTTGTTGCGGAGCGGTGTTTTGTTGCAGTGAAAAATCAAATCAATGCCTTCACTGACAAATTTCTCTTCGAAATTTGGCAGCGATATCCCCGTTTCCAGAATGACGTTATTCCGGCGCGTTTCGCGCTCGACCAATTCGGGTTCCATGATGTCCGAAATAGGTCGGCCAACCAGTTGTTCGGGCTCACGACCGAAAAGCGCTGCTTGATAGGAATTTAAAAACAGGAATTTACCATTTCGGTCCGTGGCGTTGATCAAAATTGGCGTTGTGTCGATGATTTGCTCCAACATCGACTTGCCGCCTTTATCGTCGCCGTCCGTGGTATCTGTGCCCGTCCGATTGGTCTCCAGCGATTGTTTGAGCTCTTGCTGCCGATAGTGCTGGCCCAAGAGCAATAATACACGGTCGCGAAATTCGATGTGCGATACGGGCGTTTGCAAAAAGTCGGTCGCGCCAGCATCCAGCGCAGTAATGCGGCATTCCCGGTCTTGCCGTGCCGTGATGATGATCGCAGGAATATGCGCGCCAACTGTGCGTGCCCTGATTTTGCTGATAAATTCCGCCCCGTTCATGTCGGGCATGCGGTAGTCGACCACAAGCAGGTCTGCGGTCTCGGTCTCAAGCCATTGCAAAGCCTCAATCGCGCTGTGAAAACACTTCGCGGAGAACTCCGGACCCATCATCGCAACATATTGCGCGTAAACGCGCAGGTTGGTTGATCGGTCGTCTACAATGACAATGCGCGCCTGCATGGCACGGCGGTATCGGCATATTCTCAAGGAATGGTTAAAGCACTATTCGTATTTCACAGACTAACGGGATGATATACTAAGCGACCGGCATTTTTTTTAAATCATGTGAAAATGGTTTGCGAAGGCAGTGATCGCTTGATTTAACGTGGGGACGATTTGGCCATGAATTGACTGTAGACCCGATTGTGCAGGGCGGGGTGCTATCCATCCCATTTCTTCAGCCGATGCCGCGCCAATGTGCCGGCGGTTCAAATCACATGCAGCGCTAATCTCATGGGCGAACTCCAGCCAGTTAAGCGTTTGGCCATTACTGATATGATACAGCCCATGCGCACGATCAATGATGAGGTCGAGTACGATGTCTGCGAGATGCGGTACATAGGTTGGCGAAACCATGTGGTCGGGCGATGCCAAAAATGTGTCGCCGTTTTTCACGGTAGCGATCAGCTGGTGCGCAAAATTATGTCGGTCAAAAGGTGAGAAAAATGCAGCTGTTCGCACGACCAGCGGTGTCGCCATTTCAAGCAACGCTGCATCTGCTATCGCCTTGCTTTCCCCGTAGACACTTAACGGGCTAGTTGCTGCATATTCGCTATATGGCGTCGACGACTTACCATCAAAGACCAGATCGCTGGAAAAATGCGCATTTGGAATGCCGCGTTCCTCACAACATTGCGCAAGCCTAAGCACTCCGACGGCGTTCGCTGACATGCACGAACGGTAAGCGCGTTCGGCTTCGTCGACCTTAACCCAACCCGTTGCGTTGATGACGGCCCATGGCGTGTATTTGTCGAGCGCGGCATTTATGCTGCTGCGGCTATCAAGCGCCAATTGGGATCGCGATGTAGTTACGATGCGAATGCCACGATGCTTGGCTGCACGAGCCAAAGCCTGTCCCAGCGATCCTGTTATACCCGCAATCAAAAGCGGCGCTTCGGGTGGATGATTATGTGTGTGCACAACGGGCCCGGCCACAGGCGCGGGCGGGAATTTCAACCTGTCTTCACGTTGCCACCAGCCAGGCCCCGAAACCGCGGCGGGAAGCGCGATATTATATGCAAGCGATTTAATGGTTTGCGCAAGACCTGTCGGCCGCAGAGTTCGTCCACGGGGATCGAAAACGCCGCCTTCGAAATCGACCAGTTCTTGCGTCAGCAAATTGCACCAGCCCCGGGCGCCCATCAGTGTCCAAATCGTCACCGCAACGATGGATGCGCCAGCCGCATTTAAGGCTGCGGCGTCATGCCACGCATCACGAACCCACCGCATTTGTTCTTCCCGGGTGCAGCCATTGTGGCATTCGGTCAATGCGACAGGAATTCGGTAGCGTTCCCACGCTTTTGACAATGCAGTTTTTAAACCATTTGGTGGTGACGATAAGACCCTGACGGCCTCCACATCTGCGAAATCCTGGCGACCGTTTGTTCCCATATTTTGCACTGGGTAACGCTCAATTCGATGGTCGAGAAACCGGTCACTGGTCAGGTAATGGTTTACGCCAATGATATCAGGGGGGCAGGGGGCCGCCGCAATTCTATCGAGTTGCTCTTTGAATCCTAAACCACATAGGCCATTGTAAAAGCTATGATCGGGGCCAACGAGACCGCATAGCAGGTCCCAGGTCATCCATCTTCGTTGATTGTCATAAGCAGCCTGGTCCGACATGGCCGCCGTTGCATATGTGGTGCCCAGATCTTCGGTCTGGATCAGCTTTGCATCTGGATTTACCGACCGGATTTCGCGCATCGCGGCGATGGTTGCTTCTGTCTGATTGAGGAGTGCGGTCCAAAAAGACATCTCGTCGCGTTTATGCGGATACCAATGTCCGTAAAGCGCCGAAAAACGGGCGGTAGTTAGCGGTTCATTGATAGGTGTCCAATATTCAATTGTAGGTAGTTTTCGCGCAACTTCGCGGGCATGCGCCGCCATTCCGTCAACAAAGTTGTCAGAAACTAAGCTTGTTTCGGCTGGTCCGCTACCATGGTGGAGTAAGCCGATAATCGGCTTAATATTATGCGATACGAGTGAAGCGATATCCTGTGTTACCGTGTCCCATGTCGTTAAGGCGTCATCCCAGGCGATACGATACCGAAATGCGGTGATGCCAAGCGCGGGTAATGACTCAAGGCAGTCGGTCCGCATCTTCCGTTCGCGTGGCAACAACTGGTCCTGAAAGCGGTCGCCGACCCGATTAAGGGTACATTCGAACCCGGCCCACATTTCCATCGCATTTTCCTCAGTTCATCGTGAAATACGGGAACCATCGGCGGATGGATTGGTTTCATGAGGTATATGAACTTGGGATAAATAACATGTTAATGAATGCGGCAGATGTGAATAAAATAAATCACAACGGTAAATCTGTTTTAATTTGCTTTAGTCATTTAAGATGGAATTTTGTATTCCAAAGACCGCAACATATAATGTCACGATTTGCACATGACTTTAAAGTTATTTATTGGGAAGAGCCACATTTTATTAGTGGCTCTCAACCGCTACTTGATTTGCAGACGTGCAAAGGTACGGGCGTCACGGTCGCTACACCGCAGTTGCCGGAAGGCTTATCGGAGCAGCAACAGGAAATAGCGCTGCGGAGTTTGCTTGATAAACTGGCCTTATCCGGGGTCAATACGCTTGTCCGCTGGTATTATACCCCAATGATGCTGCCATTCTCCCGGCATTTGAAGGCGTCAGCGGTTGTCTATGATTGCATGGACGAACTTAGCGCGTTTCGCTTTGCGCCTCCGGCGCTGCTTCAGCGTGAGGCTGAACTGCTTGAGGAAGCGGATCTCGTCTTCACCGGTGGCCAAAGCTTATACGAGGCGAAGCGCAATCGTCACACCTCGGTCCACTGTTTCCCATCCAGTGTCGATGTGGCCCATTTTGCGGCGGCAAGGACGCATGCCGAAGATCCCGCTGACCAGGCGAAAATCCCGTTCCCGCGCCTTGGCTATTATGGCGTCATCGACGAGCGTATTGATCTTGAGCTGTTGTCCCAACTTGCAGATGCCCGACCCGAATGGAACTTCATTATGATTGGCCCGGTCGTTAAGGTTTCCGAAGACGAATTGCCGCGTCAGCCGAATATTCACTGGCTAGGTGGCAAATCATATAATGAATTACCGGAATATCTCGCCGGATGGGACGTGGCATTGATGCCCTTTGCCATTAATGAATCGACGCGATTCATCAGCCCTACAAAAACGCCTGAATATCTCGCTGGCGGCAAGGTCGTGGTGTCGACACCCGTGACCGATGTTGAGGCAGGGTACGGCCAATGTCCACGTGTGTGCATCGCATCATCCGCTGAAGGTTTTATCGCGGCGTGTGAGATGGCGCTGATTTACGAGAAAACAGGCGAGGGCGCGAAGGTCGCTGACGCTATGATTGCCGCATCGAGCTGGGACAAGACACAGTCGGAAATGGCACAACTTATCGCCGATGTGCGATCAGTGGATGTGCAGGTCCATCCGATCACCGCACCATTGTCATGGCCCGCGCCCGCGCAGAAGCATTATGATTGGGTGGTCGTCGGCGCTGGCTTTGCTGGAGCCGTCATGGCCGAACGCCTTGCCGCTGGATCGGGGTATAATGTCCTTGTGGTTGACCGCCGCCCGCATATAGCTGGAAACGCGTTTGATGAACGGAACGCGGTGGGGCAGCTGTATCACAAATATGGCCCGCATATTTTTCATACAAATTCGGCTGACGTTTTTGAATATTTGTCGCGGTTCACCAAATGGCGGAAATATGAACATCGGGTATTAGCCAGCGTCGATGGCCAATTAGTGCCAATTCCTATCAACCGGACAACCATCAACACATTGTATGGCCTCGACTTGCGGACCGATGAAGAGGCTGAAGCATGGCTAGCCGCGAGGGCAGAACCGGTAGAGGCTATCGAAACGTCGGAAGATGTTGTTGTGTCCGCTATCGGCCGTGAATTGTATGAAAAATTCTTTCGCGGATATACCCGCAAACAATGGGGCCTGGACCCAAGCGCGTTGGATAAATCTGTAACCGCGCGGGTACCAACCCGTACGAATGTCGATGACCGTTATTTCACGGACAAATACCAAGCCATACCGGCGGATGGATATACCAAGATGTTTGAAAACATTCTGGATCATCCGAAAATTGACGTCATCACGGGTGTAGATTTTGCGGAAATAAAGGATGCCTATTCCTATGACCGTCTTGTCTATACCGGGCCAGTCGATGAATATTTTGGATTCTGCTATGGTGCGCTGCCATATCGGTCACTTCGTTTCGACCATGCCGTTGTCGAGCAGAAAAATTTCCAGCCGGTGGCCACGGTGAATTATCCGGACGAAGCAACACCCTATACGCGGATCACCGAATATAAGCATTTTACGGGCGATACCGGCGGCGTGACGAGCATTACAACCGAATATCCGGCCGCCGAAGGTGACCCTTATTACCCAATCCCGCGCCCGGAAAATCAGAAGCTATACAAGCGTTATGAGGCATTGGCGGCAGCCGAGGAGGGCACGTTATTCGTGGGCCGTCTTGCGACCTATAAATATTACAACATGGATCAGGTTGTCGGTCAGGCCCTTGCCACATGGCGTAAGCGCGTTGTTGCCGAGCAAGACAGTATCACCAGCGTTTCGTCAGTTAAGGCCGCCGGATAAAGCAATGATCAATGTGCCGGGATGCCGATTGGAGGGCATTCCGGCCGCTTCGTCGGTCACAGGCGTCCACGTGCACGTACCCGAGCGGTGATGCATTCGGACAGTTGCCAAAAACATGCTCTGGCCTTAGCGGTGGGGCATGCACACTACGCCTCATTATGAAGAGCAATATTTATCGTTGATGCGCCGCATTTGGAAC
The DNA here is from genome assembly GCA_943368745.1 of Maricaulis salignorans. GTDB lineage: Bacteria > Pseudomonadota > Alphaproteobacteria > Sphingomonadales > Sphingomonadaceae > Sphingorhabdus_B. The sequence goes on from CALRLP020000002.1 coordinate 195,986, forward strand.
GAGGGCGCTGTTCAGCGCGATCGGACGGGCGTGGGCACCAAAGCGCTGTTCGGCGCCACTATGCGCTTCTCGCTGGCCGACGATGCTATTCCGCTGTTGACTACAAAACGGGTGTACTGGAAAACAGCGGCGCGCGAGATGCTTTGGTTTTTGACCGGCGACACAAATATCCAGCCCTTGCTTCAACAGAATGTCAAAATCTGGACCGACTGGCCATTGGCGCGATATCGGCGCGAAACGGGCGAAGACATCACGCAGGATGCATTTGAACAGCGCATTGTCGAAGATGGTGCCTTTGCCGCGCAATGGGGTGATTTGGGGCCAGTCTATGGCGCACAATGGGTCAACTGGCCGCGGTATGATGCCACCGACAACGGGCTATTCCGGCGTGCCGAGAAGGGCATCAATCAGGTCAGTCTGCTGGTCGAAAGTTTGAAGAACAACCCGGGTTCGCGCCGCCACATTATCGAAGGGTGGAACGTCGCCGAGCTTGATCAAATGGCGCTTCCGCCTTGCCACAAGACTTACCAGTTCCATGTCGCGGACAATGTCTTGAGCTGCATCTTGTTTCAGCGTTCGTGCGACCTGGGCCTCGGATTTGCGTTCAATGCATTTTCTGCCGCTTTGTTGACGCGGATGCTCGCCGCGGTCTGTGGGTACAAGGCAGGCGAGCTCATCTGGCAGGGTGGCGACGTGCATTTATATTTGAACCATGCACCTTTGGTTGAGGAGCAGTTGAGCCGCGCGCCGTCTGGTAGCCCTAAGCTGAAGATTTTGCGCACGCCCGACAGCATTTTTGACTTCCGCATCGACGATTTTGAAGTGTCGGATTATCATCCGCAATCGCACATTTCTGCGCCTGTTGCGGTTTAATTGCCGATTAGGGCAGCCATATTGACCTAAACGACCGTTTGAAATATTATAACAACCGTGGATAATAAACTACCTGAGTCGTTCGGGTACGTAACTGCGGAGATGGTGATGGTGCACGGTATCAAGGACAATCTCGCGCCGCTTCATCTGCATGTGCCCGAACCCAAGTTCCGCCCCGGCGATAAGGCCGATTTTAGCGACATCATCATCCCCGAAGTGGACGCCATAACGCGTCCGGATGAGCACGCCAGCCCGGCGGATATACATGCGCTTGCTTATGGCCTTGTCCGCGTCTTGGGCGATGGCAATCAGGCGGTTGGCAGTTGGAACCCCGGGCTTGATGTCGACACGCTGCGCGCCATGCTGCGCAAGATGCTGTTATTGCGCGCCTTTGATGACCGCATGTTCCGTGCGCAGCGGCAGGGCAAAACCAGTTTCTATATGAAGTCGTTCGGCGAGGAAGCGACGTCGGTTGCAACCACGATGGCGCTGCATTCGGATGACATGTGTTTTCCAAGCTATCGCCAGCAAGGCATTCTGATTACGCGAGATTATCCGCTGGTTGATATGATGAACCAGATTTATTCCAACAGTGGCGATCGTCTGAAGGGCCGCCAGCTGCCCATCATGTACTCGGCCAAGGATTACGGATTTTTCAGTATTTCTGGCAATCTGACCACGCAATATCCGCAGGCGGTGGGTTGGGCCATGGCGTCTGCATCGCGCGCAGATACCCGTATCTCTGCAGTGTGGTGCGGTGATGGCTCAACCGCGGAAGGGGACTTCCACAGCGCGCTGACATTTGCTGCCGTGTATAATGCGCCGGTTATCTTTCAGGTGGTGAACAACCAGTGGGCGATATCGTCATTCTCCGGTTTTGCAGGGAGTGAGCGGACAACGTTCGCCGCCCGTGCCATTGGCTATGGCATCGCTGGACTGCGTGTGGACGGCAATGATGCGCTCGCGGTTTTTGCCGCCATGCAGTGGGCGGCCAACCGCGCGCGGACGAACGGCGGGCCAACCTTAATCGAATATTTCACCTATCGCGGGGAAGGACATTCGACGTCGGATGACCCCGGCGCGTACCGTGCGGCGGAAGAATATGCATTGTGGCCGCTTGGCGACCCTGTGACGCGCCTTAAGGATCATTTGATAGCCATTGGTGCGTGGAGTGACGAACAGCATGAGGCGCTCATTCTGGAGCTGTCGGATTTCGTAAAGGCGTCCCAAAAAGAGGCGGAGCAGAACGGGATTTTAGGCCACGGCTTGCATCACCCAATGGAAAGCATGTTCGAAGATGTGTTCGAAGAAATGCCATGGCATTTGAAAGAGCAGTGCGAACAGATGTTGGAAGAACAACGCGACAAATTTGGCCCTGAATGGGAGGCGCGCTGATGACCGAGCCCACGACCAAAACGATGAACATGATCGAGGCGATCAATAGCGCCCTCGACGTGATGCTGGCGAAAGACCCCGACGTTGTCATCATGGGGGAAGACGTCGGCTATTTCGGCGGCGTGTTCCGCGCGACTGCGGGGCTTCAGAAAAAGCATGGCAAAACCCGCGTTTTTGATACGCCAATCAGCGAATGTGGGATCATCGGCGTTGGCGTCGGCATGGCGGCCTATGGCCTTCGCCCCGTGCCCGAGATTCAGTTTGCCGATTACATCTACCCCGGGCTTGATCAGTTGGTCAGTGAGGCTGCGCGCATGCGCTATCGTTCCGCCAATGACTTCATTTGTCCCATGACCGTGCGTTCGCCCTTTGGCGGCGGCATATTCGGCGGGCAAACGCATAGCCAAAGCCCCGAAAGCCTGTTCACGCATGTGTGCGGGATCAAAACGGTTATTCCCGCGACGCCTTATGATGCCAAGGGCTTGTTGATCGCGGCGATTGAAGACAATGACCCAGTCGTGTTTTTTGAACCCAAGCGGATCTACAACGGCCCGTTCAGCGGCTATTATGACCGTCCGGTCGAACCATGGTCCAAACATGAGGGCAGCGCCGTTCCAGAAGGCTATTATCGCATCGACTTAGGCAAGGCGGCGGTCGTGCGGGAAGGGCAGGCTGTCACGGTCCTGACCTATGGCGCGATGGTACATGTTGTGAAAGCCGTCGTCGCCGAGCATGGCATTGACGCCGAAATCATCGACCTGCGGACATTGCTGCCATTGGACATCGAAACCATTGAGGCATCGGTCAAGAAAACGGGCCGCTGTATGGTAGTGCATGAAGCGACGCGTACCAGCGGTTTCGGCGCCGAATTGGCTGCGCAGGTGCAGGAACGGTGCTTTTATCATCTCGAGGCACCAATAGAGCGCGTGACAGGATTTGATACGCCATATCCACACAGCCTCGAATGGGCATATTTCCCCGGCCCCGTGCGGCTTGCCCGCGCATTTGAAAAAATCATGAAGGACTGACTTTATGCCCATATTCACATTCAACTTGCCGGATATTGGTGAAGGCATAGCCGAGGCGGAAATCGTTGCATGGCATGTAAAGGTTGGCGACCGAATTTCAGAAGACCAGCCGCTGGCGGACATGATGACGGACAAAGCAACCGTCGAAATGGAAAGCCCGGTGGCGGGAATCGTGACCAAGGTTGCTGGCGAGGCAGGCGATGTCATCGCCATCGGATCTATGCTGGTGGAGATTGAAACCGCGACTGACGTCAGTCAGGCGGAAAGCATGGTGCAGGTAGACGCTGTTGCGACGGTCGAAGACGAACTGCCACATGCGCCTGAGCCAGCCGCTGCGGAACCCGAGGTCGTGCCGGAAAGGCCTGCATCTGCGCCGGCCCCGTTGCCTAACGTAAGCGCCGACCATAAGATTACGGCGTCGCCCGCGGTACGCCAGCGTGCCAAGGAGCTCGGCGTCGAATTGACTGACGTCAAGGCGGCGGGTGGGCATGTCCGGCACGCGGATCTCGACGCGTTTTTGGCCTATGGAAGCGGGCAGGGCTATCGCGCACCCCATATCAGCGCGCGCCGTGACGACGAGAATGTCAAAGTCATCGGCATGCGCCGGCGTATTGCGGACAATATGGCCGCGTCCAAACGCCACATCCCGCATTTCACCTATGTCGAAGAAATTGACGTCACCGCGATTGAAGCGATGCGCGCCGACCTAAACGCCAATCGCGGCGCAAGGCCAAAGCTGACCATGCTCCCATTGCTTATCGTGGCGATCTGCAAAACGATCCCGCAATTCCCGATGATCAACGCCCGCTATGACGACGAAAATGGCGTGGTGACGCGTCATGGCGCGGTGCATTTGGGCATGGCAACCCAAACCGATGCCGGGTTAATGGTCCCTGTCATCCGCGATGCGCAGGACAGAAATATCTGGCAGCTTGCAACGGAAATTGCGCGCCTTGCCGACGCTGCGCGGAGCGGCACAGCGAAAAGTGAAGAGCTGTCCGGTTCCACGCTTACAGTGACGTCACTTGGCCCCTTGGGCGGCATTGTGACCACGCCTGTCATCAACCGACCTGAAGTCGCGATCATCGGGCCCAATAAGATTGTCGAGCGTCCTATGTTTATCGGCGACACAATTGATGCGCGAAAATTGATGAACCTGTCGATCAGCTGCGACCATCGCGTTGTCGACGGTTGGGATGCGGCCAATTATGTTCAGGCGTTGAAAAAGCTTATTGAAACGCCGGTTTTGCTATTCGCCGATTAAAATTTGTCGGTCGTGATGTTGGTGGGGAAAAGGCCCGCTTCAAATTCATTTGCGCGAAAACGACCTTTTACGACAAATGCCGTTGACAGAATCTTGCGCCGCTTATAGTGCGCCCCCACCGCAAGTTAGCGGGTGTAGCTCAGTTGGTTAGAGCGCCGGCCTGTCACGCCGGAGGTCGCGGGTTCGAGCCCCGTCACTCGCGCCACTTCCCTGAAAATCAGGTTGTAGGTGGTGCGCGGAACGATCCTGTTTCCATCCAGATCATCAATGGCCGCATTGGCGCAATCCAGATCACGCCAGCGATCAAATAAATGACGCTTTGCAACAATATGTGCAGTTGGCCGATGAATTCAGACGCGCTGACGATCAGCACAGCCCACACCAAAATAATCAGCAATATCGCCAGCATGCCCGCGGGCTTACGCCATGTCGGTTGCTTCTGTGGTCCATTCATAATGTTATCCAGGATTTTTCTGTCAGCACGGCATCGAGCGGGACGTCCCAAATATCCGATGCGAGTGCAGAGGCGAATTGAACCGACCAGGCAAGGCCGATGGCGATGGATTGATCCAGCACGCTGAGTGCGCGGTCATAATGGCCCGCACCCTGGCCAAGCCGGATGAGCCTGTCGTCATAAGCCAGCATGGGAACAAGGACTATATCGGGTTTACACTCAGGGGCCGTCTCAGCAGGCTGTAGAAGGCCGAATGCGCCCGGGACAAGGTCATCATCGGGCGACCAGCGCAAAAACCGCATGGGGGCGCTTTTGCTCGTTACATGGGGCAGGGCAAGGTCACAGCCCATGGCATGCGCTTGTGCAAGGATCGCCGCGGGATCGACTTCGGAGCCCTTTGCGACATAGCCCGCCACGATTTTACCGGGCGTTAAAAATTTGGCTAAGGGGCTGGGGATTTTTGAAAAGGCCAGCGCCCGGTCCTGATCGGTCAAGCCATGGACGTACGAATCGCGGATTTGCCGAAACGCGGCGCGCTGTGTCCGTTTGTCTAATTCTGAGTTCACAGCATTTCCTGATATCGGTTGGCGGAACCACCATGGGTCGTTTTCCGGAATATCCTCTGACGCCAGCACGTCAGGTGGGCACCGTGTGATCTGGACCTTAAGGTTGCCCAAATGGCCCAGGCAGGGACAGCTCCCTTAGATAGATAATCGCCTCAGGGATGTTCTCATCAGCTCGTACCGGGCAGTTCCGCCACATCCGATATAGGCGTCTAAAGTTAATTCTCAAGCTTTTGTGCCAGATTTTCTAGTCTGCTGGCTAAGCCCTCTAAAGCTTCGGCGACTTGTGACGATTTCTCGGCTGCCGGAGCACTATCCGCGGCAACCGGCGTTCCACTCGTCATGTCATGCAGGCGGTCGGCCAGCAGCAACGCCGAAAACAACAGGCTGCGGGTTTCATTCAGGCCGCCCGAGCCACCACCGGCTTCTCGTACCTTCTCATCAACCATTGCACCCAAGGCCAGCAACCGCGTTTCTTCGCCGTCATTGCACGCCACCGAATATTGGCGGCCAGCGATGGACAGTTTAACCTCAGCCATCAGTTTGCTCCTGACAATATTTGGTCGATGCCGCGAATGGCGTCCAACGTCTCTTTCTTGAGGCGTTCATGGCGATCCGCCAGATCGGTATCATGCGGGTTGGTGGGCACAGTCGCCAGCTTTTCAACCCGCGACAGCGCGCGCTCTATGCGGCCAATCGCACCAATTAATCGTTCATCTGCCATGGCTTACATCCTTTTGATGAGACGGTGTAACAGACTAAACATGTCATGCAAATGCAACAACGCACATTGGGTTGAAGATTCCCCGCAGGAAATGCGCGCCCCTCCCTTGACGCTGGGCTCTTGCGTCCGCAAAGGGTTCCCACCAAACGACTCGGCGGTATCGCATATGTTGTATGCGTCCGCCTCCCGCTCCCAATCAGGAGTATTTTGTGGGGATAGAACATGACCGTTACTGAACAGCAAATGGCCAATGCAATTCGGGCGCTGGCCATGGACGCTGTGCAGGCCGCAAATAGCGGCCATCCCGGCATGCCGATGGGTATGGCCGACGTGGCAACGGTACTCTATTCGAAGTTTCTGAAATTTGATCCGAAAGCCCCCAATTGGGCCGATCGTGACCGTTTCGTGCTTTCTGCGGGCCACGGGTCCATGTTCGCATATGCGACCTTGTATCTGACGGGCTATGCAAGCCCGACCATCGAAGACATTAAAAACTTCCGTCAGTTGGGTAGTCCATGTGCTGGCCATCCGGAAAATTTTTTGATCGACGGCGTTGAATGCACCACAGGTCCGTTGGGGCAGGGCCTTGCCATGGCAGTGGGCATGGCCGTTGCCGAACGGCACCTGAATGCGCGCTTTGGCGACGATTTAGTTGACCACCGGACATGGGTTGTGGCCGGCGACGGTTGCCTGATGGAAGGCATCAATCATGAAGCCATCGGGCTTGCCGGACATTTGGGTCTCGGCCGTTTAATCGTATTCTGGGACGATAACCGCATCACCATCGATGGCGCGACTGACTTGTCGACCAGCGAGGACATCGCTGCACGCTATCGTGCAAGCGGATGGCATGTTGAGGCATGCGATGGCCATGATTTCAATGATATAGAGCGCGCAATTCATGCTGCGCTTGCAGATAATCGTCCATCCTTGATTGCCTGCCGGACATTGATCGGTAAGGGTTCGCCAAATAAGGAAGGCACAAAAGCGCCGCATGGTAGCCCATTGGGTGCAGACGAAATCGTCGCGACGCGGGCTGCAATCAACTGGCCCTATCCGGCGTTTGAAATTCCTGCGGATATTCTGGACGCGTGGCGGGCGACCGGTCAGGCAGGAGCAGAGGCCCATGCCAGCTGGGCAAAGCGGCTTGCGGCGTCAACCCATGCGGAAACCTTCACAAAGACCATGGCGGGAGACGTTGATTCCGCATGGTTACAGCCGCATCTTGAAAGCCTGATCGCCGCGCCGCAGAATATCGCGACGCGTAAGGCATCGGAAATTGCACTGACGGCGGCAACGGCCGCATTGCCAGACCTGCTTGGCGGGTCGGCGGATCTCACCGGTTCAAACTTTACCCGAACTGCGTCGACCAATACATTGGATAAAAACGATTATTCCGGCCGTTATGTCAATTACGGTATTCGTGAATTCGGTATGGCGGCTGCCATGAACGGCATGGCGCTGCATGGCGGTATCATTCCTTATGGCGGCACGTTCCTGATCTTCTCGGATTATTGCCGCGCCGCCATTCGTTTGTCTGCGCTTCAGGAAACCCGCGTCGCTTATGTTATGACGCATGATTCCATCGGCGTTGGTGAAGATGGCCCAACCCACCAGCCAATCGAACAAATCATGTCGCTGCGGCTCATTCCTAACCTCGACGTGTATCGTCCATGTGATACCATCGAAACCGCAGAATGCTGGGCGCTCGCTATTGAAAGCGCGCATACACCGTCGGTTTTGGCACTATCGCGTCAAAACTTGCCGCAATTGCGCACGGATATCAGCGAAAATATGTCCGCCAAGGGCGGCTACCGCCTCCGTTTAGCAAAGGCGGAACGCAAAGTCGTGCTGATCGGCACCGGTTCTGAAGTTGCTATCGCCGTTTCGGTCGCGGAGCAGCTTGAGGAGAAAGGCATTGGCGCCGACGTCGTCTCGATGCCCAGCTGGGAGCGTTTTGACGCTCAGTCGCCTTCTTACAAGGCTGATGTTCTGCCATCCGATGCACTTCGCGTTTCTGTCGAAGCGGGCACGACAATGGGCTGGGAACGTTATGTCGGTGACGGTCTTCGGATTGGTATCGATAGCTTCGGTGCATCGGGCCCAATTGATGCACTTTATGAGCATTTCGGCCTGACCGCCGATAAGATTACCGCGCAAATTCTCGCTAAACTTGGCTGATTGGAGCACGCATGACTATTAAAGTAGCTATTAACGGATTTGGCCGCATCGGTCGCTTGGTTGCGCGCGCGATTTTGGAGCGTGATGACCATGATCTGGAATTGGTGGCGATCAATGATCTAGCGCCAGCCAAGGCGAACGCATTATTGTTCAAGCGTGATAGCGTGCATGGCCCGTTCCCCGGAACAGTCGAAGCCGATGGCAATGACATCATCGTCAATGGCAAGCGCATTCATGTTACCGCCGAGCGCGATCCAGCCAATTTGCCGCATGCCGCAAATGGCGTCGATATCGCGTTGGAGTGCACCGGCTTCTTCACCGACCGCGCAAGCGCAGAAAAGCATCTCGCTGCGGGCGCAAAGCGCGTTTTGATCTCTGCACCTGGCAAAAATGTCGACAAAACCGTGGTATTCGGCGTCAATCACGACGTTTTGACATCCGCCGATGTCATCGTTTCGAACGCGAGCTGCACCACCAACTGCCTGGCACCGCTTGCGAAAGTGTTGAACGACGCAATTGGTATCGAGCGCGGTTTGATGACCACGATCCACAGCTACACCAACGATCAGAAAATCCTCGACCAAATCCATGATGACATGCGCCGCGCACGTGCTGCTGCGATGTCGATGATTCCGACAACAACGGGCGCTGCGCGCGCAGTTGGCGAAGTTATGCCTGAACTAAAGGGTAAGCTTGATGGATCGGCCATTCGCGTACCGACACCCAATGTCAGCATCGTCGATCTGACCTTCACACCTGCGCGCGATACCACGAAGGAAGAGGTCAATGCGCTGTTAAAGGCTGCATCTGAAGGCGCTTTGAAGGGCGTTTTGGCCTATTCCGACGAACCGTTGGTATCGATCGATTATAATCACTGCCCAGCCAGCTCGACCATCGACAGCCTTGAAACAGCGGTCATCGATGGCAAGCTCGTCCGTGTCCTCAGCTGGTATGACAATGAATGGGGCTTCTCCAACCGCATGGTTGATACCGCCGGCGTCATCGGAAAGTTGCTTTAATCATGGCTTTTCGCACGCTCGACGATCTTGGCGACATAAAAGGAAAGCGCGTATTTGTGCGCGTGGACTTGAACGTGCCCATGGCCGACGGGCGTGTGACCGATGAAACGCGTTTGCGGGCGTTGTTGCCCACCGTCAGCGAACTGGCTGATAAGGGGGCCAAGGTTCTATTGCTTGCCCATTTCGGTCGTCCAAAGGGTGCGAAGCATAGCGAAATGTCGGTTTCCATGGTTTTGGACGCGCTGCAAGAGGTGCTTGGCCGCGAAGTTATGTTCGTGCCCGAGATTGCGGGTGACATCGTCGCGCAATCCATTGGCATATTGGCGGATGGCGACATCGCCTTGCTTGAAAACACCCGGTTCTGGCCAGGTGAGGAGCAAAACGACCCGGAACTTGCACGCGCTGTGGCTGCCAATGGCGACTATTACGTGAATGATGCGTTTTCGGCGGCACATCGCGCGCATATGTCGACCGAAGGTCTCGCCCATATTTTGCCAGCCTATGCCGGTCGTTCCATGGAAGCGGAGCTGAAGGCGTTGGAAGCAGCGTTGGGTTCGCCGGAGCACCCCGTCGCTGCCGTCGTTGGCGGTGCCAAGGTCTCGAGCAAGCTCGACGTGCTGAACAATCTGGTGAAGCAGGTCGATCATCTGATCATCGGCGGCGGCATGGCGAACACCTTTCTCGCTGCCCGTGGGATCAATGTTGGCAAGTCGCTGTGCGAACATGATCTTGCCGACACGGCAAATGCCATATTGGATGCGGCGGACGTCGCAGGCTGTACCGTGCATTTGCCCTATGACGTCGTGACGTCAGTCGAATTTCGCGCAAATCCGCCCGTACGCACGGTGAATGTCCATGAAGTGGCGGCCGATGAGATGATCCTGGATGTTGGCCCTGCGGCGGTTGAGGCGCTGGCTGATGTCCTGAAAACGTGCCGGACCTTGGTATGGAACGGACCGCTCGGCGCATTTGAGATGGAGCCATTTGACGCGGCGACGGTCTCATTGGCACGCACGGCGGCGGCGCTGACGCGGGAAGGCTCGCTTGTGTCGGTTGCGGGTGGTGGCGATACGGTTGCGGCGCTCGCCCATGCTGGTGTGACGGGGGATTTCACCTTTGTTTCGACCGCTGGCGGCGCGTTTTTGGAATGGATGGAAGGCAAACCGCTTCCGGGCGTTGATGCTTTGAATATAATTTAAACATGCGGGGCCTTGCCCCGTTTTTTTCGGATGCTAATGCATACGTATGCAACGCAGAAGTACAGGGAAGAGCGGATGAACGACCAAGAGATGTTCGAAAAAGTAGCGACGGCAACTGGCTTTATTGCCGCGCTTGACCAAAGTGGCGGTTCTACGCCGAAGGCGCTTCGCGGCTATGGCATTGAAGAAGATGCCTATTCGACCGAAGAAGAGATGTTCGGCCTCATCCATGATATGCGTTCGCGCATCATTACATCGCCAAGCTTTTCTGGCGGTAAGGTCTTGGGTGCCATCTTGTTTGAGCGGACAATGGACGGCGATGCGGACAGCAAGCCGGTGCCAGACGCACTGCGCGAACGCGGCGTTGTGCCCTTTTTGAAGGTCGACAAGGGCCTTGAGGACGAAGCAGACGGCGTTCAGATGATGAAACCAATGCCAGATTTGGATGCGCTGCTCACGCGTGCCAAAGCAAAGGGCGTTTTTGGAACGAAAAAGCGGTCTGTCATTAACAAGGCCTCGCCTTCGGGTATCGCCGCGATTGTGCAGCAACAATTTGAAGTGGCGGAACAAATCCTCGCCCACGGCCTGATGCCGATTATTGAGCCTGAAATTAACATCAAAAGTGCCGACCGTGCGCAAAGCGATGTCATCCTGCGTGACGAAATACTGAAAGCGCTTGATAGCGTTTCGGGCGACAATAAGGTGATGTTGAAGCTGTCGATCCCGGCTGAGGCGGGCACTTTTGATGCGCTGGTTAACCACCCGCGCGTGCTGCGCGTTGTTGCCTTGTCCGGCGGATTTGCACGGCCTGAGGCGTGTGCAGAGCTTACCAAAAACAAGGGCATGATCGCCAGCTTCTCCCGCGCATTGTTGGAAGATTTGCGGCACCAAATGACACCGGCAGAATTTGATGCCGCGCTCGGTGATGCAATTGACGAAATCCACGCCGCGTCGGCGACATAAGTTTGGAGAGGGGCCGGCGGCAAATGCGCAAGATGTTTGCCGCCGGCCTTAAGCCTCGCTAAGAGCGCGGCATGAAAGAATTTCCCTGCCAGTTATATCTGATCTCGCCGACCAATGTTGGTGGAGATTTCCCGCAAATCCTTGAATCTGCGCTGTCTGCCGGGCCCGTCGCGGCTTTCCAGTTTCGCGTAAAAGATTTGGACCAGCATGAAGCTGCTGCCTTAGCCGAACCATTACAAGCCATATGCGCTGCGCATGATGTCGCGTTCATCGTGAACGACAGCGTCGCGCTCGCCAAACGGCTGAAGGCCGATGGCGTGCATCTGGGGCAGGGCGATGGCGACGTTCGTGAAGCGCGCGAAACGCTTGGTCCTGACGCGCAGATTGGCGTTACCTGCCACAACAGCCGGCATCTCGCGATGGAAGCGGCGGAGGCTGGCGCGGATTATGTTGCCTTTGGCGCGTTCTTCCCGACGACCACAAAAGAGGTCGATCATGTCGCCGAACTCGACACCGTCGAGAAATGGTCGTTCATCACCGAGGTCCCGTGCGTTGCTATTGGCGGCATCACGCCCGACAACGCCAAACCGTTGATTGATGCGGGCGCGGATTTCCTTGCCGTCAGCGGTGCTGTGTGGAACCATCCGCAAGGCGCTGCCGAAGCGGTAAAGGCGTTCAACGCACTGCTTGCCTAATTGCGCTGTCGTCGTTAAAGGCCGCGTCCAACGGCACGTATTTGCGTGCCTGCTCTTTCCATCTGTTAAGCGAGTGCTCTCATGAAAATCAACGCGGTTGAAATCAAGCCGGGTAATATTCTGGAATATGAAAACGGTCTGTGGCGTGTGGTGAAAACCGCGCATACCCAGCCGGGCAAGGGCGGCGCTTATATGCAGGTTGAGCTTAAAAACCTGCGCGATGGTCGTAAGAACAACATCCGTTTCCGTTCGGCCGAAAGCGTCGAAAAGGTACGTCTTGACCAGAAAGACTTCCAGTTTTTGTATGCCGAAGGCGACAATCTGGTGTTCATGGACAAAGAAACCTATGATCAGGTAACGCTTCCGACGGACTTGTTGGGTGATGCTGCGGCATTCCTTCAGGACGGCATGGATGTTGTCATGGAAATGTATGACGACGAAGCATTGTCGGTTGCATTGCCAGACCAGATCGAAGCGACAATTGTCGAGGCTGACGCGGTTGTTAAAGGACAGACAGCGTCGTCAAGCTACAAGCCAGCGATCTTGGATAACGGCGTGCGCGTTATGGTGCCGCCATTTATCAGTGCGGGTACACGCATTGTCGTCGACGTTTACGAACGGGAATATGTCCGGAAGGCCGACTAATGCCAGCGCTTACCGGTCTGTTGACCATTATGGAAAAAGCTGCCCGTAAAGCGGGTGGCAAATTGCGCCGCGACTTTGGCGAAATCGAACATCTGCAGGTTTCGCAAAAGGGACCGGCAGACTTCGTGTCGAAGGCTGACGAACGCGCAGAAGATACGATCTTCCGCGAACTGGAAATCGCGCGTCCCGACTGGGGCTTCTTGATGGAAGAAGGCGGCGAAATCGCGGGGGCAGAGGGCAAACCGCGCTTCATCGTCGACCCGCTTGATGGCACCAGCAACTTTCTACACGGCATTCCGCATTTTGCGATTTCAATCGCGGTGCAGGATCCAAAGCCCGATGGTTCGGGCTGGGGCGATATTTTCGCTGGCTTGGTCTATAACCCGATCACCGATGAAAGCTTTTGGGCAGAGCGCGGCAAGGGCGCCTGGCTCGGCAACCGCCGTCTGCGCGTATCGGCGCGTCGCCAGTTGAACGAAGCGCTTATCTCCACGGGCACGCCGTATAAGGGGCATGGCGACTTTGACGAATGGGGCAAGATTTTTGCTGCTATCGGTCCGTCGGTCGCCGGAATTCGGCGCTTTGGTGCGGCCAGCCTCGATCTCGCATGGCTTGCTGCAGGGCGCTATGACGGCTTTTGGGAGAGCGGTTTGTCGCCTTGGGACACGGCTGCGGGATGCTTGCTTGTGCGAGAAGCAGGGGGCTTTGTGACCGACTATCGCGGACGTAGCCCGCATATCGCGGACACGCAGGTTTTGGCGGCAAATGACATCTTGCATAGTAAGCTGCACAAGCTGCTTGTCGGAGCGATAAAATAAAGCACTAAATTGGCTGAAAAAATGCCGAGTCTTGGCCTTGCGGGGCGAGATTCTTATGCCTAAAAGCGCCGCAACTTACGGGGTCCGGAAGCGAGTCTGATATGACTGATTTGTCGCAATATTTGCCCATTCTGCTTTTTCTGGTGGTCGCGCTCGCGCTGTCGTCAGCGTTTGTGTTTTTGCCGATGGGCGTATCGCGCCTGACGGGTACACATAAGCCGACCGAGGCAAAGCTTACCGAATATGAATGTGGCTTCCCCGCATTTGAAGATTCGCGCAGCCAGTTTGATGTCCGCTTTTACCTCGTCGCGATCTTGTTCATTATTTTCGACCTTGAAGCCGCATTTTTGTTTCCTTGGGCCGTTAGCTTGGGTGAAACGGGCTGGATTGGTTGGGGCACAATGATGCTGTTCCTGTTCGAACTGGTCATCGGCTTCATTTACGCATGGAAAGTGGGAGCACTCGAATGGGAGTAATCACACCTGCACTGACGGACGCGCAGGCGCCCGACGCCGCGTTCTTCAAGGATATTGAGAGCGAAGTGAACGACAAGGGCTTTGTCGTTTCGTCGACCGAAGACCTGTTCAATTGGGCACGCACCGGTTCTTTGTGGCCAATGACTTTTGGTCTGGCATGCTGTGCGGTCGAGATGATCCACGGCTATATGCCGCGTTATGACTTTGAACGGTTCGGTATCGCACCGCGCGCGTCACCGCGGCAATCGGACGTGATGATTGTGGCCGGTACCTTGTGCAACAAAATGGCCCCGGCCTTGCGCAAGGTGTACGACCAGATGTCGGAACCGAAATACGTCATTTCCATGGGCAGCTGCGCCAATGGTGGTGGCTATTATCATTATAGCTATAGCGTTGTGCGTGGGTGCGACCGTGTTGTTCCTGTGGACATTTATGTTCCAGGATGCCCGCCAACAGCGGAGGCATTGTTGTACGGCATTATGCAGCTTCAACGCAAAATCCGTCGCGTAGGGACAATCGAACGGTGAGCCATTCCGCGCCCCTTATTCACACGCCCGATGGCACGATTGCAGCCATCACCAAAGCACTTGGCGCCAATTTGGTATCCATTGAGGAAGCGAATGGCGAAGTCGCGGTGCACATCCACCGGGATTCGCTCGTCGAATGCATGATCCAATTGCGCGACGAATGTGCGTATCAGCAGCTGATGGAGATGGCCGGCGTTGACTGGCCTGATCGTGATCCACGGTTTGAAGTTGTCTATTGCTTGCTCAGCCTGACCAAGAACCACCGTATTCGCGTGCATTTGGCCACGAATGAAGATCATCCCGTGCCTTCGGTTACCGGCATTTGGCCTGTTGCTGGATGGTTGGAGCGCGAAGTGTTCGACATGTACGGCGTGCTGTTTTCGGGCAATTCCGACCTGCGCCGCATTTTGACCGATTATGGTTTTTCCGGGCATCCGCAGCGTAAGGATTTCCCGCTGTCGGGCTATGTGGAGCTGCGTTATTCCGAAGAAGAAAAGCGCGTGAAATATGAGCCGGTCCAACTGGCACAAGATTTCCGTAACTTCGACTTCCTCTCCCCATGGGAAGGCGCAGATTATGTTCTGCCCGGCGACGAAAAAACCAGAGAGGGCGCGGGCAAAGGCGCGACCCAGCGGATGACTGCGGACGAAGTCAAAAAAGATCCCGTGAAACCAAGTTCGCCACCACCGTCCACACCAAAGACTACGGACACCGCCGCGCAAACCGGTGCGGGTAAAGCGGCCAACAAGGAAGCGGTTAAGCGGACAGCGCGCAAGCCAAAGGCGACGGGAGACAAAGCATGAGCATGCAGCAAGATCTCGCCCCGACGACTGGCGATGAAGTCATCCAGAACTATACGATTAACTTTGGTCCGCAGCACCCTGCCGCGCACGGCGTTCTGCGTCTCGTCATGGAACTCGATGGTGAAATCGTCGAGCGTCTAGACCCGCATATCGGCCTTTTGCACCGCGGTACGGAAAAGCTGATCGAGTATAAAACCTATCTGCAGGCATTGCCTTATTTTGACCGGTTGGATTATGCGTCGCCGATGGCGATGGAGCATAGCTATGTTCTGGCTGTCGAAAAGCTGCTGGATCTCGAAGTGCCCATCCGCGCGCAATATCTGCGTGTATTGTTCGCCGAATTGACGCGTATCAAAAACCATACGCTGAACATCGCGCACCACATTATCGATGTTGGTGCGATGACGCCGCCCTTGTGGCTTTACGAAATCCGCGAAGACTGCATGGCGTTTTATGAGCGGGCGAGCGGCGCGCGTATGCATGCCGCTTGGTTCCGCCCCGGTGGTGTGCATCAGGATGTGCCGTTAAAGCTTTTGACCGATATCGCCGAATGGCTTGATGATCGTATGCCGCGTCTGTTTGAAGACGCGATGTCATTGGTGGTCGACAACCGTATTTTTAAACAGCGTAACGTGGATATCGCGATCGTCTCCAAAGAAGACGCGATCAAATGGGGCTTTTCAGGTCCAATGATCCGTGGCGCAGGCATCCCGTGGGATATCCGCAAGAGCCAGCCATATGACGTGTATGCCAAAATGGATTTTGACATTCCTGTCGGCACGCGCGGCGATTGCTACGACCGGTTCATGGTCCGCGTTGAAGAAGTGCGTCAATCCGTTCGCATTATGAAGCAATGTCTTCAGCAGATGCCTGAAGGCCCAGTCTGCAGCGACGACCGCAAGGTTTCGCCGCCAAAGCGCGCGGAAATGAAGCAGTCGATGGAGGCGTTGATCCATCACTTCAAACTCTACACTGAAGGCTTCAAGGTTCCTGCTGGCAGCGTCTATGTCGCGACAGAGAGCCCCAAGGGTGAGTTCGGGGTTTATTTGGTCTCCGACGGCACCAACAAGCCGTATCGTTGCAAAATCCGCCCGACGGCATTCTCGCATTTGCAGGCAATGGATTTCATGAGCCGTGGGCATATGCTTGCGGACACGACCGCGATCTTGGGTGCGCTCGACATCGTGTTTGGGGAGTGTGACCGGTGAGCAAGCTGGCAATCGCCACCCAAATGATCGCGCATTACAACGCACAGGATGCAGATGCTTATGTGTCGCTGATGACGGATAATGCCTGCGAAGCGGGCTATCGCGGTGCCGTTGTCCGTGAAGGCAAGGAAGGCACGCGGGCAGGGCTGAACGCGATGTTTGCGGAATATCCCGAGAACCGTGCAGAAATCCTCAAAGGCTATGAACTGGGCGAATTTGTTGCGCTGCACGAACGTGTATTTCGTTCCGCCAATGCCGAGCCGTTTGAAGTGATGTCCATCTACAGTTTTGAAGGCGACAAAGTCAGTCGCGTGGAGTTTGTCCGATGACAAATCCTCCGCTCTCTTCATTCGTCATCCTGAACTTGTTTCAGGGTCCATCGTGCAGCCAATCCGGCGCGTGCGGTGGCCAAACTGAATCGGAAACATTGCGTTCGATTTCAAAAATTGAGCGTGCGGATAAATGGACCCTGAAACAAGTTCAGGGTGACGGAGTGTGTGGTGGCTGATTCAGTAGCAATCCCCAACGAAGGCGAAACCCGTGCGAAATGGGGTAAATTTGCCTTTTCGAAGGAATATAAGGCGCAAGCCGACATGTATGTCGGACGCTATCCTGCCGGGCGTCAGCAGTCTGCGGTGATGGCTCTTCTTGATCTGGCGCAGCGTCAGGTTGGCGAAGAAACGCACACACAGGGCTGGTTGCCGGTTCCTGTTATCGAATATGTCGCAAGCTATCTCGGCATGCCATATATGCGCGCTTATGAAGTCGCGACCTTCTACACCATGTACAATCTCGCGCCCGTCGGCCGATTCCATGTTCAGGTATGCGGCACAACGCCATGCATGCTGCGTGGATCAGACGATATCATGGCGGCATGCAAGAACCGGGGCCTCGTTAAGGGCGCAACAACGCCAGATGGCATGTTCACGCTGAACGAAGTTGAATGCATGGGCAACTGCGCCTCTGCACCTATGGTTCAGATCAACGATGATAATTACGAAGATCTCGATTACGACAGCATGACCGCAATCTTGCGCGATCTTGCCGAAGGTAAGCAGCCCAAGGTCGGCACACAGTTGCCCGGACGCCACACGGTTGAACCTTATGGCGGCGCTACGACATTGCAGGCGATGGTTGATAAGAACCATGATTATCGGGGGGAATATTGATGGAATTTCTCCCCCTCATCGGCGTTCTTGTGGCTGCATTCGTGGCGTGGAAACTGCTCAAGGGCGTCATTAAACTTGCCGTCATTGGGCTATTGATTGCCGGCGGCGCATGGTTTCTTCTTGGAGGTTTGGGCTGATGCTCGCTGACAAAGACCGCATTTTTACCAACCTTTACGGCTATCAAGATTTCGGCTTGAAAGCTGCGCAGGCGCGTGGCGATTGGGACAAAACGGCCAATCTGATGAAGGCCGGACAAGACGCCATTATCGAAGAAGTGAAGGCATCTGGGCTTCGTGGTCGTGGTGGTGCAGGCTTCCCGACCGGTATGAAGTGGAGCTTCATGCCCAAGGCTCCGACGCCGGAACGTCCAAACTTCCTCGTCATCAATGCCGATGAATCTGAACCCGGTTCGTGCAAAGACCGCGAAATCATCCGCAATGATCCGCACAAGCTGATCGAAGGCGCGTTGATCGCCGGTTTTGCGATGCGTGCGCGGGCGGCGTATATCTACATTCGCGGCGAATATATCTTCGAAGCCAAGGTCCTCGAAAAGGCCGTTGCCGAGGCATATTCCGCCGGGTTGCTGGGCAAGAATGCCGCCAAGTCAGGTTATGACTTTGACGTGTTCGTCCATCGCGGCGCAGGCGCCTATATCTGCGGCGAAGAAACCGCGATGATCGAAAGCCTTGAAGGCAAAAAGGGCCAGCCTCGCCTGAAACCGCCATTCCCTGCAGGCGCGGGCCTGTATGGCTGCCCAACGACGGTGAACAATGTCGAGAGCATCGCCGTCGTTCCAACGATCCTGCGTCGCGGCGCGGCGTGGTTTAAAAGCTTTGGCCGCGAAAACAACCATGGCACGAAGCTGTTCCAGATTTCGGGCCATGTGGAAAAGCCATGCGTCGTTGAAGAGGAAATGGGCATTCCATTCCGCGAGCTCATCGAAAAGCATTGCGGTGGTATTCGCGGTGGTTGGGATAATCTGCTCGCCGTCATTCCGGGTGGCTCGTCGGTGCCTTTGGTGCCTGCCGCCATGATGATGGACGTGCCCATGGATTTTGATGGCTGTAAGGCCGTCGGCTCTGGCCTTGGCACCGCAGCGGTGATCGTTATGGACAAGTCCACGGACATCGTTCGCGCAATTTCGCGGCTTTCTTATTTCTATAAGCATGAAAGCTGCGGCCAATGCACGCCATGCCGCGAAGGCACTGGCTGGATGTGGCGCGTCATGGAAAAGATGCGCACGGGCAATGCCGAGATTGGCGACATCGACACCCTGTACGATGTCACGAAGCAGGTTGAGGGCCATACAATTTGTGCGCTCGGCGATGCCGCTGCGTGGCCAATTCAAGGCCTCATCAAGCATTTCCGTCCAGAGATGGAACGCCGTATCCACGAAGCCAAAGGCGACGATATGTTGGAGGCAGCAGAATAATAATGCCTAAAGTCACCGTAGACGGTTTAGAACTCGAAGTTCCTGCAGGCGCGACTGTGCTTCAGGCGTGTGAGATGGCGGGGAAGGAAATTCCGCGCTTTTGCTATCATGAGCGGCTGTCCATCGCGGGCAACTGCCGCATGTGCTTGGTCGAGGTTGCCCCTGGGCCACCAAAACCGCAGGCAAGCTGTGCGCTGCCCGCCACCGAAGGGCAGATCATCAAGACCGACAGCCCGATGGTCAAAAAGGCACGCGAAGGTGTGATGGAGTTCCTCCTCATCAATCACCCGTTGGATTGCCCGATTTGCGACCAAGGTGGTGAATGCGATTTGCAGGACCAGAGCGTGGCTTATGGTCGCGGTGCATCGCGCTTCGAAGAAAACAAGCGTGCGGTCACCGAAAAATATATGGGCCCAATCGTCAAAACGGCGATGACGCGTTGCATTCAATGCACACGTTGCGTTCGGTTTACGGAAGAAGTGGCTGGCATTGAAGAAGTCGGCGCGATTGGCCGCGGCGAGAATATGCAGATCACGACCTATCTGGAGCACGCCATGCAGAGCGAGCTTTCAGGCAATGTCGTTGATCTGTGCCCGGTGGGTGCGCTGACGTCGAAGCCATATGCTTTTGAAGCACGCCCATGGGAGTTGAAAAAGACACCAAGCATCGACGTGATGGACGCGGTTGGCACCAATATCCGCCTTGATAGCCGTGGCAGGGCTGTATTGCGGGCGCTTCCGCGCATCAATGATGATGTGAACGAAGAATGGGCGTCGGATAAGACACGCCATGCCGTCGATGGCCTTACGCATCGTCGTTTGGACAAGCCGTATATCCGCAAGGATGGGAAGCTTGTTGCAGCCAGCTGGGCAGAGGCATTTGACGCAATCAAGTCCAATTGGACGGGCGATGCTGCGGTAATCGCAGGCGATCAGGTCGATTGCGAAACAATGTTTGCCGCGCGTGCGCTTGCAGGCGCGTCTATGCTTGAGGGCCGTCAAACGGGCCTAGCGTACGATACGTCATCGCTTTCGGCCGTAAACTTCAACACCACCATCGCGGGCATCGAAAATGCGGACGTGATCTTGTTGGTCGGAAGCGACCTGCGCCGTGAAGCACCTTTGGTGAACACGCGTATCCAAAAAGCCATCCGCAAGCGCGGTGCGAAGGTGTTTGCCATCGGGCCAGTGACGGATTTGACCTACAAGGTGGAATGGCTCGGCGACGATTTGAGCGCGCTGGCCAAGGCACCAAAGGCTCTTGCAGATGCATTGAAGACCGCAGAACGCCCAGCGATTATCGTCGGCGGCGGCGCGCTACGTTACGAAGGCGTCCATGGCGCTGCATTGGCATTCGCGGCGAAATATAAGCTCGTCCGTGATGGCTGGAATGGCTTTAACGTGCTGCACTTTGCGGCGGCGCGCATGGGCGGACTGATGCTCGGATATGCGCATGATGGCGGTATCAAAGCGTTGGCAGCCAAAGCGCCCAAGCTGGCGTTCTTCCTCGCGGCGGATGAAGCCGATTACGGTCTGTTTGCCGGCAGCTTCAAAGTTTATGTCGGCCATCATGGCGACAATGGCGCGCATCATGCCGACGTCATTTTGCCAGGCGGAGCATATAGCGAAAAATCTGGCACCTACGTCAACCTCGAAGGCCGCGTGCAGCGCGGCGAACGCGCCGTTTTCCCACCCGGCGATGCGCGTGAAGATTGGGCGATATTCCGCGCCTTGTCGGATGTGCTTGGCAAGCGCCTGCCGTTTGACAGCCTTGAGGCGCTGCGCGTTGAAATGTTCAACGCTGTCCCTGCATTGGGCGTCGAAGGCCTCGCCGATTATGGCTGGTCTGAACCGACATTGTCGTCAGCCGTAAATGGCAAGATCGCCGATTATCCGATTAAGGATTTCTACCTGACCAACGCAATTTGCCGCGCGTCGGAAACGATGCAGCGGTGCTCGGCAGAACTGGTGCACGGCACGCAATATCTGGAGGCAGCGGAATGACATCCTTCTTCCAAACCCTTGGGATGAGCTACGAAGCCGCATGGTTTACGGCAACCATCGCGGGCATATTGCTTATTGCATTGCCGCTGATGCTCGCCGTCGCGCTCATCATTTACGCCGAACGCAAATTGTGGGCGGCCTTTGCACTTCGCCGTGGTCCCAACGTGGTTGGTCCCTTCGGCGTCCTTCAGTCGTTCGCTGACGGACTTAAGGTGTTTTTGCAGGAAACAATCATTCCGAGCGCGTCGAACCGCGGACTGTTTTTGATTGCGCCGATTATCACCTTCACCGTTGCTTTAATGGCGTGGGCGGTTATTCCGTTTGCAGACGGCGTTGTGCTGTCCAATATCAACGTGGGCTTGCTCTACATTCTCGCGATCAGCAGCCTTGGCGTATATGGCGTGGTGATTGCCGGTTGGGCTTCCAATTCCAAATATCCGTTTTATTCCGCCATGCGCGCGGCGGCGCAGATGATTTCGTACGAAGTGTCGATTGGCTTCATCCTGATCTGCATTGTGTTGTGGGCCGGTACATTCAATGTGGGTGGCATTGTTGAGGGCCAGCGGGGCCATATCTTTGGCTTCATCAACGCTTATGCGTTTAACCCGTTGCTGTTCCCGATCGCGATCATGTTCCTCATCAGTTCAATGGCGGAAACTGCGCGCGCGCCTTTCGATTTGACCGAGGCCGAGAGCGAGTTGGTTGCTGGTTATCAGACCGAATATTCGTCGATGGCGTTCGCTTTGTTCTGGCTGGGCGAATATGCCAACGTGCTGTTGATGTGCGCGCTTAACGCCATCCTGTTTTGGGGTGGATATTTGCCGCCAGTGGATTGGGCACCATTATATGCCGTTCCCGGCATTATCTGGTTCTTCGTCAAAATCCTTTTGATGTTCTTTGTCTTCGCATGGGTGAAGGCGACTGTACCGCGTTACCGTTATGACCAATTGATGCGTCTGGGTTGGAAAATATTCCTGCCAATCTCGCTGTTCTGGGTCTTTTTGGTGAGCGGCTATCTTATGTTCACAGGACATTTCGCATGACCACCATCGCGCATCTCATCAAAACCTTTACCCTTTGGGAATTCGTCAAGGCGCACTGGTTGACCTTGCAATATTTCTTCAAGCCAAAGGCGACGATCAACTATCCGTTCGAAAAGAACCCGTTGAGCCCGCGTTTTCGCGGTGAGCATGCTTTGCGGCGCTACCCCAATGGGGAAGAGCGGTGCATTGCGTGTAAGCTGTGCGAAGCGGTATGCCCCGCCTTGGCAATTACCATCGAGTCCGAACCGCGCGAAGACGGCAGCCGCCGCACGACGCGCTATGACATCGACATGACGAAGTGCATCTATTGCGGTTTCTGCCAAGAAGCTTGCCCAGTGGACGCAATTGTCGAGGGGCCAAACCTCGAATTTGCAACCGAAACACGCGAGGAATTGTTTTATGACAAGGCCAAGCTTCTCGACAACGGCGCAAAATGGGAACGGGCAATTGCCGCGAACCTTGCCGCCGATGCACCCTATCGTTAAGGGCGGCCCATCGTGATCCAACTCGTCTCATTCTATATTTTCGCAAGCATCGTCATCGCGTCCGCCGCGATGGTCATCTTTGCGCGTAACCCCGTGCACAGCGTGCTGTGGCTGATCGTCGCATTCTTTAACGCCGCTGGCCTGATGGTCCTGATCGGCGCGGAATTCATCGCGATGCTGCTCGTCATTGTGTACGTTGGCGCCGTCGCTGTGCTGTTCCTGTTTGTGGTGATGATGCTCGACATCGATTTCGCCGAACTGCGCGCGGGTTTTGTGAAAAACGTTCCGCTTGGTTTGCTGCTCGCCGTTGTTCTCGCCGCTGAGCTCGTTCTTGGAATTGGCGCATATCAGGCTGGTGCAGTTACTTTGGGCACGCCAGAGGCGGGCGCAGCCACTGTGTCGGCGGCGGTTCCAAATATCGAAGCTATCGGCGGCCTGTTGTACAGCAAATATGTGTTCATGTTTGAAACCGCGGGCCTCATTCTTTTGGTGGCCATGGTGGGCGCGATTGTTCTTACCCATCGTAAGAGCCATGGCACGCGCGGCCAGAGCATCAGCAGCCAGGTACAGCGCCGTCCCGAAGACGCGACGCGCAATGTCAATCAACCGGTAGGGCAGGGGATCGAGTTGTGATTGGTATCGAACATTATCTTGTGGTGAGCAGCATTCTGTTTGTCATGGGTATGCTGGGCATTTTCCTGAACCGCAAAAATGTGATCATCATCTTGATGGCGATTGAGCTCATTTTGCTGGCGGTAAATATCAACCTCGTTGCGTTCAGCGTCTTTCTTGGCGACCTTACCGGCCAGATTTTCGCGATGTTCGTGCTGACGGTGGCTGCTGGTGAAGCGGCTATCGGCCTTGCCATATTGGTCATCTACTTCCGTGGCCGGGGCACCATTGCCGTTGACGATGTCAACCGGATGAAGGGATAACATCCAGTGACTTCGATCCATATCATTGTTTTTCTGCCGCTTTTGGCTGCGCTCGTTGCGGGGCTTGGCCAACGCTTTATTGGCGCGGTTGCATCCAAAACGATTACCACAGCTGGCCTGTTCACGGCGTCATTGCTGAGCTGGCCGATTTTCATCGGCTTTCTCAACGGCAGCGAAACCGCTTATGTCGCGCCGGTGATGAACTGGGTCCAGTCGGGTGATTTGTCATTCGATTGGGAATTGCGCGTTGACGCGCTGACCGCGGTTATGTTGGTGGTTATCACCACCGTTTCCGCGCTCGTTCACCTGTATAGCTGGGGCTATATGGAAGAAGACCCCGATCAGCCGCGCTTCTTTGCGTATTTGTCGTTGTTCACTTTCGCGATGTTGATGCTCGTGACCGCCAACAATCTTGTCCAAATGTTCTTTGGATGGGAAGGGGTTGGTCTTGCGTCTTATCTGTTGATTGGTTTCTGGTACAAAAAGCCAAGCGCGAACGCTGCTGCGATTAAGGCATTTGTCGTGAACCGCGTTGGTGACCTTGGCTTCATGCTGGGTATCTTCGGCGTGTTCTGGTTGTTTGGCACGGTTTCCATTCCGGACATTTTGGCGGCGGCACCGGACAAGGTTGGATCAAGCATTGGTTTCCTTGGGTTCCGCGTCGATACCATGAGCTTGCTGTGCATATTGCTGTTCATCGGTGCGATGGGCAAATCCGCGCAGCTGGGCCTGCACACATGGCTTCCCGACGCGATGGAAGGTCCGACACCTGTGTCGGCGCTTATTCACGCGGCAACGATGGTTACGGCCGGTGTGTTCATGGTTTGCCGCCTTTCGCCATTGTTTGAAACAAGCCAGTTTGCGTTGGACGTTGTAACGATAGTCGGCGCGACAACGGCCATTTTTGCAGCAACGGTTGGCTTGGTGCAAACCGACATCAAGCGCGTTATCGCGTATTCAACATGCTCGCAGCTTGGGTATATGTTCTTTGCCGCGGGCACGGGCGCATATGGCGCGGCGATGTTCCATTTGTTTACGCACGCATTCTTTAAGGCCTTGTTGTTCCTTGGTGCAGGCTCCGTCATCCACGCGATGCATCATGAACAGGACATGCGTTATTATGGCGGTTTGCGGAAACATATCCCGCTGACCTTCTGGGCGATGATGGCGGGTACGTTGGCGATTACCGGCGTTGGTATTGTTGGCGTTGGTGGGTTCGCCGGTTTCTATTCCAAGGACGCGATCATCGAAGCCGCATTTGCGAGCCACTCAACCTTCCATATGTATGCGTTCGCGATTGGCGTTCTGGCGGCATTGTTGACCAGCTTCTACAGCTGGCGCCTGATGTTCCTCACATTCTTCGGAACGCCGCGTTGGGCGCAGTCGGAGCATATTCAACATGCGATGCACGACCATGGCGATCATGATGAGCATGCGCATGATCATGCCCACGACGCGCATATTGACGGTACCGCTGGCTATCATCCACATGAAAGCCCGCTACCGATGCTCATTCCGCTGGGTGTGCTGACATTGGGCGCGATTTTCGCTGGTTTTGTATTCCACGGTGGCTTCATTGAAGCCGAAACCGGCAAGGCGTTTTGGGCGAACAGCACATTGTTCTTCAACGAACATTTGATGCACGCCATGCACGAGGTGCCGTTGTGGGTGAAGCTGTCGTCGACGGTTGCCATGCTGACCGGATTGTTGGTTGCTTATGTGATGTATCAGCAGTCAAAGGATGCGCCGCAGCGCTTGGCGACTGCCTTTGCACCATTGTACCGTTTCTTCCTGAACAAATGGTATTTCGACGAGCTGTATAATGCTGTCTTTGTCCGCCCGGCCTTTTGGTTTGGACGCCTGTTCTGGAAGCAGGGCGACATCGGCATCATCGACCGGTTTGGGCCGAACGGTTCGGCTGCCGTCGTTTCCTTTGGCAGCAAGCTCGCGGTTAAAATGCAGTCGGGTTATCTTTATACATATGCGCTGGTGATGCTTTTGGGCCTTGTCACAGCGGTTAGCTGGATGATGGTGAGAACATAATGAACGCCGCAGATATTCCTGTCCTTTCAATCATGCTCGCCATTCCGATGGTGGCGGCGGTATTGTGTTTGTTCGTCCGCGCTGAATTGGCGCGCCCGATTGCGCTTGGTGCGACCCTCGCTAACTTCATTCTCGGTGTGGTGCTGTGGTTCAGCTATGATCCCGCAGGTGCGCAGTGGCAGTTTACCGAAAGCGCGCAGTTGTTTGGCCCGATTGGCTGGAAACTTGGCATTGACGGTATCTCGTTGACGCTCATCATGCTGTCGGTGTTCCTGATGCCCATTTGTATCGGCGCAAGCTGGAACAGCATTCAGAAGCGCGTTGGCGAATATATGGCGGCTTTCCTGTTGATGGAAACGCTGATGATTGGCGTGTTCGCGGCGCAGGACCTTTTGCTGTTCTACATCTTCTTCGAAGCCGGTCTGATCCCGATGTATCTCATCATCGGTATTTGGGGTGGTCAGGACCGCATTTACGCGTCGTACAAATTCTTCCTCTACACCTTGCTTGGGTCGGTGGTGATGCTGATCGCCATGTTGTGGATGATTCAGTTCGCCGGCACCGCCGACATCCCAACTTTGCTCAACACAGATTTCCCTGTGCAGGCGCAGACATTGTTGTGGTTGGCATTCTTTGCGTCGTTCGCGGTCAAGATGCCGATGTGGCCCGTGCACACATGGCTTCCCGATGCGCACGTTCAGGCACCAACGGCGGGGTCAGTCATTCTGGCGGGCGTATTGTTGAAAATGGGTGGCTACGGCTTCCTGCGTTTCTCTTTGCCGATGTTCCCAGAGGCGAGCGCCAACTTCATTCCTTTGGTCTTCGGCCTGTCGATGGTCGCGGTTGTCTACACATCGCTCGTGGCGCTGGTGCAGCAGGATATGAAGAAACTGATTGCATATTCGTCCGTCGCGCACATGGCGATTGTGACGGTTGGCCTCTTCACCTTTAACCAGCAGGGTATTGAAGGCGCGATCATCGTGATGCTCAGCCACGGTTTGGTATCGGGCGCGCTCTTCCTGTGCGTTGGCGTGATCTACGACCGTCTGCACACACGCGAAATCAGCCGTTACGGCGGAATCAGCGTGAATATGCCCAAATATGCACTGCTGTTCATGCTGTTCACCATGGCCAGCGTCGGCTTGCCCGGAACAAGCGGTTTCGTCGGAGAGTTTCTGAGCCTCGCGGGCGCCTATAAGGTGTCCACTTGGGCCACGCTGATTGCGACAACGGGCATCATCCTTGGCGCGGGGTACATGCTATATCTCTATCGCCGGATTGCATTCGGGCCGCAGGTCAATGCAGATGCCGCAGCGATGCAGGATATTGACGGCCGCGAAATGTGGCTGCTCGCACCAATTGCGGTCGTTGTGTTGTGGATGGGCGTATATCCCGAAACATTCCTCGCCCCCATTCGCCGCGATGTTGCGACAATTGTTGAACGTATTGAACGGGCGGCTCCAGCTGGCGACAGCAAGTTAATGGCCGTCGACCCGACCACCGCGCGCTTTCGCGTTGCTCATGAACCTAAAAAAGACGTGGCTGAGGGGAGCCATTAATAATGGAACTTAATGCTTCGCTCTCCTTGGTGCGTCCTGAGATTATTCTCAGCTTCTCCGCACTTGCCTTGCTTTTGTTGGCTGCTTGGAAGGATCAGGCCGGACGCCTTATCAGCATATTGTCTGTTGCTGCTCTGGGTGCCGCCGCTGCTTTCACCGCGAGCTCGCTTGGTTCGGGCTCCAGCGCGTCGGCCTTTGATGGTTTGATGGTGAATGATGCCTTTGGCAATTTTTCCAAGCTGCTGATTTATATTGCTGCGGCTGTTTCTTTGACCATTGCCCCGAGGTTTTTGGAAAAGGCGGGCGCGATGCGCGCTGAATATCCGGTGCTGATTGTGCTTTCCTGCATTGGCATGGGTGTGATGGTATCGGCGACGGACCTGATCTCCTTATATATCGGTCTGGAGCTTCAGAGCCTCTCGGCCTATGTCCTTGCAAGCTTCGTGCGCTCGGATGGCCGTTCGGCGGAAGCGGGTCTGAAATATTTCGTCCTTGGCGGTCTTGCGAGCGGCATGCTGCTTTTCGGTGCATCGTTGGTCTATGGCTTTGCCGGTTCGACAAGCTTTGCCGCAATCGGCCTTGCGATGGACAAGGAGGTCGGCCTTGGCCTGATCTTTGGTATCGTGTTCATCCTATCCGGATTGGCATTCAAGATTAGTGCCGCGCCATTCCATATGTGGACGCCCGACGTCTACGAGGGCGCTCCCACGCCCGTCACTGCGTTTTTTGCGAGCGCACCGAAGGTTGCAGCCATCGCCTTGTTGATGCGTGTTGTGCTTGAGGCATTTGGTTCGCAGGTTCTGGTGTGGCAGCAAATCATTATTGCGGTGGCGTTGATGTCGATCATCATTGGCGCGGTTGGTGCAATTGGTCAGCAAAACCTCAAGCGCCTGATGGCGTACAGCTCGATCAACAATGTCGGCTTCATCCTCATCGGGCTTGCCACCGGAACCGAGCAGGGTATCGCTGCCATGCTTGTCTATCTGACGATTTATGTGGCCATGACCTTGGGCGGCTTTGTGTGCCTGATGCAACTCAAGGACAAAGACGGTAACTATCGCGAAGAATTTGCCGATATCGCTGGCCTGTCCAAGACGCGCCCGGCACTTGCAGCTGCCTTTGCCATCTTCATGTTCAGCCTAGCGGGCATTCCGCCGCTGTTTGGCTTTTGGGGTAAGCTGGTGGTCTTCAATGCTGCTGTCGCCGCCGGTCTACTGCCGTTGGCGGTCATCGGTATCGCGGCTTCGGTTATTGGCGCATTCTACTATCTTAAGGTTGTCAAAGTTATGTACTTTGATGACGCGGCTGATGTTATCGCCGAGAGCGATGACAAGGTGCTGGTCTGGACCGGTGGCATTCTTGCCGCGGCCAACTCACCACTTGGTTATTTTGCCATTCCCGTGCTCGGCGTTTGGACCGCGGTTGCGGCAAAGGCGCTGTTCTGACGCTGATATTTGAAGAGGTTGCGCTCACAGGGTCAACGAACGCGGATTTGCTGACGCGCGCGGCGCAGGGTGCACCCGAAGGACTATGGCTTCGCGCTGATGCGCAGGACGGCGGCAGAGGGCGTCTGGGCCGCAGCTGGGAAAGCCCAAAGGGCAATCTGTTCGCAAGCACCATTGTTCGTCTGCGCGATACCGACCCAGCTCCAGCCAGTCTGGCGTTTGTAACAGCATTGGCCGTGTTCGACGCCATCCGGCAGATCGCGCCGCATGTCGGCATTTCCCTGAAATGGCCGAATGACATTCTTTCGCGCGATGGGTCGAAATTGTGCGGGATATTGTTGGAAAGATCGGCCGACGCGGTCATTGTCGGTATCGGGCTGAACCTGGTTTGGCATCCGGAAAATCTTGACCGCAAGGTGTCAGACTTGGCCGCGCTTGGCGCGACACCACCTGATGCGCAGTCGAGTGTGGAAATCGTGGCCGATGCCTTTGCGCGTTACCTGGCGATATGGCGGCTGTCGGGCACGGCCACGATTATCCGGCAGTGGGAAGAAAATGCGCATCCGCGCGGAACCGCGCTGTCGGCACGACTGCCCGATGGCGAAGAATTGCATGGGCTTTTCCAAGGCTTGGACGATGAAGGTGCGCTGCGGCTTAGCTTGGCGGACGGCGCAATTCGTGCCATTCACGCAGCAGATATTTTTTTAGTGTAAAGGGGTGGGCGATGTTGCTCGCAATAGACACGGGTAATACCAACGCGAAGTTTGCTTTGGTCGATGACAGCGGCGAGATATTGCACCGCTGGCGCATCGCCACAGACGCGCGCCGCACTGCCGATGAATATGCGGTTTGGCTGGATCAGCTCATCCAGATGGCGGGGTATAAGCGTTCGGATATCGATGCTGTGATCATCGCGACCGTCGTGCCGCGTGCGCTGCACAATCTGCAGCTATTGGCGAAGCATTATTTTGGCTGTGAAGCGCTCGTGGCCGGGCGAGGGACCGTTGGGTGGGGCATTCAGCTGCGCGTGGCTGAACCGCAGTCGGTTGGCGCAGATCGCGCCGTGAATGCCATCGCGGCACATGCGCTTGCAGACGGGCATAAGATCGTGATTAGCTTCGGCACGGCGACAACGTTTGATTATATTGGCCCCGATGGCTCTTATCGCGGTGGAAGCATCGCGCCCGGCGTCAATCTGTCGCTGGATGCCTTATATGGCGCAGCGGCCATGCTGCCGCGAATTGCAATCGAACCACCGCCAAATGAAAGTGTCATTGGGACAACCACTGTTGGACAAATGCAGATTGGTATCTATTGGGGCTATGTGGCAATGATCGAGGGAATGATTGCCCGAATGAAGAATGAAATTGGCGAACCGGTATCGGTCATTGCAACCGGCGGTTTGGCGATTTTGTTTCAGCAACATGGCCATTTATTTGACGGGGTAGAACCCGATTTGACGCTGCGGGGGCTGGCGCTTTTGTATAGGAATAGAGAAAAAATATAATGACGACCCCAAAAAATGAACTGCTTTTCCTTGCTCTTGGTGGATCAAATGAAATTGGCATGAACGTCAATTTATATGGTTGCGATGGCAAGTGGGTAATGGTTGACCTTGGTCTCACCTTTGCCAATTCAGAGTATCCCGGCGTTGACCTCGTACTTCCAGATCTGGAATTTATCGAGAAGCGTAAAAAAGACCTTTTGGGCATCGTCCTGACGCATGGTCATGAAGACCATATCGGCGCGGTGGCCTATTTCGCCGCTGACCTTGGTGTGCCGTTATATGCGACGCCGTTCACAGCAACGCTCATCCGCGGTAAGCTTGAGGAAGAAGGTATCGCGGATATCGTGGAGCTGAATGTCATTCCTATGGAAGGCGCATTCTCCATGGGGCCATTCGATTTTAAATTTGTGACGCTGGCGCACTCCATCCTCGAAATGAGCGCCTGTCTAATCACCACGCCTTATGGCAAGATTTTCCATACCGGTGACTGGAAATTGGACGAACGGCCTGTCTTGGGCCGCCCAACGACCGCCGACGCGCTAACCGCAATTGGGGACACCGGAATATTGGCGATGGTGTGCGATTCCACCAACGTCTTCAATCATGAACATAGCGGTAGCGAAGGCAGCGTGAAGGACGACCTGCTAAAGTCCGTCAAGGCCGCCAAGGGCCGGGTTGTGGTTACAACTTTCGCCTCCAATGCGGCCCGACTGCAGACTTTGGGCGAAGTCGCGCGCGAGAGCGGACGGACCTTGTGCTTTGCCGGTCGGTCGTTGCACCGGATTCTTGAGGCAGCGCAGGCCAATGGCTATTTGAAAGATCTGCCCAAAACCATTGATATGGAAAGCGTCGATAGCCTTGCGCGCCATGAAGTCATGGTTGTCGCGACTGGCGGGCAGGGCGAAGCCCGCGCTGCGTTGGCGCGCATTGCCGAAGGAAATCATCCCGTGAAGCTGGAGGAGGGGGACACCGTCATCTTCTCGTCCAAGCAGATCCCGGGCAATGAAATCGCCATTGGCATCATCATGAACAAGCTTGCCGAGCGCAACATTTTGACGGTGACCGAAAAGCAGGCGCATGTCCATGTATCGGGTCACCCGGGGCAGCCGGAACTTGCGGCCCTATATGATTGGATTAGGCCCGAAATCCTCGTGCCAGTGCATGGCGAGCGCCGGCACATGGCGGAACAGGCGCGTTTTGCGCTTGCCCATGGCGTTCCAAAGGCTGTCGTGCAGTCAAATGGTGACGTGGTGCGCTTGGCCCCTGGCGAACCGAAGACGATTGGCAAGGAACGCACTGGGCGTCTCATCCTCGATGGTGACACCATTATCGCTGCGGATGGCGCCACGTTGAACGAACGTCGGCGTCTGTCTTGGTACGGATTGATTTCAGTCGCGTTCGCGCTTGGTGCAAATGACAAATTGCTGGGCAGCCCGGAAATCCGTTTGCATGGCGTTCCCATCGAAGAAGATCTGGATGATTTTATCGACGAAGCCACGACCGCTGCGGTAAAGGCGATTAAGGACAATCGTGGGGATTATGAAAAGCTCCGCGAATCAGTTCGTTTGGCCGTTCGCCGTGTTGCCGTCAGTTGGACTGGCAAAAAACCCATTGTTGATGTGATGATATTGGAGACCGCATGAGCTGGACATCAATTGTCGCTATTTACGCGCTTTTTTGGGTGATGACCGCGTTTGTCATCCTGCCCATCGGCGTGCGCACGCATGAGGAATTAGGGCTGCCTAAGGTACCCGGGCAAGCCGACAGCGCCCCCGGTAACTTCCAACCCCGCACCATATTGTTGCGAACAACATTGCTATCCGCAGCATTGTTTGGGCTATATTATGCCAATTATGTCTATGGCTGGGTCGACCGGCACAGTTTTGACTGGCTGATAAGCCGGCCTGTTTAAGGCTTATTTCCGAAGCCGCTCGATCGCTTGGGCCAGCGCAACATATAGCTTGCCGATATCGGACGACAAAAGCGTGACGCCAATGGCATTGCCATCACGTGTGCTGAGCAACAGGCGCATGATGCCTTCAAAATCATGCACATAGCGGTTCACATGCTCGCGGAATTCGCTGTCGTTGCTATAATGATTGGCGATGATCTTTGCTTCTTTTGAATCAATAAGGCGCACGGCACGGCGCGTAAACACGCCTCTGTCGCCCTTGAGATAGGACGCCCATGCGGTGTCAGTGATGTCATTCGACAATATTTTCGCAACGTCGATGGCTGTTGAGTTGAGCGATTCGGTCAACAGCACCATACGACGGGCGAAGCTGTCATCTTGAACCGATTCAAAACTGTTTTTGCTATCGGCAATCCGGCCTTCAAGAGTGGTCGTCATTTCACCAAGCTCGGTCAGTTGTTTGACGACCAGACCGGTCGCAGCTTCGGATAGCTCTACATTGCGCTCAATTGCTTCCTGAACGGCAGCGTTCATCGACGCAACTTGCGCATCCAATGCATTGGCAAGCGCCGTTCGGTTTTGTTCGGTCAGCTGGTCAGCGATATGCGCGAGTTCATCATCCAAGATCTTCCGGCTGCTTTCCGCCGCAGCGCGTGTGGATTCGCGGACACGCAGCAATGCGGTCACAAGCTGGCCATTTGCCTCGTCCGACATTTCCTGAAGAAGCGATTGTGTTTGTCGCAACGACGAACCAAGCGCATCGACTTGGTCATGGCGGGCGGCGAAATGGGCATCGCTCTGCGTCATGAGCGCGTCCACCGAGTCGCGCTGGGTCGCAATAATCTGCTCCAGCCCGTTCAGCTTCTCAAGCATGCTGCCACTCAATTCCTCGAGCGATTCCGCGTTCGACAAAGCGGACTTTATCTGCGCGACGCCATCGGACAGTTGTACGCTGAGTGCATCCATAGATGCAGGAATTGTCTCGCTGATTTCATGGTTCGCCGTGCCAAGCGACTCTAGCAGCCTGTGGGACTGTTCAATCAGTTGCTGAGTGACCAGTTGATTGTCTGTCAGCGCCGAACCAACAGTGCGCGTGCTCTCGCCCAAGGCGGATACGGCAAAGGCCAGTTTGGACGTTTGGTCGGTCGCGACGCGGTCCACTTCAGAAATCTGTTGTGCGCTTGATTCAATGTGTCCACTAATCGTGGCAATCATCGCACGGATGCGCGCTTCTTCCTGTTCGGTCTGGCTGCCAACGTCGCCAAGAGCCTTCCGTAATTCGGAAAGGCTCGACTGAATATGTTCCCGACTATCGGTGAGGATCGCGTCGATATCGCCCGATGCCTGCGCGATGCCGCTGGCTATGGCTTGCGTTGCGCTGTCCATCAACGTCGCCATTTCGGCGCTGCGGTCAAGTGCCTCTGCACTCCGCACGTCGAGCAACTTTGCACTGCTGCTGAGCGACTGTTCCAATTTAACCGCCATATCGTCGGCGCGCACTTCAACATCGTCGACATAATCGCGAACCGATTTGCCGGCATCGCGCACGCGCTCCAACGTCGCGATGAGCGCCTTGATCTGAACCTGCGCGTTGTTGCCAGCACTTCCGATCTGGTTGGTAACATCTTTCGCTGCGCTGGTGACGACCGGCAAATGCTTGCGAAGTTGTTCTAAATTCGTGTTTGCGGATTGGCTTACTGCTTCGAGCGTTTTTGCTTTCTGGTCGCTGTCGGCAAGCGCCGCTGTAAGGATATGGGCGGATTCCACCAGTTTCTGGGAAGACTGGCGTCCAAGCGACTCGATGTCGCGCGCATTTTGCGACAAAAACTCGCGCGCTAAGGAGATTTCTTCGTTCACCGTGCGCATCCGCTGGCTCAGCAAATCGCTTTCTTTGCGCAACGAAGCCGCAACATTGCCAAATCGGTTTGCTTCCCGGCTGCTGTTACGCATCACCAATAGCCACGACACGGCGATCAACAATGCAGGGACGGCCCAGCTCACAATGAGTTCAACAATGCGATTGTTGTTGAGGCCTGCTTGCGCCTCAGGCCAATAGGTCACTGCGAAAAATGCGGTCCAGCCCACAAATGCGAGGACAAGCACTGTCGGCACCACAAATGCAAAAACACTACGCCGCGGCTTGTCTACTTCATACATATCTTCATCATTTGCTGTGTCGACAGCATCCGGAACCGAATCCTCCGTCGCATGCGTTTTCGCCGCGACACTGTCGTGCGAAGATTGGTCTGAGATATGCTGCGTCAAGCCGACGATTTTTGAGCGTGATGTCATAATCCCTTAATTACCATATTATTGCGACAGAGAAACGTAAACTTAACGATATGTGTTGTAACACCATAGAATGTCGATGGATTATGGCGCATTTGACACAGCGTTAAAGGCTGCAGTGGGGGATGATGCATCCCTAATGGCGGAACTACGTGTGTCTTTCGTCGAAAGCGCAAAGCGCCAAATTAGCCTTTTATCACGGTCGCGTTGTGACGCAAATTGGCAGTATTCCGGGTGGCGCTTAAAAGGTCTCGCGGCCAGCTTTGGCGCGACTCACCTGATGGCGTTGGCGGACGAAGCAAGCGCAGGCGCGCCCGGGGATCCCGCCGTCATTCGCAAACTCAAAAAGGCTATAGCCGATATCGAACATTTCATTCTGCAATGATTGAGCCGATTTTGTAGATTTTCATTGGCAAAAGGCGCCTAACCTTCATATCGGACCTATGGTGACCGTTCGCATTCCTGAAAAGCCATCCGTCGCGTTGCTCTCCGTTACTGGGGGCGATGTTTCCGCGTCGCCTACGTCCACGGACAAAGCGAATACTGAGTTAGCGGGCGGTTCGCTCGTGGAGTATCAAATTAAAACGCTTTGCCGCGCCGGCATTACCCGGTTTCTTGTTGAGGTCGAGAATGTCGATGGCTCAATGCTGGCTCTGGCTGACCAATGCCGCCAACAGAACGTCCTCGTCGATTTTGTGCGGACGGGTGCAGATATTCAGCGTTACTTGAAGCTGGATGATCGCATTTGGGTTCAATCCGGGCAGTTATATGTGCAGCCTGACTTTGTCGAAACGCTTTCGAAATCGCCGGATAATTTCGTGGCAACAGTGGATGGGCGCGACGAAAATAGCCTGTTCGAGCGCATCGATTTGAATACGCGCTGGGCAGGAATTTCGATTGTTAGTGCGCGGACAATAGCGATGCTGAAAGATCTCCCCGAAGACTGGAGCATCATTTCCTCATTGTTACGGCAAGCCCTCCTTGCGAACGTGCCGTTGAAGCTTTTGTCGCAACAACATGTCAACAACGGAACCTTGAGCATCGTCCAAGGTCCGCAGGATTTTGTCCAGTTGAACAAGCAAATTTTGCGTAGGCGGGTTTTAAGTCAGCCGGGTCTGGTGGAGGCACGGGTTTTGGGACCAGTATCGGCATATTTGGTTCCCCACATATGGCAAAGTCCGATCGCCCTTAAGTTCGTCAAATTTGCGGCCCCTATTTTTGCATTAGGCGCGGTGGTGCTTGGCGTTTCCGGCTTTGAGCTGGGAGCAGCAGGCGCTGCATTCGCTGCCGTTGTAACGAATTCGCTTCGCCTTGCCGCAACAGACGATTCGAACGGGCAGGGGAAAATACCCAGCCTGTCGTCTGTCACCTTAGCGCTGCTTGTCATGGCGATGTTTGGCGCGGCGTATATGGATACGTCTTATACGAACGACGGCCTCTTTGCGGCGTTTGCGGTGGCCTCCATTGCATATATTAGCGTCCGCGTGGCATTGCCGGGTTGGGCGGACAGGCTCCTGCGGTCGCCAGCTCTGCTATCGATTTTGGCTGTCGTCGGCACGGCCGTCCTCAGCTTCACCAATGCACTGCAATGGATCATGGTTGCACAGTTAAGCGCGTTTATGTGCGCTTGCTACAATAGCGGCCCCGATAAAAAGGACGATCAGCCTTAAAACGGCGTTAACCGAAAAAAGCCTATGACGACCGCCATGGTCATTAATGGATAGGCTTTGGACGGTTTGCTTGCCCCCAAAAATGATTTGCTTTCAATTGCGTCCGTTCATGCACGCGATGTTGATGCCCTATGCCAAGACGTCGCATCCATTATATTGCCCTCAGCCGTCCATACCCCGTCTGAGGCCACAATAAGCGCCGTTTCTGTCAAGCTGCTGCAAATTGTGCGTGACATTGAAGCAAAGCTTATGTTTGCCAGCCCTGAATCAGTTACCGGACCATTGCTTGTACAGTCCGGATTTTTGCGGGAACCCGACATCGTTGATTTCGCGCTCGCGCGTGTTGCTGAAGAAAATTTGATAGCTCGGCTTGGTGGCGGCATTTCCCAATTGGCTGTCGAATTGCTGGACCATCCAGACATACGTGTTGCCGAAGCCGCGCAAGCGCTCCTGGCGGCCGATAGCTTGCACTTGCGGTCGCAGGGCCGCTCTTTTCTGACGCTGCCGCCAGAGCTTTTGTACAAAATGTGTTGGCGCATTGTCGCCGCGCTTGAGCTGTTGTCAGAAAGCCGGTCCGATGAGGTCATCCATAACGCGCGTGCGTTGGTTGCAAGCTATGACGAAGCGCGAACAGCCCCGGCATCCGCCCGAAAAATTGTGCATTTTCTGGGCGACACACATCGTGCTTCGTTGTCGAACGCACACCATGCCGGGATCCATATATTCGTAGCCCATCTCAGCGCGGGCCTGAATATCGGACATGATCATATCCTTCGGTTGATAGATTTTGAGTCTGCATTCCCGATGATGGTGATGTTGTCGGCCGCCGGCCTTTCGAAGGATGCGGCTCTGCAGGCTATGATCGATTTAAGAGCGCAGATACTCTCTCCCCGGGAAGCTGCGCTGTTTGCAGATGAATATGTACATCTCATCCCTGAAATGGCACGCGCGCAACTCAGCAATTGGACTGCGGCGCGCTTGTCATTTCTAAGCGTTGGCCAGACATGAACTGGTCCGCGCCGTTGGCATTCGCTATAACCGGTGAGGTGTCGCCTAACGGCAACCTGCTGCGTGCCGATGATGCGTTGCAGCAGCTTCATATAAGGGCGGGGGGGGAGCCTGGCGGCGTCCTTGCATGCCCCGCTTTGCTCAACCTTTCGCAGATGGTTACACGGCTTCGCATGCGGCTCGCGCGCGCTGTGCGCGTTGCGGACGGGCCAGATAATCTTGAACTGTGGGTGGAGGCCGAGCCTTTTGAAAACGACGTTAAACTGTCTATCTTGAGTTGGCGCACAATTGGCAATGTTGTGGTCAAGGCAAAGTCGGATGATGTATGGACTGATCAAGGTCAAGAACCAGTAAGGCTTGGATTTGACAGAGCTTTGCGCCTGGTTGATGCCCGCGGGCCGGTTGAAGACATTATAAAAAATACAGATTTTGGTTCGTCAGCCACAAACATACTCGGCAGACTTTTTGGCCCGGACGCCCTGCCTGCATTCCAAAACGTTGAAAAATTTCTCCCGATCAGTCGGCATAACGTACGTACGCGCACCGATGGCAATATGCTGGTGTGGGGGCAGCCCGAACGCTATGCCCAGGGTGAAATTTCTGGCTATACCTTGTTTCTTGCGCAGAATGGGAACGTCCAATCTGCTAGCATTGCGCAGACGAATAGATCATCTGCGGGCGCACTTTTTGGCAAACAGCTTGCTCCGGTTCTGCGGCAGCCATTAAATCGTATCATTGCGAATGCCGAAACGATCGGGAGCGAATTGTTGGGGCCGATCCGTGAAAACTATGCCTCATATGCCCGCGACATTGCCAATGCGGCGCGGCATCTTTCCGGTCTTGTTGACGATCTGAGCGATTTGGAAGCCGTTGAGCGGCCCGGCTTTTCAACGGCAAAGGATGAGATCGAGCTGGGAGATGTCGCGCGCCGCGCTGCTGGATTGCTGGCGTTAAAGGCTGCAGACCATCGCATGACGCTCTCGCTGCCTGACGCCCGAACCTATGTCACGGCCATAGCAGAACTCAGGCGCGTGCTTCAGATCATGCTGAACCTTATCACCAATGCGATCCGATATTCGCCCGACGGAACTGAGGTTCAGGTGGAAGTCGGCGCTGAGGATGGTTTTGCGTATATAACCGTGTCCGACCAAGGTGCCGGCGTTGACGCCGAGCATCACGAACGTATTTTTGCCAAATTTGAACGTTTGGGACGCACCGGCGACGGCGGAAGCGGCCTAGGGCTCTATATATCGCGTCGCTTGGCACGCGCGATGGGGGGCGATCTTACCGTTGAGGCTGCAAAAGGCGGAGGCGCTAAATTCACGCTCCGCCTTCCACAACAATTAACGCTGGTCTAGGCCGGGATATGGGCGGTGGTTTGGACCCGTGTACAATTGACGCGGGCGGCCGATTTTCTGTGCCGGATCGGAAATCATTTCATTCCATTGCGCGACCCAGCCCACGGTGCGGGATAGTGCAAACAACACGGTGAACATTTCCGTCGGGAAACCAATCGCCGACAAAATGATGCCGGAATAGAAGTCAACGTTCGGGAACAGCTTCTTTTCGATGAAATATGGGTCGTTTAGCGCCATTTCTTCAAGCTGCATCGCAACATCGAAGATTGGGTCGGTAATGTTCAGCTCGGTCAGAACCTCACGAACCGTTTTCTGCATGACTGACGCGCGCGGATCGTAGTTTTTGTAGACCCGATGCCCAAAGCCCATGAGGCGGAAGGGATCGTTTTTGTCCTTGGCACGTTCAATGTAATGCGGAATGCGGTCTGGCGTGCCGATTTCGCGCAACATGTTGAGCGCAGCTTCGTTCGCGCCGCCATGCGCTGGGCCCCAAAGACAGGCGATGCCCGCTGCAATACATGCAAACGGGTTGGCACCGGATGATCCCGCAAGACGTACCGTCGATGTCGAAGCATTTTGTTCATGGTCGGCATGGAGGATGAAAATCCGGTCCATCGCGCGTTCAATGACGGGGTTCACAACATATTCTTCGGCAGGAACGCCAAAGGTCATGCGCAGGAAGTTGCCGGTGTAGGACAGGCTATTGTCCGGATACACAAATGGCTGACCAACCGAATATTTATAAGCCATTGCGGCGATGGTTGGCATTTTGGCAATCAAACGATGGCTGGAAATCATGCGATGCGTTGGGTCGCTGATATCCGTCGAGTCGTGATAAAATGCCGACAGCGCACCGACGACACCGCACATGATCGCCATTGGGTGGGCGTCGCGGCGGAAACCACGATAGAAGGTCGCCAGCTGCTCGTGCAGCATCGTGTGACGTGAAATGGTGTGGCTGAAATGATCGAGCTGCGCCTTGTTGGGCAGTTCACCATTCAGCAGCAGATATGATACTTCCATGAAGCTGGACTGTTCCGAAAGCTCTTCAATAGAATAGCCACGATGCAACAATATGCCCTCATCACCGTCGATGAACGTCAGCGCGGATTCGCAGCTCGCGGTCGACGTAAAGCCGGGATCGAATGTGAAATGATCTGACACGGCATATAATTTGCGGATATCGATTACGTCTGGTCCTTCCGAACCTTTCATGATCGGCAATTCAAAGCTGTTTTCGCCAACGGTAAGAGTTGCGTTATTATCGGCCATTTTCAAACTCCATACATTGCTACCCGACATAGCGGGCTGCCCATCCGGGCATATTTCCGTTTAAGACACAGAACGTTCAAAACGTCGTTTGCGACTGCTTTCGGTCCTTCAAATGCCACTATTTCATGGGGAGAAAATGGCTTTGTCGTTGGCTAGCCCAATGGTAGGAAATTCAGCGGTCGTCAAGGCAAACAATAGCCAAAAATTAGAGCGTTATTTGCCACGCTCCATATTGGTGATAGACAGCGATTGTGGTGGGGATATCGCACATTTTGACCCTCAACAATATGCCGCGCGTGGGCGGGGGGCGTAGGGGGTTCAGCGCCCTTGAAAATTGGCTTGATCGGGAGCGCGATCAGCTGCCTTTGTGGTTGCCGGTTGGCATAGGCATCGGGATCGTCATTTGGCAATTTGGTGGGGCTTCGGCGTCCCCGGGATTAGTGCTACTGGCCATTGCGATTGGGCTGTTTGCGTTGCTGGCGAAACCGCATAGTCGCAGCCGCCAGTTTTTAGGGATGGCGGCAGTCGCCATTCTGCTTGGTTTTGGGCTCATTAGCCTGAAGTCGGCGGTCGTCGACAAACCCGTGCTGGGCAAGATTTGGATCGGTGATTTTTATGGGCGGATTGAAGCCGTCGAAAATCTCACCGCGCGCGAGGTTGTTCGCCTGCGCCTTGCAACCGACGCACTGGGCGGATTGCCTCCGGTGGTCCGCGTAAATCTTTCGCCCGAACAATATCAATCAACATTTCAAGTGGACGCGGTCATTCAGTTACGGGCGAGATTGATGCCGCCTGCTGGGCCAACCTTACCCGGAGGATATGATTTTGCGCGCAGGGCATGGTTTCAACAGATCGGCGCAACCGGGTCTGCATTGGGAACCGTAACCTTAATTGAGCCTGCACGAACCAACGCGATGTTTTCGGAAAAGCGGGCGCAACTTACGCAGCATATTTTGGCATCCATGCCGCCCGATGCCGGTGCCATTGGCGCTGCGCTTGCGACGGGGGATCAGGGGCACATACGCGAGGCGGATGCGCAAGCGATGCGGGATAGTGGATTGGCGCATCTGTTGTCGATCAGCGGGCTTCATGTGACGGCGGTTGTTGGATTTATCTTTATTGCGGTCAGCCGCTTGCTGTCATTGTCGTCCTGGCTGGCCTTGCGGATTTCGGTGCCCATCTGTGCGGCGGCGGCGGCCGCGATGGGTGCACTGGCGTATACGCTTTTAACGGGTGCAGAAGTGCCGACGATACGTTCCTGCATTGCCGCGCTTCTGGTGCTCGTCGCACTGGCGTTGGGCAGGGAGGCGCTTACCCTGCGTTTGGTTGCATTTGGCGCGTTGATTGTCCTGCTATTCTGGCCAGAGGCATTGGCCGGGCCAAGTTTTCAACTCAGCTTCGCCGCCGTTGCCACGATTGTCATCCTTCACGAACTGCCACTGGTGAAGCGCTTTGCCGAACGGCGAGACGAGCCGACGCTTTATCGATTTGGCCGGTGGGTTGTTTCACTTGTGCTCACCGGGCTCGCTATCGAAATAATCTTGGCCCCGATTGCGTTGTTTCATTTTCATAAGACAGGGCTGTACGGTGCCTTTGCTAATGTCGTCGCGATACCCATGACGACCTTCGTTATTATGCCATTGGAAGCATTGGCACTTGCCCTCGATCTGGGCGGTCTTGGTCTGCCGTTCTGGTGGCTCGCCGGACAAGGGATTCTAGCCATGTTGGCGTTGGCACATTTTGTCAGCGGTTTGCCCGGTGCGGTTTCGATGATGCCTGATATGCCCATCTGGTCTTATGCGGCATTCTGGGCGGGGGCATTGCTTTTTGGCTTGCTGCAAACGCACATCCGCTATGTGGGTATCCCGATTTTCCTACTCGGTATTGTGGGAATGATCTTAGCACCACGGCCCGATATATTGGTCACGGGTGATGGAAAACATCTCGCACTCGTCGCAGCCGACGGAAAAGTCGCACTATTGCGTGGAAAGGCAGGCGACTTTGTTCGGGACATGATCTCCGAAAAAGCGGGAAGCAATGCTGCCGCCACACCGATCGAACAATGGCCGGGGGCAAGGTGCACATCCGATAACTGCATTATATCGATAGCTGCGCACAACCGGACCTGGACCATATTGGCAACGCGCACGGCCTATCGAGTCCCCGCCATGGAGATGGCTGCGGCTTGCAGGCGCGTGGACATCGTCATGAGCGACCGATGGTTACCGCAAAGCTGCGAGCCCAAATGGATTAAAGCAGACCGCGGACTGCTCGAGCAAACCGGCGGACTTGCTATCTATTTGGCCGAACAGCGCGTGATAACCGTCAATGAAAATCGCACGCATATGCCATGGGTGCAAGCGGCCAAAGCCGCGCAGCAGAACGCAGATTTACATCAATGATATCTGCGCAATAGACCCGCTAGCTTACCCTGTACCTCAACCTCATGCTGCGCATAATATTGCGGCTCATATGTGCTGTTGGCAGGATCCAAACGGATTTGCTGACCTTCGCGGCGCAGATATTTCAGCGTTGCCTCTTCACCATGAACCAGTGCCACAACAATCTCGCCATCGCGCGCGGTCGTGGCTTTACGGATCAGGGCGTAATCCCCATCCAATATCCCCGCCTCGATCATTGAGTCGCCGGAAACTTCAAGCGCATAATGCTCGCCAGCGCCCAACAGCGCCATGGGCACCGACAAGGAACTTTGGCCTTCCAACGCTTCAATCGGCACACCCGCAGCGATTTTGCCATGCAGTGGGATCTCCATGACGTCGTTCGCAGCCACCGGCAAATGCACCTGCGCCTTGTTGCTTGCAACCGCGGGTGTGAGCTTGGTTACATTATCGCTACGCAAGTTGCCGCCATCGGGCAGTTTCATCACTTCAAGAGCGCGGGCGCGGTTTGCAAGACGCCGAATAAAGCCGCGCTCTTCCAAAGCACCAATCAACCGATGCACACCTGACTTGCTCTTCAAATCGAGCGCTTCCTTCATTTCTTCAAATGAGGGGGAAATACCGCTTTCATCAAGTCGCTGGTTAATGAACACAAGCAGTTCATGCTGTTTGGCTGTGAGCATATTCAGGGTTCCATCATGTTGAACATGAGAAGAACGATTAGAGAACAAATGCGGTTAAGTCAAGAACATTTGTGCACTGTAAGCGCGTCGCGGTCAGAACAACCGATGATATTGAACAACCGCACCAGATGGCGTGGCAGGTGCATCTACATCACGGATAATCAGCGCGTTGCTGTGCGATAGCGGCGAGACCAAACCACTATCCCGCGAGGTGAACGCTGTGATGGCACCGCCTTGAACCCTGGCGCGAACATACTCTGTCCTGCTTCCGCCTGCAAACAATGCGTTGTTGGCTTTCGCTTCAAAGACTTCGGGTAACGGCGACGGGCTGCCCGCCATGTGCCGTATCAGCGGCAGCAGGAACAGAAACGCCGTTACGAACGCGGAGGAGGGGTTGCCCGGCAAGCCCAGCAATATTGTGTTACCAATCTTTCCCGCCATCACGGGTTTGCCGGGGCGCATCGCGACCTTCCAAAAATCCATATCTGCGCCAATATTGCGCAGCGCAGTTTGGACCAAATCATGGTCGCCAACCGACGCGCCGCCCGTTGTGACGATAATGTCGGTGGTTGATGCAAGCGCGCTCAACCTTGTTTCCAGATCGGTGAGCCTGTCTGCAATTATGCCGGCATCCGTGATTTTACATGGCAGGTTTGATAGCATCGCGTGCAGCATTGGGCTGTTGGATGATGGTATCTGCGCTGGACTGCACTTTACGCCCGGAGGCAGGAGCTCGTCGCCTGTCCCGACAATCGTTACATGCGGCCAACGGCTAACCTGAACGGTGCCATGGCCAGCCATAGCCGCCAGCGCACACGGCCCAGCCTCCAGAAAGGTCCCTGTTGTGAGGACCGTATCGCCATATGAAAAATCGCCACCCGCGGTGCGAATATGCATGCCCGGGGCAAGCGCATCCTTCGCGGTGGCCATGAGGGTATCGCCGTCACGCGCAGCGTCTTCCTGAATTAAAATAGTATCCGCACCAGCGGGGACATGCGCACCCGTAAAGATGCGCACGGCTTGGTTATGTTCCAATACGCCATCAAAGGGCCGACCTGCGGCGCTTTCACCGATAACGTGCCAAGGTCCGGGAAACGCAGTCGATGATAAAGCATATCCATCCATTGCCGATAAATC
Source organism: Maricaulis salignorans (assembly GCA_943368745.1). Lineage (GTDB taxonomy): Bacteria > Pseudomonadota > Alphaproteobacteria > Sphingomonadales > Sphingomonadaceae > Sphingorhabdus_B. Next base: position 240,170 of record CALRLP020000002.1, read on the forward strand.
GGCCGCGGGTTGTGTTCGTTTCGCATGGAGTGGGCCGTGCAGATAATGCCGCGCAGCCTTTGTGAGTTCCAGTTCGACAGGCGGCAATGGCGAAGCCAGCGCCAATAATCTGGTCTGCGCTTCGGCGACCGAAATCATGCGTGCCAATCGCCCGATTTGCCGCCCGTTTTGGACAGCAATCGGATGTCGGACATCACCATCGATTTATCGAGCGCCTTTGCCATGTCGTACAGCGTGAGCAAGGCAACCGACACAGCGGTCAACGCCTCCATTTCGACACCCGTCGGACCATTCAAACGCACCCGTGCCACTGCGCGAATGCCATGGTCTTCAAATTCAAACGCAATGGCAATTTTGGACAGCATGAGCGGGTGGCAAAGCGGTATGAGTTCGCTCGTCTTTTTAGCCGCCATGATACCGGCAATCCGCGCAGTCCCCAGCACATCGCCTTTTTTGATATTGCCGGCACGCACAGCCTCAAGCGCCTCTGCGGACATCGTGATGCGTCCTCCGGCAACGGCCTCTCTGGCGGTGTCCGCTTTGGCCGACACATCGACCATATGTGCGGCGCCATCGGCACCCAGATGCGTTAGGTCAGCCATGTCCGGTCAATAACCGTTGAGTGGCAAGTTGAACATCGGCGTTCCGCATCAGGCTTTCGCCGACCAAGAAGGTGTTAACCCCAGATGTGGCGATACGCTGGCAATCGGCATGCGTCGAAATGCCGCTTTCGCACACCAGCAATATGTCGGTAGGCACATATTTTGCCAAACGCTCCGTTGTTGCCAGATCGACGTCAAACGTCTTTAAATTGCGGTTGTTCACGCCGACCAATTTCGATTTCAGATGCGTAAGCGCACGGTCCAATTCGGCCTCATCATGCACTTCGACAAGGACATCCAGCCCCTCGGCAAAAGCCGCATCTTCGATTTCGACCATGGCCACATCGTTCAATGCCGCGACAATGATCAAAATGGCATCACCGCCCATTTGGCGCGCTTCGGCGCATTGCCATGGGTCGACCATGAAATCCTTTCGGATGACCGGCAGGTCGCAGGCGTTGCGCGCAGCGATGAGATAATCCTCATGCCCCTGAAAATAAGGTGCGTCGGTTAATACGGACAGGCAAGCCGCACCACCCGCCTGATAGGCAATCGCATGGGCTGCTGGATCGAAATCCGCGCGGATGAGGCCTTTCGACGGGCTCGCCTTTTTGATTTCCGCAATCAACGCAATGCCTGATGCGCTTTTGGAACGCAGCGCCGCTTCGAAGCCACGCGGCGGGGATGGGGCAGGCCAGTGCGACACGCCCTTAGGTTTGCGTTCTGCCACTTCCATGCGCTTCGTTGCGCAGATTTCTGCAAGCTTGTCGGCCATCAATATTTCACCCAACAGTTTAGCAACGCATTGGCAAGACCCTTGTCGATTGCCTCTGCGGCCTCTTCAACCCCATCGGGCATCGTTTCAACAACACCGGCGACCAACAAAGCCTCCGCCGCATTGAACAATACGGCGTCGCGATAGGCGCCATGTTCGCCCAGCAACAACTTCCGTAGTTCAGCCGCATTATGCTGCGCATCGCCGCCGCGAATGGCGTTAACCGGATGCACGGGTAGGCCAGCATCAGCGGCGGTGGTGCGTTGGAAGCGGACACCTTCGGGCTCAACCACGGCGACTTCGTTGCCACCGGCCAAGCTTAATTCGTCAAGACCTTCATCGCCCGAAATGATCCGGGAATGTTCGGTACCAAGATGATGAAGTGCCTCAGCATACACAGGGACATAGGCAGGCCGTGCAATGCCAATCAGCTGGCGTTTTACGCGTGCCGGGTTGGCAAGCGGGCCCATCAGGTTGAAAATCGTGCGTTGGCCAATGCGTTGGCGGATCGGTTGAATCCGCTTCATCGCGGGATGATGGTTCGCTGCGAACAGAAAGCAAATGCCTAAGTCTTTCAGCGTGTCTTCCGCCATGCGTCCGGCGCGTTCCATGTCGAGGCCGAGGGCCTCAAGCGTATCTGCCGCTCCGGCCTTTGATGACGCTGCGCGATTGCCATGTTTGGCAACAGGAACCTCGCACGCCGCGACCACAATAGACACGGCGGTGGAAACATTAAGTGTATGATGCCCGTCACCACCCGTGCCGCAAACATCAATGGCACCTTCGGGTGCATCAATGGGGATCAGCCGGTCGCGCATGGCTTGCGCAGCCGCGGCAATTTCCACCATGGTCTCGCCGCGCGCGGTGAGCGCAACGAGGAACGCCTGAATTTCATCTTCGGAAGCGCGTGCATCAAGGATGTCCGCAAATGCCTGTGCGGCCTCGTCATGGTCAAACAGATGCTGCGGGTCGGGCAGGGGACCAAAAGGGTTCATGCTCTGTCCTTCACTGCCATACCGGCAATGCGCATAAAATTGGCCAGCATCGCGTGACCATGTTCGGTGGCAATGCTTTCAGGGTGGAATTGAACGCTGTGGATCGGCAGCGTCGCGTGGCGAAAGCCCATGACATGGCCGTCATCGCTGGTTGCATTAATCACAAGACTTGAAGGCACGTTTTCGACGATGAGCGAATGATAACGCGTTGCCTGAAACGGCGACGGCAGTCCCTCAAAAAGTCCGCTCCCGTCATGTGTGACCGGTGATGTTTTGCCATGCATCAATCCGCCGCGCGCAACGGTGCCGCCGAAATGCTGGCCAATGGTCTGGTGCCCTAAGCAAACGCCCAGCAAAGGCTTTCCAGCCTCTGCACAAGCCGCGACGAGTTCAAGGCTCACGCCCGCTTCGTTCGGTGTTTTCGGCCCGGGCGAAATGAGAAAAGCCTCCGCACCTGACGACAGAGCCTGTCCCGCCGACATATCATCGTTGCGGACAACTTCGACCTCAGCGCCAAGCTCCATCAGATAATGGACGAGGTTCCAAGTGAAGCTGTCGTAATTGTCGATGACAAGGATCATTGTTTAAGCTCTACATCCGCCGAAACGCGGTCCTTTACGATTGCCAGTACATTGTCTTGAACGTCGCCCAGCATGCGTTCGCCCCACCATTGAAAATACCCAACCAGCCTTACTTTCATACGATAGTGTGTCGTTAAAACCAGCCGCGTACGGTCCGGACCAATGGGTTCAAGCCGGTAGCTTCCTGACGCGATATTCAGGAAAGGACCAGCCGGAGAAATGTGCCGGTCTGTGTATTCCTGAATGGACGTGTCGGGAAAGGAAAATGCCCAGGTCATTTCACGGTTCGGCGCCACAGACTGCACCACCTCTTCAAAGCGCGCGGATTCACCCCACACCGCTTTACGGACGGTTCTATCGGATTCACGCGTAAGAATCGCCTCGGTTGGCCGAGGAATACCAACGATATCATGGGTGAAATTTGCGATACCCTCGTCCGCGCGGATATCCCGAATGCTGGAAAGATAAGGCCAAATTTTTTCTGACGACGCATCAATTTCAATTGAACGTTCCACGCTGACATTGGTCCAATGGACTGGCCACATTTGATCCCAAATCATCACCAGCAGGGGCAGCAACAACCAGCTAGAAGCGTAAAATCTGCGCTGTTGCTGTTCAGCATGTCGCCGCCGCCGTCGTGCGTTCAGGTACTGAACCAATCCGCCCGCAATCGCCGCCGGAATCCAGATCGGAATAACCAGCACAAGGCAGACAGCGCCTTCGTCAAAAGCCGCAACCGCAATTCCCGTGATGGTTAGAAAAAATAATGTTGGCCAGAAGAAACAGCCCATGGGTGAGCGTGATCCAGATGGATCAACATATTGCGTGACGAGGCCACCCAGAGCCGCAGGGATGGCTAAGAGAGCAGTTACAGTGGAAATCTGGGAGTTGTCTTCCGGACCATAAAACAGGAAGAGCATTGCGCCGATGAGAATGCCGATCAGCGAAAGCGTAACCCGCGTACCAGAATTTTGTTCGGTGGTCACGACAGCACCTCCCTCATTGGCCAAATCCCGCCTCGCCAGCTACCCTTACCGCCTCACGCGCCGCCGCAATCAGCGCACCGGCTTTTGCCTCGCACTCGCGCTGTTCATATTCGGGGTTGCTGTCCGCCACGATACCGGCGCCGGCCTGTACATGAAGGACACCGTCTTTGACGATGCCAGTCCGCAATACGATGCAGCTGTCCATATCGCCATTGGGCGAGAAGTATCCAACGCCGCCCGCATAGGCGCCGCGGGTTTCGGGTTCGAGTTCGGCAATGATTTCGCATGCGCGGACCTTGGGCGCACCTGAAACGGTGCCGGCGGGAAAGCCTGCGAACAAAGCGTCGATGGCGTCTTTATCGTCTGCAAGCTCGCCAACAACGTTGGAAACGATGTGCATCACATGGCTGTAAAATTCGACCATATAGCTGTCGGTTACGGTGACGCTGCCACCTTTGGTCACGCGGCCAACATCGTTTCGGCCCAAGTCCAACAGCATTAGATGCTCAGCACGTTCTTTGGGGTCAGCCAATAATGAGGCGCGGTTTTCAGCGTCTTCAATGCTGCTCTTGCCGCGCGGACGCGTTCCAGCGATTGGCCTGATGGTTACCTCGCCGCCGCGCGCGCGGACCAATATCTCGGGACTGGAACCGATCAGCGCAAAGCCGGGAAGATCGATGAAGTATAGAAATGGCGAAGGATTAATCCGGCGCAAAGCGCGGTACAAATGTACAGGCGGCAGATCAAACGGTGCAGTAAAGCGCTGGGCAAGCACGACCTGAAATATGTCGCCTGCCTCAATATAGTCTTTGGCCGACGCAACCATCTCGGCATAGCGGCCCTCGGGCAACACAGGCGTAAGCTTGATTTCGCGTTCTTCGGATATTGATACCGCGCCAGTCGAGGGCACTTGGCCAAGGTTCAACAACCGCTCTGTCTCATCAAGGCGCTCATTCGCCAATGCCACTGCCTGTGGATCACCTAAGCCGGTCCAAACTGGCGACACGAGGAATATTTCGTCTTTCAGCCGGTCGAAGACCAATATGACCGTTGGACGGACGAACAGCATGTCCGGCAGCTCAAGCGACGATTGCGGCGCGCGTGGAAGCTTTTCGACCAGACCGATTGTCTCGTAACCAAAATAGCCCACCAAGCAGGCGAGGGCAGGCGGCAGCTCTTCGGGAACATCCATGCGGCAGTCCGCCGCGAGTGCCCGCAACGCATCCAATGATGGCAAAGGAGAGGGCACAAAAGCGGTCCGGTCAGTCATCCACTGACTATTAATTTCGGCGCTATCGCCGGCCGCCCGAAACACCAGATCGGGTGCGATACCAATCAGGCTATGCCGTCCGCGCGTTTCGCCGCCTTCAACCGATTCCAGAATGAAATCACCGCGCTCGGGTACGAACAGCTTTAGCGCCGCTGATACCGGCGTTTCGGTATCAGCAATGCGCTTGCGCCAGATGAGTTCGGGTTTAGTTGCCGTCACGGTTGGTTAGGCGAGTGCGCACTTCTGCGATCCCGTCTTCGTTCTTTTCAACACCGGCATCTTTCGATGCAGCGACGATCAGCTGTGCGGCATATTCCTGCTGCAATATACCGGAAAGTTCTTGCTTGCGGGCACGAAGCAGATCCGCATTGCCGCTGGCGTTGCCTTTGATGACGTCGGTCAGGTACACCACATACCATCCGCGGTCGCCGCCTGCCTGAACAATTTTGGCAGTGCCTTTTTTCATGGCGAACATGAGCGACAATGGCGGCGGGACGGGCTGGCCCTCGCGATAGAGATCCGCGCGCGTCCCGTTCAGCCGTTCAATCTGCGCGCCCTGGACATTGGCCGCTGCAAGGGCAGCCTGAAGCGGTTGGCCGCTATCGACCAGCTTACGCAAACGGTCTGCAGCAGCGCGCGCACCTTTTGCGCCTTCGGAAAACGCCCATTGTTGCTGAACCAAGGCGCGGACGTCACCAAGTGGTGGCGGCGCGGCTTCATCATAATCGGCAACCGCGATCATCGCGAATTTTTCGCCCGGTACCAACTCGATCAATTGGGCTTCACCGCTGGTTTCCATTTGGAACGCTGCGGGCAAAATGACCTGCATTTCCGGAATAGGCTTATATGCGGGGTTGGAGATATCCTGACCCGTCGCCAGCAATTTCGGCGAGGTATTCACGGACAGGCCGTTTTGCTTGGCAATGTCAGCTATCGTTCCGCCATCGGCAAATGCATCTTCGATTTCCGAAGTCATCTCGGTCAGCATTTCTTCGCTGCGCGTCTGGAGTAATTCCTTTTCAATTTCCGCGCGGGCAGCGGCAAGTGATTTTGCCGCGACATTGTTCACGCTGTCGACGCGTGCAACGGTCCAGCCCAGCTTGCCGCGCGCTGGCTTTGCCAATGTACCCTGCTTTGCGGCAAAGACCGCATCGGCAACCGCTGCGGTTGCAGTGCTGGCAAGGCTGCTTTTGGTGACGTTGGCGGTTGTCGTTACGGACAGACCCAAGCCATTGGCGACGTCGGCCAATGATTTACCTGCCGCGACCTGGCTAATGACCGACTTTGCTGCAGCTTCGGTTGGCACGATCATTTGGCTAATATTGCGGCTTTCTGATGCGGCAAACTTTGCGGCATTGGCTTTATAATAGGCCGCGATGTCTGCCTCGGTCGGTTTTGCGCGGCCTGCAATGATAGTTTTGTCAAAAATGGCATAGCTTATTGCGCGCTTTTCAGGGATCGTGAATTTCGCGGCGTTGTCTGCATAGAATTTGTTGAGTGCCGCTGCGCTTGGAGGCGCCTTGGGCAAAAATGCGGTTGCTGGAATCGACGCGATTTGTCCCGCACGCTGTTCAAGCATCAACGATGCATAAGGCAAAGCCATGCCATCGGGCGCCGCCGGACCGCTTGCCGCAGCGGGCAAGATTTGTTGCGCAAACAAATTCTGCGTCAGATCGTCGCGGATGGCTTTTTCACTGACGCCGATTTGCTGGGCAAAGGCGCGAAAGGCGTCTGCACTAAACTTACCATCAAGCCCCATGGCACCGGGTATTTTGCGAATTTCCGAATCCACAAGACGCTTGCTGACGGCGACACCATATTCTTCACCAAACACAGTGATGGCGTAACGGTTGATCAGCTGGTCGAGCGTTGAATCCAATCCACCACCCTCGACAAAACCGGCCATATCAAGCGTCGGGTTGTTCTGACGTTCGGCTTTTAGCCGGTTGTCGAGTGCATCGTTCAGTTCACCCAATGTGATGTTCCGGTCACCCACACGTGCAACGTTACCGCCGCTCAAGCCACCAAAACTGCCTGATCCGGACACATCGCCAAGCGCAAAGGCGATGGCAATCATCCCGATGAATAGCAACGCGAAAATCGCGCCGAATTTGGAGTAAATGAGCGAACGAATGGAGGTAATCATGAATTGCAATTTCCTGATATCACGGACTGGGCCGATTGTTGCGAGACGCTTTAGGCGGCAAGGCTTTGGCAATCAAGGGATAGACTTGCTCCGATTGTCGAAACCATGCCAGAGCCTTATCAAGATTCGCAAACCCCAATGATAGGATGATGGCATGCGCAAGTTGATTGTCGGAAACTGGAAAATGAACGGCGTGGCCAGCGATTTAGCCGAAATTGCCGCTATTGCAGAAAAATCTCTGAACTATCCAGCCGTCGAATCCGCATTATGTTTGCCAGCAACACTCATCAGCCGTGCGAGCGATAGTGTACAAGGCTTCCAAATCGGAGCTCAGGACTGCCACATGCAGCAATCAGGCGCGCATACCGGGTGTGTGTCGGCGGATATGTTGGTGGATGCAGGGGCGTCTTTGACAATTGTCGGGCACAGCGAACGCCGCGCCGCCCAGCATGAGCAGGATAACGACGTGCTGGCAAAGGCGGGCGCCGCGCACAAGGCGGGCCTGAAAGTCATCATCTGTGTCGGGGAAACGCTGGCCGAGCGGGACGCAGGCAATGCGCTAAATATTGTTTTGGGACAGGTCGCGGGTTCATTGCCGCAGAACATATCTGGCGACTGGTTGAGTGTTGCTTACGAACCCGTCTGGGCCATTGGCACCGGGCGTATTCCGGAAATGGCGGATGTACGGGAAATGCACGGCGCCATTCGTTCCGCATTGGTCGATCGCTATGGCCCGGTCGGTAACGGCGTTCGAATTTTATATGGCGGTTCCATGAACGGAGACAATGCGGCCGAGCTTTTGGCGGTGGAAAATGTCGATGGCGGGTTGATTGGCGGCGCAAGTCTGACCTGTGCAAAATTCGAACCCATTTTGGCCGCAGCGCAAGCTTTCGGCGAATAGCATTGAAGAACAGTCATGCGCTCGCTATGTGGGCGCAACAACCGGCAGCTTATTGCCTTTAATTATTCGGAATTCATCATGGGCATTTTCCATTTTCTTATCGTTGTTCAGGCTATTATCGCAGCCTCGCTTGTTGGCGTTATCCTGATGCAGCGGTCTGAAGGCGGCGGTTTGGGAATGGGCGGAAGCCCATCGGGATTGATGTCCGCACGTGGTGCAGCCGACTTTCTGACGCGTATGACCACCATATTGGCGACCTTGTTCATCGTGCTTTCGATTTCATTGGCATTCGTCGCCGCGCAAAAAGGTGGTACGGGCGAAATCGATAATAGCCTTGAGCGCACTGAAGTGCCCGCGACTCCGGCTGCACCTGCGACGACTGCTCCGGCGTCGACAGCACCCGCAACCGAAATTCCGCTGGATAAGTAATCGCTTCGGCACGAAAAATCGTTTTTTACACAGGTTATTTTTCGGTGAACGGATTCGTTCGCTTGTGTTTTACTGCAAACGTGTCTTAAGCCTTTTCTCCCATGGCACGGTTCATTTTTATCACCGGTGGCGTGGTCTCCTCGCTTGGCAAAGGTCTTATGGCAGCATCGCTTGCTGCCCTTTTGCAGGCGCGCGGATACCGCGTTCGAATCCGGAAGTTCGATCCTTATCTCAATGTTGATCCGGGCACGATGTCGCCTTATCAGCATGGCGAAGTCTATGTGACTGATGACGGGGCGGAAACCGACCTCGACCTTGGACATTATGAACGCTTTACCGGCGTTTCTGCGCGGCAGTCCGACAACATAACGTCGGGTCGCATTTATCAGACCATCATTCAAAAGGAACGTCGCGGGGACTATCTCGGCGCGACGGTCCAGGTCATTCCGCATGTGACGGATGCTATCAAGGAATTCGCCAAGGCGGATACGCAAGACCTTGATTTCGTGTTGTGCGAAATTGGCGGAACGGTTGGCGACATTGAATCGCTGCCCTTCATCGAAGCTATCCGTCAGCTGCGGAACGAGCTTGGCCGCGAACGTACTTTGTCCGTGCATGTCACTCTTGTTCCCTATATTGCGGCGGCAGGCGAGCTGAAGACCAAGCCGACGCAGCACAGCGTGCGCGAGCTTACGTCATTGGGTATCCAACCCGATGTTCTTCTGTGCCGTTGCGAACATCCGCTGCCGGAAAATGAGCGCGCGAAAATCGCTGCATTTTGTAACGTGCGCAAAGAGGCGGTTATTCCTGCCTTGGACGCGAAAAGCATTTACGCAGTTCCGCTGCAATATCACGCCGAAGGCTTGGATAATGAAGTCCTGCGCGCGTTCGGTCTGGAATCAGACGGTGAGCCTGACCTTGGCCGCTGGGATGATATCATTGACCGCCAGCTAAACCCCGAAGGTGAAGTCACCATCGGCGTTGTTGGTAAATATGTCGGCCTTGCCGACGCATATAAATCCTTGAATGAAGCACTAACGCATGGCGGGCTTTCGAACCGCGTAAAGGTGAACATCAAGTGGATCGACGCTGAACTGTTTGAGCAGTCGGAACATGACATCGCAGCCGCACTTGAACCGATGAATGCAATCCTCGTTCCCGGCGGCTTTGGCGAACGTGGTTCCGAAGGTAAGATTGCGGCCGTCAAATTCGCACGTGAGCGTGAAGTGCCATTCTTTGGCATTTGTCTCGGCATGCAGATGGCCTGCATTGAAGGCGCGCGGAACACCGCGGGTATCGCCGGCGCATCAAGTACCGAATTTGGCCCGACCACCGAACCAGTTGTTGGTATCATCACCGAATGGATGAGCGAAGAGGGCATCCAGAAACGTGAAACGGGCGGCGATCTTGGCGGCACTATGCGCCTTGGCGCCTATGATGCGAAGTTGGCTGGAAACAGTCATGTCGCGGGCATTTATGGCACGCAGGACATTTCTGAGCGGCATCGCCACCGTTATGAGGTCAATGTCCATTACAAATCTGTCTTGGAGCAGGGCGGTCTTGTGTTCAGCGGCATGTCACCCGACGGTGAGCTGCCTGAAATCGTAGAGCGCCCGGATCATCCGTGGTTTATCGGCGTGCAATTCCACCCAGAACTGAAATCGCGTCCATTTGCGCCGCACCCGTTGTTTGCAAGTTTCGTTGCTGCTGCGGTCAAGCAAAGCCGCCTAGTGTAGCAATTTGAGACGCTGTTATCGGCGCGTTTGCATCAATGAAGCGACGCCGGTAGACAATGTCCAAACGCTATTCGCATCCATGCGGCCCAATTGCGACCCGGGCTAATATGATGTGAAGGGGCGGACGAGCAATCGGCCGCCCCAAACATCTTTAGGCTGCGTTGGTGCCTTTTTTCTTGGCGCTATCTGCGTGTTCGATCACATTAGGTGCGGTTTTGCCGCCGATAGCGATTTTGCGTGGCTTCAATGCCTCCGGCACTTCGCGCACTAACGATATAATCAAAAGACCATCGGCCATATCAGCGTCGGTCACATGAATATGGTCCGCAAGTTGGAAGCGGCGCTCGAAATTGCGGCTTGCGATACCCATGTGCAGAAAATCGCGATTGTCGTTGCCTTCAGCGTGCTTGCTGCCCGTGACGATCAACAGATTCTGCTGCGCAACAATGTCGATCTCTTCGGACTTGAACCCGGCAACTGCGACGGTGACTTGATAGTCATTTTCGCCGGTGCGCTCGATATTGAAAGGCGGATAGTTTTCGTTGGTCGCTGCGCGTCCGGTATTTTCGAGCAGTTCAAACAAGCGATCAAAACCGACTGTGTTCCGGCGATATGGTGTAAAATCAAAACGTTGCATATCAAATTCTCCATCAAGCAATTTGGTGTGTGCCAACCCCGCAAGCGCAGCAGTCAGCTATGTCGTTTTGGAGCCTTTCGACCTCCGGTTGATGAGATGGGGAGTGCACCCAAAATTGCAAGATGAAAAAATGCATCGCAATATGAAGGCACAAAAAACAAGGCCGCCCGGATATTTCCGAACGGCCTCGCTCTGCAGCTTTGCTAGCGCGTAGTTTCAGACCTCTGCCGGTCCCCACCGGCAGGACTGATTTTCCCCCTGAACCATCGGCCTGTACAGGCTCTCGACGAATTCGGTGACTTCATCTTCCTTTGCGGTCTGCTTTGCAATTGGAACCACACTCCACCCAACGCTTTTTCAAAGGCTGTTGCACCCCTGCAACAATGCTTGCCAGTCCTCGTGGCGGAACCTAAGAACCGGATATGCCGAAAACATTGATGAGTGACCGCACATGATATTGTCGCGATATGAACGCATGGTGGCGCGCAGATATCTGCTGCCGGGCAAAGGCGAAGGTTTTATCTTCCTCGTCGCGAGCATTAGCCTTGTTGCGGTTGCGCTTGGCGTTGCTGCGCTGATCATCGTCATGAGTGTTATGAATGGCTTTCGCGCTGAATTATTCGACAAGATTGTTGGCCTGAACGGCCATGCTGTTGTTCAGGGATATGGCGGGCGGCTTCAGGACTGGCGTCAGATTTTGAACGATGTCGAAAAGACGCCGGGCGTCACTGACGCCACTGCACTGATTGAACAACCATTGCTCACCACCTTCGATGGCCGGGTCGAAGCCATTTTGGCGCGCGGAATGGCGGTGAATGACATCCTGAAGAATGAAACGCTAAAAGGAAAAACGGTCGCCGGAAGCTTGAGAGCGTTGAGCCCGAATGAGGATAAGGTGGCTATCGGTTCGCGGCTTGCCCAAAATTTGGGTGTTCAGGTCGGACAAAGCATTACGATCATCAACCCTGCTGGACGGACGACGCCCTTCGGCACGGTCCCGCGCGAAATTTCTTATGAAGTGGCCGCGATCTTTGAAGTTGGCGTTTATGATTATGACAAGGCGTTCGTCATCATGCCCATCGAACGGGCACAGGTGCTTATGTTGTTGGGTGACGAAATCGGCATGATCGAGATCAAGACCGAAAATCCCGACAAGGTGAACGAGATTCTCGCGCCGCTTTTGCCCAAACTCGAAAACAAAGGCCTAATCGTGGACTGGAAGAGCATGAACGCATCGTTGTTCGAGGCGTTAGCGGTTGAGCGCGTCGCCATGTTCGTCGTGCTTTCGATCATCGTGCTCGTTGCCGTGTTCAACATCCTGTCCTCGCTCATCATGCTGGTGCGGGCCAAAACGCGGGATATTGCGATATTGCGGACCATGGGGGCGTCACGAAAATCACTGTTGCGGATATTCATGACCGTGGGATTGTTGATCGGGTCGTCCGGCATTGTGCTTGGCCTGATATTGGGCGCTATCTTCCTGTATTTCCGGCAGTCGGTGGTCAATTTCATTCAGCTGCTTACCGGGCAAAATTTGTGGGATCCATCGATCCGCTTCCTGACCGAGCTGCCATCGCGAACGGACCCAGTCGAAGTGATGGCGATTTGTGGGCTGGCCCTGCTTTTCAGCTTCCTTGCCACCTTGTACCCCGCGCTGAAAGCGGCGAGTACCGATCCAGTTCAGGTGTTGCGTTATGAATAATGTCGTTGAACTCATCGATGTGCGCCGCAAATTTGTGCAGGGCGATGTCACCATAGAAGTGCTGCGCGGTGTCGACCTTGTTGTTGGCAAGGGCGAACTTGTGGCGTTGCTTGGTCCGTCGGGTTCCGGGAAGTCAACCATGCTTCAGGCGGTCGGCTTGCTTGAGGGTGGCTTTGCGGGATCTATCAAACTGGATGGTGAAGAAGTCAGTTCGGCGGGCGTTGATCGTCAAACCGAAATACGCCGACAGAAACTCGGTTTCGTCTACCAATTCCACCATTTGCTGCCCGATTTCGATGCACTTGAGAATGTTGTCCTTCCACAATTGATTGCCGACGCAACGCCCGAAGATGCCATCGAACGCGCGACCCATTTGCTCACGCAACTTGGGCTTTCTGAGCGGCTCCACCACCGGCCTTCCAAACTCTCCGGCGGCGAACAGCAACGGGTTGCCGTCGCGCGGGCGCTTGCGAACCGCCCGAAGCTGGTGCTGGCAGACGAACCGACAGGCAATCTGGACGAACACACCGCCGACATTGTGCTGGGTGAGTTCATGGCACTGGTGCGTGAGCAAGGCTCATCGGCCATTGTCGCGACACATAATGAGCGCCTTGCCGCCAAAATGGACCGCGTTGTGCGGCTAAAGGACGGAAGATTAGCCTAAGCTAAGGGGATAGAGGATGTCAGTTTACGATTTTTCGGTCAAAATGCCCGGTGGCGCAAGCGAAGCCATGGCGGCGCATGCGGGTAAGGTCTTGCTGATCGTGAATACCGCGTCGAAATGTGGCTTTACGCCGCAATATAAGGGCCTTGAGGCGCTGTATCGGCAATATAAGGATCAGGGGCTGGAGATATTGGCGTTTCCGTGCAATCAGTTTGGCGCGCAGGAGCCGGGTGACGAGGAAGAGATCAAGATTTTCTGTTCATTGACCTATGATGTGTCATTCCCCTTAGCCTCCAAAATTGACGTCAACGGCGATAATGAGGACCCGCTTTGGCATTATCTCAAGCAGCAGCAAGCTGGCCTGCTGGGGTCGCGCGGGATCAAATGGAATTTCACCAAATTTCTGGTGGACCGAAAGGGCAATGTGGTTGCCCGCCATGGCCCGCAAGTCAAACCCGAAGCGCTTGCCAAGGACATTGAAAAGCTTCTTTCGCAGCCAGCCTGATTGTCCACAGATTAGCCGAAAAGTTGGATTGTCGAATCCCGCGAGTCATCTAACGTAGCTTTATGTCCTATGTGCCTTTCGTCCCTTTGCGCGTATTTTCCGCTTACACCATGTTGGAAGGCGCAATCGAGCCCAAGGCAATTGGGGAAGCCGCAAAAAAGCTAGGGTTTCCGGCGATTGCGATCTGCGACCGCAACGGCCTTTATGGCGTTATGCCATTTCAGGATGGCGCAAAGTCAAAGGGCGTACAGCCTATCATTGGTGCGCTGCTTGGTGTCCGGCGGCCGACAAGCGATGGCAAGTTCATCCGCGACTGGTTGCCATTATTTGCGCAGGACGAAAGCGGGTATAATAATCTGTGCCGTCTGGTCTCCATGGCGCATCTTGATCGTCCCGAAGATTTGGACGCGCATGTTACGCTCGAACAACTTGCCCAGTTTTCCGATGGCCTGATTGCGCTGACCGGCGGCGCTGAAGGGGCTGTCACGCAGCTGCTGAGCGACGGCCAAAACAATGCCGCGGGGGAATATCTGTCGCGCTTGCAGGCCTTGTTTCCGGACCGGCTATATATCGAGCTAAGCCGCCGCAACGACAGCCGCGAAGAAGCCGCGGAAGAGGCGTTGATTGATCTGGCTTATGCCCGCGATATCCCAATGGTTGCAACGAACCCCGCATTTTTTGCCGAACCGGATTTCTTCGATGCGCATGACGCAATGCTGTGCATTTCAGATGGCGAATATGTCGAAAGCCAAGACCGGCGGCGGAGCAGCCGTGACACATGGATCAAGACCGGCAAGCAAATGGGCGCGCTGTTCGCCGATGTGCCAGAGGCTTTGGCCAACACGCTTGTTATTGCCCAGCGCTGCGCTGCGCTGGCACCATATCGAAACCCAATTCTGCCGAGCCTTGCAGGTGATCGCACGGCCGAGGATGCGCAGTTGCGTGAGGACGCCCGTTTGGGGCTGTTGCAGCGTCTTGAGACCGCAGGCATTACCGATGAAGAAACGCGCCAAGTGTATTTCGACCGACTGACGTTTGAAGCGGACGTCATTTGCTCGATGGGCTTCTCCGGATATTTCTTGATCGTTGCGGATTTCATTAAGTGGGCAAAGGAACAGGACATTGCCGTGGGCCCCGGCCGTGGGTCAGGCGCGGGTTCGCTCGTCGCGTGGGTGCTCACCATTACGGACCTTGATCCCATTAAGCTTGGTTTGCTGTTCGAACGCTTCTTGAACCCCGACCGTGTTTCCATGCCGGATTTCGATATCGACTTCTGCGAAACGCGGCGCGGAGAGGTGATCCGTTATGTGCAGAAAAAATATGGCACACGCCAAGTCGCGCAGATTATCACCTTCGGTAAGCTGAAAGCCCGCGCTGTTCTGCGCGATACCGGGCGTGTTCTGCAAATGAGTTATGGCCAAGTGGACCGGCTGTGTAAGCAGGTGCCAAATCTTCCGGCTGACCCTTGGGATTTGAAGCGCGCATTGGCGGGTGTCGCCGAATTGCGAGAGGAATATCGCCGCCACGCGCAAGTGAAGCGCTTGTTCGATCTTGCCATGAAGCTTGAGGGCTTGCCACGCCACAGTTCAACCCACGCTGCGGGCGTTGTGATCGGCGACCGTGAATTGTCCGAATTGGCACCCCTTTATCGCGACCCGCGTTCGGATATGCCCGTCACGCAATTCGACATGAAATATGTCGAAAGTGCGGGGCTTGTTAAGTTCGACTTTCTGGGTCTGAAGACGCTTTCGGTTTTGCAAAAAGCCACACAGATGTTGGCGAAGCGCGGGGTCGACATTGACCTTGGGCTTTTGCCGCATGATGACCCGGCGGTGTATGAATTGCTGCAGCGCGGCGACACCGTCGGTGTGTTCCAGCTGGAATCCGAAGGGATGCGGCGGACGCTTGCTGCGGTTAAGCCGACCAATTTCGGCGATATTATCGCGCTCGTATCGCTCTACCGCCCGGGCCCAATGGACAACATCCCGATGTTCGGTCGACGCAAAAATGGCGAGGAGAGCATCGAATATCCGCACGCGCTGCTTGAGCCCGTATTGAATGAAACATACGGCATCTTCGTCTATCAGGAACAGGTTATGCAGGCCGCCCAGATATTGGCGGGATACAGCCTTGGCGAAGCAGATTTGCTCCGCCGTGCGATGGGTAAGAAGATACAGGCCGAAATGGACGCGCAGCGCGAACGTTTTGTAACCGGCTGCGCCACCCATGCCATTCCGCCGAACCGGGCAAATGAGCTGTTCGATTTGATCGACAAATTTGCGGGATATGGCTTCAACAAGAGCCACGCCGCCGCCTACGCCGTGCTTGCATATCAAACCGCATGGATGAAAACCCATCATCCGGAAGAGTTCTTCGCCGCATCCATGTGTTTCGACATGCATCAGACGGACAAGCTTGCGATCTTTATTGATGACATGCGTCGCTTAGAGGTCGTGTGCCATCCGCCCGACATCAACCAAAGCGATGCCGAATTTACCGTTGAGACGAATGCCCATGGCGAACATGCCGTCCGATATGCACTGGGCGGCATAAAGAATGTCGGCGAACGTGCCATGGAAGTGCTTGTGGCGGAGCGGACCGCGGCGGGGCTTTTCAAAAGCCTCGATGATTTCGCCAATCGTGCTGACCCCAGCCAGATAAACCGGCGCAGCCTTGAAAATCTGGCTGCTGCTGGCGCGTTCGACGCGCTGGAGCCTAATCGCGCCGCGGTGCATGGTGCGGCAGAAACGCTGTTGGCCGCAGCGCAATCTGCGCGCGATTCTCGTGAAAGCGGGCAGGGCGGTTTGTTCGGTGAGGGTGGGTCCGACATGGCCGCCTTGCGTATAGATGGCCGTCTATCATGGGCGCCGGGTGAACAGATGAACCAAGAGAAAGACGCCTTTGGCTTTTATTTCTCTGCCCACCCATGTTCGCAATATGATGCGCTGGCGGCGAGCCATGGTGCAAAACCTTATGCGGTTTGGCTGGAGAGTGGCCCCATACCCGAGGGCGTTCGTCGCGCCGCTACCATGTCTGCGCTCATCGAAGGCGTGCGCTGGCGTGAGTCGCGCAAGGGCAAGCGGTTCATGATCGCCGATTTTTCCGACATGAGCGGACAGTTTTCGGTGCGTTGCTTTGATGAGGCCGTGGGCAGTCAACTGGCCGAATGGGCAAAGGATGCCGAATGCCTATTGCTGCATTGTGAAATGGATATGCGGGCAGGGGACGAAGTGCCCAGCTTCACGGTTAAAAGCGCAAAAGCTCTAAGCGGTCTGACAAGCGTATCGCGGTTAAAAATGCAGCTGGATGTGTCGCAAGAAACTGCCATTGCGCGTCTGGCCGAGATGGTTGAACCGCTGCAAGGCGGGCGGAGCGAACTCATCATCAAAACGCGGTCTTCCGATGGCCAATGGGTGCAGATCGTATTGGGCCGCAAATACCGTATAGACGCGT
Source organism: Maricaulis salignorans (assembly GCA_943368745.1). GTDB lineage: Bacteria > Pseudomonadota > Alphaproteobacteria > Sphingomonadales > Sphingomonadaceae > Sphingorhabdus_B. Next base: position 257,552 of record CALRLP020000002.1, read on the forward strand.
CTTTGCTGGACCAAGTAAAGAGCATTGAAGGCATAGATAATGTTGAACTTTCACCGATTGGCCCGAGCCTAGCATTGGTGCATTGATCAGCCGCAAACACGGAAATATACGCCAAGAATATTGGCGACATTAGATGAGGGAGAGAGCTTGGATGTACGGTACGATGCAGGATTGGGATCTTCGGGTAACCCATTTAATCGATTATGCAGCGCGAGAGCATGGCACGCGCGAAATCGTAACGCGTTGGGCTGACGGTACTTTTGAACGGACAAGCTGGGCGGGTGTCGCGGCCGAAGCGCGCAAGCTGTCGCAAGCCTTTGCGGGCTTTGGCCTGCAAAAAGGGGACCGGATCGCAACCTTTGCCATGAACCACCATCGGCACCTTGCCACTTGGTATGGCGCCATTGGTTTTGGCGGCGTCATTCATACCGTCAACGTCCGGTTGTTCGACGAAGACCTGATCTACATCATGAACCACGCCGAAGATAAGGTGTTGATGTATGATGCTATGTTCCAGCCCATTATCGACCGAATAAAGCCGCATCTGAAAACCGTTGAACATTATATCGTGTTTGACCGCGACGATAGCTATGGCGCGTTGATCAACGGCCAAGACGGCAATTATGAATGGGCGACCGGCGACGAGCGTGACCCATGTATGCTCTGTTATACGAGTGGGACTACAGGCAATCCAAAGGGCGTGTTGTATCAGCACCGCTCGACGATGTTGCACGCGATGGCCGAAATCGCGCCGAGTATATTCGATCTCAGCCCACAGGCGGCTTTGTTGCCCATCGTGCCGATGTTCCATGCCGCGAGCTGGGGTTTGCCATTTGCAGGGGCTGCGGCAGGCGTTAAATTCGTCTTTTCCACCACAAATGATGCGGCGACCTTGCACGGGCTGATGCTAAAGGAAGGCGTCACGCATAGCGCGGGTGTGCCGACCGTTTGGCTCGCTATGTTCGCGCATTTGGATGCAGAGGCTGCCGCTGGACGCGATGCGTCGCTCGGTAAGTTGCGCCTTGTCACAATCGGCGGTTCCGCTGCGCCGCGCGCGATGATTGAACGCCTCATGAAGGCAAATGTCCGCGTATCGCACGCATGGGGCATGACCGAAACGTCACCTATCGGCACAATGGGCGCACCTACGCCTAATTGGGACGAATTGACGCTTGATGAGCAAATCGACATTGTCTGCAAGCAGGGCCGAACGCCATTTGGTGTCGAACTGCGTGTCATTGATAAGGACGGCAATGTTGCTCCTCGTGATGGCGTGACATCGGGCGCGCTTCAGATACGCGGACCTTGGGTCATCAAGCGTTATTTCAAGGCGGAAGCGGATACGGTCGATGCCGACCAGTGGTTTGACACTGGTGACGTTTCTGTTCTGCACCCCGATGGCACGATGCAGATTACCGACCGCGTCAAGGATGTTATCAAATCCGGCGGCGAATGGATTAGCTCGGTTGAGTTGGAAAACATCGCCGTTGGCTGCCCCGGAATTGCGGAGGCCGGCGCGATTGGCATCCCGCATCCCAAATGGGATGAACGCCCTGTGCTGATTGCGGTTAAGAAGCCCGGCGCGGAGGTCGATGAAGCCACGGTGAAAGCATATCTCTCCGAGCGCATCGTAAAATGGTGGATGCCAGACAGGGTGCTGTTCGTTGACGAGCTTCCGCACACCGGCACGGGCAAGATCCAGAAGGTTGCGCTGCGTCAGCAGTTCAAAGATTTCGTTCTAGAGGATTGACCCCAAAATTCTGGGCAGCCGAGTAGCTGAGGTTTTCAAAACAGGCTCAGCTGCCCGTTCATATTTGGCGGCACGAACAGGTCGGTTCTGACATTCCATTTGGAACCGTCCAAGCCATGTTTCTTTCGCGCGATTTGCATACGGGTGCGTATCAGGTCGGCCCAAGGACCATGGCCCTTCATCCGTGAGAAAAATTCGGCATCATTGTCTTTCCCGCCGCGCATATCGCGAATGATATTCATGACCTTCGCCGCGCGGTCAGGGAAATGGGCGTCAAGCCAGTCGCGGAACAAAGGCGCGACTTCATGCGGAAGGCGAATGGGTATCGCACTGATGCTCGTCGCGCCATGTTCTGCTGCTGCAGCGGCGATAGCCTCAATCTCATGATCTGTTACCGCTGGAATGATCGGCGCGATATTTACATGCGCATAGATCCCCGCGTCTGAAAGTTTGCGCACTGCCGCGAGCCTCGTCATTGGCGATGATGCCCTAGGTTCCAATGTCCGCGCGAGTTTTGCATCGAGCGAAGTTACCGATATCGCAACACCCGTCAGTTGCTTTGATGCCAGCTGGCTTAACAGGTCGATATCATCAACTACGCGCGCGGATTTTGTTGTGACGACAATCGGGTGTGACGTTTCGACCATCAGCGCCAAGATCGACCGCGTGATGCGATAGGTTCGCTCAATCGGCTGATATGGGTCGGTATTGGTTCCGATCGCGATAGGCGCTGGCCGATATCCCGGCTTGGCGATCGTTTTGCTCAAGATATCCGCTGCATTTGGCTTGGCAAAAAGACGGCTTTCGAAATCCAGCCCCGGCGACAGATCATGATAGGCGTGTGTTGGCCGTGCAAAGCAATAAACGCAGCCATGCTCGCAACCGCGATACGCGTTTACCGAACGGTCAAAAGGGACGTCGGGAGAATTGTTGAACGAGAGTATGGATTTGGCGAACTCTTCGGTCACCGTCGTCTTAAGCGGAGGTTTCCCGCCATCTAACGCTTCGCGCGCGTCCAGCCAGTCGCCGTCGGCAACACGGCTATTGAGGTTAAACCGCGTTGGCACCGTGTTTGTGGGCGCACCACGTCCCTTTGTTACATTGCGCTCGACTGCATTCTCCATTGGCAAATCATGCCATAAGAATGAGAACATATAAAGAACAAATATGCGTTCAGTGCATTAGCATCACGAACGGCAGTAATCCACGCATTTACCTTTCGGACAGGCGCGGCATCAGTTCGACAAAATTGCAGGGGCGGTGCCGGTTATCCAACTGATGGACTAAAATCTGGTCCCATCCATCCTTCACCGCGCCGTTTGAGCCGGGCAGGGCAAAGATATATGTGCCGCGTGCCAGCACCGCGCAGGCGCGTGACTGTATGGTCGATGTGCCAATGCTGGCGAAGCTTAGCCAACGAAACAGCTCACCAAACCCCGGAATATCCTTGGTCTTAACGCGATCCAGTGCCTCCGGCGTCACATCGCGTCCGGTGAGCCCCGTGCCGCCCGTGGATATGACAACGTCGATATTTTCGTCATCGATCCAATTGTGCAGGCGTGCGGTAATCAACGCGGTATCGTCACGCAAAATTGCGCGTTCGATGATCTTATGCCCCGCCGCCCTGATGCGTTCAGCCAATAAATCGCCGCTGGTGTCATCATCCGGCCCACGCGTGTCGGATACCGTCAGAAGCGCAATATTGACGGGTTTGAAAGCCATGTTGTTATCGAGCGGCAATGGAGCCTCCTGTGACGCGACGCGCGGTTACGGTGCCATTGGCGTCCGGAAATTTCGGCCACATATATTGGGCGAGCCCTTTCAAGCTGCCCGACGCCTTGTTTGCCCGCATCTCGTAAATCCAATAGTTGCGCAGGATAATCGCGACATAGCCCCGCGTTTCCCAATAAGGGATGGATTCAATGAAAAGCAGCGGATCGCCATTGTCCCGAATTTCGCTGTTCCACCGCGCAAGCGGGCCGGGGCCTGCATTATAGGCCGCAATCACCTTCGGCAGCAGCCCACCCGTCGCGGGCAGATCGCGCAATTTTTCGAGATAGGATTGCCCATATTCGAGATTGATCGAAGGACGATCCAGTTGTGATGCAGCAAATGTCGCGCCGCGTGCCCGCGCCATATCCTGCGCGGTGCCAGGCCGCACCTGCATAAGCCCGCGTGCACCCGCGGGGCTGACCACGTCAGTGCGGAAGTTGGATTCCTGCAACGTGTGCGCATAGACAAGTGCCGGCGTTACCCGCCAGCCACCGAGGGGTTCCCAATTCGGCATGGGATAGCGCGCCATGGCGTTGCTCTGGTTGCGTGCGGGGCCATAATGACCCAACCAAAACTGGGTTGAGGCAAGGTTCAGCGATCCGGCCAGCTGCGCCAAATTTGTATGCTGCCGCGCATCGCCTATGCGCGCTTGATGCCGCAATGCTTCATCTGCAAGTTTCGTTTGGCCAATTTCGGCTAAACCAACCGCAAGGATTGCATTCTGCTGATCTTTCAGGCTGGCCCAATCAAGCTTTGCGACTTTGGCGGCCCGGCGGGCGATGGGCTCCATGCCGAGCGCTTCGCTCGCCAACAAACCATAAAAGGTTTCGGGCAGCTGCGCCGCTTTTTGCATTTTTGGCTGCACAAATTGTGGAAATTTCGCGGCCATCGCTGCACGCGCGCCCCAAAATAGACCTGCTGCCTTCAGGTCGTCATTGGCAGCGAGGCGTGAGACCACATCAAATGCCTCATACGCCTCTGCATATTCACCCAACCGCCACGATGCCAAACCATGCACCCATGCCGCCTGTGTGCCCCATTCGCCGCCGGCCGTGCGCGCAAGTAACGCCACACGTTTGGCAGACTGGTCGTCATTTTCGATATAATAGGACCATGCGACGCGGTATCGAAGCTCGGTCAATGCTTCAGGTGAAAGCTCTTCGACCTTGGTTTCCAGATATTGTTCTGCGGCCAAAGATTGGTCGTTTTTGATGAACTGCTGAAGCTCGCTGCGAATAATATCGCTCGCGGCGTTTGCGGGCAAATCGCGCTTTGGTGCACCACCGAGCCATGAGAAACGGCGTATGCCCGGGCGTTCAGGCAGAACCTCGGCACCACGCTTGCGCGCCATCGTGGCAAGCTGTTCCGCTTGCGGAAGATAGGGTGCCGACTGCAAAAGATCGTGCAATTGCGCGACCTCCACCTTTGGGCTGCCGGGGGCAAGATATAATTCGGCGCGCGCCATGGCTGCCATTGGTCCCTGCGGCGCTTCATCGATTAACCGTGCAGCCTCATCCCATTTTTGATTTCGAATTGCGTCGTAAATTGCCGAAAAAACGACCTTTTCCTTGGCATCCAAAACCGATGGAGCAACCTGCGTAGCGACAATCGCACGAAAGCCCTCGCTGGTGTTTGCATGCGCAGCCGCCACGGGTGACAGCGCCAAAAGTGGACCAAGCCACCTAAGCGCGCGCATTCGGCGGTTACGCATATTTGCGCTGTGCACGTTCTTGACGCTCACAACGCATCCCTTTTTGCAAACATCTGCAGATCTCTCCACGCCTGTGCCTTCATGGCAGGCCGCGCGATAAGGGTACGCGGATGGAATGTCGTCAATGCGGCGATATTGCGGCCATCATGGTTAACATTCCGTAATTCTGCGCGGGCGTTCATAAGATCGGCGTCTAACAAAGCTTTGCAGGCGGATGAACCGAGTAAAATAACCGATGTGGGTTTAATGAGGCCGAGTTGATGGCGCATATAAAGGCTCAATTCCGGCAGAATGTGATCGGGAAGCTCCCCCGTCGCCGGCACGGTGGTTGCAAGCCACGTCCGGTAACAATCCGAAATGTTGATACCAATCGCCGCCAACATACGTTCCAGCAAAATGTGCACCGCAGATGTTCCGGCGGTTGCTTCGTCGGCATCCGTTAAATCGGGCAGATCGGATATGATGACAATCGTGCTGTTTTCCGGGCCAATTGGCGGAATATGAACCGGGCCGAGGTCGTTGCCAGGAAGCGGTGCGCCATCGCGGACCATCTGCCGCAAGGTCGCAATATCACTCGGCCACGGAATAGACGGAACTTGCGGTGCAACAGGGGCATTGGCGGCACTATTAGTGGCGGTAACAGCCGGTTTTGCAGGATCCGTCACTTCATCGGCGGCCAGCCAGTTGACGGTTTCATCGCCCACGGCAGAATCCACACCGGCCAGCGTCCACCAGCCAGTTAGCGATTCAACAGCCGCCAAGGCTGCTATTTCTGCACGATCCCCCATAAATCCCTTCAGTCACTTGTTGACGACAGGGTCAATTGCTTGGCATGGCAATTTCCACGAGCTGTCCGAAAATTCGGATGGCCTGATTTACATGCCGGGTAAAGGATAAAGGCAATGAGTGAACGCGAGTCGATGCCATATGATGTTGTTATTGTTGGTGCGGGGCCAGCAGGTTTATCCGCGGCAATACGCATTAAGCAGCAATCACCCGACACCAGCGTTTGCATTTTGGAAAAAGGGTCAGAGGTTGGCGCGCATATTTTATCCGGCGCTGTTATAGATCCAAAGGCGCTTGACGAGCTGCTGCCTGACTGGCGCAATATGGGCTGCCCATTGGCCGATACGCCCGTAAACGACAACCAGCATTGGATAATGACCAAGACCGGCAAGTTTAACATGCCGCATTTCCTGACGCCGGGTTTCATGCACAACAAAGGTACCTACACAGGCTCGCTTGGCAATCTGTGCCGCTGGCTTGCGGGGCAGGCGGAAAATCTGGGCGTTGAAATCTTCCCCGGATTTTCGGCTGCAGAAATTCTGTATAATGCGGACGGCTCGGTCAAGGGCGTGGCGACAGGCGACATGGGCGTCGCGCGCGATGGCAGCCACAAAGATGATTATATGCCCGGCATGGAACTGCATGCCAAATATACCTTCTTTGCCGAAGGTGTGCGTGGGCATCTGACCAAATTGATTAAGCCGCAGTTCGGATTGGACAAGGATTGCGAGCCGCAGGTCTATGGTATTGGCCTGAAAGAATTGTGGGATATTCCGGCGGAACAACATTCGGCAGGCCGCGTCATTCACAGCCAAGGCTGGCCATTGACCGACGCAAATGGTGGCGCATTCCTGTACCATCAAGCCAACAACCAAGTGGCCTTGGGCTTTGTGGTTTGGTTGAACTATTCCAACCCCTATCTGTCACCCTTCGAAGAGCTGCAGCGTTGGAAAACGCATCCTGAGGTCAAGAAGATTTTGGCTGGCGGCAAGCGCGTTTCCTATGGCGCGCGCGCGATCAGCGATGGTGGCTGGCAGTCGGTGCCAAAGTTGGCATTCGCGGGCGGCGCGTTGATTGGTTGTTCAGCAGGCTTCGTAAACGTGCCACGGATTAAGGGCACACATACCGCGATGAAGTCCGGCATGTTGGCAGCAGATGCCGTTGTGGAAGCACTGGCCGCGGGCCGCGAACATGACGAATTGACCGCTTACCAGACCGGTTATGACAATAGCTGGGTCTCCAAAGAGCTGCACATGGTGCGCAATGTCCTGCCGCTTGTTGAAAAATACGGCAATGTTGTTGGAACGATGCTTGCGGGCGTGAATATGTGGCTCGAAAACTTTGGTATCCGCATGCCTTTCACCATGAAGCATCATCCAGATCACAAGGCGCTCAAAAAGAAGAACCAAGGCCAGCGGATCGATTATCCAAAGCCCGATGGCGTGTTCAGCTTTGACCGCCTCTCGTCGGTGTTCCTGTCGAACACCAACCATGCCGAAGATCAGCCAATCCATTTGCAGGTAAAGGATATGGACCTGCAAAAGAACAGCGAGTTTATGGAATTCGCAGGTCCATCAACGCGCTATTGCCCCGCAGGTGTGTATGAATGGATCGAGGAAGAGGGCAAAGACCCACGCTATCAGATCAACGCCCAAAACTGCGTTCATTGCAAAACCTGCGACATTAAAGACCCTAATCAGAATATCAATTGGGTGACGCCGGAGGGTGGCGGTGGGCCGAATTACCCCAATATGTAAGCTGACCGCCGCGCTATTTTTATGTGCGGCGCCAGCTTATGCGTCCGTTGATGACGGCGTCACCGCCTATGCGAATGCGCGTGCGGCAGAGTTTGACGCACGCCACGGTGAGGCGTTGGCGGAATATCTCAAGCTGTTTGAAGAATCTGCGGACAGCGAGACATTGGCGAAGCGGGTTTACCAAAATGCCGTGCGGCAAGGTGACTTTGCCGCAGCACTGAAATCCATTCGCGTTCAGGAACTGAAAAATGACGTTCCACCGGAAGGACCGTTGCTTCTATTCACCGACGCCTTTCAAAAGCGTCGCTGGTCATTGGCATTGCTGGCGGCCGACGAATTGGAAGCCCGCAGCAATTTTGGCTTTATGGCGCCTATATTGCGCGCGTGGGTATCCGTCGCGAAGACAGGCACGCATGACTTGACCCTTAAAGAGGGAAATACGGATTCCTTTTTCAATTTCTACGCCGTGGACCAGATCGTGTATCTTGATCTCGCCACGGGCCAAAATGCCAAAGCGAAATTGGGATTGCGGAACATGGTCTCGGTTGGCGGCGATGCCATGCGCGATCTGTTCATCAACGCCGGCCCCGTTTTAGCGCATAAAGGCGATACCGCTTTTGCCAATGCAATGGTTGGGGCCGCGATGGGTTCCGAGTTCGATGGCCAATTTGACGGCGTTGACGCAGCTGCAAAGAATATCAGCCCCAATATCGGGCTTGCGGCATTATATGTGCGGATAGCAACGTCGCTGATTGAACAGGATTTGCCCGAACCCGGTCTGGCGCTTGCACGGTTGGCCCTATGGACCGCGCCGGAATATCCTCCTGCCATCATCACCACGGCACATGCGCTGGGAAAATTATCGGGTGGCCGCGACGCGGTTGCACTTTTGGATAAAATTCCGTCAGCTTCGCCTTATTGGACACGAACGGTTTTCGCAAAGGCCGCACTGTTACGCGATATGGGCGACAATGACGGCGCAGTTGAACTGGCGCGCCTCAGTTATGATCAGAATGCGAATTCGGCTGCGCGCGCAACCTTTCTTGGCCAAATGCTGCAGCAAAATGGGCGTCTGCAAGAGGCTATCGCCCAATATCGCATCGCAATGGGCTTGGATGACTTTCAGCGTCAGGCACCCCAAAGCCGCGCCTCATTTTATGTCATGCTCGCGAGCGCGTTTGATAAAAATGGCCAATGGGACGACGCAAAGCGGGAACTTCAAAATGCGGTCGTATTAGATCCATCCAATGCGAGCGCGCTGAATTATCTGGGGTATTCCATGCTGGAACGGGGCGAGGACGTGGTCAACGCAGAGGCATTTGTGCGGCGTGCATTTGATGCAGAGCCAACATCATCGGCTTATGCGGACTCGCTCGGCTGGGCTTTGTTTCAAAGCGGCAAATATGATGACGCCGTAACGATGCTGGAAAAGGCCGCGTCGATCGAAAATGCCGACGCAACGATTTTCGAGCATCTTGGTGACGCATATTGGCGGGCAGGACGCAGGCGCGACGCGCGACATGCGTGGAATAGCGCGCAGATCTCGGCGGATGCCGCGGTTGCTTTGCGCATATCATCAAAGTTGGAAGCAGGCCTGCCGGGCGACATCAGGACGGCGAAGTGATGCTAGCGGATACCGAGACCGCCTTTGCCAAGATCAATCTTGCGTTGCATGTGCGTCGGCGCCGCGAAGACGGCTATCATGACATTGAAACCTTGTTCGCTTTTGCGCAGCATGGGGATCAGTTGCAGGCGGCGCCTTCTGATAGGCTCGACCTCACGATCGACGGCCCATTTGGCAGCGGGCTTTCCGTCGATGACGATAATCTGGTGATGCAAGCCGCGCACCAGCTTCGCGCGCAATTTTCCATCACCGACGGCGCATCCATCCGGCTGACAAAAAACCTTCCAATAGCATCGGGTATCGGTGGCGGTTCGGCCGATGCAGCAGCAGCGGCACGGTTGTTGAACCGGCTGTGGGATATTCAGGCAAGCGAGCAGGAACTTGCCGATATATTGACGCCGCTTGGTGCGGACATCCCTGCTTGCGTTTTTAGCCGCACAAGTTTTGGCAGCGGAACCGGAACAGCTATTGAATTGCGCGATGACAGCCATGTGCCTGCGCGGCACCTATTGCTGGTCAACCCGCTGCAGTCGGTATCGACAGCCGCCATTTTCAAGGCATGGGACGGCGAGGACAAGGGGCCAGTGGCGCGGGGCGACATCTGGAAAGCGACACTGTCGGGCCGAAACGACCTTGAACCCATCGCGGCGGCCATCTGTCCTGCCATACATGATATACTGAATGTGCTAGAGCGCGCTAACCCGGCTATGGTTCGCATGTCGGGGTCAGGCGCGACCTGCTTCGCGCTTTTTGCGGAAGCAAAGGATTTGGAAGCGGCCAAAGCACATCTGGACCCCCGTTGGTGGTCAATGGGAACCGAGCTGCGATGATGGTGGATCCTTTCCGGATATTGGGCGAACCCCAAATTGGGGGCATCCTGATTATTGGCGACCATGCTTCAAATGCGGTTCCTGACGACGTCACGTTGGGATTGGATGCTGATCACCTAAACGCACATATTGCGTGGGACATTGGCGTTGACCCGGTTGCGCATATATTGACGCAAGACACCCGTTTTGCCGCGTTCCTCGGACGTTATTCGCGTTTGGTCGTCGACTTAAACCGCGGAGAGCACGAAGCAGGCGCCATCCCAAGCGAAAGCGATGGACGTCGCATAGCGGGCAATGATTTGGACCAAATGCAGCGTGCGGACCGGATCGCGCGATATCACCGGCCCTATCATGACCGGCTAGAAACGCTTTTGCGGGAGTGCCGGCCAGCACTCATATTGTCGCTGCATAGCTTCACACCCGCATTGAAAACACGGCCAGACGAGGCGCGGCCATGGGATGTTGGTGTGCTGTACAATGCGCACGAGGCGGGATCGAAAACGGCTATCCCGTTCTTACAGGATTCCGGCCTTAACGTCGGTGACCAGCTTCCTTATTCAGGCAAATTGCTAAACGCGACGATGAACCGCCATGCCGAGGCCAATGACATTCCCTATGTCGGGATTGAAATGCGACAGGATTTGGTCAGCGATGCTGCGGGCCAAGCAAGATTTGCACATATTTTGTCGGAAATGTGCCATTTTGTTTCGGAACAGCTTGGCTTAACCACATAAAAACGCGTAAAGGCCGCGGCGATAATGGAGACCATCATGCCACACCAATTCGACAAATCCAAATTGCCCAGCCGCCACGTTTCGGTTGGCCCGGAACGCGCGCCACATCGCAGTTATTATTATGCAATGGGTTTGACCGCTGAGGAAATTGCGCGCCCATTTGTAGGCGTTGTGTCGGCGGGCAACGACAGTGCGCCATGCAATACAACATTGGACGCGCAAGCGGACATCGCGCGTAAGGGCGTGGAGCAGGGCGGCGGCATGCCACGCCGGTTCAATACCATCACAGTGACCGACGGCATCGCGATGGGGCATCAGGGCATGAAGTCCTCGCTGGTGAGCCGCGAGGTTATCGCGGATTCGGTTGAGCTATCGGTGCGTGGGCACTGCTACGACGCGCTGGTTGGCTTTGCGGGTTGCGACAAGTCGCTGCCCGGGATCATGATGGCGATGCTTCGGCTGAACGTGCCATCCATCTTTGTTTATGGCGGCTCCATTCTTCCCGGTCGCTATCATGAAAAGGACGTGACCGTTAAGGACGTCTTTGAAGTCGTTGGTAAATATGCGGCAGGCGCGTGCCCGTTGTCGGAGGTTGAAGAGCTTGAGCGCGTTGCATGCCCGGGGCACGGTGCCTGTGGCGGCCAATATACCGCGAACACCATGGCATGCGTGGGCGAGGCGATTGGCCTTTCGCTTCCAAACAGCAATATGGCGCCTGCGCCTTATTCGACACGTGACCAAATCGCCCATGCCGCTGGCGTCCAAGTGATGGACTTGCTCGCGAAAAACGTTAGACCGCGTGACATCTGTACGCGCGAAGCCTTTGTAAATGCAGCAAGAATTGTTGCTGCCACGGGTGGATCGACCAACGGTGCGCTGCATTTGCCCGCAATGGCGCATGAGGCGGGTATCTCGTTTGATCTGTTCGACGTTGCCGAGGCGTTCAAAACAACGCCTTATATGGCGGATTTGCAGCCGGGTGGCCAATTTGTAGCGCGCGATATGTATGACGCGGGCGGTGTGTATATGCTGATGAAGTCGTTGCTGGCCGAAGGGCTTTTATACGGCGACTGCATGACCGTCACCGGCAAGACGCTGGGTGAGAATATCGAAGAAATCACATGGAACCCCAACCAGAAGGTGATTTACCCTGCAACAGCGCCAATAACACCGACAGGTGGCGTCGTTGGCCTTCGCGGGACATTGGCACCAGATGGCGCAATCGTGAAGGTCGCGGGTATGGACCGCCTGACGTTTACGGGCCCAGCACAGGTTTTTGACTGCGAAGAAGATTGCTTTGCCGCGGTTGAAGCACGCGAAATCCGCGAAGGTTCGGTCATCGTCATCCGTTACGAAGGGCCAAAGGGCGGCCCCGGCATGCGCGAAATGCTCTCGACGACGGCGGCTCTATACGGGCAGGGGATGGGCGAGAAGGTTGCGCTCATCACCGATGGACGCTTTTCTGGCGCCACACGCGGTTTCTGCATTGGCCATGTCGGCCCAGAAGCGGCCGAAGGCGGACCAATCGCTTTGATTGAAGATGGCGACGAGATTATGATCGATGCCGAAACCGGTGTTATCGACCTCAATGTATCTGCCGAAGTCCTTGAAGAACGGCGAAAACATTGGACGCCACGCGCCACCGATTATGGGTCGGGCGCAATATGGCGCTATGCTCAAAATGTCGGGCCTGCCTATAAAGGCGCAGTCACGCATCCCGGTGGCAGCGCCGAAACGCATGTCTACGCCGATATCTAAATATGCGGCGGTAACTTTGCTGCTCGCCAGCCTTGCTGGCTGCGGCGGAGATAGTGCGGCCCCGATCGCGCAGGCAGAGAAAGACGCAGGCGACCAAGCCGCGCGTGATGGCACGATTGCGTGCGCCTTGGCGGGGTCTGATACGTTCGAACGGACATGCACAACCGAGCAAATTGGGGGGCCGGATAGCAAAATGTTGGTCATCCGGCATGCCGATGGCGGTTTCCGGCGGTTTACTATTTTAACAGACGGTCGCGGGCTTGCCCCTGCCGACGGTTTTGATGAAACGCGGATCCGCGTGCTCGGTGCCAATATGATTGAGCTATCGTCCGGTGACGACAAATATCGGCTGCCTGCGCAGATAAAGGGGCAGGGCAACGCCGGAGAAAAGGGCGCTAGCAAAGACGCCGGTTGATTGCGCGCGCCTTCAAGGGCATGGGGCGCTATGAGCATAGCAGAAGAGATTATCAGGGTCGCAGCGCGCGGCGACGGCGTAACTGCAAATGGACGCTATGTAGCGCATGCCGCCCCGGGCGACATTGTTGATCCTGCAGGCGGTTTGATCCACGGACCGCATCACGCAACGCCGCCATGCCAGCACTTCCCATTATGCGGCGGATGCCAGTTGCAGCATCTCGACGAGGACAGCCTGCGCCTGTTTGTTGCCGAGCGCGTCACGCATGCGTTGGCGACGCAGCAGGTCGACATCGGCGAGGTCATGCCCGTCCATCTGTCTCCCCCCGCCACACGCCGGCGCATTGCGGTGCGTTCGGCATGGGCAGGGAAGCAATTTCAACTGGGGTTCAGCACCGAAAAAAGCCACCGTATCATAGACTTAAGGCAATGTGACGTCGTGGCGCCGGAGCTATTCGCGTTGCTTAAGCCACTGCGCAGCCTGCTGGAGCCACGGCTTAACCGCGCGCGTCAGGTTCAGATCAAATTGGCGATGGTCGATCAAGGCGTTGACGTGTTGATTGAAAACTGGATCGCCAACGATCTCGATACGCATGAGACTTTGTCGGAATTTGCGAAAACCTATGGCCTTGCGCGTCTGTCGTTGGATGAAGGCTACGGACCCGTTCCATTTTATGAGCCAGAGCCTGTTACCGTCACACTGGGCGGAGTTGCTGTGGGGTACCAGCCTTATGGTTTCCTGCAAGCGACCGTGGATGGCGAGGCGGCTCTGGTGCAGGCCGTAAATGATATTATCGGCAAAGATAGTATCGTGGCGGATTTGTTTGCCGGTTCAGGCACATTTGCGCTGTCGATGGGCGCTGGGCGTAAGATTTACGCAGGTGAGGCTGATCTTCAAGCCAGTCTGGCGCTCAAGGCCGCTGCGGGCCGCTCGGGCCGTACTATATTTGCGGAGCATCGTGACCTGTTCCGTCGGCCGTTGTCGCCTGAGGAACTGAACCGGTTCCAAACGGTCGTGCTTGATCCGCCGCGTGCTGGCGCAAAGGAGCAGGTGGCAAACCTTGCGGCTTCCACGGTTCCGTCGATTGCCTATGTCAGCTGTAATCCGGCGAGCTTTGCGCGCGATGCAAAAACATTGGTGGCCGCTGGATACAGGTTGCAGCGGATTTGGCCTGTTGGGCAATTCCGCTGGTCAACCCATATCGAGCTTGTTGGGCAGTTTAGCCGTTAGTGTAAAAGCACCGCCATTACGGCATGTGTGACGAGCATCATGAGTGCCAATGACGACAGTGCAAATAGTCCAAACCGAATGAGAACGCGGTTCGACAAAATTTGCACCAAGCTATGTGCGACACGAAGGCCTACATATACCCAAGCGATTGTTGCGTTGAGATTGTCGCCCTGGCCAACCATGGCAAGCGTCAAACATACCGCATAAAACACCGTAGGTGCTTCGTGTAAGTGGTTGTAATTGTCTGCAACCCATGACGCTTTTTCTTCGCCTTTGGCAACCAGCGCATCGCGCAAGGCACCGGCGGAGGAACCAACAATCTTTGCGCCGTCAATCCCTGCGCGGTTCATGGCGGGTATGCGCGTGGCATACATCCATATCCAGATAATCATCGTCCATGCCGCAAGCGCGACGACTGGTCCTAATATTGCACTATTCATATCCACTCTCCCCTTAAAACAATTTCAAACATCGTCAGATCGTCGCCAGCAGCGCTTGGACTGCCAGTATCGTCAGGCACAGGCTCGACAACAGGAAAAATACGAAACGTATTGCCACGGTGTTGACCGTTGCCTGCCAAATGCTGTGGATCACGCGCAACACAGTATAACCCCATGCCAGCGACACCGACAGTGATGTTGCCCCGCCGGATATCGCAAGGATCATGATCGTCGCATAAAAGATGGTCGGTTGTTCCATCAAATGCGTGTAATTGTGCGATTTCCAGGCAACCGATGGTGACACATGCGGGTCGATATCCTGACCACGTCCGCCCGGTGCGGCCTTGCTAAGGTCCATGCCGATCTTGGACATTGCAGGAAGGCGCGTTCCCGCCATCCAGAAAAGCATGATGATCGACCAGACGACCAAAGCCGCGGCTGGTGCTAAAATCGACTTATCCATAATGAAAACCCTCCCAATTTTTATAATTGGAAGGGTGCTTCACGTAACATTGATTGTCAATTGTAACTTATTGCGCGGACCGCTTGCCGATCTTCACAACATTGCTCGCGTCATGGGCAGGCAACTGGGCGTAAAGGCTTGCCATCGGCTCGTCTTCGACCGGAACCGTGTCAGTCTCGCCAAAGCCGTTGAATTCGGTCCGCATCGCGCAGCCATATGCGCCAAGCATGCCGACTTCAATATAGTCACCGGCTTGCACGTCATCGGGAAGGATGAATGGCCCCGCCATATGGTCCATATCGTCGCAGGTAGGCCCATAGAAGCTGAATTCGGCCATCTGGGTACCAATTGAGGTATCCGACCGCTGAAGCGCCACAGGGAAGCGCCAGCCGATGTGCGCTGCATCAAACAATGATCCATAAGCACCGTCGTTGATGAACAGCTCTTGCCCACGGCGTTTTTCGACCTTCACCAGCAAGGACGCATATTCGGCGCACAATGCACGGCCCGGCTCACACCATAGTTCGGCGGAGTAGCTGATGGGAAGGTCTTCGAAGCAATTGTGGATGACTTCAAAATAGCCTTCCAACGCAGGTGGTTCCATGCCGGGATAGACCGATGGAAAACCGCCGCCCACGTCGACAATATCAACCGTGACCGATGCTTCAACGATGGCTGCACGCACATGCTCCATTGCTTCGGCATAAGCAGCCGGCGTCATGGCCTGACTTCCAACGTGGAAGCAAATGCCCAAGCTGTCGGCGACCTGACGGGTCGCGACGAGCAGATCTGCTACTTCCGACGGGTCTGCGCCAAATTTTGAAGCAAGACTAAGCTTCGCATGCTCTGATGACACGCGGATACGTACGCACAGTTCAAGATCGGTCGCGCCATCGGTCGCACGAACGATCTTTTCCAATTCCTCATGGCTGTCGAGGCTGAATGTCCGAACCCCATGGTTGTGGTAAGCTTGTGCAATCGCGCGTTCGCTTTTCACTGGATGCATAAAGCACAGCTTTGCATCCGGTAGGAACTTGCTCACCAAACGCACTTCGCCAAGCGACGCGACGTCATAATGCGTGATGCCCGCGTCCCACAAAGTCTCAAGCAATGCAGGCGAAGGATTGGCCTTTACCGCGTATAGCGACTTACCCTGAAACTTCTCAACGAAGAAACGGGCGGCGCGCGAAGCCGCATGCGGGCGAAGGAGCGTGATAGGTTCGTCAGGGCGCTGGGCGCGGACTACAGCTAGAGCGTCAAGATACTCGTGCAACTCAAGGGACCCCCAAAAAAAATAACGTGAAACAACAAGGCTGCCTTGCGGTTATTGGAAGTCCCCCTGGGGCAGCGGAGGCGTCCCTTATGAAAAGCAGGGGGGTATGTAAAGTGATTCGTTGCGTTTTTAGCTGAGCCGGTCCCTAAACTCAGTCCAGTCGAATGCGCGGACACATTCCAACGCGTCTGTGTCGCTGTTCCAAAGCCAGATGGACGGAAGCGGAACGCCGTTGAAGGTGTTCGTCTTCACCATCGAATAATGCGCCTGATCGAGAAACGCGAAGCGCGCTCCGGCCTCTGGAGCGACGGGAAGGCGGTAGTCCCCGATGATATCGCCAGCAAGGCAGCTGGGGCCACCCAGACGCACCGCAGGGCCGTCCTGAAGCTCTCCAAGCATCGCGGGGCGATAAGGTGCCTCAATGACGTCAGGCATATGGCAGGTCGCGCTGATATCGGTAATGCCGACGGGCAAACCATTTTCAAACACATCGAGCAGTTCGCCAATCAATATACCGGTATCAAGCGCAATCGCTTCGCCGGGTTCAAGATAGACGTCGAGGCCGGTTTCAGCGCGGACTTGCTGAATGAACGCAACAAGGTCGTCGCGCTGGTAATCCGCGCGAGTGATGTGATGTCCGCCACCAAAGTTTAGCCAACGCAATCGACCAAAATAGGGCGCGATCTGTGGCTTCAAAGCCTCCCATGTGCGCTTGAGCGGTTCAAAATCCTGCTCGCACAAGGTGTGGAAATGCAGACCGGACACGCCCTCCAAATGTTCTGGCCTCAGCTGGCTTACAGGGAAGCCAAGGCGCGAGCCGGGTGAGCAGGGATCATATTTCGCAACTTCGCCCTCGGCATGTTCTGGGTTCAGCCGAAGGCCGACATCCACGCTGTCATTCAGGAATGCCGCAAAACGTTTATGCTGGCTGGGGCTGTTGAAAATGACATGATCAGAAATCTCAACGATTTCGGCCATGTCGGCTTCTTTATAGCCAGCGCAATAAGTCGCGATCTCGCCTTTGTAATAATCGCGGGCAAGGCGTGATTCCCACAGACCCGAGCTGCACACGCCATCGAGATATTCGCCGATGACGGGCGCTACTTTCCACATGGAAAACGCCTTCATCGCGCACAGGATTTTCGCGCCCGACCGTGCTTTTACATCCGCCAGAATAGCAAGGTTCCGCCGCAGCGCAGCCTCGTCTACCACAAAGGCGGGCGACGGCACGCGGCCTAGGTCAAAATGCGCAAATGCGCCGGGATCGCCTGCTTTGGTTTCCATATTTTCCTACCAATGAACGTAAGTTGCGAGATATTCTCGGATAACGGAACGAAGCCCAATTCCACCATTTTCTACTCGGAAGCGGTAAACGCCCGGTTGAACAACAAGGAACCCAAACTCATCAAAAGCATCACCTTCAAAGAGCCTAGCGTTCCAGCGACTTCCAACTTCGCACCAAGGTTGGAACCGATCCAGTACAAAAAACTCATTAAACTGCCGCTCCGACATTAGATTCAGCGGGAGGTATGAGACGGTTTCAGGGTCATCCCGCATTGGCTCACCATTTTCGTAAAAGAGGTGCGCACGAGCATTCTTAAGAATAACATTCCGCATTCTGTCGACATCGGGAAACCAAGAGATGTTAGTAGGTTCGAAAAAGTGTAGCTGCTCGACTTTTTGTTGGTCGATGAGATTTTTAAGTGCTTGGTTGCGAGCTAGTGCTTTGCCGGATTGTTTGATAACCTGCTTGTCTGGGTCGCTTGTTCCCGACAGCACTGCGGACAAAAATGCTGAAAAATATTCTTCGTCTAAAGAGAAGCTATGGTTACATTCGCTGCACACTGGGGTGACAGCTAAATTATCCGGAAAGGGCCGGTCGAGCAATATTTTGGACGGAGTATGATCTCGCGTGACACGCACGCGATTCAAATAGGCGCCACAATGGATGCACCAAGCTTTGTTGCGAACGTCCGAATAATCTTCAATTGCTCTTGGCACCTAAAACCCTAGCGGCCCATCCAGTTCCTTCACCTGCCAAGGCAGACCATGCGCGTTGAGCATGTCCATGAAGGGATCGGGATCGAACTGTTCAATGTTCCAAACGCCCGCACCGGACCATTTGCCAGTCAGCAGCATGGCGGCACCGATCATCGCAGGTACGCCAGTGGTATAGCTGACCGCCTGATTGCCTGTTTCGGCATAGGCATCTTCATGGTCGCAGATATTGTAGATGTAGAGCGTCTTTTCCTTGCCGTCTTTGCCAAGGCCAGTGGCGATACAGCCAATGTTAGTCTTGCCCTTGGTCGTCGGACCAAGCGAGGCGGGCTCAGGCAGAACGGCCTTCAGAAACTGCAGCGGAATGATTTCCTTGCCTTCATATATGACAGGGTCAATCCGGGTCATGCCAACCGCCTGAAGCACATTCAAGTGGGTGATATAAGCGTCGCCAAAGGTCATCCAGAACCGGATACGCTTGATTTCGGGCAGATGGGTTTTGAGGCTTTCGATTTCCTCATGGTACATCAAATACATGTTCTTTGGACCAACCGCTTCAAAGTCAAAGCTCTGCTTCACCGACATTGCGGGGGTTTCGACCCAGGCACCATTTTCCCAATGGCGGGCGACGGCAGTGACTTCACGGATGTTGATTTCCGGATTGAAGTTGGTGGCAAAGGCCTGACCATGGTCGCCGCCATTGCAATCGAGAATGTCGAGCGTGTCGATGCGGTCGAAGTGATGCTTTTTCAAATAGGTCGTGAACACCGATGTCACGCCAGGGTCAAAACCTGAACCCAACAAAGCGGCGAGGCCCGCATCCTTGAAACGATCCTGATAAGCCCACTGCCAATGATATTCGAACTTGGCGACATCCAGCGGTTCATAGTTCGCTGTGTCCATATAATGCACGCCCGCGGCAAGGCACGCGTCCATGATGTTGAGGTCTTGGTAAGGGAGCGCGAGGTTGACGACGAGGCTTGGTTTGATTTGGTTCAGCAACGCGGTTGTCGCGGCAACATCATCTGCATCAAGGCCATAGGTGTCGATCACGACGCCCGTGCGCTCCTTTACCGAAGCGGCAATCGCATCGCATTTCGACTTTGTGCGGCTTGCGAGGCTGATATGGCTGAAGATATCCTGGTTCATGGCCATTTTGTGGACCGCAACCGATCCAACGCCGCCTGCGCCAATTACCAATACCTTGCTCATATGCTATTTCCACTTATCAGAGATTCGTTAAGCGCACGCATATAGGGGCCTTTTATGACAGAACAAGAATTGGCTGCAGCCATCACGACGCCCACGCACGAAGGGGTGCAGCGGGCGATGGTCAAGATCGCCGCTATTCTGCCAAAAACGCCCTTGCTGCCGCTTGAGGTTGATGGTGTCACGATTTGGTGCAAGGCCGAAATGCTGCAACCGATCGGCGCGTTCAAGATTCGCGGTGCGTGGCATCGGCTCTCCGATTTGAACCAAGACGAGCGTGCGCGCGGTGTCGTTGGCGTATCCAGCGGCAACCATGCGCAGGGCGTCGCTTGGGCAGCGAAGAAGCTGGGCATAGATGCGACCATCGTCATGCCTTCCAATGCGCCGCGTATGAAGCTGGAGGCGACAAAGGCGCTTGGCGCACAAGTGGTATTATATGACCGCGCAACGGAATCGCGTGAGGCAGTGGCCGCCGGGTTGATTGCACAAAGCAATGCGACCCTCGTGCATGCCTTTGGTGATCCGTGGGTTATCGAAGGGCAGGGCACCGCCGGTATTGAGATCGCCGAACAGCTGCAAAGCCTTGGCATCGCAGGGCCAGATTTGATTGTTTCCTGTTGCGGTGGCGGCGGCCTTGCCTCCGGCCTTGCGCTCGCCTGTCCCGACGCGGACATCGCCATCGTCGAGCCCGAAGGCTGGGATGATATCATCCGTTCGCTTGAAGCAGGCGAGATTTTGCCGGTTAAAGACCTTTTGCACCCAACCTATTGCGATGCGTTACAGACACCGCAGACCTATCCAATAAACTTTGACGTACTACGCAACCGCGTATCGCAGGGCGTGTCGGTAACCACCGCTGAAGTCGCCGCAGCGATGCGGTTGGTGTTTGAGAAACTCCACCTCGTGGTGGAACCGGGCGGCGCAGTTGCACTCGCGGCCGTCCTTGCCGGAAAGATAGAATTAAAGCCGGTAACCGCGGTTACGTTATCGGGCGGGAATGTGGACCGGGAAACCTTTGTGCAGCTTTTGGTTCAAGCAGCCTGAGCAGCGCGGATATCCACCCGGCCCCAAATCTCAATCAATGCGCTCGTTAAATCGCGCATCATAGCCTCGGTATGCTGCGGACCCGGCGTGAAACGTAACCGCTCTGTACCGCGCGGTACGGTGGGGTAGTTGATCGGTTGAACATATACGCCATATTCCGCGAGCAATATGTCGCTGATCTTCTTGGCCTTCACCGGATCACCGACCATCAATGGCACGATGTGCGTGTTGCTGACCATCACGGGCAATCCCGCTTCCGCAAATAACGTCTTTAGCATGGCGGCATTTGCGTGCTGCGCGGTGCGCTCATCGCTCGATGCCTTCAGGTGACGGACCGATGCCAATACGCCTGCTACCAGTACTGGCGAGAGCGATGTCGTGAAAATAAAACCGGGCGCGTAAGACCGAATGACGTCAATGATCTTTTGATCAGCGGCAATGTATCCGCCCATCACGCCAAATGCCTTGCCCAGCGTGCCTTCAATAATCGTCACGCGGTCGGCGACTTCGTCCCGCTCGCTAATGCCGCCACCACGCGCGCCGTACATGCCAACGGCGTGCACTTCGTCGCAATAGGTAAGCGCGTTATATTTATCGGCCAAATCGCAAACGGCGGCGATTGGCGCAACGTCGCCGTCCATCGAATACACGCTTTCAAAGGCGATCAGCTTCGGTGCCTCTGGATCATCAGCCGCAAGCAACTCTTCCAAATGCGCCAGATCATTATGCCGCCAAACGCGCTTTTCACATCCGGCATTGCGAATGCCGGCAATCATGGAAGCGTGGTTTAATTCATCCGAATAGATGATGCATCCGGGCAATACCTTGGCCAATGTCGAAAGTGTCGCATCGTTGGAAACATAGCCCGACGTGAACAGCAATGCGCCATCCTTGCCATGCAAATCGGCAAGTTCATGTTCCAGTTCGACATGATAATGCGTGTTGCCGCCAATGTTGCGCGTTCCGCCAGAACCCGCGCCAACATCATGCAACGCATCTTCCATAGCGGTGATGACTTTGGGATGCTGCCCCATGCAGAGATAGTCATTTGAACACCACACGGTGATGTCCTTGGGGCCGTTATGTCCGGCGAAGCAGCGCGCGTTGGGATAATTGCCCTTGTTCCGCAAAATATCGATGAACACGCGGTAGCGGCCCTCGGCATGAAGACGGTCAATCGCTTTTTCGAAAACAGCATCGTAATTCACGGATACTAACCCCGGGTTTAAGCCGCTGCTGCGGCACATCGTCGCCCATTAGTCCCCGGAAATGGAAAAATCCAGCGCGAACGACTTGCAACAAGCCGCATAATGGACGCCTCTATGCGATATTTTCGCTTAGAGTGATTTGATTTGCGACAAACCAAAGCGCGAAAGAGCGGGACGCAGGCTTTCGAGCGCATCTAGCGACCCCATTGTAACGAATATCCCCTCGGCCTGTGTCTCCGGCCAACGCTGATCACGCGTCAGGTGGCTGATGCGCCGCGCGATGCCCGCTGCGCCATCGACGAACTGCATGTGCGGCGCCACCGCGCGAAGCTCATCCTCAACCAACGGAAAATGCGTGCACCCGAGCACCGTGACATCCAAACGATCGCCATCCTCCTGTTCGGTCAGGCCGCCCATGGCCCGAATATAGACCGAAGGGTCTACCGCCTCTCCGCGCATTTTTGCTTCGGCGGCCCCCACCAAATCAGGGGCCGCGTGGCGCAGCAATGTCATATGGGCAGCATGGTCCGCGTGCAGCCGGTCGACATAGCCCTGACGCACGGTCGCGGTCGTACCGAGAAGGCCGATGACGCCCGCCTTACTCGCTTCCGCGGCCGGCTTTATGGCTGGAACAGTGCCAACCACGGGGACATCCAGCGCGGCGCGCACATGGGCGAGGGCAATGGTGCACGCGGTGTTGCAGGCGATGGTAACAAGGCGTGGCCGGTACCGTTCGACAAGTCGGCCAAGCAAGGCGGGAACCCTCGCCGAAATTTCTGCCTCGGTCTTACTGCCATAGGGCAGACCGGCATAATCCGCCGCAAAGACGATGGGTGCATTGGGAAGCGCAGCTTTGACCGCGCGCAACACCGATAGGCCACCGATACCGGAGTCGAAAAACAATATGGGCGCGGCGTCGGGCGAATGAGGCATCATTAATCGATAAACGCCGCCACGCTGGCTGACAAGTCGGTGGCCTTGAGCAGGCGGAACAAAACAGTTACGTCATACAGATATTTAGAGGATTCGACCAATGGATGATATTGGGTTCAACATGATTGCGGGTCTTCTGCTTGGATATCTGCTCGGTTCAATTCCGTTTGGGTTGTTGCTGACTAAGGCATCCGGCGGCGGCGATATCCGGAACATCGGATCGGGCAATATCGGCGCGACCAATGTGTTGCGAACCGGACGCAAGGGGCTTGCCGCACTGACTTTGTTGCTCGACCTGCTAAAAGGTTTCTTCGCAGTCTTTATCGCTACGCATTATCTGCCGGGTGGTGCCGCATTTGCCGCAGCGGGCGCGTTCTTCGGGCATTTGTACCCCGTGTGGCTGGGCTTCAAAGGCGGTAAGGGGGTCGCGACCTATGCCGGCATCATGTTCGGGCTGTTTTGGCAAGGCGGCGTTGTCTATGCCATCGCGTGGATCGGCGCGCTTCTGATTTTCCGGATCTCTTCACTCGCCGGACTGCTGGCGGCTTTGTGCGCGCCTGTCGCCGCGGCTTATTTCGGGCGATATGATTTGGTCGCCCTTTTGGTCGCATGCACGTTGATCGTGTTTTGGAAACATCGGACGAATATCGAAAACCTGATGGACGGCACCGAACCGCGTATCGGCAAAAGCAAAAGCTGACCGCGGCAATGGGGGGCAGTCAGGAACAATTTGATCAGCTTCGGCTCATTAGATCACCCAATATTGGTCCTGTCAGTTATCGCCAGCTCATGGGCCGCTTTGGCAGTGCAAAGGCTGCGCTGGAGGCTTTACCCGACCTTGTTCGTCGCGGCGGGGGCGGTCCGTCGCTTCTTGCCGACGAAGCAAGCATCGCCCGCGAATTGCAATTCGTTGCGAAATTTGGCGGGCGTCACATTTTCATTGGCGATCCCGAATATCCTTCCTTGCTGTCGCACTTGGACAATGCGCCGCCCGTCTTGAGTGTGAAGGGTGATTTGGGGCTGCTCAACCGCATCGCCATTTCGATCGTTGGTGCGCGCAATGCGTCGGCTGGTGCATGTCAGTTCGCACGGCAGCTGGCCTATGATCTTGGCCAAATGGAATTCCCCGTCGTCTCGGGACTGGCGCGCGGTATTGATACCGCCGCGCACGCAGGTTCGATCGAAAGCGGAACGATTGCAGTGATCGCAGGTGGACTTGATGTCGTTTATCCGCCGGAGAACAAGGCGCTTCAGGAAGCAATCGCCGAACGGGGTTTGCTCATCGCCGAACAACCGCCGGGGACCGAACCCCGCGCGCGGCATTTCCCCTATCGCAACCGGATTATTGCAGGGATATCGGCGGGCACCGTTGTGGTTGAGGCTGCACCCAAATCCGGATCGCTCATCACCGCGCGGCTTGCCGCAGAGGCAGGGCGTGAAGTTATGGCCATTCCGGGATCGCCGCTTGATCCACGATCACGCGGCTGCAACCAGCTTATTCGCGAAGGCGCAACGCTTGTGCAGAATGCCGAAGAAATCGCCGAACTTGTCCGGCCGCTGGATCACCGGATGCGCTCCGTGCCGGCGCGATATGTTGCATCTGAACCGACAACTATCGGCGACGACACCAATGACGAGCGGCAAGCCGTCATCGACCTGATGGGCATGACCTATGTTTCGGTGGATGAATTGGTGCGCCAATCGGGTAGCAGTCAGGCCAATGTGCAGATGGTTCTGCTCGAAATGGAACTGGCCGGAAAACTGGAGCGCGGGGCAGGCGGAAAAGTACGTATCGCCGCATGAAATTTTCGTCTTGACGACACCCCTCCAACCCCATCAGCCTATACGCGTACGCGAGAGATTTTAGAAAAGCTCATATTATCATGCAATTAGTCATCGTTGAATCACCTGCAAAAGCCAAGACAATCGAGAAATATTTGGGCCCCGGGTTTAAGGTATTGGCGTCCTACGGACATATCCGCGATTTGCCGCCCAAGGATGGGTCTGTTGATCCTGAAAATGGCTTTGAAATGCTGTGGGATAATTATGCTGACAAAGCAAAGCAGCTGAAGGCGATAACTGACGAAGCCAAAAAGGCCGACGGATTGATCCTCGCGACCGACCCTGACCGCGAAGGCGAAGCGATTAGCTGGCATGTGCAGGAAGTGCTCGCCAAGAAAAAGGCGCTGCCCGCAAATGTCGGCCGGGTAACGTTCAACGCGATCACTAAACAGGCAGTTACGGACGCCATGAAGCATCCGCGGGCTTTGGATATCGACCTGATCGATGCCTATCGCGCGCGCCGTGCACTGGATTATCTTGTGGGCTTTACGCTGTCGCCCGTCCTTTGGCGCAAACTGCCGGGCGCAAAGTCTGCTGGCCGTGTTCAGTCGGTTGCGCTGCGCTTAATCGTTGAGCGCGAGCGAGAGATCGAAGCGTTTCGTGCGCAAGAATATTGGTCGGTGAAGGCGGCGATGGAGCATAAGGGGCAGAAGTTCGATGCCCGTCTGACCCAATATCTCGGCAAAAAACTCGACAAGATGGATTTAAAAACCGAGGCCGAGGCAGAGCAAGCGCGCGCCGCGGTTGAGGCGGGTAAGTTCACCGTCGATTCTGTTGAAACAAAGCCGGTTACGCGTAACCCACAGCCACCCTTTACGACATCGACTTTGCAGCAGGAAGCGGCGCGCAAGCTTGGCTTTTCGGCCAGCCACACCATGCGGATTGCGCAGGGGCTGTATGAAGATGGTGCGATCACCTATATGCGTACGGACGGCGTCCAGATGGACCACAGCGCCATTTCCGCCGCGCGTAAAACAATCTCTGACCGCTTTGACAGCGGCTATTTGCCCGACAAACCGCGGGTCTACCAAACCAAAGCCAAAAACGCGCAAGAGGCCCATGAAGCCATTCGTCCAACCGATTTCTCCAAGGATAAGGCCGGTTCCGGCGATCATGGCCGTTTGTATGACCTGATCTACAAACGCGCGATGGCCAGCCAGATGGCGTCTGCACGTATGGAACGCACCACGGTTGATCTGGTCGACGGTACCGGACAAACAGCCTTGCGCGCCACGGGGCAGGTGATGAAATTCCCCGGTTTCTTGGCCGTGTATGAAGAAGGCCTGGACGATAGCGAGAGCGAAGATGGCGCAATTTTGCCTGCCATGTCCGTCGGCGATGCGCCCGCGAAGCTCGCTGTCGAGAAAACACAGCATTTCACACAACCACCTCCGCGTTTTTCCGAAGCGACACTCGTTAAAAGGCTGGAGGAACTGGGTATTGGTCGTCCATCGACATATGCGTCGACCATTCAGGTTCTGAAAGACCGGGCATATGTCCGTGTCGAAAAAAATCGTTTCTTTGCAGAGGAATCGGGCCGATTGCTCACAGCATTTCTCGAACGATTTTTTGAACGCTATGTCGCTTATGATTATACCGCAGGGCTGGAAGATCAGCTTGATGAAATCAGCGGCGGCCGTGCAAACTGGCAGGCGTTTTTGGAATCCTTCTGGCGCGATTTTAAACCAAAGACGGCTGAAGTCATGGAGCAGAAGCCTTCGGAAGTAACGGCTGAGCTAGATATCTTCCTGTCGCCGTATCTGTTTCCTGAGCGCGAAGATGGCACGGACCCGCGTCTATGCCCGAAATGCGGTGAGGGCAGGCTTGCCCTTCGCGGCGGAAAGTTCGGTGCGTTTGTTGCGTGTTCCAATTATCCGGATTGCAAATACACACGGAAGTTCGCGCAGCCAGGTGGCGAAAATGGCGAGGACACGGGGCCTGAAGTGCTTGGCCAACATCCAGAAACACAGTTGGAGGTTAGCCGCAAATCTGGCCGTTTTGGTCCCTATTTCGAAATGGGCGAAGGCAAAGATGCCAAGCGCGCATCGATACCGAAAGATATTCCCGCAGAAGATATCGGTCTTGAATGGGCGATAAAGCTGCTGTCCTTGCCGCGCACGGTTGGAATCCACCCCGAAAGTGGTGAGCCAATAACCGCAAGCATTGGGCGTTATGGGCCATATCTGGCGCACAACGGCAAATATGCACGATTGCAGTCGACAACCGAAGTGTTCGAAACGGGCATGAACAGTGCCGTGGCAAAGCTTGCCGAGGCGGCCGCCAATCCGGGCCGTGGTCGCGGTGCGGCACGTGCTCCGCTGAAAGAGCTTGGAAAGCATCCACGTACCGAGGCTGAGCTCAAACTGATGGAAGGCCGCTTTGGGCCTTATGTCACCGACGGCACGACCAACGCGACTTTGCCCAAGTCGATTGCACCCGACGAACTCACGTTGGAGGAAGCGGCGCAATTGATTGACGCGCGTGCGGCCATGCCATCAAAAACGAAGAAGAAAGCTGCGCCGAAGAAAAAGGCTGCACCTAAGAAAAAGGCGGCGGCCAAGCCCAAGGCAAAAACAGCGAAATAGTTCCAATTTTGTCATTCCCGACTTGATCGGGAATCCATGGTCTTGGCTGTAAGCCTTAAACTGAACCGTCAAGCCATGGGTTCCCGCGTACGCGGGAACGACACTATTTGGATTTAGGCGGCAGTTTTGTTACTCGACCCATTCGAGCCCGATATCGCGGTATAAAGTGCGATCCTCGTCCCATTTTGCGTATACCTTCACATGCAAATATAGGTGGACCTTCACGCCCATCAATTTGGCCAACTCGGTGCGGGCCGCTTCGCCAATCGCCTTGATCCGCGCACCGCCCTTGCCAAGCACGATCGCGCGCTGGGTCGGTCTGGCGACAAGGATTTGCTGATGGATTTCCAACGATCCATCCTCACGTTCGCTATACTTCTCGGTCTCGACAGCGCTCGCATATGGCAGCTCTTCATGGAGTTGGAGATATAGCTGCTCTCGCGTGATTTCCGACGCGATCAGACGGTCTGTGGCATCGGAAACCTGATCTTCAGGAAAATGCCATTCGCCCTCGGGCATCGCATCGGCCAGCGCCTGTTTGAATTCGTCAAGGCCATCGCCAGTCGCCGCGCTAATATAATAAATTTGTTCGAAATCACATTTTTCGGTCAATTTCGTCGTCAGCGACAGCAGCTTTTCCTTGGCGGCAATATCGACCTTGTTCAGCACCAACCACTTGCGTTCAGGGCGGTCCTTTAACCCCTCCAATATCTTTTCGACCTTTGGGCCAGCCCCCGCCCGGCCATCGACGATGAGCGCAATCATGTCCGCATCGCCAGCGCCGTCCCATGCCGCGGCAACCATGGCGCGATCAAAGCGGCGTTGCGCTGCAAATATCCCCGGCGTGTCGACCAATATGATCTGCGTTTCGCCGGCGAGCGCGACGCCAAGCATACGTGTGCGGGTTGTCTGCGCCTTTGGGCTTACAATCGCGACCTTTTGACCGACCAAAGCATTGACCAGCGTTGATTTGCCAGCATTTGGTGCGCCAATAATGGCGACGTGACCGCATTTTTTGGTCATGCGTGGATGTCCAAAAATGCGAGCGCGGCCGCGGTCTCTGCAGCCTGTTTGCTGTGCGCTGTCGCGGTGACGGGGTCAAAACCTTTGACGGTGACGGTAATTTCAAATGTCATAGCGTGGGGAGGGCCTTCTTTTTTCGTTATTACATATTCGGGAACCTTGCGACCATGTGCGGCACACCATTCCTGAAGCGCGGATTTGGGATGCTTTGGCGCACCATTGGCGGTTTCAATCAACGGACCCCAGAGGCGTTCGATAAGCGCGCGCGCGGCGTCGATGCCGTGGTCCAAATAAAGAGCACCAATCAGCGCCTCCATGACGTCCCCAAGCACATTGTCGCTTTGCTGCGCGCCGTCGTCGCGCGCTTGTTTGCCAAGCCGCAGTTGCTCCGGAACCCCGACCTGTCGGGCTATATCCGCACATGTCAGGCCCGATACCAAGGCGTTCAGCCGGTGCGACAAGCGACCTTCCGCTTCCTCGGCATATCGGTGGTACAGCATATCCGCGATGACTAGACCCAATATCCGGTCACCCAGAAACTCAAGCCGTTGATAGTCAGCCTGTCCGGTGCTGCCATGCGTCAGCGCGCGGTGATATAGCGCCAAATCGGACGGCGGCTTGGGCATTAATGCCTTCAGCCAGTTATCTTTATCGCTGTTGGTCAAAACCCTT
Organism: Maricaulis salignorans; assembly: GCA_943368745.1. Classification (GTDB taxonomy): domain Bacteria; phylum Pseudomonadota; class Alphaproteobacteria; order Sphingomonadales; family Sphingomonadaceae; genus Sphingorhabdus_B. The sequence continues at coordinate 286,610 of CALRLP020000002.1, forward strand.
GTCCAATGCGGTCAGGGCGTGCCGCGGTAAACCATGTCCATGGCAGCAGCCAATGTGACGACCCATCGGTAGAAAATACCGAAACCAGAGCGCGCCCGACGAGATTTTCTTGTGGTACGATGCCGATGGCTCCGGGCTTATCCATGGGTGTCCAGCGGCTGTCCGCGCTGCGGTCGCGGTTGTCACCCATCAGGAACACGTCTTTTTCGCCGACAACAAAGGCTTCAGTGTTGTCGCCTTCCAATCCGTTGGCGAGGTCAAGGATTTCGTAGGTCTTGCCCTCGGGCAAAGTCTCGCGAAAACGCGGATACCGGCATTGCGTGCCACCGTTCGGGCTGGCCTCTTCCATATCGGGGCGCCAGCATGGGAAGGGGTTGCGGTCCATTTCCGCGGTGTCGCGCATATTTTGGGTTACCGGAATGACAAGATCAGCAATGCGTTCTTTTTTTACCGCGACGCCGTTAATCTCCAAAATGCCATCGCGCATTTGGATGACGTCACCGGGAAGGCCGATCACGCGCTTGATATAATCTGTGCCGTTCGACATGGGTGCCTTGAACACCACAACATCGCCGCGCTTTGGTTCGCTGGCGAATATCCGCCTGGGTATGAGGGGCAAGGAGAAGGGCAGGCTATATTTGGAATAGCCGTACGGCCATTTGGCAACCAACAGATAATCACCGATGAGCAAGCGGGGCTGCATCGATTCCGAAGGAATATTGAACGGCGAGACGATGAAGCTCCTCAGAATGAACACGAATACCGCCAACTTCAAAAGGAAGCCGCCAAATTCTCGCCATTCGGAAGGGGGCGCTGCGGGTTGCGGATGTGCGGTCACGTTCGCATCGTCCGTCTTGTCGGTGGGTGAAGTCACATAATCTCGCAAATTAATGTCGTCTTATGACGGATTGGCTGGCCTTTTATCGCGTAGACGCGCTATTTGCCAGCGTCGAGATTCACAGGCGACATTCGCACGATTGATAAAGGGTATATGATGACGGATCAAAGTTGGGCTGAGCTTGAAAAACAGCAAGAAAAATCGCTGGTTGAGCTGTTTGCGTCAGACCCCGACCGCGTTGCCAAAATGACCATAGAACAGTCGGGATTGCGCTTTGACGTATCAAAGACCCATCTTGATGACGCCATGCTGTCCCAATTCGCGAAACTTGCCGAAGAGATGCATTTGGGCGACGCCAAATTGGCATTGTTTTCGGGCGCAGCGATTAATGTAACCGAAGGCCGTGCTGCCGAGCATGCCGCAGAGCGCGGTAATGGCGATGTGCAGGCCGTCGCCCATGCACGTGCACTTCAAGAACGCATGCGTGGCCTTGTCGAGGCGATCGACGCCGGATTTATGGGCGACATTAAACATATCTTGCACATCGGTATTGGCGGCTCCGCGCTTGGGCCAAAATTGCTGGTCGATGCGTTGGGCCGCGATGGTGCGCGTTATGATGTAAAGGTGGTGTCGAATATCGACGGCGCTGCGCTGACTGAGGCGGTGAAAGGCATGGATCCGCATAAGACAATCGTCGCGGTCGCATCCAAGACCTTCACCACGACGGAAACCTTGCTGAATGCAACCAGCGCGATGGAGTGGATGCGCGACGGCGGCGTGGCCGATCCCTATACCCAGTTCGTGGCGCTTACGGCCTATCCGGACAAGGCGCTTGAATGGGGCGTCGATGAAAGCCGGATATTGCCGTTCAATGAATCGGTTGGCGGGCGCTATTCGCTGTGGTGCTCAATTGGCTTTCCCGTGGCACTCGGGCTTGGCTGGGCCGTGTATGAAGAACTGCTTGAAGGTGCAGCGGCGATGGACCGGCATTTCCGCCATGCGCCGCTGTTGGAAAATGCGCCGACATTGGCTGCGTTCTGCGACCTATATTATGCCCAGATCAAGGACTGCCAGACCCGCGCGGTTTTTGCGTATGACGAACGGCTGCGATTGTTGCCCGATTATCTGCAGCAATTGGAAATGGAATCGAACGGCAAATCGGTGACAGCCGAAGGCGCGCCGCTCGGCCGCAACAGCGCGCCAGTCACATGGGGCGGGGTTGGTACCGACGCGCAACATGCGGTCTTCCAGCTGTTGCATCAGGGAACGCATCTTATTCCCGTCGAATTCATTGCCAGCAAAACGCCCGGACATGACTTTGACACCGCGCATCATGAGACGCTGCTGGTGAACTGTTTTGCCCAAGGCGCGGCGTTGATGGCGGGGCAGAAGTCAGATGATCTGGCACGCAATTATGCGGGCAACCGGCCCTCAATGACGATATTGATGGACGATGTGACGCCATCTGCGTTGGGCGCATTGATTGCGTTTTACGAACACCGGACTTTTGTGAATGCGGTGTTGCTCGGCATTAACCCGTTTGACCAATTCGGGGTTGAACTGGGCAAGCAGATCGCAAAAAGCATCGGCGAAAATGGCGCCACGGGCTTTGACCCATCCACGACGGCATTGATTGCGGCGGCACTGGGCGACAACTGACCTCATATGGTTGTTCGATAAGACAGAATAAATAATGCCATTGGCAAATGCGTTGCGGCGCAACCATATGGCCATGACATAAGGAAATAATCGCATGGCTGAATTTGAATATGATCTGTTTGTCATTGGCGCTGGCTCGGGCGGCGTTCGCGCATCGCGGATAGCGGCTTCGCATGGCGCGCGTGTCGCGGTTGCGGAGGAACATCGCGTCGGTGGCACATGCGTTATCCGCGGATGTGTTCCCAAAAAGCTGCTCGTCTACGGATCGCATTTCGCCGAAGACCTGCACGACGCGCAGCGTTTCGGATGGAACACGACAGGCGCGACGTTCGATTGGAACATCTTGCGCGACAATGTCGCGGCGGAGGTGAACCGTCTTGAAGGCCTTTATGGCCAGACACTTGGCAACAATAAGGTAGAGGTGTTTCGCGAACGCGCGGTTGTGACGGGGCCGAACAGCGTGCGCTTGGCAAGCGGACGCGAAATTTCGGCGGCCTATATCCTCATTGCCACAGGCGCTTGGCCATCGGTTCCGGAAATAGCCGGGGCTGGGCATGGTATCACGTCAAATGAAGTGTTTAGTTTGCCTGAGCTGCCCAAGCGGGCGGTGATCGCAGGCGGCGGCTACATCGCCAACGAATTTGCCGGTATCTTCAACGAACTCGGCGTCAAAGTCAGCCTTGTGACCCATGGCGACCGTATTTTACGCAGTTATGATGACGAAATTGTCGACCGCCTTGTGAACATTAGCGACCATAAAGGCATCGATATTCGCTTCAACTGTAGCTTCAAATCCATCACCAAGCAGGATGATGGCAGCTTGATGATCGAAACCAACCAAGGCGAGACGATTGAGACCGATCTTCTGCTTTGGGCCATTGGCCGGACGCCGCACAGCAAAGGCCTTGGCCTTGAAGAGGTTGGCGTCGCGCTTGGTAAGGATGGTTCGGTACAGGTTGGCGACGACAATCGGACGAATGTGCCCAGCATTTACGCGGTGGGCGATGTCACCAATCGCGTTCAGCTAACCCCCATTGCGATCCGCGAAGGCCATGCTTTTGCTGACAGCGTCTTTGGCAACAATCCGCGCACGGTGAATTATGACTGCATACCAACCGCGGTGTTCAGCAATCCGCCAATTGCCAGCGTCGGTATGACCGAGGCCGAAGCACGCGCGGCGCATCCGGACGTCAAAATTTACAAAAGCGATTTCCGCGCGATGAAAAATGTGTTGGCCGACCGCAACGAACGCGCATTGTATAAAATGGTGGTCGCGGGCGCAAACGAACGTGTGGTCGGATTGCATTTGATTGGGCCGGACAGCGGCGAGATCCTTCAAGCCGCCGCAATTGCGGTCAAAGCAGGGCTTACGAAGCAGGATTTCGACGATACCGTCGCGCTGCACCCCAGCATGTCCGAAGAACTTGTGTTGATGAAATAACGGAGAACCTCACCGTAGCCCTGAGCCTGTCGAAGGGCGCTTATCGGCTCTCATAGCGGTTTATGGAAAGAGAATGGTTTCGTCGCCCGCTGTCCATTTGGGGTAGCGGGCCATGATCTGGCCAAACAGGTCTGAAGCAAGCAGTCCGTTCAGCCACGCCTGAAGCGCAGGCAATGGCAATGCATCGAACCATAGCGGGTCGGTTGCCGCAAACTGACGGACAAAGGGAAACAAGGCGATGTCGGTAAACGCAGGCGCGCTGCCGCCCAAATAGGGTTGCGTCGCCAATATGTCGTTCAGGCCCGACAAATGGATTAATCCAGCCTCACGATGTTCCACACCGTCAGCCAGACCATAACGATGCGGATATTTGTACCGGTCCAGCGCCTGTTTGAACGGCCCATCATTGGCCGCGATCATGCCCGCATCCGCATGGGCCAACCAGTTTTCGGGATCATTTTGCGCCAATGCCCAGCGCATGATGTCCAGGCTCTCGTCGACAACATGACCGTCGCTCAACAGTAACACGGGAACGGTACCCTTTGGCGAAACCGCGATCATTTCTGGCGGTTTGTCCCGAAGCACCACTTCGCGCAGTTCGACCCGGACGCCACTCGCTGCAATCGCCATTCTTGCGCGCATGGCATATGGACATCGCCGGAAACTATAGAGGATGGGCAGGTCAGTCATCAAGTCGAGGATTGACGCCGATATGCTGTTTGCCGCGTTTTTTGGCGAGCGCGATTTGTTTCTGCCGCTCGGCGAAACGCGCGCGGTCTTCGTCGGTGCGTTCGGTATAGCAAGCCGGGCAGGCGACGCCTTCGATGAAATGCGCTGACGCCTTGTCCTCTTGCGAAATGGGACGGCGGCACGCGTGGCACAATTCCATCTCGCCAAGCTCAAGCCCATGCTTCACGGACACGCGCTCGTCGAAGACGAAACATTCGCCCTGCCATTTGCTCTCGGTTTCGGGGATATTCTCCAAATAGCGCAATATCCCGCCTTCGAGATGGTAGACGTCATTGATGCCTTCAGCTTTCAGGAAGGCCGTCGATTTTTCGCAACGTATGCCGCCGGTGCAGAACATCGCGAACTTGGTTTTGCCTGCGGCCAGTTCCTCACGATGCGCGCGAAACCATTCGGGAAATTCACTGAACGACTTAGTCCGTGGATCGACTGCGCCTTCAAATGTGCCAATCGCGACCTCATAATCATTGCGGGTATCGATGAGGACGGTGTCCGGATCTGAAATCAACGCGTTCCAATCCTCTGGCTGCACATAAGTGCCGACTTCGCGTTTCGGATCGATGCCGTCTACGCCGAGTGTCACAATTTCCTTCTTCAACCGAACTTTCATCCGGTAGAAGGGCATTTCAATGGCATGCGAATATTTGACGTCTAATTCTGCGCAGCCCGGAATGGCGCGCAGAAACGCAATGAGGGCGTCGATAGCGGCCGGCTCTCCGGCGACGGTGCCGTTGATTCCTTCATGCGCTAACAAGATGGTGCCTTTGATGCCGCCCGCTGTGCATTGTTCCTGGATTAGCGGCTGCAGCGCTGCAGGCGCATCGAATGACACAAAGCGATAGAGCGCGGCGACTTTGATGGGATGAACTTGTTCCATGATGTGGCCCTATAGCGTCCTTTTTCGCTTTTGGCAGCTTCCAATATTGCTTTCATATCCGTAAATTTAATCGCACGATTAATTTGCAATTGCATCGCCACGATGCCAAAGCTTCACGCAACAAAATTGCTTATGGGGAAAACCATGTCGGCCAACATCGCTGAACTGGAATTGCGGCGCGCAGCGTCCAAATTGGGTGGCGGACAAAAGCGCATTGACGCGCAACATGCCAAGGGTCGCCTTACGGCGCGCGAACGCCTTGATATACTGCTGGATGAAGGCAGCTTCGAAGAACTTGACGCCTATGTGACGCATAATTGCACCGACTTTGGCATGGCCGAACAAAAGATCCCCGGCGACGGCGTTGTCACCGGCAGCGGCACGATCAACGGTCGCCTTGTTTACGTTTATAGTCAGGATTTCACGGTATTCGGCGGGTCGCTTTCCGAAGCGCACGCGATGAAAATCTGCAAGGTCTTGGACAATGCGATGAAGGTCGGCGCGCCCGTTATCGGTTTGAACGATAGCGGCGGCGCACGTATTCAGGAAGGTGTCGCGTCGCTTGGCGGCTATGCCGAGGTGTTTCAACGCAATACGCTCGCAAGCGGTGTAGTGCCGCAAATCAGCCTCATCATGGGCCCATGCGCGGGTGGTGCGGTATATTCGCCAGCGATTACGGACTTCATCTTCATGGTGAAGGACAGCAGCTATATGTTCGTCACTGGCCCTGATGTGGTCAAGACGGTGACCAACGAAGTGGTGACGCAGGAAGAATTGGGCGGCGCTGTTTCGCATACGACCAAATCGGGTGTTGCCGATAATGCGTTCGAAAATGATATCGAGGCGCTGCTATCGGTCCGTGATTTCTTTGACTATTTGCCAGAGAATAACCGCACCGGCGTTCCTGAACGGCCAACCGAAGACGCGTGGGACCGTATTGAACCAAGCCTCGACACCTTAATCCCGCCAAGCGCGAACCAGCCTTATGATATGCATGAGCTGATCCGCAAAACGGTGGATGAAGGCGACTTTTTTGAGGTTCAGCCAACGCACGCAGCAAATGTCATCATCGGTTTTGGCCGTATTGAGGGCCGCACCGTTGGTATCGTCGCCAATCAGCCCATGGTGCTGGCGGGCGTGCTCGACATCAACAGTTCCAAAAAAGCGGCGCGCTTCGTCCGCTTCTGCGATGCATTCGATATTCCGATCGTCACCTTTGTCGACGTTCCCGGATTTTTGCCCGGCACGGCGCAGGAATATGGCGGCATCATCAAGCATGGCGCAAAACTGCTCTTTGCTTATGCCGAGGCGACCGTGCCCAAAATCACCATCATCACGCGCAAGGCCTATGGCGGCGCATATGACGTGATGGCATCAAAGCATTTGCGCGGCGACCTTAACTATGCATGGCCCACCGCCGAAATCGCGGTGATGGGCGCAAAGGGCGCGGTTGAAATCATCTTCCGCGGGCTATCCACTGAAGAGCAAGCGGTGAAGACGGCGGAATATGAAGACCGCTTCGCCAACCCCTTCGTCGCGGCGAGCAAGGGCTTTATCGATGAGGTCATCTACCCGCATTCGACGCGGAAGCGGATTGCTTTGGGATTACGTAAATTGCGAAACAAGGCGTTGGAAAACCCTTGGAAGAAGCATGATAATATTCCGCTATGATTGAGGGCGTTATCCAGATTATAGTCGGCGGGTTGATTGCACTCGCGGGGGCGTGCGTAGGCCCATTTTTTCAGCATAAGCATGAAAAATGGCGGGCTGACCGCGACGATCGAGCGATTTTGCGCGCCAAGGCAGAGGAGCTGTTTGACCAGCTAGATCAGTTTGTTGCTAAGTCTCAAGCGGCAAGTTTGGCGGCCATGGCCAAGATGCAAGACCATACGGTTGAAGCGAAGCAGGTCCCTGACCTCGGACGAGTGCGGTCAATTGCAGCGATCTACTTCCCGACCGCTCTTCCGCTTATCGGTACGTTTGAGACTGAAAACCTCGACGTCATGAAGTGGGTTGTTACTCAAACTGAAGCTGCGCTGAAGGATGACGCAGCGGGGCTTGACGTGCTCAAGGGTTTGCCGATGATAATGGCGCTAAAGCACCAGCAGCAAGGATCAAAATTCGTTTCGTACTTACGCACGCACCTTGCTGATAACGTGCCAAAAATGGAATTGGAGAAGTCTTAGAATGAAACTAGGCCGTCTCAACCACATCGGCGTCGCAACGCCTTCCATTGCGGACAGCATCGTCTTTTACCGCGACGTGATGGGCGCGACGAAGATTCATGAGCCGTTTGACCTGCCAGATCAGGGCGTGAAGGTTTGCTTTGTCGACACGCCGGGAGCCGATGGCGCGTTGAACGGAACGCAGATTGAGCTGATTGAGCCGCTGCCGGGCAATGCCTCCATCGCTGCTTTTCTGGAGAAGAACCCGGCGGGTGGGCAGCACCATGTCTGTTATGAAGTGCCGGACATTCACGTTGCCAAGGCGGAGTTTGAAGCCATGGGCAAGCGCGTGCTGGGCGAACCACGTGTTGGCGCGCACGGGACGCTGATTTTCTTTGTGCATCCTAAAGATATGCAGGGCGTACTGACTGAAATTATGGAGGTGCCGTCGGAGGCACATTGACCAACCACCACATCGTCACCCTGAACTTGTTTCAGGGTCCATTTATAGTCCCTGAGCGTGGGTTTTTGGGCGGCGAAATGGATGCTGAAACAAGTTTAGCATGACGGTGAATGCAATAAAGGGAGCTTGAACTATGACATACGAAACCATCCGCCTCGATATCGCGGACAATGTTGCAACAATAACCCTCAACCGTCCTGAGCGGCTGAACGCGATGGCGCCGCAAATGGCGGACGAGATCAGCGCCGCGCTTGACCAATTGAATGGCGCGCGCGTCGTCCTGATTACCGGCGAGGGCCGTGCATTTTGTTCGGGCGCTGACCTGTCGGCACGCGGCGCAGGCGCGTCGGTGAGCGGCGGGCAGGGGGCCTATTCCGCGCTGACCAAAAGCTATAACCCCTTGATGCTCAAGCTTGCCAAGCTGGATGTGCCGATTATCACCGCGATCAATGGCCCCGCAGCCGGCGTTGGCTGCAGCCTTGCGCTCGCCAGCGACTTTGCGATTGCCGGCAAATCTGCCTATTTCCTTCAGGCCTTTGTCAACATTGGCCTGGTGCCAGACGGCGGCGCAAGCTGGATGCTTTCGCGTCTTGTCGGCAAGGCACGCGCAACAGAAATGATGCTGCTTGGTGAAAAAATCCCTGCGGATAAGGCTGCTGATTGGGGCCTGATCTACAAGTCTGTCGATGATGCCGAACTAATGACGGAAGCGAAGGCTTTGGCCACACGGTTGGCTAATGGGCCGACGGTCGCCATTGGCATCATGCGTCAGAATATCGCTGCGGCGTTGGATGCGGATTATGCAACGGCCCTGCTGCGTGAGGCCGAAGGACAGAAGATTGCCGGTGACAGCAACGATGCCCGCGAAGGCGCGATTGCGTTTTTGCAGAAGCGGAAAGCGGAGTTTAAGGGCGGATGATCTTTTACGACAGCCCCAATCCCGCGCCCAATCCGCGCCGCGTAAGGATTTTTGCAGCGGAAAAGGGTATTGAACTGCCTTCGCAACCCGTGTCGATCCTGAAGCTAGAGCAAAAGAGTACCGAATATCTCGCGCTCAATCCTCGGGGGCAGACACCGGCGCTCCGGCTTGATGATGGAACAGTTATCGCTGAAAGCGTTGCCATCTGCCGTTATTTGGAGGCTGTGCATCCGGAGCCACCTTTGTTTGGCATTGGTGCTGTGGAACAGGCGCTGATCGAAATGTGGAGCCGCAGGGTCGAAATGGTACTGATGCCACCCGTCGGCGCCATATGGGTCCACACGCATCCATTTACCGCGGCTCTGCCCGGGCGCAACGCAGAATGGGGGGAGTCCAATCGGCCGCGCGCAGATGACGCGCTGCGCTTTTTCGATACATCTTTGGAAGGGCGCATGTTTATCGCCGGCGACCGTTATACGATCGCCGATATCCTGCTGCTCACGACCGTCGATTTTGCTGCCTTTATCGGTATAGAGATAGCCGAAGAACTGAACAACCTGCGCGCATGGCATGCGCGTGTAACCGCCCGGCCAAGCGCCGCAGCCTGAATGGTAACAATATGAGCAAACCCACCCTGTCTGACTGGCAAATGGCCGCCGACAAAGAGGTTAAGGGCAAGGACCTGACCTGGCGCACGCCTGAGGGCATTGACGTCAAGCCGCTGTACACCAGTGCGGATGCTGGCGACCCCGGGCTTCCCGGCTTTGCGCCGTTCACACGCGGTGTGCGCGCGTCGATGTATGCGGGTCGCCCGTGGACCATCCGTCAATATGCCGGTTTCTCGACCGCCGAGGAATCCAACGCCTTTTATCGCCGCAACTTGGCCGCGGGACAAAAGGGCCTTTCGGTTGCCTTCGATCTCGCCACCCATCGCGGCTATGACAGCGACCATCCGCGCGTAGTCGGCGATGTCGGCAAGGCGGGCGTTGCCATCGATAGCGTCGAGGACATGAAAATCCTGTTCGACGGCATTCCGCTGGACCAGATGTCGGTGTCGATGACAATGAACGGCGCGGTCATTCCGATCCTGGCGTTCTTCATCGTTGCTGGTGAAGAGCAGGGCGTTTCACAGGCCCAACTTGACGGCACCATTCAGAACGACATCCTTAAGGAGTTCATGGTCCGCAACACATATATCTACCCGCCCGAACCATCGATGCGGATCGTTTCGGACATTATTGCGTACACCAGCGCCAACATGCCGAAGTTTAATAGCATCTCGATCTCGGGCTATCACATGCATGAAGCGGGCGCGACTGCGGTGCAGGAGCTTGCCTTCACCATCGCAGATGGCAAGGAATATGTGCAGCGCGCGATGGCCTCCGGCTTGGATATTGATGCGTTCGCCGGGCGGCTTTCGTTTTTCTTTGGCATTGGCATGAACTTCTTCATGGAAGTGTCAAAGCTGCGCGCTGCGCGCACATTGTGGCACCGCGTCATGGATGAGCTTGGCGCAAAGGACGAACGCTCCAAAATGCTGCGCACGCATTGCCAGACATCGGGCGTGTCGTTGCAAGAGCAAGATCCCTATAACAACGTCATCCGCACCACGGTTGAAGCCATGGCCGCGACGCTTGGCGGGACGCAGAGCCTGCACACCAATGCGTTGGACGAAGCAATAGCGTTGCCGACGGAATTTTCGGCGCGCATCGCCCGCAACACACAGATCATCCTGGCCGAAGAAACCGGCATCACAAAGGTCGTCGATCCATTGGGCGGCAGCTATTATGTCGAGGCGCTAACCGCTGAGTTGGTTGATCAGGCGTGGAAGATCATCGGTGAGGTCGACGAACTCGGCGGCATGACCAAGGCTGTCGCATCGGGCATGCCCAAGCGTTTGATCGAAGAAGCCGCCGCCGCACGTCAGGCACGGGTAGACAAAGGTGAAGACGTCATCGTTGGCGTCAACAAATATCGTTTGGAAACCGAAGACCAGCTCGATACGCTGGAGGTCGACAACGATTTTGTCCGTCAGGGACAGATTGCACGGCTTGCCGCCACGCGCGCGTCGCGTGATGAGGCTGCGTGTCAGGCCGCATTGAATGCGCTGACCGAAGGGGCCCGTGCGTTCCCCGGCGAAGGCCGGGGGCCAGTGCCGCACAACGCAACGTCCGGGTCTGGACCCCGGCCTGCGCAGGGGAACACAAACCTCCTCGCGCTGGCCGTTGACGCCGCCCGCGCACGCGCCACACTGGGCGAGATATCCGACGCAATGGAGGCTGTTTTTGGCCGCTATGCAACCACGCCTGTGCCTGTGCAGGGTATTTATGGCAGCGCGCATGAATTCGACAAACGCTGGGCGCAGGTGCTCGACGGTGTCGCATCGGTTGGCCGCCGTTTGGGCCGCAAACCGAAATTGCTCGTCGCCAAAATGGGGCAAGACGGCCACGACCGTGGTGCAAACGTCATTGCCTCTGCATTTTCCGACATGGGCTTCGACGTCATCAGTGGGCCGTTGTTCCAGACACCCGAAGAAACCGTTGTGTTGGCGCTTCAGCATGACGTCGATGCCGTGGGTGCCTCCAGCCTTGCTGCAGGACACAAGACGCTGATCCCAGAGCTCATAAAGGGTCTGCGCGAAGCGGGACGTGGCGACATTAAGGTCATTGCCGGCGGCGTCATTCCGCCGCAGGATTATGATTTTCTGCGTGAAGCGGGCGTGCAGGGCATTTACGGCCCGGGCAGCAATGTTGTTGAGTGCGCAGCCGATGTTTTGACTTTGCTCGGCCACAATATGCCGCCTTTGGGAGAATCCATGTGACTGTCCGCACCGATTGGACCCGCGCAGAAATCGCGGCACTGTTCGACCTGCCGTTCGACGAACTGGTCTATCAGGCACAAACCGTCCACCGCGCGCATCATGCGGCGGGGCAGATCCAGCTTTGCACATTGCTATCGATCAAGACCGGCGGTTGCCCGGAAGACTGCGGCTATTGCTCACAATCCGTAAAGGCAGACAGCGGCGTTGAAGCAACCAAGCTGATGGATGTGCAGGCGGTATTGCAAAAGGCCGCCGAAGCCGCGGACTCCGGTTCGCGCCGTTTCTGCATGGGTGCGGCTTGGCGCAACCCCAAAGATCGCGACATGCCCGCAATTGTTCAAATTGTTCAGGGCGTGCGCGCCATGGGCATGGAAACCTGCATGACGCTTGGCATGCTGACGCCCAAACAGGCGGATATGCTGGCCGACGCGGGGCTCGATTATTATAACCACAATATCGATACCAGCCCTGAGCGGTATAATGAGATCATCACCACGCGGACGATGGACGACCGGCTTGATACGCTGGCCGAGGTCCGCCGTGCGGGCATCAATGTCTGCAGTGGCGGCATTGTCGGTTTGGGCGAGACCCGCGCCGACCGCGTCGGTTTCATCCACACGCTGGCGACCCTGCCGGCCCACCCCGAAAGTGTGCCCGTCAACGCGCTGGTTCCGGTAAAGGGCACCGTGCTGGGCGATATGCTTGCCGATACCCCGCTGGCGAAGATCGATGACATTGAATTTGTGCGCACGATCGCGGTTGCGCGCATCACTATGCCGATGAGCATGGTGCGGTTAAGCGCGGGACGCGAAAGCATGTCGGAAGCAACGCAGGCCTTATGCTTCATGGCGGGCGCAAACAGTATCTTCACCGGGGACAAATTGCTGACCGCGGCCAATGCAGGCGATGACAAGGACGCCGCAATGCTTGCTAAACTGGGGCTGGTGCCAATGGAGGCGGAGGAGCCGCTTAGGACTTGTAAGGCTTTGGAGGCGGCAGAATGAGCTTTTCAGAACGGCCTTCAATTTCAAATAGCCGAAAGATCGGCTGTATCGCATACGGGATAGGGAGCGCGCTCGTGATTCTATTCTGTTGGGGTTTGGCAGCTCTTGGTCACAATGAGTGCAGTTACGAACCGAACGCTCCGGGATGCGAATGGGACGAAACTAGAAGATATTTGCTGTTTCCCGGATCCCTCGTTTTAGCAGCGATTGGCTCGTGGCTCGTGGTTCGCTGGGCAATGAAAGACGACAAGTAAATGTTCAATAAAATCCTAATCGCCAACCGCGGCGAAATCGCTTGCCGTATCATCAAAACCGCACGCCGGATGGGGATCGCGACTGTCGCGGTCTATTCCGATGCGGATGCGCGTGCACCATTTGTGCAAATGGCGGACGAGGCTGTGCATATCGGGCCTTCGCCCGCCGCGCAGTCTTATTTGATTGCCGACAAGATCATTGCCGCGTGCAAGGCAACGGGCGCTGAGGCGGTGCATCCCGGCTACGGATTCCTATCCGAACGCACCAGCTTTGCCGAGGCTTTGGCCAAGGAAAACATCGCCTTTATCGGACCACCCGTGAACGCGATTGCCGCGATGGGTGACAAGATTGAGTCCAAGAAGCTGGCCATGAAGGCAGGCGTCAACGTCGTTCCCGGCTTCGTGGGTGAGATTGACGATACCGAACATGCCGTGCGGATTTCGGAAGAAATCGGCTATCCAGTGATGATGAAGGCCAGCGCAGGCGGCGGCGGCAAGGGGATGCGGCTTGCCTATAATGAGCAGGATGTGCGCGAAGGCTTTGAAGCCACGAAACGCGAAGGGCTGAATTCATTCGGCGACGATCGCGTCTTTATCGAGAAATTCATTCTCAATCCGCGCCATATCGAAATCCAGATACTGGGCGACCAGCACGGTAATATTTTATACCTGAACGAACGCGAATGTTCGATCCAGCGGCGGCACCAGAAGGTCGTGGAAGAAGCACCATCGCCCTTCGTCACACCCAAGATGCGCAAGGCAATGGGTGAGCAGTGCGTCGCATTGTCGCGCGCGGTGGGCTATTATTCGGCGGGTACGGTCGAACTTATCGTGTCGGGTGCAGACCCGAGCGGCGAGAGCTTTTACTTCCTTGAAATGAACACCCGCTTGCAGGTTGAGCATCCGGTTACCGAATGCATCACCGGCATCGATTTGGTCGAACAGATGATCCGCGTTGCCGCTGGCGAAAAGCTTGCCATGACGCAGGATGATATCAAAATTGACGGTTGGGCCATCGAAAACCGCGTCTATGCCGAAGACCCCTATCGCGGTTTCTTGCCCTCAACAGGTCGCCTGACGCGCTATTGCCCGCCAGTCGCTGGCTGGACTGAGGACGAGGACGCTAACGGCCGTCGCGGTGTGGAGGGCGTTCGCGTTGACGACGGCGTTTATGATGGCGGCGAAGTGTCTATGTTCTACGACCCGATGATCGCCAAGCTGATCACATGGGGCAAAACCCGCGACGAAGCGGCTGACCTGCAAATCGCCGCGCTCGACCGCTTTGAAATCGAAGGCCTTGGCCACAATATCGATTTCGTCAGTGCCATCATGCAGCATCCACGTTTCCGTTCTGGCGAATTGACCACTGGCTTCATCGCCGAGGAATATCCGGACGGTTTCCACGGCGCGGCATCAACGCCCGATTTAGTCAAATCACTCGCGGCCATCGCAGGGTTCGTGGCGACCGCAGAAGCCGACCGCGCACGCCATGTTGACGGCCAGTTGGGCGATACGTTGGAGCCGCCTGCACGCTGGCAAGTGAAGATCGGTGACGCTGTCCATGATATCGAAATGGTCGATGGCGACATGCACGTCGACGGAGAGCATTTCGATCTTTCGATGGAATATGACCCGGGTGATCGCTTGATCGAGGCGGAAGTCGGTGACGAAGAACTGGCGGTCAAAGTTTCGAAGATGCGGACTGGCTTCAAGCTAACGACTCGCGGCGCAACGCATATCGCGCGCGTCTTGCCGGGGCATATTGCGCATTTGGCCGATCACATGATTGAAAAGATCGCGCCGGATCTCTCCAGATTCCTCATTTGCCCCATGCCCGGCCTGTTGACGACATTGCATGTCACTGCGGGCGATGCTGTGGAAGCAGGGCAACCGCTCGCCGTGGTTGAGGCGATGAAGATGGAAAATATCCTACGCGCCGAGAAATCCGGGACGGTAAAAATCGTCAACGCGAAGGCAGGGGACAGCCTTGCCGTCGATGCGGTCATTTTGGAAATGGAATAATATCCGCGCGGTGGCTTAATCCAAAATTGCCACCGCCCGTATCCATCCGGCACTCGCACGCTCAATCTTCACGGGGAAACATGACAGCGTAAAACCAAATGCTGGCAATGCTTCCAAATTGGTAAGCTTTTCGATTTGGTAATAAGGCTGGATACGTCCGGCCTTATGCCCTTCCCAAATGATCGACGGGTCGCGCTTTTCGGCCCAACGCTTTGCCGTATGGCTAAACGGCGCATCCCAGCTCCATGCGTCGGTGCCTACAACCTCAACACCCTGCGAGGTCAAATACAGCGTTGCTTCCGCGCCCATGCCAACGCCTTGGTCGGTAAAGTTATCCGTTCCGTAAACCGCACCAGACTGCACCAGAACAATGTCGCGTGGTTGAAGGGTGTAGCCAATACGCTTGAGCTCTGCCTCGACTTCCGCCGCACTGACGACATGGCCAGCGGGCAAATGCGAAAAATCCAATTTCACGCCCGGTGCAAAAAACAGATCCAACGGCGCTTCGTCAATCGATGGGGCAGGGCGTGCTCCGGCGTCTGTTGTTGAATGGAAGTGCCACGGCGCGTCCATATGCGTTCCGTTATGCGTCGATAGCGTGAGGCTTTCGACCGCCCAACCCTCCCCATCGGGAAGGTCGTCCTTCGTGAGCCCCGGGAAGAACATCGCAATCTGTTCCCACGTATTTTCGTGCTTCATATAGGAAATCTGCGGCCGCATGACTGGCGGATCGGAAATGACGTCGTTGGTAATCGGGATCGACAGATCAATAAATTGCGGCATACTCTTCTCCTCGCCCAAATCGATAATCGCCCTTGTGGATAAGCGCAACAAGCCGCTTGAACCGCGCGACATAGCGATTAAGACAGGTAAGAGGGTTTTTAGGGGAATATCATGGCCGCTGCTGCCGAGAACGACATCACACTTGATCCGAAACGGGACCGCCTGGTCATAACGGCGTCGTCGCTTGGTACCGTGTTCGAATGGTATGACTTCTTCGTCTACGGCATCCTTGCGGCACTGATTGGCAAATTATTCTTCCCTGCAGACAACCCGACCGCTGCAACGCTGGCTTCGTTGGCTATATTCGGTGCCGGCTTTGGCGTTCGTCCGCTTGGGGCAATATTATTTGGCTATTTTGGCGACAAAATTGGGCGGAAATATACCTTCCTCGTGACCATCACATTGATGGGCGTGGCGACAGCGGCGATTGGTCTGCTACCGACATTTGAGACCGCGGGCGTCTGGGCCGCAGGTCTGCTGTTGCTGATGCGCTGTCTTCAGGGGCTGGCACTGGGCGGCGAATATGGCGGCGCGGCCATATATGTTGCCGAACATGCCCCCGACGGAAAACGCGGCCAATATACCAGTTGGATCCAAGCATCGGTCGCTGGCGGCTTTTTGCTTGCGGTTATTGTCGTCCTTATCACCCGGCATGCGATGAGCACCGAAGCGTTTGAAGCTTGGGGGTGGCGCGTTCCGTTTCTGACGTCAATCTTGTTGCTTGCTGTATCGCTGTATATGCGGCTCAAACTCTCGGAAAGTCCGGTGTTTAAGGCGATGAAAGCGGCGGGAACCACGTCCAAAAATCCATTTGTCGAAAGCTTTAAATATCCCGGAAATATCGGACGTCTCTTCGTTGCTTTGTTCGGCGTTGCCGCAGGTCTGACCGTTATTTATTACACGTCACAATTCGGCACGCTGTATTTCCTGACGGGCACAGCGCGCGTTCCAGAGGAAGATGCCCTTCTCTATATGGCGGTGGGCGCCGCGCTCGCCGCTCCAACCTATGTTGCATGCGGTTGGCTTTCCGATAAATGGGGTCGCAAGCGGATGCTTTTGTTAGGCTATGGCCTTTCCATCATCGGCGTTTTCCCAATTTTCTGGATGATGGCGGATGCAGCCAACCCCGCACTTGCGCGTGCGACCGTCAGCAACCCCGTAACGCTTTCTTTGCCGGAATGTGATTTCAACGTGCTCAACCGCACACATGAGACCGAATGTGCGCAGGCGCTGAATTTCCTAACCAAGCGCGGGATTGCGTACAGCAAACAGTCGTCCGAAACGCTTGCGTTGAAGGTCGGGCAATCGCAGCTTCAAGGCTTTGACGAAAAAGCCTATGTCGCCGCATTGGAAAAGGCCGGCTATCCCGACAAATCTGATCCTGCACAGCGACAGCCATGGAAAATCATTCTCGCGGTGTTCCTGATGGTCGCTTTGTCGGGTATGACCTATGGACAGGTCGCGGCCATTTTGGTTGAGATGTTCCCCGCGAAAATCCGCTACACCTCCATGTCGATACCCTATCATATTGGCGCAGGCTATTTTGGCGGCTTTCTGCCGTATATCTCGCAATATATTGTGGCGCAGACCGGGCAGCCTTTCTCCGGTCTTTGGTATACGGTCGGTGTCACAGCATTGGCCTTTGTAGTTGCGCTGATATGGCTGCCGGAAACGTCGGGAAAGACCAAGCTGGATTGACACGCAATGGGGTAGGGGCAAAAGGCCGCGGATGACCGATTTTGAACCCCCGCTGCGTTTAATCCTTGATGGCGAAGCCCTCGCTGCGAATTGGAAAGCGCTTAACGCGCGCAGCGGCGCGGCGCAGGCTGGTGCTGCGGTAAAGGCCAATGGCTATGGCCTTGGCGCGCGCGAAGTGGCGGCGCGGTTGCGCGATGCCGGATGCCGCGACTTTTTCGTTGCCCATTGGGGCGAAGCCGCTGCGATTGCGGATATTATTCCTCCGGCATGGATATCCGTCTTAAACGGCATTCAGGCCACCGACATTCCACACATACGCGCTTTAGGCGCAGTGCCCGTGCTGAACACACCAGAACAGGTCGCGATCTGGCACGCATCAGGTGGCGGACGGTGTCATATCATGTTCGACAGCGGCATCAATCGACTTGGTATTGGGCCAGAGCAGATGTCTCAATGCGATCTGGGAAGCATCGATATCGATTTATTGCTATCCCATCTGGCGTCGGCGGACGAGGATAGCGCGCAGAACGAAGCGCAGCAGCGCCTATTTGATGAACATGCGGCCGCTTCGGGCGTGAAACGCCTGAGCCTTGCCAACAGTGCGGGCATCATGCTCGGCGCGGATTATCATTATGATCTCACGCGCCCCGGGCTCAGCCTTTATGGCGGCATTGCGCGGTCCGGCATGGAGGCTTTCATCAAGCCCGTTGCCCGCCTTTCCGCACGCTTGCTTCAAGTACGGACGCTGCCCACCGGTGCGCCCATTGGCTACAATGCGACGCATGTCTGTGGGCACGATACGACAGTCGGGACGATATCGATCGGATATGCCGATGGTTATCTGCGCGCTTTTTCCGGCAAGGGCAGTGCGCATTATGGCGCGGCCGCGTTGCCTGTTTTGGGGCGCGTATCCATGGATCTCGTGACAATCGACATCAGCGCCGCCCCTGAGCTTCGCGAAGGCGACTGGGTCGACGTCGAATATGACTTGCCCACAGCGTCGGCGCTGACGGGGCTATCGCAATATGAATTGCTGACCAATTTGGGGACGCGCTTCGCGCGCACTTGGCGGTAGTTTGTTCGCACGTTTTAGCGACTTACGGATAACCCAATAAAAAAGGGCGCCACATGGGCGCCCTTCTTTTTGTCTCGAAGATATTTCGACTTAGAAATCAGCATTGATTCCGAAGAAGAAGTTACGGCCGAAGCTGTCAAACGGATCGCCACCGGCGGTTCCAAGCAAGCCAAGTGGCGGCTGCTTATCGAGCAGGTTGTTAACACCAGCATAGAAACGGAAGTCGTTGCCGATGTCAAAGCCGACACGAATGTCGTGATACAGAACGTCTGGATAGTAAACCCGTGGGTATTGGTCCGCGTTGGCAGGAGCCAGCTTCACAATATTACCCAACACTGCATCGCAAGTGCCACCGTTGATACCGGTTTGACCACGGAACGTGCCTGTCAATGGGCACTGGCCGAAGTAGCTGTTCTGCGCTTCAAACGTGCCGATCGTCTGCTTACCAATATAACGAGCAGCATATAGTACATCGAAATCACCGAAGTCATAACCCGCTGAGAAGCTTGCCGACCACTTTGGATCGCCCAATTCGCTCAACTGACGATTTGGGTTCGCTGGGTTGGTTGGATCGGTGTAGTTGTCGAGCGTCAGAACGCGCGTTGCGATAAGACGCGTGGTGAAGCGATCACCATTGTCGAAGGTCTTACGATACGCGAGGTCAAAGTCGATACCCTTGGTTTTCTGTGATGCGAAGTTAACGCCACCCGAAATCACCGCAGGTTCAACGAACAGACCGGTCGACGGATCACGTTGCACAGTGGCGCAGAACGGGTTGTTGATGCCCGAAGCGTTGGTGTAGCACAGGTTGATGATTGTCTGCGCGCTCAATGCGGCAATCAGGTCTTCAACCTTGATCTTGTAATAGTCGACGGTGAGGCTGAGGCCAGGGATGAAGCTTGGCTCAACAACAACGCCCAACGTCAAGCTCTTACCCTTTTCTTCGATCAGAGTGGGGTTACCACCCGAAAGGAAGCCGGTCGAAGCTGTACGTGCGGTACAGTTGATGAAGGGCGCGCCCAAAGCAACCGGGAACGCGGTGGTTGCACAAGCTGCGACCAATGCTGCGTTGGCAGTGGCTGGAACGCCAGCGGCCAAGCAGTTTGCCGCCGCTGTGCTCCCTGGCGAAACCGTATCGCATGGATCGCCAATGAACGCAAAGTTCTCAGAAGCGGTCGAGAACAGGTCGCCCTGCGTTGGTGCACGAACCGATGTTGCATATGCAGCGCGGAAACGGACATCTTCGATCGGAGCATACACACCCTGAACGTTGTAGGCATAAACCGTACCCGTCGACGTGTTATAGTCCGAAACGCGACCTGCGAAGTTGACCGACAATTCCTTCGCGAAGGGCATATCCTTCAGCAATGGAACCTGGATTTCGCCATATGCTTCCTTGACGACAAATGCTGGTGGACGGAAGTCCTGCAATGCGTTCAAGAAAGTTGCGCCGCTTGATGTCAGTTCATCATAATCGACGCTTGCTTTTTCTTTACGGTATTCTGCGCCAAATGCGAATGCGACTGGACCACCGGGCAGTTCAAACAATTGCGAAAGGTCACCACCGACAAATGCAGATGCGACGAACTGGCTTGCGAACTCGTCCGTGCGGCCTTCGGTGTTGATGAAGTCGAGTGCACGAGGATCAGCAACGTTCTGACCAAATACGTTAACCGGGATACAGGCTGTGTTTACGTTCGACACTGCGTTAACGCGGCAGATAACCCGCTGACCAGCAGAGTTGGTAACGAAGTTTGTGCCCGTAAAGGTCGATGGAGCCACAACCGCATCAACAGCAAGGTTGAAGCCGTCATAGTCGTTGCCGTCTTGCGTGAAGATTACGAGGTTGTTGGTGTTAAAACCAACAGCCTTAAACCGGCCGTAGTTCACAGCGAGTTCGTAGTTCCAATCTTCGTTGAAGGTACCTTCGATACCGGCAACGGCACGATAGGTCTCACGAGTACCTTCAAAGCGACGACCACCCAGGTCGATGTTGAAGCGGTTGAGGCCGAATGTCCCGGTTGCCAAGTTCGAGCAGAGGCCATTCTGTTGAAGTACAGTCAGGTTCTGCGCAGTCAGGAAGCCGTTGTTGCAACGGAAAGCTGGACCACCAAGGGTCTGTGGCACGCCGGAGAAGAAGCTTGGCTGACCTTCGCCCGATACGTCGGTACGGACATATTTGGCTTCGATGAAGGGCTTGAAGGCATCCGATACGTCATAATGTGCCAACAGGTTGACAGCATAACGATCAACTTCGGCCAAAAGGCTTCCGGTGTTGCGCAGTGTTGAACCGAACCCACCTTGGGTGTTGCCTGAGCCTACGCCAGAAAAGTTCTGCGTCGGTGTATCAACAAACAGGTTGCCGAAATCGTCAAAGCGCAAGAAGCGACCGCCGCTGAGGCTGCCTACCGTACCCGCGTCCGAAATCGTACCGTTGCGGATGCCGCACAAGAAGGTGTTATCTGGAATGCCGTCAGTCGCGCTGAAGCCAACTTCGCCACCGGCCGAACCCTGAAGATCCGTCTGCTGGAACTGGCAACGGCCGCTGGCCGCGCCGCTCAAGCCATCGCGCTGGTTGAAGTACAATGGCTGCTGGCGGGTATACTCACCCGAAACAGCAATGTTACCACGACCGTCTGCGAAGTTTTGACCAGCAAGTGCGCTTACAAAATATGTGCCACGGTCACCCCGCGACGAGAGACCACCTTGAGCACGCACAGCAATGCCATCATAGTCGCGCTTCATGATGAAGTTTACAACGCCGGCAACTGCGTCCGAACCGTAAATAGCCGAGTTGCCGCCGGTAACGATGTCGATACGCTCAACCAAATCTGTTGGGACTGTGTTGACGTCAAAACCGTTGTCGCCTGGCGTCGATGTAACGTGACGACGGCCATTGACTAGAACCAGCGTACGGTCGGTGCCAAGGCCGCGAAGATCGAGGAGGCTAAGGCCAGCGGTTCCAATAAAGCGGCTCGAGTTACCTGAGCTGAACGTCGAGCGTAGCGAAGGAAGATCGTTCAGCGCGTCACCGAGCGAAAGTTCACCCGTCCCGGTGAGGTCTTCAACCGTAACCGATGTCAATGGAACCGCAGATTGAAGGGTTGGACGCGCGATACGCGAACCAGTAACGAGAATAGGTTGGGCGGCGTCGCCCTCTTCAACTTCCTCGGCTTCATCTTCCTGCGTGCTCGCTTCATCAGGTTGCGCTTCCTGCGCGTAAGATGGGACAGCACTAAACAGCGCGAGGCTGATAGCGGACCCTGCAATCAACAAACGTGACTTTTTCATCAAAAAGCTCCCCAGCTTAGTTGTTCATTTTCGATTAATGATTCCGTAAAGCGCAGATGACGGATATGTTCAATAGCTACGCTCGAAAAAGTCTGATTTTTGCGATATTGTTGCCAACGGGCCACATAGGGAAAACTGCGGTAATGCGGCGACCCTGTATCAAAATTTCACAAGGGTCGTTAGTCGCGAAATTATATAATATAGCGCGCGAAAAATGCGTAGTAATTGATGTAAAGTGCAAAATATCGTCAATCTGCAACGATATTTGCATGCCTGCTGAACGCGCCCCTCCGCAAATCTGTGAAGCAGACTGCACACAAGGTTTTTTGTAATAAAATTGCGCACAACGTCTAATCGCGCGAGATTTTCGGTTGAGACTCCGCCGATGTTGCAGTGCACCACAGCTTGGTGCTATCGGGCATTTATCATCCGTGAAAGGAACATGAATGGCACGTGCAGCCAGCAGAAATGGTGATGGCCCCATCATCATCAAAAAATACGCGAACCGGCGGCTCTACAATACGCATTCGTCCAAATATATTACGTTGGACTTTCTGGCGGAACTGACTCGTAAGGATATCGACTTCAAGGTTGTTGATGCCAAAACGAATGAGGACATCACCCATGGTGTGCTGACACAAATCATCATGGAAGAAGAAAATAGCGGGCAGCAAATGTTGCCCGTCGGCTTCCTGAAACAATTGATCGCCATGTATGGGGACTCGATGCAGGGCATGGTCCCACAGTTTCTCGAAAGCTCCATGGACAATTTCCGCAAGAACCAAAAACAAGTGCAGGATGCGATTGAAACCGCAATAACATCCGGTCCTTTCGGTCATATTGCAAAACAGAATATCGAGTTCATGCGCTCGGCACGTGAGGCGTTGCTTCCCAATCTTGGCGGTTTGACGGGTGGCAAGGCTGCGCAGACGGAGACAGTTGCGGATCTTAAGCGACAGATTGCGGAGTTGCAGGCGAAGCTCGATAACATTGCGGCAGATTAATTCCGCGCTCATATTCACTATAAAGTAACAGGTAAGATTTTGATAAAACATGCTTTAAGCGTCACGCGCGCTCAAAATTTCGCGGGCTGGTATCAGGAAGTCATTTCGGAGGCCGATCTCGCAGAAGAATCAGGTGTCCGTGGATGCATGGTTATCCGGCCATGGGGCTATGGCATGTGGGAACGCATCCAAAAGCTGATGGACGCGGAAATCAAAGCTGCAGGCGTGGAAAATTGTTATTTCCCGTTGTTCATTCCCTTATCGTTTTTTGAAAAAGAAGCCGACCATGTGGAGGGCTTTGCGAAGGAAATGGCGGTCGTCACGCACCACCGCTTGATTGGAGATGGCAAAGGCAAGTTGATCCCTGATCCCGATTCCAAGTTGGAAGAGCCGCTTGTTGTCCGTCCAACATCGGAAACCGTAATCGGCGCTGCGATGAGCCGCTGGGTGCAAAGCTGGCGTGATTTGCCGTTGATGGTCAATCAATGGGCCAATGTTGTGCGCTGGGAAATGCGCACCCGCATGTTTTTGCGCACCAGTGAGTTTCTATGGCAGGAAGGGCACACCGCCCACGCCGATCGCGCGGATGCGATGCAGGAAACCATGCGTGCGCTTGAAATGTATCGTGCCTTCGCCGAGGGGCCACTGGCCATGCCCGTCGTGGCTGGCGAAAAGCCAGAGAATGAACGCTTTCCGGGCGCCGTTGCAACATACAGCATCGAAGCGATGATGCAGGACGGCAAAGCGCTGCAGGCCGGTACGTCGCATTATCTGGGCACCGGTTTTGCCGAAGCATCGGGCATCAAATATCAGGACAAGGACGGCAGCCAACAATTTGCGCACACCACCAGCTGGGGTGTTTCCACGCGGATGATTGGCGGCGTTATCATGACGCATGGCGATGATGATGGCTTGCGCTGTCCGCCGCAAATTGCCCCGCACCAAATCGTGATTATACCGATGTTGCGTGACAATGATGAAGACGAAGCCGTGCTGGAATATTGCCGCAGCCTCCGCCTCGAATTGCTCGCGTTGAGTGCGTTCGGCGAACCATTGCGCGTATTGCTGGATACCAAAGCGGCAAAGGCATCGAACAAGCGTTGGTCTTGGGTCAAGAAAGGCGCGCCAATCATCGTTGAAGTCGGCCCACGCGATGTGGGCGAAGGCAAAGCGGCCGTTTTGCGCCGTGATCGCCTCTACAAGGACGACGGCAAGCTGGCGACGGCATTTACCCCGCGCGGCGAGTTTGTCGCGGCGGCCGCTGGCTTGCTTGAGGACATCCAGTCCACCCTATACGCGGAAGCAAAAGAGCGGCTCGATGCCAACATCCGCCGTGACGTCACCGACCTTGCCGCGCATTTTGCTGGTGACGAGTCCAAGTTTGCTGGCTGGGTAGAGGTTCAGTGGGCACGCCCAACCGGCGCTGCACTCGATAAAATCGTTGAGCAGTTAAAAGCGCTCAAGCTGACGATGCGCAATAGCCCAATTGATGCGGCTGCCGTCGACGGCGCATGCTTTTTTACCGGCGAACCCGCCGTGGAACGGATCCTTATCGGCCGGACGTATTAGGGAATGACCAAAAGCACCCATTTTGAAGGTCTTCCATCCCGCGAACAAATACTCGCCTTTATCCAGTCGTCCAATGACCCTGCGGGCAAGCGGGAGATTGCGCGGGAGTTCGGCTTGCGCGGGCATGAAAAGATCGCGCTGAAGGCGTTGTTGAAAGACATGACCGATGAAGGCCTGATCGACATGGCGCCGGGCCGTGCCTTTCACAAAATGGGTGGCGTACCAAAAGTCACGGTGCTGAAAATCGTTGCGATTGACGGCAACCAAGCGGTGGCCATTCCGGAGCATTGGGAAGCCGAAGGCATTCCAGCCCCCAAAATTCGGGTGATCGAGACCAAAGGCAAGCGCAACAGTGCGTTAGGCATTGGCGACCGCATTTTGGCGCGCACCGAAGAACGCGGCAATGGCTGGGCCGCGCATGTCATGAAGAAACTCGCCAAGGGCAGCGAGCAGATTTTGGGCGTTGTCGAAGGCGGCGAAAATGGTCGTTTTTGGCTGAAATCCGTCGACAAGAAATCACGGTTCGACACGCAAATCGGCGATGTTGGCGACGCAAAGGCTGGCGAGCTGGTGCTTGCGGAACTCACCGGAAACGCGCACAAAAAATCGGCGCGGGTAACGCAGGTTCTGGGCGATCCATTTGCGCCAAAAAGCTTCAGCCTCATTGCCATTCATAAATTCGGCATTCCGTTTGAGATGCCTGAAACGGTGGAGCGCGAGGCAGAGCGTGTACGCGAACTGCCCGTCACCGACGACCACCGCGAAGACCTGCGCCATCTGCCCATTATCGCCATTGACCCCCGCGATGCGCGTGATTTCGATGATGCGATTTGGGCATCGCCAAATGCGGATACGGGCGGGTTTGACGCCATCGTCGCGATTGCCGACGTCAGCTATTATGTCCGTCCGGGCAGTGCACTTGACCATGAGGCTTCGAAGCGCGGGAACAGTGTCTATTTCCCCGACTTGGTCGTGCCGATGTTGCCGCACGCATTGTCATCGGACAAATGCTCGTTGCGGGCAGGGGAAGACCGCGCGGTACTCGCCTGCCACCTTGCCATTGGCAAGACGGGCCAAGTGACGTCATGGCGTTTTACGCGCGCTGTGGCGCGGATCGCCGCCAATATTCCTTATCCCGACGCGCAAGCCGCGATCGACGGGACGATGGAAAACCCGTTGCTGGAAACCGCGCTAAAGCCATTATGGGCATGTTGGAGGTTACTGTCGAAGGCGCGTGCCAAACGTGCGCCATTGGAACTCAACTTGCCTGAAAAGCGTATCACGCTGGATGCGCAAGGCCGCGTGACGGGCGTTGCCGAACGTGAGCAGCTTGAAGCGCATCGTTTGGTCGAAGATTTCATGATCGCGGCCAATGTCGCGGCCGCCAAAGCCTTAGAGGCGAAGAAATCCTCGCTCATTTACCGCGCCCATGAACCGCCAAGCCGCGAAAAGCTGGTCGCGTTGAAGGAATATCTCAAAACCTTCGACATTGAATTTGCGCTGGGGCAGGTGGTTAAGCCCGAAACCTTCAACGGGATCTTGGCAAAGGTCATCGACGAAGAAATCCGCCCGCAGATTATGGAAGCGGTCCTCCGCAGCCAGACTCAGGCCTATTATGGCCCGACGAATGTTGGACATTTCGGCCTGTCCTTGGGCAGCTACGCGCACTTTACCTCTCCGATTCGCCGTTATGCCGACCTCATCGTGCATCGCGCTTTGGTCAGTGCTTATGGCCTTGAAATGCCCAAGCCGAAGATCAAGGATGTCGAGCCAATTACCGGCCTGACCGAGGCCGCGATTGCAAGATTACCCGCGACCGCCGAAGCGATTAGCCGCACCGAACGCCGCGCGATGGAAGCTGAACGCGAGACCACAGATCGCTACATCGCCGCATATCTATCGGCGCAGGTAGGGAAAGTGGTCCAGGCACGCATCACCGGCGTTCAAAATTTCGGCTTTTTCGCAACAGTTGAAGGCGTTGGCGGTGACGGCTTAGTTCCGGTCTCAACACTTGGAAAAGACTATTTCCATTATGATGAGGCGAGCCAAGTGCTCATCGGCGAAAAAACGCGGCAGGAATATCGCCCGGGTATGCGCCTTGAACTCCGCTTGGCAGAGGCCAACCCTATTTCCGGATCGCTACGGTTCGAATTGCCCGAAGGTGGAAGCTATGCGCCGGACCGGTTCAAGCATAAGGGGAAGCCGAAAGCCGGTAAATATGACGCGGGCAAACGCGGACGCCCCGGCAACATTCGGCATCAGGGCAAGCGGCGCTAGCTCAATTCATCCAGCTGCGCATCGCTCAGCGACCCGGGGATCACCATAACCGGGCAGGGTAGTGTCCCTGCATTAATACCGGTAAAGTGCGCAATGAGTGGTCCGGGTGCGCCCAGGGCTGCGGCACCGAGCACAAGCGCGGCGATACCGGGATGTTCCTCCAGCATGACCTTGACCACGTCAATGGCTTCGCCGGGCTTAACGGTAATTGCGGGACGAACACCCATTTCGTCAAAAATGGATCCCGCGGCGGCGGTCACAAGCTGTTCAGCCCGGTCGCGTGCTTCTTCCTCCATCGTCGCTTGCACACCGCCCCAGGCGACAAAATCAGCCTGCTCAACGAGTGCAAGGATATGCACGGCCCCACCCGTTTTTGCGGCACGACGCGACGCAAACCGCAGCGCAAGCCGGGCTTCTTCGGTCTCATCAATGACAACCAGATATGTGCGCATGCGCTTCCCCCGGGCATGGTCCCCTACGGCCAGCCTTTATGAATTCGTATAGCCTGCGCGAAATTTGCATCCTTGGCAACCTTATCGCGCTTGACGCTCGGGAAAGCTTGGCTATGCGATTATTTCAAATTGCGACCAAAAAAGGCCAAACCCGATGTCTATCGAACTCAAAATGCCCGCACTTTCCCCAACCATGGAAGAAGGCACGCTTGCCAGATGGCTGGTGAAGGAAGGGGACACCGTTTCGTCAGGTGATTTGATCGCAGAGATCGAAACCGACAAGGCGACGATGGAATTCGAAGCGGTCGACGAAGGTGTGATTACACAATTGCTCGTTGCCGAAGGCACCGACGGCGTAAAAGTCGGCACGGTCATTGCGATCATTCAGGGTGAAGATGACGGTGCGTCCGCCACACCAAAGCCTGCCGCGCCTGTCGCCGCGCAAGAAGCAAAGCCTGCTGTAGCGGCCGCTGCACCAGCGCCCGCGCCAGTCACCGCACCCGTTGCCGCGCAAGCGTATTCCTCAGGCGACCGCATCAAGGCGAGTCCACTGGCAAAGCGCATAGCGGCGAATTCGGGCGTTGATCTTGGGGGTATTAGCGGAACTGGTCCCAATGGCCGCATTGTAAAGGCTGATGTTGAACGCAGCACTAAAAATACCGTCAGTGCTGAGCTTGTCGAAGCACGCCCCACAGCCGACAGCCGCCCTTCGACAGGCTCAGGGCTTACGGTGGATGGCGGCGACATCCCGCACGAAGTCGTCAAACTCTCCAACATGCGCAAAACCATTGCGCGCCGCTTGACCGAGTCCAAGCAGCAGGTGCCGCACATCTACCTCACCGTAGATGTCCGGCTCGATGCTTTGCTCAAGCTGCGCGGTGAACTTAACGCGTCGCTGGAGCCACGCGGCATCAAGCTGTCGGTCAACGACATGCTGATCAAGGCCCTTGGCCTTGCGCTGATTCAGGTGCCCAAATGCAATGTCAGCTTCGCCGGCGACAATATGCTCCAGTACAGCCGCGCCGACATCAGCGTTGCGGTATCGGTGCCCACCGGCCTGATTACGCCCATCGTGACGGACGCTGCAAACAAGTCGCTGTCCAAAATCTCGACCGAAATTGCCGAACTTGCGGCCCGCGCGAAAGAAGGCAAGTTGCAACCCCATGAGTATCAGGGCGGTACCGCGTCCATCTCCAACATGGGCATGATGGGCATCAAGCAATTCGAAGCCGTCATCAACCCGCCACAAGCGATGATCATGGCGATCGGCGTAGGCGAAAAGCGGCCCTATATCGTCGATGACGCCCTCGCCATCGCCACAGTCATGTCGGCCACCGGCAGCTTCGACCACCGCGCCATCGACGGCGCAGACGGCGCGCAGTTGATGAAGGTGTTCAAAGAGTTGGTCGAGAAGCCATTGGGGTTGGTGGCGTAATATGTCTGATTGCGACCTCATCGTCCTCGGTTCCGGTCCCGGTGGCTATGTCGCCGCCATCCGCGCGGCGCAGCTTGGGCTGAAAGTTGCGATTGTCGAGCGCGAGAATCTCGGCGGCATTTGCCTCAACTGGGGCTGCATCCCGACGAAGGCGTTGCTGCGTTCGGCCGAAATCTATCATTATATGCAGCATGCGGGCGATTACGGCCTGACGGCGGCGAATATCAGCGCGGATATTGACGCGGTGGTGAAGCGGTCGCGCGGTGTGGCCAAGCAGCTTAATCAGGGCGTCACGCATCTGATGAAGAAGAACAAGATCACCGTCCATATGGGCGACGGCAAGTTGACTGCGGCCAACACGCTGACAGTCACCAAAGATGGCAAGAGTGAAGAGTTAACCGCGAAGAACATCATCCTCGCCACTGGTGCGCGCGCCCGTGACCTGCCATTTGCGCCTGCCGATGGAAAACGCATCTGGACCTATCGCCACGCGATGGTGCCACCAGAAATGCCGAAAAAGCTGCTGGTCATAGGATCCGGCGCGATTGGCATCGAATTTGCCAGCTTTTACAATGATATGGGCGCGGAAGTGACCGTCGTCGAAATGCTCGACCGTATCGTGCCCGTTGAGGATGCCGATGTTTCGACCTTCCTTGAAAAGGCGCTGACAAAGCAGGGCATGACGATCATGACCGGGGCAGGGGTCGAAGAGCTCAAGGCCAGCGCGACGGGTGTGTCTGCGAAGATCAAGGGCAAGGACGGCAAGGTCATTGCGTCCGAATTCACCCATTGCATCGTCGCCATTGGCATTGTCCCAAACACCGAAAATATCGGGCTAGAGGCGCTTGGCGTCGAAATGGACCGCGGTTTCCTGAAAACCGATCCGATGTGCCGCACCAATGTACCGGGCCTCTGGGCCATCGGTGACATCACCGCGCCGCCATGGTTGGCGCATAAAGCCAGCCATGAAGGCGTAATCGCCGCTGAAGCCATTGCTGGCGGCCATCCGCACGCGATGGACGCCAAGAACATCCCCGGCTGCACCTATTGCCACCCGCAGGTCGCGAGCGTTGGCTTGACCGAAGCCAAGGCGAAAGAGGCCGGATATGACGTCAAAGTCGGCAACTTCCCGTTCCTCGGCAACGGTAAAGCGATTGCACTGGGTGAGGCGGAAGGTTTCATCAAAACCGTGTTCGACGCCAAAACGGGTGAA
Organism: Maricaulis salignorans; assembly: GCA_943368745.1. Lineage (GTDB taxonomy): Bacteria > Pseudomonadota > Alphaproteobacteria > Sphingomonadales > Sphingomonadaceae > Sphingorhabdus_B. The sequence continues at coordinate 316,617 of CALRLP020000002.1, forward strand.
TTGCTGGGCGCGCATATGGTTGGCGCTGAAGTGACGGAGCTCATCCAAGGCTATACCATCGGCAAAACGGCGGAGTTGGTCGAAGCGGACTTCATGCACACCGTGTTCCCGCATCCGACATTGAGCGAAATGATGCACGAAAGCGTGCTCGGCGCTTATGGCAAAATGTTGCACATGTGATTTTGCCGTTTCGTCTGTTTATGGCGGCGGCGGTTTTGTTCGTCCTCGTCGTAGCGTTGGGTTTCGCTGTTACGGCAGGCTATTTCCGCGCATATGACCTCGCCGTTTCGCACGCACTCAATATGCAGCGCGGGGTTTCCCCCGATTGGCTGATCTGGCTCATGCAAGGCATCAGCTGGATTGGCGGCGGCGTTCAACGCTACATCATCGTCGCGATCCTTGCCGCGGCCTTATGGCGTTGGTGGGGATGGGGCTCTGCGCTTGCGTTGGGCGTAACGACGCTGATCGCGGCACTGACGTCTGACGTCATGAAGTATTTTTTTGCGCGTGTGCGCCCCGATTTGGTGGCGCAGCTTGACCCCGTCACCAGCCCGGCATTTCCCAGCGGCCATGCCAACAATGCAGCAGTGGTCTACATATTGTTCATCATGCTGATACCGCAGGCGCGGCATCCTGTGTGGCAGTTGGCGGCGGCGACGATGATCTTGCTGACCGGTGTTTCACGGATCATGCTTGGGGTTCATTGGCCGACCGACGTGCTTGGCGGATGGATGCTTGGGGCGTCCTTCGCACTTATGGCGGGCGGTGTCATTGCCTATCGCGAGCATCAGCGGCAGGGACAATTTTCTTCGGTCCTCGCACCTTAATACCCACAGCTGCGCTTTTTTCTGTCCTACACGCGCGGAATTTGTCATGCATGTATCTTAACAGTTTTTCGGGAGAAACGACCATGGGACATAGCCTCTACTTTCTGAGAAATGCTGGCGTTTTCGCGATTGCGTTGGCGGCCGTTTCGGCCCCTGCATCCGCGCAAAATACGGTTATCACTGCGGACAAGATGATCGACGTCCTCACGGGCAAGACCGTGGACTATCCCGCCGTCTTTGTTGGCGCCGATGGCCGCATTACCAGCATTGCCGACGCACGCACCGTTAAATGGAGCAGTGATGTCAAGCATATCAACCTCAGCGGTAAAACCATATTGCCGGGCTTGATCGACATGCACGTGCACCTCGACGGTCCAGCGGATATTGGTGGCTATCGTGGACTGGAATTCACCGACAGTTTTTGGGGCATGACCGCCGTCGGATCAGCGCAGGCGATGCTGAAAGCTGGATTTACCACGGTTCGCAACGTTGGTTCGGGCAACCGCAATGACATCGGCCTGAAACAAGCCATTGAAAATGGCTACGCCACCGGGCCGCGCATTGTCCCGGCGGGCTACGCACTTGGCGCGACTGGCGGGCATTGCGACTCCACATTCCTGCCACCCAGCCTGGAGAAATCCGGTAAGGAAGAAGGTATCGCCGACAGCGAAGACGAACTGCGTTACCAAGTGCGGCGTCAGCGCAAATATGGCGCAGAGGTTATCAAGGTTTGCGCAACGGGCGGCGTGTTTTCGCGCAATACCGAACCCGGCCAGCAGCAGCTTTCCGAGCGCGAGCTTCGCGTAATCGCGGACGAGGCGCATCAATGGGGTCTTCGCGTTGCCGCGCACGCGCATGGCGGCGACGGTATTAAAGCCGCGATCAAGGCCGGTATCGATACCATCGAACATGCCAGCCTCGTCGATGATGAAGGCATCAAGCTTGCAGCCGCGCGGCCACGGCCGGTCTGGTTCTCGATGGATATCTTCAACACCGACTATACCCAGTCCGAAGGCGCCAAGAACGGCGTGCTCGAAGATAATCTCAGGAAAGACCGCGAAGTCGCGCAAATCCAACGCGATAATTTCCGCAAAGCACATAAAGCAGGCGTCAAAATGGTCTTCGCCTCCGATGCCGGCGTTATGCCGCACGCATTGGTCGGTGGGCAGTTCAAGGTCATGGTCGAATATGGTATGACACCGTTGGAAGCGATCCAAGCGGCAACGCGCAATGCGGCGCAGGCTTTGGGCCGTGAAAAGGACGTTGGCGCAATCGCGGTCGGTCGCTTTGCCGATATCATTGCGGTGGATGGCGATCCGCTGGCCAATGTTCGCGAACTGGAATCGGTCGATGCCGTCGTAAAAGGTGGTACTATCGTCAACTGACGCGAATATGACGGTGTGCGATGTTGCATTGATTGCGCACCGCACACTGTGGTAAACAGTAAATATATGGTGGCCTTTGGGCCGACACATGATGATCAATTGGGGGTTTGAACTATGATTTCTTTGGTCGCAGCAACTTTGCTCAGCATGGCAGCCATGAAGGGCGATCCCATGGACAATGCGCGTAAGGCATTCAACAACTGCATGATTGAAACGCACAACACCGCGGTTGGCGAAAAGGCGAGCCCCAGCGATTTCATCAAAACCAGCGACGCAGCCTGCCCAACAGAGCGAGCGGCGTACAAGGAAGTTTTGGTTAAATCAGAACGGTCATACGGTTCAAGCTTGGCGGATGCCGAAAAGTTTGCAGCGGAAGAAATTCAGATGATCGTCGACTCGGTCGTCGCGAGCTTCAACGAAAATGTTGAAAACGGCGCAAAGCTAACGCCTGAGAAATAACTCCGCCGCCGGGCAGGGGATAGGCTTTCGCTTGGTGCATTGTTTGGCGCGGAATGGAGCGTTGTCAGGCAGGGATTTCGAGATAGAAAGTCACTTCATTGCCGGCGACATTATGGCTCACCGTACCCTGATGCATTTTAGCGACCTCTTTAACAATAAAGAGGCCAAGGCCGTCACCATTGTAGCGGTTGTCTACGCCGCGCTTATTTCTGGCAAAAATGTCACCGTCTAACATCGCCTTATCAATAAGCTGGTTTGTTACAGAAAATTGTAAAGTGAGTCTGCCTTCATCTGTCCTAACTTTAAAGGCGATTGGCGTGTCCGCTGGCGAATATTTGACGGCATTTTCAAGTAAATTCCGTAAAGCTAGGCGCAAAACAATCGGGTCGGCATCGGCAAAAATATGTCGCTGGATGAATTGCAAATTTATGCGGGGCTGGTCGATCGGATTGATATCCAGATAAGCGAGTTGAGAAACGTCGCATATGTCGATCGGCACAAGCTCCGGCTTTCTTCGATTTGAAATCAGCGTCGCGCCAAGCAACGAGTTTGATATGGACAGCGTTATAGCGTTCAATACCGCAACCATATTGTTCAATTTGCCCTTTACGCCAACGCCTCTTATCCCAAGGTTCGCCACATCAGCGGAGATACTTTGCAGCGCAGCCTGTGCAGTATTCAGTGGTTGTCGTACTTCATGCGTTAACATCTTGATCAGATTTTGTCGTTCCTCTGCCAACGCATTCGTCTCAATAAGCGTCGCTTGCTTAAGTTTGATGTCGTACGAAAGCCGAGCGTTTTGGCGCAGCCGTCTCTCTCTTTCCCTCTGGCTCTGTCCGAAAATAAGCGCCAGAAAAACCAATTGAATTCCCAACGAAGCCAAACAGAGCGCGAAAAAATTGACTATTCAACGGTCGGACGTTTCAAGTAGTCTCTGATCCGGTGTGAATGGATAGGATTCTGCGATTACGAAGAGCACGGCAATCATACCCAAAGCCATTGCGGTAGCTACATAACCCCGCTGTTTTAAGCCATGCCACTGCCTATTTCTCAAAAGATACATCAGACTTGCGGCCAATGAGAAAAACAGACCGAATAGAAAATAATTTCTTCGGTAAGGTATGTCTGGGTAAAATGCTATTATTGGCACGGTTATCAAACTTAAAATTAAAAATATATTCGGAATCAAATAGCGCTTAAAAAAGATATTTTTTCCAGAAAAAGAAATTGACTTTAAAGAGCCACTAAAAATTGTTAAAGAAATACCTATATGAATAAATTCTTGTCCATGAACATCTGATAAAAACAACATCCCAATTATACCAACGATATTTGATGCAATCCAAATATCTCTTTCTCGTCCTTTATTGCTAAAAATAAAAATGCATACGGTGTATGAAATTAGTGACCCTATAAAAAAGAATACTAATAAAAGGATGATAAAATCAGGTGAATATGCCATTTATTGTTCCCATATTCCCTTTTCAACAAGCGTATCAACCGCGCTGTGAACAGTCCGAAATGGCTGCAAATAGCAGAGTATAACGCATCAGGAACCAGCCCTCCGCTGTAACACATGCAATAGACTTACTAGTCCGTGCGGGCAACGCATTTAGCCATCGCGATGCCAATATCTGTGCAAGCCCTTATAAAGGATAAGGCATATATCGCCGTGATCGCAGTTGGTATTGGCTTTTGGCCAGACAAATATGGTTGCTGTTGCGCTGCGAACAGATATTAGTTCGCTGAACGCGCAGAATGAGGGGTGAGGAAGAGCAGCTAAGCGAGGCAAGGCTGGCGCTTGAGTAGGTAGCAGCACTAGGCGCGGCGCGCTGCAAGATGTGTTTTTAAGCTCCTACTGCGGCAGCGTGTAACGTTTTACCCGCACGCGAGCCACGTGCTGCATATGTCTGCGCTCCAACCTGGAAAGCTTGTGACGCGTTTACCGGCATCGGGCGAGTGGGGAATAGATGACAATCGGCGATGGGCACGGTTGAATACGCGTTCAATATCTGATATGATTCATCATGCGAAAAATTACCAGTGATCGTCACCAACATATAATTGCCTCGGCTATCGGTGTTTTAGCTGAATATGGAATAGTTGAATTCACATTCAACAAGGTCGCGCACCATGCCGGTATCTCGGCAGCTTTGGTCGTCCATTATTTCACAAGTAAAGAAGCCCTTCTTGAGGCCGCTTTCCGCTCCGTAGTGCGTCAATTGAACAATCAGGCGACGGCGCGTCTCCGGCTTGCTGCGGGGCCCCGCGCGCGGATACAGGCGCTGGTGGACTCCCATCTTGGGCATAACGACTTTTCTGAGGAAACCGCTCGGGTTTGGCTGTCTTTCTGGGGACAGGCGCTGCATGTTCCGCAACTGGCCCGCGTACAGCGTGCACATCAACAGCGCATGTTGTCCAACCTCAAATTTGATCTGCGACAGCTAGTCGACGCGTCTGAAGTGGTGCCCATGGCGGACACCATCGCCGCGATGATCGATGGTGTTTGGTTGCGCGCCGCGATGAATGGCGGCGTGGCGCTTCAGAACGGGTTGGCCCGCGACCTGATATTTGATTTTATCGCACGGAATTTGTCTTCCACTGGGCCAACGCTGGCGGCATCGCATTTTGACACGGTCAACCCGGCGACAGGGCAGCTGCTCGCGACCATTCGCATCGATGGACAAGCAGAGGTCGATAAGGCTGTGGCCCGCGCGGCCGATGCGCAAAAGCTATGGGCGAAAACACCGGGCGTAGAACGTGGACGCATCCTTCACCGTGCCGCCGCCTTACTCGTCGAACGTAATGACGTGCTCGCGCGGCTTGAAGCGCAGGATACCGGAAAGCCTATTCAAGAAACCATTGCCGTTGATGTCTTATCCGGCGCGGACTGTATTGAATATTATGCTGGCCTTGCGCGCACGATTGCCGGCGAACATCACGATCTTGGCACGGGTGCGTTTGGCTATTCCCGGCGCGAGCCCTTGGGCGTTGTCGCGGGCATTGGCGCGTGGAACTATCCCATACAGATTGCCTGCTGGAAATCCGCACCCGCGCTCGCTTGCGGCAACGCGATGATCTTCAAGCCAGCCGAACTGACCCCCCTGACCGCGATTGAGCTAGAAAAGACCTATCGCGATGCCGGCCTCCCCGATGGGCTGTTTCAGGTGGTGCAGGGCAAAGCGGACACCGGCCGCTTGCTCAGCCTGCATCCCGACATCGCTAAGGTATCGCTGACGGGCGAAGTTGGCACTGGCAAAAAGGTGATGGTCGATGCGGCAGGCACGCTGAAATATGTCACCTTTGAACTGGGCGGCAAATCGGCGCTGATCGTGTTCGAAGATGCCGATTTGGACGAAGCCGTCTCAGGCGCGTTGCTCGCCAATTTCTATTCGGCGGGCGAGGTGTGCACCAACGGCACGCGCGTCTTTGTGCACAAAAATGTCCGTGATGCGTTTCTTGCAAAATTGAAGGCGCGCACCGAGGCGATGGTGATTGGCGATCCGCTTAATCCAGCCACCCAAATGGGCGCGCTGATTTCACCGGCGCATATGGAAAAGGTGCTGGGCTATATCGCGCTTGGCCAGCAACAAGGCGCAAATTTGCTGACCGGCGGGAAGCGTGTGACGACCGGCGATTTGGCGAAGGGCGCCTTTGTTGAACCAACCATTTTCACCGGCTGCACCGACGATATGGCCATTGTTCGTGAAGAAATTTTCGGCCCCGTCATGGCGGTGCTCGATTTCGAGGATGAGGCAGAGGTTGTCGCGCGGGCGAACAACACCAGCTTCGGCCTCGCCGCCGGTATTTTCACCAACAACCTGACGCGCGCGCACCGCGTGATCGCGGCGTTGGAGGCAGGTACCTGCTGGATCAACACATACAACATCACGCCGATCGAAATGCCATTTGGCGGCAACAAACAATCCGGTCTGGGTCGCGAAAACGGCAAAGCGGCGATTGAACATTATACCCAGCTAAAGAGCGTCTATGTCGCGATGGAACCCATCGATGCCCCCTATTGAGACCGCAGACTATATCATCGTCGGCGCTGGGTCGGCAGGATGCGTGCTGGCGGACCGGCTGAGCGCCGATGGCAAACATAAGGTCGTGTTGCTTGAATTTGGCGGCAGTGACCGGTCGATCTTCATTCAGATGCCTGCCGCGCTCGCTTACCCCATGAATACCAAGCGCTGGAACTGGGGCTATGAAAGCGAGCCGGAACCACATCTGAATGGACGCCGCCTGAACTGCCCGCGCGGCAAGGGCTTGGGGGGATCATCGTCGATCAACGGGCTTGTTTACGTTCGTGGAAATGCGCTCGATTTTGAACGCTGGAAAGAAGATGAAGGCGCCACCGGCTGGGGCTATGCCGATGTGCTGCCGTATTTCAAACGCGCCGAAGGTCGCGACGAAGGCGGTAACGAATATCGGGGCGGAGATGGCCCGCTGTCGACCAGCTATGGCCCGCTCGACAATCCATTGCATCAGGCATGGCTCGATGCCGCGCAACAGGCAGGCTATGGCCTGACCGAAGACTATAATGGCTATGCCCAAGAAGGCTTTGGCCGGATGGACATGACGGTGCGGAACGGCACGCGCTGTTCGGCGGCCAAGGCCTATCTGTATGAAGCCCGCAAGCGGCCCAATCTGCACGTTATCGAACATGCGCTGGCGACACGCATTCTGTTCGAAGGCACGCGCGCTGTGGGCGTTGAATATGAACGAGCGGGCAAAATAAATCAGTTGCGCGCCGCACGCGAGGTCATCCTTTCGGGCGGGCCGATCAATTCGGTCCAGCTGTTGAAGCTTTCCGGCATCGGCCCTGCAGAAGAATTGCAACGGCACGGCATAACAGTGCGCGCAGACCGCCCCGGTGTTGGCGCAAATCTGCAGGATCATCTTGAATTTTATTTTCAAATGGCCTGCACCCAACCGATCACCCTTTACGGCAAGGCAAATCTTCTCGGTAAAGCCATGGTCGGTGCACAATGGCTATTCGGTCGGTCGGGAACCGGCGCGTCAAACCAGTTTGAAAGCTGCGGCTTTATCCGCAGCCGCGCAGGGATAAAATATCCGGATATCCAATATCATTTCTTCCCTATGGCGATCAATTACGACGGGTCGTCCCTCGCAACAGAACATGGTTTTCAGGCGCATGTCGGCCCCATGCGTTCAAAAAGCCGGGGCACGGTGACGCTCAAAAGTGCCGACCCGCACGATAAGCCCAAAATCTTGTTCAACTATATGAGCCATCCCGACGATTGGGTGGACATGCGGGCCTGCGTGAGACTGACGCGGGAGATTTTCCAGCAACCTGCTTTCGCCCCCTATCGCGGACGTGAAATTCAGCCCGGCGCAGACTGCGTCACCGATGATCAGATTGACGCCTTCATTGCTGAGCATGTCGAAAGCGCGCTTCACCCCAGTTGCACATGCAAGATGGGCAGCCCGCGTGACCCAATGGCGGTGGTGGACCCCGAATTGCGTGTCATCGGTGTCCAAGGGCTGCGCGTCGTCGACAGCGGGGTGATGCCGTCCATCACCACGGGCAACCTGAATGCGCCGACTATCATGATCGGTGAAAAGGGCGCCGATCATATCCTTGGGAAACCCATGCTCGCTCCGTCCAATGCGCCATTTTACGTCGCGCCAAATTGGGATGTTGCCCAAAGATGACACACACTATCCTGGAGCCCGCACGCCAGATTGATGTGATCCGGCAAACGGACGTCCTCGTCATTGGCTCCGGCCCCGGTGGCCTTGCCGCGGCTCTGGCGTCTGCACGGGCAGGCGTCGAAACGACGTTGCTTGAACGTTATGGCTGCTTTGGCGGCAATATCACACAGGTCGGGGTCGAAGGCTTCGCATGGTACCGGCACCCGGCGACGATCGACAGCGAAGGTATCGGGCGTGAATTTGAAGACCGCGCCAAGTTGATGGGCACGGCAATGCCCGAGCCGCAATCGATCAGCCACAGCCTCGATGCCGAAGGGTTCAAGTTCGTTGCAGATACGCTCGTCGAGGAAGCGGGCGTCATCCCGATGCTGCACCGATTATGTGTCGCGCCCATCATGGATGGCAACACGATCCGCGGCGTCATTGTCGAAAGCAAGGCTGGCCGCGAAGCCATCCTCGCCAAACGCGTGATTGACGCGACAGGGGACGCCGACATTGCCCATCGTGCCGGTGCGCCGACGCATATGCACCCCGTGGACGAAATGATGTCCGTCTCGGTCATGTTTTCGATGTGCGGGGTCAACAAGACGCGGTTTATTGACGCCGTAAAGGCCGACCCGCAAACCTATGGCGACTGGGCCGTGGGCGGTGAATGGGAAGTGATTACCAGCGGCAAAGAGGATGAAATGTTCTCGCCCTTTTTGCGCAAGCCGTTCCAGAAGGCGCTGGAGGCAGGGCTTATCCCGGACAGTGTGAAAACCATGGCGGGCACATGGGGCACCGTTTCCGATCAGGGCGATCTCACTTATCTCAACATGTGCCATCTCTATCTCGACGGCACGGATCCCGATGCCCTAACCCATGGCGAAATGGCGGGGCGAAAGCAGGCGATGCACGCAATTGCGGCGTTGCAGGCCTTTATGCCCGGCTGCGAAGATGCAAAGCTGCGCAACTTCGGCATGACGCTGGGCATTCGCGATACGCGCAAGATTGATGCGGTTTACAATATGACCGCAGACGATGTGATGGAACAAGGCCGCTTTGACGACAGCATTGGCATTTTTCCTGAATTCATCGACGGCTATGGCTATCTTATTTTGCCGACGACGGGCCGATATTTCCATCTTCCTTATCGGTCGATGGTTCCCAAAAATGTAAAGCACCTGATTACCGCCGGTCGTGTCATTGGCGGCGACAAGGTCAGCCATGCCGCCGTCCGCAACATGATGTGTTGCGCGGTTGCCGGGCAAGGTGCCGGCGTTGCTGCGGCGTTGGCGGTCAAGACGGACCGCGACTTTGACGAAATTGATATCAACGCCGTGCAAAAGGAACTGGTCCGCCAAGGCGCCCGCATTTCTTAAGCTGACAGATCAGGGTCCAGCGCAGCTTGCAGGCGTTTGCGGAGCAGCAAAATGAGCGTCCCACCCACCAAAGCGATGGCCGCATCCATAGCCCAAAAAACCGATGGGCTCATTTGGTCAAAATAGCTACCAACCCATCCAGCGAGCACATGTGCGACAAAGGGCGAAAGAAACGCAACGCCCATTAGGAAAGAGCCCATGCCCGCAGGTGCCGCCCGGCTGACGATGGCCAGCGTCGTTGGCCAATAATACATCCAGGCGAGACCCATGATGAGCCAACCCGCGATTGCCCACCCCGCGCCCACGCTGTCTGGTTCGCTCAGGCCTAAATTGCCATAAGCGAAAAGAAGTGCGCCAATGGCAATGATGCAAGTTCCAATACCCACCTTCGTCACGCTGCTTGGTTCGCTGCCGCGCTTGGCCTGCCATGCCCAGAATGCAATCAACGCAGGCGCCGCAAGGACAGAACCCATCGAGTCCATCGATGCAAACCAACTCGATGGCACCTCGCCAAGCGACGTCGCCAAATTCACATATTGATCGACCCACAATATGCCGATGCTCCACACCATCGGATACGCAATTTCAGCGGGTATGGTGAGCGCAATGACAAGTAGAAGCACCGCCACCCGTTTGCGTTCAGCAGCGGTCATGGCTGGGGCCTTTTCCCGTTTGCGCGCCACCGGACGGTCATCCGGCAGGTGCTTCTGGCCCAGAACATAGGCGACGAGCGCAATCAACATCAAAGCCGCCGCAACCGCAAAACCGGCATGCCAGCCATAAATGGCTGCGACCAGCCCGGTCACGAACGGTCCACTCGCCGCACCGATGCAAATGCCTGTCGAAAAAATGGTAAATCCGCGCGACCGCATGGATTCATCCGAGCGAGGATAAAGCGCCCCCACCTGCGCGGAAATATTGCCCTTGAGAAACCCAGATCCAAGGATCAGCAGCAAGAGCGCAAATAGGAAGCTTGCATAAAAGGACATCGCCAGATGCCCTGCGCTCATCAGGACAACGCCGATCATCACCGTGCGCTTTGCACCCAATATGCGGTCGGCAACCCAACCCCCAACCATAGGCGTGAAATAGACCAAGCCGGCATACCAACCATAAATGATCGCCGAAAACGCGACGTCGCTCATCGGTCCGCGAAATTCGAACATATTGCGAAGCGCGGCGAGCCCAATGACGTGCGCCGCATTTTCCGGCTGCAGCAGCTCTTTGACCATATAGAGCGTCAGCAGCGCAGACATCCCATAAAAGGAAAAGCGTTCCCACATCTCTGTGAAAGATAAATAATACAGGCCCTTGGGGTGACCAGACGGCTGGCCAACTGCGGTTTGTGCGATCTTATCCAAGCTTATTCCCCCCAACATTCAGTGCGCCCGTAGCGACGTCAGTATCTATGCCTGCTTAGGCGAGGGGTGCAAGGGAATGATTGAGGTTGCTAGCTTGACTGTACAACTGAACGAGCGGCCACGTTCAGCATCTGCGGCTGAGCGCTCGTATGTCCGCATATAGTGAAACGAGCCGATGTTCACGTGCTGTTAGCCAGAGGATAGAGGGCAACGACTTAAGCGATCTGCGGGAATTTTTCTCAGTATTCCACAGGATATTTAGCCGTACGGCGTCGAAATGTGTCTATTGTTTCCTGTCGCCATATTTGTTTAATTATAGCTGAAAGTCTATTATTTCTGCGGTTTTAGGGGCAACGCCAAAAAAGAGTCTGCGATGAATGGAATCACTTAAGCGACGAATTGAAGCATAAGTTCAGAGCGCGACCCCTTGCGTATACCATCGAAAAAGGCACTATAGGGAGCAGATGATGTTCCAAGGGGCATCATCACAGGCAACCGCTGGGTTCGTTCCATGAAAACGGCGGTGGCGAAGAGCTGGATTGAGGTGGTGTCCCGTAGAAGTTCGCCTACCTTTGCCCCTTCCAAAAGGGTGGAGCGTATAAAATCTAACTCTTCGCCAAGCTTTATCACAAGTTGCGATGCTTACTGTTCGCATAACACGTATTCGAAGCCAAGCCTTTTTGAACATACCCCCGCGGCTTCGTTTCCGAGGGTGGTTCCTAGTGATACCCGAAGGGTAAGTCCGGCTAAGCCGCAATAGGGCTCTGGGGAACGCCTTGTTTAAACCCTCGTCTGTGACGCAGAGAGCGAAAAACCTTAGATTTTGGTCATTTCTGCAGCTCACAAGGGAGCTGGCGGACAGGGTGGGATTCGAACCCACGGTGAGCTTCCACCCACGACGGTTTTCAAGACCGTTGCCTTAAACCACTCGGCCACCTGTCCGCTTACGAAGTGCCCCTAGCCATCCAGCAAAGCGATGGCAAGGGCAGATGCGGACTAACTGTGGGTTCTCCTCGCGACCGGATGTGGGTTGGCCGGGACCAAAGCATTTCACTCTATGGGTACAATGTGCCAATATGCGGCCTTCAATTGAAATGGGGGCCGCGTGCGCATTAACCGGAAGTTTTGGCTATCAGCAGCGATCTGCACCAGTGCGTGCGTGTTTGGGCCCACAAGCGCCGCCCAGGATATTGCCGCGCCGACCAACGAAAGCGTAAATGATGCGCATGAGGCTGGATTTCGCGCGTATCTTGGCCAAGTGCGGCAAAAGGCGCTGACCGAAGGCGTCTCTGCGACCACGCTCGACCGCGTGTTACCTTCGATAAGCTTTAATGCGCGCGTTGTTCGGCTTGATCGGCAACAGCCAGAGGGCGCTTCGAATGCGCCGGTTCCCAATTTTGCGCCCTATAAAGCCCGCCATGTCGATGCCTCGCGGATTAGCCGGGGCCGCGCGAAATATACCGAATTGCGCCCGTTGCTACAGCGGATCGAAAATGAAACCGGCGTGCCGGAAGAAATCATGATCGCCATTTACGGCCATGAAACCAATTATGGGTCGGTCATGGGGAACTTCAACGCGCCCGAAGCCTTGGCGTCACTGGCCTATGAAGGCCGCCGGCGGGCCTTGTTTGAGGCTGAATTGATTGCGGTGCTCAAGATGATCGACAAGGGCATTCCGCAATATGCCATCACCGGCAGCTGGGCCGGTGCACTTGGAAAGCCGCAGTTTTTGCCGTCGGTATATTTGCGGCTGGCGCGCGATGGGGACGGCGACGGTTTTGCCGACATCTGGCGTAGCGAGGTTGACGCCATGACGTCGATCGCCAACTATTTCGTCAATACAGGCTGGCGGCGCGGCGAGGAATGGGGCTTTGCGGTCAATGTGCCCGCGTCGTTCAACCGCGCCGCGTTGAATTCGCGCATGGCGTCGCCGCGCTGCCCACGCGTTTTTGGGCGGCACAGTCAGTGGAAAACGATCGCGGAATGGCGTGCAATGGGCATCACGCCGGAGCGTGGATTTTGGCCAAAAGACAGCATGATGGCGACCTTGATTGAGCCCGATGGCGTCGGCCGGACGGCATATTTATTGGGCGGAAACTATCGCGTGATATTGGACTATAATTGTTCAAATTTTTACGCGCTGTCGGTGGGGTTATTGGCTGATGCGGTTCGGAATTAAGCCAGCTATCGTTCGATAGGTGCGCACGCTATACGGGGCTGTTAAAGGCACCTATTAAGCGGGGCGTGCACGTGCACGGCTTGTCGCAAAATATGAGGACGGAACAGAGCAAATCATGCCCTTATTGGCTGACGAATCATTAGCCCCAGCAGGCTTTTTAACGCGCGCCCGTAATGGCTTGGCGTCATTGGTGGCCGCATGACCGCGCGCGGCCGTTTTTTGTCGATTGAAGGCGGGGAGGGCGTGGGCAAGTCTACGCAGATCAACGCGCTTGCCGACATGATCCGCAGCCATGGGCATGAAGTGATTTTAACGCGTGAACCCGGCGGAACAGAGGGTGCGGAAGTCATCCGGCAACTGTTGCTGGGCGGAAGCGCAGAACGATGGGCCCCGCGCGCAGAAGCGTTGTTATTTGCGGCCGCGCGCAGCGACCATGTCGAACGGTTGATCGAACCCGCCTTGGCAAGCGGCAAATGGGTCATTGCGGATCGCTTCATCGACAGCAGCCGTGCCTATCAAGGTGCAGGCTCCGGCTTGTCAGATACTGACATCATGACGCTGCATGGCATCGGCAGTCGCGGCCTGTTGCCCGATCGGACATTGGTGTTGCGCCTCGATCCGAAAGAAGCCGCACAGCGCGCAGCAGCCCGAGACCAGAACCGTCCTGACCGTATTCAGGGCCGGGCAGAGGATTTTCATTCGGACGTTGATGTAGCGTTCGTCGGATACGCCGAATGCGAACCCAGAGTGCGTCTGGTGGACGCGTCAGGAACGGCTGAGGACGTGACGGCGCGGCTTGTGGCGCAGATATCCGACTTATTGGTGGAATCAGCCTGATGGACTATGTCGGCCATGACAAGGCATGGCGCCAGTTTTCCAAAGCCTGCGACAGCGGGAAAACGCACCATGGCTGGATATTGGCCGGGGCGAGGGGGCTCGGCAAATCTGCATTCGCCCTGAAAGCCGCGTCTGCGCTTGTTGACCCAACAAACATGCACGCAAATCTCATCGCCCGCGGTTCCCATCCCGATATTTTGTGGGTGAAGCGGCTTCCGAAGGATGCACCAAAGGACGATGAGGACGTCACTGATGAAACCGAGCTCAAACGCAGCATAACGGTCGATCAGATCCGCAGCGTTCAGCAGGTTCTGACATCGCGTCCGGGGCTCAGCGATAAACGCGCCATCATTATAGATTCTGCGGACGATCTTGAACGCGGCGGTGCCAACGCGTTGTTGAAATCTTTGGAAGAACCGCCCGTTGGGACCTATTTCTTTTTAGTCAGCCATGCCAGCGACCGGTTGCTTCCAACCATTCGCTCACGCTGTCAGATATTGCGCTTTGAACCCTTGTGCGACGCAGATATGGCCGAAGCCTTGCAACGCGCCGCGCCCGAGGCGAGCCAGCCTGATATTGATGCGCTGGTGCGCTTAGGCAACGGGGCACCCGGCCAAGCGCTTGATTTCCTTGGGCTAAGGCTCGACGAATTGGAAGATGCCATGACGTCCATTTTGCGCTCAGGCGACCGGGATAATGCCATTCGCGTCGCTTTGGCCGAAAAACTATCGCTCAAGGCCGCGCAGCCCCGATATGAAGCCTTTCTGCGCCGCGCGCCCGCGCTGATCGCGGAACACACGCGGATGCTCGGCGTCGGTCAGCTACGCGCCGGGATCGATGCGTGGGAGGCCGCAAGCGGGCTGGCCGCACGCGCCATCGCGTTAAGTTTGGACAAGCAGAGCGTCGTCTTTCAAATGGGAAGCTTGCTGGCATCGGTTCAAGCGCATAAGGCGGGCTAATTAGCCAAAAATACAAGAGTCCCCATGTCTGAACCTTTTTATATTACCACCGCCATAGCCTATCCAAATGGCAAGCCGCATATCGGTCACGCCTATGAAGCGATCGCAACCGACGCGATTGCGCGGTTTCAGCGGTTGATGGGCCGTGATGTGCGCTTCGTCACTGGCACCGATGAGCATGGCCTTAAAATGGACCAGACGGCACGGGCAGCCGGCAAGGCAACGCGCGATCTTGCCGATGAAATGTCGTCTTATTTCAAGGAAATGTGCAGTACTCTTGATATTTCCTTTGATCATTTTTGCCGCACAACGTCGGACCATCACCACAAGGCCAGCCAAGCGATTTGGAAACGGCTGGAAGCCGCCGGCGACCTATATCTTGACCGGTATGAAGGATGGTATTCGGTCCGCGACGAAGCTTATTATGACGAAACCGAGCTGACCGAGGGCGAGGGGGGGCAGAAGCTTTCGCCGCAGGGCACACCAGTTGAATGGACGGTTGAAGAAAGCTGGTTTTTCCGGCTTTCGAAATATGAGCAGCCGTTGCTCGAATATTATGCCGCGCATCCTGACTTTATCCGACCCGACAGCCGGAAAAATGAAACGGTAAAGTTCGTTGAAGGCGGCCTGAAAGACCTGTCCGTTTCGCGCACCAGTTTCGATTGGGGCGTCAAAGTTCCCGGTAGCGAAAATCATGTCATGTATGTCTGGTTGGACGCGCTAACCACTTATATCTCCGCGATTGGCTTTCCCGACGATACCGAGGAATGGCGCAAATTCTGGCCGGCCAATGTCCATATCATTGGCAAGGACATTGTCCGCTTTCACACCGTCTATTGGCCCGCATTTTTGATGTCGGCTGGCTTGCCATTGCCTAAACAGGTGTTCGGACATGGATTTCTGCTGTCCCGTGGCGAGAAAATGTCCAAGTCCTTGGGCAATGTCGTTGACCCGATGCAACTTGCGGAATTGTTTGGTGTCGATGCACTGCGCTATTTCCTGCTGCGCGAAGTCAGCTTCGGTCAGGACGGCAGCTATAGCCCCGAAGCGATTGTCACCCGCGTGAATGCTGATCTCGCCAACAGCTTCGGCAATTTGGCGCAGCGGACATTGTCGCTCATCTTCAAAAATTGCGAAGGCTATCTGCCCGCCATTCGCGGTCATAATGATAATGACACAGCGTTGTTGGATTTGGTGGGCGCGACAGTTTCCCAGCATATTCCTGCGCATTACGAAGATTTGGCGATGTCACAGGGCCTTGAAAGCTGGATGCAGGCGGTCTTTGCCTGCAACGCCTATGTCGATGTGCAGGCGCCGTGGGCGCTTAAGAAAACCGATCCAGAACGTATGGAAACCGTGCTTGCCACGCTGTTCATCTGTATCGCGCAATTGGCCATCGCGGCCTTGCCGATCATTCCCGGGTCGGCGACCAAGCTTCTCGACCAAATGGGCGTTCCGCTTGATGTGCGGAACTTCCATGCGGCGGGATCGCATTGGTATTCACCGTTGGCCGAGAGCAATTTCCAAATTGCCCAGCCTGTCGGGCTATTCCCCCGATTGGAAATGCCGGCGGAGGAGGGGACTGCAGCCTGATGTTCGTCGATTCCCACTGCCACCTAAATTATAAAGGCTTGGTCGAGCAGCAAGGCGAGATTCTTGCGCGCGCAAGGGACAGTGGCGTGTCTGCCATGCTCAACATTTCGACCCGCGAACGCGAGTGGGATGAGGTTATCGGCCTTGCGGAACAGGAACCCGACGTGTGGGCGTCGGTTGGCATTCACCCGCATGAAGCGGACCAGCATATAGGTATTGATGCTGCGAAGCTTATCGAGCGTGCGGCGCACCCGCGTGTCGTCGCCATTGGCGAAACCGGGCTCGATTTTTACTATGATCACAGCGACCGCGCGCAGCAAGGCCTGTCCTTTCGCGAACACATAACGGCGGCGCGGGACACCGGGCTTCCCATCATCATTCACACACGCGATGCAGAGGCGGAAACGGCCGAAATATTGCGCGACGAAATGTCCAAGGGTGCATTCACCGGCGTCATTCATTGCTTCACCGCAAGCGCAGATTTTGCGCGGACAGCATTGGACCTTGGCCTGTATATTTCGCTGTCGGGCATTGTGACGTTCAAAAATGCCCAAGATCTTCAGTCGGTCGCCAAATGGCTGCCGTCGGACCGGCTGCTCGTGGAAACCGATGCACCGTTTCTGGCGCCAATTCCGCATCGCGGAAAGACCGGCGAGCCCGCATTTGTTGCCGATACCGCGCGTTACGTGGCGCAATTGCGCGGTGTTGATGCGGACATTCTGGCTAAAGAGACTTCAGACAATTTCTACAGTCTGTTTACCAAGGCCGTACGATGAATATCATGGAAGACGGCCCATCGTTAATCTGGGGCGTCGTTTGCATAGTCTTGTTATTGAGCTCGCTTGCGGCGCGGCGTTTGCCGCTGGGATATGTCGCCAAAGCGTCATTGGCTTGGATAGCGATATTCGCAGCGTTGTTCGCAATATTCAGCTTCCGGTTTGAATTTAAGGCCGTCTGGGAGCGCGTAAAGGCCGACATTTCCGGCACCGCTGGCCAGAGCGTGAGCGGCGAAGACATCACCATCAGGCGGCAGGATGACGGCCATTATTGGCTTCAGGTCGACGTCAATGGGAAGCCTGTTCGGTTCATGATCGATAGTGGTGCGACGACCACAGCGGTAAACGGCAACACGGCGCGCGAAACGGGTATAGAAGTGGATACAGACGGATATCCGGTATTCCTCAATACGGCGAATGGCCGCGTAACGGCGCAACGCGGTGTCATTCAGTCGTTGAAGATTGGAACGCACGAAATCGGGCAGCATAATGTTGTGGTGTCGGAAAGTTTCGGCGACACGAATGTCCTTGGCATGAACTTTCTCGACAGCATGCAAAGCTGGAAGGTTGAGGGAAATGTGATGACGTTGAAGCAATGATAATGGATCGATGCAATGCCCGCCTATCCCCATTATTCAATCTTACTTAACATAATATATATTATCGAACTTATTGATGGCTGGACCGATGCAGGCTGATGTTACCCCTCTCACTGATATCATGGCGCGTTTGCGCGATCCGCAAACCGGATGCCCTTGGGATCTGGAGCAGGATTTCTCCACCATTGCGCCATATACGATCGAAGAAGCCTATGAAGTTGCTGATGCCATTGAGAACAATGATCTGGATGCTCTAAAAGACGAATTGGGCGATCTGCTCCTCCAAGTCGTATTCCACAGCCAGATGGCCTCTGAAATCGGCCAATTCGACTTTAACGACGTCGTGCGCAGCATTTGCGATAAAATGGTTCGCCGTCACCCACATGTGTTCGGCGAACACGGCGCACCAACCCATAGCATTCCCGACAATTGGGAAGCCATCAAAGCCACCGAACGCGAAGCCGGTTCGGACAACAGCGCCTTAGCGGGCGTGGCCCGCGCCCTCCCCGCATTGTTACGTGCGCAAAAAATTCAAAAGCGCGCTGCCCGAACCGGCTTTGATTGGCCCGACCAATCCGGTGCGCGCGATAAAATTATTGAAGAATTAGAGGAAGTTGCAACAGCAACCTCGGCGGACCATGTTGCCGAAGAGATTGGTGATTTGTTATTCGCCGTTGTCAACTTCGCCCGGTTCCATGACGTTGACGCCGAAACCGCGCTGAAATCCGCAAGTGCAAAGTTCGAACGCCGCTTTCGCGATATGGAAGATTCCGCTGGCGATCGGTTCACAGCGTTATCGCTCGATGAAAAAGAAGTTCTTTGGCAACAGGCAAAAGCCAAGGAAGCGAAATAATCAGGCCTCTATTTGGGCGAACTGCTTATCGAATTGGCCCCATAATTGGCGGCTGAGCGAGGCTTCGACGGTTACGACGTCCTCATCTACAATCTGGCTGTTGATGGTGCCCCGCGCGTGAAGCCATGCGAGCGCCGCGCCATCGCTGACCTTCAATCGAACGGACCGGACAAGATTGCCCTTGGCGATCAGCGCGGACAGATGGGCCTTAAAGGCATCAACGCCCTCACCCGTCTGCGCCGAGATCATCAGCACATCGTCATTACGCTGGACCAGCGCCGACAGATCCTCGCGTTTTTCGGCATCGAGCAGGTCAATCTTGTTCCAGACCTCCAGCATCCGGGGTTGGTTTGCGGCATCTTCATCGTCCAAAACGCCCAAATCGCGTAGGATTTGCAGAACATCATCACGTTGCGTATCGGTTTCACTGTGCGAAATATCGCGCACATGCACGATAATATCCGCCGAGATCACTTCTTCGAGCGTGGCGCGGAACGCGGCCACCAATTGCGTTGGCAGGTCAGAGACAAATCCAACGGTGTCCGACAAAATCGCCTTTTCCACCCCCGGCAAGGAAATTTCGCGCATGGTGGGATCAAGCGTCGCAAAAAGCATATCCTCGGCCAACACAGTCGCGCGGGTCAGGCTGTTGAACAAGGTCGACTTGCCGGCGTTGGTATAGCCCACCAATGCGATCACTGGCCAAGGCGCCCTTTTGCGGCGTGCACGGTGCAGCGAACGCGTCCGTTTCACCTCCTCAAGCTCGCGGCGCAAACGGGCCATCCGGTCGCGGATCATCCGGCGGTCAGCCTCAATCTGTGTTTCGCCCGGGCCGCCCAAGAAGCCGAAGCCCCCGCGCTGCCGTTCCAAGTGGGTCCAGCTGCGCACCAAACGACCGGCCTGATAATCCAAATGGGCCAGCTCAACCTGCAACCGTCCTTCGGCTGTTGCCGCACGCTCGCCAAAAATTTCGAGGATGAGCCCGGTACGGTCAATGGTTTTCAACCCCGTGCGTTCTTCCAGATTGCGCTGCTGAATGGCGGTCAAAGACGCATCGACGATTAACAGGTCGATTTCCAAGTCCCGCCCTATCTGGGCAATTTCCTCCACCTGCCCGCCGCCAAGCAGCGTAACCGCGCGCGGCGAACGCACGCGAAAATGCTTTTTCTGGACGACATTCAGGCCAATAGCCAATGCAAGGCCCTCAGCCTCGGCAAGCCGCGCCTCTGGGCCCACCGAAGCCCGTCCGGGCAATTCGGGGTAAATGACCAACGCACGCGCACCGCGTGCAAATTCGTCAGTTTCACTACGTTCAAAAACGCTCAAATATCATCCTCATCCACGCCCTGATTATATTCGGCGAGATTTACAGGATGCGCAGGCTGAATAGTCGATATAGCATGCTTATAGACGAGCTGCGTCGTGTCATCGCGTTCCAGCAGAACTGAAAACAGGTCATAGGCCGCAATACCGCCCTGCAGCATCACGCCATTGACAAGAAACGTCGTGACAGGCTCATTCTTGTCGCACATCGCATGCAAGAACACGTCCTGCAGCATGCCCGCACGGTGGCTGGTGCGGCTCATCATGTCATCGAATACCGAACGATCGGGCGAAACCGATGGCATAATCGTGGAAATGCTATGCTTATAGACCAGCTGGGACATGCCATCACGGCGCAAAAGCACCGAAAAATTGTCAAACCAGGTGACGACGCCTTGAAGCTTTACACCTTTGACCAAAAACATGGTCACCGGTGTTTTTGACTTTCTGAGCGAGTTCAGAAACAGATCTTGCAGTCCGTTATTTTTTTCAGTCATTATTATTATCCGATTATATTTTTGTTATGCTCGGCTTAACGGGAGACCCTAAAAGGGTATGAGCAGAGGCAATGCCGCATATACACGAGGACGGCCGCCTGCGCAATTGGACTCATGCGTCGCTGTCTTCTCCATCCTCCAGACCGTTTTTCCGGACGGAGATGCCCAGCAGCTTGAGCTTGCGATGCAGCGCAGAACGCTCCATCCCGACAAAGGCCGCGGTCTTTGAAATATTGCCGGAAAAACGCTTAATCTGAACGCGCAGATATTCGCGTTCAAACGCTTCACGCGCCTCACGCAACGGCGCGCCCATCAGCGACGTGACATTATGCTCCGTGCCTTCGTAGCTGTTGATGATTTCCGATGGCAGCATATCGGCGTCGATTGTGTGGACCCGGTTGGCGGGCGCCAATATGATCGTCCGCTCAATGATATTGCGCAACTGGCGGACATTTCCGGGCCACTCACACGCCTGAAGCGCGGCCATGGCGTCATCGGAAAACAAGGGCGGTGGAATGCGATGTTCCGAAGCAAAACGCGCCGCATAATGATTGGCGAGGTCCGGAATATCTTCCCGACGGCCAGACAATGGCGGAATTTCAACGGGCACAACATTTAGGCGATAGAAAAGATCTTCGCGAAAGCGCCCTTCCGCAATCTCAACCGCCAAATCACGCGCAGTGGCGGAGACAAAGCGCACATCGACCCTAATCTGCCGGTCACCCCCTACCCGCACAAAGCTTTGGTCGGTTAAGACACGCAAAATCTTGCCCTGCGTGGTCCATGGCATGTCCGCAACTTCGTCGAGAAACAATGTGCCGCCATGCGCTTTTTCCAACATGCCGGCCTGCACAAGCCGGCCATCTTTTTCGATACCGAACAGCTCTTCATCAAAACGTTCGGGGGATAGACGAGCGGCACTCACCGAGACGAAGGCCGAGTCCGAACGCGGGCTCCAGCTATGGAGCAAGCGGGCCGCAACCTCTTTCCCAACGCCAGCGGGGCCAGTGATGAGCATACGGCTGCCTGTGCCCGCGACCTTCTTCAAAGTTGCGCGGACCGCGTTGATCGCGGCCGATGATCCGGTGAGTTCTTCCGAATGCCCTACCCGCGCCTTTAACGCCGCGTTTTCCGCGCGAAGGCGTTCTGTCTCGGTCGCTTTCGACACCAAATGCAGAAGCTTGCTGGCTTCAAATGGCTTTTCGATAAAGTCCGCCGCACCATGACCAATGGCTGCAACCGCGGTGTCGATATTGCCATGCCCGGAAAAGACGATGACCGGAATCTGCGGATCGCGTAACTTGATCGCGCGCAGCAATTCAATACCATCCATCGACGACCCGCGCAGCCATACGTCCAGAAGGATAAGCGACGGCAGGCGTTCGTCCAATGCCGCCAATGCCTCATCGGCCGAGGACGCAGTTCTCGTGCCATATCCTTCATCGTCAAGGACGCCGGACACAAGGTCCCGAATGTCTTGCTCGTCGTCTACAATCAGTATGTCGAGTGCCATATTAGCCCATGTCCTCATCTGAATTGACTGCTGGCGGGGCCGCGTTCAACTTGCCTACCCGCAATGCTACGATTTCCGGATTGAACTTCAACGTCACAACCGCGCCTTCTGGTTGGTTGTCTGACAGAGAAATCTCTCCAAAATGTTCTTCAATAATTTTCTTAACGATGGCGAGGCCAAGCCCCGAACCTGTTGCCCGGTTGGTGATATAGGGCTCCATGATGCGCTTGCGATCCGGCGGAAGGCCAATGCCATTATCGGCAATGCGGATGATCAACCCATCGCCTTCGACGACCAGATCGATGACTATCGCGCCATCGACTTCCACCATTTTCTTTTTCTCTTCAATCGATTCAACCGCATTTTTCAGAATGTTCGTAATCGCCTGACCCAATTGGCGTCGGTCGGAGATCAAAGTCGGGAACGGGCCATCCTGATTATAACGGAAGCTGATGTCGGGATGTGCAACCTCAAACATGAACACAGCATGCCCCACAATGTCGTGCACATTTTCCGAACGGAATAACGGTTTTGGCATACGCGCAAAGGACGAGAATTCATCGACGATGTTTCGCAAATCGCCAACTTGCCGCACGATGGTGCTGGTCAGCTGCGCGAATATCGCTTCATCTTGGGCAATGTGCTTGCCAAAGCGCCGCTGAAGTCGCTCTGCCGCCAATTGGATGGGCGTCAGCGGGTTTTTGATTTCGTGCGCGATCCGGCGGGCAACATCGGACCATGCCGCACGGCGTTGATCGGCAAGCTGCTGGCTGATGTCTTCAAAGGTGACCACACTGCCCTGTTCGCGGGGCGACACCGTAACGGCGACCGTCAGCGGCTCTGGCCCGTCATCAAGCTGCACAACACCGCGCGGGCTTTCGCTGGCCAAAGCGGCGAGCGCGGGCGCGACCACTTCGAATTTTTGACCGACAATAGTATCGGATTCATGCTTCAGCAGTTTTTCCGCGGTGGAATTCGCCAGCTGGACCACGCCATTGCCATCGACCGAGACGACACCTGCTGATACCGATTCCAGCACGGCCTCGATAAACAAACGCCGCTCACCCAACTGATGGTTGGTGGCCAGCAATGCGCCCGTTTGCTGCTGTAGTCGCTCAGTCATGCGGTTGAATGATTGCGATAGGAATCCGACCTCATCATCGCGGAATTGATCTTCAATGACGCGCGCGGACAAGTCGCCGTCGGCAATTCTTTGTGCGGCATCCACCAGATTGTTGACCGGTCTTACCAACCGGTCCGCGACGCGAAGCGCAATCCAAAGCGTGATGCCAATAATCATCAGCGACACAAAATAGAGCGCGAGATTGAACTGGATTTGCAACGCCCGCGACCGCGCGACCATTTTGTCATAGTCTTGCAAAACGGACTGTGCCTTTTCGCCAAGCGCGAATGAAGGCACGGACAAAGCCCGGCTGGTATAGAGATAACTGCGGGGTGAATCGAACAAGACCGTGACTGCTTCAATACGGTCTGACCGATTGGCGATAACAACGCCCTCACCTGCGTTCAGCTTTGCGAGGATGTCTCGCGCAATCCAGTCTTGCTTTCGGTCGTCATTTTCAGTTGCGACCGCCTCCGTCCGCTGAACCCCGTCGGCGCCAACTGAAACGATGGCAGACTCGCTTAATCGGCGCCTGAAGACCTGTTCGAGATAGTAACTGAGGAAAGCCGGATCATCGGGATTGGTCTGCCCCAAAGCGTTTCTGAAATCCCCCGCCATCGTAAGGGTTTCGTCGCCGACATCCTTGGCATTTACTTCATAATAGCCCTTGGCGAGCTCGCCCGCATTTTCGAGCATGCCGCGTGCCGAACCCGAGAACCAGAATTGCACACCGCTTTGGAACAGCAATGAGGCAAAGATAACCAAAAGCACCGTTGGAACGGCCGTAATCGCGGAAAATATTCCCACCAAACGGACGTGCAGCAATTGCTTGCTGCCAATGTTGCTATTCTCCGCACGCTTGAGCGCCACACGCCGCCCGAAGAGAACAAGGAGCAATGTCGCCGGCAACAGGTTGCTGACCAGCATAGTTGCAGAGGCAGCGGGTGCCAAAGGCTCCGATTGCGGCCCTTGGTCGATAAGCAATATCGCGGTAACAACGCCGGCGACGACGAGCATCAGCCCACTGGCGATTTCCAGAAATTTGATCGATTGGCTGTTGCCCAGCAGATCGGCAAGCCATTCAAAAAGACGACGGACGGCGGACGGTGAACCTGTTTCCTCCGCTAATCCGATTGTTGCCATAAAGACACTGTGACATTCATTGCGTTACCTGAAAAGCACAAAATTGCTCATGTAACGCGATGTATCTTGCGGAAACACCGTTCTAACGTCCCCCGGCGGGCCCAATCCCGTAATCGGTCAGTTTTTTGCGTAGCGTGTTTCGGTTTATGCCAAGCAAAGCCGCGGCTTTAAGTTGGTTGCCCTTCACTTGCTTCATCACATGCTGCAGCAACGGAATCTCGAACTGGGCCAAGGCGCGCGGATATAGCTTTTCGCGCAAATGCCCGCGCTGCTTTTGATCTCGCAGAAATTGGGCAACCGCGGCTTCGAAGCTCGCGCCTTGAATGTGCGGGTCAGCATCATGCGCAGGTTCGACAAACTGTTGGATCGTGCTTTCGGTGATCGTATCTTCGCGGCACAACAATGCCAGGCGATAAATAAGGTTCTTCAACTCGCGGATATTCCCGCGCCAGGGCATCGCCATCAATTGACCGACAGCCCCATCGTCGATTTTACGCAGTGGAAGACCGTCCTTTGCCGCCATCATCAGGAAATGCTGTGCAAGCAAGCCGATGTCTTCGGTGCGATCCCGCAGCGGTGGCATCTCGATGGGGACGACGTTCAGGCGGTAGAACAAATCTTCCCGAAACCCGCCCTTTTCGATCAAAGCGGCCAAGTTCTGGTTGGTCGCCGCGACGATACGGACATCAAGGCGAATGCTCGCTTTTCCGCCAATGCGGCTTATGACACCGCTTTGCAGCGCGCGCAAAAGACGGGTCTGGGCGTGCATTGGCATATCGCCAATTTCGTCGAGGAATAATGTGCCGCCTTGGGCCTGTTCAAACCGGCCAATGGATTGACCAACCGCGCCGGTAAACGCGCCTTTTTCATGGCCAAACAGCTCGGCCTCGATCAACTCGCTCGGAATTGCCGCCATGTTGACCGCGACAAATGGCCCAGTTTTGCGGTGCCCCAGATTGTGGATCGCTTCGGCCACCAGTTCCTTGCCCGTTCCGCTTTCCCCCGAAATCAGGACCGACAAATCATTCCGCAACAGACGCGCCACCATGCGGTACACATCCTGCATCGCTGCACTGCGTCCAATCATCGGCAGATTGGCTTCGCTTAGGGCCTCAAACGGGTCAGAGGCGGTGGACCGGCGTTTTTCGATGCCTTGCTTGACCGCCAAGACAAGGTCATTGAGATCAAACGGCTTTGGGAAATATTCAAACGCATCAATCTCGCTGGCGCGCACCGCTGTCTCCAGCGTGTTTTGCGCCGACATGATGATGACGGGCATATCGGGCGTACGCGCCAATATTTCTTTCAGGGTGGACAGGCCGTCGCTGTCTTTCAACACCACGTCGGTCAGCATCAGGTCGAAATGGCCATTGGCGAGCGCGGCATCGCGCGCCGCCACGCTATCGCAAATTTGCGTTTCGATATTCTCGGCCTCAAGCGCGGCACATACGACGAGTCCGATGGACGCGTCATCCTCGACTATCAGAACCTTAGCTGGCTTCATGCGCTTGCCTTCCCTGAAGCTACCGGAAGCAAAAGCCGGAATGTGGTTTGCCCAAGGGCATGATCGCGTTCGAACAAGACCCTGCTGTTCATTTGCTGCACAAGCTTGCGGACAATAGCGAGGCCAAGCCCCTGCCCGTCACGCTTCGTCGTTACGAATGCCGAAAACAGCTCGTCGACGATATGCTCAGGCACGCCTGCGCCATTGTCGGATATCGCGATTTCCACGGGCAATTTAATGGCGCGCCGGTCAATGTCCGTATCGCGCAGCGCGCCACTCATGACATAGCGCGTCGAAATGCCAATCACACCGTCAAGACGCCCGTTCAGGGCATCAATCGCGTTTTGCAGCAGGTTGATGAGCACCTGAACCATCCCGTCGGCATCGATATACACATCGGGCAGCGACGGGTCATAATTAATGGAAATTTCGGGCATGGCGCGGTTGGCTGCCCGTAGGGAACGAATGGCGCGCTCAATCAACAAATGGATATTCGCCGGCGCCAATTCGGGCCGCTCCGACCGCCCCAGCTTTTGCATTTGGTCCAGCAAGCGGGCAATGCGGTCAACCTCGTTGACAATAAGCTCGGTCAACGCCCGGCTTTTTTCATCGACCTGACGGGCCAGCAATTGTGCCGCGCCCTTTATGCCCGCCAAGGGGTTTTTGATTTCATGCCCCAATATCGCAGGCGCGCCCATCGCCTGTTGCTGCCCCGTGTCACGTTGGTCCCCAATATGTTCGCGGCCACCATTGCGCGGGGATATGACCGCTATGCGCCAATCAGGTTCTTTGGCCACGGCGGATATGTTGATATCGACCATGATCACACCATAAGGCGTTTTCAGCTCCATATCCTGCGCGGAAATATCGCCCTCACGCGACAGCAAAGCCGCGTTCATCCGCTCGCTCTCGAAGATCAGCGCTTCGTCAATACGGTGCCCCTCAAGCTTTCTGCGGCTTCGGCCAAAAAAGGCTTCGCTCGCATCGTTCGCATAAGTGATGAGATGATCAGGCGAGATCAAAAGCACCGGCACCGCAATACTCGCCAGCATTTGGCTATATTCGGGGCGATGCGCGATCTGCGACATCAATCAGGCGGCCGACCGCGTCAGGAACGGTTCGTAAAAGCGTGTCAGCTCGTCAATGACAACATCGGGGTCATCGATGCGGTTCACGAAATTGCGGAACTCGGCGGAACCATTCAGCCCCTTGGTATACCAACCAATATGCTTGCGCGCGATGCGAAGGCCAACTTCGCCGCCATAATGATCAAGCATGGCGCGATAATGGTCCATGATCAGGTGGAACTGGGCATCAATGTCGGGATCGGCGATGGTCTGCCCGGTCCGGAACCAATGCATCATCTGGCCCAAGAGCCACGGCTTTCCATAAGCGCCGCGGCCAACCATCACGCCATCGGCACCACTTTGTTCCAGCGCATTGCGTGCATCTTCGATGGTGCAAATGTCGCCATTGACGATGACCGGAAGCGATACCGCGTCTTTCACCTTGCGCACAAATGCCCAGTCAGCTGATCCCTTGTACATCTGGTTGCGCGTGCGGCCGTGAACGGTGATCATCTTTGCGCCAAGGTCTTCGGCGATACGGGCGAGTTCAGGCGCGTTCAGGCTGCCATGGTCCCAGCCCATGCGCATCTTGACGGTAACCGGCACGGACACGGCCTTCACCGTCGCCTCGATCAGGCTGGCCGCCAGCGGCAGGTCGCGCATCAATGCAGAGCCGGCATCGCCGTTCACCACCTTTTTAACGGGGCAGCCCATGTTGATATCGATAATCGCCGCGCCGCGGTCTTCGTTCAGCTTCGCCGCCTCACCCATTTCATATGGTGCGCAGCCTGCCAATTGCATCGACACAGGCTCTTCAATCGCATCCCATTCGCATTTTTGGATGCTCTGGCGCGTTTCGCGGATCATCGCTTGGCTCGCAATCATCTCGGTCACGTTCAAGCCAGAGCCAAATTGCCGGACGATTTTGCGAAATGGCATATCGGTGACGCCCGTCATCGGCGCCAAAATGACGGGACAATTGATTTCAATATTGCCGATTTGGATAGGTTTCAGCTGCATTTTCAAAACTTGCCTAAAATTTAGGCAGGCCGTTACCCGCTTTCGGCTTGGCGGGCAAGTGCGCTGTCGCTAGAGCGCGGCTATGGTATCTGTACCCATCACCGTTGCGCTCATTGTTGCCGCTGGCTCTGGAAGTCGCGTGGGCGGGGATATCCCCAAACAATTTCGTCCGGTACGCGGCAAACCCATGCTGCGGCACAGCTATGAAGCGCTGTCCGCGCATCCATCGATTTCCAAGGTCTATGTTGCGATTGGCGCGGGCCAAGAGGCCGAGGCTTCGGCAGCACTGCACGGCCTGCCCGCGGCGATCTTTGTTCAGGGCGGCGCGACACGGCGGGAAAGCGTGCATTTGGGTTTGAAGGCCATTGCAACCGATGGCGGCGCAGACCGGATCCTGATCCATGACGCCGCGCGGCCATTTCTGCCCGGCACGGTCATCGATGACCTGATCCGCGCATTGGACGAAGCCCCCGGGGCTGTTCCTGCCCTGCCCGTTGTCGATAGCCTTTCCAGAGGCGATCAAAATCTCTCCGAAACCGTTGACCGCGCACATTTGTGGCGCATTCAAACACCACAGGCCTTCGCCTTCGCCGATATTTTCGCCGCGCACGAAATTTGGGCCGGCGACGAGCCAACCGATGACGCCCGCATGCTGATGGCCAGTGGTGGGCAGGTTCGCATTGTTCCGGGATCAGAAGCGCTCAACAAATTCACCTTTTCAACCGATTTTGCAGGATCGACTATGCCGTCATTTCGAAGTGGCAATGGATTTGACGTGCATCGCCTTGTTCCCGATGCCGAACTGTGGCTGTGCGGCGTGCTTATTCCGCATGACAAGGGTCTGGCGGGGCACAGCGATGCGGACGTAGCCATGCATGCGCTCACCGATGCGATATTGGGTGCCATCGCCAAGGGCGACATTGGCGACCATTTTCCGCCGACGGACCCGCAATGGCGCGGGGCATCATCCGACAGGTTTCTGGCCTATGCGATGCAGCTCGCCCGCGACGACGGCTATGCCCTTGCCAACGCCGACGTGACCATCATTTGCGAACGCCCCAAAGTTGGCCCCTTCAGGGGACAGATGCGGCAACGGCTGGCCGAAATAATGGCTGTTGATGTTGACTGTATATCGGTAAAGGCAACAACCACCGAGATGCTGGGTTTTACAGGCCGCGGCGAAGGCATCGCTGCGCAGGCAACCGCTACTTTTGAGAAACATTGATTATGGAAACCGTTTTACCCGCTGATATCGCGCAAATGGCCGCGCGTGTTGTTGCCGAAAACAAAGCCGCTGGCCGCACTGTCGCTGTCGCTGAAAGCTGCACGGGTGGGCTGGTGACCGCCGCAATCACCGAAGTCCCGGGCAGCAGCGCCATATTGGGATCGGGCTATGTAACATATAGCAACGAAGCGAAGATGACGATGCTGGGCGTCAACGAAGATATTATCGACACCTTTGGCGCTGTGTCGGTCGCCGTCGCATGGGCGATGGCGCAGGGCGCGTTAAAGAAAAGTGGCGCAGACATTGCCGTGGCGATCAGCGGCGTTGCTGGACCTGATGGCGGAACAGTGAACAAGCCCGTGGGCACAGTTGTCTTTGCAGTCGCGCTGAAAGGGCAAAATCCCGAAGACGTGGTTGGCGATAAAAAGGCGTTTGGCGAAGATAAAAGCCGCGCCGATATCCGCGCCTTTGCAACGCTTTACGCGCTTGAGCTCTTGCTGCCGCCTGCCCCGTAAAGTTCGTCCGCACGGTCGATAAAGGCCGTCGTCATTTTGCGCAGGGCGGAATCAAAAAATTGTCCGGCCAGTGCCTCAAACACACGGTTGCGGAATGAAAAATCGACGGTAAAATCGACAATCGATCCGCCCCCCGCGACATCTTCAAATGTCCAAGCGTTATGCAAATGCTTCATGGGGCCGTCGAGATAATCCACGACAATCGACGAATGCGGGGTTTTGACCACCCGGCTGCTGAAGGTTTCCCGAAGCGATTTGAAGCCGACAATCATGTCCGCCAGCATCTCGCCTTCTTCATCCTTGCGAATGCGGATGGCGCTGACCCACGGCAAAAATTCGGGATAGCGCGCCACATCGGCCACCAGATTGTACATTTGTTCCGCACTATGCGGCAAATGACGGCGTTCGTGATGGTGCGGCATTCGGGCTGTTACCGCTTTTTGGCTAACTGCGCCGCGCGCGCGTCGCGCATTTTCGCAAAATCATCGCCCGCGTGATAGCTTGACCGCGTGAGCGGGCTGGCTGCAACCAGCAAGAAACCCTTCGCACGGGCAATCGCCGCATATGCGTCAAAGGCCGCAGGCGTCACAAAGTCCATCACCTTTGTGTGTTTGGGCGTTGGCTGCAAATATTGGCCCATCGTCAGGAAGTCGATGTCAGCGCTGCGCATGTCATCCATCACCTGATGCACTTCCATCCGCTCTTCGCCCAAACCAAGCATGACGCCTGACTTGGTGAAAATGGAAGGGTCGTGGCGCTTTACAGTCTCCAGCAAGCGAAGCGATGCATAATAACGCGCACCGGGCCGGATCGTCGGATACAGGCGCGGAACAGTCTCCAGATTGTGGTTGTACACATCAGGCCGCGCCGTAACGATGGCCTCAACCGCCGCTTGCGCCTTGTTCCGGAAATCCGGCGTCAGGATTTCAATCGTGGTGTTGGGTGTGTTGCGACGCAGCGCCTCGATCACCTTCACAAACTGGCTCGCACCACCATCGGGCAAATCATCACGATCAACCGATGTAATGACGATATGTTCAAGGCCCATTTTCGCGGCCGCAATCGCCACATGCTCTGGCTCTAATGGATCGACAGCGCGCGGCATTCCGGTTTTGACGTTGCAAAAGGCACATGCCCGGGTGCACACATCGCCAAGGATCATCACCGTTGCGTGCTTTTTGGTCCAACATTCCCCGATATTTGGGCAAGCCGCCTCTTCGCACACGGTGTTCAAATTCAAGTCCCGCATCAATTTGCGAGTCTCGTTAAAACCCGCGCCAGTGGGTGCCTTAACGCGGATCCAATCCGGCTTGCGTTCGCGCACGGGGCGCTCGGGTATCGATATCGGAACGTTCATGGCGTTCGAATAGCCGCCGCGCCTCAACTTGCCAACTGCAACTTGCCTGCTATGGGTTGCAAAATCTGCAAAGAGGCTATGATGATAATCGACACCCTAACCTCGCCGGTAATATTGTTTTTCGTTCTCGGCTTCGTTGCTGCCGCACTTAAATCCGACCTCAGCATTCCCGAAGCCTTCGCAAAAGCCATGTCCATCTATCTGATGGCGGCCATTGGTTTGAAGGGCGGCGTTGAGGTTTCGAACAGCGGGGTCACTGCAGAAGTGGCCGCTGCCGCATTGGCAGGCCTGGCCCTCAGCTTTCTTTTGCCGGTCATCGCATTTGCCTTGCTTCGGCAATTTGGCGGGCTTTCAAAAGTCGACGCCGGCGCGGTGGCCGCACATTACGGCTCGGTCAGCGTGGTTACGTTTGTCACCGCAAAAGAAATTCTCACCGGACAAGGCCTCGGTCCAGCAGGCTATATGGTCGCCGTTCTTGCATTGATGGAAACCCCCGCCATTATTTCGGGCCTCATGCTTGCACGGCGCGGCGACAAAGATACGGCCGAAAAATCCTCCACGCCATGGCACGAAGTCCTCACCAACGCCTCGGTTATGATTTTGGTCGGCAGCTTCATCATTGGTATTGTCGCCGGAAGTGATGGCTTCGCACCGATCAAGCCGCTGTTCGATACCGGCTTCCGCGGAGTGCTTTGCCTGTTCCTGCTCGATATGGGGCTGATCGCAGCACGGCGGCTTATCCAGTCACGCAAGATGAACCTCCGCTTGGTTAGCCTCGCTATTGTCATACCTTTGTTAAACGGCGCAATTGGTACAATTATCGGAACATTGGTCGGTCTTGACGTGGCGTCCGCCGCTACGCTTGGCATCTTGGCAGCCAGTGCCTCGTACATCGCCGTTCCAGCAGCGATGCGGCTTGCCCTACCCAAAGCCGACCCGGGCATTTACCTCAGCATGTCACTTGGCGTGACCTTTCCATTCAACATCATCTTTGGCATCAGCATTTTTGCGGCATTCGCCAAAGCAATAGGATGATTTATGATTCAAACTGTCAGCCGTAAGCGGATCGAAATTCTGGTGGATACGCCGCTTGTGCCGCGGGTTGTCGCCCAATTGAAAGCGGTCGATATATCCGGCTGGAGCGTGATTCACGTCGACTCTGGCGGTGGTCGCGCTGGTGAGTGGCAGCATGACGATGTCACGGGAGCAAGCGCCAAAACCATCGTGCTGGCTATCGCATCTGAGGCCAAGACGTCTGGCTTGATTGAGGCGATTGCGCCATTGCTGGACAGCTATGGGATGTTGCTCACCATCGGCGATGTGCAAGTTGTGCGCGGGGAAAGATTTTAATGTCTGAATTTGACCAATTGGTAGACGGGTACCGCCGCTTCAAATCTGACGCTTATGTCCGTCAGAAAGCCCGATACGACGAACTCGCCAGTGATGGTCAGGCCCCGCCAATCATGATTATCTCGTGCAGCGACAGCCGGGTCGATCCGGCAACCGTGTTTGACACAAAGCCCGGCCAAGTGTTCGCGTTACGCAATGTGGCAAGCCTTGTTCCGCCTTATGAAATTGGGGGCGGTTTGCATGGGGTGTCGGCGGCCATTGAATTTGGCGTGATGGGACTGGAAGTGCGGCACATTGTTGTCCTTGGTCACGCCCAGTGCGGCGGCATTAAAGCGTCATTGGAAGGTGCAAATCTGGGCCATGGGGGCCACAGTTTCATCGATGGTTGGGTCGACATTGTTCGCCCTGCCCGTGACAAGATTTTGGCATCCGCATCTGACGACCCCCAGCATGATTTGGAATTGGACGCCATAAGGGTGAGTTTGAAAAACCTGCGCACATTTCCATTCATTGCAGAGCGGGAGCAGTCCGGGCAGCTGAAGCTACATGGTGCTTATTTCGGCATCGCCGACGGCATCCTACACGTGCTCAACGACCAAACTGACCAGTTTGAGGCTCAATGACCACCCCGGTCGCCTTGCCAACCTATTATAACGAACTTGACGCGAGTTTTGCAGAAGCGTGGAATGTCGTTGCAGCCGGTGTAACGAACCGGAACAGCCCCGCGCACACACCAACCGTCGGCACCGTTGATGCAGACGGCACGCCGCAATTGCGCATCATGATATTGCGCGCGGTGTCGCGTGATAACCGAAGCTTGCGTTTTCATACCGACGCACGGTCCGACAAGACCGCGCAACTGCAGCATGAGGCAGCGACCAGTGTTTTAGTCTATGACCCTTCGGCAAAAGCGCAGATCCGGCTATCCGGTCGCGCGCATATTGCCGCGCAAGGCGATGTTGCAGATACGGCCTGGTCCGGTTCAACGCCATTTGCCCGCCGCTGTTACATGGCCGAAGCGGCACCCGGGACACCGATTGCGCAACCTTCATCAGGATTGCCCGAATGGATTGAAGGCAAACAACCGGAAGAAGAACAATTGGCCAATTACCGCGGTAATTTTGCGGCTTTGATGGTTCAATTGGACAGCATCGAATGGCTATATCTGGCCAATGCAGGGCACCGGCGCGCACGGTGGCATTGGGATCAGGCGCAAAATCTATGGCTTGGGAACTGGCTGGTTCCCTGAACTACGGCATGCATTCAGATAGGCCGCAATCATGACCCGATGCCGACTTGCGGCAACGGCAAGATTAACTTCAACCCGGCTTTCTGCATTTACATAAGCAAGGTCAGGCCGAGTGATGGCCAGATAGTTTGAAAGCGACCCGTCACTTGCGCGGACGGGTTCGTGCCAAAAATGGATGCCGGCGTGCGACATGGCCAAGCCGCACGCAACATCATTTTCAGATGGTCCGCCTTCATTCGCCAGAAACGGCGCCAAAGCCAGTGTGTCGGCGTTATCCATGTCTGCTGCCGCATTGACGGCAAGGCGTCCATATGCCCGCGCAATGATCTGGCCACGCATATACGCTTCGCGGTCCAAGATCGTCACATCCCCTCTGCCGCCCTGCCCGTCACCTGAGAACCCATGGCCGTTGGTGTGCAGTGCGATTATCGGCCGTCCGGCGGCAAATTGCGCAACGATGGTTTCGGTATATAAGGGTGCCCGCACATCAAAGTTTCGATTGGGGTCACAACTTTCAACCGTTGCCGTGCGGACGCCACATACACCCAGACCAGCTTGACGCCGCGCACTTCCGGGGCCCGTGTTCACTGCGATGCCGACCCCGCCATATTGCCGTAATGCAGCGATCATCGCGTCAAAAGCGGCATTCTCGTCATCATGCGGAACCACCCAATTGGGGCCCTCAGCATCGTCCATGCGCGAAAAACGAACGAGTTGCCAATCAAAGCCATTCTCGGAAAATCGAACTTCGCTGATACGTATACCGTCGAAAAACCCTATGGTAGCAATGTTCCGGGTGACGTCATCGTCGCGGTCGACCAGCGTTTCCGGCGCAACAGTGACCCAATTGGCGGGTGGCGATGCCATTGCCGGCATGGACGCACTAAGTGCAATCATTGCGGCTGCCCGCGCCCAGAAATTCATGGGGCAATCCGAAGGAAGCGCACGGACGATATCGATGCTGTGCACGTCAACGGCAGCGTGCTGTCTTCATATTCGCCATCGATGAGGATACCCGTGTCCATATGATCGCCAATGACGGTTGCACGGGGCATGATGCCAAGTTCGTCCCTTGGCCCTTCGCGGAAGTCCCTGCGCAGCCAGGCGAGGCCATGATTGACCATGTCGCCAACACTATTCGCCTTGAATGCAATGATCGACATATTCTCGGCATCAAATGGTTCAATGAATATGCCTGCATATGCTTCACGCGGTGCATTCTCCAGCCAAACGCCCTCTTCGCCTAAAGTTTCCGACCAAGCCGCGCGCACGGTCTCTGTCAGGCTACCCAAGTCCGCTTGCCGAATGCCTTCGCGCACTTCGCCCCAATGGGTCGATGGGCCAACCGTCAGTCCCGTGTAAATCTCGCGCCCAGCTGCCCTAATGATTGGCACGGGCTCGGCTTGCCCAGTTAAACTCGGCAACAATTCTAAAAGCTCGGGCAAGCTGTGCTCGCCATGCAAGCGCCGTGACAGCAGGTTCATCGTGCCACCTGGCAGAACTAGAACGTCGCCTGACCAACCAGCGAGTTTAGCGCATATGCTGCTGATCGTCCCATCGCCGGCGCAAATCGCCAGCGTCTGGATATCATGGGCCATGATGTCCGATAGAGACGGCAAATCATCGTCGGGCAAGGACGCCGTACCCACAACGACAAAACCCGCAGCCTCTAGTGCAGAGGCCAAAGCGCCCTCCTCTAATGCATTCGCGTTGCCGCTGTTGCTGTTGTTGACGAGGAGGGTACGCTTCATGTCACCATTAACGCGTCATCTTCTTATAGGTTGCACGATGCGGACGGGTGGCTTCGTCGCCAAGACGCGCGATTTTGTCTTCTTCGTATGATTCAAAGTTGCCTTCAAACCATTCGACATGGCTGTCGCCTTCAAACGCCAAAATGTGCGTTGCAAGACGGTCAAGGAAGAAACGGTCATGGCTGATGACCACGGCGCAACCGGCGAAGCTTTCCAATGCTTCTTCAAGCGCGGAAAGTGTTTCAACATCCAAGTCGTTGGTCGGTTCATCGAGCAGAAGTACGTTGCCGCCTTGCTTCAACATCTTCGCCATGTGGACGCGGTTGCGTTCACCACCGGACAGTAAACCAACCTTTTTCTGCTGGTCGGTACCCTTGAAGTTGAACGCACCAACATAAGCGCGGGTCGGCGTTTCATGCTTGCCCAATTTCATAAAGTCGGCGCCGCCGGAAATTTCTTCCCAGACATTTTTGTTGGGATCGAGATCATCGCGGCTTTGGTCGACAAAGCCCAAACGGACGGTTTCGCCGATTTCAACTTCTCCGGAATCCGGAACTTCCTGACCGGTGATCAGGCGGAACAAAGTCGATTTACCGGCACCGTTTGGACCAATGACGCCCACAATGCCGCCCTGCGGAATGGTGAAGGACAGATTTTCGAAGAGCAATTTATCACCATAAGCCTTAGTGACATTTTTGACCTCAATAACCTTGCTGCCCAAACGCTCGGGGGTCTGGATAACAATCTGCGCCTTGCCGGGTGCGCGATTTTCCTGCGCCTCGACCAGCTGGTCAAAGGATTTGATACGCGCTTTCGACTTGGTTTGCCGGGCCTTTGGACTTTGCCGGATCCACTCCAGCTCGTCCTTAATCGCCTTTTGACGGCCAGCGTCTTCACGCGCTTCCTGCTCCAGACGCTTCGCCTTCTTTTCAAGATAGGTCGAATAATTGCCTTCATAGACAAAGTAACGACCGCGATCGAGCTCGAGAATCCAGCTGACGACATTATCCAAGAAATAACGATCGTGGGTAACCAGAATGACGTTGCCCTTGTAATCGACCAAATGCTTTTCCAGCCACGCAACGGACTCTGCATCCAAGTGGTTGGTCGGTTCGTCGAGCAGCAATATGTCGGGCTTTTCCAACAAAAGCCGCGTCAGCGCGATACGGCGCTTTTCACCGCCCGAAAGGCTGGTGACAGGGCTGTCGCCGGGAGGGCAACGCAACGCGTCCATAGCAAGCTCAAGCTGGCTATCGAGCGACCAGCCATCGACGGCATCAATCTTTTCCTGAAGCGTGCCCATTTCTTCCATGAGCGCGTCAAAATCGGCATCTTCGGGCGGATCGCCCATGATGGTCGAAATCTCGTTAAAACGATCCACAAGGTCGGCAACCGCACGAACGCCGTCCATGACGTTTTCCTTGACCGTTTTGTTAGGATCAAGCTCTGGCTCCTGCGCCAGATAGCCGACGCGGATATGTTCGCCGGGCCACGCTTCGCCCGTAAACTCGGTGTCCATTCCGGCCATGATTTTCATCAGCGTGGATTTACCCGTGCCGTTTGGCCCAACGATGCCGATCTTTGCATCCGGATAGAATTGCAGATTGATGTTGTTGAGGACGGGCTTGCTTGCGCCGGGGAAGGTTTTCGTCATTCCCTTCATTACGAAGCTATATTGGGCTGCCATGGGCTTTAATTCCTGTGTTGCATTACTTTTGATTTGGCCGCTTCCCTAGCTATCTGCGCGTTTCGCCGCAAGGTGGGATTGCAAATCCCGGCGATGACATTAAGCCTGCCAAGCATGAAGAAAAACATCCTATTGCTCGCCGCAGCCTCCACGCTGTTCCTTTCGTCATCACTCGCACTGGGCGCACCTGCGTTGCCGGACAGCGCTTCGGTCGCATCGATCCGCGACAAAGCGTATCAGAGTGATAGTTTTGCCTATGACATCGTCGAAGGGCTCACGACCGAAATCGGCCCGCGGCAGGGCGGCACCGAAGCCGAAGCGCGCGCGCGCACTTGGTCGGTCAATAAACTAAAATCGCTCGGATTTGATAATGTCCGCATCGAAGAATATCAGATGCCCACATGGGTACGCGGCGAAGAAACCGCATCCATCGTAGCCCCCTTTCCGCAAAAACTCGCCATAGCCGCATTGGGCAATAGCGGCAGCACCGGCGAATCTGGGCTCGAAGCCGAAATCGTGTATTTCCCGACGATTGATGATCTACGCGCAGCCCCCGATGGCAGCTTGAAAGGCAAGATTGCCTTTGTCGGTCACAATATGAAAGCCACGCAGGATGGCAGCAGCTACGGCGCATTTGGCCCTGCCCGCTTTGTCGGCCCGAACATCGCCGCGAAAAAGGGTGCGGCGGCCATCGTCATCCGTTCAATCGGAACCGACTATCATCGCAACCCGCACACCGGGAACACCAACTTTGATCCCGGCGTCACGCCCATTCCGGCAGGTGCATTGTCGATACCCGACGCTGAAAATCTGGAGCGGATGATCGCGCGCGGCAAACCTGTGCGGTTGAAATTGAAGCTGACCCCAAAAAATGTCGGGATGCAGACGTCGGGCAATGTTCTGGCCGAGGTTAAGGGTTCCAACCCCGAACTTCCCATGATTGTCATCGCCTGCCATCTCGATAGCTGGGACCTTGGGACCGGCGCCATTGATGACGCCGCAGGTTGCGGCATCATCGGAGCAGCGGCCAAGCATTTGCAGTCGATGGGCCAACCCAAGCGCACCGTGCGTCTGTTGTGGGCCGGCGCTGAAGAAGTCGGCATTTGGGGTGGCCGGGATTATGGCGAGAAACACGCCACTGAACCCCATGCCTTCGCGATGGAATCCGATTTTGGCGCGGGCAAAGTCTGGGCCGTCGATTTCCGCCTGCCCGAAAGCGCGTCGGCACTTCGCGGTCAGATCGTTTCGGCATTGGCCCCATTGGGCGTGGTGCCGCGCAAGGAATTGGCCGGAGGCGGCGCGGATGTTGGCGCGATAATCGCGGCGCAGAAATTGGGCATCATTGACCTGCAGCAAGATGGCACGAAATATTTCGACCTGCACCACACGCCCGACGATACGCTCGACAAGATCGACAAAGCCGAACTGCGCCAAAACGTCGCGGCATGGGTTGCGACCTTGGCGCTCGTTGCAAATTATGACGGCGAACTGAAGCCAGAGGCCGCGCGTTGAAACACGTCTTTGTCTTGGCGCTCATGCTTATGGTTGCGGGCTGTGGTGACACGGCCCCAACCGAAGCGGGCAAGACCGATGACGCGGGCACGCCAGCGGTCACGCAGACAGATGAACTGGCCGAGCAGAAGCTGACGATTGAACAAGCCGCCGAAGAAGCGACAAAGCTGATTGAGGCGGATGCCAAGGCCGAAATTGACGCTGCCCATGCAGATGCCGATGCAGGCGCTGCGCAGTAAACAGGTCGCAGCGTCCCGCGGGCAATCGCTGGCAGCGCAGGCCTCTGTTTAGCGCAATATCGAGCGCTTTTCTGCCAAATCGTTGCGAATAGTAACGGCAGTGACGCCGCCCTCACCCATGGCGTGGCTGATCTGGTCCAATCCAAGCACCACGTCTCCGGCAGCATAGATGCCCTCAACCGATGTTCGCTGTTGGGAATCGACGATAACGCACCCGGCATCGTTGCATTTCACCCCAGCCATTTGTGCGAGCAAGTTGTTCACATCTGAACCCAGCGCGGGGTAGATGCTGTCAAACGCATGCCTCTCTGCCGCGATATTTACAAAAATCTTATCACCTTCAATTTCCGCAACCGTGACAGGTCCATCAAGACAGACGATATTATGTTGATCGGCCTTTGCGCGCGCGGCCGTATCAAGATCATGCGTGGCATCGGGCGCGATCAGCGTAACCCTATCGGTAAAACCGCGCAGAAATGCCGCCTCGGTAACGCCGCGGTTCCCTGTGCCGATAACAGCCACATTTTTGTCAGTAACCTCATATCCATCACATACCGGGCAATACCGTATGCGCCCTTCTGCCAGTGCGCGCGCGTGCAGCGCCTCAGGCATGGCGGGACGGCGATTAACAACCCCCGTTGCCAAGATAACCGTCGCAGCCTCAACTTCGCCATGCCCATATTCTAAGGTAAACGATGCTTCGTTTTGGGTGATGCCACCAACGCGCCCTTGGACGATTTTCGTGCCATATGTGATCGCCTGTTCGCGCATGCGTTGAAGCAACTCCGCGCCGGAAATTCCGTCCGGGAAGCCGGCATGATTGTGTGTTGTCGGGATCCACAATGCCCTGCTGCGCCCTGCATCGATCACCGTTATTTTGAAATGAAACCGGGCGAGATAGATTGCCGCAGTCAAACCGGCAGGGCCGCCACCGATGATCACGCAATCTTGCATCTGAAAGCCCTACAGAGGAAACTCAAAAACCAACCCATGCTGAGATGGTTCCGCCACTGGGCAAATTGGGAACGTCCATTTCACATTGGCCGCAGAGCAGAGTCGGCCAAGAAACCTCCGTTGGTCGCGTTTCTCGCACCAATGTCCTGACCACCGGAACCTCATCGCAAACGCGCTGTTCCTCTCCATATCATTCATGGAGAAGAACAATGGCACAGATGAATAAAAGCAGCAGCAGTAATACGTCAAAGATGATGACTGCAGCGGTCGGCGGACTCGTGGTCGGCCTTATGGCAAATGCAGGCCGCAAGGTGGTCATGCAGATGATGGATTCTAGCGCAGGCGAATGGGATCAGATCTTGAAAGCGGAGCATGAAGCGACCCTGATGATCTTTGACAAGATGCAAGAAACCGGACCCGAAAACACCGCCAAGCGGACATTATATTTGGCGCAGTTAAAACATGCGCTCACCAAGCACGCGCTGGAAGAAGAAAATGTCGTTTACCCGACGCTTCGCGAGAACGGCTTTTCCGACGAAGCTGATGAGCTGAACAATGACCATGGGTACGTGAAGCAGTTTCTTTTTGAACTGGGCAACATGGAGCCGAGCGACGCGGGCTGGGCGGCTAAGGTCACCGAATTTCGCGCGCAAATAGAAGCGCATATGCGCGAGGAAGAAGATGTTCTTTTCCCTCGCCTGCGTGAGAAGCTGGGCGATTCCGCAAACGCCACCATCACCACTGCCTTGAACAAAGAGGGAGTCAAATTCGCATGAGGACGTCCCGCACACACGACTATTCCGCGAAAGCAGCTGCGTTTGTCGACGGCAATATTTCAAAGATATCCCGAGCCATCGACACGTTCGGACAGCAGCTACAATCCGCAGAGGACGCGGCGGACGGAGCTAACCGCTTCGGTCCATATGCAGCACATCAGCTCGAAAAGGTGCGCGGGCGCCTTGACACCCTCGACGGAGATCTTCTCGTAGCCCAAGCGAAGGACAAGATGGAGCAATATCCCAAGGCACTCACCGTCGCCGGGGCGATTGCGGGTGCTGCTATTGTCCGGTTCGCGATTATGGCTGTGCGTAACGAGCGCAATGCTGGCCCAAATAGCCAGCAAGCCACGACTGCGCTGAAAACGCCTAATCCGAACGCTGCGGAGCTATCGGTATGAATGGGCCACCTGATCAAGCGCCCAAGGTGCCCGAAATGGATAGGAATATCCTTGGCGATGCACGGCCCGACAATCAAAAGGATGACCCGCGGGCGAATAGGAGCCTTCCGCAGGAAGACGTCGAGGACCGTGAAAATGTATCGACGGTAAAACCAGAAGATTATCCGCTTGCGGACAGACGCATTTCCAAACCGGCCTGATGAAAACGAGCGGAAACCCGTGCTTTGGGAACCTTTAAATTCCACAGATGTTTGATATTTCAACCTACAATGAAGGAAACGTGACATGGCCACCTCCCCCAAAAAAACGTCGAGTGCTTCACCAAAATCCAAGGCACGCCCAAAAACCGGGTCGCGCAGCACGCGGCGGGATTCCGCGGCGGCAAAACGGCCCAAGGACGCAATTGCTTTGCTAAAGGCTGACCACAAGGAAGTGAACGCCATGTTTAAGGCGTTTGAAAAGACCGATGACGATTCAAAAAAGCAGGATCTGGCGACCCAGATATGCAGCGCATTGACCATCCACGCCCAAATTGAGGAAGAAATCTTCTACCCTGCTGCATATGATGCTTTAGACGATGATGGCGACGATTTGCTTGATGAAGCGCAAGTGGAGCATAATTCGGCCAAGGCTCTTATTGCCGAAATTCAGGCGATGTCCGTTGGCGAGCCTCTGTTCGATGCCAAAGTAAAAGTGCTCGGCGAATATATTGCGCACCATGTTGAAGAAGAAGAAACCGAGATGTTTCCCGAATGCCGCGATGCCGGCATGGACCTAAAGGCCCTTGGGGAACAACTGGCCGCGCGTAAGGCGGAACTTTCGATTTAGAATTAGAGAAATTCCTGAAGAGCGATTGCGGCTTAAGGGGCCGCATCGCTTTTCGTGCGCGATTAACTATATACGCACACTAGGCGTTGGCCGCAGCAGCTGTCCCAACGCGTTTAACCACGCGCCGTTTACATCGATCCCGATGGAAGTTGCTGGCAAATCCCAAATTCAGATGTATTCTTCCCGCTGGGCACAGGACGGATAGCGGGAAATCTATGGCTGTCGACGCACGTTTTCGTACATCAGTGTTGCTGGCACTGTTATTATATTGCGCATGTTTGCTGGCCGCCGCGCTGACCGAAGTTTTGGGCACGGTGCCGGGGTCGGGCATATCCATATGGTTGCCGGCAGGCATGTTGATGTCCGCAGCGCTCGCCTCGCCTCCTGTAAAATGGCCGCTTTGGGCCGCAGCGGCGATTTGCGCAGAATTAACCGGAAACTTGATCTGGTACCATCACAGCATTTTGCCGGCACTCATTTTGCCCTTTGGGAATGCCACGGCCGTACTGTTGGGCGCAGGTCTCATTCGGTGTTTTATCAAGCACCACTATCTTCTCACAACCGTTCGCAACACCGCTATCTTTATTGCCATTGCAGGGCTTTGCGTTCCCCTCATGAGCGCTACGAGCGGAAGTTTTGCGCTTGGGCTGTCATATGACAAACCCTGGTCTGCAGCATGGGTACGGATATTCTTGGGCGACGCCACAGGTGCCATGATTGCCGCGCCGCTCGGCCTGTTGCTCCTTAACGCCGCAGCCCCGCGGCTGAATGTCTCGGCCCGGCGGCTTCGCGAAATAAGTGTGCTCGCAATTATATTCGCCATCTTCGCCGGCATTTCGCTCGGCGGGATCGCGCCGTTTGCGTATCTGATGATCCCACCCTTGCTTTGGGCTTCGTTAAGCTTTCGAATTCCGGGGGCGGTCGTCGCGATTGTCGCCGTCACATTGTTCGCCGCATTATTCACCTTGGCAGGTTTAGGCCCCTTTGCGCGATCAATGATTTACATCCATTATCAAAATGAAGCGCTTCAGCTGTTTTTGATGGTGGCGGCCACGGCGTGCTTGATGATGGGTGCGATCGCCGAAGAAAACCGAAAGGGTATCAGGGATCTGCATGCATTGAACCTGACGTTGGAGCAACGTGTCGCTGAACGCTCCGCTAGCCTTGCGGCCACTGAAGCGCAGGCAAAGCAAACGGCTAATTTGCTGTCGGCCATCGGTGAAGCCTGCCCTGATCTAATCTATGCCAAGGACCTCAATTATTCCGTGATCTATGCAAATGGCGCCACCTTACGCGTTTTGAACGCAAAAGATTTGGACGAATTAGCAACAACCGGCGAGCAACAGATGTACCCGCAAGCTGACGAATTTGATCCCGTTCATGCAAATGACGAGAGGGTCCTGACGACCCAAGAAACGATCGTCGCAGAAGAAGTTGTGACCGACGAAAGTGGCGTCAAGCGCGTATACCGCACCACGAAATCCCCATTGTTCGACAGTGAGGGCAAGCTCGCGGGATTAGCGGGCGTTTCCGTCGATATTTCGGACATCATAAAAAGCCAGGCACGCGAAAAAATGCTTGTGCGGGAAGTCGAACACCGTGCCCGCAACTTGCTCGCAGTGGTTCAGGGCATCGTTGCCCTGATGCGCGCCGACACCGTAAAGGAGATGAAAGAAGGCCTTTCCAAACGCATCCGCGCGCTGGCGCAGACAAATGCAGTAATCACCGAATCGAACTGGGCCGGCGCTGAACTCCAAGGGATATTGATGACTGAATTGGCCCCCTATGTGCGCGATGACGGCGCCAATATTCAACTGGCAGGCCCGTCGGTCACGCTCGACCCCGCCACCGCGCAATCGGTTACGCTGATCGCCCATGAGCTCACGACCAATGCCGCCAAATATGGAAGCCTGTCGTCGGCGAGCGGCCAGCTTCGTGTGAACTGGTCGCTGAGGGCAATGTCCAATAGCGAGCAATTGCTGGAACTCGAATGGGTCGAGCAAGGCGGCCCGTTGGTCACGCCACCCACTCGGCAAGGATTTGGCACCACGGTCATTGGCGTCTTTGGACAAGAAAAGGCGGGAAGCAGCGTCGATTTCTTATGGGCGCCCGATGGACTGAAGCTGAATTTAAAGCTGCCGTTGGCCATTCCCAAGGCCGATAGCTGAACCCTGCGCCAGTCCCATTTTGCGACAGCTGACTAGGCGGGAAAAGCACTTAGATTCCTGATATTTACGAAAATCTCGCTTTGCGTTATGGGTGCGCGCAACATTAACGAGAGCGATAACAAAGCCCCTTAATATGCCAGACCAACGCATATCATGGGGCGGGACGACAACGGCGGGCTTGCCCGTTTGAGGGATAATATGAAAGACGCATTTCCGGCAAGCATTTGCCTAATCGACGACGATTCCGACTTTGTCGCGTTCCTCTCGAAATGTTTTGAAGCACGCGGCTGTACAGTGATGACATTTGATTCCGCTGAAGCGTTTTTAGAAACGCCCAAAGCCATGGATATGCCGTTTTTTCTTGTCGACCTTACTTTACCCGGCGCGGACGGCGTGGATTTGGTCGGCATGATCCGCGCACAGGGACAGGCTGGCATAATCGTCATTAGCGGACGCATGGGACCCGATGCGTTCTCGAGTGCACTGGCTGCAGGCGCTGATATGTTTATTAATAAACCAGTTCGCTTCGACCAGGTGCACCAAGCGATATTATCCGTTACGCGGCGCATCGGGACAACAGGGCTTGCAAGCGGCCGTTGGATGTACGATGAAACCGTCGGTCTTTTACGATCACCAACTGGCAACAA
This sequence comes from Maricaulis salignorans, assembly GCA_943368745.1. Classification (GTDB taxonomy): domain Bacteria; phylum Pseudomonadota; class Alphaproteobacteria; order Sphingomonadales; family Sphingomonadaceae; genus Sphingorhabdus_B. Next base: position 361,334 of record CALRLP020000002.1, read on the forward strand.
GGCAAGGCTTACAAAAACGGAACGGAAGATAATTGGAGCGCTGTTGGCAGCGCATGGCACGGTGGTCGATAGACCGACGTTGGCGAAGGCAGGCAACATAGTTGCCAGCAAGGATGACCGTAACCTTGATGCAGCTATGTTTCGGATGCGTCGGCGTATTGAGCAAACCACTCGGGCCCCCGCACCCTTTCGCACTGTTCATGGCAGCGGATATGCGGCGACAGATATTGAGCGCGCGACATTGAGTGACCTCGGTGGGTGAATTCCTAATTGACGTCACGATCGTCCAATGGGCGTATTTTGGCTTGTTAATCGCGTTCACAATTTGTTTGGCCCTTCTGCTGCCATTGGCGCCCTCTTCGGGCCTGAAATGGTGGCTTGTGTCCAATATGGCCACTGCCGCCGCGATGCTACTTTTCATCTGGCAGCCAGTGCTACCGTTCAAACCGCTGGGTTTTCTTCTGCCCACCGTTCTCGTCGTTACCTCAGCCGCGCTTAAGCTGTTAGCAGTGTCATCACGCCGCACGCGCAGCAGGCTGCTGAAACCGTTGGCCGGTGTGATGCTTATATTTGCCGTCCTGTACCAACTCTTTGACCATTACGGGATGGCCGCCGAACGGTTAGCTCTTGCAGTAGGCGTTTTGAGTTTCCTAACAGGCGGCGTAGCGGTCTCAACAAAGCACAACCCCCTTTGGGCCGGCCTTTGGGGTAGAAACCTCTTAATCTTCGCATTCACCGCTTCCAGTGCAGTTCTGGGTTTCGTATTCGTCCGCGCGATCACAGGCAGCACGTCGGGCGCATATTTTTCCCCGGGTGTCACTGAATCGGTCACATTTTCATTGAACATCGTTCAGGTGATTATAGTTCATCTCAGCTTCATTGCCCTCATCGTCGGGCGTATTGCGAAATCATCGGCCTATAAAACGGCACGGCAACAGCAGCTCGTACGTCGGCGAAATAGAGCGGAACAGCATAGTCGGAAAATGGAAGCCATTGCGCAAGAGCGGCGCGCATTGCTCGATCTATTGAGCCATGAGGTCCGACAGCCTCTGAACAACGCACAAGCTGCGCTTCAAGAAATTTCGCGGACGATTGGACAACAAAAGCTGCAAGAATTGGGTATGTCACAGCCCGTCTCGCGTCTTTACAACACCATTGATCAAGTTGTCCTTGCCCTTTCCAACGCCATCGTCGGGACGAGCGTTATTGAACGGCGCACGCACCACACACAGCTTCAGGTCGAAGTTACCGCCATCGCCGAGCTGGCAAAGGGCGACTGCCCCATCGGGCAGCAGTCGAGGATAACGCTGTCAGGGGTAGCAGACTTTGTTTTCATTCAGGGTGACCCCATTTTGCTGCGCCTTGCATTCCGAAACTTGCTCGACAATGCACTAAAATTCTCACCGGATACTTCGGCTGTGAAAGCTTCGATCCGCGCAGATTCAGAACGTCTTGGCATCGTTTTTGAAGTTTTCAACGAGCCCAAAGAAGCATTCCATCCGAATGCCCGATTGTTTGATCGTGCAACCCGGGGATCGACGGAGTCCGTTCCCGGCAAAGGCCTTGGCCTGTTCATCGTTCAACAAGTTGCACGGATCCATCAAGGAACAGCTGCCGCACGCGTCGCCGAAGATGGTCAAACATGTTTCGAAATATTTCTGCCGTTATAAAACGAGCGTTCACTGTGAAAGCACAAACGCCTAAACCGACAAGTGCAGCGGTCAAAAATGATATTTTGGAAGAAATGGTCGGGGAGACAGGATTCGAACCTGCGACCCTCTGGTCCCAAACCAGATGCGCTACCAGACTGCGCTACTCCCCGACATGGGATCACTGGTACAACAATGTCCGCGCGGCTGGCTGCCTGCCAGTTCCCGCAAGAGCGAAAGCTGGTGGGCCCGGAGGGACTCGAACCCCCGACCTAGCCGTTATGAGCGGCCAGCTCTAACCAACTGAGCTACAGGCCCTGACCGGCTCGCCAATCGCCTGCGCGCCGATAGCCGAACTTTGGGCGAGGTTGCAAGCCTTTATCTCACCTAAAAGATTTAAATCGGCCCGGCTTGACGATTTGTGCCATCCGTGTCGGTCGAACGCCGCGATTGCGCCAGTGGCAAAATACGCCCTTCGGCCAATGATAGAGCTGCTCATGCTGGTCCGCACGCCCCCCACTGCCCTGCCATGTCATTATCGTTCTTCGTCTTTTAATCCGCTTCGCCCCTCATGGGCGGCTGGAAGGGACACGATCAGCGATTCATTGTAAAAACGTAAATCTCCGCCAACATTTCGTGCAAGGCTCCGCACAAGGCGCAACGAAAAGCCCAGCCCAAGCAACGGGGCGTCATAAGAATCATCGAGCGGTCCTGAACCGAAGAGTTCGGTCTCGTCCATGTCAGCAAGCTTTTTAGGCAAGCTCAGCACGAAACGGTTAACCGCGTTCAACCCGGGCTCCGTCCGGAAACGACCATCGAGGACCTCGCCCGGCTCGCAGCCGATGATGACAGCAGACAATAACCGCGAAAACAGACGTTCTGCCACATGGTTATCCAACGCAAATGGCCGGACCGGATGGGCATGGACCAAGTTCAGCGTAACATGCAAAACGTCGCTCAACTCGCGAAGCCGCTCTGCCAACCGCTGCGAAAGCCAGTCGCAATCGGTTGATCCGACCTCGGTGATGTAGGTGCCGGTTTCAATTTTTGCCGCTGTGGAAAGATCATCAAATCCCGCCAGCAAGCGCTGGGCATCGTGCAGGATGTTACCGGCTATTGTACGATACTCTTCAGTAACAGGCCCAAAGAGTTGCTGTTCAATGATTTCGGAAAAGCCAATAATGGCGCCCAACGGTGTGCGCAATTCATGCAACAATTGCTGGATATTTTCGGCGTCATGCGTGTCACCTTCCGGAATGTGCGCGACTTCCGCGAGATTGGGCCGCCGCAATATGCCGCGATAGCCGTTGAACCGGCCGCTTGCAGGTTCAAAAAACGGTGCCGCATTGATCCGCCAGTCCCCTGCAATCGCCGGCGCGCCGCAGAGGCGCATGCGCGCATTTTCAAGTGGCATTTTCTGCCGAAAGGCAGCCGCGCCATACGCATCAGGTCCCGGCCCTGTGTCAAATGCCGGCTCCGCAATATCCACGCCGACAACGCCCCCCGCTGGCGCGCCTTCAACCCAGCTGATGGTTCCATATTCGTCGGTTTCGAAGCGTAATTGATCAATCGGCTCGGGTAACGAAACGACCTGTTTGGCGGCGGTGTCGAACGGGATTTCCGCCAGCTCGTGATGTTCCCGCTCAAGCCGCAATTTTTCGATGCGTCCAACAATGTCGCGGATTTGCGAACCGTGCTGTGCGGGCACGACTGTCTCGGCCTCGCTTTTGTCGAGAGCCAGCACGAAATCTGCCGAAGACAATAGCTGAAGCGCATGCACGGTCATGGGGCCAATATCTCTGCGGTTGCGCAAGAATCCGCGCGCGCGCATCGGCATATGGGGGACGATATCTGCCCATTGCGTATCACTCAACCGCGCACCGCTGACCGCCGCTGCGGCAACCGCCGGCACATCAGCCGACAGCAGCAAAAGCAAAGGCGCAGAACGCAGTCGTCCCGACAGGGCGCGCACACATTGTTCGCGCACCGTTGCGGGAACTATGTCCATAAGCTGCCGCACTTTTTGTAAGCCGGAGGCGACCGCCGCCGGGTCAAAGTCAGACGGATTTTGCGCCAATATATCCACAAGTTGCTGCCATTTGGCCGACAAGCCAACGCCATCATCGCCCGCCTGACGCAAAGTGGTTTCAAGGCGATCGTCAAAACGCAAAGTCAGCAAATCCTAAGGGGAAATTATCCATGCAGTTCGCGCGGAATAAACCGATATCGGGACATGCGAAAGCAGCAAAATTGGTGCGTCACACTATGGGACAATTGCAATATAATATAATTATATTATAACGCAGAGGCATAATGGAAATGGAAATAACACGATCATGGCTAATATGAACCTAGATGCGATAGATATGAAGCTTTTGGCGGAATTGCAGGCGGACGGTCGCATCACCAATGTGGAACTTGCAACCAAGGTTGGGCTGACCGCCCCGCCATGCTTGCGCCGTATGCGTGCGCTGGAACAATCGGGCACGATTAAATCCTATCACGCAGATGTGGACGCCAGCGCGTTGGGCTACACAATCACCGTATTTGCGATGGTCAGCTTAAAAAGTCAGGCGGAAGAAGATCTGAAGGCGTTTGAGCAGCATGTTCGGGCGCTCCCCGATGTACGCGAATGCCATATGCTGAATGGCGAAATTGACTTTATTCTGAAAATCGTCGCGCGCGATCTTCAGTCATTTCAGGAATTTCTGACATCGCAGCTGACGTCCGCGCCCAATGTCAGCAGTGTAAAAACGTCGCTGACCATTCGCACGGCAAAAGACGAACCGGGCGTGCCAATACCGATGGCATAAAAAAAGGGCCCGATTGCTCAGGCCCTTTTTCAATCAGTTAACGCAAAGCTTAGGTCGCTGGCGTTGCCGCAGGCGCCGCTGCTGGTGCAGGCTTTTCCAAATGGTTGATATACATCAGCCAATATTCGGCAATCGCCTTACGGTTTGCACCGGTGATCTGCGCAAAATCGGCTTTCGCGCCCGCATAATCGCCGAGCATGGTTTTCGACATGGCAAGGCGGAAGCGGGTGCGGTCGGTCTGGTTTCCACCGTCCTTATCCAGCACCGGTCCCTTGCTTAACGCTGTCTCGTACAGGTCCTTGGCGGTCTTATAATCCTTGTGCGAGAAGAATGAGTCAGCGGTCAGCGTTGCCAACATAGCTTTAGGGCTCGCCTTTGCCGGGGCGATCGTTCCTGCCAATGTACGGGTGTCTTCCGCCAAACGTGCCTTGGCTTCGTTATAACGCTCGCTGAAGGTCACGTTGTTCCGTGAGATGATGCCCTTTGCAAAGCCTTCGTCCAATACGGACACAGCCTCTGCCGGATAACGCACACCGATATAGCTCAAGCTGTCGAGATATTCGGCATATTCTTGCTGAAAGCGCAAACCATTGGTCGTGCGCATCAAGCGCATGAGATCAAGCGATTCTTCGGGGTTCGTGTTGAGCGAACGGTTGAAGAACGCCAGGGCATCATGCCAGTAATCGGGGTTATTCTCGGCGATCACCAAATCTTTGTAGAAATTGGCGGCACCCGCATAATCCTTCGCTTTCGCCGAGAGGTTGGCGGCACGAACGACATAGGCTTTGTTAACCGGTCCGGCTGCCTTGCTCGCTGCAATTGCCTTGCCGATCCAGGCGATGGCGTCAGCATCTTTATTCTGCTGCGACATGGCGTTGGAAATCAGAAACTCGATATTATTGGCGCGGTAACCAAGGTTGTACGCATCCATCATATTCTTTTCAGCGTCGGCAAATTTCTTGCCATCATAGGCAATCGCGCCCTTGCGGAACGTATATGCCTGCTTCATTTCGATAGGCGTCGTTGCGGATGCGAGCAACAGATCAATACCCTGATCCTGCAAAGCCGTATCTTTCGCCATCACGCCGATGTTGACAGCCAATATCCCGGCTTCATAACGGTCGTCATCATTTGCAATAGCCGCAAGAATCTTCGGAAATTCAGCCTTCGCTGCGACGGGATCCTTGGTTTTGTTCAAAAGATTGGCAACGGGCATGTACGCCGCGATGAACGGCTTGGAATAATTTCTTTTGGGAGCCGCAGGCGTGGCTTCCTTCCCCTTTTTTTCCTTCTTTGGCTTTTCATCGGACTGCGCGAACGCAGGCGCAGCGGTTATAGCGGCGAATGAAAGTGCAAGGGCAAATTTTGAAACCAGCTTCATGTAACTCTCCGGGACTATTGATGTATTGCCGTGGGCTTTGGTTAACGTCGTGTATAGGACCTTGCCATCTTCAGTGCAATTGACATAGCGCAGTCGCATGAATTCCCGTTGAACGAACCAGAGGAAAATTCAAGTGCCAGAACGCACCGCAGTTATAATTGGCGCACGTGGTGGCATTGGTGCGGCGCTGGCCGATGCTTTGGACGCGGGCGATCAATATGACCGCGTTATCCGGCTGCATCGGACAAGCGCGCCGGCCATCGACATATTGGATGAGGCAAGCATAGCCGCCGCAGCAGGCGATTTGGCGGGCACAGCGCCGCAATTGGTCATCGTTGCCACAGGGTTATTGCATACAGCCGCCAAAGGGCCGGAAAAAAGCCTGCGCGAAATTGATCCTGAATGGATGATGGAAAACTACCGCATCAATGCGGTTGGCCCGGCTTTGGTGGCGAAACATTTTCTGCCCATCATGGCAAAGCAAGGCCCGATCTGCTTTGCGGCGCTTTCCGCCCGCGTGGGCAGCATCTCGGACAATCGCCTTGGCGGATGGCATGGCTATCGCGCATCGAAATCCGCGCTCAACATGCTCATCCGCAACATTGCGATCGAATGGCAGCGCAAAAATGCACAGTCGGTTGTGGTCGCCCTGCATCCCGGCACTGTCGAAACGCAGCTGAGCGCGCCATTTAAGGGCAATCCGGCGCACGAACGCTTCGCCCCTGCCCGCGCTGCTGCGGATATGCTTGCCGTGCTTGCAGGCCTGCGCCCTGCGCAAAGCGGCCAGATTTTCGCTTATGATGGCAGCGTCGTCGCCCCCTGATCCACCACGCTGCGTGAATCTGTGGATAAGCTGTAGACAACAGCCCTATTTGGGCAGTCGCTTGTGGTCATATGACCGACTTGGGTCTATGGCTTAGTTACCCAAAAAATATAAGGATTTTCGCGCTGTGAGCGACGACATAGTTACAATGGAACCATCGGACATTTCGCCCGTCGACATCGTCGATGAAATGAAGTCGAGCTATCTCGATTATGCGATGTCGGTCATTGTATCCCGGGCCCTGCCTGACGTACGTGACGGCCTTAAGCCCGTTCACCGCCGCATTTTGTTCGCAAGCCAGGAAGGCGGCTTTGTCGCGGGTCGGCCTTATCGCAAATCGGCAAAGATTGTCGGCGACGTCATGGGCAACTATCACCCGCATGGCGACAGCGCGATTTACGATGCTCTTGCCCGTATGACGCAAGATTGGTCGATGCGCGTGCCATTGATCGATGGTCAGGGTAACTTTGGTTCGATGGATCCTGATCCGCCAGCATCAATGCGGTACACCGAAGCACGGTTGAACAAGGTCGCCAACGCGCTGTTGGATGATCTCGATAAAGACACCGTCGATTTCCAACCCAATTATGACGGCAGCCGCGAAGAACCTCAGGTTTTGCCCGCACGTTTCCCCAACCTGTTGGTGAACGGCGCTGGCGGTATTGCCGTCGGTATGGCCACCAACATCCCGCCTCATAATCTTGGCGAAGTGATCAAGGCCTGCCTGGCCTATATCGATAATCCGGCCATCTCTATTGATGAGCTGATCGAGATCGTCCCTGCCCCTGATTTCCCCACCGGGCCGTTGATCCTTGGCACCGGCGGCGCACGTTCGGCCTATCGCGAAGGCAAGGGCTCCATCATGCAGCGCGCCCGCCACGAGATTGAGGAAGGAAAAGGCGACCGGCGCTCGATCGTCCTGACCAGCATTCCGTTTCAGGTCGGCAAATCTGCTTTGGTCGAAAAAATCGCCGAAGCCGCCAAGGACAAGCGCATTGAGGGTGTTTCCGACATTCGCGACGAATCCAGCCGCAAGGGCGTCCGCATCGTCATCGATCTAAAGCGTGATGCGACCACTGATGTGGTGCTCAACCAATTGTGGCGCCATACACAGGCGCAATCGAGCTTCCCGGCCAATATGCTCGCAATTCGCGGCGGACGGCCGGAAGTCCTCAACCTGCGTGACATCATTGAGGCATTCATCCGCTTCCGTGAAGAGGTTATCACCCGCAGAACCAAGTTCGAACTGAACAAAGCGCGCGAACGGGCGCATTTGTTGCTTGGGCTTGTTGTTGCCGTCACCAATTTGGACGAAGTCGTCCGCATCATTCGCGGATCGGCCAGCCCGGCTGAGGCGCGCGCCGCGTTGATCGCGCGCAAATGGCCAATCGCCGAAATCGCGTCGTACATCAAATTGGTGGAAGCCGTTGAAACCGAAGTTTCGGGCGACAGCTACCAATTGTCGGAGCTTCAGGTGCGCGCCATTCTTGAACTGCGCCTGCATCGTCTGACGGCGCTTGGCCGTGATGAAATTGGCAAAGAACTTCAGGGACTTGCCGAAAGCATCGCAGAATATCTCGCAATCTTGGGCGACCGCGTAAAGCTGTACGCGGTTCTGCGTGAAGAGCTGGTCGCCATTGACGCCGAATTTTCGACGCCGCGCTTGTGCGAAATCACCGCCAGCTGGGACGGTCTTGATGACGAAGACCTTATGGAGCGTGAGGAAATGGTCGTCACGGTCACCCATGGCGGCTATATCAAACGGACCGCACTGGCCGCTTTCCGCGCCCAAAACCGTGGTGGCAAGGGCCGCGCGGGTATGGCGACGAAGGATGAAGACGCCGTCACCGAACTGTTTGTCACCAGCACGCACACACCCGTATTGTTCTTCTCAAACATTGGTAAGGTTTACCGCCTAAAGGTTTGGAAGCTGCCCGAAGGCGGCCCATCGACCCGCGGTCGGCCCATGGTCAACCTGCTGCCATTGGGCGAAGGCGAAGTCATTTCCAACGTTTTGACGCTACCTGAGGACGAAGCCGAATGGGGCGGCCTCAGCGTCGTCTTTGCCACGGCCAAGGGCTATGCCCGCCGCAACAGCATGGACGCATTTGCCAATGTCCCAAGCAACGGCAAAATCGCCATGAAGTTTGAAGGCGAAGATGCCGACGATAAGCTGATCGGCGTGGAATTGTTAAGCCCCGAAGACGACGTCTTGCTGGCCAGCCGCAACGGTAAGGCGATCCGCTTTGCCGCCGACGACATTCGCGAATTCCAAAGCCGCGCCTCTACCGGCGTTCGCGCCATGAAGCTCGCCAAGGGGGACGAGGTTATCTCGCTATCCATCCTTCAGCGCGTGGGCACCACGCCTGAAGAGCGCGAAGATTATCTGCGCTTTGCCCCATGGAAGCCCGAGAAGGAAGGCGAACCCACAATATCCGCGGAACGCATCGCGGAGATGGCGGAGCGTGAACAGTTCATCCTGACCGTATGCGCCAATGGCTATGGCAAATTGTCATCGGCTTACGGATATCGCCGCACCGGTCGTGGTGGTCAGGGTATCACCAATATCGACAATATCGAACGCAACGGCCCCGTTGTCGCCAGCTTCCCCGCAACCAAGGGGGACCAGTTGATGCTCGTCACCGACCAGGCCAAGCTGATCCGTATGCCACTGGACAGCTTACGCGTCCTTGGCCGCGGCACCGCAGGCGTGCGCTTGTTCAACGTTGGCGACAATGAACATGTTGTCGGCGCAGCGAAGATTGACGAGAGTGATGATGAGGGGGACGGCGATGCAACTTCGCCCGCCGCCGTAGAAGGAGACGCTGAGCTTTGATGAATTGCGCAGTTTGTCTCTCTGCCGATGGCTTTTCGTTGAAACGCAAGCCTATAGAGAAGTCAGGCATTGTAGATTTTTGCTGCCCTGTTTGCGGCCAGTTTATCGTCGATAAAAATCTAGTCGAACTTAAACTAAACCCCGAACAGACAACGCGGCGCGTACGCGCAACATTAAGCCGTTGGATCAGGCTAAATCAGGGAAGCTCGTCTGAGTTATATCTTTCTATAGAGGTTTATAAAGACGTGATCGACGGCAAGATCAGCTTGCCCACACCCGCTCAAGTAGCCTTGTCAATTCTCAGATATGTAGGCGACCACACCCAAAAAACAGGCGAAAAGCTCAAATCTTTGCCGCCTTCATTTTCTGCGGAAATTGGCGCGAATTCGCGGGAGGACGCTGTCGAACTGATTCGTGAGTTGGAGGCGCGCGGACAACTCAAATTTAGCGGCGCGTTCACCATTGGAGGCTGCGACGCTTTAGATATCGGCTTAACACTCGGCGGATGGGAAGTTTATCAATCTGAACGAACGGGAGGACAGACAGCGGGCTTCGGTTTTCTCGCAATGAAGTTCGGTGAAGAACCCCTTGAAGATATCACGCAAAACTACCTCAAACCTGCCATAAATAAGTTAGGATACGAGTTAGTGGACATGCGCGATATTGCCGTCCCTGGTAATATCGACAGCATTATGCGCATGCGTATTCGGGACGCAAATTTCGTCATCGCGGATCTTACGCACGACAATCCCGGCGCCTATTGGGAAGCAGGTTATGCGGAAGGTTTAGGAAAGCCTGTGCTATATATTTGCGACAAGAAAAAATTTGATGAGCATGGAACGCATTTTGATATCAATCATTATACCACGGTTATGTGGGAGACTGATGAGCCGGAAGATTTTTGTGAACGTCTTGTTGCGACCCTTCGGCGCGGCCTGCCGTCTTGAAGTCCCATTTACGGTGAAAGTGCACTCAAGTCCTTCTCTCCTTTAGCGGGCATCCGTCGCAGCGGAGAACGGCTACACAACCAATCACCGCACAGCTTTCCCATATCATCCAATATTGTCATCCCCGCGAACGCGGGGATCCATGGCCGGACATGTCCGCTTAACTAACGACTGTTGTGCGAAGCTGCCGCCCAGCCCATGGATTCCCGCGTTCGCGGGAATGACAAAATGGGGGTAAGCGCAAGGACGCTTGGAAACGCCTTTTGCCAACGGCCTGTCCCAATTGCGGACATTTCGTAAGGACGCCATGAACGTTTCGTTAATCGTCTTTAGCAATAGCTTATGTTATTTGCGTTTTTCAGTGGCAATTACAGGGAGGCGTTATGCAGATTGCAGTTCTGACATTTGATGGTTTCAATGAACTGGATTCGTTTGTCGCGGCCGCAATTATCAATCGCATGAAGCCATATGGCTGGGCCGCCCACATAACGTCGCCAACCGAGCGGGTTACATCCATGAACGGCGTCACCGTTGAACGGCAAAGGCCATTAGAATTTGCATCTGAGGCCGACGCAGTCATCATTGGTAGCGGAATCAAAACACGCGAAATTGCTGCGGACCAAAATCTCATGGCCCGTATTAAAATTGATCCAGCGCGCCAACTCATTGGTGCGCAGTGCTCGGGGACGCTGTTGCTTGCGAGGCTTGGTTTGATTGGTGATCTGCCTGCTTGCACGGACTTGACCAGCAAACCGTGGGTGATCGAAGCCGGCGTCAACGTCATCGACGCCCCCTTTTTTGCTTCCGGCAACGTGGCGACCGCTGGAGGCTGCCTTGCCTCACAATATCTTGCAACATGGATCATCGCTCGCCTCGCTTCCATGCGCGATGCCAGCGAAGCGATGCATTATGTTGCACCTGTCGGTGAAAAAGCCCGGTACGTTGAGCAAACAAAGAACGTTGTTGAACCCTTTATCATACAGGCGAGCGCCGCCGCTTGAAACCGGAGCGCCGCAACATCCGCTTTCCTACAAATAACCAAATGGGTTACATCATGTCTTTTGAAGGAAAGAGACATGGACCACAGCCCCGACGACATCCCTCCCCCCTCCTCCCTCCGCCATGACGCCGACGCGCGGCTGCCCGCTGCTGCGTATCTGCGTTACCAATCGCGTGCCGATGGCTGGAGCGCGGGGCGGCAGGCGGCTTTTTTGGCGCATTTGGCCGACAATGGCGTGGTTGCCGATGCGGCGCGCGCGGTGGGGATGGGCGTGAGCGGCGGGTACGCGCTGCGCCGCACCACAGCCGGCTATGTATTCAATCTGGGATGGGAAGCGGCGTTGATCATCGCGCGGCGGATCGTTGCCGACCGGCTGATGACGGCCGCGATCAAGGGCGAAGAGGCCCGGTGGGTGCGCGAAGAGGGCATCACCACATATACACGGCAAAATACGAAGCTGTCCCTGACCCTGCTCGACCGCGTCAATCCGGCACGGACTTTGGAAGAGGTGATGGCGGTCGCATCGCGATTTGACCTGTTTTTACAACTGGTCGACGACGGCGTCAGCGCGGAGGAAATGTGGGATTATCTTTTCGACGATGCGTTGCCGCATAGCGACATTGGCGCGCGGGAAAGGGTACGGGCTGCGCTTCTACTTACTGAAGAATCCGCCAGTTTTGGCGATGGCGATCCGGAAGAAGATGCCAATGCCGAAGACGATGCGCCGGTGGAATATAAGTCCATCGACGGTCCGCCGCGGCAGTCCGTCCATTCATTCCTCTCCAACTGGATAATGCCCGCGTTTGACCAAGGTTTGCGCCACGCCGACGGAAATCATCAACACGCCGAAATAATACAGATACCAGATCGCAATGCCCGATATCTTGGAATTTGCGAGCGGACCAAGCTCCGCAAATATCAGCAAGTCCGAAATGACAAACAAAACTGCGCCGAACCCGACGCGGTAACGGGGAAAATTGCTGCTCCACGCCATCGCCGCCATCGCAGCCAAAATGACGCTATAGGCCGCAACCTGAACCGCTTCGTCGGTGGTCGGCGGAAGGCCATAGGCAATCACCGGCGTCAGCAGGAAAATCGCGATTGCGAGCAGTTTCTGGCTGAACGTCGGCGCCACACGCCGGTGCCGGAAATACAGCCAGATGGCGACCAGATGACCGGCGGCAAAGGCCAGCGCTCCGGCAACCATGCTGAATTCAATCAAACCGTCGCCCAGCGCATAAAAGGCCAAAATGATGGCCAAGGGCACAAATTCCCCCACATGATGGCGGTGCAGCGCAAAGGGCACCAGCAAGCCGACGGCCGCCATTTTCCAGACGAGGGCAATCAGTCCACCGTCGAGGGGAAGGAAGAGCCATGTTGCAGGAAAGCTGATACCTGCAACAAGGCTGGCAAGCAGCCACGGTCGTTTATGTGCGAGGTCCTGTGTCAAATTCTTTCCCTAACTTATTTGCGTTGTCATGCTGAACTTGGTTCAGCATCCATCGTGCCACGCAAACCGGAGGGCAGAGAGGATAAATGGACCCTGAAACACGTTCAGGGTGACGAACATTCGACTTTCAAATGCTTGGCTAAGCAAGAGACCCCGTCAGCACAAGCGGAATGTAATTGATCATGCTATCCGCGGTCAGCCCCGGTCCGGCACGCACGCCAATGTCACCATGCAACCACGCGCCCATGCAGGCGGCGTCAAAGGCGGATATGCCTTGTGCCATCAATCCGCAGATCAGGCCGGTGAGCACATCGCCCGACCCGGCGGTTGCCAGCCATGGCGATGCATGGCGGTTGACGGCAACACGCCCGTCGGGCGCGGCGATGTGGGTTTGCGGCCCCTTCAACAGGACCACCGCCCCCGACCGCCGCGCCGCAGTATATGCTGCCACCGCGCGATCTGCGAGATCGATATCGAGAAACAGCCGGGCAAATTCGCCGGCATGCGGGGTCATGACGTCATGTGCGCTGAGAAGCTCGAAAAGCCGCGCAGGATCGCCCGCAAACGCGGTGATGGCATCGGCATCCAGAACCATCGGGATCTCGCGCTTCAGCAGCGCACAGACAATATCCGCGATGCCCGCCCCTGCCCCCGGCCCAATGGCGAGCGCCATCGCACGGCGGTCGATACAGGCCAACGCATCGTCCGCCTCACGCAACATGATCGCGGTGACATGCGCCGCCTGTTCCGCCAACGCCGCGCGATCGCCGATGATCGTCACCAACCCCGCGCCGACCGCCAAAGCCGCCTGCGCCGCCAACCGTGATGCGCCGGTCTGCAACGGCGGCCCGCTCCAGACCATCGCATGGCCCCGGCTATATTTATGCGCGTCGGACGGCGGCGGGACCAGCGTTGGCCGGGTGATCGTGCCGTCTTCGGTAAGGTTAAGCGTAAATCCCATAGTCCATCTTGCCGCTTTTACCTGTGCAGCGCCAAAGATTTTTGATAGCCGCCGCACATGACCAAATCATATGACGTTCAAATTATCGGTGGCGGCCTGGCGGGGTGCGAGGCGGCGTGGCAACTGGCGCAGCGCGGAATGCGGGTGAAACTCTCGGAAATGCGCGGTTCCGGCGACATGACGCCAGCGCACCAGACCGATGGTCTTGCCGAACTGGTGTGCTCAAACAGCTTTCGTTCGGATGATGCGGAAAACAACGCCGTGGGCCTTTTGCATCAGGAAATGCGCGATTTGGGGTCGCTGATCATGCAAGCGGCTGAAGTCGCGAAGGTTCCCGCCGGATCGGCGCTCGCGGTAGACCGTGATGTTTTCTCAGAAACGGTTACCAAACATTTGGAAAATAATCCCAATATTGACATCGTGCGTGAACGTATCGATTCCATTCCGGCGGACCGCCCTGTCATCATCGCCACGGGTCCATTGACTGCGACCAACCTTGCCGAAAGCATCATGGCGAAAACCGGTGAAGACCGCCTCGCCTTTTTCGACGCAATTGCGCCGATTGTGTACCATGACAGCATCGACATGGACATCGCATGGTATGCCTCACGCTGGGACAAGGGCGACGGCAAGGATTATATCAACTGCCCGATGGATGAAGCGCAATATCGCGCCTTTCATCAGGGATTGCTCGATTCCGAGAAATCGGAATTCAAGGAATGGGAAACCAACACACCTTATTTCGAAGGATGCATGCCGATTGAGGTCATGGCGTCACGCGGGCTCGATACGCTGCGTTTTGGTCCGATGAAGCCCGTCGGCTTGGATAATCCGCGCACCGGGCGTTGGGCCCATGCGGTGGTGCAGCTGCGTCAGGACAATAAGCAAGGCACTTTGTGGAACATGGTCGGGTTCCAAACCAAGATGAAACATGGCGCGCAAGTCGAATTGCTGCGCACCATCCCCGGGCTGGAAAAGGCCGAATTTGCGCGGCTTGGCGGTCTGCATCGCAATACATTCATTCGCTCACCTATTCTTTTGGACCGTCAGCTGCGCCTGAAATCATCGCCGCATATCCGCTTTGCCGGACAGATCACGGGCTGCGAAGGCTATGTTGAAAGCAGTGCGGTCGGCCTGATGGCCGGGATTATGACCGCAGCGGAAATTTCAGGCCGGACCGTCACCCCGCCGCCGCCCACCACCGCGCTTGGTGCGCTTTTGGGGCACATCACGGGGGATGCGCTGGCCGATGACTATCAACCCATGAACATCAATTTCGGGCTGTTCGCGCCGCTGGACGAAAAAGTGCACAAAAAATCGCGCAAGGCCGCGATGACGGGCCGTGCGCGGACGGACTTAAACAGTTGGATCAGCGCGCAAAAAATTGCGGCTTAACAGCGGCATCCCGGCTTTTCGGCCTGTTTGGGGCGGGTCTGCGCAAATTCCTTGCGGGTGAGCAACTGGTCCTTGTTCCTGTCCGCGCCGGCAAAGCGTTCTCCGGTCGCCGCCGCCCATTCTTCGAAAGTGAGCAAATTATTGCCATCGCGGTCTAATGCCTTGAATGCCTTCGTTCGGCTGCCCATCATTTCAACGCGGGAAATAAGCTCGTCCCGGTTGCGATCATAACGGTTGAAACGCATTTCCTCACGACTTGCCTTTGGCGCTTCGGGCGGCGCTGGGCCAAATGCAGGCGCGTTTGCTCCCGCTTGGGGCAAGGCATCCAAGATCGCCTCAGGCGGCGGCGCAGCGGGGATCAGGTTCGGCTGGTTCGCCTGTGTCTGCCAGAACCAAAGCCCTGAAACGACGAGCAACAATGCCGCTACACCGCCAACCAATATCCGCTGCATGACGTTCCCCCATGATGACATCACGGCGATAGGGCCACAAAGCTACCACCCCGTCAAGGCATGACCAATGAGCCGCAATCCCGTCACCTTTCGAACCGACATGGCCAAAATGGACAAGGGACGAAGTTTTCGGCCTTTAGGGAGCGCCGGAAGTGGTTGATTATTCAACGCGACGGATTGTGACGGGAATTCCAGTCGCAACGCATCGCGCGCCCATTGATGAGACAAAGCACCGATATCATATGACTCGCCCATCCAAACTGCATAAGATCCAAAAATCGCGCGACCACGCAAAGCGGCATGTGCTTCAACATCCTGAGCGGCCCACTCCCCCTCGCCCAGCAGCAACTCCCAAGCCGAAACCAAGTCCTGCAATGCTGACAATTTTATGGACTCACCACACGCACCGAGCGATTGCAGCAAAGGTTCGCCCTTTGGTCGCAGCGCAGGTTCCGCGGCAAAAGCATCACGCCACCATGCCAATTTGATTTGCGCAATCATCGGCTCACGCGCTTTGCGCACGATATCGGCAAATCGCGCATCCAATTGAAGCAACAGGGTGAGAGCAGGCCGAAATACAATCGGCGTGTAGGCCACAGCGAGGTTCGCCGGAGGCGCCAGTTGTGATGCGATACCATTCATGCCGTCATCCGTTTCACGCCAATATATTTTCTATAGTTAACCGTTGGGTAACCCTGCTCCTTCAAAAAACACTTACTACGACGCACGTACAGGGTGTCGAGAATCCATTTTGGAAGCCAGGGAACAACCACTGTGAGCAAGAATGTCGAGGCCAACCAAGTGTCCGGCGTAATGTCGCGCCTGCTCAAGAATGAAGAAGGCAATATCCTTGCTCTGTTCGCGGCGTCGGTCATTCCGGTCTTCGGTCTTGTGGGCGGCGGTGTCGACATGACCCGCATCTATCTAAGTCAAACGCGGTTGCAAGGTGCTTGTGATGCCGGCGCGCTCATAGGCCGTAAAACGATGGGACTTGGCACATGGGCCGCCAACAACAACGCCGCAAAAACCAAGGCGGAAAAGCTGTTTGACCAAAACTTCCCAAGCGATGTTTATGGAACGACCGACCGTGTCCGCAGCTTCGCCGAGTCCAACGGAAAAGTTACAGGGACAGCATCTGTCACCGTTCCCATGACGTTGATGCGTGTACTTGGCCAAGAATCGCAAGTTGTTGCAGTCAACTGCCAAGCAGAACTGCGTGTTCCGAACACCGACGTTATGTTCGTGCTGGATACAACGGGGTCGATGGACCAATCAATCCCAAATTCAGGGTCATCAGAACGAAAGATTGATGGTCTCCGAAAGGCTGTGAAATGCTTTTACGAAGCACTGGCAAAGCAGAACATCACGGATGTTGCGCCGTCAGACTGTGGTGAAACGGGAGACCCCATTGCGTCCAACTTAGGCAATGTGCAACTGCGATTTGGTTTTGTGCCTTATGCCGTAAACGTAAACGTCGGCCGGTTACTGCCGCTCGATTACATGGCGGACCAATGGACCTACCAGTCGCGCGAGGCAACAACCGGCACTGGCACCGACACGGTACCAGTTTATGGACAGGAGAGCAGCCCCGTCAACGGCGGCACAAAAAACACGTCGGTTGCGAACACCGATTGGGCCGATACCGAAGAAGATATCGTTGTCAGTAACGATACATACGAATGGACCACTAGAATGACGGAGGACGACTGCAGCAAACTCAAAGCACCGAAGTCGCAAACCATCAATGAAGTCGGACCAACTGAATTTGTGTCGCAGTCTCCCGCCAATCCGGTTGCGCCCAACGCCATACTGACCAAAACGTATCAACAGGTAACCATAACAGCCACGCGGTCTTACCAATATGTTTTTGTTAAGGACGGCAACAAGAAAAAGGGCGACTGCGTCTTGCAGTTTCGCGATAGGTCAATAACTAAAAGCACGCATACGACGACCACAACAACGCCCATCACTTGGCCACAAAATACCAGTTTTACGGGTTGGACCTACAAGCCGGTTACGTTCAACGTAAGCGGCCTGAAGGATACCGGCACAAATTCCTGGCGGCTCTCGTTACAATTGCCCATCGGAACCAATAGTACAAACACCACGGTCAACTGGAACGGGTGCATTGAAGAACGGCAAACCTTCCGTGGGCCGGACAGCGACCCTTCTAACGACTGGGACCCGATTCCTTCAACCGCGTTGGACATGGACATTGATCTGGTACCGACGAAATCAAACGTTGCATCCCAATGGGGGCCGATGCTGCCAAGCGTCATATGGCAACGCTACCTTGTCGACACAGACAGGTCCGGAGGCAAGAGCCGTTCGTCCACGCGCACGACTTCAAATATATGGGTAGGAAAAGACGACGGGGTCTCGATGCCAACAATTGATGAAAGCTGCCCGACCGCTGCAAGAAAATTTCAAACTTGGACAGCTTCCGCTTTTCGGGAATATGTGAACAGCCTGACGACGGATGGCTATACATATCACGATATCGGACTGCTCTGGGGCGCCCGGATCATGTCGCCGACCGGTATCTTTGCCGCATTAAATGCGCCAACAAACATGACGATTGAGCGCCACATGGTGTTTATGACCGATGGTGATACCAACGTCGCCAATGATGACTATTCGGCTTATGGTGTGCATTGGTATGACCGCCGACAAACGCCGACGGGAACCGCGCCAACCAACAGCCAGTTGGACGCTCTAACGGACGCCCGAACAGCAGCGCTTTGCAAGGCTATCAAAAACAAAAACATCAATCTGTGGGTCGTCTCCTACGGAAGCGTTAGTGGTCCGACCAACGACAGGTTGAGAGCGTGCGCGACACCGGGTAAATTTTTTCAAGCCACCAGTGTTGCGTCGTTGGTCAGTAACTTCAAAGAGATCGCCGCTAAAATTTCAGCACTCCGTTTGACACAATGAGGATTGGGCGTCTGATGACCGCAACAATCAGATCGAATCAAGATGGCGTGTCCATCGTGGAGTTCGCCATAATTGCGCCTGTGGTGATGGCGATGATGCTGGGCACCTTGGATATCGGGCACTCCCTTTTCGTCCGTGCGACCTTAGACGGCGCCGTGCAGGACGCGGCGAGAAGTTCGTCGTTGGAAGGTGCAACTTCCCTTACGCAGCAAGATATTATCGATGAAGAGGTAGCTTCGGCGATCCGCGAAATCGCACCAGATGCTAACGTCACGGTAAGCCGACGTTATTATAAGACCTTTTCGACGGCCGCGCTGGCACGCGCTGAAAAGGTTACCGAACAATCCCCTGGTAATATGAAATGCGATCCGGGTGAAAGCTTTATGGATGCAAACGGAAACGGTGTTTGGGACGCCGACGGTGGTTCCAACGGACAAGGTGGCGCAAGGGATATCGTCATCATCACATTTAAGGTGAGCTACCCGCGCCTTTTTCCGCTGGCGGCATTGCTTGGCTGGCCCGCCAAGGTGGAAATGCAATCAGACTCCATTCTCGCAAACCAGCCTTATGGCGACCAGACGGGCTTTGGCACACCTGTTCAGGTCAACTGCCCATCGGTGTAATTTATGGATAAAAAATTTCTCAGAACATTCCGCCAGATAAAGCGTAACGAAAGTGGCGTGGCCATGATCGAACTTGCGGTGTCGTTACCTGTCTTCCTCGGCCTGGTCGTCGGCGGCGTAGAAACCGCAAACTATGCCTCTGTCGTCATGCAGCTTAACCAGGTTACACTCCACACCGCCGATGCTGCAGCACGCATTGGGACAACAACGTCATCGGCGAACAAAACCATTTCCGAAACGCAAATCAATGACGTTTTTCAAGGATCTTTGCGTGAGGGCAAACGCATCAACCTTGGCGGAAATCACGCGTACACCGATTCCTCAACCGGCGTGAAGTCTACGCGCGGCAACGCCCGGATCATTTTATCCAGTGTGGAAGAGGTCGCTGCATTTGACGCTTCGGCGCCGCGATACCGCATTAGGTGGCAACGCTGCGCGGGCTCGGCTGATTTTTATAAATCAAACTACGGCACCCCGTCGACAGCGAAAAGCATCACCGGAATTGGCCCTGGACAGCAAGCATCCCCGCCCCCTGGAGGCGTGTTAATGTTCGTTGAGCTGCAATATTATTTTAAGCCAATGATCGTAAAAGGCTTTTCGAACCTGACCGATAGGACGATCAGCCAAGTCGCATCCATGGTGGTACGCGAGAACCGCGACACTGTTGGCCCCACTGGAAGTGACGGGATATACAATAATGAGAAGGCAACCGTCTCCGCCTGTTAAAGCGGGGACGGCGGATATCCCTCTAAAGACCTAGCGTTTTGCGGACCCCAGCGACGATCTTGTCGGCATTGATGAGCGTCGCCTTTTCAAGATTCGCTGCATAAGGCATCGGGACGTCTTCGTTCGTGATACGCAAGACGGGTGCATCGAGATCGTCGAAGCCCTGCTCCATACACACCGCAAGGATTTCGCTGCCAACCGAACACACCGGCCATCCCTCTTCGGCAACGACCAGACGATTGGTTTTTGCAAGGCTTGCCAGCACGGTTTGCGTATCCAGCGGACGAATGGTGCGCAGGTCGATGACCTCAGCGCTGATGCCTTGGGCCGCCAACATGTCAGCTGCCTCCAATGACAGTCCCACGCCGATGGAATAGCTCACAATGGTAACGTCCGTGCCTTCACGCATGATGCGTGCCTTACCAATCGGCAGCACATGGTCGTCCCCTGCGGGAACTTCAAACGTGCGACCATAAAGCAGCTCGTTTTCGAGGAAAACAACCGGGTCCTCGCAACGGATTGCGGCTTTGAGCAAACCCTTCGCATCTGCGGCATCATAGGGTGCGATAACAATCAGACCGGGCACGCTGGCATACCATGGCGCGTAATTCTGGCTGTGCTGCGCACCAACGCGTGCTGCGGCGCCGTTTGGACCACGGAACACGATGGGGCAGCGCATCTGGCCACCGGACATGTAATTGGTCTTTGCCGCCGAGTTGATGATGTGATCAATCGCCTGCATCGCAAAGTTAAACGTCATGAATTCGATGACGGGGCGAAGCCCGCCCATCGCGGCGCCAGTGCCAATGCCTGCAAAGCCATATTCGGTAATTGGCGTATCGATAACGCGGCGAGCGCCGAATTCGTCGAGCAAGCCCTGCGTGACTTTGTAAGCGCCCTGATATTCGGCGACTTCCTCACCCATGACGAACACCCGGTCATCGCGGCGCATTTCTTCAGCCATTGCGTCGCGCAAAGCTTCACGCAAGGTAACAGACTGCATCGCAGCGCCATCGGTTGTGGCGGGCGCGGCCTTGGGAGCGATTGGGGCGACCGCAACCACGACCTCAGGTGCGGGCGTCGGTGCGACGGCTGGCGCCGGGGTGGTTTTCGTGGGAGCCGCAGCCTCATCGTCGCTTGCGATCAGCGCAATCACGGTGCCGACCTTCACCCCGTCGGTGCCCTCAGGCACGGAAATGGACGTAATCACGCCTTCATCAACCGCTTCAAACTCCATTGTCGCTTTGTCGGTTTCGATCTCGGCAAGGATATCGCCAGACTTGACGCTATCGCCTTCCTTGACCAACCATCTGGCAAGCGTGCCTTCTTCCATTGTTGGCGAAAGCGCGGGCATTTTCAGTTCGATTGCCATCAATATTGCTCCACCAACACGTCAGTATATAGTTCGGACAAATCCGGTTCAGGCGATGCTTCCGCAAAATCAGCAGATTCATTCACGATTTTCCGGATTTCCTTCTCAATGGCCTTCAACTCGTCATCGCCCACGCCAAGGTCGGCCAGATACGCCTTGCATCCCTCAATAGGATCGCTGTTGTCACGGACCGACTGCACTTCATCGCGGCTTCTGTACTTCGCCGGATCGGACATGGAGTGGCCGCGATAACGGTATGTTTTCATTTCGAGCAACACGGGGCCCTTACCGCTGCGCACCCAATCCAATGCGACCTCGGCGGCGCCACGCACGGCCAAAACATCCATACCGTCAACCTGAATGCCCGGAATGCGGAAGCTTTCGCCCCGGCGGTACAATTGGTCCTCGGACGACGCGCGGTTTACGCTGGTGCCCATCGCATATTGGTTGTTCTCGATGACGAATATGATCGGAAGCTTCCACAATTCTGCCATGTTAAAGCTTTCGTAGACCTGCCCTTGGTTGGACGCACCGTCACCGAAATATGCGAGGCAAACCCCGCCATCGTTCGAATATTTGTGACCGAAAGCAAGGCCCGCACCCAGCGAGACTTGCGCGCCAACGATGCCGTGGCCGCCGTAAAATTTATGCTCGGTCGAAAACATATGCATCGACCCGCCCTTGCCCCGCGAAATGCCCGCCGCACGGCCAGTCAGTTCCGCCATGATCACATTGGGATCAATGCCATATGCCAGCATATGCCCATGGTCACGATAGCCCGTGATGACGCTATCTTTGCCGGGCGTCAGCGCGGATTGGAGGCCAATCGCGACGGCTTCCTGGCCGATATACAAATGGCAAAAACCACCGATCAGTCCCAGGCCATATAATTGCCCCGCTTTTTCTTCAAAACGGCGGATCAACAGCATGTCGCGATAGAACTTTAAAAGTTCTTCTTTGGTCGCTTTATATGGCTTTGGTTCAGTCGGACGCTCGCGGTTGGCGCGCGCGGCGTCTTCGCTCACACTGGCCTTCTTCGACACAGACTTTTTCGCTGGGGTGGTTGCCAAAACAAGTTCCTTTAGTGGAATTTCTATATGCGAATGCATTGCCGCCTAGTCAAAATCGACCAAGGTGAAAAGCGCTTTTCCGCAACGGAATGCACTGCATAGCTATTCATTCTATGAAGAGTGTATCACTTTAAAGGAACGACAACCTCATCCGGGGCAACAACGTTCAATTCCTTGCGCATTAATTCGCCGGCCAAGTCAGGGTCAACATTGTCGCGGTCCAGAAGCAACTGCCGATTCCGCAGAGCATCGCGTTCCTTTTGTAGCTTTGCCAGTTCAATTTTACGCTCGCTCAGCGCGGCCCGATAGTCCGTCCATGCAATGATGCCGGTTGGCCCAAGAAGCGCATAAGACGCAATACCCAGCAAAGCGACAAGCGCCAAAGCAGGCCCAATCACCGACTTCACATATTCAGGCTTTCGGTTTGATCGCACCATATTCAGACAGAATCATATTTTCGCAAAAATGGCAAGAAAGGAGGTTTTCGCAAAAATGGCAAGAAAGGAGGGGGTCAGCGGAATATACCCTGCCCTGCATATTGCGCCGAGGCACCCAGCTCTTCTTCAATGCGGATGAGCTGGTTGTACTTCGCCAACCGGTCGGAGCGCGCGAGGCTTCCGGTTTTAATCTGGCCGCAATTTGTTGCCACTGCCAAATCGGCAATGGTCGCATCTTCCGTCTCGCCCGAACGATGCGACATCACGGCCGTGTATGACGCACGGTGCGCCATCGATACAGCAGCCAATGTTTCCGTCAGCGTACCAATCTGATTAACCTTCACCAACAAAGAGTTGGCAAGACCTTTGCCAATGCCCATTGCCAGACGCTCGGGGTTGGTGACGAACAAGTCATCGCCGACCAACTGAACCTCGTGGCCGATCTTGTCGGTAATGGCTTTCCAGCCTTCAAAATCGTCTTCGCTCATGCCATCCTCAATCGAACGAATGGGATAATCCTTGCAAAGCGCAGCGAGGTAATCCGCCATTTCGTGCGGAGAAAGCGAGAGACCTTCGCCCGAAATTTCATATTTGTCGTTGCAGAAAAACTCGGTCGCTGCACAATCCAGCGCAAGCACAACGTCTTCACCGGCTTTAAACCCGGCCTTGTCGATTGACGTCATGATGAAATCAAGCGCGTCACGCGTAGAGGCCAGATTTGGCGCAAATCCGCCTTCATCGCCAACCGATGTCGCCAAACCCTTTTCGTGCAGGCCTTTTTTGAGCGTGTGAAAAATTTCAGAACCCCAACGAACCGCTTCTGAAATCGATCCGGCGCCAACGGGCATGACCATGAATTCCTGAAAATCAATCGGGTTATCCGCATGTTCACCGCCGTTAATGATATTCATCATCGGAACCGGCAGGACATGCGCGTTCACACCGCCAACATAACGATATAACGGCAATCCACGCGCGTCCGCAGCAGCTTTTGCGACCGCCAAACTGACGCCCAAAATAGAATTGGCACCAAGGTTCGACTTGTTGTCGGTTCCGTCCAAGTCGATCATCACGGCATCGACATTTTCCTGATCTTCTGCGTCGAGTTCCAACAGCGCTTCATAAATCGGACCATTAACCGCCTCGATTGCCTGCAATACGCCCTTGCCCATATATTTGGACATATCGCCATCACGCTTTTCCACGGCTTCATATGCGCCTGTCGAAGCGCCCGATGGAACGGCGGCACGGCCAAAACTGCCATCTTCCAACAACACATCGACTTCGACTGTAGGGTTGCCCCGGCTATCCAAAATTTGGCGGGCATGTATGTCGAGGATCGCAGTCATGGAAAGCTCCAATAAATTCGTGAGGGGAACAATGCCAGCGCGTCTATCGTTGTGTTGAGGATTTGGCAACGACGCTAAGACATATGGATTTTAAATGTAATATTATGGTGCTATAGTTGACTAAGGCACCGCCCGTACAAATATAAGATATGGCGGCGCCCTTCTGAGTGCCCGCACTTAACCGATAGGAGCATATTCCCATGGCCGAAACTGAAAAGCCAAAAGCGGCAGCGAAACCAGCGCCCGTGAAAAGAGCGACCGCCAAGCCTGCGGCTGCGAAGACAGCAGCAGTCAAGCCAGCCGCCACGAAGGCCGCAAAACCCGCTGCGACGAATTCAGGTCCAAAGGCCGTGGCCAAGGCGCAGCCTGCTAAAGGCAAAACCGACGACGTCAAATCAAAGGTCAAATCAGAAATGAATGATTTCAAATCCAAAGCAACGGACAGCGCACGCGCCGCGGCTCAAAAAGGAAAGGACCGCGCGACAGAAGCCGTTGACAGCATTGGCAAACTTATCCGCGACAGCGCTGCGACCATCGATGACAATGTCGGCAAGCAATATGGCGATTACGCCCGTAGCGCAGCAGACATGGTCGAAGGCTTCGCTGGCAAGATGGACGCAAAAGATGTCGATGCCTTGGCCGATGATGCCCGCCAGTTTGTCCGCAAAAGCCCGGCAGTTGCGGTCGGCGCGGCAGCAGCTATTGGCTTTGTGCTCGCACGCCTCATTCGCTCTGGCGGCAAGGACGCCTGACTAGACAGCATTAGTGGGTTTGCAAACATCCGCTTTTGACGGATAAGTGAAATCAATGATTATGGATCAGCGTCAGGACGAATTGGTGGAGGATAGCCCGAAACCGGCAGAAGCGACCGCAAGCGAACAGGTTTCGTTGGTGATGGAAGATCTGCGCGCGCTGGTGAAGGCAGAAATGCACTATTACCGTTCGCGTCTTGATTACACGCGCCACGTGTTCCGATCTGCGTTCCTTTATGGCGCGATTGCGGCGTTTGCACTGATCGGCGCGGCAATCGCTTTTGTGTTGGGGCTGGTGCTTACGTTGGCCCCGTTAATCGGTCCGCTGGCGGCTACGTTGGTTGTCACTTTCACGTTTATCGTTGTTGCGTTCATTTTCGGATCGCTGGCACGAAAATGGATGAAGAAAGTTTACTTTCCGGAAATGCAAGAGAATGTCGACGATCTTACCTGAAGACCCGGTCGTCACAGACCGCGAAAGTGTCATATTGTCGCATGCAGAACGACGTAATCTTCG
The DNA here is from genome assembly GCA_943368745.1 of Maricaulis salignorans. Classification (GTDB taxonomy): domain Bacteria; phylum Pseudomonadota; class Alphaproteobacteria; order Sphingomonadales; family Sphingomonadaceae; genus Sphingorhabdus_B. Next base: position 386,821 of record CALRLP020000002.1, read on the forward strand.
GCGTAAGCTTAAGGGCAGCATCAACGTTGCTCAGGATGTTCTCGACCCCCGCAACCAGGTTCGCAAGCTGGTCGCGTTGAAAAAATCGCAGGCTAAAAAGGCTGCGGATGGGACCATCCAAGTCGTGAAGAAAAAAGCACCGCTTATCGGCATACTCGGCGCAGCCACATTATTGGTGGCCGCCCGCCGTCCGATTTCGCGTTGGATTTCAAGCCTGCGAAAGAGTAAAACAAACACGCCCGTTGGCGATTGATATAGGAACGAAACATGAGCAAGTTTGGCGACAGCATCAAAACCGCAGCTGACAGCGCGAAAGACAGCCTTGCAAGCGCGAAGGCCAAAACGACGCAATCCACTGCCGCGGCACGCGTGAAGGCGTCCGAAGTGTTTGAAAAGGGCAAGGACGCAGCCGCCAGCGGTGTGCAGCAATCGCGCGAACTCGCACGCAAAGCCAAGGGCAAAACAAGCGACGGCATTGATAAAAATCCGTTGGCCATCGTTTTGGGCGGCATGGCAATCGGCGCAATCGTCGGCGCGCTTTTGCCACGCACGGAACGTGAAACGAAAGTTTTGGGCAAAGCCGGTAAAAAGCTGAACAAAAAGGCCCGCAAAATGGCTGAAGCCGCGAAAGCCGCCGGTAAGGATCAGGTCGAAAGCCTCGGCCTGAACGGCGACGCGTTGCGTTTGCAATTTAGGGAGCTTGTCAGCAAAGCCGCTGTCGCTGTAAAGGCCGCGAGTCAGGCGGCAACGGATGCTGCCAAAGAGAAATAATTGGAAAACAGCGTGACCGACACAAAATTGCATCTCGTCTTTGGTGGACGGGTTGAAAACCCACAGACTTTGAAGTTTACGGATTTAGAAAAATTGGACATTGTTGGCATGTTTCCGGACTATGCCAGCGCAGAAGAAGCATGGCGTGGCGCGGCGCAGCGCACGGTTGACGACGCCGAAATGAAATATGTCGTCGTTCATTTGCACAAGTTGCTACAGCCCGACGCGTAAATCCCGCATTGGACGTTACCCTGAACCCATCGGGGTAACGTCATTGCCTCAGGCGTTACGATAACGCCACAGCAGCAATGGCCGTGCCAGAGCTAATCCCATCACAAAACCGCCTATATGCGACCAGATGGCAATAGCGATGCCTAATCCCGGTCCGACAAAGCCCATTGCGAGGTTAATGCCGATCCACGCAAAGGTCAGATGCAGCGGACGCGCGATCGCGGCAGGAACCGGCCCCCAACGCTTTGGCTGTTTGTTCGGGAACAGCAACAGATACGCCCCAATGACACCCGATATCGCGCCACTTGCGCCGATGGCAGGCGCCATCATGTCCAGTGACATCGGCAATTGCAGATAAGCGGCGAGCCATTCGGTAGCCGCAGCGACATAAGCGGACACCATATACAGCGCCAAGAAGAGACCGCCGCCCAAAACGCGCTCAACCATTTTGCCAATCAGCAAAAGCATCAGCATGTTCATGATGACATGCGCGATCCCGCCATGCAAAAATGCGGCCGTGAGCGGCGTAAGCAACGCGGGCACGAGAAATGTTATGTCCGCAAACGCGGAGCTATCGCCGCTTAAACGGGCCGGAAAAAGCCCGCCGGCAACGACCGCATATTGCCACAAGGACGGCACCAACAAAATGGCAGCTATTGCCAGATTGATGATGACCAGCGAGTTGGTGACAGGTCCGCGGGGAAACTGCATGTCAAATATTACGGCGCTTCATGACGAAACGCATGTTCAGATGAACTCGATTTTGGATACGAGATAGAATTTGTCACCCGATGGTACCGTCACTTCGACTTCATCGTCGGCGATACGCCCGATAAGCGCGCGGCCCAATGGCGAGTTGTACGAAATACGGCCCGCCTTCGCATCGGCTTCGGTTTCACCCACCAGCTGATAACGCACAGGCTTGTCATCTTCGTCCAACAACGTCACGGTCGCGCCGAAAACAATCTTGTCGCCCGACAAAGTGGTCGGATCGATAATTTGTGCACGGCCGATTTTGTCTTCGATCTCTGAAATCGCGGCTTCAACCTGCCCCTGGCGTTCCTTGGCAGCGTGATATTCGGCATTTTCCGATAGATCGCCGTGCGCGCGCGCTTCCTCAATTGCTTCCACAATCAATGGCCGCTCATCACGAAGGCGTTTCAAGTCGGTTGTCAACTTTTCATAGCCTTCAGCCAACATCGGATATTTCTCAAAACTCGCCATCAGGCAAAACCCTTCGTCACAAAAACATCCCGACCGGAGAAATGATAACCATCAATCCGATATGCAGTTCAATTGTCGGGGAACGATACTGCTCGTGTTAATAATAGTCTTGAAGTGGCCGAACTTCAAGTTGCCGTTGCTGCAGCGCCGCAATCGCCTGTGCAACCGCGACGCTTCCCGCCGCAGTTGTGTATTGCGAAACCTTGCCAACCAGCGCGGAACGGCGGATTTCTTCGCTGTCTTTCAGGCTCTGCCAACCTTCGGTGGTGTTGAAGATCAGGTGGATTTCACCATCTTTAATCTTGTCGACGATATGTGGACGGCCCTGCGCGACCTTGTTCACGCGCTCGACCTCTATCCCCTGCTCACGCAGATAATTTGCCGTTCCGTCGGTTGCGCATACGGTAAAGCCGCACGCGATCGCCTGTTTGACGGCGGGGACGATAACCGGCTTATCTGTGTCTTTGACCGAAACGAACAGCTTCCCGCCCATCGGTGGCGGCATCCGCGCGCCGATCTGCGATTTGGCAAAAGCCGTTGCAAAATCGCGATCAATACCCATGACTTCGCCCGTTGATTTCATTTCAGGCGACAGCACGGGGTCAACACCGGGGAAACGATCAAACGGGAATACCGCTTCCTTGACCGCGATATAATCGATGTCGAGGTTGATGGGCGGTAAGTCCTTAAGCTTTTCACCTGCCATAACGCGCGCGGCGATCTTGGCGATGGGTGCGCCGATGGCCTTTGCGACGAAAGGCACAGTCCGGCTGGCACGTGGATTGACCTCAATCAGGTACACCTCACCATCCTTGACCGCGAACTGAATGTTCATCAGGCCACGGACATGCAGGTTGACCGCAAGCAATTCGGTCTGGCGGCGGATTTCGGCAATGATGTTATCAGGCAGGCTGTATGGCGGGATGGTGCACGCGGAATCGCCGCTGTGGACGCCAGCTTCCTCAATATGCTGCAATATGCCGGCAACGACTACCTCGTCGCCATCGCACAAGGCATCAACGTCCACCTCAATGGCGTCCCGCAAATAGCTGTCGATCAACACAGGCGAGTCGCCCGAGACAATCACGGCCGTTTGGATGTAATTTTCCAGCTGCGCCTGTGTATCGACGATTTCCATCGCACGCCCACCAAGGACGTAAGACGGCCGCATCAGCACGGGGTAGCCGATGCTCTCGGCAACCTTAATGGCTTCGTCACGGCTGCGCGCAATGCCGTTTTCGGGCTGCTTGAGCTTCAGCTTGTTGATAAGCGCGGCAAAGCGTTCGCGGTCTTCGGCCAGATCGATGGCGTCGGGCGATGTGCCCAAAATCGGGATACCAGCTGCCTCAAGTGCCTTCGCAAGGTTCAGCGGTGTCTGCCCACCGAACTGGACGATTACGCCCTTCAGCGTGCCATTCTGCTGCTCAACATGCAGGATTTCCAGCACGTCTTCAGCCGTCAGTGGCTCGAAATATAAACGGTCGCTGGTGTCATAATCTGTCGACACGGTTTCCGGGTTGCAGTTGACCATGATCGTTTCATAGCCCGCATCGGCCAATGCAAAGCAGGCATGGACGCAGCAATAATCGAACTCAATCCCCTGCCCGATGCGGTTCGGACCGCCGCCAAGGATAACGACCTTCTCACGATCCGTGGGCTGGCTCTCGCATTCCGGCGTGCCGAAGCTTGGGGCTTCATAAGTCGAATACATATAAGGCGTTTTGGCTTCGAACTCGGCGGCGCAGGTGTCGATGCGTTTGAACACAGGGCGCACGCCCAATTTGTGGCGCAGCGCGCGCACTTCATCTTCTGTCACTGCGCCAGCAATCGCGCGTGCAGCCTGCATCGCAATGCCGGAACCACGGCGGACTGCGGTTTCCATACCTGGACGGATATTGACCGATTCCAGCGCCAGATAGGCAAGCCGCTTGTCCGAAAAGCCCATGGCTTTCAGGCGACGAAGCGCCTCGGCACTATTGGGCAAACCGTTCGTCTTGACGTCATTTTCGGCGGCAACGATTTCTTCCAACCGCTCAAGGAACCACGGATCGAACTTCGCAATGCCATGAATTTCGGCAACGCTCATGCCCTCACGCAGCGCTTGTGCCGCAACCAACAGCCGGTCGGGCGTTGCACGGCTCAATTCGGCAGAAAGCTGATCTTTCGATGCACCCTTCAGCGCGTCGACATAATTGAAACCCGAAAGCCCGGTTTCCAGCCCACGAAGCGCCTTTTGCAGGCTTTCGTGGATGTTGCGGCCAATCGCCATCACTTCGCCCACGGATTTCATCGCCGTGTGCAACAATGGCTCGGCACCCTTGAACTTTTCAAAGGCAAAGCGCGGAATTTTGGTGACGACATAATCAATCGTCGGTTCGAACGACGCCGGCGTTGCGCCGGTAATATCGTTGGTGATTTCGTCGAGCGTGAAACCAACCGCCAGCTTCGCCGCAACCTTGGCAATCGGGAAGCCCGTGGCTTTCGATGCAAGCGCCGACGAACGCGATACGCGCGGGTTCATTTCAATAACGATCAGGCGGCCATCCTTCGGATTGACTGCAAACTGTACGTTGGAACCACCTGTTTCCACGCCGATTTCACGCAAGCACGCGATGCTCGCATTGCGCATGATCTGATATTCTTTGTCGGTCAGCGTCAACGCTGGCGCAACCGTGATGGAATCGCCGGTGTGCACGCCCATCGGGTCGATATTCTCAATCGAGCAGATGATGATGGCATTGTCCGCGCGGTCGCGCACCACTTCCATCTCATATTCTTTCCAACCGAGCAGCGATTCTTCAATCAGCACTTCAGTCGTTGGCGATGCATCAAGGCCGCCGGTGACGATCTTGATAAATTCGTCGCGGTTGTAGGCAATCCCGCCGCCGGTGCCGCCCATGGTGAAGCTGGGGCGAATGATCGATGGCAGGCCAGTGCGCTCAAGCACCTCAAGCGCTTCTTCCATCGAATGCGCTATCCCCGACCGCGCCGATTCCAGACCGATTTTGGTCATCGCGTCGCGGAACTTGATTCGGTCCTCGGCCTTGTCGATCGCTTCGGCATCCGCGCCGATCATCTCAACGCCATATTTTGCCAGTGTGCCGTCGTTGAACAAAGCCAAAGCCACGTTCAACGCGGTCTGCCCGCCCATTGTCGGCAACACCGCGTCGGGGCGTTCTTTTTCGATGATCTTGGCAACGATTTCTGGCGTAATCGGCTCGACATAGGTCGCGTCGGCCATATCCGGATCAGTCATGATCGTCGCCGGATTGGAATTGACGAGGATGATGCGATAGCCCTCTTCGCGCAACGCCTTGCACGCCTGCGTCCCCGAATAATCAAACTCGCACGCCTGCCCGATGATGATGGGGCCAGCGCCGATGATGAGGATCGATTTTATGTCAGTACGTTTGGGCATTTAATTCATATTTCCAAAGGCCCCAGCCGCACTCTCACGAATACGACAGAGTGTAGAGGATGTCAGTGCGCAGCACATGGGATAGAGGGCCGGCATTAGGCTATTCACCCCATCATCCCCGCGAATTTTTCGAACAGATAATGGCTGTCCTGCGGGCCGGGTGAGGCTTCTGGGTGATATTGCACCGAAAACGCTGGCTGATCGGCGAGTTCAAAGCCGCAATTGCTGCCGTCGAACAGGCTGATATGCGTCGCCTTGGCATTGGCGGGCAAGGTATCTGCATCCACGGCAAAGCCATGGTTCATGCTGGTAATTTCGACCGCACCGTCGCTGAGGCGCTTGACGGGATGGTTCGCGCCGCGGTGGCCCTGATGCATCTTCTCGGTCTTCGCGCCGACCGCGAGGCCGAGCATTTGATGCCCAAGGCAGATGCCGAACAACGGCTTTTTGGTGTCCAGCCACTGCTTGATCACCGGAACGGCATATACGCCCGTCGCGGCGGGGTCGCCGGGGCCGTTCGACAGGAACAGGCCGTCGGGCGCATGCGCCATGATTTCTTCGAATGTTGCAGTTGCGCTAACGATGGTGACGTCACAACCGACATCAACCAAATTGCGCAGGATATTGTGCTTTATGCCATAATCGATGGCGACGACTTTTTTGCGGCCCTTGGCAGGTTCGGCATAGCCCGAACCCAGCTTCCAAAGCCCCTGATCCCAACCATAAGTCTGCAACGTCGTTACATCCTTGGCCAGGTCCATACCTTCCAATCCAGCCCATGCCTTTGCGCGTGCCAACAATGCAGGCACGTCAAAATCGCCGCTCGCCGAATATGCAATCACCGCGTTTGGCGCGCCGGCTACACGGATAAGCCGCGTCAGCGCGCGGGTATCAACGCCCGAAATGCCGATGCGGCCATTGGCTTTCATCCATGCATCAAAATGCTGCGTGCTGCGGAAATTGGATGGGTCGGTCACGTCCTGACGCACGATAGCGCCCAAAGCGTGCGGGTTCAGCGCCTCAACATCTTCGGGGTTTGTGCCGACATTGCCAATATGTGGGAAGGTGAAGTTGATGATCTGCCCCGCATAAGACGGGTCGGTCATCACTTCCTGATATCCGGTCATGGCGGTGTTGAAGCAGACTTCACCAACGGCTTGACCTTCAGCGCCAAAGCCCTTGCCCCAGATGACTTCCCCGGACGCCAGAACCAATACCCCCGTCGCTCCAGAAGGCGCGCGCGAAGAAATGGGGTCGGCCATGATGGGGTCGCTCCTGTGAGACGGATTACAGCAATGTCGCTAAGGGATTGCGCCTAGAGACGGCGGGGGGATGCGTCAATCTGGAAATCGACAAAGCTGTGGAATATGTCATTTTAACTTTGCGCCCTCTGCGCCTCTGCGTGCAAAAAACGGATTTACGCAGAGGCACAGAGGACGCAGACATTGTTTGCGCAGGCATGTCGGCTTAAGGCCGTGCGCATAATGTTGATTGAAATGAGATTATAATGATTCGTGATACCATCAAGGCCGCCCAAATTACCGCGATGAAGGCTGGCGAAAAAGACCGGCTCGCCGCCGTTCGCCTTATCCTCGCCAAAATCAAAGACCGCGATATCGAACTGCGCACCGCATCGCAGCAGCCCGACGATGACGCGATGGTGGTTGAGGTCATGCAGAAGATGATCAAACAACGCCGCGAATCTATCGCGCTCTATGAACAGGGTGGACGCGTTGAGCTGGCCGCGATTGAAGCCGCTGAGCTTGCAATCATCGAAGATTTCCTGCCCGCACAAATGAGCGACGCCGAAACCAGCGCAGCCATCGAAGGTATCAAGGCCGAACTCGGCGCAGAATCCCTGAAAGACATGGGCCGTGTCATGGCGACCTTAAAAGAACGCCACGGCCCGCAACTCGACATGAGCAAGGCAAGCGGCCTTGTGAAGGCGGCGTTGTCGTAACTTGGGCAACATAACTCCCCTCCCGCAGGCGGGAGGGGTTGGGGGTGGGCATCCAGCGCAATGGAAAGAGCATTCAACGCCAGAGATACGCGACGCGCTCGTGAACTGCGAAAACAGGGCACACCCGCCGAAATAAAATTATGGCAAAACCTGTCGAAGCGCCAACTGCACGGGTTCAAATTTAGCCGGCAAATACCGATTGGTCCTTATTTTGCGGACTTTGTATGTAGGTCTGCAAAGCTGGTGATCGAAGTTGATGGCCCTTCCCATGACTTGCAGGTCGAGTATGATTGCGCTCGAACAGAATTGATCGAGGGTCAGGGATATCGTGTGATCAGATTTAGCAACATGGATGTGCTGCAGAACTTGGAAGATGTGCTGGCTACAATCGGTCGGGCTTTGACGGAAATGTCGCTGCCCACCCCTAACCCCTCCCGTCTGCGTGAGGGGAATGTCAGCGCATGACCCTCACCCCGCAATGGCTTGATGAACTGCGGTCGCGGACGACGCTTTCCGCTTTAATTGGCCGTACCGTAAAGGTCACCAAGGCGGGGCGCGAGTTTAAGGCATGCTGTCCGTTCCATAATGAGAAGTCGCCAAGCTTCACGATCAACGATGAAAAAGGCTTCTACCATTGCTTTGGCTGCTCCGCGCATGGCGATGCCATTCGGTGGATGACCGATCAGCGCGGCCTGTCGTTCATGGATGCGATCAAGGAATTGGCCGCCGAAGCCGGCATGGAGGTCCCTGCCCCTGACCCCAAAGCCGCCCAGCGCGCCGAAAAAGCGAACAGCCTGTATGACGTGATGACGTCAGCGCAGCAGTGGTTCGTTGCGCAATTACAAAGCCCCGATGGCGCAAGTGCGCGGGCCTATCTGAAAAAGCGCGGGTTCACCGAAAAAACCGTCCGCGATTTCGGCTTCGGACTGGCGCCCGATAATCGCACAGCATTGAAATCAGCGCTGAAACAATATGGCGACGCCATGCTGGTTGAGGCGGGGTTGCTGATCGCGGTTGAGGGCAAGGATCCTTACGACCGGTTTCGCGGCCGGCTGATGATACCCATTCGCGATCCGCGCGGCCGCGTGATTGCTTTCGGCGGCAGGATATTGGGCGATGGTGAACCCAAATATCTCAATTCGCCAGATACGCCTTTGTTCGACAAGGGGCGGACGCTCTACAATCTGGACAAATGTTCGCCCGCATCGCGCCAGACGGGCCGCGTCATTGTTGTCGAAGGCTATATGGACGTGATTGCGATTGCGCAGGCTGGCTTTGCTGACGCCGTTGCGCCATTGGGGACCGCACTGACCGAGCAGCAAATCCAGATGCTCTGGCGCATGACCGAAAAACCGTTGCTGTGCTTCGATGGGGACTCGGCTGGCCAAAAAGCCGCCATGCGTGCGGCGTTACGTGCCCTGCCCTTGCTAAAGCCTGGCCACAGCCTTCAATTCGTAACGTTGCCCGATGGGCAGGACCCGGATGACCTTGTGAAGGCATCGGGTGCAAAGGCCCTCACCGCGCTTCTGGAGGCGTCTGAGCCGCTTGTGGAGCGATTGTGGAAGGCGGAGGTGTCTGCGAACCCGTTAGACACGCCAGAGGACCGTGCAGGGCTTAAACAGCGCCTTGGTGTCCATATGGCGACCATCACGGACGGAGAAATCAAACGGCATTATGCCGATGCATTTCGCGAACGGTTCGATAATCTTTTCGCAGTACGCAGAAACGCGCCGCCAGCCCGCTTCACCAACACGCCAAAACGCGATTGGCGAAAGCCGCAGATTTTGCCGCCCGGCGCGGAGACCAAGAGTTTCAATGCAAAGGGATCGGATTTCCTGGTGCAAGGTGTGCTTGGTGCATTGCTGCGTAATCCATCCATGATACGCCAGCATCATGAAGCGTTAAGTGACTTCGTTCCGACCGACCCGAATCACGCCGCTTTGCTCAACATCATGCTGAATGAATCTTTTGCCAAAGAATCGCTTGATACCGACGGGCTAATTACCATATTGGACGAGAAGTTGTATAATGTCGCATCGACGCTGCTCCACAGCAATGGCAAGGTCTTTGCCTTCAATCGGGGGGAGTTCGGTTCGGGGGGCGACGGATTATCCAGCGTTTCAAAAGATTTGGGTGAAGCAATCAGGCTGATGAAGCAGCGTCCTGCGCTCGAAGAAGCACTGGAACGCGCTACACGGTTGGCGAGTTTAGAGATGACGGACGAAACTTTTGCCGAACAGCAAAGGTTACGTCACGAAAAGAAGGCATTTGACGATCGCATCATCGCATTTTTCAGGCGGGACGCGGACGATTTATGACAGTATCGGGGAATTATTTTGGCAAGTCGCGTAAACGAGAATGAAGAAGATATGGTCGAAAACGGTGATGCACCGCTGATTGACCTGAACGATGCGACCGTCAAAAAACTGCTAGCCAAGGCAAAGCGCCGCGGTTTCCTGACCTATGACGAATTAAATGCTGCCTTGCCGCAGGATCAGATGTCTTCGGAACAGATCGAAGACGTCATGTCGGCCATCAATGACATGGGCGTGCAAATCGTCGAAAATGACGAAGCCGGCGAAGATGGCGAGGACGAGCAGGAAGAGGAAGAAGTCGAAACCGTCGACAATATCTCCGAAAACGACCCGCGCTCGTTGACTAGCACGGTCAAGAAAACCGGAACTGGCGAACGTACCGATGACCCAGTGCGCATGTATTTGCGCGAAATGGGCGCAGTTGAATTGCTGTCCCGCGAAGGCGAAATTGCCATTGCAAAGCGGATTGAGTCCGGACGCGACACGATGATTCTCGGCCTCTGCGAGAGCCCAATCACCTTCCACGCCATTATTGACTGGTCGAACGCCCTTAACGACGGCGAAATGCAGCTGCGCGAGATCCTTGACCTCGACGCCATGTTGTCGAAAGCGCCCGAAACGCTGACCGATGACGAGGAAGAAGAAGGCGACGGGGAAATCAGCGAAAAAACCGCTGGCGTGTCTTACAAGGAAGAAGACGAAGTCGACGAAGAGCCGGAATCGGCGAGCGACGACGATGATATGACCGAACGGCGTTCACGCCCGGTTGAAGAAGAGGAAGAAGACAACACGCTCAGCCTCGCGCAGATGGAAGAAGCGCTTAAGCCTGCAGCCTTGGAGCGTTTCGCCAAGATCACATCTTTGTTCAAGAAGTTCTCGAACATTCAGCTTGAGCGGATGCGCGCTTTGAACGCAGGCGAAGAATTTTCCTCAGCTTCCGAAAATAAGTATCACAAATTACGTGAAGAATTGACGGCGGAAGTCGAAAGCGTCCAGTTCCACGCGAACAAAATCGAATATCTGGTCGACCAATTATACTCGTTCAACCGTCGCTTGACCGCGCTTGGTGGTCAAATGCTGCGCTTGGCCGAGCGTCACAAGGTTCCGCGCAAGGCATTCCTTGACAGCTATATGGGCCGTGAGCTCGATGAAAATTGGCTGACCGAAGTTTCCAACCTCGACAAAAAATGGACGGCGTTCGCGACGAACGAAGCCGAAGGCGTTGAGCGCATTCGCACCGAAATAGCCGACATTGCCGCGAATACCGGCATGTCGCTGGGTGAATTCCGCCGCATCGTCAACATGGTGCAAAAGGGCGAGCGCGAAGCGCGTATTGCAAAGAAAGAAATGGTCGAGGCCAATCTGCGCCTCGTTATTTCCATCGCGAAGAAATACACCAACCGCGGCCTTCAGTTCCTTGATCTCATTCAAGAGGGCAATATCGGCCTCATGAAAGCGGTCGATAAATTTGAATATCGCCGTGGTTACAAGTTCAGCACTTATGCGACATGGTGGATTCGTCAGGCGATTACCCGTTCGATTGCGGACCAAGCCCGCACCATTCGTATTCCCGTGCATATGATCGAAACGATCAACAAGCTGGTGCGCACAAGCCGTCAGTTCTTGCACGAACAAGGCCGCGAACCGACGCCGGAGGAAATGGCCGAGCGCCTTTCCATGCCGCTCGAAAAAGTGCGCAAGGTCATGAAGATCGCGAAGGAGCCGATCTCACTCGAAACGCCGATTGGCGACGAGGAAGACAGCCATCTTGGCGATTTCATCGAAGACAAAAACGCGATCATTCCCGTAGATGCCGCCATTCAGGCGAACTTGAAGGAAACTGTGACCCGCGTTCTGGCGTCACTGACACCGCGCGAAGAGCGCGTGTTGCGCATGCGTTTTGGTATCGGCATGAACACCGACCATACATTGGAAGAAGTTGGTCAACAGTTCAGCGTTACCCGCGAGCGTATTCGTCAGATCGAGGCAAAAGCACTCCGCAAGCTGAAGCACCCAAGCCGCAGCCGCAAAATGCGCAGCTTCCTCGACCAATAAGCGACCGTTTGCCGCATATCTATTTCTGAACCGTTGAAATTATGGTCCGGATACGCGCCCTATCTGCGGGTTTCCGGTAGCCATGGCGGAAATAGTGTGTGGGCAATCTGGCGGGGCCAACGTTACAAAACGAAATGCGCGCCACTTGGCGCATACCCCAAGCGTAAACTATTATATTGCATAACGCGGTGGGCGCACTTAACGAATTAATCGTTCGATTAACAAACGGGGTTCGTCCATGCGCTTTGAAGGCACTGATAATTACGTCGCAACTGATGATCTGAAAGTTGCCGTAAACGCAGCGACGCGGCTACGCCGCCCGCTTCTCGTTAAAGGCGAACCTGGCACCGGCAAGACCGTCCTGGCGCAGGAAATCGCAGCTGCGCTCAACGCGCCGTTGATTGAATGGAACATCAAATCCACGACCAAGGCGCATCAGGGCCTGTATGAATATGATGCCGTTGCCCGTTTGCGCGATAGCCAATTGGGCGATGAGCGCGTTCACGACATCAAAAATTACATCAAGAAGGGTAAGCTTTGGGAAGCGTTCACCGCGCCTCAGTTGCCCGTTCTATTGATCGACGAAATCGACAAGGCCGATATCGAGTTTCCGAACGACTTGCTTCAGGAACTCGATCGCATGGAATTCTTTGTGTACGAAACGCAGGAAACCGTCAAAGCGGTCGAGCGCCCCATCGTCATCATTACCTCGAACAATGAAAAGGAACTGCCCGACGCGTTTCTGCGCCGTTGTTTCTTCCATTATATCAAATTCCCTGACCGTACGACGATGCAGTCCATCATTGATGTCCACTTCCCCGGTATCCAAAAAATGCTGGTGTCGAAGGCCATGGACATTTTTTACGAAGTTCGGGACGTCCCAGGCCTTAAGAAAAAGCCAAGCACGAGCGAATTGCTCGATTGGCTAAAGCTGTTGCTGCACGAAGACATGCCACTTGATGTTCTGCAGTCACGCGACCCAACAAAGGCCATTCCGCCGCTGCACGGCGCGTTGCTTAAGAATGAGCAGGACGTGATGTTGTTTGAACGGCTGGCCTTTATGGCACGGCGCCCAAACAGCTGATCTGCGCCTTATTTAGACGCTGTAAGCGATTTCAAAATCGCCCCAACGGCGTCCATTTATGCGCAGTGGGACATATACGTTACGCATGACCTTGTATGAGTGGCCGTCGCCTTCGTGGCGAAATACGGCCATCATATAGTCCTGCTCGCTTGTTTTCGCGGGGATATCCACCGGATCCTGAATGACGCGGCCGTTGCGGCAATATTTCGTGTCATGCGCAATATCGCCCGTTGGCGCTCGTGAAAGTTCTTTCAACTGTACGGGTAAGAAGCCTTTAAGGCTGCTGCACACCACCGACGTTATCTCGTCGGGATTGCTGTCTTTGACTGCTTCAATAAATGGCTGCCAATGTTGTTCCGCCCATGGTGTAAGCTTCGATGTAAAGCGCGGCGGATTGCTGCCTTCGATGGGACGCAGATCGGTATCGAATAACTCCTCTAACGTCAGTGTACCATCCGCGATTGCGGCCTCGGTCAATGCTTTTACTTCTTCGGCCTTTTGGCGGGCAAGCTCGACAAATTCGCTATCGCGCTTTGACAAACCGCTGTGCACAATATGGTCAAACATCTTGTTTGCCTGCATTTCCAGACCACCGATCTGGCTATGCGCACGCACAACAGCAGCGAACATTTCGCCATTGGCGCCTTCGACCGCATCACGAACATTTTGCGAATCGACCAGTCCACGGTGAATTTGTGCGGTGCTGTCCGCAATCTCACGATTGTGATCACCTACCTTGGCAACGACATCGCTCACGCCATAAATGAGCTCCTGAAGGCTCGAGAACTGCTCTTGCGCGGCGCCGCTTGTCGATACACCCTCCTCGATTTCCACGACAAATTTCGCGGCTTCATGCGAAAGAGAGTTAACAGTTCCGGTTATTTCCACCGCAGCACGCCGCGTATCATGCGCCAGCTTTTTGACTTCAGCTGCCACCACAGCGAACGTCTGCCCAGCGGCACCCGCCTTTTCCGCCTCAATCGCGGCGTTAAGCGCCAGCATGTTGGTCGTGCGCGCGATTGAATCAATTGATTGCGAAACCCGTTTAACTTGCTCCATTGCTGCTGCAAAACCGGTGATATGCGAACCAAGGCTCATGATGAGGCTGATGAGTTCCGAAAAGCTCGCCAGTGATAGCTGAACGGTGTCATGCCCCGTCTTCAGCTTTGCGACAGCGGCTTCAGCCAAAATCCTTGCATCTCGGGTCGCCTGCGCAACCTCCGCAATGTCCGCATCAAGTGCTTGCGTCAGCTCGGTCATCTCGCCGTGCCTGGCCTTGAGCCAGTCTGCGGATTGTAGCGCCTGTTCGAGCACACCGGCAGCTTCGGCACAGCCAACGGTAACCTCACCGCATATCTTTGCGGTTTCGTGGATCCAGTGATTTTCTCTCAATGCGACTTTTTCCATTTTCATGGCTTTGGCACCTTGTTCTGTCGTTTGTAACGGGGCCTACCCCAATATGGTTATCACAGAGTTAATCGCCGGTTGTTGACGGCGCGTGTCGAAACAGCCAAAAGCTTTAACTGGTCAATTAAACAGGAGCCTGCCGGTGTTTTTCTCATTCATGGAAGAGTTGCGGTCCGCCGGTATATCCGCTTCATTGAAAGAGCATCTTGCGCTTCTCGCCGCTTTGGATGCCGATGTTATCGACCAAAGCCCCGAAGAATTTTATTATTTGGCCCGCGCCACTCTGGTGAAGGACGAAGCGCTTTTGGACCGTTTCGACCAAGTATTTGGCAAGGTTTTCAAAGGTGTATTCACTGAATATGGCCAAAACGATGTGGATGTACCCGCCGATTGGTTAAAGGCGATTGCCGAGAAATATCTGTCGCCTGAGGAAATGGCGAAGATCGAAAAAATGGGCAGCTGGGACGAGCTGATGGAGACGCTGAAAAAGCGGCTCGAGGAACAGGAAAAGCGCCACGAAGGCGGCAACAAATGGGTCGGAACCGGCGGCACGTCACCTTATGGCAATTCGGGCTATAATCCCGAAGGCGTCCGCATTGGCGGTGAATCCAAGCACAAGCGGGCCGTTAAGGTGTGGGACAAGCGCGAATTCCAGAATCTGGACAACACGCGCGAGTTGGGCACCCGCAATATCAAGATAGCAATGCGCCGGCTGCGCCGTTTTGCCCGCGATGGCGCGGTTGAAGAGCTCGATATTGACGGCACAATCAACGGCACAGCGCGCAAAGGCTGGTTGGACATTCAAATGCGCCCCGAACGCCGTAATGCGATCAAGGTTCTACTGATGCTGGACGTCGGCGGGTCCATGGATCCGTTTATCAAGCTTTGCGAAGAACTCTTCAGTGCGGCCACTAGCGAGTTCAAAAATCTAGAATTTTTCTATTTCCATAACTGTCCTTATGAAGGCGTTTGGAAAGACAATAAGCGCCGGTTTAGCGAACGTACGCCGATGTGGGATCTGCTGCACAAATTCCCGCATGACTATAAAGTTGTCATGGTCGGCGATGCATCGATGAGCCCCTATGAAATCACGCATCCCGGCGGGTCGGTGGAGCATTTCAACGAAGAGTCCGGCGCCGTCTGGATGAACCGGATCACCAACACCTATCCCGCCACGGTCTGGCTTAACCCCGTGCCCGAAAAACAATGGGGCTATTCGCAGTCCACCAAAATCATCAAGGAATTGATGAACGACCGGATGTACCCGCTGACGTTGGAAGGTCTTGACGACGCGATGCGCGAGTTAAGCCGGAAGCACGGCCATTAATACAACAGATATTGCGCGCGTTTCTCTCGCCAATCCTGTTCATCGGCTGACGTCATTGCGTCCAGTTGATCGGGCGTGCTGTCGGCTGCATCGACCCATTCACGCAAGGCCGGGCCGCCGTTGATCACGTCAATGGCGAGCTTGCCGAATTCATATTCATACGGAAAGTCGCGCCACAGCTCATATTCGGGATAGAGCCGCCGGATGGCCTTGAATGCCAATACCTGGATCCGCCACGGTTGAAACGCGTCATGGTCATATGATGGACCTTCTGCATGGATATGCACACCATGACACAGTTGATGCACATGCTTGTGAAATGTCGGTTCGAACCAAATTTCCCGAAGCGTGCAACCATTCAGCCATTGCGGCGCAAATGCCCGCATTTCGGCAATTACATCGCGCGCGTTAATGTCCGGCGCGCCGAATATCTCCAGCGGACGGGTCGTTCCCCTGCCCTCAGACAACGTCGCTCCTTCCAGCAACACGGTGCCCGCATAAGCGCGCGCCATGTTGATGTTTGCCGCATTGGGGCTTGGGTTGATCCATATCCGATCGGCAGGCCAGCCATGTCCGGGTGCCGCGTCTGGTTCATAACCCGCCATTTCAATAACGCGGTAATCAACGTCGATCTTGTAATGATCGATAAACCAATGCCCGATCTCACCCAAAGTCATGCCGTGCCGCATGGGCATCGGGCCAGCACCAACAAAGCTCTCCCATCCCTTTTGCAGCGTCAATCCCTCGACGGGACGACCCGCAGGATTCGGGCGATCCAATACCCAAACCGCTTTGCCATGCGCAGCAGATGCCTCAAGCACATAGAGCAGCGTCGTAATAAAGGTATAAATCCGGCAACCGAGATCCTGCATGTCGATCAGGATAACGTCAAAGGTCTCCATCGACTCGATGGTAGGGCGCCGCACTTCGCCATAGAGGCTGAATATCGGGATCCCGAGCACGGGGTCGGTGAAGTCGGGTGACTCCATCATATTGTCTTGCTTGTCGCCCCGAAGGCCATGTTGGGGGCCAAAGGCGGAGGTCACCTGAACATCGTCGAGCGCAGCCAGCGCATCCAATGCATGCGTCAGGTCTGCTGTCACCGATGCTGGATGGGCCAGTAACGCAATACGTTTACCCGCCAATGGCTTGCGAAGTTCTGGCTCCGTGAGGAGGCGATCAATTCCAAATTTCATGCCGCGCTTCGTGCCTCCAGTTGCAGGGCAAAGCAATCCTTATGATGAAAATCCGCTTTCCCCGGTGGGTGCGCGAGTGCCCAATAAGCCGTACGTCCGTGCTTGTCCGCGATAACGGCACTTAACCCGGCCAGTACATCTCCCGTTCGCAAAGATTCGGGCAGGTCCACGGTGACCGTCATTTCGAATATGCCCTCCCCCGCCGTGCACTTTATCTGTGGTGGCGCGCAGGCAAGCTCCGTCATGCCTTCGCGGTATCCGGTGAAGGCATATGCCGCCCACTGGCCGGATGGCGCGAAGTTGAATTCGACATAGTTGCCGTCATCGGCGCGGCCACAAAACAATTCAAAACATGTGTTTTTCCAAAGCCCGTCCGTGCGTTCCGGTTGCGTCGCTTCAGCGAAATGTATCTCGTCGATTACCCCGTGCAGCGTGTATTTTATCTGCAAACGACCGGCTTCGGTGCGATCAACATACACGGCTATGGCGTCCACAAAGCCGTTTTCGCTCAGCGGATGACATTGCAGCACCGTTTCCGTCATCGAAATATTGGCCAATGTCGAAACTCCATGCTAGGCGCTAACGCGCTATGACTGCTTATAAATCTGATCTCCTTCGCCAGCTTGATGCACGCGGCTACATCCACCAAACAACCGACGCGGCGGCGCTTGATGCGCTTGCGTCCAAAGAGATTGTTCCGGGATATATCGGCTTCGATGCAACTGCGCCATCGCTTCATGTCGGAAATCTGGTGTCCATCATGTTGCTACGCCGATTGCAGCAGGCTGGACACAAACCCGTGGTAGTTATGGGCGGCGGCACGACACGTATTGGTGATCCGACGGGTAAAGACGAAGTCCGCAAGATGCTGACCGATGAAACAATCGAAGCCAACATATCGTCGATACGCACGGCGTTTGAGCAGTTTTTAACCTTTGGCGATGGCCCGACCGATGCCGTTATGGTCAACAACCATGACTGGTTGGGTAAGCTTGGATATATCGAGCTTCTGCAAGAGGTTGGCACCCATTTTACCGTCAACCGGATGCTGACATTTGATTCGGTCAAGCTGCGGCTTGAGCGCGAGCAGCCCATGACCTTCCTCGAATTCAACTATATGATCTTGCAAGGATATGACTTCCGTCATCTCAGCAAGACGATGGGCGTCCGTTTGCAAATGGGCGGATCGGACCAATGGGGCAATATCATCAACGGCATGGAATTGGCGCGCCGGATGGATGGTGCAGAGGTATTTGGCCTGACAACACCGCTGATCACCAAAGCCGATGGATCGAAAATGGGCAAGTCCGTGTCTGGCGCGGTCTGGCTCAATCGCGAACAGCTGCCTGATTATGATTATTGGCAGTTCTGGCGCAATACGGATGATCGCGACGTCGGCAAATTTCTGCGCCTTTTTACCGATCTGCCGCTCGACGAAATCGAACGTTTGGAATCGCTTGCGGGTTCCGAAATCAACATCGCCAAGATAGCACTGGCGAACGCGGCGACCGAATTGTGCCGCGGTGCCGAGGCATCTGCGCTTGCTGCTGAAACCGCACGAAAGACCTTTGAAGAAGGAACGTCAGGCGGGGATTTGCCGACGATTGACGTCAGTACAGAGATTTCGGTGATCGACGCGTTGGTGGCGCTGAATTTCGTGGCGTCCAAAAAAGAAGCACGCAGAATGATTCAAGGCGGCGGCGCACGAGTCGCTGATGCGGCTATTACGGACGAAAATGCGGTAATTTCTGCGCAATCAGAGCCTGTGAAAATTTCCGCGGGTAAGAAAAAGCACGGCCTCATTCGCTTCGGATAAATGCGTCGGTAAATTTACGGAGCGTGACTTTACCAAATCTTTGGAACTTGGCGGTACGGTGATTGTCCAACATCAATTACCGCACGAGGCCGAAAACATGGCACATGCCCTTACGAACTCTGATCTGGATCTCCGCATCGCGGCCCGCCACCGCGCAAACCACACCGTCATAGCCGAGAGTAAATTGCGTGGGGACACGCAAATTCACATCATTAATGTCTCGGCACATGGCTTCATGATTGACGATAACCCCGGCTTCGAACGTGGCGAACGCGTCGAACTTCGCTTGCCGGTCATCGGCAGGATCGAAGCACTGGTAATCTGGACGTCGGACAACCGCGCCGGATTTCAGTTTGAACGCGTGTTAAGCTTGCCCAATTTTCTTGGGCTGCTTGAAATCATTTCGCCGAAGCTGCGCTAACCCCCACGTAGCGTCGCCACACCGGCATCCCGTTCAAACAAATACAACGCCACACGGGCTGCCTGCCCCCGCGGACCATCAAGCCCGCCATCGCGTTCCAACAAAAGGCGCGCATCGTCGGCCGCAACGCCGATAAGTTCGCGTACCTGCTCCGGCGTGGCAACGCGAAACGGGCTGTCGCCCGACTGACGCGTTCCCAGCATTTCGCCGGCACCGCGCAGCTTAAGATCTTCCTCGGCGATACGAAATCCGTCATTGGTTTCACGCATAAGCGCAAGGCGCGCGCGCGCTGTCTCACCGATTTGCGTGGTGCGCACCAGAATACAGACCGATTTCTCTGACCCGCGACCAACGCGCCCGCGCAGCTGATGCAATTGCGCAAGGCCAAAGCGATCCGCCGCCTCAATAACCATAAGGCTGGCATTGGGGACATCCACGCCGACTTCGATGACCGTCGTCGCCACAAGCAACCGTGTTTCGCCCGCAACGAAGCGTTCCATAACCGCGTCTTTTTCCGCACCACGCATACGCCCATGCACCAACGCAACCTGCGGTCCAAAACGTAAGCGGAGCATTTCTGCGCGCTGTTCGGCGGCGGCAAGGTCACTCTTGTCGCTCTCTTCGACTAACGGACAAACCCAGAATGCCTGTTTTCCGGCGGCGAGATGGCGCGCAACGCCGTCAATTAATTCAGCAAGCCTGTCCTGCGACATGACGCGTGTTTCCACAGGCGTACGACCGGGCGGAAGTTCATCAAGGATCGAACTGTCCATTTCACCATAAGCCGCGAGCGCGAGGCTGCGCGGGATAGGTGTTGCCGTCATGACCAGCAGATGCGGAACGCCCCTGCCCTTGCGCGACAGCATGAGCCGCTGGGAAACGCCGAAACGATGCTGCTCATCAATAACCGCCACCGCGAGCGATTTATAGGTCACCGCCTCTTGGAAAATCGCATGCGTGCCGACGAGGATGTGGATCGAACCGTCCGCCAGCCCCATCAACGTTGCTTCGCGCAGGCTGCCTTTTTCGCGGCCCGTCAGGATTGCAATATTCACGGGCATCCCGGCGAACAGCTTTTGAAGACCGGCATAATGCTGGCGCGCCAGAATTTCGGTTGGCGCCAACATCGCCGCCTGCATCCCCGACTCCACCGCACGCAGCAATGCCATGAGCGCAACCATCGTCTTGCCCGCGCCGACATCGCCCTGAAGCAAGCGCAACATGGGCCGTGATTGGGCCAAGTCGCCCTCAATTTCGGCAATAGCGCGCTGCTGCGCACCCGTGAGCGCAAATGGCAGCTTCAACAGCGAAATTAACGAGCCATCACCCGCCACGGGTACGGCCGTACGTTTGTCCATCGCCGCGCGGATAAGCCGCATGGCGAGCTGATTGCTGAACAGTTCATCATAAGCCAGCCTGTCGCGCACGGACTGGTCGTCCCTGCGGTGCACGCTTCCCATCGCAGCCGTCCACTTGGGCCAGTTCCGGCTAGCGACCAAAGTTGGCTCAATCCATTCGTGCAGGTCGGGCACATCCTGCAATGCGGCCCCCGCAAGCTGGCCCATGCGTTTGTTGGTCAGTCCATCCGATAGCGGATAAATCGGCTCGGCAAGGCCAGGTGACGTATCGCTGTCGACGGGAACGACATGATCGGGGTGCACCATTTGCAATTCGTCGCCATAGCGTTCGAGCTTGCCCGAAATGATCCGCTTTTCGCCAACAGGCAGTTGCTTGCGCGCCCAACCACCATTTCGGCCGAAAAAGGTGAGCGTCAGATAGTTTCCGGCGACATCCGCAACGAATATCCGCAACGGTGCGCGGGCGTTGTTGCTGTTGCGGTGGTCCATGACTGTAACGGTGACAATGATGTTGCTGCCGACATCGGAAACATCCAGCACGGAAACCGCTTTGCGATAGGTCCAGTTGGCCGGAAAATGATACAGCACATCCTTCACCCGCTCGAGCCCAAGGCGCTCGAGAGGCTTTGCCAGACCAGGGCCGACGCCCTTCATGGCGCGAACTTCTGCAAATAACGGATTGAGTATATCGGGACGCATGACTAGGGCCGCTTATAACCCGCAAATCATTTCACGCCACCAGCATAAAGGATGCGTTACATGGACGCTGACCCATATCGTCGCAAACTGCATTATCGTGCACATCACCGCGGCACGCGCGAAGCGGACGCCATGGTCGGCGGCTTTTTCGACCAGTGTTCGGCCAACTGGGGCGAAGTCGAATATGAATGGTTCGAACGTTTGATTGATGAGGAAGATGTCGACATCATGGCGTGGGCACTCGGCACCGCGCCGCCCGATCCTGCCTTTGCGGGGCCATTGATGGACCAACTGATGCAGCTGAATTTCATCACGCTGCCTGAAGGGCTTAGCACCCAAAACCCATGATTGATTTGCAGCGGATCACAACCAGTCGCAACGCGCTGACGCTCGCGTCGGTGCAGCAGGGTTTTGCGCCGCTTCTGCTTGCCGACCTGACACGCGCGGCCAAAGCACGCACGCTGTACATTGCGCCTGATGAAGCCGCGATGCGCGCAATCGCCGACGCAGTGCCATTTTTTGCGCCTGAACTTGAAATAGTGATTCTGCCCGGATGGGATTGCCTGCCCTATGATCGCGCATCGCCCTCGGTCGCGGTCACGTCGCAGCGCATGTCGACATTGCAGGCGCTTCAGCAGCCTGCAAAAAAGAAGCAGTTGGTGGTCACCACCATCGGAGCAGTCATCCAAAAATATGTTACACCCTTCCGCATTCGCCAGACCGGCGAACGCTTGGCCGCTGGCCGCGAAATCAGCCGCGAACGGCTTGCATCATTGCTGCAGTCGAATGGCTATTTCCGCGTAGATACCGTGGCCGACGCAGGCGAATTCGCGATCCGTGGAAGCATTGTCGACCTGTTTCCCGCCGGTAGCGAAGTCGGCCTTCGTCTCGATTTCTTCGGTGACGAAATCGAAAGCATCCGCCGCTTTAACCCGTCTGATCAGCGCAGCATCGACCAAGTCGAACATTTCGATATCTTGCCCGCGGTTGAAGCCCTTATGGACGAAGACGCGATTAAGCGTTTCCGTGTTGGCTACCGCGAACGCTTTGGCGTGACCGCGACGGGCGACCCGCTCTATCAGGCTGTTTCGGAAGGCCGCAGGCTTTCGGGCATGGACCATTGGTTGCCATTGTTCGAAGAGCGCATGGCAACGATCTTTGACCATGTCGGGGCTGACGCGCTTGTCATTCGTGACAGTGGCTCCATTGCCGCCGGCCAGTCACGACTGGACTCCATCACCGACTATCACGAAAACCGCGTGAAGGCGCAGGCCGCAGAACCCGGCAGCTATCGCCCCTTGCAGCCCGAGATGCTCTATTTAAGCGGCGGCGAGCTCGACCAGCTTTTCGACGACAATGCCGCGCACCTGATTACGCCATTCGCGCAGCCCGACTCCGCGAGCGTCATTGATTTCGGCATCGCCGCAGCGCGCGATTTTGCGCCGGAGCGCACGCAGAAAGCCAATGTCTACGAAGCCGTCGCCGCGCATCTAAAATCGCTGCACAGCAAAAAGACCAAAACCATCATCGCGAGCTATTCCATTGGTGCACGCGAGCGGTTGAAGGGATTGCTGGCCGATCATGGCGCGCCGTCGATCGTCGATGCGGACGGTTGGCAGCAGGCATTGGGCGTGGCCGCCGGGCGGACCGCAATGGTTGTGTTGCCATTGGACCATGGCTTTTCAACGCCGGACATAGCAGTCTTAAGCGAACAGGACATGCTGGGTGACCGGCTCGTACGCAGACAAAAGCGCCGTAAATCCGCCGATGCCTTCATGGCCGAACTTGCCGCGCTGACCCCGGGCGATCTCGTGGTGCATCAGGACCATGGTATTGGCCGTTATGAAGGCCTGATTTCGATACCCGTGGGCAACAGCCCCCATGATTGCGTTGCCCTGACTTATTCGGGCGGAGACAAGCTCTATGTCCCCGTTGAGAATATCGACGTTCTGTCACGTTATGGTTCCGACAGCGAACATGTGTCACTCGACAAGCTCGGCGGAGAGGCATGGCAGCGGCGCAAGTCGAAGCTGAAAGAACGCATCCGCGCAATCGCGGGTGAATTGCTCAAAACCGCTGCCGAACGCGCGCTTCGTCCCGGCGCCATCATTGAAGTCGACGGCCCCGCTTATGCCGGCTTTGTCGACCGTTTCCCTTATGAGGAAACCGAAGATCAGTTGCGCGTAATTGAAGAAGTGCTTCAGGATTTGTCCGCAGGCAAACCCATGGACCGGCTCGTGTGCGGCGATGTCGGGTTTGGAAAAACCGAAGTCGCGATGCGCGCGGCTTTTGCAGCGGCGATGGCGGGGCTTCAGGTGGCGGTCATTGCGCCGACGACATTGCTGGCGC
This sequence comes from Maricaulis salignorans, assembly GCA_943368745.1. Lineage (GTDB taxonomy): Bacteria > Pseudomonadota > Alphaproteobacteria > Sphingomonadales > Sphingomonadaceae > Sphingorhabdus_B. The sequence goes on from CALRLP020000002.1 coordinate 410,452, forward strand.
GGCAGCATTATTCGAACTTTGCCGAACGTTTCCGTGACCTGCCGTTAAAGCTCGGCCGGCTTTCACGGCTCGTTCCGACCGCGGAAGCCACGCAAACGCGTGAAGCCTTGGCGGATGGCACTTTGGACATCGTGATTGGGACGCATGCCGTTCTTGCAAAGTCACTTGAATTCAAACGGCTCGGCTTGGTCATTGTTGACGAAGAACAACGGTTCGGCGTCAATCATAAGGAGCAATTGAAAGCGCTGAAGACCGACGTGCATATGCTGACGCTGACGGCGACACCGATCCCCCGGACGCTACAAATGGCGATGTCTGGCCTGCGTGAGCTGTCGGTCATCCAGACGCCGCCTGTCGACCGTCTGGCGGTGCGTACCTATGTTATGCCTTGGGACCCCGTGGTGCTGCGTGAAGCGCTGCTGCGCGAACATTATCGCGGCGGGCAAAGCTTCTTTGTCGTGCCGCGCATAACCGACCTTACCGAGATTGAGGAATATCTGCGGACTGAAGTGCCTGAAGTGAAATATGTCACCGCGCACGGACAAATGTCACCGACGCAGGTCGAAGAACGCATGAGCGCGTTCTATGAAAAGCGCTACGACGTCCTTTTGTCGACGACGATTGTCGAAAGCGGATTGGACATACCGAGCGCGAATACCTTGATCATCCACCGCGCCGACCGCTTTGGCCTTGCCCAATTATATCAGCTGCGCGGTCGCGTCGGGCGTTCGAAAACCCGCGCTTATGCCTATCTCACGCATGAGCCGAATCGCGTACTGACCGAAACGGCCGAAAAGCGCCTGAAGGTGCTGGGCGATCTCGATAGCCTTGGCGCCGGGTTCCAGCTTGCGAGCCACGATCTCGACATTCGCGGTGCGGGCAACTTGGTGGGCGATGAACAGTCCGGCCATATCAAAGAGGTCGGCTTTGAATTGTACCAATCGATGCTGGAAGAGGCGATCTTGGAAGCGCGTGCGGGCGCACATGGCCTCGCAAAGCCGCGCGGCAGCTTCTCGCCGCAAATCACCATCGATGCGCCAATCCTCATTCCCGAAGATTATGTACCCGACCTTTCGGTCCGTATGGCGCTCTATCGCCGTTTGAACGATCTCGAAGAAGGTCAGGACGTCGAAGGTTTTGCCGCGGAAATGACCGATCGCTTTGGCCCGATACCGGAACCAACGCAGAACCTGCTCAAGCTAATCCAGATCAAGCAGAATGCGCTCGTTGCGCAGGTTGCAAAAATTGAAGTCGGCGCGCGTGGCACATTGGTCAGTTTCCATCAGGACACACCGCCCAACGTCCCAGGATTGCTGGCCTATGTCGACAAATTGGGCGAGACCGCAAAGCTGCGCCCGGACAGCAAGTTGGTTATCAACCGCATATGGGGCGACCCCGCAGCGCGGCTCAATGGCTGTTTGCAGCTCTCGCGCGGCCTTGCAAACCTTGCCCGTAAAGCAGGCTAAACCAGCTGCAGCGCCATGGCTTTGAACGCTTCGGGGTTCAAGGGCGGCGCGCGCAAATAGCCCTGAAAAAAGTCGCAGCCTTCGGCTTTCAACATTGCGAGTTCTTCTGCCCTCTCGACACCTTCCGCGATAATCAAAAGGCCCAACGCCTTTGCCATCGCGATAATCGCACGCAAGATGATCCGGTCTTTGCTCCCGCCGGCGATATCGGGAGTCATGCCTTTGTCGATTTTAAGATAATCGAGCGGCAAAGCCTTCAGATAGGCGAGACTTGAATAGCCCGTGCCAAAGTCATCAACCGCGATGCGCACGCCGTTGCTGCGCAGCAATTCGAGCTGTCCCGCCGCCAGTTGCACATCGCGGATAAGGCTTTCTTCCGTAAGTTCCAACGTCAACCGGTTGGCGTCAAAGCCTGCACTGCCCAACAACTGAAGCAAGCGTGCACCGTAATTATCAGTCATTTCCTCAGCGCCCAGATTCACCGCCAGTCGCAGATGTCCAAATGCTGCGGGCCAGTGTGCGGCGATAGCAATCGCTTCCTGCTGAATATGACAAGACAATTCTTCGCGAAGGTCGCAGCGATCAGCCGACGCAAATAAGTCTCCTGCGCAAACTTCGCCAAGCTCTGGATGGTACATCCGCGCGAGCGCCTCTGCACCGACCAACTTTCCGGACGCGACTTCAAATTGCGGTTGCAGCACGATCGCAATTTGCCCCTCTGCCAACGCTAACCGCATTGCGGCGTCGATTCGGGACCTGTCAGCTACTCCCGGCACCACAGCGCTGTCGGCAACCGCAAACCGCTTTCCCTTGCGTTCATAAGCCTTCGCAAGCGCCTGAGCAGCGCGATCTGCCAGTTGCTGCCGGCTTTCACGTGGTTGGGATAGAGCAATCGCCACACGGGCGTTCACGTGCAACGACATGGAAGCATCGCCCAAGTCCGCCGATACCATGTCCAAAAGCGTTTGCGCGGCAAGCTCGATATGCTCTCCGGGATGGTTGCCTTTCACCACCAGCATGAATTCGGGTCCCGAAAGCTTTGCCATGAAGCACACGGGCGAAAGCTGCTGCGCCGCAAATGCGTGCAGACACTCCCCCACCCGGCGGATAACCTTGTCGCCTGCCTCGCGCCCCAACCGGTCATTTATCTGTTTCAGGTCTTTGATGCCCAGCATCAGCACCGTTGTTGGGCCGCCGGGCTCGCCAGCCAACCATTGGCGGACTTCGCGTGCACGGTGCATCGGAAATCTGCGGCGCGATTTTGATTTTCCGGCGATTGTAGACGGGCTGTTCATGTCGCGACCATAGCAGCGAAAAACTTTCCGAACCGTTTCGGAAAATTAATTCAGCTTGGTAGCGCAAGCTTTTCCGCTTACATCGCAAAAATGATCGACGGATTTGGACGCAGTATCGACTATTTACGGATATCGGTGACGGACCGTTGCAATTTCCGTTGCACATATTGCATGCCCGAAATGCAGAGCTTTTTGCCGCATCCAGATTTGCTCAGCTATGATGAAATCGCAACTTTGGTTGCTCGGTTTATAGACCATGGCATTCGCAAAATTCGCCTAACGGGTGGCGAACCGCTTGTTCGCCGTGACATTGCCGTTCTGATCAACACCCTTGGGCAACATGTGAAAAGCGGCGCGCTTGAAGAGTTGACGATGACGACCAACGGCAGCCGGTTGGAACAATTCGCGCCCATTCTTGCCAGCGCGGGCATGAAACGTATCAATGTAAGCTTGGATACGCTCGATCCGGATCAGTTCAAAACCATCAGCCGGGGGGGAGACCTCGACACGGTATTGAAGGGCATTCACGCTGCGAAAGCCAATGGCCTCGCCGTCAAAATCAACATGGTTGCCCTAAAGGGCGAAAATGAAGACGCGCTGATGCCCATGATGGCCTTTTGCGCGGAGCATGGCTTTGATCTCACCCTGATTGAAACAATGCCGCTGGGAACGGGCGTATCGGAGCGCGAGGCGCAATATATCTCGCTCGACGCCTTCATCGCGCCCATCCGCCAACATTATGACCTGCATCCGCTGGTGCATAAAAGCGCTGGACCTGCCCGATATTGGCGGGTGGAACCATTGGGTCTGCGCCTGGGCCTTATCACGCCAATGAGCCTGAATTTCTGCGACCATTGCAATCGCATCCGCCTTACCACAGACGGCAAAATTTATATGTGCCTTGGGTCAGAGTTGCACGTCGATTTGCGCAAAGCATTGCGCGAAGGGCTGCCTTCCGACGTCGACCATTTGCTTAAGACCGCTTTGCGGCTTAAACCCCAACGCCATGAATTTGAAAACCAATTCGCACAGCCTGATTTAAGGTTGAAGCGACATATGAATGCAACAGGTGGATGACCCAATATACGCAACTTGCGATAATATCGTCGGCGACGCCACAGGCGCGCGAGGCCGAAGCGCAGCTTCGAGCCGTCCATGACTTTGTCTCGCTGGATAATGCAGACGCCGTAATCGTCCTGGGCGGCGATGGCCACATGTTGCAGATTCTGCATCAATTGTTGGAAAGCCGCCGCGACATTCCGGCCTATGGCATGAACTTGGGCACGATCGGCTTCCTGATGAACAGCTGGGATCTGCAGGACCTGCACAGCCGGCTGCAGCGCGCAAAGTCCTTCTCCGTTCGTCCCCTGACGGCAGATATTACAACCGTCGGCGGTCAGAAGTTCACATTACCCGCGATTAACGAAGTGTCTTTGCTGCGTGAAACCCGGCAAGCGGCCAAGCTGGAGATTTCTGTTAATGGCCGGGCGGTGATTCCAGAACTTATCAGTGACGGGATTTTGGTTTCCACGCCCGCTGGTTCGACCGCCTATAACCTTTCTGCAAACGGCCCCATCTTGCCGCTCGATTCGTCGTTGCTGGCGCTGACGCCCATCAGCCCCTTTCGGCCCCGCCGTTGGAAAGGTGCCATTCTTCCCGACCGCTATGTCATCAAAATCAATATTTTGGAGGCGAGCAAACGCCCGGTCAGCGCGGTTGCCGACCAGCGCGAGATCCGCGATATTGCGCAAGTAGAAGTGGCGTTAGACCGCAATCGATCACTCACGCTTTTGTTCGATCCCGAACATGCACTGGATGATCGCATTGCAATGGAACAATTTATTGTCTGAACTGGCAATGGGCGCTTGCCAAATGCGAAAAAGCGCTGCTATAGGCGCGCCTCTGCCCGAGCATATCGGGCTGTTCCCTGGTAGCTCAGTGGTAGAGCAGTTGACTGTTAATCAATTGGTCGGGGGTTCGAATCCCTCCCGGGGAGCCATTTTTTCTGGCTCATAATGTTGCGGCAAACCGTGAGGCCGCCAAAGCAGCCCCAGCGCGCCACATCTGACCAATATCGCGGTAAATGTACGCAGAAGCCGTCGAGCGAACCTGGGTCGATGCCATTGATGTCGTCTTCACCAGTGTACGGGTCGATATGCGTCGTCAGAACATTCCGTATTCCAGGCAGTTGAGGCGAAACGAACGCTTCGTCTGCGTATAAGCGCGCACGTAAACAACCTTGCGCTGGTCATTCATGACGTCGTCATATTCCACCAGCTGCTGGCGATTATCATAGTTGCGCGCTCGATGTAGTTCGCGGCCTTGCTGGATGTCATGTTGGTCTCGAAAATGCTCTAGCCGAATTGGTGATCCAGTGAACCGTAGCACTTGGGCTATGCGGAACGATAAGAAAAACCTGCTAATTGATCGCTCGGATTCCATATTCTTTATGTAAGTTTAGACGCCTGTTACAAGGCGATTAGGCTGGTAAAATTACCGACCGATGTTGGGCTTCAAACGAGGCGCTATCCAGCGAAAACCCGTTGTTCACATCGCACTTTTTCATTCCCCGTTCAACGCGGCTGCCTCCGTTCCGGCGGAATGGCCTGTGCGCCGGGGCGTCTTGGGTCTGCGGCACCTAAGAAAAGGCCGTTTTCGATCATGATGGATTGCGCGCTGCCCATCGTTTCGTCGGAGGTGATGGTGTGCCCCATGGATTTGAGGATGTTGACCGTATCGGGATTGAAATTTGGCTCGACGCGCAATTTATCGCTGGCATCTTGAAAGATACGCGGCTGGTGGGTGGCTTCTTCGACATTGAGATTGAAATCGACGACGTTGACGATCACTTGCATGACCGTGTCTATAATCGTGCTGCCGCCCGGCGTGCCGGTTACGAGCCAAGGCTTGCCATTTTTCATCACAATTGTCGGCATCATCGTCGACAACATCCGTTTCCCCGGAGCCATCGCATTGAGGGGTGCTGGCAAGCCGTCACGCAGGGCTTTTGCCGCCTGTGCATGCGAGAAGTTATTCATTTGATTGTTCAGCAGCACGCCCGTTCCGGCGATCATCACGCCCGAACCGAAATCGGCGCCCAAAGTATAGGTCGTTGACACCACATTGCCCTGCGCATCGGCCACAGAGAAATGGGTAGTCGACGGGCTTTCATATTTTAATGGATCACCCATGCCCATTTGCGCAGCCGGCTTGGCTTTGTCGGGATCGATGAGTTTGGCGCGAGACAGGGCGTAGGTTTTTGAAATGAAACCCTTGATCGGCGTCGTGACGAAATCTGTGTCTCCCAAAACAGCATAGCGATCCGAATATCCCAACTTCATCGCCTCGGCCATGATGTGCAGCGACTTGGCCGCACCGACACCGTTCTGTTTCAGGTCAAAATTCTCAACGATGTTGAGCATATTGAGCAACGTCGCACCGCCTGCGCTGGCCGGTGGCGCCGTTACAATATCAAGGCCACGATATGTCCCGCGCAATGGCTTACGCTCAATCGCGCGATAGGCTGCCAAATCTTCTGTGGTAATCAATCCACCATTGGCTTTCATATCGGCGGCAAATCGATCCGCAACCGGCCCCTTATAAAAACCGTCCGCCCCGCGTTTTGCGATTTGCGTCAGTGTCCATGCAAGGTCTGGCTGCTTCAGCCTTTCCCCTGCCCGGTACAGCGCGCCATCAGGCTTGTAATAAGCGGCTTTGGCAGCCGTGCTGGTCGACAGGCGCTCTTTTCCCCAACCAAACACAAAGGCTTCGTCCGGGGTCAGGACCACACCGTCGCGGGCCAGTGCGATTGCGGGCGAAACGACGTCTACCCAACGCAGCTTGCCGAATTTTTTATGCGCCATATGGAGGCCCGCAACAGTTCCGGGCACTGATGGGGCCAAATAACCACGCCCTGCGATTTCGGATTCCCGCCCCTGATTGTCGACAAACATCGCAAGCGTTGCGGCCTTTGGTGCGACCGAACGGAAATCGAAAAAGACTTGCTCACCGCTCTTGGCATCATGCACCAACATGAAGCCGTCGCCACCGATATTGCCGGCGCGCGGGAGGGTGACAGCCAACGCAAAACCAATGGCGACAGCGGCGTCTACCGCATTGCCGCCGCGGCGTAATATATCGGCGCCTACCTCTGACGCGATTGCATTTTGTGACACCACCATGCCCTGTTCGCCAACGACGGGGGAATGGATGCTGGGATATTCAAGTAGCTGTTTCTTCTGCGCAACGACTGGGGATGCCGTCAACGCGACCATGGACAGCAATATGACGCCCGCACGTGACCATTTTCCGATACTCTTCATCATCAAACTCCTCCCAACAATCGCGCAGCCCGTTCGGCCGATCCCATCGCATATGTCCAACCCAGCATGCCATGTCCTACGTTGATTGTAACCCTTGGCGCAATCTTCCTGATAATCGGAAGCGCGTTGGCCGTCATGGGGCGAATACCCGCCCAGCCCTGATATGACGCCGCATAATCGGCAGCGCGTGGCAGAACGCCAGCTGCGGTCGATAGCAACGCCGTAAGTTGGCGTTGGTCGACTATGGTATCCCGGGCACCCAATTCGGCGAGTCCGGCAACACGGATAGCACCATCAAGCGGGCAGAAAACGACTTTTCTGGAGACATCGGTAATGCTCATCTTGGGCGACGCTTGGCCCGGAGCGGCCGTAAAGGAATAGCCCTTCATCGGCATAAGCGATGAACCAAGACCATGCTTTTTTAGCAAATTAGCAGCGTCCATCCCGGCACATATCACAAGCTGATCCGCTTTGATCGTTTCGCCCGCCTTTGTGGTCACTATTGCGGTGTCACTGTCAGCATTCCAGCTTTCAACCTCAGTCGCCAGCCGCACGTGCACACCATAGGCTTTGACCAAATGTGATAGCAGGGCATTGCAGAATTTATGCGGGTCGCCCAGTTCCTCCTGCGGCGAATAAATAGCACCGACAAAGCCGCCCGCGCGTTCAGCAAGGGCAGCTTCTTTGTTGACCGCCTCTGTCGGGGTAAGAACCTCCTGCTCGGCCCCATGGCTTTGCCGGACCGAAACCATATCGCACGCCAATTGAAATGCCGCAGCGTCATCATAGACCAACATCTTGCCCGCGGACTGATGTCCAAATTCGATACTATGCTGTTCCAGCAAGGCATGCATCGCCAATTGCGATTCAAGGCCCAATTGCAAACCCGCAAGGCTGTTTTCTAGGAACCGTTGGTGCGTGCAATTGCGGATGAAGCGCATGAACCATGCAATTTGGCTTGGGTCTAAGTTCGGCCGTAAGCGAAAGCTGGAATCCAAACCCAAGGCAAGGGACGGCAGTCGTTTGAGTAAGCTGTTGCTCGCCAAGGCGTCGGTATAAATATAGCTGAGTTGCGCGCCATTTGCGAAAGAAGCCCCACTCCCCGCGATAGCTGCGCGGTCAATGATGGTGACTTCAACACCGCGTCGTGCCAATGCATATGCCGTGGCTACACCCACCACCCCTGCACCCAACACAATCGCGCGGCGGGGCAGCACATCATCGCTGGAATTTTTGGACCAATTCATCCGGTCTAGCTAAAGATGCACCCGGCAAGAGCAAGCGTCGTTGCCGAACAATAATACATCTCACCCATAACTTTGGGTTAAGTATATGCGTGCCGCTGCACAGGCGCTCGCTCTATGGCTGCAATGCCTTTTTGACCTCTGCAACAAATTGTAGCCCCAATCGCGACGGCGGCCTATCCTCCAGCCAGATCGCATGAACCCCGAACTGCATTTCGGGCGAAATGGAAAGTGCTTCCAAGCCGTCGCTCACCATTGATCGCGCCGTGAATTGATCAACAATCGCAATCCCTGACCCGAAACGTACCAAGGCCGCTGCGATATAATAAGTGCTGACCGATATGATCTTGCGCACATCGACCTGCACTTTTTCCAATGTGGCTTCCACAAGATCGCCAATGGGGCCGCTGCCGTTCACGCTGATCATGTCCAAGCCGTTCAATTCGCTCATCTTCAGGGTGGTTTTACCGGATGGAAACATGCCCGGCTGGCAGATCAGATAAAGCCGCGCCGCCGATAGCTTTTCCAGTTTCAGCCTGGGGTGCTCTGGCGGATCATAGCCAATCGAAAGGTCGCATTCACGTTCGTACAACGCGCGTGATGTGTCGTTATGGTGTAGGGTTTTGACGTCGAAGGTGACATTGGGAAATTTGGTGCGGAATGCCGCGATGGCGCGGGGTGCGACTTCCAGTCCCAGCGATGGCGCGACGCCGATCCGCAAATGGCCCGTGCCTGTGTTGCGTAAATTGTTCGCGGTCACCTGCAACGATGAGATGCGGCTGAACACCTCATCGACTTCACGAAACAGCGCGTGCGCTTCGTCGGTCGGAACCAAACGTCCACGCACCAGATTGAACAGGCTGATGCCAAGCTGCGATTCGGTGTGCCGCAATACTTTGCTGACTGCGGGCTGCGACACATTCAATCCGCGCGCGGCCGCACTGATTGAGCCGTTTGCATAAACGGCGTGAAAAACTTCAATCTGCCTCAGTCTCATTTGGGCAAGTTAGCGGCGCAATTTCTGCGCCGCTACATGCCAAGCAGTCGTCATGTCAGACCGCTTTATCAAAACTCTTTCGACAGCTCGAAATAGACGAACCGGCCGACAGCATCGTGCAGCGACCCGAGGAAACCATAGTTCGTCGATGCGAGCGGTGGCTGCTTATCAAACAAGTTACGCGCACCTACGCGGAACCGTGTGCCCGAAAATGCACCCTGATCGTCACCAGCGCGATATTGCACATAGGTGTTGACCGTCGTGACGCTGGGCAATTTGAAAAACTGATCGGCTACCTTAATCGTTCCCGTGTCGAAAACAGCGCCGACATAGTTGACCAAGACGCCGGCACTTACGGGGCCTGATTTCCAAGTCAGGTTTCCGCTCAAGCGCCACTCAGGATTGCCGTTGACCTGAATCTGGCTTCCGGCTTGCGTAATCGTCACGCCTGTTCCCAATGTGCCCGCCGCGTTTGCCGCGATCAGTTGCGCCTGCAGTTCAGATGCCGACTGTTCATATGTCAACAGCTTCGATGCGTTGAGGTCGATGTTGAAGCTGCCGATCAGCGTATTGCGTACATCATAGCTGACGCCGAAATCCAGGCCTTCCAACTCGCGCAGGCCAAGGTTGAAATAATCATCCTGAACATAATCGATTGTGCCGATCACTTGCGTACCAACCGGAGCCAGCCGCACGACATTCGGGTTACTGCGTCCACCCAGCCGTTCGAGAAGGTCGAACAAAATCTGGTTCTGCGCGCCTTGGAGGCCAATGACGCCCTTGGAACGCAGTGACCAATAATCGGCCGTGAACGTGAGGTTGCGGAAAGGCTGTACAATGACACCTGCCGACAAGGTTTCCCCATTTTCAGGTGTCAGATTCTGATTGCCTGAACGAACTTCAAGGGTGCTAACACCGCTGCAGGTTGTCGCCGGGTTTAGGCGGCAAGCGGCAAAGTCAGTACGCGTATTTGCGACCTGTGTTCCGGCGCTATAAAATTGCGCAAGGTTCGGTGCGCGGAAATTCTGTGACCATGCCGAACGGAGCTTGATGCCATCGATCACGGTCCATGCACCAGCAACCTTGGTCTTGAACACATTTCCAAAGTCGGAATAATGCTCATCTCGTGCCGCAACTTGCAGATCAATTGATTGGATCAGCGGTATTTCCATATCGTCCGAAATCAACGGAACGGCGAGTTCGGCATAAGCCGACACTACGGTACGACGCGCCTTTACATCCGGTGAAGGGCTGGCGCCCATGATGTCGGTGCCATAGCGAATACCCGAAACGCTGTCCGTGTACGTCGTGGTGCCATCCAGACGGTTATCCCGGTTATCTGAATAGGTTTCGCGCCGCGCTTCGAGACCGCTGGCGAAGCCTACGCCACCTGCAGGGAGGCTAAAGATATCGCTGTTGGAGATGCGGAAGTCCCATGTGCCAAGCGACGTCGTGCTGATGCGGTGCACATCGACCAGGAAGGACTGAATGGTGGCCGCACTGTTCGGGGTACCATCGCCAAGCGAATAATTGAGTTGATTGCCACCGTTGAACGGGTTGTACGCATCGGGGGTAGACCGTGCGAGCGCGGCTTGAAACAGCGTGTTGCTGACGGCATTTTTTGTATGATCGTCGGTGCGCGCCCACGAATAAGAGGCCGCCGAATCCCATTTGAAATTGCCCCACTCTCCGCGCACGCCGATCAGCGAGCGGATGCTGTCATCGGTTACGACGAAGGTACGCGGGCCGGTATCGACTGGACGATAGTTTGTGATACGCAGTGCAAGCCCAGTCGTTGGTACGCCAACCAGTCCGGCCAAGCGATTTGGGTTGGTCACGCCGTTGAACGTGGTTGGACCGAAGGGATTGTAATAATTGGTGGTCGGGATCGTAATGACTGCACTCGAAATCGGTGCGGATTGTTCACGCTGTCCTTCAAGCTTGGCATTGTAATAGCCGAGTTCGCCAAACAGTTCGACCGATCCGATTTCTTGACGGAAAGTGCTGAAAAGATTGATCCGGTCCAGGCCGCCGCGGATCGTACGATCGGGGTTTTCATCGTAACGCAAAACACGGCTGGTGGTACCTGTGATACCGCCGCTCTTCAGACAGAGATTGCCGTTGAAAACGGCGCTTGAACAGCCCGCCGCCGTGTTTGCGATCGGCTCGATGTGGAAAACGCCCGAAGTCGTCAATGCTGTCGTCGATGTGCCTTGACGGATGGTGGGCGACGGAACGGCCGTTACCGTAAATGCGCCCCAAGGCGCTGACGTTGAACGGTTGTCGAAGCCGGTATCGGCTTCCCAAGGCGTCCCGACCAGCGCGGGCATATGGTTTTCACTTGCCGAAAATGGACGTTCGCTTGCGAATAAAGGCGTCCGCTTTGTCAAGCTGCCAAAAAATGTGAAGCGCCCGCCGGATTTGGTTTTGAAACCGGCCTTGATTGCCCCGGTTTTTTCGCTCGTTCCGTCTGCAGAGCCGTAACGCGTATCGAAGCGCAATCCTTGGTATTTATCGTCAGTGACGACGTTGACCACACCAGCCACGGCATCCGCGCCGTAAACAGCAGCCGCACCGTCGCGCAAAACTTCGATCCGGCGCGTCGCGCCAACCGGAAGCGAATTCGTGTTGGCCGTCTGTACCGGAACAAAATTCTCGGTCTGCGTTCCTGGCGTCAAAATCATGCGGCGTCCGTTGACCAGAACCAAAGTGTTGCCGGTGCCGACACTGCGCAAATTGATCGACGAGTTGTCGCCGCGCGCATCGTTAAGGTTGCCGGTCGTCCGGGCCTCTTGGAACTGGACATCACCTGCTTGCGGAATGGACCGGAACAGATCGTCACCAGAAACGCTTCCCGTGGCAGCGATACGGTCTTCGCTCAGCACCGAAACCGGCAGGGTTTCAGCAATTTTCGAGCCTTCGATGCGGCTGCCCACAACCACGATTGCTTCGGTCGATTCGGCTTCTGCTTCCGGTTGGCCCGCAGATTGCGCAAAGGATGGTGTGGACACGATGATGGAACAGCCGATTAACAAACCGGCACGCATTGAAATTTTGGACACTGTGAATTGCCTCCCTATACCGCCCCCTGCGGCTTATCGATTTATACCCGAATTGCACCAAACCCCAACATTGACAAGCAATAGTCATTACAAATGTGTGATTAATCCATTCCGCAAGGTTATGGGTTAGTCACAAGTTGTTTATGTGAAGGCGCCCACTGAACGGCATATGCTGGAACACTTTCCGTATCGCTGGAGCATTTAAGATGGCAAGCAAACCACCCCTTTCACCCATACGTTTCGCCGGATCGACCGCATATATTTCAGGCCAGCTGCCGCGCGGGGCAGATGGCAAAATTATCGCGGGCGATATGCAGGACCAAAGCCGGCAAGCCCTCGCGAACCTTGCGGCAGTGCTGAAATCAGAAGGCCTGCAATTGTCCGATGTCGTAAAGGTTACCGCGTGGATCACCGATGTAGACGCGATGGCTGATTTCAATTTGGTATATCGCGAATATTTTGCAGAACCATATCCCACGCGATCAACAATTGTCTCGGCTTTGGTTGCGCCTGATGCCATGGTTGAGATTGAGGCCATTGCCTATAAGGATAGCCAATAAGGCTTTTGCCACAGGCGAAATGAAACGGGGGTAGTGACGTAATGGCCGATGCGAAGTTCATGAAAAGGGTCGCCCACATAGCGCTGGCAATGGCGGCAGCATCAGGGCTGGTGGCCGCCGCGGCGCAGGAGCCGCCCGCAGACATCGTCATTCGCGGTGGCACGATCTACCCCGGCAACGCAGCTCCGTTTCGGGGCGACATAGCCATCCGCGCAGATCGCATTGTCTATGTCGGTCCCAAGGCCCCAGGCGGCGCGAAGAAGGTTATCAACGCAACCGGCCTGATCGTCGCGCCGGGGTTTATTGACCCCCATACCCATGCGGACGAGGCACTGGCGTCGCGCGATCCCGCCGCACGACTGGTGTTGCCGTTCCTCATGCAAGGCGTGACGACGGCGTTCATCGGCGTCGACGGACATGGCGACACGCATATCGCCCGCACCTTGGGACGCACGGTTGCCGACGAAACCACCGCTGGCGCACCTTCCGCGGGTTCGGAGCGCGACGTTGGTATCAATTTTGCCTCTTATGTCGGATTTGGTGACGTGCGCAAACAGGTGATCGGTGAAATGGATCGCGCGCCGACTGCAGCTGAACTGACACAAATGGCTGGTCTCGTCTCCGACGCGATGTGCCAAGGCGCATTGGGGCTTTCGACCGGGCTGTTTTATGCACCGCAAAGCTTTGCCAAGCGCGACGAGGTGATTGCACTGGCGCAGGCAGCGGCGGCCAAGGGCGGCATCTATGACAGCCATCTACGCGATGAATCGAGCTACACCATCGGACTGCATGACGCGGTTGATGAGGCGCTGAAGATTGGACGCGACGCCCGTATTCCGGTCCATATCGCCCATATCAAGGCGCTTGGTGTCGATGTGCACGGACAGGCACCGGCGATCATTGCCATGATTGAGGCGGCGCAACGCGCAGGACAAGTGGTTCATGCCGACCAATATGCATGGTCAGCGTCGCACACCGGCCTTTCCGCGGCGGTGATCCCCCGCAGTGCGCAGGATGGCGGGCGCGCTGCGATGCTCAAGCGGTTCGACGATGCCCCAACGATGGAGAGGATGCGTCCAGAGATCCTTGAAAATCTTCGCCGTCGTGGCGGTGCAGCTTCGCTCCTGATCACCTCCGGCCCTGCGAACGCGCAAGGCAAAACACTGGAAGCTTTTGCGAAAGAACAAGGTGTAGATCCGGTCGCCGCGACAATTGCGATCCTCAAGCAGAGCGAGGCGCGCGTCGCTTCGTTCAACCAGAGCGAAAATGACATTGCCGCGTTCATGCTGCGGCCGTGGGTCGTAACGAGCTCTGACGCGACGCTTGGGCATCCGCGCTATTATGGTTCATTTGCGCGCAAATATGCGACCTATGTGCGCGATGAGAAGGTGATGAGCCTGCAAGCCTTCATTGACCAGTCGACATCGACGACGGCGACGATGTTTAGCCTTGAAGGACGCGGGCAGCTGAAGGTCGGGGCGTTCGCTGACGTCATCGCCTTCGACCCCAAAACCTTCTCGGCGCGCGCCGACTATGCCAATCCGTTTTTGCTGGCGACAGGGATGCGAACGGTAGTGGTCAATGGCCAAGTCGCGGTCGAAAACGGCGCACCGACAGGCGTGGCCGCCGGCCGCCCGTTACCGCGCCAGCCCATCGCAGGGGCATGTCGATAACATATCTGCTGTGCTATTCGGTGATTACTCGTTCGATTGAACGTCTGGTTTAAGCGCCCGCTCGCCGGTCATTTAAACGACCGGTACTGGGCGCAGAACGCAAGAACCTCCGCCTGTAGACTTCACGACCAGTATTAGGCCGTCGCGATGACGCCGCGCTCGCGCATTATCAAGCTTGAGTGCTGATAACTTGCCCCATATCACCCAGCATTCGTTCCCGCACAATTGGTGGATATGGTACATGTCTGTGGTCGACGATCATCTTTGACTGAGGACGAGTGAAGCTCTCTCCCGCGGAGCCATTTATGCATTTGATGGCATTGAATAATATGTATATTAATCGCCGTCCAATGACTTGGTCGATTTTCAGCTAAGCCGTTTGATCTCACCTGTTCAACGCTAGATTTTCGTCAATTAGGATTTGCGCATGACATACACATTATGGGGCTCAGCCCATTCTCTCTATACGGGCAAGGCGCGATCCTATCTGATCAAGAAGGGCCTGCCTTTTCGCGAGCGGTATCCGTCCGATCCAGAGTTTGCCGGCAGGATACTGCCTGCGGTCGGTCATTTTGTTGTACCCGTGCTCGAAACGGACAATGGCGAGATTATCCAGGACAGTGGCGATATCATAGACTTTCTGGAGCAGCGCCATGCCGAACCCCTGCTCGAGCCCCAATCGCCAGTGCAACAGTGGGTGTCGTTGATTTTTGATGCCTTTGGTTCGGAATATCTGCTGCCGCTGGCGATGCACTACCGCTGGTCCTACCGCGATGAGCAGGAGACATTTTTGCGTGCAGAATTCGGGCGCGCAATGGTCGCGGGAACGGATCGCTCTACACGGCGCGAATCTGCAGCACGGACGATGGAATTTTTTGCCGGTTTCTTACCCAATCTTGGTGTCTTTCCAGAGGTCGTCGCTGCGATGGAAGATTCCTATCTGGCGCTAATCGATGCGCTGGATAACCATTTTCAGCATCATCCTTATTTGCTGGGCGGCAGGCCGTGCCGCGGGGACTTTGGCATGATGGCGCCGTTGTTCGCGCATCTCGGCCGCGATCCTGTTCCAGCCATGCTGATGAAGACAAAGGCACCCAACCTGTTCCGTTGGACGGAACGGATGAACTCTGTGCCAATCAGCGACGGCGAATATCCGGGCTATGGTGAGGACTATTGCGGCCAGGACACCGTTCCCGAAACGCTCATCGCCGTGCTCAAAATTGTCTTTGCCGACTGGACGCCCGGATTGAAAGCCGATGCCGACTGCTTCAATGCATGGGCGACGCACAAGAAAGCTGGCGATGTGGTCTCGCGATCGGGAGAGCCACAAATTCACCCCAATGTCGGGAAAGTGGAATATCCTTGGCGCGGCGTGACGATGAAGCGGGGCAGCGCGCCACATATGCTCTGGATGTTCGCCAGAGCACAAGAGCTGGCGGCGAACAGCGCAGGTGAAGCAGGCGAACGACTGAATGCGCTAATTGAACATGTCGGGGGCCAGGAAGCGATGGAACTCAGTCTTGCGAAGCGGATCATGCGCGATAAAAATATGCTGGTTCTTGCCTGATACTCTTCGCGGTTGAAGGCGGGGTTGTGCAAAAGCGACCGATAGTATTCTGAAGGTCCGCTCGCTCCTAATGTTACGAAAGCGCCTGCGCCTGCCAAAGCAGCCGCAGGGCGGCGTATCCGACCAATATCGCGGTGAATGTGCGCAGAAGCCGCGGCGATAAATAGCGCATTCCGAATATGCTTCCGATCTGCCCGCCGACCAGCACCGCAGCGAGCAACAGGCCATATTCCATCGCGGGCGCGGCAAGCGATTGTGCCCCTGCCTTTATGACTTGCCCTGCCAGCCCTGCGGCTGAATTGATCAGGATATAGAGCGAAGCAAAGGCGGCAATGCGCCGTGCCTCCGCCCAGCGGATCAAATGCAATATCGGCGCCATGAATATGCCGCCGCCAATCCCGGATAGACCAGCCAGCAAGCCAACGCCGCCAGAAATTGCCAAAAGCAATGGCTTGGGCAACGTACGCGCCGACAGCTTTTCAGGCTGAAGCAGCAGGGCAATGGCAGACGCAAGTAATGCCCCGCCCAATATCGTGAGGAAAATCCATTGCTTTAGAGGCACAAGCCCGCCCAGAAACGCGAGGGGCGCGGATACCAGCAACAACGGCATGACTTGCGGCCAAGACACCAGGCCGGCGCGTATGAAGCGGATGCTACCGCCCGTCACCACAATGATATTGCATAACAAGGCGATGACCGGGATTAGCCGATAATCAACGCCCCACAGCGCCAGCAGCGCCGTATAGGTCGAACCCCCGCCAAAGCCGACCGAGGCGTACACAAAAGCGACGAGAGCGAAGAATCCTGCCAACCAGATCATCCCCGCCCTCCCCGTTCAATGCCTTTAATACGCGCCGTGACAGTGTTTATATTTTTGCCCGGAACCGCAAGGGCATGGGTCGTTGCGGCGCAAGTCCTGGTTGCCCGCAAACGGGTCGTTTGAACCCGAGGCGATCGCTGGGCGTGGGATCGTCGTCGTGACAAACCCAAGTGAGCCTGCGTCGATGTCATTGCTGTCATCTTCACCGGTGAACGGGTCGATATGCGTCGTCAGGAAATCCGGCAATTCAGGCAGTTGAGGCGGAACGAGCTCTTCTTCTGCGCGGAATTCGTTGGTGGCGATTGTCTTGGTCACGCCTTCACGAATGGCAGCCAACATGCGTTCGAACAGGCCAAATGCCTCCTGCTTATATTCGTTGACCGGGTTCTTTTGCGCATAAGCGCGCAAGTAAATAACCTGACGCAGGGCATCCAAAGTCGACAAATGCTCTTTCCAATGATGGTCAAGCGTTTGCAGCAAAATGCTTTTTTCGACCTGACGCCATACGGTTTCGTCCAGATCGGCGCCCTTTGCCTTAAATCTGGCGGTCGCCAGATCGGCAATTCGGGTTTCAATGATTTCGGGCTCAAGCCCGTCTTCCTGCAACCAGCTATCAATGTCCGGAGCAAGCCCCAGAAGTTCCGCACACTTCTGCTTCAGTCCATCCACATCCCATTGCTCGGGATAGGTACCTTCTGGGCAGTGATCGCCAACCAGATTGTTGACCGTGTCGTTGAGCATATCCTCAATGATATCGTCGACGGCTTCGGCATCCATAATTTCGCTGCGCTGGTCGTAAATAACCTTGCGCTGGTCGTTCATGACGTCGTCATATTCCACCAGTTGCTTGCGGATATCGTAGTTCCGCGCCTCGACCTTGCGTTGTGCGGTTTCAATGGCTTTCGACAACCATTTGCCGCCGATGGCCTCCCCGTCTTCCAGGCTGGAATTCATCATGCGCGAGAATAATGTCTCGGAACCGAATATACGCAACAGATCATCGTCGAGCGAGAGATAGAAGCGCGAGAGACCGGGGTCACCCTGACGGCCTGAACGGCCGCGCAGCTGGTTATCGATACGGCGGCTTTCATGCCGTTCGGTCGCCAAAACAAACAGACCGCCTGCTTCGACAACCTTGGCTTTTTCCGCAGCGATTTCGGCTTTCAATGCTTCAATTGCGGCATCGCGCTCCGGACCTTCTGGCACATCACGCAATTCATCTTCCAAACGGAATTCAAAGTTCCCGCCCAGCTGAATATCGGTGCCGCGTCCAGCCATGTTGGTGGCAATGGTTACACTGCCCAAACGACCGGCTTGTGCCACAATATGCGCTTCGCTCTCGTGGAAACGCGCATTGAGCACGCTGTGCTTCACATTTTCCTTTTCCAGGAACTCGGAAAGCAATTCGGACTTCTCAATGGAAACAGTACCGACCAAAACAGGTTGGCCGCGTTCATTTGCTTCGCGAATAGTCTTGGCGATGGCGCCAAATTTGTCTTGCGTATTTTTGTAGAACTGGTCGTCTTCATCAATACGTTGCACGGGCAAGTTGGTGGGGATTTCCACGACGTTCAGCTTGTAAATTTCGTGGAACTCGCCCGCTTCGGTGGCCGCGGTTCCGGTCATGCCCGACAATTTCGGATACATGCGGAAATAGTTTTGGAAGGTGATCGTTGCGAGCGTCTGGTTTTCTGGTTCGATCTCAACGCCTTCTTTGGCTTCGACGGCCTGATGCAGGCCATTTGACCAGCGACGTCCGTCCATCATACGACCAGTGAATTCGTCGATGATGATGACCTTGCCTTCTTTGACGATGTAATCAATGTCGCGCTTGAACATCACATTGGCTTTGAGCGCCTGATCCAGATGGTGCACAACCAAGGTGTTTTCATAATCATACAGGTTGGTGCCGGTCAGCAACCCGGCGCTCTCAAGCAAGCGCTCGGCCTTTTCTGTACCGTCTTCAGTCAACGTGACGTTGCGGCTCTTTTCGTCTTTTTCATAATCGCCGTCGTCGAGCTGAAGGACAATCGCATGCACCAGCTTATAGAGCTCTGATTTATCATCGGTCGGGCCGGAGATAATCAGCGGCGTGCGCGCTTCATCGATAAGGATTGAGTCCACTTCGTCGACAATCGCAAAGTTAAATGGACGCTGCACCATTTGTGCGCGTTCATATTTCATATTGTCGCGCAGATAGTCGAAACCAAGCTCGTTGTTGGTCGCGTAGGTGATGTCGCTGTCATAAGCGGCACGACGTTCATGCTCGGACATGTTCGGAACAACCACACCCGTGGTCAGCCCAAGAAAGCCGTAAATCTTGCTCATCCATTCGGCGTCACGGCGCGCAAGATAGTCGTTCACGGTTACGACGTGCACACCCTTGCCTTCGATCGCGTTCAAATAACACGCCAAAGTCTCGGTCAGTGTCTTGCCTTCGCCGGTGCGCATTTCGGCAATCTCGCCGCGATGGAGCACGATGCCGCCGACCATCTGCACATCGAAATGGCGCATACCCATGACGCGCTTCGACGCCTCACGAACCGTCGCAAATGCTTCGGGCAAAATATCATCCAGCGTTTCGCCGGCGGTCAGGCGGTCACGGAAAATCTGGGTCTGCCCCTTCAACCGTTCGTCATCCATGACCGAAATTTGGTCTTCGAGCGCGTTGATCTTGTCGACGATCTTCATGATCGATTTGACGTAACGGTCGTTGGACGAACCGAAAATG
Source organism: Maricaulis salignorans (assembly GCA_943368745.1). Classification (GTDB taxonomy): domain Bacteria; phylum Pseudomonadota; class Alphaproteobacteria; order Sphingomonadales; family Sphingomonadaceae; genus Sphingorhabdus_B. The sequence goes on from CALRLP020000002.1 coordinate 430,189, forward strand.
GCTTTGGCAATTCCGCCGAGCATAACTAATTCCTTTAAATCATGTGGGAGACGCGCGCAAAATGGCGCGAAATAGGGTATTAAAAGTCGCACCGCAGCGGGTGCGGAACCCCTACCCTAAAATAATATCGTGCCGGTAGACGGGTGTGTCGGGTGCCAATGCGACGAAGGCGATGCTGCCTTCGACGGGCATCAAATGCACGCGCGCAGTTGGCGTCACATGCACCGGCTGCTCAAACGCTGTATCGGCTTCCTGCGCAGAAGCGTCGACATAAGCCTGAACGGCGGCCAAATCCACTGACATGGACGATGAAGAAACGGGGCGCGCAGCCTCCGCAGCGGAAAATCCGCTCAACATCGCCAGCAAGTAAATCAATATGCGCATATATGGCCCTGTTAGGTGCTTTGGTGGATATAGGGGACCAAATCCTGTTCGTCTATCCCGAAGCGACCTGTCTATTTAACATCTTGCACTTCAACTGTGTTCTTACTCGTTACCCTGCGAGCCACAGGATTACCATTCTCATCAGTATATGGTGCAAATTTCACCTTCAATTTGCAAATCGCATCCGGCGCAAAAATCGGCGGGCCTATTGTACTTTCCCCGCTGCAGTCTGTTATGCTGCCGTCTTTAGCTACTGTGAATGAAACAGTTGAGTTGCCAGCTTTGGGGAGAAGCGATGAAGGCATAACGACCGGGATAGGAGGAGCTGAAGGCTCACCCGGGAGACGCCAATTGAGTTCGGTTTGTACACGGCCTGCAGTTGGCTGCCCTGCAAAATCAAGCGCGGGTTGAAACTTTGCGCGTTCGGATGCCTTTTTGCATGACGCTGTGTCTATATCTTCATGCGTACTGCTCTCAATAACCTTGCATCCCTCGATTGAACCAGCTGCTGAAACTGCTAATTCAATAGTCACCTTCCCCTGACGTTGTTCCGCTAACGCCTTTTGCGGAAAATCTACTGGCAAAATTTTTGCCCATGCACTGCCTTGCATTGCCGGGCCGCGCGGAAAACTGATTAAGGGGACAAAGGTTGGAATCTGCCAACGAACGCGATTGGCATATTTGCCAATTGTTGGACTGCCGTTTGCGTCGAGGGCGGGCGCAAAACGTGCACGACGTTTAACATTTGTGCATGTTGCCACGTCGAGATCAGATGAACCGCTGCTCGAAGTAATCACGCAGTCCGTCACGCGGCCGTCGGGGCCAACGGTCACGCCAAAACCCGTCGTACCTTCCAACTGTTTCTGAAGCGCTATAGAAGGATAGTCAGCAGTGCTCACCCATGCGCCCGGGTTTCCCTTCGGCTTAGGGTCCGACTGTCTTGAGGAACTTGGGACCGTGGGGACCATGACAACAGGCAGCGGCGGCGCAGGTTTTTCGGCGTTTGTTTCGGCCACAATTGATGCTAGCGCCATCACCGAATAAAAAAGCATGTCTTTGTTCTCCCTGATCTGACGGGAGTTTAGCAAAAGGTTTCTTAAGTGTTAGTAAAATCACCGCTCGCAAAACCATTTCCCATCATGCCCGAAATCGCGGGTGCAACGCCCCGTGTGGCGCGTGCTGGGTATAAGGATTGGGGTCGCTGCGACTTAAGCTATATCGCGCTAGACGAAGGCACAACGGTCGCTGGCGTCACCACACAAAATATATGCTGCTCTGCCGAGGTCGACCTTTGCCGCGCGAATATGGCGCATGGCCGCGCGCGCGCTTTGGTGGTGAATGCCGGGAACAGCAACGCCTTCACTGGGCAACGCGGCAAGGACGCAGTGGATGCAATTACCGCGCAAGTTGCAGCTCATTTGAACTGCGATGCTTCGGAAATTTTCGTTTCATCCACGGGTGTTATTGGCGTTCCGCTGCCGATCGACAAAGCGCAGTCCGGATTGACCGCAGTTTTTGATGCGGCACCGTGCAGTTGGGAAGACGTGACGCATACGATCGGAACCACCGACACCTTTGCCAAAGGCTCAACCGCAAGCGCCATGGTCGATGGCCGCAAAGTCCAGATCGTGGGCATCATAAAGGGTTCAGGCATGATTGCCCCCGACATGGCGACCATGCTTGGCTATATTTTCACCGACGCCGCTGTCGACGCCGCTTTTCTGCAGCAGATGTTATCGGCGTCGAACAAAACCAGCTTCAGCTGTATCACCGTCGATAGCGACACATCGACCAGCGATACGGTGTTGGCATTTGCAACAGGAAAAGCAGGCAATACGCCGCTTGCGTCCTATGACGATGCTGGCGCGGACGCGTTTGCTGCGGCGCTTAATGACATCTGCCGTCAACTGGCGCATCTGGTTGTTCGCGATGGCGAAGGCGCGCAGAAGTTTATTGAAATCAATGTGTCCGGCGCCGCAAACGATGACAGCGCGCGGCGGATCGGCTTGGCCATTGCCAATTCACCCTTGGTCAAAACCGCGATTGCGGGTGAAGATGCCAATTGGGGCCGCGTCGTTATGGCCGTTGGCAAAGCAGGAGAGCCTGCAAACCGCGACAGCCTATCGATCAGTTTCGGGGCAACGCAAGTTGCACACAATGGCCTTGCGGTCGCCGGATATGACGAAGCGCCGGTGGCGCAACATCTTAAGCAGAATGAAATTCAAATCGGCGTTGATCTTGGTATCGGGGCTGGATGCGCAACGGTCTGGACCTGCGACCTAACCCACGGCTACATCAGCATCAACGCCGATTATCGCAGTTAAAGCGCGGCTTCCAACCAGCTTTTCAGCTGAGCCTTTGGCGCAGCGCCGACTTTCGTGTCCGCAATTTCGCCGCCTTTGAACAAGATCATCGTCGGGATGCCGCGCACGCCATATTTTGCTGGCGTATCGGGATGATCGTCGATGTTCAGCTTCACGATCTCGACCTGCCCAGCCAGCTCTTCGCTGATTTCTTCAAGGCTTGGGCCAATCATTTTGCATGGACCACACCATTCGGCCCAAAAATCGACCAATACGGGTTTGCCCGATGCCAATACTTCTGATGCGAAATCATTATCGCCTACGGATTTGGTAGCCATGTTTATCTCCTTTGTTGCACCCCATGTATGCCCACTGCCAAATGCTGACAAGGACCAAGGCAGATAGTTTTTGTTCTGGCATCAAGAGGCAGGATAATAAGGCGCCAATATCTCGTCCGAAAGCGTGATAAACCGGGGTGCGTGCGTGAAAAGCAAAGCGACCTCAATCTTGCAATCCGGGAAAATCGTCTGCAGCGCCGCGCGATAATGTGCCATTTGGCGTAAATGCGGAACGGGGACGCTGTGTGCATCGGTAGGAACGCTTCGGCCCGTTTTGAAATCGACCGCGCGCACCAATCCGGGTTCGACGAGCAGCCGGTCAATACGGCCATTGATCACGGTTTCGCCCACAACAGCCACAAGCGGAACCTCAGCGCGCGCCTGTGGACCGAATAGCGGCGCACAGACCGGATCAGCGATAACCGCGCTCACTTCAGCCAACAATTGGGCCGGATCGATATCATCATTTCGTGCCTGAACTGCCAGCCATTGCGCCGCAGTTTTGAGCGACTCGCTATCCGTGATGCGTTCAAACAAAGCGTGGATCAGCTTCCCGCGATTGGCGGCTTTCCGCATCGCTGCGTTTGCAGGGGCATCGCCATAATCGTCATCGTCAAGCCGTGATGGCACCAAAGGACGCGGTGGGCGCTGTTCGATAGGCGCAGGGGCGAATAGCCATTCGGGGCTGGCTGGCCGAGGTACCGTTGGCGATTGCTTTTCCGCAGACGTTACCGGCGCCACCATCGACGCGCCTTCCGCGCCCACATGGCGCATCACCCTGCCCCAGCGCGGATCATCTTCCCAATTGCAGCCGAGCGCCGTCATGCCTTTTTCAATCGCGGCGCACCAGCTTTCGGCAGGTGCCTCGCCCTTGCGGCTAATGCCCAACGACCCCGCCATAATCAGCCGCTCTTCCGCGCGCGTGATGGCCACATATAATAACCGCTTATGTTCCTGCAGTTCGCCGGTTTTCTGCATCTCGACGATGTCTTGCAAACGCCCTGACTGCTCGCTTTTGCGAATGGGCAGCAGCGGCGTGCGTTGCCCCTCATCCATCAACAATTCAACCGACTGATCGGGCTTTTTGGTGGGATCAGACGTGATGTCCGCCAAAATGACCACGGGCGCTTGCAAGCCCTTGGCACCATGGACGGTCATGACGCGGACTTCCTTGGTGCTGTTGTCGCTTTCGCGTTTGATTTCAATTTCGCCGCGGTCGAACCACGCCATAAACTTTTGCAGGCCGCCGCCATGCTGTTGTTCGAACTGAAGTGCCGAATTCAACATTTCCTCAATGGGCACCAAAACCTCGCGTCCCAAACGGGCGGTAAATTTGCGCCGCGCACCAATGGGTCCAGACAAAATCTGTTCGAGGAAATGATACGCCGTCGTGAAATCAGCCGCGGCCAGCATATCGCGCAATGGCGCAAGATCATCCGCAAGTTCTGGCATCCCGCGGATATGCTGCCACAGACTGCCTTCGCGATCACCGACATAGCCGTGCGCCAGCAACTGTTCCTGCGTCCACCCGATGATGGGCGATACCAGTAAACATGCAAGGCTCAGGTCGTCATTCGGTTGAAGCACAAATTTGATTGCCGCCAGCAGATCTTGCACCACCAATGGCTGCAAAAGCTTCAACCTGTCGATGCCCGCAACAGCAACGTCGCGTTCGTGCAATTGCGCGACCAGCAGCGACGCCATGTCACCGCGGCTGCGCAACAGGAACATGATGTCGCCCGGCTCCAAATGACGCCCCTGGCTTTCCAGCCAAGGCCTCTCGTCAATGAGCGCTTTTGCATGGTCGGCCAATCGTTCGGCCAGCGCGCGCTTTTCGTCGCTGAACCAGTCTTCTTCCTCATCCGACGTATCGCTATCGTCCGATGCGTTCGGCTTTGCGGATATGGGCTGCAAGAGCTCAACCATGCCAAACTGCGGTTTTTCGCTGTAATGCGGGTCAATGATATCGTTGATGCCAAAATCCGCAGGACCAGACCCATCGATCACGGCGTTTACAAAATCGAGTATCGGCGCGGTCGAACGGAAACTGCGCGATAAAGTAAGCCGTTTCAGTTCGCTTCCGGCGGCGTCAATGCGTTCGGCAAAATAGCGGCCCGCTTCTTCATATCGTTCAGGCGCGGTCCCCTGAAACCCGTATATCGCTTGTTTGAAATCGCCGACGGAAAACAGCGTGCGGTTCTTTTCCGGATTGGCACCCATGCCGCTGTAAAAATCGTCACTCAGCGCACTGATGATATCCCATTGCGCTTTATTGGTGTCCTGCGCCTCATCCACCAAGATATGGTCGATCTGCTTGTCGAGTTTAAACCGCACCCATTGCGCCATTTGGCCATGCTGCAAAAGTTCGGCCGTGCGCCGGATCATATCATCAAAATCAACTGCGCCGATGGCGTGTTTGGCGCGGCTATATTGCGCCGCAAATTCCTTGCCGATGCACAATGCGCGCGCCAGCCTGTCGGCATATTGCGCACGTGTCACTTCGCCCAATAGTTGCTCTGTCCAGTTGAACATTTCGAGCGCGTGTTCGGCATAGACCTCCGTTGTCGGGGTATGTCCGCTCGTCGAAATCTGGGGATCACCCTTGGCCGTTGACCAACAACGATGCAGATCGGGCAAGAGCGCCGCGCGTTCGGGCGGTGTTCGCGATAGCCAATCCTGAAGGACTGCCGCACGCTTGCCGCCGCGGCTATCTGCCTTGTATTTGCCCCACAAAAGGTTGGCCTCAATGATCGCCTGCAATGTTGCGCGCGGAATGCGCGCGTCGGCAAAGGCGTCTTCCAGCATATCCTCAACAGGGCCATCGAAATGAACGCCTGCCAGTCGCCGTGCCCAGACCACCGCGCCGGCATCATTGGGGATCATGGTCATGACATCGGGCGATGCCGCGGCCCTGTGCATGAACCGGAGCGCAGCGTCCTCACCCATATTCAGGGAAATTTCCTGCAGGTCCGTGACCATTTTCGTGTCGCCGCGCGCTTCGGCTTCAAGCACGAGATTTACCAATGCTTCGCGCAACAATTCTTGCTGCTCGCGCCCTTCAATCGGTTTGAATCCCGGAACCAATCCGGCTTCCTCGGGGAAGCTGCCCAGCAACGACTGGCAGAAACTATGAATCGTCAGTATTTGTAAGCCGCCGCCGGGCGCGTCCAACACCTTTGCAAAAAGCTGGCGTGCGCGTTTTCGGGCATCTGGGCCCGCGTTCGCGCCAATGGCTTCAAGGTCGTGAAACAACGCCCCATCTTCGCGCTGCACCCAAGACGCCAAAAGCTCATTAATTCGGTCCGCCATTTCGGACGCGCCAGCCTTTGTGAAGGTAATGCACAATAGATTTTCAGGTTCGACGTCGCTTTCCAAAAGCAACCGGATCACACGCGCGGTTAAAACCTGCGTTTTGCCGGTTCCTGCAGAGGCGCTAAGCCAGATGTTATCACCGGGGATGACGGCGCTGCGCTGCGCCGGAATGAGTGGTTTCAGCGTCGGAGATTTAGAGGTCATGGCTGTTCCTCCGAAATCGACTGCCGGCCATTCCATTCCTGCAACCGCATCAATTGGTCATAGTCGCCATAATGCGCAAATTCAGGATGTAGCTTTGCGGTGAAGGGCGCATCGCCCAAAATCCATTGCGCGATAGCCTCTTCTGCTTGCGCGACTGCAAAGGCTACAAACTCGGTGCTTGCAGGCTTGTTATCATTAGCCCGCGTGCTCGTCGGGACTGCGATGTAACCAAAGCCTTTGTCTTTGTTTTTCGCCAGGCTCCAATATTCAAATTTGGTCGCTAGACCGGCCACACCCTTGATCGCCATCTGCTCGGCCATATAGCCGATGAGGCCAAGCTGGAGGGCAAAGCCCGCATTCACTTGCTTGGTCGATGGTGGCATGCCCGTTTTGTAATCAACGATCACCAGACTTCCGTCTGCAAGCCTGTCGATCCGGTCGACGCGTCCGTTTACGGTTATACCCATGATGTCGACCTTGCCGGGTTGTTCGGCCACCGCGACAACCCGCCCATGGTCATGCATCTGCTTTTTGGTTTCTTCCGCCACCCAGCGCAGGCCAGCTGCAATGCGTGGTTGCCACAATGCACGTAACAACGGATCCGTTGCCTCTTGTGCCAGCAAGTCATCCACACGCTGCACGAGCTTATCCACGGCACAATCATCTTGTTTGAACCACTGTTCCAACAAATCATGCACCAACGATCCGCGCCACGCAAAGCTGGGTTCGGCATCAACCTTTTCCAGCACACGAAGGCCGAGAATACGTTTCGCGTAAAATGAATAAGGGTCAGACTTCAGCTGGTCAAAATCGGTGACGGACAGGGTAACCAATCGCTGCTGGGCCGAGGGACGCGGCAATGGGCGGCTTTCAAAGGGCACCTTATTGGCGGGTTCATCCAGCTGCGCTGCCAACGCAAGCGACTGTTGGTCTTGCTCCAGCTTGTCCGCCGTCAGCGCCTTTATCCGCAGCAAAAAGCGCGAGGCAACGGTTGGTCCGCCACGGTCACGCCGCGCGCGTGTTAACAGCACTTCGCGACCACCCAATGCAGTCGCAAGATCATGTGCAGACAATCCGATATTCCGGTCCAACGTTGGCAGTTTCAAATGCCGCCGGATGGCGGGTGCGAGCCAAGGGTCTGGCTGCGCTATTTGCGGCCATGTTCCCTCATTCAACCCTGAACAGATGATAAGGTCCGCCTGCTGCAATCGTGCTTCCAACAGACCGTAAATGGCAACGCGCGGATGCCCGCCATATGGGGGACGCACCACCGCGCAGGAGAAAATTTCGTTAAACGTCGCCGCCAACCCTGTGGCATCGATACGGCCAAGCGTCGAAAGGTCACCGCCGCTGACTTCTTCCCACATCCGTCCAAGCTCGCGACCACTTGCCCCGCGCCAAACAGCGCCATCGGTCAAATTCGTCGCAACATCGCGCAGTGCATCGATGATGAAACTGAACGGTTGCCCATCGACATTTTCGAGCGGCGCAAGAATTTGGACAAAGCCCTGCCACCATTCAACCAGCTCTGGTTTCACTTTGCGGGCATTTTCCAACCGCCGCGTGATGGCACCCAGCCCGACGCCGTTGGCCGTTCCCCGCAATTCCAGATCTAACAGCCGCACCTTATCCAGCCAATCAAGCCTGTCGGGACCTGCAAACACCAACGGGTGCTTGGCAATCGCCAATAGCGACGTGCCGGAGAACCGGCCCGAAATCGCATCAACCAACGCGAGCGCCAGTGAACCATTTGGCGTTTGCAAAAGCGGTATACCCGCGCTGTCGTCGACATATATGTCCCAACGACGCAACTGCGCGGCAACACGGACTGCGAGCTCCCGGTCAGGCGTGATCAGTGCGATCCGCTTTTCGGCTTGTTCCAATTCGCCGCGAATGCGCACGGCAATGGCCTTTGCTTCCAGCGCGCTATCGTCAGCCTCAAACCATTGCGTATGTGATAAAGCCTTGCGCGACGGTGCCAGTTCTTGCCAACCCACGCTATGTTCAGGCAGGCAGAAAATTTCCGAAATGGTGTCGGCCACGCGTTTGGCGCGAGCAGTTGGCAAGACATCGATTTCGCTTCGGTCGATCCCCATGAGGTCGAGCAAATGTTTCAGGTGGAATTGGGGATGCACCTCAAAATTCCGGCGGCGCGTTGGCACATTATCAGGTTCAACTGCGGCAGACAGACTGTCCCAGCGATCCGTAGCCAAGTCGAGGTCGACACCGGGAAGGATAACCTGCCCATTTGGAATGAGGGCAACACGGCGCAGCAGTTTTGCGACCGCCTTAGCCGACGTGGTAATGCCAACCGCAACGATCGGCATGTCAAAACTGCTTTCAGCCAGACGCCGCTCCAAACCGGCCAGAAGCTTGTTTCGGCGTTCGGCAGGCCCCATCAATTTTCGCGCAGCAAGTTCGGCGCGATAGGCGGGCAAGATTGTTAAAAGCTGACCATAAGCACGTTGCCAATGCCCAGCGAGATCAGCCTCGATTGCGATGTCGGACAACGCATCGAAGTCGACCAAATCGACTTCAAGCTCATCAATCAGCTCGGCCAGTTTGCGTGCCAAACGCAAGGCCTCAGCGGACGATAGAAACGTACCTTGCGGCCGATGTTCCTGCGCCAAGCGCGCCAACAGCATGAGCCGGTCAAACGAACCAATGACGGGCCAGATGATGCCTTCTGACGCAATGGGATCCAGCAATGGCCCCAATGCCTCATCGAGTTGCATATCGCCCACCGCCACCATGCGCGGCAAAAGCAAACCCGGTGCGGCCTGCCGGACGAACGCCTCCGTCATCGCCTTGATGGCGCGGTTATTGGGTAACAGCAATATTGTGCTGCTAACCGTAAGCGGGTCCTGCCCCGATGTCTGCAATATCCACTGCGCAGTTACGTCACACAAGTCGTTCCCGAGCGGGACGTTAAAAACGCGCACGCGCTGTGCCGTGGCGTTAACAGGCGCCATGCAGGCCCAAACGTTCTTGCGTGGCGGCAATTGCCGCGGGATAGCCTACATCAAACCACATTCCTTCGTGCACCAACCCCATGCACCGGCCCTCTGCAATCGCGCGATCCCAAAAGACGTTGGTCGAAAAAACGTCCGACGGTGGGTCAATAATCAGCCTCTTGGAAAGCAGCTGAATACCTGTCCAAACATAAGGCGCCGGTGCGTCACCCACGCGACGCGACAGCCGGCCATCTGCATCCATGTGAAAATCACCAATGCCCTGGCTGTTATAGGCTGTCGCCAAAGGCACCAGCAGCATCAGCACATCCATGCGTGCAGCATCCCAATGCGCCATCAGGCGCGAGATCGCATTCTGCCCGTCGTTGGTCCACCAATTGTCCGCATTCACGCAGATGAACGGATCGTCGGAAATCATCGGCAATGCCTGAACCAGCCCGCCGCCCGTATCGCGCAGCAAATCGCGCTCATCGGATATAGACACGTCAAAATCCGTCGCATGGGCGGCAAGATGCGCTTCAATTTGGTCGGCGCGATAATGTGCATTGACGACAATCTTGCCAACGCCCGCATCACGCAAATGATCCAGAACATGATCCAGCAAAGCAATGCCGCCGACCTCAACCAATGGCTTTGGGCGATCAGCGGTCAGCGGCATCATCCGCGTCCCCTTGCCCGCCGCCATGATCATTGCAGTGTTCACATGCTTAACCATGCGTAATGTCTAATGGGCTAAGGCTGCGGACTTCTAGCGGAATATGGGTATCGAACCATTGCTTGACATTCGCCAGCGCCGGGTGCGCCAAATCGCGTTCCAGCAAGCCCCACATGCGCGGCAAGAAGGACAAATATCGATCCTTACCATCGCGCTTCCACAGCCGCGTAAATATGCCGATAATCTTGGTATTCCGCTGCGCACCCAGCAATGCATAATGCGCATCAAAGTCTGGCCCCGGATTGGCCGCCGTCAGATAATAAGCCAGCATGTCTGCCTCAAGCTCTGGGCGGACATCGCGCCGCGCGTCTTGCAGCAACGATACCAAATCATATGCAGGATGCCCCACCAGCGCATCTTGAAAATCAATGATGCCTTGTTCCCCGTCATCAAGCAGCATGATATTTTCGGCATGATAATCCCGCAAGACTGTCACATCCTGACAAGATGCCAATGGAGCGAGCGCATCAACCCACATCTGGTCAAATGCGTTCGCGTCACAGGAAAGCCCCATCGCCGGCATATACCATTCGGTGAGCAGTTGCACTTCGCGCAGATAGGTTGCCATGTCATAGGGTTGCGCCTGCGCTGCAGGGGTGCCTGCCAATCGCACAATCGTATCAATCGCGGCGCGATATATCTGGGCCTCATCCTCTGGATGATCATCGAGATGCTCGCGCATCCTGCGGTCGCCAAAATCCTCTAGCAACACCAGTCCACGGGTCAGGTCCGTGCCGTAAATCTCTGGCGCCCGAAATTGATGCCCGGTCAAATATTGGGCAATGTCGAGGAAGGGTTGCGGATCTTCATGCGGCGGCGGCACATCCATCAATATGGCTTTGCCCCACGTAGCCGAGTTCACACGGAAATAGCGCCGGAAAGACGCATCGCCCGCCACCGGAGATATCTGCGCATCAGTCCAGCCGTGGCGCGCCAAAAATTCGTCCAGTCCAGCGGGCGGAACCATATCAGTTACGGGTGTCATCATTATCCATTTTCAAAGTCAAAATTCTGCTGCCGTCCGCTTGCGGTACGATATCGATTACATGGCTGGGCCGCACATAGCCGCCGCCGAAGCGTTCCGCCCATTCCACCAGTGTTACGCGATCGCTGCGTTCGGCGATGAGCCCTAATTCATCCAAATCGTCGATATTGTCCAAGCGATACAAATCGACATGGGCAACGGCAACCAAAACCTCTGGCGGGTCATAGCTATGCACAATGGCGTAGGATGGGCTCGCCACTTCGCCTTCAAAGCCAAGGCCTACCAATATGCCAGCGCACAATACGGTCTTTCCAGCGCCCAGCGGCCCGTTGATCGCGACCCAATCTGATGGCGACAATGTCTTCGCCAACTCGCGGCCATATTCCCGCATATCCAAATCGGTTGCAATGATCATGGCCGCGGCAACGCCATGATAACCGTCGTACCTTCGCCCGGCGCAGAATGCAGTTGCAACGTGCCCCCGTGCGATTCAATAATTTGACGCGCCAAAGGTAAACCTAAACCCTGCGTGATTGAACCGTTGCTATCCCACCTCTTTGAAACCGCATTGTCCGACGAGACGCGCCGGACGTCTGCCTCGCCCATACCCGGCCCATCGTCTGACACGACGAGTTCAAGGACATCACCTTGCCAACGTGCAAGCATTAAAACCTGCCCGCCGCTTTTATTATACCGGATCGCATTGTCCAAAACCTGCCCGACCGCTTGCGTAATCCGTTTCGGATCAAGCGCCATCTCTCCAGCACCGTTGCCCACGTCGACTTGCAGATCGACCTCAGCCGCCTGTGCCATCGCCGCTTTGCCGCCCGCAATTTGCGCGACTAATGTTGGAATATCGGTTTGTTCGAGCGCGAGCGGCAACGCGCCCGCTTCAATCTGGCTATAATCCAGAACCGTGTTAATCTGGTCGGACAAGCGGTCAGCGGATTGCAGAATGGCATCCACATATACCTTCGCCTGATCGCTAAGTTCGCCAGCAATGCCTGCCTTTAGCAAGTCTGCAAATCCGCTGATGGACGTAAGTGGCGAGCGGAATTCATAACTCATATTTGCAAGGAATTTGCCCTTAATGGCGTCCGCCTCCTGCAATGCGCTATTCCGGTCGCGCAGTGCTTGCTCGATTTTAAGGTTGTTCGACATATCCAACATCGTGAAAAGCGTGTTGCCGTCGGGTAGCGGTATCGTCGCAATCTGGAACATACGTCCGTCGGCGAATACCGCTTTGCTCTTATGCCGTTCGCGGTTTGACGATGTCGTCCGGATCAGTTCATCCAAGATGCTAATTTGCGATGGCTTATGCAAATGCCGCGCGAGCGAGGGCAATAGTTCATCCAAACGCGGATGTTGAAGCAGCAAGTCGTCGTTCAGTTCCCATGTTTCGGCAAATAAGCGGTTCCAGATGCTCAGCCGGCCATCCGCCGAGAAAACCGCAATCGCTTCGAACAAATTGTCAAAGGTCGCGGTCCGCACGCGCAGCAAAATGTCGCGCGCGCTGGCCAATTGTGCCTGTTCGGTGCGGTCTTCAAAAATCATCAATAGGCCGCCGTCCGGAATTGGCTGCGCAAGCACCCGCAAATGCGTTCCGTCCGGCAGCAGCCAGTTTTCTTCGGTGGGGTCGGAGGATCTAAACCAATCTTCACGTTCCTGACGCCAGGCTGGAAAGTCCCGGACCTCAGGCACTTTTCCGTTTTCGCGCATACGGTCCAGCACACGCGCGAATTCGGGCTTTTCAGACAACCATTGGTCACGGAAGGTAAACAGGCTTTGGAAGGGCAAATTTGCAAAGCTCAACCCATGGCGCGCGTCAAACTGGGCAACGCCGGCGGACATCATGTTCAGCAAATCGCGCTGCGCCTCGGCGATTTCCTTGGACTCCGACCTTGCATCGATCAAATCCTGAACATCAATCGCTAAACCCGCAACGCCGGATTGGCCCAAGGGAATGTCAAATACGCGCAACTGGCGGCGTTCACCGTTTAACGTGGCGGAAACAACCCGCTCACGCTGGGCGTCCGCAGCAGCGGCTTCCGCGGCCCAATCGGCGGGGCTCTTACCCTTTTCAGGTTCCAGCAGTTCGATTCCCTCTTCAACCACTTGAACGCTGTTGGTTGCGCCAACCGCATCAACATATGCATGGTTGACGAAGTGCAGGCGCATATCGGGGCGCCGATGCCACATCGGAAGCGGCGCGGCTTCGATGAGGCCAGCCAGTGCCGCAAATGCAGTGCGGGCCTCTTCTGATTCCTGCGTCCGCTTCTCAAGCTCTCGCAAACTGTCGGTGGAATCAAAAAACCATAACAAAGCTGCGCCATTGGGATAGACCGCAACATCGGCGATATTTCCGACAACCGTCAAACGACGTTCGGAACCGTTAATCGCCAACGCAAGGACAAAGGATTTTCCTGTACGCTGGGTCTCGCGCACTTTTGCATCAAGTGCCACTATATCATCTATGGCAAGGCCAGCGTCATCAAGACCGCCCAAGTCCGAAAACGTTGTCGCTGGCGTTGTCAGCCCAAGCAATCTCGAAAAACGGTCTGGCGCCTCAATTCGCCCATCGCTCTTCACCACGACCGGAAATGCCGGAGCGGTTTCCAACAGCCTTCGTAGCCGCCACGACTGACCTAAAATTTTGCGCGATTCATTGCGCAGGGACAGCCCAATCCAGATAGCGACTATGGCTCCTACCAGCCAAAGCGCCATTAAAACCCCGATCAGTGCAATTGGCAGGCCGGTGCCTGTCATCGTCATGAAGCCCTTTAATTTACCCAGAACAAGCTAATGCCCAAATGCTTGCGCCGCGCAACGAAAAAAGCCCGCCACGTTTCCGCAGCGGGCTTTTGTTAAGTGTCGAAAGGCGTCGAATTAATAACGATAATGGTCTGGCTTAAACGGACCTTCGGTCGATACGCCGATATAATTCGCCTGCTTGTCGGTTAGCTTGGTCAGCTTAACGCCAAGCTTTTCGAGGTGCAGTGTCGCGACCTTCTCGTCCAGATGCTTTGGCAGAACATAGACCTGGTTTTTATAATTTGCTCCGTTGGTCCAAAGCTCGATTTGCGCGAGCACCTGGTTGGTGAAGCTTGCCGACATCACAAAGCTTGGATGTCCGGTTGCACAGCCGAGGTTGACCAAGCGGCCCTTTGCAAGAACGATGATCTGCTTGCCGTCTGGGAATTCAACCAGATCGGTGCCGGGCTTAACTTCCGTCCAATTGTAATTGGACAAAGCGGAAATCTGGATTTCGCTGTCAAAGTGGCCGATGTTGCACACGATGCTCATAGGCTTCATGTTCATCATATGCTCGGCGGTGATGACGTCGGCGTTGCCCGTTGCGGTACAGAAAATATCTGCGCGCTGTACGGCCTCTTCCATCGTGACGACTTCAAAACCTTCCATCGCGGCCTGCAATGCGCAGATCGGGTCGACTTCAGTGACCATAACGCGCGCGCCACCATTGCGCAGCGACTGGGCCGAACCCTTGCCGACGTCGCCAAAGCCAGCAACACATGCAACCTTACCAGCCAACATGACGTCGGTGGCACGACGGATGGCGTCTACAAGCGATTCCTTACAACCATAAAGATTGTCGAACTTTGACTTGGTAACGCTGTCGTTTACGTTGATCGCAGGGAATGGCAGTTCGCCCTTCTTTGCGATTTCATAAAGGCGATGCACGCCCGTCGTGGTTTCTTCCGAAACGCCCTTCAGGTTCTTCACGGTTTCCGTCAAATAACCCGGCTTCTTGGCAACAAATGCCTTCAGCGCGCGCTGGAATTCAACTTCTTCCTCATTTTCAGGCTCGCCAAAGGTTTCGCCGCGCTCAAGCTTTGCACCCCAAAGCGCAAACATCGTTGCGTCGCCGCCGTCGTCGAGGATGATGTTCGCCGTGGTTTCATCACCCCAATCGAAGATGCGACCGACATAATCCCAATAATCGGCAAGGCTTTCGCCCTTAATTGCGAACACAGGAATATTTTGCGCGGCAATTGCCGCAGCGGCGTGATCTTGTGTCGAGAAAATGTTGCATGTGGCCCAACGGACATCTGCGCCAAGCGCTGTCAGCGTCTCGATCAGAACCGCCGTCTGAATGGTCATATGGAGCGAACCGACAATCCGCGCGCCCTTCAATGGCTGCGATGCGCCGAATTCTTCGCGCAGCGCCATAAGGCCCGGCATTTCGGTCTCGGCAATGTTTATTTCTTTGCGACCGAAATCGGCCTCATTAATATCGGCAATGACATAATCGTTGAAAGCCACAGGCTTGGTCTCCGGGAGGTTTTTGATGCGACCGCCCTTAGCCGTAGGTTTCAACGAAATCAAATATAAAGATTGCTTTATATGGCAATGCAACCGGCTATTTCGTGATTTGAGGAACGCAATTTACGATCGCAGAGGAACCGCTACTTGACTTGCCCGAGCGGGTCCCGGAATATGCAGGTAACCCCACATTCAAAAGGAATCCAAATATGAACATCTCCGTTGGCGACAAAATCCCTGACGTTAAGTTGGTAAAGGCGACCGCCGAAGGCCCGCAGCCCGTTCAGTCAGCCGAATATTTCGCAGGCCGCCGCATTGCACTATTCTCGGTACCCGGTGCATTCACGCCAACCTGCTCTGCACGTCACCTTCCCGGCTTTGTTGAAAAGTCGGATGAGCTTGCAGCCAAGGGCATTGATGAAATCGCCTGCACCGCCGTGAACGACGCCTTCGTCCTTGGCGCGTGGAACAAGTCTGGCGGATCAGACGCGATCACCATGTTGGCAGATGGCAATGGCGATTTCGCGGCTGCACTTGGCCTCGAAATGGACGGTTCGGCATTTGGCATGGGCAAGCGCGGTCAGCGTTTCTCGCTTGTCGTCAATGACGGCGTCGTGGAACATGTGAATGTCGAAGCCCCCGGTGACTTCAATGTTAGCTCCGCTGAATATATGCTCGGTCAGCTTTGATAATTAGCAAATCTGCCCTTTTGGGTATTTAAAGGGAGGGGCAACCCTCCCTTTTTTTGTTGCGATAATTGGAAAATTCGGTGATGTGTATCTATGCCTAGTGAACACGCTCAAAACATCATTAATCAACTCGTTACCGAATATGGCGCCTCGGTAAAACGCTTACAAACCGCACTCGCACATTATTTGAAGGACCGAACTCCGCCTTCATCCGACCAACGCGCCAACAATGATTTCTGTTACCCCGAATTGGTCATAACCTACGCCGGCAAGCAGCGCGAGACGCAGTCCAACCTTGCATTTGGCAAGCTTGAAAAAGTCGGAACATTCCGGACCACAGTTACCAAGCCAGATTTGTTTGCAGAATATATTGGCGAGCAGCTCGATCTGCTGATGGAACAATATGAGCTGGAGATTTCCGTTGGCCGCAGCAAACAGGAAATTCCCTTTCCTTATGTTCTCGACGGGTCGGCCGATTTGGAACTGGGCACGGTTAGCCCCAACGAGCTCGCACGCCACTTCCCCACGACCGAGCTTGCCGACATTGGCGATGAAATCGCCGACGGATTGCTCCGTATCAAGGGCAATGCCAGCGCCCCGCTTGCTTTGTTTGACGGCCTGCGCACCGATTTCTCGCTCGCGCGTCTGCGCCATTATACCGGCGCGCCCGCCGAGGATGTCCAACATTACATCCTGTTTACCAACTACCATCGCTATGTAGATGAGTTTGTCAGTTGGGCATGCACGCAAGTTGGCAATGGCCGCTACACCGCCTTGTCGGGCGCAGGCGGTCTGTATGTGGACAAGCCTACGGACAACGCGGCGCAGCTGGTTGCCGACAGCACATGGCGGCGGCACCAGATGCCTGCCTACCATCTTATTGCACCAGACAGGTCGGGTATTACCCTTGTTAACATCGGCGTTGGGCCGTCAAACGCCAAGACCATCTGCGATCATTTGGCGGTGCTTCGCCCCGAAGCATGGTTGATGATTGGCCATTGCGGTGGCCTTCGTGAAACCCAGCGGATTGGCGATTATGTCCTGGCGCATGCCTATCTGCGCGACGACCATATCTTGGATGAAGTGCTTCCACCCGAAATTCCAATTCCGCCCATCGCCGAAGTGCAGCAGGCACTGGCAAGTGCAGCAGAGCATGTTTCGGGGACCAGCGGTGCCAATCTGAAACGACGTATGCGCACGGGCACAGTTGTCACGACCGACGACCGCAATTGGGAGCTGCGTTATTCGGCATCCGCCCTCCGCTTTTCGCAAAGCCGTGCGATTGCCATCGACATGGAGTCCGCGACCATTGCGGCCCAAGGATATCGCTTCCGCGTGCCCTATGGCACATTGCTATGCGTGTCCGACAAGCCGCTGCACGGCGAAATCAAACTGCCGGGGCAAGCCAACCGTTTTTATGAAGAAGCCATCGCCGCCCATTTGCAAATCGGTATCCAGACATGCGAACTGCTTCGGGAGGCGGGAAATAGCCTGCACAGTCGCAAACTTCGCGCCTTTAACGAACCGCCCTTCAGATAGGGTCAGGAACGAAAACTCAAGCCAATGATTATCCCTAAAATATAACCAAGGAGGTACGGCCCATGCCGAAGAAACCCGAAAACACCGGACCGCTCAACAGGCTGCTAAACAAGTTCCGAGCATTCGCCGACGGTTTAACTGGCGGCGCGCGTTCGGTCGCGCAATCCGCGTCGATCACTGCAAAATCTGCAGTCGATCAAGCATCCACCGCAGCTGCGACCGCAGGATCCGTGATCAAAGAAAATCCCGGCAAAACTGCTGCTGTTGCAGGCGCAGTTATCGCAACTGCCGCAGCCGCCGTTGCTGGTAAAAAGGTTTATGATCGCAAAACGGGTGGAGCAAAGGCGCCGGCAAAGAAGCCAGCTGCCAAAAAGCCCGTTGCTAAAAAAGCTGTGGTAACCAAGCCCGCACCGAAAGCGGCTGCGAAACCGGCGGCAGCAAAGGCATCTAAGCCAGCTGCAGCCGCAAAGCCTGCACCAAAAAAGACGGCACCGGTTAAGACGCCACCTAAGACTGCAGCTTAATCAAAAACGAAATGGGCCCCGCCTTTAAAAGCGGGGCCTATTTTGGTTACCAGCCCTTTTTCGCGCCCTTGTTCTGCGCCTTGAGCCATTTCATGAGCGGGGCGAAATATTCCAGCATGGGCTTGCCCGACATTTCGCGCGTTCCCGTAAATGCTTGCAACGCATCTGGCCAAGGCTTTGATGCGCCCATTTCCAGCATTGCATTCAATCGCGTGCCGACTTCTTTATTCCCATAGAATGAGCAGCGGTGGAGCGGGCCCTTCCAGCCCGAAATATCGCATGCCGCCTTGTAGAATTGGAACTGCAAAATCCGCGCGAGGAAATAGCGGGTATATGGCGTGTTCCCGGGGATATGATATTTCGCACCGGCATCAAAACGATCCGCTGCACGCTCCACGGGTGGGACAATTCCCTGATATTGCAAACGCAAATCGGTCCAGCCCTTGTTGTAATTGGCTGGCGTAATGGAGCCATTGAAGACGCCCCAGCGCCATTTGTCGATCAGCAATCCAAATGGCAGGAACGCGACCTTATCCATGGCTTGGCGCAGCAATAGCCCATTGTCCTTGTCGGCTCCGGGAATTTTATCAGCATCCAACAGGCCAATTTGCACCAGATAATTCGGCGTAATGGACAAAGCGATGGCATCGCCAATCGCTTCATGGAAACCATCATTCGCGCCGTTCAAATATAAATATGACTGCTTGTTATAAGCGCGCTGGTAATAATTATGCCCCAGTTCGTGATGGATGGTCACGAAGTCATCGGATTTCACCTTGATGCACATCTTAATCCGCAGATCGTCGACATTATCGATATCCCACGCAGAGGCATGGCAGACAACTTCGCGGTCGGCGGGTTTGATAAATTGCGCACGATCCCAAAATGTATTGGGCAATGGGGCAAAGCCAAGCGACGAGAAAAAGCCCTCGCCGACCTTGACCATATCTTTTTCCGCCTTGCCGCGATTGGCGCTGAAATCGCCAACTTCGGTTTGCTTGTACCCCTTAGCAACCAGCAATTCGCCAATATCATAACCGATATCGCCAGCCCCCGGAGGCGCGACGACGTCATAAATATTGCCCCATTCCTGCGCCCACATATTGCCCAACAGATCGGCGCGAATGGGCCCTGTCTTGGATTGAACCGCATCGCCATATTTCTTGTTTAGCTGGGTGCGGACATAAGTGTGCAATTCGTCATAAAGCGGCTTTACCTCAAGCCATAATTTGTCCGTCAGCTTGGCAAAGTCATCGGCAGGCATATCATAGCCCGAACGCCACATCGCGCCGACATCTGCATAGCCAAGCTCGGTCGCGCCTTGATTGGCGATTTCAACCATCCGGGCATAATCCTTGCCCATTGGCGCGCCGACATTGTCATGCCAGCTCACCCACATTTCTTTCAGTTCTTCGGGGTTGCGGCTTGATCCCATCGCAGCCTCAATATCGGAACCGTTGATTTCCTTGCCGTTAAGCGTGCCACGGCCTTTGCCATAAGCGGACTGCAGTTTCGTGGTGATCGTGGCAAGTTCAGCCGCTGCACCCGCCTTTGTGGGCGCGGGAAGCACGATACCGCCGCGTAAAATATCAAGCTTGCGCTTGGTGTCGTACGACAGGCCAGGAAGCGCCTGATACTTCGCCGCGTCCAAAGCGTACCGGACCGATTTTTCGGTACCAATCTCGCCATAGCGTGCCGCAAGTGCGTCGGTGTCGTCGGTAATATGGGTTGAGTTGATCCATGCAACGCGCCCAGCCTCAATCGAAAAGTCAAACAGATCCTTTTCCGCAGCAGCGACGAAGGCATCTGCCTCAGCCACGGTCGGCGCAGATGAAGCTTGCGCCGAATCCTGCGCCATAACGGCGGTTGGGAGGGAAAGTGAGGCAAATGCCAATGCGGCGATCGATACAAGATTTTTCATGAAGGGTTCCCGGAAAAACAATATGTTCCGATGGTGAAACTTTCATGTGGCGGCGTCAACCCGCCCGGCGCGTTGTTCGTCGAATGTATAACGCCGTCAGCAGACCAAAAAACGTAACGAGAAATGCGACCATTTTAACCGGCTGCGCAGTGGCTGCAACTCCAGCCAAAAGATCGCTGCCTTTCAGCATCATTATTTGAACAAATTGGCATAATGTTTCGATGGCGTCAGCCGCGCCGCCAATAATAGCTGTCGCAACAATCACCCAACCAAGCCGCCGCAACACCGGCTTTGGTGATTGTGAAAATAGCCGCCCGCCGCAATAGGCACCAAACGCATAAATCGCGATGTAGAACAGGTCGATGACCATGCCGAATTTCGCAAGATTCAAAACTCCGGCTGCTTGCCATGCCCCTTGGATAGCATCCACCCGCAAGGCGGTTCCCGCGGTTTGATGGTCCCGCATGCCCAATGGTGAAATCTCGTTCGAGAATGCCGGATCCATGGCGATCATCAGTGCAAGCAGCAACAAACCACTCAACCAAAACCGCCAGAAGCGGCGCTCCAATTTGCTTTCAGCCATTGTGCTTCGATTCCAAAAGCATGTCCGCAGCTTTTGCATCATTCAAGCTCATTCGGTAAATGACATGCGGCACTGGCGGCACGCCGTTAATCGCTTCCGGCACATATTCTCCATCCAAGCGGGCGCCGATTTTCTCAATGGCGCGGCGCGAGCGCACATTTGTTGCGCCAATATTGAACCGAACGCTGTCGAAAAATTGGAAGGCGTGTAAAAGCATCAGCGCCTTCATCTCACGGTTATAGGCTCCGCCCCAATATGTGCGCGCAAGAAAGCTCCAACCAATTTCAATCTCGTTACGATCAGGTGCGTAATTTCCATATCGGCTGCCACCAATGATGCTGTTGGTCCCGCGGTCGATCACAGCCAACGCGCCACGTGATGCCATCGCTCCGGCAAAATATTCACGGAACACCGGCTCTTTATATCGATCCCATGCGGGGTGGACTTCCCACACCAACGGGTCAGACGCCACCGCAAATATCGCGTCCCAGTCGCTCTCGGTCAATGGACGCAGCAATAGTTTGTCGCCAACCAATGTTGGTTGCAAGTCGGCGTGGTCGGGCATCACCATGTCGTCGTCAACGCCGCTACAAACGCCTGACCAAGTTCAGGCTTGGTGACTGCACTCATGTGGTTACCGGGTACCGTGAACAGCTTCCCGTGGCGCAGGAGGGCAGCTAGATCCTCGGCAGACCCGTTGTCATCATCTTGCTCGCCGCAGACTATGCCCACTGGCAAATCCCAACTGGCAATCTCGGCTTCACTGGTGTCGACAAAGGTTTCCAATATATTGCGCAACGCCAATGGGTCGCCGCCCGTTGTCTTCAAAAATGCCTCGGCCATCCAAGCAGCCGACCCTTTTTCGTGGTGCCCCAAATTGTCGAAGACTTCACGAAAATGCGCGCCGCGATTTCCGGTTTGCGTAAGCCCTTGTAGACCCATTCCGGAAATGATTGCCTTCCCCGGCTGCGCGCCGCGCGCCAACATCCGCGCGACTGTTCGCCCGCCCAATGAATAACCGCCAAGGTCATAATCTTCGATCCCCAAATGCGCGAGCAATGCGAACTGGTCATCGGCCAGTATATCGGCGGGGTAACAGCTTGGCGCATGCGGCTTACCGCTGAGACCATGGGCACGTAGGTCGGGCATGATGACACGATACCCTGCATCCGCCAAAGTCGCCGCATGGCCATATTTGATCCAATTGGTATCAGCCTCGGACATGAACCCATGGATCAAGAGTAAGGGGCGCCCCTGCCCCATTTCACGCCAGACGATTTCGGTGCCGTCGGTTGTTTCGAAACTGTTGGATGCAATCATATATGGTGTCGTTCTTCTGTCGTCAGCGGATGTCTCTGGTTTGGCACGCGTCGATTGATCCGGAAAGTGTTTTCCATATTTTTGCGCACCGCACCCAAAATTATTGCACATAATAAGCATAGCTATTATATGGACAACATGAGCGATGATTTAGGCTTTCTATTGGGGGACGCAGCCCGTTTGCTGCGGCGTTCGTTCGATGAACGTGCCCGCGCCGTTGGCGTGACACGACCACAATGGCGGGTGCTGGCGCTGCTAAAGCGCTTCGACGGAAGTGCGCAGGTTACGATGGCCGATATGCTTGACGTCGAACCGATCACGCTCGGAAGAATGGTGGATCGCCTTCAGGATGCGGGGCTCGTCGAACGCCGTGCGGACCCAAATGACCGCCGCACGTGGCGGCTGCACTTAACGGCAGAAGGCGAACAAAAAATTGAAGCTCTGCGACCAACCGCACTTGCATTGTTTGACGATGCTTTGGCCGGCTTGGACGCAACGCAACGAACAGAATTGGAAGCAATGTTGAACGTCATTCGTGCAAACTTAACCCGTAAACCGCATGAGGTGTCGAATGGCTGAGGCTGACCCAAAAATTGATGCTGGGACAACGACCAAGACAAAGTCGGGGCGCTTTGGCCGATTGGCGTTGATGGCTTCTGTCCCGTTGGTGCTGATTGGCGGAGCAACCGCCTATTACATTGCCAACGACCATTATGTGTCGACCGACAATGCCTATGTCCAGCAAGACAAGGTGTCCATTTCAGCTGAGGTTGGCGGACGCATCATCGATGTTGCTGTCCATGAAAATGACGTGGTGAACAAAGGCGATCTGTTGTTCCGGATTGATCCTGAGCCGTATCGTATCGCCATAGAGCAAGCCGACGCGGCCATTGCCGCCGCGCAAGTCCGCGTTTCTGCACTCGAGACCGAATTTCAAACCACCGGTGTCGATATCGATAGCGCACGTGAAGATGTCGCTTTCTATGAGAAAGAGTATCAGCGCCAATCCGCTCTGATGCAGGCTGGCTTTACCACGCGTGCAAGGTTGCAGGCCGCAGAACATGCTTTGTCCGACGCGCGCAGCCGCGTTGCTTCTGCTCAGGCTGATGCGACCAAGGCGCGGGCTGCTCTCGCAACGGGGTCAGCAGCGCCCGGCGTAAATCCAGCCATTAAGGCAGGCCAAGCACAACGAGAGCAGGCCCTGCTGAACCTTTCGCGCACCGAAATACGCGCGCCTGTATCCGGCATTGTCAGTCAGGCGGATCGCCTTCAACCGGGGCAAATGATGGTTCAAGGTTTGCCCGGTGTGACCATTGTCGCCAGCAACAAAAGCTGGATTGAAGCCAATTTCAAGGAAACCGATCTTGCCCATATGCGCGTTGGCCAACCTGCAGAGATAACCTTCGACGCCTATCCCGACCTAAAGGTCCGCGGTAAGGTAGCAAGCATTGGCGCTGGCACGGGGTCCGAATTTTCTGTCCTTCCGGCGCAAAATGCCAATGGCAATTGGGTCAAGGTAACGCAGCGCGTCCCTGTACGGATATCGATTACCGACAAGCCGAAGCGTGCAATGATTGCAGGATTGTCGGCCCATGTCCGCATCGACACCGACAAGTAATCCGCTCGATCAAGCCGCTTATCCGGTCAAGAACAAGGGGCTGCTGACCCTTGCCGT
This sequence comes from Maricaulis salignorans, assembly GCA_943368745.1. Classification (GTDB taxonomy): domain Bacteria; phylum Pseudomonadota; class Alphaproteobacteria; order Sphingomonadales; family Sphingomonadaceae; genus Sphingorhabdus_B. The sequence goes on from CALRLP020000002.1 coordinate 453,934, forward strand.
CATGGGCGCAACGATTATCCAGATTCTGGATTCGACCATTGCCAATGTCGCCATCCCGCACATGCAGACCAGCCTTGGAGCGACGATGGACACCATCACCTGGGTGTTAACAAGCTACATCGTCGCCAGCGCGGTGGCCATGCCCATCACGGGTTGGCTTGCCGACAGGATCGGCTCACGCAATTTGTTTCTAGGTGCGGTTGCCGGGTTCATTCTCGCATCCATGCTGTGCGGCATTGCGACAAGCCTGACAGAGATGGTGGCGTTCCGTATTTTCCAAGGTGTGTGCGCGGCATTCATTGGCCCGCTTTCCCAAACGATCATGCTGGATATCAATAAACCGTCGGAGGCACCACGGGCGATGTCCATCTGGGGCATGGGTATCATGATTGCGCCAATATTGGGCCCAATGATTGGCGGTTGGCTGACCGAGAATTACAACTGGCGCTGGGTGTTTTACATTAACCTGCCCATCGGCATTCCGACGCTGGCCCTATTGTGGTGGTTGCTGCCTTCTCGCCCCATAAATCGTCGCGAACTGGACCGTTTTGGTTTTGCGATGCTCGCGATAGGCCTGGCCACCTTGCAGTTGTTGTTGGATCGCGGCCAACAAGAGGATTGGCTACAAAGTTGGGAAATTATCATTGAGCTGTTGGTTGTCGTGGCAGCGCTCTGGATGTTTACGATGCATCAGATGACGACTAATCGCCCTATGTTTGAAAAACTTTTGGTCACCGACCGTAACTTTTTTATCTCGCTAAATATGATGCTTTTGGTTGGCATGATGATGTTCGGCATCTTTGCGTTGCTGCCGCCTATGCTGCAGAATCTCTATGGCTATTCGGTATATGATACCGGCATATTATTGGCGCCCAGAGGTGTCGGCATAGTGCTCGCTATGTTCATCGCGGCGAAAGTGGGCGGCAAGGTAGATCCCCGCATCGTAATCTTCGCCGGCTTTTTGATGACAGCCGCATCGATGTGGATCATGACAAGCTGGTCTTTGAATATGGACTGGCACTGGATTGTGTACACTGGCTTGTTTCAGGGTTTTGGCATGGGCTTTGTCTTCATCCCCCTGAACGGCGTCGCGTTTTCGACATTGCCCATGCGCCTGCGCACAGATGGCTCCAGCCTGCTTTATCTCTTCCGCAGTCTGGGCGGCAGCTTTGGTATCTCCATCATGACAACCATGTTGGCGCGCAACATGCAGACAAGCCACGAAGACTTGGCATCGCACGTCACGTCTTCGTCTATGAGCGCAATTGACCCCGCGAGCGCCGACCGCCTTGGCGGGATCGGAGAGGCCGCATTGCACATGATGAACCTTGAAATCAACAGACAGGCGGCAATGATTGCCTATCTCGATGATTTCAAACTGATGATGATATTGCTGATCGTCATCAGCCCGCTGATCTTCTTTTTGAAGCCGGGTACAACCGCCCCCGGACAGCAACCCGTGATGGCTGACTGACGATAAGGCTTATCGCGCAACCAGCCCCTTTTGCTGCATCCGCCATACCGCCATATCAATGCGGTCCTGTCCAAAAAACGGCTCGCCATCGAAAACCAAGGTAGGGACGCCCCAATGCCCGGATGCTTCGAGAGACGCTTGGTTGGCTGCAATCTCGGTGTCGAGTGTCTCAGCATCGCTGAGGGCTTCAGCATCTAGCTCAGCAAGGTCCAGTCCGGCGCGCGTCGCTGCACTGGCCAGATGGTCCCCTTCGTGCCAGTTTTCGGCACCGCCCCAGATCAGGCGTGATACCTCATCACAAAATGCGAGGCTCTTGCCCCGGCGTGCCGCTGCCTGTCCCAAGCGCGTCAGGCGGTAGATATAGGGCTGCTCTTCGGCAATCTTACGAGTGCGGACGTCCTGCACAATCGGGTCAGGCCGTGGCGGGCCGAATGGAATGTCGTGAAACTGCGCGACGCGAAACATATCCGTAAATGTGTAGCGCAGCCAATTGGGATGACTGCGTTCGAAAAAGTCGGGCTCACGCACCGCCAACGGATAGACCGGACGCAAGTTGATGGTCAGATCATATTGTTCGGCCAGCGCGCGATAACGCCGCGTCGCCAGATAACTATAAGGGCTGCGAAACGACCAAAAAACATCGGCTTGCAGCCCCATATACTTATCCCTTTTTCAAATGCCGCCGTCCAAGTAGTTCGGCGATTTGCACCGCATTCAGCGCTGCCCCCTTGCGCAAGTTATCGGAGACGCACCAGAACGCAAGCCCATTCTCGACGGTGGGATCTTCGCGCACGCGGCTCACATAGGTCGCATCGTCACCGGCAGCTTCGACAGGTGTCGTGTAACCGCCATCTTCGCGCTTATCGATCAACATGATGCCAGGCGCCTCACGCAGGATGTTTTGGGCAGTCTCTGCGGACATTTCGCGCTCATATTCGATATTCACCGCTTCGCTGTGGCCAACAAAGACAGGAACGCGCACACAGGTCGCGGTGAGCTTGATTTTGGGATCGAGGATTTTCTTGACCTCGACCATCATCTTCCACTCTTCCTTGGTATAGCCGTCGTCGAGGAAGCTATCGATGTGCGGAATGACGTTAAATGCGATCTGCTTGGTGAATTTTTTCGCGTCCGCGCTGTCACCAACGAAGATGTTGCGGCTCTGCTCGAACAATTCGTCCATGCCCTCTTTGCCCGCGCCAGAGACGGACTGGTATGTCGAGACAACGACGCGCGTGATCTTGGCATAATCGTGCAGCGGCTTCAGCGCGACGACAAGCTGCGCTGTCGAGCAATTCGGGTTCGCAATGATATTCTTGCGCGTGTAGGTATCGATCGCTTCCGGATTTACTTCGGGCACCACGAGAGGAATATCGGGGTCCATCCGATGCAGCGAGCTGTTGTCGATCACAACACAGCCCGCAGCAGCCGCAATGGGCGCATATTTCTTTGTCGCTTCGGAACCGATAGCGAAAATCGCCATGTCCCAGCCCGACCAATCGAAATTCTCGATATTCTGGACCTTCAGCATTTTATCGGTATCGCCATATTCGATTTCGATACCCTGGCTGCGCGATGACGCCAGCACAGCCACTTCATCAGCAGGGAATGCGCGCTCGGCCAGAATATTGACAACTTCGCGGCCAACATTGCCCGTCGCGCCTGCAACTACGATACGATAACCCATGTTCACTTCCTTCAATGGCAATAAAAAAGGCCGGGCTCTTTGTGGGAGCCCGGCCTTTTGTGTTTTGTTAGAAACGCAACGCGGCTCCTGCCTTATTCGGCAGCCTCGGTGGTTTTAATAGGACGCGGGTCACGGCGTTCGGCAATACGTGCCTTCTTACCGGTCAAGCCACGCAGATAGTAAAGCTTCGCACGACGTACGACGCCCTTACGGACAACTTCGATGCTGTCGATATTTGGGCTGTACAGTGGGAATACGCGCTCAACACCTTCGCCGAACGACATTTTGCGTACGGTGAAGTTGGAGCCCATGCCCTTGTTCGAACGTGCGATGCATACACCTTCGTAATTCTGAATACGCGTGCGCTCACCTTCGATGACCTTCACGCCCACCTTAACGGTGTCACCTGCACGGAATGCAGGAATTTTTTTGTTTTCTGACAAAGCTGCAATAGCTTCGGCTTCGAGTGTTTGGATGAGGTTCATGCCCCATTTAATCCTTATTCTTTTGTCGCACGTCAGAGGCAGGCTGAACCCGGGCGTCTTTGTAACGCCCCCAAAGGTCCGGTCTGCGTAACCGAGTGTCTTCCTCCGCCCTTTGTTTCCGCCAGGTGGCTATTTTCGCATGATCCCCCGATCGCAACACTTCAGGGATCATTCGCCCTTCCCAATCATTGGGTCGGGTATAGTGCGGATATTCAAGCAACCCTTGTTCAAAGGACTCCTCATCACCGCTGGAAGTCGCGCCCATTACGCCGGGAAGCAGCCGAATGCAAGCATCTAACAGCATTAATGCGCCAATTTCTCCGCCCGAAAGCACGATATCGCCCATCGAAACCTGTTCGATATAGGGTCGGGCGTCAAAAATGCGCTCGTCAAAGCCCTCAAAGCGGCCGCAAAGGACGGTAACGCCGGGGCCTGCAGCAAGTTCGCGAATGCGGCTTTGGGTAATCGTCTTACCACGCGGCGTCATTGCCAAAACTGGTACATTTGGCTGCTGAACAGACGCGTGATCAACCGCTGCTGCGAGTATGTCCGCGCGCAGTACCATCCCCGCCCCGCCGCCAGCGGGCGTGTCGTCAACGGTCCGATGCTTGTCGGTCGCAAAGTCACGGATGTGGATGGGCGCACATGACCATTTGCCCTCTTCAAGCGCGCGGCCAGCCAAGGATATTCCCAGAGGACCGGGAAACATTTCGGGATAAAGCGTCAGGATCTGGGCGGCGAACGTCATATGACGAAATCGGCATCGATAACTATGCGTCCGCCGGCTTGCGCGCCCCATTCAGGCACAGCCTCGGCGGTCATTGGGACCATGAACTTTTTGCCCGGCTTACCATCAGCAGACGGCATCTGGATTTCCAGAACGTCGCTCGCGCCAAAATTTTCAACGGCTATGCAACTGCCAAGGTCAGTGCCATCGGTTGAAACGCAAGGAAGCCCAAGAAGGTCGCTATAATAATATTCGCCCTCAGGCAGTTCAGGCAAGGCATCGCGCGGCACGGTCAACAATGTGCTGCGCAGTTTTTCCGCTGCATTGCGGTCATTTATTTCGGCAAAGCGCGCAATCGCGCCGTCTTTTGTTGGGCGGAGGGACTTAACCGTCAACGCGCCATCGTTAAAACTTTTGTAGCGTTTCAAGCTGTCCACATTTTCTGCAAACAGCTTGAGACGAACTTCACCCGTCACGCCGTGCGCGCCAGAAACGGCGGCAAGCGTGACGGTTGAGTCAGCCAAGGCTTAGCCCTCAGCCTTTTCTTCAGTTGCTTCTTCAGCTGCAGGTGCAGCTTCTTCAGCCGCAGGCGCGGCTTCCTCAGCAGCAGGTGCTTCTTCAACCGCAGGTGCGGCTTCTTCAGCGGCTACTTCTTCAACAACTTCTGGCTCTGGCTCAGGTGCTGGAGCGGCTGCAGCTGCTGCTGCGGCTTCTTCGGCTTCTGCAAGCTTGGTTGCCTTGTCTTCAGCGCGATCCTTGGCCTTCTGGCCTGGCTCACCCTTGTTAGGGTTGCTCTTAACCTTACGTTCTTTGACGCCAGCGACGTCAAGGAAGCGTGCAACGCGGTCCGATGGCTGCGCACCAGCGGCAAGCCAATGCTTCGCACGCTCGGTATCGAGGATCATACGCTCTGCGCTGTCCTTAGGAAGCTGTGGGTTGTAGCTGCCGATACGTTCAATGAACTTACCGTCGCGTGGTGCGCGGGCGTCGGCTACGACGATTTTATAATAAGGACGCTTTTTCGAACCGCCCCGTGACAAACGCATGGATAATGCCATAAAACTAACTCACCTTTCTGAAATATTCTTAAATTAAATGTGCTACTTATTTCTTTTTACTAAGAAGTCGTGCGAGGTCTGGCGGCATTCCGCCACCGCCACCCATTCCGGGCAGACTGCCGAAACCTGGGGGCAAAGCGCCGGGGGGAAGCCCGTGCATTCCCTCCATCGCGCCACCCAAGTCGCCGCCCCTGCCACCTTTGCCGCCACCGAACATGGCAGCGAGTCCTTTGAGGCCGCCCATCTTGCGAATGCGCTTCATGGCACTCGCCATTTCCTGGTGCATTTTGATCAGCTTGTTGACGTCCTGCACGGTCATGCCCGAACCCTTGGCAATCCGGATCTTACGTTTGGCGTTCAACAATTCAGGCTTCGCGCGCTCTTTTGGCGTCATGGAACCAATGATGGCGTCCATATGCACGAGCAATTTGTCGTTCATACCGCCAGCGTCCATCGCCTGCTTGGCCTTTTTCATGCCCGGGATCATGCCCGCGAGTGCGCCGAGACCACCCATTTTGGACATTTGGCGGAACTGCATACGCAGGTCTTCCATGTCGAACTGGCCCTTGGCCATTTTGGCCGCGAGCTTATCCGCGTCCTCTTTTTCGACCATTTCGGTCGCGCGTTCGACAAGGCCGACCACGTCGCCCATGCCCAATATGCGTCCGGCAACCCGGCTTGGGTTAAACGCCTCGATGGCATCCAGCTTTTCACCGACGCCTGCGAATTTGATGGGCTTGCCCGTAATGGCGCGCATCGACAGTGCAGCACCGCCGCGTGCATCGCCATCCATGCGGGTTAGCACGATACCGGTTACATTAACGCGCTCACCGAAGCTTTTAGCGACATTTACGGTATCTTGACCCGTGAGCGAGTCGACCACGAGCAGGATTTCCTGCGGAACGGAGACCTTTGCCACCGCCTGCATTTCGTCCATCAACTGCTGGTCAACATGCAAGCGGCCAGCGGTGTCGAGGATCAGGACATCAAAGCCCTGCAACTTTGCAGCCTGCATCGCACGCTTGGCAATATCGACGGGCTGCTGCCCCTGCATAATGGGAAGCGTCGCAATTTCAGTCTGTGTACCAAGCGTCGCCAACTGCTCTTGTGCGGCAGGACGATTGACGTCCAGCGAAGCCATCAGGACTTTCTTGCCCTGCTTGGCCTTCAACATCTTCGCGATCTTGGCCGTCGTTGTCGTTTTACCCGAGCCCTGCAGACCGACCATCATGATGATCGCTGGCGGCGCTACAGCGAGATCAAGGTCGCTTTGTTCTGCGCCGAGCATTTCGACAAGCGCGTCATTAACGATTTTGACGACTTGCTGGCCGGGCGTTACCGACTTCAGAACTTGCGCGCCAACGGCTTGCTCGGTAACCTTCTCAACGAAGTCACGAACGACGGGCAATGCAACGTCGGCTTCAAGCAAAGCCACACGGACTTCGCGCATCGCTTCACGAACGTCCGCTTCGTTTAACGCACCGCGACCGCGCAGGCGATCAAACACCCCTCCTAACCGGTCGCTCAGCTTGTCAAACATCGACATTCCTTACCAACATGCCCCGTTTGAGGCATAAACGAACAAAAAGCCGGTGAGCGAATCTTCGCCAACCAGCTTGGAAACAACGGATTTCCAACAAATTTTGAAAGGCAATATCCTTGCCTTGGACGCGCCCCTACCCTCCTTGGCGTCGCAAATCAAGTTTTTCCGTTGGTTGGGCCGGCCGTGACCTGCGCCCAATCACGGCGCCTCGATAAACAATAGGTTGGCCATATTCGCCATCAACGGTAGACTTGATGCCCCGCTGCCCCTAAATCGCCGCCATGGCGATGGGCGAATTTCACAAGATGCATGGGCTCGGCAATGACTTTGTCATTATCGACGCACGCGTTCAATCCATCGAAATGTCCCCTGCCCGCGCGCAAAAGATTGCCGATCGCAAGTTCGGGATTGGCTGTGACCAGCTTATCCTTTTGCTGCCTTCAGAAATCGCGGACGTCCGCATGCGGATATTCAATCCCGATGGCAGCGAGGTTGAGGCTTGCGGCAATGCGTCACGCTGTGTCGTTGCGCTGTTGAACCAAGACCTCAACATCGAAACCTTGGGCGGTATCATTTCAGGCAAGTTATCGGGCAATGACGTTGAAGTGTCGATGGGTGAAGCCACTTTTGCATGGCAGGACATACCGCTTGCTTTCCCCATGAATACGGACGCGATGCCACTGGCTTGGGACAATCTCGCCGCGCCCATGGCTATCAATATGGGCAACCCACATGCGGTGTTTTTTGTCGATGATGTTGATGCCATCGACTTGCGCCAGCTGGGCCCGACAATCGAAAACGATTCCGTGTTCCCAGAACGGGCAAACATAAATGTCGCGTCGGTTGCTGGGAATGAAATCCACCTAAATGTTTGGGAACGCGGCGCCGGCTTGACTGGGGCTTGCGGAACCGGAGCGTGCGCCACCGCCGTTGCTGCGATCCGTCAGGGTAAGGCAACATCCCCGGTTACAGTCCACCAATCGGGCGGAACCCTGACCATCGACTGGAGCCCGGGACAGCCCGTCATCATGACCGGCAGCGCCACTTATGTATTCAAAGGTCAGGCTGACTGGGATGCATTTGGATGAACGCGCCCGTCAAAAAGCCTGAAGTCATTAGCATGGGTTGCCGCCTGAACTTGGCGGAGAGCAATGCTCTGGCTGAACAACTCGCGGGCCGCGATGACATTGTCATCATCAACAGCTGCGCGGTAACCAACGAGTCTGTGCGGCAAACACGCCAAGCCATCCGTCAGGCGCATCGGCGTCGCCCGGACGCGTCTGTGTGGGTCACCGGCTGCGCTGCGCAAGTCGAGCCCGAGACATTTCGGGCCATGCCAGAGGTTGCGGGCGTCTTTGGCAATCATGAGAAACAAGACGCAACCTTGTTACGCGATTTGATGGATCGTTCCGACAGGCCGGTCATTGTCTCGGACATCATGACCATCGCGCAAACCGCGCCGCATCTGGTCACCGCCTATTCCGGAAAAACCCGCGCTTTTGTCGAAGTTCAAAATGGCTGTGACCACCGCTGCACATTTTGCATCATACCCTATGGCCGCGGCAACAGCCGCTCCGTCCCTGCTGGCAGCGTCATCGAACATATTCAAAAGCTCGTCGACACGGGGTTTAAAGAGGTGGTGCTGACGGGTGTTGACGTCACCAGCTATGGCCATGATCTTCCGGGCAGCCCCAATTTAGGATCACTGGTCGAACGGATATTGAAACTCGTTCCCGATCTTGCGCGCCTCAGGCTATCGTCGATTGATGGTGTCGAGATTGACGATCGGCTGTTCGATTTGCTCACAGGCGAGGCGCGCGTGATGCCGCATGTTCATCTGTCGCTGCAAGCTGGCGACAATATGATCCTGAAGCGCATGAAACGCCGCCATAGCCGCGAGCTCGCGATCGATCTGGTTGCGCGACTTACAGCAAAGCGACCCGAAATCGCCATTGGCGCGGATATTATTGCGGGCTTCCCGACCGAAGACGATGCGATGTTTGCCAACAGCATGGATCTGGTTGCACAATGCGGGATCGTGCATGGGCATATATTCCCATATTCGCCAAAAAAAGGCACGCCAGCCGCGCGTATGCCGCAACTACCCCATCCCGTTATAAAGGCGCGTGCCAAGGCTTTACGCGAAGCGGTCGCGGCAGAAAAATCCCGCTGGTTGGAGGGGCTGATTGGCACCATTCAAAATGTCGCGGTCGAAAATGGCGGCAGGGGTGGCCACGCGGAGAATTTCGCGTATCTGCAGCTGGATAAAGTCATGCCCGAAGGCAACATTGTCGCCGCGCGGGTGTTGCGGTCAACAGACGGAATATTGCAGGCAGAGGTTGTAGAATGAGCGAGAATGCTGGGTGGAAAGACCGACTGTTTGGCGGCCTGAAGAAAACTTCAGTTAAGCTGACGGACAATATCGCGGGGCTTGTCACCAAGGCGAAGCTTGAAGCGCGCGACCTTGATGACATTGAAGATGCGTTGATTGCTTCGGACCTTGGCCCAGCCATGGCAGCGCAAATTCGCGACAAGATTGCTGCTGGACGTTTTGACAAGGGCATTGATGCCGAAGGAATCCGCCAGATTGTCGAGGACGAAGTGGCTGCCGTCTTAGCCCCCGTCGCATCTCCGCTCGAAATTGACGCCTTCCCGCGCCCCCAGGTCATATTGGTGATTGGCGTAAACGGTTCGGGCAAGACCACCACCATTGCAAAGCTGGCCCACCTTTTCCTTGAACAGGATTATGGCGTCATGCTGGCCGCAGGGGATACGTTCCGCGCGGCTGCCATTGGACAGTTGAAAGTTTGGGCGGAACGCCTTGGCGTACCCATTGTGACTGGCCCCGAAGGTGGCGATGCCGCTGGTGTCGTGTTTGATGCGGTGAAAAAGGCAACAGCAGAAGGCATAGACGTGCTGATCGTCGACACCGCTGGACGGCTTCAGAACAAACGCGAGTTGATGGATGAGCTGGCGAAAATCCGCCGGGTGCTTGGGCGTCTCAACCCTGCAGCGCCGCACAATGTGGTGTTGGTTCTGGACGCAACGACGGGGCAGAATGCCCTATCGCAAATTGAAACCTTTAAGGAAGTCGCTGACGTAACTGGGCTTGTGATGACCAAATTAGACGGCAGCGCGCGCGGCGGGATCTTGGTCGCGGCCGCCAAGCAGTTCGGCCTGCCCATTCACGCCATTGGCGTTGGCGAGACCATCGACGACTTGCGTCCCTTCAATGCGCAAGATGTTGCCCGTGCCATCAGCGGAGGTTCGTTGTGAGCGACGCAGCGACGCCAAAAAAGTCCTCCGGTACTTTAAACTTCATTCTCGACTTTGGACCGCTGCTGCTGTTTTTTGTGGCGTCAAAATTGGGCAGCTCGGACACCGATCCGAAGCAAGGCGCGATTGTCGGCACCGCCACATTCATGGTCGCCATTCTGATTGCGGTCATTGTCTCTAAGGTGAAACTCGGCAAAATTTCGCCGATGCTAAAACTCACGGCCGCTTTAGGCGTATTTTTCGGCGCGCTGACGATCTGGTTTCATGACGAACGCTTCATCCAGATTAAGCCGACCATCATCTACGCCTTTTTCGCGCTTCTGCTGCTTGGCGGATGGTTCCGCGGTAAGGCCATGCTCAAATATGTTCTGGAGCATGCCTATCAAGGTCTGGACGAAGCCGGTTGGTTAAAACTATCATTGAGTTGGGGCGTGTTTTTCCTGGCGCTTGCTGGACTGAACGAGATTTTTCGTCGCCCAGAGTGGTTTTCGTTCGATACCTGGCTTTCCATCAAGGTATGGGGGGTAACGGCCTGCACATTCCTGTTCGCGCTTGCCAATATCCCGATGCTGATGCGCCACGGGCTAAAATTGGGCGATGATACCGAGACACCACCCAACCCGTAAAATCAGGCTTGGTCAGCGCGTGAGAGGCCTTGTCCATCAAGATTTTCGGCTACAAATTCCCAATTAATCGCATTGGCGAGTAACGCATCGACATAGTCCGGGCGGGCATTGCGATAGTCGATATAATAGGCATGTTCCCACACATCGATGGTCAGCAAAGGCTTCATATCATGTACCAAGGGTGTGTCGGCGTCGTGCAACGACGTAATCTTTAATTTGCCGCCTTCGACAATCAGCCACGCCCAACCGCTCGCGAAATGCGCGACAGCTTCTTCTTTGAACTTCGCCAACAGATTTTCGACACTGCCGAAGCTTTCATCGATCATTGTCTTTAACTGGCCGCTCGGCGCCTGTTTTTCCGGTGTCAGACACTGCCAATAAAAACTGTGGTTCCAAATTTGCGCGGCATTGTTGAACAATTGTGTGTTGCCCTTCGCCTTGGAAGCCGTGATAACTTTGCTCAAGGGCGCACCTGATAAGGCCGCATCGTCGGCGACCAAGGCATTGGTTTTATCGACATACGCCTTGTGATGCTTGCCATGGTGAAAGTCGAACGTTTCCTCAGAAATGAGGCCGCCGAAGGAAATTTTGTCGTAAGGAAGTTCCGGGAGAATGAAGGGCATGTTGCATGTTTCCTTTTGAGAAGTCCGCACCGCAAACCAACGGGCGCATCGCCCGTTCCGTTGGGCGCACGCAAATTGCGCAGAAATTATGTGACAAGCGCCGCCCACAAAGATAGGCTGCTACGCATCAGGGGCAAAATCACCTGAATGCCTACAGGAGGAAAAAATGGCGAAATTTTTTGGAAATCTACATCTGGTGCTGGTCGCCGGTCTCGTGCTGTCATTGGCAGTTATGTTCGGTTTGCACGGCGACGCATTGACGGCACAGTCTGTCACACGTTGGCTGCATACATTCTTCGGGATCGTCTGGATTGGGCTGTTGTATTATTTCAACCTCGTTCAAATTCCGACCATGCCTAAAATTCCCGCAGAGCTGAAGCCAGCGGTGTCGAAGCATATCGCACCATCTGCGCTGTTTTTCTTCCGCTGGGCCGCGGCGGCGACCGTGTTGCTGGGACTGATCATTTCGGTTCAGGCCGGTTACGCCCATCAGGCATTTACACTGCAGGATCCCTACCGACTGATCGGTGTTGGCATGTGGCTTGCGGTCATCATGGCATTCAACGTTTGGTTCATCATCTGGCCTAACCAGAAGAAAGCCCTTGGCATTGTCGAAGCCGATGATGCGACAAAGGCAAAGGCAGCAGCGACAGCGATGATGACATCACGTTTGAACACATTGCTGTCGATCCCAATGCTCTACACGATGGTCAGCTTTAACGGCGGCTAATCGTCACGATCTTCGTAAAGTTAAAAGGGGTGGCCGATGCCGCCCCTTTTTTTATCCCAAAAGATCATGCTTCTTAAGCGTATGACGCAATTGGTCGTAGCTTAGGTTCAGCGCTTTGGCCGTTTGCCGCTGATTATACCGACACTTCGCCAATGCCTGCTCCAGCACCGCCTTTTCATATTTTTCGGTCGCTTCTCTAAAGTCGGTAACGTCAATCGCCTGACTTAAGTCTGTGGAGGCACGCTGCTTGGCACTGGATGCTTGATTATCGGACTGCACCTGCGCAGGCGATGAAGCAGCCACGCCGCCGCGCCACGGGCTATCGAACGGATCAAACTGGATATAGTCGACCGGCTGTTCTGGGTCAGCCCAGCGATAGACCGCACGTTCGACCACGTTGCGCAATTCGCGCACATTGCCCGGCCACAAATGGTTTTCGAGGGCCTGGGTCGCAACCGCGCCGAAACCCGGCCACCCTGCCCAACCCAATTCGGCCGCCATCCGACGCCCATAATATTCAGATAGCACCTCAACATCGCCTTCGCGAACGCGCAATGGCGGCAGGGTTATCACCTCAAAGCACAGCCGGTCGAGCAAGTCCGCACGAAAGCGTCCCTTATCCACCATATTGGGCAGATGCTCGTTGGTGGCGGCGACAATCCGGACATCGACACGCATTGGCCTTGATGAACCAATACGCGTGACCTCTCCATATTCGACCGCGCGCAATAGCCGTTCCTGTGCGCCCATGCTCAACGTCCCCAGTTCGTCGAGGAACAGCGTGCCGCCGTCGGCTTCTTCAAACCGGCCCTCGCGTGCACGGGTGGCTCCGGTGAACGCGCCAGCTTCATGGCCGAACAGTTCGGCCTCAATCAATGTCTCAGGTAACGCGGCGCAGTTAATCGTGACCAAAGGCCCGTCCCAACGCGAACTCAGGCGATGGAGTCGCTCCGCGATCAATTCTTTCCCGGTTCCGCGTTCCCCCACAACCAGCACTGGCCGATTGAGCGGCGCGGCGCGGCTTGCGCGCTCGACGGCGTCAAGAAAAGCGGACGATTGTCCAATGAATTGATGACTATCGCGTTCCATTTTCAAAGATTGGCATATTTCACCATAGTGTGGCAATAATTACCAGCACTCGAATGTCACATTTTTTCACAAATAGCGGAAATCCGGCAATTATTCAAATTGGCACGCTCCCTGCAATAGGTCTTTCAAGCCGGAATATCACCGGCATGCAAAAGGGAATACACAAGATGCGTAAAGATATCGGAACCAGCGACAACGTAAGTGGAAACGAAAGCCGCCTATGGCTGGCAGTCGCCCTGTCCGTGTCCATGATCTTCACCAGTTACGCCGTTTCGGTTCTCAACCATTATGACGATATTAACATGAACGTCCCAAATTACACCCATCGGCCAATCGTTGTCAGCTATCTTGCCTGACGTCGATAGCCTGCGACCGGGGTACCCCGGCTCCCCCTACCTCCTAAAGGTACCCGGTCGCCCCCTTTTTTAGTACGCAAATGAACAGTTTTAACCGGAGTTACCCAATGGGCATATTTTCACGAACCCGCGATATCATCGCCGCCAACGTCACGGACTTGCTCGACAAGTCGCAGGACCCGGCAAAGATGATCCGCATGATCATCCTGGAGATGGAAGAAACCTTGGTTGAAGTCCGCGCTTCCGCCGCCCGGACAATTGCTGACCAGAAAGAGCTGCGCCGGCACATTGATAAGCTGAACACGCTTGAAGCTGACTGGACCGACAAGGCCCATCTCGCGCTTTCAAAAGATCGCGAAGACCTTGCCAAGGCTGCCTTGGTCGAAAAGCGCAAGGCGACCGATATGAAGGACCAGCTGACCGCAGAAGTCGACGTTCTCAACGATGCATTGAAAGCTTCGGAGCAGGATATTCACAAGCTGCAGAAGAAACTCGCCGACGCCCGCAGCCGTCAGAATGCGTTGATGACACGGCTTGAAAGCGCCGAAAATCAGGTCAAGCTGCGCACCATGTATAATGGCGACAAGGTACGTGAAGCTTTCTCTCGCTTTGATGTGCTCGAACGCCGCGTGGATGAAGCGCAGGGATATGCAGACTCGCTGTCCATCGGTTCAGACGCCCCACGCAGCTTGGGCGACGAAATCGCAGCGCTTGAGTCCTTCGACGTTGTCGATGCCGAGCTGGAAGCGATGAAAAAAGCCATGAAACAAGACGCACAGAAGGAAGGTTGAACTGATGGAAGATACTGTCGTCCCCATTTTCGTTTGCGGCATACTGTTTATTGGCTTGCCTTGGATCATCCTGCATTATGTCACCCGTTGGAAAACCGCGGCAACTCTGACCAATGATGACGAGCGTATGCTGGGTGACATGAACGAACTTGCCCGTCGTCTCGAAGATCGCCTCGATACCGTTGAGCGTCTGGTCGCCCAGGAAAATCCTGAATGGCAGCCACGTCGCATCGATCATGAAACAAAAGATTTCGACCCCGAAAATGTCCGCAGGCTGGAAAGGAACCGCTAAAATGGCTGGTACACATACCAAATTCTATCTCGATAAGATGAATGCGAAATGGAAAGGCGTTTGCGCCGGGATTGCCGATTATACCGGTGTGGACGTTCTCTGGGTGCGGCTTGGCGCGGTAATGCTCACCCTGATGGGCGGTTTTCCGTGGACGCTGATTGCCTATGTCATCACCGCGTGGATGGCCAACCCGAAGCCAGTGCATCTCTATACCGATGACCGCCAAGACCAGAAATTCTGGCAGGGCGTGCGTCAGTCACCTGCCCGCACAACACGCGACATTCGTTCGCGTTTCCGGGAAATCGACCGTCGGTTGGCCGAAATGGAAACCTATTATGTCAGCAACAACAAGCAGTTGGCGGACGAAATAGAGAGCCTTCGATAAACGACGACATATTGGAAGGAATAGTCATGTTCACGCTTATCATTCTCGGGCTGATTGGGTGGTTTGCATATCGCCACTTCGCACAGAAGAAACGCAACGCGGATCGCCGCAACTGGAGCGTTGATTTCCGCGACAGCCCCATCCGGCCCGTGACACGCCGCCTGCCATGGAAAGATTTCAAATGAGCTTTGCAGGACCAAATTTCGTGATTGCGATTGTTGCGTTGATGACAGTCGGATGGCTCATCAACAACTGGATCCGAGCCAAACATGGCTACCCATTGGAAGACGAATGGGGCGGAAAGACAGCGCTGACCGATGGCGACTATCCCGAAGCCGAGCGCAAAATCATGCTGCTCAGCAATGAAAATGAAACGCTGAATGGCAAGGTTGGTCGTCTGGAAGAACGGGTCGCCGTCTTGGAACGGATCGTCACGGATAAGGCCGGGCGGCTGTCGGAAGAAATTGAAAAACTGCGCTGAGGCGCGCTGGAGGAAGCTATGGACCCTGACAAGCTAGCAATGATTACGGCCATCGGCCCCATGATAGGTATTGGCGTTGTCGCAATTTCGGCAGGCTGGGTGCTCACCACATGGATGCGCATCAAAAATGGATATCCGCTTGATGGTATGTGGGGCCAGTCAGTCTATCCCAAGACCGACCAGGAAGCCGTCGAACGCGTAAAATTGTTGAGCCAGGAAAACGCGCAGCTGCGCGCAGAAATCGGCTCAATCAAGGACCGGCTCGCCAATGTCGAAAAAATCGTTGTCGATGACAGTCACCGGTTAACATCTGAAATTGAGGCCCTTCGCGGGCCTTCGAATTGAGGAGGAAGTAATGGATCCGTTTCAAATGGTCGTCGCAATCATTGCTATCATCACGATCGGCAGGATTATCCAGACGAAGCAAAAGGCAAAGCACGGGATCGTGGAAGACGAAAACGTCATGGGCACGAAAACCCACCGTCTTTTGAACAATGCGGATACGCAGCAGATGCAAGACGAAATTCGGGCTTTGAAAGAACGCATTCAGGTTTTGGAGCGCATCGCGACGGACAACAACAGCGCGAGTGACATCAACCGTCAGATTGAGGAACTGCGCAGCCGGTAACGGCGCGCGGACGGAAAGGAAGGACCATGCAACAGGATCCCAACTTCTACATCATCATCGGTGCCTTTGCGGTGCTATGTGTCGGCATCGTGTCGTCATTAAGCCTGCGTGGCTGGCGCGACTGGATCGCGCTTAAGCATGCGGAGCTTGAAACCATGCGGCACGGCAATGATGCACCTGTACCGTCGGCCACGTCGCGTATTGAAGTCGCCGATTTGAAAGAGCGCGTAAAAAGGCTTGAAGCCATAGCGGCAGGGATTGATATCTAAGCAACGCGGCCATATGCGCAGTGCATGACAACATTTGCCGACATTACAGAAGAGTATGCATTTCTTGAGGCTGATGACCGCTATCGGTTGCTTATCGATCTCGGTCGCGAATTGCCCGAAATGCCGGCCGCGTTGAAAACCGATGCAACGCTGGTTCGGGGATGTTCCGCAAGCGTGTGGGTCTATCCCGTGACCGCAGATAACGAACTCACATTTCTGGCCGACAGCAACGCCGCGATTACCAAAGGCATCATCGCGCTGGTCCTGAAAACGGTCGAGCATAAAAACGCGGCCGAAATTCTGAAGACCGATATCGAGAACGCCCTTGCGCCGTTCGACCTCAAAAATCAGTTAAGTTCGAACCGGACACAGGGCATTCCCAATATGATCTCGCTTATTCGCGAAACGGCAGCGCGTTACGCCGGCTGAGCCGGACGCAACCCAAGCCACATCGCAAGTGCAGGCAGTCGCGGCAGCAGCAGCCGGTCGAACAGCCACAGCGCGAACAGCGATGCGGCAAGCAACGGCAAGAGCAACGCCATGACGCCGATGATCATCGCAACCCCGCGCATTTTTGGCGGCACCGCGGCAACGGGCGGTGCGCCGAGCGCGTCATCGGGCTTGCGCCGGCGCCACATCAGGAAACCTGACACAACCAATGTGATCAGGCCAAGTGCAGTGAGCACGCCGACAAGCTGATTGAACCAGCCAAAAAGCTGACCCTCATGCCAAGCGATTCCATAATTGACCGCGCGATCAATGACATGCTTGTCGGCAAAGCCTTTTCGCGACATCTCCTTGCCGGTTGCAACATCAAATGTGATCTCGCGGTTCAATGGCCGGTTCTGCGCCTCCGACTTAATGGTCCATGCCATCGGCGCAGGAGGGCCGAAACGCTCAGGCGCGCCTGGTGCTTTCACCAACGCCGGGTGCGGCAGTTGTTCGGCTTTCGCTTTGGCAACCATGTCCGCCAAGCCAACCAGCGGTATGCCGGCAGCCTGCATTTTCATCATTGCATCATGATCATGCTCGGCATGCGGGGCGGCACTGCCCGTTTTCCAGTCTTGCGCGCCTTGAACGAGGCCCAATTCAGCGCGGGCAATGCGGAAAGCATCACCCCAGACGCTCGCCCAAGGCAGTCCTGTGGTTAGCAAAACAAGCGCCAGCCCTGAAACCCAAAAGCCAGTCACCGCATGCAGATCGCGCAGGAACACGCGATTGCCCTTCCCCAAACGGGGCCACACGACACCGGCAAAATGCTGCCCGCGCGGCCACCACATATACAGACCGGTCAGGATCATCACGATCGCCCAGCACGCCGCCAGTTCAACAATCCAATCACCCATTTTGCCGATCAGCAGCGACCCATGTATCCGCGACACCGTGGCGGATATTCGGCCTTCCGGATCGATGCTACCCAACACTTTACCCTGCGGTGACACATAGACGTCGCGCATGGATTGGCCGTCGGCGAGGCCGATATGTATCATCGCGGCATCGCCCGCATGTTCGGGCAGGCGATAGCTTTGGAACTGCGCGCCCGGATTGGCCGCCATGACAGCGGCCAACTGCGCATTGGGTGACACTGCCTGTTCAGTCGGCAGGTCTGTAAATGCGCGCTCTTCCCAACGGTCCAATTGCGGCTTGAACAGGTAAATTGCGCCTGTTGTGGCAAGCACGAGGATCAACGGCATGACGAAGAGCGAAGCATAGAAATGCCAGCGCCAGATCGTGCGGTAGAAAGACGTATTTTCCATTTCTGGTCTCCTAAAACCGCGCGCGGACGCCGCCGTAAATGGCACGGCGTTCCACCGGGTAGTAAATGGCGGATGCTGCGGAGGCAAGGATAGCGGCCGACACGTCGCCGATGGCTTTCTCTCCGGTCAGGTTTCGCGCATCAAAAAATAGATCGACCCCCGCCATAACGCGCGCGCCGGCAGATAAGCCGAACAGGGTATAGCCTGTCGTGCGTGTCATGTTCCGATAGTCTGCCCATGCACCCTGCGGCACCCATTCAACATTCGGCGCAATATGCAAATCGTCGCTGCCAAGTCGAAGCTCCGACCGCAAGACATGCTTTGGCACCACCGGCAGCCGGTTGTTGCCATATTGGGCATCAGCGACAAAGCGGAAGTCGGAATATTGCCAGATCTGGCGGAAACGCAGCCAATCGGTGGGCGCTGCACTAAACGCTGCTTCGACACCCTGATGCCGTGTTTTATCGGCGTTGAACGTTGAGGCTGGAATGTCCCGCCCTACGGTAAACTGCAGCATTTCGCGTTTGATGTTGGCGCGGTACAGGGCAACATCCCAGCTCGCCCATCCCATTTTCCCGCGTGTCCCGATTTCGGCTGTCCATGCGGTTTGTTCCTTTACAGGAACGAACGCCGCAATTTGCGCGAGTTCAACGAAGGTCGGGAATTCTGTGGATTTGCTATAATTGGCAAAAATTTGGACGTCTTCGGACGGTTCCCAGAGGACGCCAAATTTGGGCGAGAACGCGTCGAACGACGCTGCGCCGGTTGCGGCAGACGGAACGATCTGAACCTGCTTTCGGAAGCCATCGGCATATATACCGCCTGCTATAAGCGTAACACCCGCAACCGGCGTTGCACGCAGCTCTCCATACATATTCGACGTCCGGGCCGTCTGGTCGGCATCGAAGGTAAGCGCTCCACGCTTGCCGTTCACATTGACAAAGCGCTTTGAGTCAATTGTTCCCCAACGGGACTCTCCGCCGACAGTAACGCTCCAGTCGTCTCCCTCGCGATCATAACGGGCGAACACGCCGCGATCTGTCGATGTCTGATCAATGACCTGATAAATCGGGTGATATAATTCTTTGGCGTTCACGAACGCGCCAACATCCAGACGGCTGCTGCCCCAGTCGAAACGGGTCCGGTTCTGGATACGAACCGAATTGATATCGCGCGCCTGATCCCCCACAAAATTACCAGTTCGTGGTGCAGATAAAGCCGTTGCGCGGGTCAATGCACCCGGCAATTCCTGATTAAGTGTTGTCGCGCTTGCGTAAAATCGCGTCGACACGACATCCGAAATCCTAAGCCCAACATTTCCGTTAAAGCGCATTGAGTTCCGCTGGGCGTGTTGCCGATCCCCCTTGTGGCTATCGGCGCTGATCGCTGCCCAAGCATTGGCGTCGTCGTCACCCACTCCAAAGGACGCCAAGCCACGATAAAAGTCAGAGCTGCCAACATCACCGCGAAGGTAAAGACCCGCGGCATTGTCGCCGGTGGGCGTAACGCCGTTGATTGCGCCACCCAATGTACCGGAACCAAATCTCAACGCGTTCGCGCCGCGATATACCTCTAAATGGTCGAAAAATATGGGTTCAAGCTCTTGAAAGTCGCCATTGTCGTCGGCCAGATTGATGGGGACCCCATCCTGCAACAACGTCAGTCCGCGCATGTGAAAGCCACGCGATAGACCCGAACCGCGAATGGAAATGCGGACCTCCTGCCCAAAGCGCGGCTGAGTATACACGCCGGGCGAAAAGGCCAAAGTATCACGCAACGACACGACGGTCTTGTCTGCATAATCTTCGTGGCTAACGACGTCGGTGCCGCCTGCGGTGTTGTTTGCCGATATTTCGGATTCGTCAGCGGCTGCACGGCCGGTGACAATAATCGTGGTGTCAGCAGCCTCTTCAGCTGCGGCAGGTGTAATGATGGCAATAACAGAGCACGCAACAGACGCGCGCAAAATGGACAAAAATTTCATGATATTTTCCTAAATCTAAACGAGAGATAGGCCGCAAAGCAGCCTTGTAGTTTAGACGTAAGAAGGTGGCCCTATGGCTGGTGGCGGCGGGGCAGCGAGGCCAGCGCCAACCGAGACTTCGCGTTTGGCAAAAACAGGAATGGCGAGCGCAACAGGCGCCATTGCAACTTGGAAATCAGCGGAAAGCACGTCCGCCGCCATCGCGGCTCCCGCAAAGGCACAAGGTTGATGCTCAACCGATTTGCCTTTTGATGGGTCTTCCTTGTGCAGCTTACCCGATTTGTCCATCCAGACGGTCTGGGTGTCCATTCCCGTACAGATGGTCAGCGCAAAACCACGCTCCGACGACGGCATAAAGCCAGACGGAATGATGACGCGCAAAGCCAGCGCCAGCAATATCATTGCTGCAGCTATATTCCGGAAGGGCGAAGATGCGCGAATCACGCGCGCCCTATGCGCTTGCAATTTGGCCCACGCAAGTAACTAACCCTTCCACTCGCGCCGTTCTTCGGCAACGCGCAGAACGTCATAAGCCGCCTGCCCCGCCTGAAAAGCCTTGGCCGCGTCGGCGTTGCCGGGGTTTACGTCGGGATGTGTTTCCTTGGCGATTTTGCGCCAGGCCTTTTTCGCCTCATCAAACGTGGAGTCGCTTTCAAGGCCCAGAATATCGAGCGCATGCATTTCATCACGGCTGCGGCTGCCATCGCCGGACCCGGCCCAGCCATAATGCGCGGATTCTTTATAGCCCGATGAATCGCGACGCTCATTGGCTTCGCGCAATTCAGCTTCTTCCTTGGTCAAACCTTCGAAATAGTCCCAACCACGGTTATATTCACCGGCATGTTCTTCACAGAACATCCAGCGGTCTGGGCTGTTGGGTGATTTCGGTGCGGGGCAGTTTCCCGCTTTGTTACAACCATAGCGGTCGCACAGACGCACCTTTTGCGCCTCGTTGCTGCTTCCATAGCCGCGCCAGCGGGGAAAACCCCAGTCATTTCGTCGAGTGGACCGCACCATGCCGCCGACTTAGCGACGGCACGCGCATTTTGCTAGTGGCGTAAACGCAATTTATGCGCCGGACAAAGCCCCGCCCATCATCCCGCTGCCGAACAAGGTCGAAAAGGCAATGCCGATCAGGATGCCGGAAATAATGACAGTCAGAACGACATAAATGAGCACGATGACGACGGTGAACCCCGCGACCTTTTCCTTAGGGACACCGAGCACAGGCTGCAGCCCCAGATAGATTAGGTAAACGACATAAGCGATTGCGGCGAAAGAGATTAGACCGCCCAATATGGGGATCCAGCTAACCAGCCCAGCAACCCAAGTTGGGGTTGATGCATATGTCATCAGCTTGGTCGACTGAACCATGTCGGACTTGCCATTAAAGCTGGGGGACACCGCATTGACGAGGAATGACATCACAAAAAGCGTGACGAGGGAAAGCACATATCCCGCCACCGCCATTGCGGCGATGGCGCCGAAGCCCATTTCCATAGCCCCGCCGCCCATGCCACCAAGGCTTGCGGTATTTATTCCCAATGCGCCTGTGAATATTATGCCGGCTGCCAAAGGAACGGCGGCCAAGATCATCGCATATCCGGTGAATAGGCCGCCAACCGTTGCTGGTTCGTCCGCAATGACGTTCCATTCGTCGGCCGGTTTCAAAATGATATTCTTCGCGCGAGCAACAATCGACATTGACTTCTCCCCCTGAAAAATGTGTTCCTTGGCAGAGGAAAACATAATGGCGCGAATATGTAAATGTTGACGTTCGCGTAAACGGAGGGGTCATGAATATATTATTGCGGGTATTGGTCGCCATAATTGGCGCAGTTGCGTTGCTTGGCGTGGCCCAACATTGGTTTAGCCTCGACGCAGTTTTTGCAGAACGTGGTATGCAGGCCGTTGGCGATATTGGTCGGGCGAACCTACGCGCGGATGTTGGTGGCCTATTTTTAGGCATCGGCGCCCTCACCTTGTTCGCCGCGATCCGCCAACATCGGGGCACGCTGATTGCCGCAATGGTCCTGTTGAGCGCAACCTTGGTTGGGCGCTTTGTCAGCATAGCAATAGATGGCTTCTCCCCGCCGGTAGCTCCGCCAATCATCGTCGAGGCAGTCCTAATTGCCATATTGGGCGTCGCTTATTGGGCATGGGGTAAAAAGCCAGAGGGTCTGTAAGCCGGGTTCTGTCCTCCGCTGCAGCCGAGGCGTAAGCGGATGTGCGACCATTCATCTAGGCGACGCATTGCTGCGGCACTCATGCAACCAACCCGGGCGACTGGCAGGAGGATGCCATGTGCCGCCCCTATTCGGTTTTGCTCCCGGTGGGGTTTGCCTTGCCGCTTCTGTTACCAAAAGCGCGGTGCGCTCTTACCGCACCGTTTCGACCTGGCCGCATCGAAATGCGGTGGACTGTTTTCTGTGGCACTTTCCCTAAAATTGCTTCCGCCGGACGTTATCCGGCACCGTTCCTCGCTGGAGCCCGGACTTTCCTCCCCATAGCAGTTACCCACTAAGCGGCGGTCGCCCAACCCTCTGGCTTCGCTTAGATAGCAGGTCCGCCCTCATACTCCAAGAGCAAGCTCAGCAATATTGCCCGGCATTCTCCGTCGATCACGCCTTCAATATTTTCGGGGCGAAAGCGGCGCTGGAATGCGACCGTGGCCGCACGTCCATCTGAAATGCTGTAACCATAACGTTCTAACGCCAACAGAAACGCGGCGTCGGGCCAACCGGGATCAACCAGCTTTTCCCGCGGACGCGGAACAGCAAGCCCAAGCTTTGCCAAACGTTCCCAGTCAAACAATTCGCCTGGATCTTCTTTACGTGTTGGCGCGACGTCGCTGTGACCGACGACGTTTCGCGGATCAATTCCGTACGTACCGACAATTCCGGCGACCAATCGCGTCACGGTGTCCATTTGCGCTTCGGGAAACGGGCGGTAGCCGAATTCATGCCCGGGATTGACGATCTCAATGCCAATGCTGGCGCTATTGCAGTCCGTCACACCGCGCCAATAGGAAAGCCCGGCATGCTGCGCCCTCTGTTCCTCACGCACCATATGGACAAGCTGCCCGTCTTCATCGACGACATAATGCGCCGACACTTTGGAAGCGGGGTTCGCAAGCCAATCAATGGCTGCCGCCCCCGACTGCATGCCGGTATAATGCAAAACAAGCATTGTGATCGGCAAGCTGCGCTCGCCAAAATTGGGTGATGGGTTCCAGATCATGGTCATAAAGCGACCATAGGTAAGTCGACCGTTGCACGCAATATCAGCCGGTGCGGGAAACTTTTGCTGGCTAAGCGCTTTTCCGGCCCGGCGCCAACTCGTAAAAACCGCGAAACGCTCTGCTCGCGCGAAACTTCTGCGTTTGCCCAATGACGGTTTCGGCGGCGCCGAGCATTAAAAGCCCCCCCTCTTCCATGGATGGCGCAATAGCTTCCAAAACATGAGTGCGCTTGTCGTCGTTAAGATACATAAGCACGTTTCGGCATAAAATGACGTCAAAGCGGCCGAAATGGCGCACGGGCGTCAGCATATTATGCTCCGTGAAAGTCACCATTTTGCGCAACGCATCTTTGGCCACCCATTCTTCGCCCTGTTGCTCGAAATGGCGGAGCATGTGCGTCACGGAAAGGCCACGCTGAATCTCAAACTGCGAATACCGCCCTTCCCGCGCCTGTGCCAAGGCCGTAGAAGATACATCGGTACCCAATATTTGAATTGTCCAACCGCGCCATTTTTCGGCGTTTTCCAATATTGTAATGGCGAGAGAATAAGCCTCCTGCCCCGTCGAGCAGGCAGCCGACCAGATGCGCAGCCTTTTTGTGTCCGAACGTAGTTCGCGAATGTGGTCGAGCACGGGCCCAGCCAGCAGCGCAAAGTTTGGTTGATCACGGAAGAAAGACGTTTCGTTATTCACCATTGCCTCCACGCACGCGCGCGTCAATTTGGGGTCCGTATCCATCTCGATCAACGCAGCCAGCGTTTGTAGGTCGGGAACAGAGTTACGCCGCATCAAAGGCTTAAGCGCCATATCAATTCGCCAATGCCGGTTTGTTGGAACCGTTTGCCCGGTATATCTTTCCAGCGCCGCCGATAGCGTTCTGTAAGCCCTGGCTTCAGCGATGCTCATGATGACGTCGCAATCCGTGAAAGCATGTCGGTCATGTGGGCTGGCGTCATAATCGCGGTCGCCAAGCCTTCCTTCACGATTGCACCCGGCATGCCCCAGACGACCGAACTTTGCATATCTTGAACGAAAACGGGTGCTGCAAATGCGTTGAAGGTGCGCGCCCCGGCGAGTCCATCATTACCCATGCCGCTGAAAATAAGCGCCAATCCATCGCGTCCATAGGCCCGCGCCACCGATGCAAGCATTGCGTCGACCGATGGGCAATAACGGCTTGCGCTATAGCGCGATTGATGGCCGATGATGACGTCATTGCCGTCCCTGTGGCACACCATATGAGCATGCCCCGGTGCGAGGTAGACATGATTATGTTTTACGCGCTCGCCGGCTTCAGCAACCTTCACAGTTCGCTTCGTAAGACCAGCGAGTTGCCCCGCAAAAAAGGTCATGAATGCTGCGGGCAGATGCTGCGTGATAAAAATAGGACAGTCGAGAGAGTCATCCAAATTGCGCAATATGTGTTGGATTGCCGGGATGCCGCCCGTCGATGATCCAATCGCGATACAGCGTGGCTTCGACAATGCGCGATAATCCGAAAGTGGTCTGGCCGTGTATTTGCTGTCGGTGCGCTCCAGCGCCGACCGACCCAAGCGCAAGACTTTGTCGATCAAAATTTCTGAAAAACGTCCCGAAAAACCAGTGCGGCCCGGCTTTGCCAACGTGTCACATGCACCGAGCGAAAGCGCCTGAACGGCAGCGGGGCCATTTTCTTCAGCAAATGCCGACACGACCAGCACCCGTGCGCCATTCGCCTTTGCAAGAATGTCGGGAAGCGCATCCAATCCCGAACGCTTCGGCATTTCTATATCCAGCAATATGATATCGACTTCATTTTCGTCGAGACTTGCAACCGCAGCGTCCCCATCCGATGCTTCGCAAATGATGTCTATGCCGTCGCACTTGCCCAGAACGCGCGCAAAAATCGAACGTGCGACAACGCTATCGTCGACAAGCATAACCCTAATCGGGGTTGCCGCCACATGTGGCCAACTGCCACCCAATACTGCCGATCTTCTGCGCATTCTGGTGCTTCAAATACAGCCGAGGATTTGCAGTTTTGACTCAAGCGTTTCGCGGTCAAACGGTTTCATGACATATTCGTCTGCGCCCGCGTCAATCGCCGCTTGAATATGACCGATGCCATTTTCCGTTGTGCAGAATATCACCTTGGCGGATGGCACGCCGTTCATCGAACGATAGGCACGCAAAAAATCCATCCCACTCATGATCGGCATATTCCAATCCAGCAGAATAACGTCGGGCTTTATCTGCGCGACATGGTCTAACGCTTCCTTACCATCGGCCGCCTCAGCGACTTCGAATTGCATGGTTTCCAGAATATGACGGGCAACCTTACGAATGACCTTGCTATCGTCGACAATCAAACAGGATTTCATGTGACCTAACACCCTTTTTCCGACCAGAATGGAGACTGTATCTCCGCCTTCTTATCGACACGTTAATGTGCGCAGCGAACTGGCGAAATTAGGTCGCCGGAACCGTTTGCCCCGAAACCAACGTGTCGGTGTTTAATATCATCACCAGTTCGCCTTCATGCGTGGCGATGTGATCAACATATCGGTTCCATGCAGCCGGAGGGCGGATATTTGAATCGGCCTGCTCGACCGCAATTGGAACGACGTCATGAACCTTGTCGACGAGCAGTCCATATTGGTGCCCCGCGATTTCTGTGACGACCGCCAAAGAGCCTTTATGGGCCGCTTGCTGCGTGCCCGTAATGTAGAACTGGGTGTCGACAAGCGTCAGGACGCGGCTTCTCAGCGCAAAAATTCCAGCAATGGACGGATCGCACATGGGCACCGGTACAACGTCCGGCACATGGACGACCGATTCCACTTGGCTGCTCTCAATCGCAACCCGCGACCCTGCCAAATCCGCAATCAGATATAAGGTGTAGGTCATGCGCGCGCCGCCAACTTCTCTTCGATCGCCGATATCAACCCGACGCCATCGTACCGGTAAATGCTCGAAATCGGCTCGGTCAGGCTGTGGTTGGAATCGCGCAGGTGGAGCGTTCGTGGATCTGTTGCCCGTTCGCGCGCCTTGGCGACATCACGCTGTAATATAATGGCGGCGCGCGATTGATCATGTTCATCAAAGCTCACCGCATATCCCGATGCTGTTAGCAACGGCGCCAATATAGTCCGTTCCCATTGCGAATCTTCTGGACAATCAATGAAGCACAATGCGTCCGAACTACGATTTCGGCGCGTGCGATCATATGTTTCGAAGAATGAGAACATGTTGCGCAGCTCGACTGGCTCCCCAAAGGCATAGACGACACCTTCATGCTGTTCTGGTTCGGCGCTGGGCATGATATCGCTAGCGATGCTAAAAATGTCCAAGACGTCGCTGACGGAAAGATAGCAGGTGCTGTCGCCATCGCTAAGTCGCAACACTTTTACCAAACCGTCGTCAGCTGCAGATTCATATTCCCATAAATCATACAAGCCGCCGTCGGCAGAAACCCGTGTTCTTCCGCCAACATATTGAATCCGGGCGACATCAATATCTTCCATGCGCTCGATTGCGGACAAACGAATGGCCTGTTTGCGGCCGTCCGTGGCAATGAACAGCAATGCAGATGGGCCGTTACTTTTGCGCTCGGCATCAGCGCGACTGTCGATCTCGCGATCGTCTTTGTCCGTAGCAGTCAGACCCATAGCGGTGCCAAGCCCACTTGCGTCGAGTAACAGCATAGGTCGGCCATTGTCGGGCAGCGACGTTCCCGCGAACAGGCCATTGCCCATCAACAATGGCGCGCCCGGCTTTACCACCAGTTCCTCATTGTCGATAACGGCGGCCACTTCCAAAACGAATGTGGTTCCGACCGCGGGACGCATTACGATGAGCGTGCGGCTCTCTCCGGCGGTATATGCGTCGTGGGCGATACCCAATATCTCTTCAAGTGATTTGTAGGGATATCGCTTGTTTCGAATACGAACAATTTTGCGCCCACCCAACTCTTCAAATATAGCGTTGGGGTTGGATGTTGATACCATCTCAACCACCGAACTGCGCGCGATGCCGAAAATCTGCGAACCAGCGCGCACCGAAAGCCCTGCTATGATTGAAAGCGTTAGTGGCAAAC
>CALRLP020000003.1:0-336674 GCA_943368745.1 Maricaulis salignorans
GGAACAATCCCCGATACGGTGCGCTATAGCTTTTGGGTTGGTGGTGCTGCCATGTTGCTCTCCGTGAGCTGGACCGTTTTCACGACCAAGGAATATAGCCCCGCAGAAATGGCCGCCTTTGACGGTGAGACCGATCACAAGAACACGAACACATTACCGGCGTTGGCAGCCCGCGGCAGCGGACCGTCGTTGATTTGGATAATAGCCGGCATCATCACTGCCGCATGGGTCGCACCGCTTGGACTTGAAAAAGAAGTCTATCTGCTCGGCGCGCTTTTGGCGGGCTATGGCATCGCTAGCCTGATCGCTATCACACTTGCTAAATCGGGACGTGAGGACAATATCCTGTCGCATATCGTGGGTGATTTTTCTGGCATGCCCACCATCATGAAGCGGCTCGCCCTGGCACAGTTTTTCAGCTGGTCTACGCTTTTCATCATGTGGATCTATACGACACCTGTCGTCACCCAATATGCCTATAACACCACAGATGTTGCGAGTGTCGCTTATGGGCATGGCGCAAATTGGGTTGGGCGGCTGTTCGCAATTCAAAATGGGGTCGCCGCAATCGGCGCGCTGCTGATTCTGCCCTCATTGGCGGCACGGATCGGCAAAGTGAAAACGCACATGGTCTGTCTGCTTACGGGATCCGCAGGCTTTGTGAGCTTCCTGTTCATCCGCGATCCCAATCTGCTGATCCTCTCGGAAATCGGTATCGGCATCGCGTGGGCGTCGATCCTCGCCATGCCTTATGCCATATTGGCGTCAGCACTGCCCCAGCAAAAGCTCGGAATTTATATGGGGCTGTTCAATGTCTTCATCGTGGTGCCGCAATTGCTGGTCGCAACCGTTATGGGCAGCATTTTGAAAGCCTTTTTCCCAACACAGCCGATCTGGACCATGGCATTTGCAGCTATGATGATGGCACTTGCGGCAATTGCCATGCAGAGAGTCGAAGAGCCAAAGCATCCATCACATTGAAATTGCGCTATTATGCTGCGCCGTGCTTACCGGCATCGCTGTGCGGCACGAGCACGATCAGACAATGCCGCGCCCGCATGACCCGAACAGGATACGCATTCAGGCGCGCTTTTGGTGGCTGGCCGAAATTGGGCTGATTAGGATAGTCAGAAGGCGCATCTGTGGTCGCTAACACAGATCCCGTCTGCGTCACATAATGGCGCTTGCGCGCCTCTCTCGCCGATCAACACGCTCCGCAACCAGAAAGGCGATGTCTTGCGCTCTTTAAACGTGCCGCATAATTGCAATCGATTGCAATTATATGTTGCAATGCACCACCTCATTTCCTAGGAAAATGGCAATTAACCTTCAGAATCGGGAAATTCGCACCTTGACCTCAGCATGGACGCACAAGCACGTGTCGCGTATCGCAGAGCAAATCTTTGATACTGTCGATGTGATAAATGGGCATGATGCTACCCCGCTTTTGCCGGGGATTGTGCTTTGGGATATGTGGCCCATCCAATCCTCAGACGGCAGCATTGCCGATATTGCTGGCGGCGCTGTGTGGATGGCCCTTGCTGCGCCAGACCGTTCAGACCCCGCGTTACGCCATTTTGAAGCGCGCATCAGGCTGTTGCACCTAAAAGAAGGGCAATGGCGTGATTTGGGTTGGGCGCTGCCTGACACAGATTATGCATTCGAACGGGAATGGGCGGGTACGGCCCTGCTCAAAAATGGAATTGTCTCATTATTCTTCACCGCAGCAGGTGTTGCCGGCAATCCGGGCGGTTATCAGCAGCGCCTGTTTGAAACCCACGGAACTTTGCAGGCCGATGGCCAGATTAGCAATTGGTCCCCCCTTCAGGAATCGGTGGCCAACAACGGACGGCATTATCATATCGCCGATCAACAAGAGGGCGAGCCCGGCAAGATTAAGGCATTTCGTGACCCCGCTTATTTCTGCGACCCTGCAGATGGGCAGGAATATTTGCTGTTTACAGGATCCTTGGCAGGCCCTTCGTCCGAATATAACGGCGCGATCGGCATCGCCCGCCGATCGGATAATGGCGGCTGGGAACTTTTGCCGCCCTTATTGCATGCAGATGGCGTCAATAATGAGTTGGAACGCGCCCATATGGTCTCGAAAGATGGCCTATATTATATTTTCTGGGTTACCCAGGCGGGCACATTCAATCCCGAAGGGCCAATTGGGCCAACCGGCCTTTACGGGATGGTCTCCGACAGTCTTTTTGGCGAATATGAACCGCTGAATGGCAGCGGCCTGGTCTTGGCCAATCCGCCCGAAGAGCCCATGCAAAGCTATAGCTGGCATGTCACGGCAGAGCTTTTGGTTAGTAGCTTTGTCGATCATTGGGGACTGAAAGGTCGCAGCCTCGCAAACAACCCGCAGCTGGCGGCCGAAAGTTTCGGTGGAACGCCTGCCCCGTTCGTAACACTCATGCTTGATGGCAATCGCGCCGGTCTGCGCCGCGAATTGGCCCATGTTGGTTGATGGGCGGCGGATGTTAGGCGCTATCGAAGCCGGCGGTACCAAATTCGTTGCCGCGATTGGCCGCGGCCATGATGATATTGTGGCACAGGTGCAAATACCGACCACGACCCCTGACGAAACGCTTCAGCGTACAATTGACTGGTTTCGTGCCAATGGTGACGTCGCAGGTCTTGGCCTTGCGTCCTTTGGACCGGTCGATCTCGATCCCGCTTCGCCAGAATGGGGATATATCACCAACACCCCTAAAGCAGGTTGGGGGCAGACCAGCATTGCCGCGCGTCTCGGTGATGCCTTGGGCTGCCCTGTGGGCCTTGATACCGATGTGAATGCCGCGGCTATCGGAGAGCATCTTTACGGTGCAGCACAAGGCTGCGACGTTGCCATTTACGTCACAATAGGAACAGGCATTGGCGGCGGCGCGGTGATTGACGGCAATACGGTAAAGGGCAGCCGCCATCCGGAAATGGGGCATATCCTGCCGCGTCGCCACCCGCAGGACAGTGATTTTGCCGGCATCTGCCCAGCGCATGGGGATTGCTTAGAGGGGCTGGCGTCCGGCCCTGCGATTAGGGCCCGCTGGGGCGCTTCGCTCTCCGAATTGGCGCCTGACCATGTCGCGCATGACATCATTGCCGATTATTTGGCGCAACTGTGTCAGACCCAAATTGCGCTTTATTCTCCGCAGCGCATTATTTTGGGCGGCGGGGTGATGCAAACCGCGGGGCTTCTCGATAAGATAAGAGAACAGGCCAAAAAGCGTGTGGGCAGCTATTTTGGCGTGGATGCTGGCGCGATCATCACGCCGCCGGGCCTTGGCACACGCTCCGGCATCGTGGGTGCCTTTGAACTCGCAAAAAGGGCTGTGAATGGCAAAAAATGATGCAGGCAGTGCCGTAGCAATCGTCATTGTCGGTGGCGGCACGGCCGGTTGGTTGACGGCGGCATTTTTGCAAAACCAGCTGCCGCACACATTGAACCGGCCCGTTGAAATCACGGTCATAGAGGCCGAAGATATTCCAACCGTCGGCGTCGGCGAAGCCACCATCCCTTCGATCCGCCAAACGCTGGCAGCCTGTGGCATTGAAGAACATATCTTCCTCAAAACCTGCGGCGCGACATTCAAACATGGCATTGAGTTCATCAATTGGCGCGACGACCCCCAATTGTGCGGTAACAATAGCTATTTCCACCCTTTTGGCGACCAAATCATGGTCGCGGGCAAGGATGCGACGTGGCAATGGCTGCAATTGCCCTTCGAACAACGCGCGCCTTATGCCGAACAATTTTCCGTGCAGGCCGAAATCGCACGGCGCGGTCAGGCGCCGAAGAATTTCAGCGACAAGCCTTATGATGGCGCGCTGGCTTACGCCTATCATCTCGATGCCGGCAAGTTGGCGGCATATCTAAAGACACACAGCAAGGCGCGCGGTGTTTGCCACAAAGTGCAAAAAGTCATCCAAATTGACCGGAATTTTGAGGACATAAGCGCATTGCACCTCGACAATAAGGAGCGGATCGAAGCCGACCTGTTCATCGATTGCACCGGCTTTGCGGCACGGTTGATCAATTCGGATCAACAGAACATTTTCAACAGCCTTTCCGACACCTTGTTCGTGGACCGCGCCATTGTGACGCGGGTGCCGAATGATAGCCTTTCCGACGTCATCGGTTACACAAAGTCTACGGCGCAAAGTGCGGGTTGGATCTGGGACATCGCGCTTCAGGATCGCCGCGGCGTGGGCCATGTCTACAGCTCGCGTTATATTGATGATGATGCTGCAAAGGCCGAGCTCGCCGCCTATGTGCAGCAACCGGTTGATATGTTGGAATCACGGCGGCTGGACATGCGGATCGGCTATCATGACCAACAATGGCGCGGAAATAGCGTTGCCATCGGGCTGTCGAGCGGCTTTCTGGAACCGCTGGAGTCGACTGGAATTTATCTCATTGAAATGGCCAATTGGGCCATGCTTGAATTTGTGCCGCGGTACCTGGGCGGATCACAGCCGCAATCCAGCTACAACCGGATCCTGCACAATCATTACAACAATATCGCTGACTTCCTGAAGATGCATTACTGTCTGTCAAACCGCCGGGACACGGCCTTTTGGCGCGACAATTGCGATCCTAAGACCATCCCACCATCGCTTCAGGCCAATCTGGCGACTTGGAAAACAGCGGTCCCCAGCATCTATGATTTTCACAGCACGACCCAGTGCTTTTCCGCCACGAATTACAAATTCGTTCTCTATGGTATGGGATGGGGCAAAGCAGCGATGCCGGCGTCTGAACCCAGCGCGCCAATACAGGCCATGATGGGGGAACTTGCCCAACGGCGGAGCAAGCTGCGTGATTTTGTGCTGCGCGATACGGTGGCCAACAGCAGCTATTTTGAAGCGCTACAAAAGCTTTAGTCGCCTACCCACTGCGGGGGCGGCGACATAACGCAAGCGCACAAACAAAAACGGCGCCCGCACAAAGCAGGCGCCGTTTCCCATGTCTTCTTAATTAGAATTTGAAGCGGACATTCGCGGCCATTGTGCGTCCCTGAATGGAACGACCAATGGTTACCGTGTTCGGCGCGCCCGCGAAGAGCGATTCACGTCCGTCATTCGCAGATTCCGTGATACCCGCTTTGTCGAACAGGTTGTTCACGTTGAGCGAGAATTCCAGATTATCGGTCAGGTTCACCGCACCAGTCAGATGCACAACCGAATAACCCTTTTGGGTCAGCGTATTGGCATCATTCGCAAAGCTGTCGCCTGTACCAATCCAGCTGGCTGAAAGGCGGACCTGATCCAAATTCACGCTTGGCGTTACGGCCCAGATTAAACGGGCCTGACGCTGTGGCTGGTTCCCGATGAGCGCGCTGTTCGCCACACCTGCAGAATTGCGGGCGTCGGTGATTGCAGCATCGGTATAGGTCGCGGTCGCGTACAGATCGAATATGCCGTTCTTATAGAAAGCCTCGAGCTCAAGGCCCTTGGCGTCATATTTGCGGATCTGACCAGTTGGCGGCGTAATCGTGATATTCGATTCTTCGGTCGTCGACAGGAACAATGTCCCGTAAACGTCCAGCTTGCCGTTACCCAATTCCAAATCTTGCGCTTTAAAGCCGATTTCATACTGGTCGACCTTGTCGACATACGCACCTTCTGCGCCAGTGAGTAATGCCCCGCTTCCATCGCGCACACCGAAATCCAAGGCGCGATCAAAGTTGAAGGATGCACCGCTGGATGCACGGCCGAAGATCGAGAAATTGTCGCCAAGCAGATAATTGGCACCCAATGACCATGCGAGGTTGTTCGCGGTGAGATCGGCGCGCGCATCGGCGACGCCGGTGTTCAGCGAAACCGTGGCTTCTGATCCTGTGATCCGTCCATCACCATTGACGTCAAACGGTGCGCCTGCGCCGGCTGTCCTGATGCCGTTCTGGCGCATATTGTCATAACGAACGCTGGCATCGACGCTCAGATCGCCGGTTTTCACGGCCAACGCCGCAAAAGGCGAGCTTACTTGCGCCTCAAGATCATAATTGCGGTTCGAACCGTCCCAACCAAAGGCCTGATTAACGCCGGCAATGCCATTGATCGATCCAGGAACATTGATCAACGCAGCATCATTTTCGGTCGTCGTAACAAGGCGCGTCCAATGCCAATCCTGTTTGAAATTTTGGTGCATGAAGAAATGCCCAATGGCGACATCAACGGTCGAGCTGCCCATTTCGAAGGTCTTCGACAGACGGGCGTCATTTGCAAAGTTGCTTAGGTCGTCGAGGTTGACGTCAAACACAGCTACTTCCGTTGCAAAGCCGTTGGGCAGGTTTGACGATGTCACAGCCGTGCCTGCGCGTGGTCCGTTGAAATAGGTCGACCCGGCCAGCGAAGCCGCGTTCAAAGCGCCATAGCTAAAGAAGCCCAGAAACTGACCCGAGATATCCTGATAGCGCGACTTGGTCGACAATTCGATACCACCGCCAAGATCAAAATTGGTTTCAAGACCAATGGACTTCACTTTATGATGCAGACCATCAGCGGTATCATAAGGCTCCAGCTGGTTGCGTCCGTTTACGGCGAGACCATTGCGGGTCAGATTGCTGTAAAGGCTATGGTTGGCCGCGCTGAAATTGCCGAGGCTGGTGCCAACGACGCCGCTGCTGGCATCCCCCGTGCGCGAAACGAGCTGTGGGAAATAGGCCTGCTCTTTCTTGTCGATGACTTTACCCGTCAACCGGACATAGCCAGCGTCAAATTCTTTGGTCACGCTCAAGCGAATTTGGCCACCCGATACAGGATCATATCCGGAGTTGCGATAGTCACCACCCTGTTGGAAGTGCCCGCCGACGTGGAAATACAGATCGTCTGCGATTTTCGCCCCATATTCGGCGTCAACACGATAATCGGTGTGATCAAGGCCAATGCCGAAGCCAAGCGAGCCGCCGCCATCTTTGCCGGTCTTGCCGATCAGGTTGATAATACCGCCTGGGCCGTTGGTGGTAAGTGTCGAGGCCGTGCCGCCACGAACCGATTCCACGCGCGCCAAGGTCGTGTCTGATTTATAGAAACCATCGGCTGGCGCAAAAAGATGATCGCCAAACAAAAGAATTGGCAGGCCGTCTTCTTGAAGCGACAGGAATTTCGCGCCGCCGGTTGAGATCGGAATACCGCGCACGTTGATGTTGGAGTTACCACCACCCGACGAGCTCTCTGAACGGATACCCGGTAGCTGACGGAAAACTTCTGCAAGGTTGGTCGGATTGCTGTCTGCGATGGTATCAGCGCTCAAGGATGATACGGAAATCGAGGTGTCGATTTTGTTTTGGCCCGCAGACGAAATCACGCCGGTGACAACAATGGCATCATTTTCTGCCGCCGCTTCCTCGGGTTGCGCGGTTTGTGCATAGGCACTCGCGCTAAAAAAGGCTGTGGTAGCCACTGTTGTCATCAAGACGCGATGGATCAACTTCATCTAAGATATCCTCCCAATTTCGCCGTTCGTTTTGGCACAATTACTGACTTTGTTCCTCATGGATATGCCTAAAAACAAACGATTGCAATCTAAAAATACAACCGATTGCAAAGGCTGCGAAAATTTGAATTTGTGTGAAAATATCCCATATATTAGAGAATTTTATGCGATCTTGCACGGACAGGGAAAACCGCGTGCTAGCCCTGTCGCTGGATCCCGGTGGTTCTGAAATTAACCGCCGACTGTGCTTCCGCGAATCACAAGCGTTGTGGGCGTCAAGGTTGCGCGGACAGGATTGCCCGCAATCTTATCGACAAGCGTATTGACCAAAATTTCGCCGCCCAATTTGATGTTCTGATCAATGGTGGTCAAGCCGGGAGAAATCATGGCCGCTTGCCCGATATTGTCATACCCAACGACAGCGACATCTTCGGGTACGCGAAGGCCCTTGGACTGCAAAGCATGGATTGCAGCAATGGCCAACACGTCGGACGCCGCAAAAATGGCATCAAAGCGTTCCGCACCGTCACACAAAGCCAGCGTTTGGCGATAGGCTTCATGCCCATCAAAGGACGATCGTACATGCATCACGGACGTATCCGCGCTGTCACCATTCCAAACGGACATCAAACCATTGTAGCGCAACTCGACCTCGGGAAGGTCTATGTCCCCCAGGAACACGACCCTGTGGCGGCGGATGTTCTTGAGATGCTCTCCGACAAGTCGCCCGCCTTCGAAATTATCGCTGCCGACCAGCGTATAGTCCGCCGCCTCGATCATGCCGCCCCACACCACAACACGGTCGGCGGCATCACCCAATGACCGCAATCTTTCAATGCGTCCGGCTTGCCCGATAACAATCAAACCATCGGCTTTTCCGGACAATAACAAGCGCCGCTCGGCAATTTCCGACGGGCTATTGGGCAGGTTGATGATCAGGTCATAATCAAATTTTGCCGCCGCCTGTGACACAGCAGCGATCATTTCCAGAAAGAACGGATCGGAAAGATTTTGGTGAGAGCCCGGATAAACGGGGATCACGATACCCAATGTCTGGCTGGATTGCTTGCGCAAATTGCGCGCCCGGGCGTTGATCGCATAGCCGGTTTCATGCGCAAGCTTCAGTATATGGTCTTTGGTTTTGCCATTAACCAACGGGCTGTCATTCAGCGCGCGGGAAACCGTCGAAATGTCAACGCCAGACAATTTCGCAAGGCCACTCATTGTCATCCGGCCCTGATTAGCCATCCGCTTCACTCACCCCTTTGATCGCGCGATAATGCGCCAAACGGCGCTTTTGCCCCATGGCAAAGAACCCCTTCCCGCATCCTTACCCGCCAAAGGACGCTCTTTCAACCGGCGCCCGATTGCCTGCCCTAATGAACAATGTGGCTGCCGCCCCCATTATCATCAGCACGCCGCCCAACAACAACACATTGCGCGGATCTCCACCGAGTAACGGGCGATAGATCAATGGCATTGTGAGCGACTGGATCAACATTGGTATCACGATGAACATGTTGAAAATGCCCATATAAATTCCGGTTCGATCCGCCGGAATGCAATCGGCCAGCATGACATAGGTATTACCCATCATCCCGGCCCAGCCGATCCCGATACCGATCATCAGCACAAAAAGCGCCGCCGGCGTGTCCGCTCCCGGCAACAGCAACATGGCGATGCCCGATGCTGCCAAACACATGGCATGCGTCACGCGCGCGCCCAATCGCGCAACAATGGGTATCAACAGCAATGCGCCCAAAAAGGCGATGAAATTATACAAAGCCCCGGCCTGCTGCGCGGTGAGCGTCGCGTCGCGAAAGGCGGCGCTTGTTGGATCACTCGTGTCATAAATCGAACGGCCCACGGCAAAGCTGACATATTGCCAATATGCGAACATCGCATACCATTGGCACAGCATGGCAACTGCCAGTTGCCGCATCGGCTTTGGCATATCACGGATGGCGTCCACGATTTCCATCATCGTTGCCTTCACCGTCATCGGCTTGGCATCGATGGCCGTTTTTTCCGCGTCGGTCAAAGGCAGCTCGGGCACCCGCCAGACCGACCAGATAATCGTCGAAATAGACAGGATCGCGCCGATAATGAACGCGATGCGGACAATGACCGGAATGCCATTATCGTCGAGCACATCTTTGGCGACAAACGATGTCAGCAAGGTCGGCGCAAGATAGGATAGCGTTTGCGCCAATCCGGTAAAGGCGCTTTGGGTCAGGAAACCAACCGCGCGTTGCTCCGGCACTAATCGGTCGGCGACATAGGCCCGATACGGTTCCATGGTAATATTATTGCCGGCATCCAATATCCAGAGCAGCGACGCTGCCATCCAGAGGGCCGCACTGTACGGCATCAGAAACAGGCAGATGCTGCACAGGATCGCACCAATGAGAAAATAGGGCGTCCGGCGGCCATAACGCGAATTGGTCCGGTCACTCATCGCCCCAACAATGGGTTGAATGATAAGGCCCGTCATCGGCCCCGCGAGCCAAAGCAATGGCAT
Source organism: Maricaulis salignorans (assembly GCA_943368745.1). Classification (GTDB taxonomy): domain Bacteria; phylum Pseudomonadota; class Alphaproteobacteria; order Sphingomonadales; family Sphingomonadaceae; genus Sphingorhabdus_B. Next base: position 9,966 of record CALRLP020000003.1, read on the forward strand.
CGTCGCCTCATCCGCCCCAAGGAAGCCGTATATCGGCCCCATATTGGCTTGTTGCAGGCCGAAACTGAACTGTAGGCCAAAAAAGCCAATGTTCATTTCGATGATTCTCAGGAGCGACAATCGCGGTTTGCCAGCGATTTGCATGTGATATCCTCCCCCAAATTCTGGTCTATGGACAAGATATTTGCATAGATTGCGAAGCTATGCAATCGTTTGCAGCTCTTTTGCCTGGCGACGGATGTTTCAATTTTCGGTTTTGGGAAGATGTAACACCAAACGGCGCCATGAAAAGAAGCACCGGATAGGCCCAAAGCCAAATATACCGATGGCCGCCGTGAACATTATACGCATATCTACGGCCACTTTTCGTCCATCCGAACTGCGGGGCACTGGGGTGGTGCGTGTAAGTTTCAAATATACTTGAAAAATATTTTCGATTAGGTGCACTATCATACAGTCAATCTTCACAATATGGGGCAAAAAATGACCTTAAAATCAGACCGTACATATGCCATCGCGGCGCTTGCCATATCAGTCGCACTCAGCACCGCGCCTGCTGCGGCTGCCAGTGACAAAGCAAGCAAAGAAAAATGCTTTGGTGTTGCCAAAGCCGGTGCCAATGACTGTGCTAGTGCGGACGGAAGCCACAGCTGCGCAGGCCAAGCAAAAGCAGATAATAATCCGTACGACTGGAAATACGTCGCAAAAGGCACATGCGAGAAAGTCGGCGGCAAAATCATGCCCCCTGGCAAGAAGTAGGTATCTTGCCGAACCAAGTTGACGCGGCGGCCAATGGCGTTGTGCGGACTGTCCATTCACTGGGCGCATTATATGGCAAAGTGCATTGATGCACGGACATCCATGTGGGGCGCGCACGAAAGGCCCTCCCCGCTTTTACATATACTTGTAAAATAATTTGGACTAGCTGGCATCATGTCGACCGAAATCTAATGAAATGGGAACATAGTGATCATGAAAACCGAACATAAATTCGCCATTGCGGCTCTCGCCGTATCGGTCGCGCTTAGCACCGCGCCTGCAGAAGCCGCCGGTGACAAAGAAAAATGCTATGGCATTGCAAAAGCAGGTCAGAATGATTGTGCTGACGCTAACGGCGTTCATAGCTGCGCTGGTCAGTCAAAGTCTGATAAAAGTGCAACCGAATGGAAATATGTCGCCAAGGGCACATGCGAAAAAGAAGGTGGCAAGACCACGCCTCCGGCCAAGTCTGCCAAGTAGTAATTAGCTTGCTGAACCAGTCATGAGCAACAGCCAATGACGTTGTTCGGGCTGGGCCTGCGCAAGCCACATTATGAAGACGTCCTATCGGGAAATGTGCTACTCGATTTTGCCGAGCTAATCTCGGAAAATTTCATGTTCCCCGGTGGTCGTCCGCTCGCGGACTTATTGGCTGTCCGGGAAAAATGCCCGGTTGCCTTGCACGGTGTTTCGATGTCGGTAGGCTCCGCATCAGGGCTCGATCGGGACTATGTGCAGAGGCTTCGGGTATTGGTCGATGTGATCGACCCTTTGTTCGTTTCAGACCATTTATGCTGGACCCGGGTCCCGGGCTTTAGTTCGCACGACCTCCTCCCGCTGCCCTATACGCAGGAGGTGCTGGACATCGTTTCTAACCATGTTCACGCGGCGCAAGATATACTTGGGCGACAGATGCTGCTCGAAAATCCGTCCGCCTATCTTGGTTTTACCGAGTCAGAGATGCCCGAATGGGAATTCCTCTCGAAACTGTGCGCCCAAACCGGCTGCGGCTTGCTGCTGGATGTAAACAACGTCTACGTAAGCGCCCGCAATCTGGGTTTCGATCCTGCGGATTATATAGCGCACTTTCCTATGGCTAATGTGCGGCAGATCCATATCGCTGGCCACAGCCAAGGTCAGGACGTGCTGGTCGATACGCACGATCAGCCGGTTTGCGACGCTGTCTGGGATCTTTTTGAGACGGCAATGACCCGCGCTGGACCCGTGGCGGTTATGATTGAACGCGACAACAATATCCCCCCGATTGGCGAATTGCTCGACGAACTTGCAATGGCACGTGCGCGGGCGGACGCTGCCGCAAAGCGTGGATTGGGACATTGAACCTCGCCAGCATACAGCAGGCCATGAGGGGATGGCTCGAAACCGGAAACCCGGATTACGTCGCCGACTTCGGCGACGCCGCGCAGCCAGGGCTTCACGTCTATCTCAACAATTACCGGACGCAATTGCTGGATTGCCTTGACCACGCATTTCCCCACACGCGAACATGGCTTGGCAGTGACCGGTTTCACGCAGGCGCCCGTTGCCATATCATGGCGCAGCCGCCAGTCGCGTGGACGCTTGACGCCTACCCTGCATCCTTTGCCGCCGAAGTCGGCACGCTGTTTCCCGATGATCTGGCCGCACACGAACTTGCCGAATTGGAACTGGCGCTGAGCGACGCCCAGACTGCAGCCGACCGACTGCCCTTATCCCGAGAGATGTTCACGCATCTCGATTGGGAACAGGTGTCCCTCACGCATGCGTCGGGAGGCCAAGTGCTGCGTCACACCAGCAACGCAGCGGAGATTTGGTCCGCACTGTCGCGCGCCGAAATCCCGCCAGTGCCCAAAACTGCGGAAGTTCCGATCGACATCCTTGTTTGGAGAAGCGATTGGGCCCCGTGTTTTAGGATAGTTGATGCCGACGAAGCGGAAATGTTCACGCAAATGAATCCCGCGTTGCGCTTTGTGGACATTTGGGCACAGCTTGCGCAAAAACATGGAGAGGAAGCCAGCATCGCACGCGCTGGCTTGCTTCTGGCGCGGTGGGCGGATGATGAAGCCGTCAGCGTCGCAGCAACCTAATGCGCCGCACCAGCGGCCCTCCAAAACGTGCTTAACGCGCGCGCCTGCACCGATCCGAACAAAAGCGCACATTTTCCCAATCTTTCGCCCACTTTTTGCGCCACACAAACGGCTTTTCACATGCCGCGCATATTTTTGACGGCAGGTCTGATTTTTTGACCATCTTGGGCATTGCGGGATTCCATATTTGAACGCGCTGCGTGCGTAACATTTTTATCGCAGTTTCCGCTATATTTTTGCAAATGAAACTAACTATTTGCTGCGCAGCATTACAAAGGTTATCAGCGCAATACGCCATAAGGCTGCTCAGAGGGATGCTGGGGGCAAATTAAAGCGTTCATCCCCAATAAAAAAGGCGGAAAGCCTTGCAAAAGTGATCAACAGGAGAGTGAATATGAAATTCGGAAATCATCTGCTGAAAGCTGCAATGCTGTCGACGATCAGCATTGTGTCGCTGAGCGCTGGCTCAGTAGCTTACGCACAAGACAACACTCCACAGGCAAGCGACGAAGTTGACGAAAATGTCATCATCGTAACCGCAACGAAGCGCGAACAGACACTTGAAGAAGTGCCAGTGGCCGTTTCGGTGACCTCGGCTGCTGCAATCGAACGCGCGCAAGTGCGCGACCTTAAGGATCTGCAGACACTCGTTCCTTCGCTCCGCGTCAGCCAGCTGCAAAGCTCGGCCAACACGAACTTCATCATTCGCGGCTTCGGCAACGGCGCCAACAACCCAGGCATCGAAGGCTCGGTTGGCGTGTTCATCGACGGTGTTTACCGTTCGCGTTCAGCCGCAGCGATCAGCGATCTTCCAAACCTGCAACGCGTTGAAGTGTTGCGCGGTCCACAATCGACCCTGTTCGGCAAAAACGCGTCGGCTGGCGTTATCTCGATCGTGACTGCAGCACCAAGCTATGAATTCGGCGGTTCGGCTGAAATCAGCTATGGTAATCGTAACGCAATCGTAGCGAAGGCCGATGTTACTGGCCCAATCTCTGACAATGTCGCGTTCAGCCTTGCTGGCGGCATCAACAAAGCGGACGGTTACGGCACCAACTTGGTTGACGGATCAAAAACAAGCGAGCGTAACCGCTGGTACGGCCGCGCGCAGTTGTTGATCGAACCTTCGGAAAGCTTCAAGCTCCGCTTTATCGGCGACTATGACAAGATTGACGAAAATTGCTGCTTTGTCGGTAACGTTCTCGATGGTCCAACCGGTGCGATCGTTCGTGCCATTGGCGGACGCGTGAATTCGGCTGGTATCTTCAGCTATGGCGAATATCAGAACTTCGCATCGGAAAACAAAATCACCAATGGTGGCGTTTCGATGCAGGCTGACTATGAAATGGGTTCGTTGAACCTAACCTCAATCACCGCATATCGTAAGTCACGCGCCAAAACGAACGCTGACAGCGATTTCACCAGTGCAGATTTGATCGGTGCAAACCGCGGCGATGTGGATATCACCACAAAGACGCAGGAATTGCGCTTGGCCTCCGATTTTGATGGCCCATTCAACTTCTTGCTTGGTGGCTATTATTTCGATGAAAGCATCAACAACAAACAAGCACTAACGCTAGGCCGGGATTTCCGCAATTTCGCCAATGGTCTCACTGGCGGTCAATATACTGCGTTAGAACCGACCATTCGTGCTTTGGCAGGCATCCCCTCCACGGCAGCTCCATTTGGTGGCCAAGGTCAGGGACGCTTTGAAGATTGGGATTACCAAAATAAAGCATATTCCATCTTCGGAACGGCTGATTTGGAACTGACCAATGGTCTCATTCTGACCGGTGGCTTCAACTACACCAAGGATAAGAAGAACGTCGCAAGCGATATTCAGATTACGGACGTTTTTTCCAGAATCGACTTGATTCAAGTTGCCGGTGCTGCTGGCGTTCCTGCGGTTATCCCGACAGGCGCAGCTGGAAATACCAGCACATTGTATCCGCGCATTACGGCTTGCCCGAACAGAAATGGCGCACCAACCGCGTGTAACCCGTTCCTTCCGTTTCAGGCATTGCAATTCTTGCCGCCATTCCTGAACCTGCCAAATGCAGTGGAAGATGGACGCACGCGCGATGGTAAGCTGACCTATTCGGCACGTTTGGCTTGGGAAGCGACCGACAACCTGAACCTGTATGCCAGCTATAGCACCGGGTTTAAGGCAACGTCGTGGAACCTGTCGATTGACTCGCGCCCATTTGCGTCCGACTTCATCGCCGGTTCGTCAGCACAGGGGGCTCCGCTAGCCACATCGGCTATCCGGACCGCAGGTCTTGCTACACCCAACCTCACCAGCGGAACGCGTTATGCGCTTCCTGAAGAGGCGACGGTTAAGGAACTGGGCTTGAAAGCGAAATGGGACAGCGTTGCATTCAACCTGACGATTTTTGATCAAGCGATCAAGAATTTCCAGGGTAACAGCTTCATCGGTACAGGCTTTGTTTTGTCCAACGCCGGTAAGCAGTCGGTCAAGGGCATCGAGTTTGACGGCAGTGTCAATCCGATCGACGCACTGCAACTGCGTGCTGCCTTTGTCTATCTCAACGCGAAGTATGACAGCTATGTTGGTTCGCAATTTGGTGATGTCAGTGGCCAGGCGGTTGCTGGTATTCCAGAATTGTCGACAACATTGGGTGCAACCTACACGGCAGACTTGAACGACGGCAAGACGCTGATCCTCAACGCCGATTACCACAATGAATCAAACGTCGTGATTAACGAAAACCCTGCTTGGCGTATGTACAAGCGTGAAGTTAATGACCTGAGCGCAGCGGTAACGTTGCGTTTCGACACTGGTCTGCAATTCTCGCTTTGGGGCCGCAACTTGACGAATGCGCAGTATCTGTCCGTCATTTTCCCAAGTGTTGTGCAGTCTGGCTCGATTTCGGGCTATCCAAACACACCACGCACTTATGGTGCATCGGTGAAGTACAAGTTCTAATATCCTGAGATCCTCGGGGGAGGATGAGCCGGGGCAGCATTGCTGCTCCGGCTTTTTCTTTGCCTGTTGCGGACGAACGGCGCACAAAAGCCAAAGACCGGTCAAACAGGCCGCGCGATGGATATAATATAAAACACCTGGAAAATGGTGCCCGAGGGCGGATTTGAACCACCGACACGCGGATTTTCAATCCGCTGCTCTACCCCTGAGCTACTCGGGCTACACGGCAAAAACCGCGTGGGAGCGCAGCCTATAGAGAGACGATACGCCCCTTGGCAAGCGCAAAATCAGTCTATGTCGTCTCCGCCAAAACTATCTGCATAATCCGCCGGTGGACCGGGCACGCGATAGCCCTCATCAAGCCATTTCAGCAGATCGCGATCCTTGCATCCCTGACTGCAGAATGGCTTGGTTTCAGGCTGTTGTGGCTTCCCACATAAAGGGCATTGATTAGCTTTGCGCGACATGCACATGCCCATAGCCTGTGGCATTTTCATCTGCAACAACCGCAACCCCTGCCCCCGCCAGACGCGCGCATTCGGTGCGCAGCGTCTGCCAGCGTTCCGACGACAACAAATGCGCCACCGCAGGGCGGGCCGTTATCGTTCGGCCCCCGAAACCCGATGACCGCGCAGCGCTGCGCAATAACCAATAAGCCTGCGTTTCGTCGGACAAGGCGGCAATGCGGGTGCCGAACAGATGATCCAGCACCGAAGGCCTAGGCCGCGCGCGTACGACTTGCATAAGGCCATAGCCATTGATCGCGGTGCGTTCGAAGGGACGGCTGTCCTTTGCGGACGCGGCGTCAAAGATATTCGCGATTTCCGCGCGATGGGCTTTGGCCTCCATCGACACAAAATCGATCATGACCATCGCACCCACCTGATACAGGCGCAGCAGCCGCGCGATTTCCACGGCGGCGATGCGGTTAATCGCAAAGGCATCACCGATACCGTCGACATCGAATACCAACCCTGCCTTCGTGCGTTGAAAGCTGATGATGACATCACCGACCTGCGCATAGCCTGCAATGGCGGTGTCAAAGCCGTCATCGAAAGCTTGCGTGGCAGTCGCGCCGCTAAAAGCCGCCAGACGCTGTTCCCACAGACCATCTTTCGACAAAGGGTCAGCGGGCAAGCCGTCGCGCAAGATAACCTCGGGTAGTTTAACGCGTCCCGGCTCGGCCATCGCTTCCCGCGTCACTTCAAACGCCACATGTGTGCCTTCGGCCGCGCCCATCTTGCTGCGTAGTAAAACCTCGCTGCCGTCGTCGGTAATGATATAGGCCCCCGCCGGTGTGCGCCGGTCGACACGGCCCATGCCGCATTCGCCAAGCACCCAATGCGCATCACGCTGAATATGAATTTCGACTATTTGACCGTCTTCGACGTAGGCGGCGCGGCGTTCGCCCGGCGCATCATCGCGCCAAAGTTCAGGCAAGCGTATAACCCGATGCACGCAATAACGTGCGCGTTTCATACAGCGGCAAGCCGACGACGCCCGAATGGCTTCCCGCCATCCAGTCAATCAACGCCTCTGCCCTGCCCTGAATGGCATAGCCACCGGCTTTGCCCAGCCCTTCGCCACAGGAGATGTAGCTTTCGATTTCTTCGGACGACAAGCGCTTGAAGCGGACAATGCTGTCGCAAAGGCGGCTGCGCATCCGTCCGTCCGCGTCGATGACAGCCACCGCGCTCAAAACATGGTGGCGGCGGCCATTGAGCAGCTCCAGAAACCCGCGTTGCATATCGCCATCGGCCGCTTGCGGAAGAATACGGCGGCCGACTGCGACGGTGGTATCGCCTGCGATGACGATTTCACCTGTTGCGCGCGGGACGGCAACAGCCTTTTCCTCAGCCATGCGCAGCGCATAGACGCGCGGCACTTCGCCCTTGCGCGGTGTTTCGTCAATGTCGGGCGAAGCTATGCGATCAGGCACGACGCCAAGCCGCGCAAGCAATTCGCGCCGGCGCGGGCTTGACGATGCCAATATGAGTGTGGGATTCAGACCCAAGGTCTGCCGCCCTTATTTAAAGCGGTAGGTGATCCGGCCTTTGGTCAGATCATAAGGGGTCAGTTCGCACAAAACCTCATCACCCACGAGAACGCGGATGCGGTTTTTGCGCATTTTTCCGGCGGTATGGCCCAATACTTCATGGCCATTTTCCAGCTCGACACGGAACATCGCGTTAGGCAGCAGCTCACGTACTGTCCCGCGCATTTCGAGTAATTCTTCTTTTGCCATTCGGCCCCTTAAATCGTCAAAAATCCAAACTTGCTGCGCCTTTAAACCACATGTTGGAAAAAGGGAAGCGCTACAGTATATTCACGCAATTGCGACAAAATGCTACAAAGTTCATCTGTGCGCGGCGTTATAATGCGTTATGAAACCCGTGCGTTAACAATATAAACTGAGTTTCTCCCCCAATGAAAATTTTTCCGCTTAGCATCATCCTGCTTGCCACGACTGCCGTGCCCGCCATGGCAGCCGTTGATGTGCAGGCCACCGGCAGCACCGTTGCCATCGCGCAAGACGATGAAGAGACACCCGTTGACGACAGCACATCGGGTGAAATCGTCGTTATCGCAGAGCGCATTCGCGGGTCGGTCGATACCGACGTTCCGCCGGTGGAGGAGCTGAACGAAGCCGATATTGCGTCATTAGGCGCATCATCGCTGACCGATCTGGTCGCGGCGGTTGCACCACAAGCCAATTCGGGCCGTGGCCGTGGCGGCGGCATGCCAATCATATTGCTCAATGGTCAGCGCGTTTCGGGCTTTCGCGAATTGCGCGATCTGCCGCCCGAAGCCATTCGGCAAGTCCAGATTTTCCCCGAAGAAGTTGCGCTGAAATATGGATATCGCCCCGATCAACGTGTCATCAACTTCATTCTGAAAGATAATTTCGCATCCTTCGCAACCGAGTTTGAACATGCGCAACCCCAAGACGGCGGTTTCGGTAGCAATGAATTGGAAGCAACGCTGACGCGTATTGGCGCCAGCACGCGCTTCAACCTGGATGTGGAACTGGAACGCGCGACCGCGTTGACCGAAAGCGAACGCAACCTGATTGCAACCAATGGTTCATTGTTGGCCCGCGGCGGGAATATCAGCGGCCTTGGCCTGAATGGCGTGATATCGCCATCGTTGAACGCTGCGGCAGGTTCCACGGTCACGCAAGCAGGCGTGCCGATTGGCATTGCGAACCCAACCTTGGCGCAATTTGCAGGCACCGCAAACCGACTGAACAATAGCGACATCGGCGATGCCCGCACACTGTTGCCGCGAACCGAACGGCTCGAAGTCAATGGCACGTGGAGCCGATCGCTTGGCCCGCAGACGGGGCTGTCGCTCAACGCCAATTATGCACTGAATGGCAGCGCATCCTTGCTGGGCTTGCCCGGAACCAGCTTCATACTGCCCGGCAGCAGCCCCTTTTCCCCGTTCGGCCAAGATGTGACACTCAGCCGCTATTTCGACACGCCGCGCCCGCTTGAACGCGACAGCGAAACGCATGTGTTCCAAACCGGTGGCACGTTCAATCATGTGCTCGGCGGATGGCGCTGGACGGTGACCGGGAATTACGCACGCACCGACAATGAAACCCGCACCACGCGCAACGCAGACTATAGCGTTTTGCGCGCGGGCGTCCTTGCGGGCACCGTGAACCCGTTTGCCGCTGGCTTTGGTTCGGACCTGTTGTTTCTGGCACCCGATCTGGCGAGCAGCCTGAACCAAAATCTGGATGTCCGCAGCACATTGGCGGGTTCCGTGCTCACCCTGCCCGCTGGCGAGGTGCAGACGACATTTGCCTCCGGCTTCACACGCCAGATGCTCGACAGCGAAACATGGCGGTCGGGTGTCACCACCAATGTTGCCCTGCGCCGCAATATCATAAACCAATCGGTCAACGCCGAAGTGCCCATTACAGGCCGCGATTTCGGTATTGGTTCAACCATTGGCGAATGGTCAATCAACGGCAATATCGGGTTCAGCGACCTGTCGGACTTTGGCCAACTTGTTGAATATGGCGCGGGCCTGCGTTGGGCCCCTGCCCGCAACCTGACATTTCAAGCGTCAATTACGGGCGATGAAAATGCGCCGGGCATTGGCCAGTTGGGCAACCCAACCCTCGTGACGCCAAATGTCGCGACTTATGACTTTACCCGCGGGGAAAGCCTGTTCATCAATGTCACAACCGGCGGCAATCCCGCGTTGATTGGCGAAAAGCGCCGCGATGTGATCCTAAACGCCAACTGGACCCCGACCTTCATTAAGGATTTCGCGCTGCAGGCGAGCTATTTCCGAAACAACAGCCGCAATACAACCGCGTCTTTTCCATTGCTTACCCCCGAAATTGAGACTGCGTTCGCAAGCCGCGTGGTGCGGGACGTAAATGGCCGCCTATTGAGCGTGGACCAACGGCCGGTGAATTATGACCGTGAAACGTCGCAACGCATCCGTTGGGGCTTTAATGTGTCCGGAAATATCGGCGCAGCACCGCCAATGCGCGGGCCCTTTGGCGGCCCTCCTGGTGCGGGCGGCCCGCGTGCCCCCGGTGGCGCACCCGGCGCGGCTGCACCCGCTGGCGCGCCGCGTGCCGGTGGCGGCTTTGGTGGCGGCGGTCGCGGCTTTGGCGGAGGCGGTGGCTTTGGCGGTGGCGGCGGCCAGCCAAGCCGCTGGAACATCGCTTTGTACCACACATATCGTATTCAGGAGGAAATCCTGATCCGTCCCGGCGTTCCGCTGCTCGATTTGCTCAATGGATCGGCCACCAGCAGCAATGGCGGCGCGTCACGGCATGAGGTCGAGCTTTCGGGTGGTATGTTCCACAAGGGCTTTGGTTTGCGCCTGCAGGGCACGTACAAGAGCGGCACGACCGCCAATGGCACTGGACTACCCGGCAGCAATGATCTGCGCTTCAGCGACCTTGCAGCGGTCAACGCCTTCCTGTTCATCAACCTCGATCAACAGGCACGCGTTGTGAAGGCAATGCCGTTCTTGAAAGGCAGCCGCGTGACGTTCCGTGTTGAAAACATCCTCAACGACATTGTCGATGTGCGTGACCAAAACGGCAATGTGCCGTTGGGGTATCAGCCGGGATATATCGACCCGCGTGGCCGCGTGTTTGAACTAAGCTTTAGAAAGCGTTTTTAACCGACGCGTTCAGCCCACGCGCATCTTGCGCATGACGCGCCATAGCGGCAAATAAAATGCCAATGCCCAACGAAAAAGGCCGCCCCCTGCGGGACGGCCCATTCGTTATAGCTTTTTGAGCTTATTTGGATGCGACGAGCGTCGGCTTAGGTTTATCGGGGTCGCTTTCGATGTAAGCAGGATTAAACCGCTTTAACCAAGCCTCAGCCTCCTCGATCCACTGAATGTGGACGTCATCATAGGGCAGATTATGCGTCCCTTGGGGTTGCTCGATATATTTGAAATCAACCCCTTCCTTTTTTCCTGCGCTTTTCAGTCTACTGATAAGAGTCCGAGATTGCTCCAGCGGTATGCGGGCATCCCGAACGCCGGCAACAACCAAAATCGGTGCCCATTTCCCATCCGGGTTTCGCGCTGATGAGATCCCCTCAAGGTCGTTGGAGGTTGCTTGGAAACCGGAACTGAACTTGCCCAGATTTTTCTTGTCCCACGCGCGCATCATTGGGAAATCATAAACGCCCGCGCCTGCAATTGCGCATTTCCAAAGATTTCCGTCCCGCTGTGCGCCACGCGCCGCCGCATAACCGCCATAAGACCAGCCCATAATACACGCGCGGTTCGGGTCAATTATTCCTGCTTTGCCATAATAATCCAGAATATCATTTAGATCATCCTGCATTTTTACGCCGTATCCGTCTGGTTTCCGGCCCTCCTCTTCGAAGGCCTTGCCATAGCCGCCGGACCCTCGGTAATTGGGCTGGATCACCAAATACCCAGCTTCTGCTAAAGGTTGGTTCCACGGTTCAAGTGAGTCCACGGCAGAAATTATGCCATATGGTCCACCATGCGGCATGACCACGACCGGTAGATTTTTTGGATTGCGATGTCGGGGGTAGGTCACAATCGCTTGAATTTTCAACCCGTCACGTGCCGTATACCATTCCGCTTTTACAGTGTTGAGCGGTGTATCCTTTAAATTTGACTTACTCCAATTCAGAAGGCTCAAATTACCAGATTGCGTGTCAAATAGATAAAAACCATTATGTTTTTTTACGCCACCGGCAGCAATAATGACTTTTGTTATATTGTCGTCATAGTCGATGATATCTGCCTGATTTTTTCCGAATGTTTCATCCATCAACCGCTGGATCTGTTTGAGGTCAGGATTCAAGTAGACTGCCTTATTCTCACCATCGAACGTGCCATAACCGTTAATATCGGTGCGCTTCTTGTTTGGAATCAGACCAGGAATGTCGAAACCTTCCTTTTGAAAAATAGGTGCCGACAGCTCCATATTAGCCATGTTAATCTTGTAGACCTTGGTAAATCCATCGTGCCTGGACAGCGCGTATGCCATGTCAGACCCTTCCAGAAAAATCTCGGGCGTTGGAGGATCTGTCGTGAATGTTTTATCGGCGGCGTAATAAACTGTTTTGAACTGATCGTTTTCGTTCGAGCGGTACATCATGCGAAATTTGCCCGTTTCGCCGCTATAGCCATAGCCTGCCCGCACAACACCCTTGCTATCTGCCGCCCAGTTACTCACTTCGGGATTGGTTCGTTGCACAATAGTAAATTTGCCGGTCCGAACATCCACTTTTACAACTTCTGGCAAGCTCCAACGCTCAGTACTTTCTCTGGTTGAAGTCCGTTCCAGCAGGTAGGTGCCGTTATCGTGGTCAATTTGAAGTATATTGGAGGCTGCCGACCCGGCATCATCCCAAGCCTGCTGTATGAGTTTTCCTGAGGCAACATCATAGGCGACAAGTCGGCTAAAATCGCGTGGACCGCTGCCCAAATCCTCCCGAGACAATATCGTCATAACGATATAACTATTGCCCATCCAACGATACGCATTGAGCGTTCGATCGCCTGACTCGCGCGCCTCCGCTGCCTGCAACACCACCTTGGGCGGCGCTCCCGGCTTAGCGAGATCCATCATTACCAGAACTTCTTTTCCGTCCTTAGCAGCAAAGTAGGCCAATTTTGTTCCGTCGGGCGAAATGCGCGGTTGCCGCATATTGGCTTTTTTCACAAATTCGCGAACCGGAACAACCTTGTCAGCATTGGTTACCCCATTGACCTGACTGCCAGCACCATCCGTCGCCAGCATGGCGGCCGCAGTGGCTGGAGCAGAGCCATTTCCGGTTTCCGCAGCGGCAACGCTAAACGGAAGGGCGGCACTCGCGAGTAACGTCGTCAAAATCATTTTTTTCACAGTCTCTGCTCCCCAAAAATTGATTGCTACCATTATGGTTATAGGTTGGATAAAAAGAGACGCAAGCCGGACAAAATACCGTGTCGAAGTTTTTTGATAAACCGAACCGGCGGGCACGAAAAACCCCGCCGAAATCGCTTCCGGCGGGGCTTTTTAAACCGTTAATGCGGTTACGTTTTACATGGCACCATGGGCCAATGCCGCCAACAGAAGCAAGGCCACGATGTTCGTGATCTTGATCATTGGGTTTACGGCTGGACCAGCGGTATCCTTATATGGGTCACCAACGGTGTCGCCGGTAACGGCTGCCTTATGGGCTTCCGAACCTTTGCCGCCATGGTTGCCGTCTTCGATATATTTCTTGGCATTGTCCCATGCGCCGCCACCCGAGGTCATCGAGATAGCAACGAACAGTCCGCCCACAATCACACCGAGCAGAAGCGCGCCGAGAGCCGCAAAGCCCTCTGCCTGACCTGCAACAGCAGTGATGATGAAATATACCGCAATTGGCGTCAGTACGGGCAGCAACGAAGGAATAATCATTTCCTTGATCGCAGCCTTGGTAACGAGGTCAACTGTACGGGCATAATTTGGCTTGGACTTGAAGGTCATGATGCCGGGGTCGTTCGCGAACTGGTCACGTACGTCCTTCACCACTTCACCCGCAGCACGGCCAACCGCAGTCATGCCCATCGCACCGAACAGGTACGGCAGAAGCGCGCCGAGCAGGAGCCCGACGATGACATAGGGGTTTTCAAGGCTGAAATTCACCTGAAGCTCAGGGAAATATTCCCGAAGGTCGGCGGTGTAGCATGCGAACAGCACAAGTGCCGCAAGACCAGCCGAACCAATGGCATAGCCCTTGGTCACAGCCTTTGTAGTGTTGCCAACTGCGTCCAGTGCATCGGTCTTTTCACGCACCGATTCATCAAGGCCAGCCATTTCGGCAATACCACCGGCATTGTCGGTAACTGGGCCATAAGCATCAAGCGCCACGACCATACCAGCCAAGGCCAACATGGCAGTTGCAGCAAAGGCAATGCCGATGACGCCAGCAAGCTGATACGCGATGATGATACCTGCGCAGATCACAATCGTTGGCATCGCGGTGGATTCAAGGCTGATTGCCAGACCTTGAATAACGTTGGTGCCGTGACCCGTTTCCGATGCCTTCGCAATCGAACGGACCGGACGGTAATTGGTGCCGGTATAATATTCGGTGATCCAGATAATCAGGCCAGTGATGACCAGACCCAGCAACGAGCAATAGAATAATGTCCGGCCGGTGAACCCGCCAACATCCGTTTCCATGCCGCCAAGCGCGTAGCTAATTGCCCACCAGATCGCAGGAACCGAAAGCACTGCTGTTACAAGGAAGCCCTTGTACATCGCGCCCATGATGTTCGTGCCGCCGCCAAGACGGACAAAATAGGTTCCGATGATCGACGTGATAACGCACACGCCGCCAATCAACAGCGGCAAGCTCATGAGGTTCATGAACAATCCAGTGTCGGTTACGCCCTGCACCAGCAGCGCGATCAGAACCATCGTTGCACCAACGGTAACGACATAGGTTTCGAACAAGTCAGCCGCCATACCAGCGCAATCGCCTACGTTGTCGCCAACGTTATCAGCGATAACCGCAGGGTTGCGTGGATCGTCTTCGGGGATTCCAGCCTCAACTTTACCAACAAGGTCAGCGCCGACGTCAGCGGCCTTGGTAAAGATACCGCCGCCCAAACGTGCGAAGATCGAAATCAGCGACGCGCCGAATGCCAATGCGACAAGCGCATCGATTACGGGGCGGCTGTTCGGTGCCATCATCGCGACATCGGTCAGATACCAAAAGAAGCCAGCAATCGCGAGCAAGGCAAGGCCAGCCACGAGCATGCCGGTGATCGCCCCTGCGCGGAATGCCATGGTCAGACCGGCCTGAAGCCCAGTCTGCGCCGCAGCAGCCGTACGGACGTTTGCACGGACCGAGATGTTCATCCCGATATAACCCGCAACGCCCGAAAGCACCGCACCGAGGACAAAGCCAACGGTTGGAATGACGCCAAGGAAAACCGCCACAAGCACCGCAACAGCAACGCCAACGATGGCGATGGTCCGGTATTGACGGCCAAGATAGGCTTTTGCGCCTTCCTGAATAGCCGCGGCGATTTCCTGCATTTTTTCATTGCCAGCCGAGGCGCTCAGCACCTGGCGGCTGGTTACAAAACCGTACACGACGGCAAGTAACCCGCATAATATTGCAATAATTGTCAGAGACATGAAATTATCTCTCCCCTCCTGTTTATAAAAACAACTCCTGTTGCCATTCTCCTCCCGAGAACTGCAAGCCGTAAGGGTATAAGGCGGCATCGTCAGACATGGCAACCCTTAAACGCCGCCATTTCCGCCACTTCGGTCAATGGTGTTGATAACCCAGCGTCGGCGGCAATTTCACAGGTGCATCGCCGTTGCATAATGTGAGGCCCCCGCCCGCAATTACGCGTCCGACAGCGGTTGCATCGACGGCTATGCCGGCGCTTTGCGGCGCGCAGAACAAAAGCTCATAATCATCGCCCCAGCTTGCGGCCTGCATCCGGCTTTCCAAGCTGTCTGTGCGGTAGCTGACATAAGCAGGCGACAAGGGAATGCACGCGAGGTCGATTTCGATGCCGATCCGGCTGGCGGTCGCCATGCGCTCGGCATCGATCAAAAGCCCGTCGGATATATCCATCATCGCATGGACAAATGGCGCAAGCTTCTGTCCTTCGGCCAAGCGCGCCTGTGGCCGGTTGAATGCGTCGGCAAGCGCGCCAACCTCGTCAAAGCCCGCATCGATCAGCTCAAATCCGGCAAGCGCGTCGCCCAAGGTTCCGGTAACATACACGGTGTCGCCGACCTGCGCGCCCGCGCGTGAAGGCACCGGGCGGTTGGTCGCAATACCAAGCGCGGTTAGCCCAAGCGCGCGCTTGTCGCCACGGTTGGAAACCGTATCCCCGCCCAGCAAGGCCACTCCATAATGGCCAAGCACCTTTTCCAGACCGGCGGCAAACGCCCTGTCCCAATCATCATCACCAAGCATGAAACCAAGCAGCACGCCAATGGGCGAAGCCCCCTTCGCCGCGAGGTCGGACAGGTTCGAGGCAACGAGTTTCCACGCGACATCGGCGGGATTTGCATTGGATCTGAAATGCACATCTTCGGCCATCATGTCGTGCGTGATGATCAGGCAGCTGTCACCCATTCCAACGACCGCCGCATCATCAAGCAACCCGCGCGCCGCAGGGTCTTTCGCGAAGCCACGCAATATATTGATGAAGGCGGATTCGGTGGTCATGCTGCAACGCTAGCCGATGTGCCCTTTATCCTGAAACAAGTTCAGGACAAAAGGACATTCAATTACGGACATCTTTCGCCACGGCATCCAGCAAACCGTTGACGAACTTCGCATCTTTCTTGTCGAAAAACGCGTGCGCGACGTCGAGATATTCGTCGATCACCGTCGCGGTGGGAACATCTGGGCGCGCAATCAATTCATAGGTACCGCAACGCAGAAGCTGAAGCATCGTCTTGTCCAGACGGCCCATCTTCCATTGTTCGCCAAGCTTTGCATCAACGAGCAGGTCAATTTCTTCGCGGCGGGCATCAACGCCGGAAACAACGTCGTCGAAAAAGTCGGCGTCGGCATCGGCATATTGGGCGTCTTCGATTTCCTGCCCCAAACGGTGCGAATGAAATTCATTCAAAAGGCGCGCAATGCCGATATTTTCCATATCCATTTGGTACAGCGCCTGCACCGACGCGAGACGCGCGGCCGAACGGGATTTTGATTTCGCACTTGCGTTATTGGCACTCATAATCTTTTCCTGACACTCGCCGCATGGGCGGGTAAACCTTCGGCATCGGCAAGCGTTGCCGCTGCTGGGCCTATAGCATTGATGGCGGCTTTATCGAGCGCGATAAAACTGGTGCGCTTCATGAAATCGAGAACCGACAGGCCCGACGCAAATCGCGCGCGGCGTCCCGTAGGTAGAACATGGTTGGGTCCGGCAACATAATCGCCAATCGCCTCTGGCGTCATACGGCCCAAGAAAACCGAGCCTGCGTGCCGTACCAGATCGAAAAGCCGTTCGGAGCGGTCATCATCCACCGCAAGCTCCAAATGCTCCCCCGCCAAGCGGTTAACCAGCGGCATTGCGCCTTCCAGATCGTCGACGAGGATTATTGCACCAAAATCATCCCAGCTCTGCCGCGCGACTGCGCCGGTTGCGAGGGTTGCAATCTGGGCATCCACGGCTTTTGCGACGCTGTCGGCAAAACCGGCATCATCGGTGAACAGGATCGATTGGCTGGTCGGGTCATGCTCGGCTTGGCTCAAAAGGTCCGCAGCAATCCATTCAGGGTCGTTCTTTGCATCTGCGACCACCAATATTTCGGAAGGACCGGCAACCATATCAATGCCGACAACGCCATAAAGCTGACGCTTGGCTTCGGCGACCCATGCATTGCCGGGGCCGGTGATGACATCAACGGGGCGAATACGCTCCGTGCCGTAAGCGAGCGCCGCAATTGCCTGCGCGCCGCCCACGCGCCAGATTTCGTCGACGCCAGCCAAATAGGCCGCCGCCATAACCGCTTGGTTAGTCTCGCCACCGGGTGTTGGCGTGACCATGACAATGCGCTCAACCCCTGCAACCTTCGCAGGAATGGCATTCATCAGCACCGACGATGGATAGGCTGCACGGCCACCGGGTACATAGACCCCCGCCGCATCAACCGCCGACCAACGCGCGCCCAAACGCACATTGTCGGCATCGCGATAGTCCCGGTTTTCGGGCAATTGCGCCTTGTGATAGGCCTCTATCCGCTTTGCCGCGAGCGTCAGTGCATCGCGCAAATCCGGCGCGAGGGCCTCATAGGCCGCTTTGCACTGCGCAGCATCAATTTGCCATCCGGCGGCATTGAGGTCAAAGCCGTCAAAACGCTGGGTCATTTCGGCCAAAGTCACATCACCGCGCGCGCGGACATCGCGGATGGATTGCGTGACAACGCTCGAAACGTCGGCATCCGCCTCACGCCGGCCATTTACCAGCGCATCAAATGCGTCAGCAAAGCCCGCGTCAGATGCGTTAAGCCGCTGCACGTGCGCCCGACAATTCCCGAAATGTCTGCACCAACGCAGGAATAGTGCCGCTCATCATTTTAAAGGCCGCACGATTAACGATCAGCCGCGCCGACACTTGCGAGATGATCGCCGTTTCGACCAAACCATTTTCTGCGAGCGTCTTGCCCGACGACACCAAATCGACAATGCGTCCTGAAAGGCCAAGTGAAGGCGCCAACTCCATCGCGCCGTTCAACTTGACGCATTCCGCCTGAATACCGCGCGCATGATAATAACGCGCTGTGGTCGCCGGATATTTGGTTGCGACGCGGATATGCCCTGCCTGAACATCATCAACGGCGCCCTGCGGCATCGCGACCGAAATGCGGCAGCGGCCAATGCCGAGGTCAACGGGCGCATAAAGCTCCGAATAATCAAATTCGTCGATCACGTCGGACCCAACAATGCCAATATGCGCCGCGCCATGGGCTACAAAGGTCGCAACATCAAAAGCACGCACGCGAATGATGCTGATGGCGGGATTATTGGTCGCAAAAAGCAACGCGCGGCTGCTCTCGTCAAAGAACGCAGGCTCAGGCTCGATCCCTGCCGCTTTCATAAGCGGCAAAGCTTCGTCGAGAATCCGCCCCTTGGGGATTGCAAAGATGATGCGTTCAGTCACAATGCCCGCGCTTTAGGGGCCGCGCGCAGAAAGGGCAATATGCCAGAAGCCCTATTTGCCCCTCGATTTCACGATCGCCAGGTTCCGTACAACCGCTTTGGACGTCAGCTTAAAAATGCATCCATCGCCGCATTCACCGCGTCCGGCCGTTCCCAAATGACAAAATGGCCGCAATCCTCGACAGGGGTGATCGTCACATGAGGCACTAACTTTTCGATGCCGTCGATGTTGCTTGCGGGCAGCGCGAGATCATCCATCGCCCAGACAACCAGCGTCGGGATCATCAGCGTAGGGAATTCGCCTGCGGCAAAGGCAGGCATTTCGGCATCTTCATCCATCGCTGGCACATATATTGCCGATGCGCGGTACCAGTTGAGCATGCCAAAGCACGCATCGCGGTCTTGCCAATCTTTCAACAACGCAGCCCGCTCTTCGGGCTCCATTGCGCTCGGTTTATCCCAGCTAACTGTCTTCCGCATCAGACCTGTCAGCCCAGCCTCACGCACCAAAGCATCATTTGCGGGGTCACGGAACGCACGCATATACTGGCTGGCTGCTCGCTGCTGCATGTCGTTAATCATCAGCCGCTGGAATAGATAGGGATGCGGCGCATTGGCGATGATTGCACGTGTCACGCGGCCTGCCCATGCGGGGTTAGGTCCGCCCGGCTGTCCATTGAGCGCAACACTCCATGCAATCGCACCGCCCCAATCATGACCCGCAATGATGAAATTGTGGATACCAAGCGCGTCAGCCAAGGCAAAGATATCCGCCGTCAACTTGTCCGCCGTATAGGCATCGACATTCTGCGGCTTTGATGAATTGCGATAGCCGCGCTGGTCGGGCGCGATGCAGAAAAAACGGTCCGAAAAATGGGCCATCTGGTGCCGCCATGTGCGGTGCGATTCCGGAAATCCATGCAAGAATATCATCGCAGGATTAGCGGGATCGCCTGCCGTAAACGCATCCATTTCAATCCCGGTTGAAAGGGCAAAACGGCGATGGTTTAGTTCAGTCATGATGTTGTGCCTTTTAGAATTGCGATAAGTGTCGGACCGCGCTTCGCTCTAAACGCAAAGACATATATGTTGTTTGCAACAAATGTGCACTGACGCGAAACAACACGACAATAGGCCATCCGGGATAATATTCGCGGAACTGGCCTAGTTAACCCGCTTAACGCGAATGCCGCTATTGTTAACGACAAGCATATAGCTGCCAACCGCACCACGCTTAATTTTAAACTTTTGGCCGTTTTTCAAAATGGACCAACTTGTTTCTGTGGTTTGCCAAGTGCCAGCGTCCTTAACCGTAAACTGATATCGGCCATTGCCCAGTGCTTGAATAGCTTCAAGCTCGCCCTCAACTTGCTTGAACTCTTCGTCCTGCTCCGCGTCGCTTTCGCCGAAGAACGGAATTTTGGGCAAGGAGAAGCCAAATAACGACCGCTTGGTCTTCCGCACTTCGCCTTGATCAAGCAACACGACCTGCCGGCTTTCGGTTGCCTCTTCCAAAGACTTGCTGGCGGCGTCAAAGCATTCCAAGCGCGCAGCAGCATCTGCCAAGGCACGGCACGCAACGATGTCGCTATACACTTTGGGACGATTGACGGTCGTTTCGGCTGCGTGCGCTGATGACGCGCATAGGCCGGCGATCAGAACGGCATAGGTCAGCTTTGGCATTTTCGTCTCTCCCGCATTGGACCGTCGTTTCGTTTGCACTTTAGGCTAGCGGCTATTCGCCCGGTGCACTAGCCTTGATCGCCAGCGCGTGGACGCGCGTGCCTGGAATATCACCCAGCGCCTTGTTCACCATCCGCTGCCGCATCAGGCGGGACACGCCGGCAAATGCAGCGCTCTCTATTTCAACAGTGAAGTGCGATTCACCTGAACCATCGTCACCGCTATGGCCATGGTGTTTTGCGCTGTCGTTGATGACCGCGAGGTGCGTGGGGGCAAATGCTGCCGTCAGCAGCGTTTCCATTTCAATATGTGCAGGGCCTTTTTCCATAAGCTCTGTATTCCCATATCCGCAGTTTTTCGCCAAGGGGAATTATGGATTCGCGGCAGCCCTTTGACCGATTTCACGGCCGCGTTCGCGGGGCGCAGCGGCATTGCGCGCATCCGAACTGCCGTGAAGCAGGCGAATTTCGCGCGCCTGACCCGCATGGCCAGCGCGCGTCGGCCAATGGCCCCGGCGACTATCAATATCTGTGCCTTGAACATGTCCGGCAGTTTAATGCAGGCTATAACTGGTTCGCGGGCATGACCGCCGAAGAAATCATGGAGGCACAAAGCCCCGTCAACACTTGGCCAAGCGAAACCCGTGCCTTTCGTGCCAACGGCAACGTCGATTCGCCGCCCAAATGGGCGGACTTTAAAGACCCGTTGGATGCCATATCCACACGCTTCCGATCACGCATGCCCAAGGAACGCGCCGACGGGCAGTTCCTGTCGCCTGAGGACCGCAAAGCGCTCAAGACGCTAGGGCTTGGCGAGGATGCGGATAGACGCGCCTTACGCAGCGCCTATTCGGTCAAGGTCCGCGCCTATCATCCTGATAAAAATGGCGGCAACCGGTCTTATGAAAAGGCTTTGCAAGACGTCATTGCTGCCTATACGCACCTTAAAACATCGCCCGCCTTTATTTGACGAGAACGACATGACTGACATTCCAAATATCCAGCCCAACAGCAGCGACACGACCATCCTTGCCGCCCCTGACAAAACCGTCAGCGTGCGCGAAATGTTCGGCATCGATGTCGACATGGAATGTCCTGCGTTTTCGGTTGCCGATGAACGGGTTCCCGACACCGACGACAGCTATGTCTTTGACCCCGACACCACGCTCGCGATCCTTGCCGGCTTTGCCCATAATCGCCGCGTGATGGTTCAGGGGTACCATGGCACCGGTAAATCGACGCATATTGAACAGGTGGCCGCGCGTTTGAAATGGCCGTGCATCCGTATCAACCTCGACGCGCATATCAGCCGTATCGACCTTATCGGTCGTGATGCCATCGTTCTGCGCGATGGGCAGCAAGTCACAGAATTCCGCGAAGGCCTGTTGCCTTGGGCGCTGCAGACACCGACCGCTTTGGTGTTCGACGAATATGACGCTGGCCGTCCGGACGTGATGTTCGTGATCCAGCGCGTGTTGGAGACTGAGGGCAAGTTGACGTTGCTCGACCAGAACCGCGTCATTCGCCCGAACCCATATTTCCGCCTGTTCGCGACTGCCAACACCGTTGGCCTTGGCGACACCAGCGGGCTGTATCACGGCACGCAAGCGATCAACCAGGGTCAGATGGACCGCTGGAACATTGTCGTTGGCCTGAACTATCTGCCTGCGCAGGTTGAAAGCGAAATCGTTTTGGCCAAGGCATCGGGCACCGATGCCGCAACCGTCGCCAACATGGTGAAGGTGGCAGAAATGACGCGTCAGGGTTTCATTAATGGCGACATTTCGACGGTGATGAGCCCACGGACCGTCATCACATGGGCCCAAAACACCGCCATTTTCAAAAATGTCGGCTTTGCGTTCCGCCTGTCGTTCCTCAACAAATGTGACGATGCCGAACGCGCTCTGGTCGCAGAATATTATCAGCGCGTCTTTGGTCAGGATCTGCCCGAAAGCGTCGTTGGCAAGTCATAAGCACGTTGGCCATTTCGCCGAAACACCGTTGAAGGGACCATTTATGAAACGCACTGCTCTTATTCTGGCGCTCGCACTGAGCGCATCGCCGGCATTTGCTGCGCTCAAGCCCGGCACGCGCGCAACCGATTTCACCACGCAGGCTGTTTTGGCGGGCGACGTTTATAGCTATAATTTGAACAAGGCCCTGAAACGCGGCCCTGTCGTTTTATATTTCTATCCCAAGGCATTCACATCGGGCTGCACGGTCGAGGCGCATGAATTTTCCGAAGCAGCCGATGATTTTGCGGCCTATGGCGCATCGATCATTGGCATGTCGGCGGACAATATCGACACGTTGAAGCGTTTTTCGGTGGAGGCATGCCGCAACAAGTTCACCGTTGGCATCGCGTCCAAACCGGTCATCAAAAACTATAAGGTCAGCCTGCCCATCATGGGCGGATCGAACCGCACGACCTATGTGATTGCGCCTGATGGAAAGGTGTTGTTCGCCTATTCCGAACTGGGCGTGAAGGGTCATGTGTCCGGCGCATTGAACGCGGTAAAGGCATGGCGCGCAGCCAATCCTAAAGGGAAATAATGCGCAAAGCTCCCCTTCTCCTTTTGCCGATGCTGCTGGCTGGCTGCACTGTGGCTGTCGAATATGGCGACATTCCCCACAATGTGCTGGCGGAAAACCCGCGCTGTAACCCGGCGCAAAATGACAGCGCTTCGGTCAACGGAAAAGACTATTTCATCGTCACCAGCCGGCTGCCCGATTGCCGCGGCGATAATATTAAACTGACCAACCATCGCGCCGACCGCGTTCGATTTGGCCGGTTCTCGCCGCCAGAAACGATCAAGCCCGCCAAGGGCGACAAGCAATTGGTGGTGCCGTTAGCGTTTCAGCAGGAAGGCGCTTGGTGGGATGGCCTGCGTGATGCCGCGAACCTGCGCAAGGGCCGCGTCCTTTTATATGTGCATGGCTATCGCGAAACATTGCAAACCACCGCCCGCGACGCCGTCCAGATTGGCGCGATGAGCAATTTTGACGGCCCGATTATCCATTATAGCTGGCCATCGCAGGGCAATCTGTTGAGCTACGCCGTTGATGAAACCAACATGTATTGGGACGAGCGCAATTTCCGGAACTTCCTGACCAAATTGGCACGCGCCGAATGGGTCAAGGAAATCGTCATTGTTTCGCATTCGCTCGGCGCACGGCTTGTCACGCCCGCAGTGGAATATGTCGACCGCACATCGACCAATGCCGATTCCAGCAATATTTCCAATATCATATTGGCCTCGCCTGATGTTGATCGTGAAGATTTCGAACGCGATATCGCAGAAGAAGTGTTGGCCGCCCGCCGCGTTAACAACGACCGGCGCGTGACCGTCTACGCATCACTCAGCGACCGCGCCCTTGCGGTGTCGCGCGCTGTCCATGGCTATCCGCGGCTGGGGTCGCCTTATTGCTTCAGTCCGTTCGAAGCCAAGGATTTGAAAGCCAAAGGACTGCCGCAGCGTTGCTTTGCGAGCACGACCAAATATCAGACAGAGCCTGCCAAAACGGGCTTTACCATCATTGACACCACCGATGTATCCGGCGGCGGCGCTGGCCATAGCGATTATCTGCGCAGCCTTGCCGTGTGCAAGGATTTGGCAGCTGTCGTGAATGGCGCGCGGACAACCGACGATCGCGTTGCCACCGCGCAAGCACATGTCTTTACGCTGCGCGCGCCGGTTAAGCCGACGAAAACAGACATTGCAGCGGTATGTAAGCGGGTGGCGGATTGATGGCGAACGAATCTCCACTTGAACAGTTCAAACAAGTCCTGACGGGTACGGCCCGCGCACTGGCGCATGAGCCGGAGATTGAACTTGCATTCACCGCCGACGCCCCGACGCAAGCGGGCAAAAATTTCAAAGTGCCCATGCCCGGCCGGTTGTTGCCGCCTGACCAAGTCGCCGAAGCACGTGGCTTTGCCGACAGCTTCTCGCTGAAGCTCAAGCACCATAATGCCGCACGCCACGCCGCCTTGCGTCCATCCGAAGTCATTGCTGGCGCCGCATTTGACGCCGTGGAAAATGCGCGCGTTGAGGCGTTGGGTTCCCGCAATATGGCGGGCATCGCCGCAAATCTGGGCCACGCGCTTGAACTCAAATTGCGCACCGACCCGATCAGCCGCGCACAGTCCGCTGATGAAGTTCCGATTTCGACCGCCTTATCGCTCATCGTGCGCGAACGCCTGACGGGCGCGCCGATACCTGACGCCGCGGTTGCGGGCGTCGATATGCTGCGTGGCTGGATTGAGGAAAAGGCAGGCAGCGATCTTGATGCACTTGCCCTCGCGCTTGACGATCAGGGTGCATTTGCCGCGCGCACGCAATCGATGTTGGAGCATCTGAACCTGACCGAAGGCGACGTCGACCCGTCCGACGCCGATGAAGGCGGCGATGATGCCGAGGACAGCCAAGACCAAGATGGCGACAGCGACGATGATGGCGAAGGCGAAGCTGGCCAAGCCGAAGCGCGCGCTGAACCGCAACAGGGCGAAGGCGAAGAAACCGAGGCCGATTATGACGGCGAGGATATGGACGATCAGGACGGTGCCGACGGCGAAATGGGCGATGACGGCATGCAGCCCGTCACCCCGCAGCGCCGCAATTGGGACCATCTGCCGCAAAGCGATTACAAAATCTGGTCGACCAAATATGACGAAACGATCACCGCGACCGAGCTTGCCGACGAAGAAGAGCTGAACCGGCTGCGCGCCTATCTCGACCAGCAATTGTCCAACCTGCAATCGGTGGTGACAAAACTCGCCAACCGTCTGCAACGCCGCCTGATGGCGCAGCAAAACCGCAGTTGGGATTTCGATCAGGAAGAAGGCATGATCGACGCAGCGCGGCTTGCGCGCATCGTTGTCTCGCCGGGCAGCTCGCTGTCGTACAAGGTCGAACGCGAAACCGATTTCCGCGACACCGTGGTGACCTTGCTTATCGACAACAGCGGATCGATGCGCGGACGGCCGATCAGCATCGCGGCGATCAGCGCCGACATATTGGCACGCACGCTGGAACGCTGCGGCGTCAAAACCGAAATTTTGGGCTTCACCACCCGTGCGTGGAAAGGCGGCCAAGCGCGTGAGGATTGGCTCGCTGCGGGACGGCAACCCATGCCCGGCCGCCTCAATGACTTGCGCCACATCGTCTACAAAAAAGCCGATGAGCCATGGCGTCATGCCAAACGCAACCTTGGCCTGATGATGCGTGAAGGTTTGCTAAAAGAGAATATCGACGGCGAAGCTTTACTATGGGCGCACAACCGCCTGATCGCCCGCGCCGAAGACCGCCGCATTTTGATGGTCATTTCGGACGGCGCGCCCGTTGATGACAGCACCTTGTCGGTCAACCATGGCGGCTATCTGGAACAGCATTTGCGCAAAGTTATCGAAATGATCGAAACGCGCTCCCCCGTGCAATTGGTCGCGATTGGCATCGGCCATGATGTCACCCGTTATTACAAACGCGCAGTCACCATCATGGACGTTGAACAATTGGGCGGCACGATGATCGAACAGCTCGCCGGCTTGTTTGACGAGGAATGAGATATCGTCACCTAAGCATATGATTTGATATAACAATATATAAGTTTCATCTTGAAACCTAGTTTCGTATGTCGCATAAAGATGCCATCCTAACGAGGTGACACATCATGCTGAAACTCTTTCTTTTCTATCTGGCTTTCTTTGTGTGTGCCTTTTTGTGGCCAAGCATCCGGGTTTGGCTTCAAACAGGTTCTAACCCCGTGGTTTTGCCTAAGAGCGACGATGTTGCGGGATTTGTCGGGTTCATGTTCAAACTTTTGATCGTGCTACTTGGTCTATATCTTCTCGTGGGTACGCTGAAAATTTTAAAACCGATTGGGCCTATTGCGCTGCCATATTTTGCAGACGAGCTAGGATGGAAGCTCCTAATCAGCAGTTTTGTTTGGGTCATTATCGCACAGTTCCAAATGGGGAAATCCTGGAGAGTTGGGATCGATACCGCTGTAAAAACGGAACTGGTCGCAAAAGGACTTTTTCTGTTCAGCAGAAATCCTATTTTTCTTGGGATGCTTGTGCAGTTGATAGGCCTTTTTCTTATTCAGCCAGACGCCGTCACGGCCACAATCTGCGTGGCAGCCTTCTTACTGATTTCCGTTCAGATGAGGCAGGAAGAGGAGCATCTGTTGAAAATGCACGGCGGTGACTATGCCCAATACATGCAAGTGGTGCGCCGCTGGATTTGATGGTGGCTTGCTTTTCGGCAGGATACCGCACTAATTAATCGTGCACTTAAATTTTGAGGAAATGCTCATGAACGTAACCGAAGCTGTCGCATCACGGCGTTCCGTCCGTCAGTTTCTGGATACGCCCGTCGAAAGGGAAATCCTCGAACGGGTGCTCAAAAAGGCGCAGCGGTCACCATCGGGTGGCAATACGCAGCCTTGGAATGCCGTCATATTGACAGGTGCGCCGCTGGCTGACCTCACCGCAAAGATAAAGGCGAAAGCCGCCACCGCGCCCATGGGTGATGGCCATGAATATGACATCTATCCCAAGGGGCTGGATGGCCGTTATGAAGACCAACGCCGCGGCGTGGGCAAGGCGATGTTTGACGCACTTGGCTTGGCGCGCGAAGATGGCGCTGGCCGCGTTGCGCAGATGATGAAAAACTGGGACAGCTTCGGCGCGCCGGTTCAATTGTTCACCTACACCCCCAAATATATGGGCCCGCCGCAATGGTCGGACATGGGCATGTGGATGCAAACGGTTATGCTGTTGCTACGCGAAGAAGGCCTCGACAGCTGCGCGCAGGAAATCTGGGCGATGTACGGCACGACGATGCGCGCGTTGCTCAACATTGATGACGATCATATTTTCTTCTGCGGCATGGCGATTGGTTACCGTGATACCGATGCGGCGGTGAACAATTTCAATGTCCCCCGCGTGGAGATTGACCAAGCGATCCGCTGGGACGGGTTTTGAAACATTGACTCGACATTGATAAGTTGATTTACTTAAACCAATGTCAGTAGTGAAATCCCTCTTCTTTTTCGGGCCGTTGTTCTTTGGCCTTGCCTTCCTTGCGCCTTTGGTTGCGCAAGTGATGGTCCGGCTGAATTTGACTGCCCCATTTGCGTTGTCGCCGCTCCAATTCGGCCTGATAATCGGAACGGTGCTGGGCTTGATCGCGACATATCGGGGCAAATGGATATGAATAGTCAAAGCCTGCGCGCGCGGGAAAAGGCAATTGCCGAACAGTTTATGGGCGGCATTCCGTGGCTCATGGTATTTTGGGGCATCACGAACACCGCCATTTGGATCGCATTATGGCCGTTGGTCTTTACCGGCATTATGCCGTTGTGGCTTGGCTTCATCATCGCGACGATCAATATCACGGCAAGCTACCTGCCGTCGCATGATGCCCAACATTATATCATCGCGCCCAAGGGGGCAAAACTGGAATGGTTTAACGAGCTTGTCGGACACTGGTCGCTCATTCCGTTAACGCTGCCGCTACGGACGGCGCGGATCACGCATATGGAACATCATAAGCACGTCAATGATCCGCTGTTGGACCCCGATTATTCGACCCACGCAACCGGCCCGTTGCACGCAATATGGAAGACCATCGTCAACCGCCAACCCCGCGCCGAAGGGGGCTTTAACCGCTATGGCCAGCTGTTGCAGCAATGGGACAGTCCAGCCGCCAAGTCCGCTTTGGCGGACGCGATTATCAGCAAAACCTTGTTCTTCGGCATTCTCGCCGCTTTGGCATTGAGCGGCTATGCAATAGAGGCCGCGTTGCTGTGGTGGCTACCGCGGCATTTGGCGTTGACCTATATTTCATTCTACCTCAGCTGGGCCCCACATCATCCCGGCGCCGAAAAAGGACGGTATAAGGACACCAGAGCCTTCAAAAGCCGCATGGGCAATATCTGGTCATCGGGCATGCAATATCACATCGTCCATCATCTTTATCCCACGATCCCGCTGAACAAGACCCCCGCGGCATATCGCGCGCTCCGCCCGATATTGTTGGAACGCGGGTGTAATCTCGACCATATGTAGGGCATTAGGAATCCACGCCGCAGCCGATGCGCCAGTGAACATTATTACCGCAGCCCTGAGCAGCAGGCAGCGCCTGCGTCCGTCGAAGGGCGCCTCTCGACTGCAGCGCGACACTGATAAACGCCCTTCGACAGGCTCAGGGCTACGGTGAGTGTTGACGATTCCAGTTTGGCAACGCAAGGAACCTTCCATGTCCGAGCTTACACTCTTCAACAGCCTGACCCGGCAACTGGAAACCTTCACACCCGTCCATGATGGCGAGGCGCGCGTCTATACCTGCGGCCCGACGGTGTATAATTATCCGCACATCGGAAACATGCGCGCTTATGTTTTTGCCGACACGCTTGGCCGGGTGCTGTCATATAAGGGCTATAAGCTCACCCATGTCATCAACATCACGGATGTCGGCCATTTGACCGACGATGCCGATGCGGGCGAGGACAAGATGGAGAAGATGGCGGCGGAAAAAGCGCAGTCGATCTGGGATATCGCAAAGCATTATACGCAAGCTTATTGGGACGACATCAAGGCGCTGAACATCCGTCAGCCCGCGCATTGGTCGATTGCGACCGAATATGTGCCCGCGATGATCGAGTACGCCAAAAGCATTGCCGACAAGCATTGCTACGAACTGGAATCGGGCCTGTATTTCGACACCTCGACCGTTGCCAATTATGGCGCATTGGCCCGTGCCAAGACCGAGGACGGAGAAGGCCGCATCGAAGAGGTCGAAGGCAAACGCCACGCCGCCGACTTTGCCATCTGGCGCAAGACGCCAGCGGGCGAAACGCGGCAAATGGAATGGGACAGCCCATGGGGCAAAGGCGCGCCGGGTTGGCATCTGGAATGCTCGGTGATGTCAGAGGCGCTGCTTGGCCTGCCGTTTGACATCCACACCGGCGGCATCGACCATCGCGAAATCCACCACCCCAATGAAATCGCGCAAAATCAGGCGCGCTGCGGCGGTGACCACAGCGGCGCACAATTTTGGATGCACAACAATTTCCTGATCGAACGCAGCGGCAAGATGAGCAAATCATCCGGCGAGTTCCTGCGCGTACAATTGCTGATCGACAAAGGCTTCCACCCCCTCGCCTACCGATTGATGTGCCTGCAAGCGCATTACCGCAGCGAGTTGGAGTTTAGCTGGGAGGGATTGCAGGCTGCGTTTGTGCGGTTGAAGCGGATGGTGATGGCTGTCTCAAACCTCAAGGCCCGTCATGCTGAACTGGGTTCAGCATCCATCGTGCCCAACGAACCGACCGTTGAAGCTGATAAATGGACCCTGAAACAAGTTCAGGGTGACGTTGCTCCGGCGATTTCGGCGGCGCTTAACGATTTTGCGGCGGCTGTTTCAGATGACCTCAATACCGCAATTGCAATTACGTCACTCGAAACACTCATCGGCTTGAAGAAGGTCGACGCTGCACAGCATCTTGCCGCGATTGGCGAGATGGACGCAGTTCTGGGTCTGAACCTCCAAAGTCTAAGCCGCACCGACCTGCGCATCCGGCCGAAAGCCGCAGTCATTACCGAGGCCGAAATCGAAACCGCCCTGCTGCTGCGTAAAGACGCGCGCGCCGAAAAAGACTTCGCCAAGTCCGATGCCATCCGTGACGACCTCATCGCCAAAGGTGTTGAAGTCATGGACGGCGATCCGCTTGGCTGGGATTGGAAGTTAGATGTTTGAGCTGCCATCATTCCCCTCCCGCAGGCGGGAGGGGTTAGGGGTGGGCTTGGCCGAATGCGATCACGTCACGATTTTAACATGGGAGATGCCCACCCCCGGCCCCTCCCGTTTACGGGAGGGGAGAAGAAAATGACCAAAACGAAACTCGTGATGTCGGGCCTTGTGCGCCCCCTGATTGAGCCGCGCTTGCCCGATTGGATCGAGCCGCATTTCTTCATGTCGAAGGAAGAGGCGCTCGCACTCGCGCCGCACGCGGAGATTGGCTGGTTCGACATGTATGACAAGGGCGATATGGCCACGATCATCAATGCTGCCACCAACATGAAATGGCTGAACAGCATCTATGCCGGCGTCGACGGTATGCCGCTGGCGCAGTTGAAGGCGCAGGGCTGTGTTGTCACCAATGGCGCAGGCATTAACGCGATCACCATCGCCGAATATGTCGTCATGGGCATGCTGACCGTCGCGAAGAACTATCGCGAAGTTGTCCGCGCGCAGGAACGCCGCGAATGGCTGCTCGATTCGCCCGGAAAGGTTGAACTGTTCGGTTCAAAGGCTTTGCTGCTTGGCTATGGCGCGATTGGAAAGCTGATTGAAGAGCGGCTGAAGCCCTTTGGCGTCGATGTCACCATTGTGCGCCGCTCGGCAGGTCCAAACACGCTGACGCCCGATCAATGGCGCGCGCATTTGGGCGATTTTGACTGGGTCATCCTTGCCGTTCCTGCCACCGCAGAAACCGACGGCATGATTGGCGCAGATGAACTTGCCGCGATGAAGAATAGCGCAACGCTCATCAACATCGCGCGCGGTTCCGTCATTGATCAGGACGCATTGGTCACCGCGTTGCAAGACAAGCACATTGCCAATGCCTTCCTTGATGTGACGACGCCCGAACCTTTACCGGCAGACCATGTCCTGTGGACGCTCGATAACGCGCATATCACCATGCACCTGTCGGGCCGCGCGCAGGACAAGATGTTCATGCGCTCCGCAACACGCTTTTTCGAAAATCTCGAACGCTACCGCCAAGGCGCACCGCTTGAGCCGCTAGTAAACCTCGATCTGGGATATTAAACCACCGTAGCCCTGAGCAGCAGCCGCAAAGCGGCTGCGTCCGTCGAAGGGCGCTATCGGGTGTAGCACTACCCCCGACAGGCTCAGCACTACGGTATAGGAGAACATGTCATGCCCCATAACCCCGCCGAAATCTGGCACACAGTTGCCCTGTCACGCGATGTTGATACCATATCCGCCGTCCTGCACGACGATTGTGTTTTCGAAAGCCCCGTCGTCCACTCACCGCAAGTGGGCAAGGCGATCACCGCCAAATATCTCGCCGCCGCTGGGCATACGCTGGGCAATGCCGAATTTGCCTATGTCGGCGAATGGCACCGCGAAAACAGCGCCATTCTGGAATTCAAGACCGTGATCGACGGTATCGCCATCAATGGCATCGACATGATTAGCTGCGATGATGATGGCCTGATCACCCATTTCAAGGTCATGGTTCGGCCGTTGAAGGGCATGAATATGCTCCACCAGAAAATGGGCGAGATGCTGCAGCATATGAGCGCATAAGCATATGCCGACCGGAGAAACATCGGGCCGGTGGCGCATTTTCGTACCGAAACTTGCCGGCGCAAGCTTGCATGACCGGTTGATCGCATGTGCCGGTGCTGGCCTTGGCGTCCTTGTCGCCGCACTTGCGGGACTTGGCATTCAGGACATGTTCCCGGCTTTGCCGTTCCTGATTGCCCCCATTGGCGCATCGGCGGTGCTGGTTTTCGTGGTGCCATCCAGCCCATTGGCGCAGCCATGGCCCGTGTTCGGTGGCAATGTCATTTCCGCGTTGGTCGGCGTGACGGTGCTGCATATGGTGCCCGTCACCTTTGCCGCCATCGCCATTGCCGTGGCCGCGTCGATAACATTGATGTCGTTGCTACGCTGCCTTCATCCACCCAGCGGCGCTGTCGCCATCACGACCATTTTGGGTGGCCAAGCCATTGTCGATGCGGGCTATTTGTACCCCCTGTCGATCGTCGCTGCCAATTCCGCTGCATTGCTCGCGGCAGGATGGTTATTCCACCGCTTCAGCGGCCATAGCTATCCGCATCGCGCGGCGGCCACACCTGCCCTGCCCATTGGCCTCTTGCGCGCCGATATCGATCAGGCCGTCCAAGAAACCCAAGAGACGTTCGACATCGACCTCGCCGACCTAGAAGCGTTGCTCCTCACCGCCGAACGCATCGCCGAACAGAGGCGCGGCACACAATAACCACACAACAAAAAAGGCCGGAAGGTTTCCCCTCCGGCCCATTTTGCTGTGCTTCAAAAAGCGTTGGACTATTAGAAGTCCATACCGCCCATGCCGCCCATTCCGCCCATGCCGCCTGGCATGCCGCCGGCGCCAGCAGCTTTATCTTCTGGCGCGTCGGAGATGGCAGCTTCGGTGGTGATCAACAGACCAGCAACCGATGCCGCGTCTTGCAACGCTGTACGGACAACCTTGGTTGGGTCGATAACGCCCGAGGCTACGAGGTTTTCGTAAACGTCGGTCGATGCGTTGAAGCCCATGGTTTCGTCGTTTTCACGAAGCAGGTTGCCCGAGACAACTGCACCGTCATATCCGGCGTTGGCAGCGATCTGACGCAATGGAGCAACAATCGCCTTGCGGATGATGTCGATACCACGTGTCTGGTCGTCGTTGGCGCCCTTGAGGCCTTCGAGAGCCTTTGTACCGTACAGAAGTGCAGTACCGCCGCCTGGGACGATGCCTTCTTCAACGGCTGCGCGGGTTGCGTGCAGCGCGTCATCAACGCGGTCCTTGCGCTCTTTCACTTCAACTTCGGTCGAACCACCGACCTTGATCACGGCAACACCGCCGGCGAGTTTCGCCAAACGCTCTTGCAGCTTTTCACGGTCATAATCGCTGGTTGTGTTTTCGATTTGCGCACGGATCGCCTCTACGCGGCCCTTGATCGCATCGGTTTCGCCAGCACCGTCGACGATGATGGTGTTGTCCTTGTCGATGCTGACGCGCTTGGCTTGGCCGAGCATGCCCAAGGTAACGGTTTCAAGCTTGATGCCCAGATCTTCGCTGATCATTTCACCCTTGGTGAGGATCGCGATATCTTCCAGCATCGCCTTGCGACGATCGCCAAAGCCAGGTGCCTTAACCGCAGCAATCTTCAAGCCGCCACGCAGCTTGTTGACGACCAAAGTTGCAAGCGCTTCGCCTTCAACATCTTCAGCGATGATGAGCAATGGACGGCCCGACTGCACCACAGCTTCGAGGATTGGCAACATGGCTTGCAAGTTGCCGAGCTTCTTTTCGTGGATCAGGATATATGGGTTGTCCAACTCGACCGACATCTTTTCGGTGTTGGTGATGAAATATGGCGACAGGTAACCGCGGTCAAACTGCATACCTTCGACAACTTCGAGCTCGCTTTCACGGCCCTTAGCTTCTTCGACGGTGATAACGCCTTCCTTGCCGACCTTCTCCATGGCGTCTGCAATCATCTTACCGATTTCAGCTTCACCATTTGCAGAGATCGTACCGACCTGTGCGATTTCCGCAGAACCAGCAACTGGCTTCGAACGCTTTACAAGGTCAGCAACAACCGCGTTAACCGCCGTGTCGATGCCGCGCTTCAGGTCCATTGGGTTCATGCCCGCTGCAACCGACTTCATGCCTTCGCGAACGATCGCTTGCGCCAGAACTGTTGCAGTGGTCGTGCCGTCACCCGCAACGTCGTTGGTCTTCGAAGCAACTTCGCGAACCATCTGTGCACCCATATTTTCGAACTTGTCTTTCAGTTCGATTTCCTTGGCGACGCTAACGCCGTCCTTGGTGATGCGTGGTGCGCCAAAGCTTTTGTCGATAACAACGTTACGGCCCTTTGGACCAAGCGTTACTTTTACAGCGTCAGCAAGAATGTCTACGCCGCGCAGGATGCGTTCACGCGCATCGCGGCCGAATTTCACGTCTTTAGCAGCCATGATATTTTTCCTTTAATTGTGCGCCCCAGCGAAGGCTGGGGTCCAGATTCTTGTGTTTGGACTGGATCCCGGCCTGCGCCGGGAAACATGTGCGTTGTTTAGGAAACGATTCCCAAAATGTCCGATTCCTTCATGATCAACAGGTCTTCACCGTCGATCTTGACTTCGGTGCCCGACCATTTGCCGAACAGGATCTTGTCGCCAGCCTTGACGTCGAGTGCGGTTACAGTGCCGTCATCGGCGCGTGTACCGGTACCCACGGAGACGACTTCGCCTTCCTGTGGCTTTTCCTGAGCTGTATCAGGGATGATGATCCCGCCAGCGGTTTTTGCTTCGGCCTCGACCCGACGGACGAGAACGCGATCATGCAATGGACGAAATGCCATGTTGAACTATCCTTTTTCTGTTTCGCCATCCCGCCACGCCTACAACAGCAGGGGACGGCAATGAATGTGCATTAGCACTCATACAGGACGAGTGCTAACGGAGCCCAGATAGGGTGTTTTTATGACAGGTCAAGGACTCGGGAAGCGAATTTTTTTCGCATCGCGGGTCAAGCGCGGGCTGGTAATCCCGCCGCCCGTAACGCCGCATGGGCATCAGCGATGCTGTGCTGGCCAAAATGGAAAATCGATGCCGCGAGCACCGCGCTTGCATGGCCTTCTCGGACGCCGTCGACCAGATGGTCAAGGTTACCGACACCGCCACTGGCGACAACGGGGATGTTGACCGCATCGGCAATCGCGCGGGTGAGTGCGAGGTCATAGCCGTCACGTGTGCCGTCGCGGTCCATGCTGGTGACGAGCAATTCTCCCGCGCCAAGTTCGGCCAACCTGACGGCATGTTCCAGCGCGTCAATTCCGGTTGGCTTGCGTCCGCCATGGGTGAAGATTTCCCAATGGTCGCCGCTGCGCCGTGCATCAACCGAAGCCACCACGCACTGACTGCCGAAACGTGCGGCAATATCGGCGACGACTTCTGGTCGGGCCACCGCCGCGCTATTCACCGCGACCTTGTCAGCCCCTGCCAGCAACAACGCCCGCGCATCCTCTGCGCTGCGCACGCCGCCACCGACGGTCAGCGGCATGAAACATACTTCTGCGGTACGGCGGACCACATCAATGATCGTGCCGCGCCCTTCATGGCTTGCGCCAATGTCGAGAAAACAAAGCTCATCCGCGCCTGCCGCATCATATGCCTGCGCCTGCTCCACCGGATCACCGGCGTCGCGCAGGTCGACAAAGTTCACACCCTTGACCACACGGCCATTGGATACGTCGAGACAGGGAATGACGCGAACGCGGACGGTCATACTCTCCCCTCCCGCAGGCGGGAGGGGTTGGGGGTGGGCCGAGCCGAAGGCGAGCGAACTCCGGTGAAGGGTAGGTGCCCTCCCCTAGCCCCTCCCGCCTGCGGGAGGGGAACCAAGCAAGCGCCAAATATCACGCCCGCTCCGCTACTTTAATCGCCGTGGCCAGATCCAGCCGGCCGTCATAAATCGCACGGCCGGTAATCACGCCTTCAATGCCGTCCTTGGCGTGCAGCGCGAGCATGTGGATGTCATCGATGCCCTTCACCCCGCCGCTGGCGATCACGGGAATGTTCACCCGCCGCGCCAGATCAACGGTCGCGTCGATATTGCATCCGGTCAGCATTCCGTCGCGGCCAACATCGGTGAACAGGATGGACGCCACGCCTGCATCTTCGAACCGGCGTGCCAGATCGATCACCGGCATGTCGGACTTTTCAGCCCAGCCCTCGGTCGCGACAAAGCCGTCGCGGGCATCCACGGCAACGACAATGCCATCTTCAAATTCGCGCGCCATCTCTTTGACGAACTGTGGGTCTTTGAGCGCCGCGGTGCCAATCACCAACCGCGCGACACCCATTTCGAACCAGCGTTCAACCGTCTGCGTATTGCGGATGCCGCCGCCCAATTGGATGTAACCGGGGAAATTTTCGATGATGCCTTCAACCGCCTCGGCATTTTCGGGGCGACCGGCAAAGGCGCCATCCAAATCCACGACATGCAGGAACTCTGCGCCTTGTTCGGCAAACAGCATCGCCTGCGCTGCGGGATCATCGGCATAGACCGTTGCGCGGTTCATATCGCCTTCGGCCAAGCGCACAACTTCGCCACCCTTCAGGTCAATCGCGGGAAAAACGATCACAGCTGCCACTCCAAAAAGCGTTTGAGGAAATTTATGCCATAGGCCTGGCTTTTTTCGGGATGAAACTGGACGCCCAATATATTGTCACGGCCAACCGCCGCAACCAGTCGACCACCATGGTCCGTGGTCGCCAGCACGTCCGCATTGTCCGTCGAATCGAAATGGTAACTATGCAAAAAATACGCCTCGCCCGCTTCGATCAGCGGCGCGCCTTGCGTTGGAACAACGTCGTTCCAGCCCATATGCGGGATTTTCAAATCTACCGCTGGTGCAATCGCGCGGACGGTGCCACCGATCCAGCCAAGCCCGCGCGTCGTGCCATGCTCAACGCCCGCATCGGCCAAAAGCTGCATGCCGACGCAAATGCCCAGAAACGGAGTGCCCTCAACGCGCACGCGCTGCTCCATTGCGGCGACCATGCCGTCAATCGCGGACAGCGCCTCCATACAATGCGCAAAGGCGCCAACGCCGGGCAGAACGATACGGTCAGCTTTGGCAACAATATCAGGGTCGGCGGTGACATGCACGTCGCCTGCGCCCGCCGCTTTCAACGCATTGTGCACCGAATGCAGATTGCCCGCGCCATAATCAATCAGCGCAAGGTTCATGTTCCCCTCCCGCAGGCGGGAGGGGAGCGCAGCAGGTCTGTCCCCCGGACAGGCCCAAAGGCCGCGCTGGGTGGGGCGAGCCGAAGGCGAGCGTGCGACCGCAAAGTCACAGGCCCACCCCCGACCCCTCCCGCCTGCGGGAGGGGAGATTCACAGCGTGCCCTTGGTCGACGGGATCGCGTCTGCCTTGCGCGGGTCAATCTCAACCGCTTGGCGCAATGCGCGGGCCAAAGCCTTGTAGCAGCTTTCGACGATGTGGTGGTTGTTCGAACCATAAAGATTTTCGATGTGCAGCGTGATGCCCGCGCTGGTCGCAAAGCTGTGGAACCAATGTTCGATCAGCTCGGTATCCCATTCGCCCAAGCGCGGCATGCCAAGCGACACTTTCCACACGAAATAGGGCCGCCCCGAAATATCGAGCGCGCAGCGCGTCAACGTTTCATCCATCGGCGCATAGGCCGTGCCATAACGCGTGATGCCGCGTTTATCGCCCAATGCCTGCAACACGGCCTCGCCAATCGCGATGCCGGTGTCTTCGGTGGTGTGGTGCTGGTCAATGTGCAGGTCGCCAACGGCCTTCACCTTCAGGTCGATCAGCGAATGGCGCGACAGTTGCTCAAGCATATGGTCGAGAAAACCGATGCCCGTTGACACG
Source organism: Maricaulis salignorans (assembly GCA_943368745.1). Lineage (GTDB taxonomy): Bacteria > Pseudomonadota > Alphaproteobacteria > Sphingomonadales > Sphingomonadaceae > Sphingorhabdus_B. Next base: position 47,789 of record CALRLP020000003.1, read on the forward strand.
TCATACACACCAGTGCCGTCGAGGTTTACCTCAACATCAATGGACGTTTCGTTCGTCTTGCGACTTATGGAGCCTGTACGCATGGCCGCCGATATAGCCACATGCACGCATTTGGCAAGTTGGCTTAAGGCAACAAGTATCTTGATTTCACACGCGCGGAAGTCCACCAAGCGCCCATGACCGAAGAGCATGTAGATAGCCTGATTCCTTATGATGACGTCGTGCAAGAGGCATTGCGCGCCGTCGTTGGCCGCGTGCTGGGCGATGTCGCGCGCGATGGCCTGCCCGGCGACCATCATTTCTACATCACGTTCAAGACGCAAGCGCCGGGTGTTGCCATTCCGCAGCATCTGCACGAACGTTTCCCCGATGAAATGACCATCGTGCTGCAGCACAAATATTGGGACCTGAAGGTTGAGGCCGAACATTTCGAAGTTGGCCTGTCGTTCAGCCAGATCCCTTCGCATTTGTTCATCCCCTACTCCGCGATCACCGCCTTCGTTGATCCGGCCGTCGATTTCGCGCTGCAATTCCATGTCGATGCAGGCGAAAGCGAGCCCGAACCGCATGAAGAAGCCGGCAATGACGGCCCGACCGTCATGGTCGAAGATGGCTCCAACGTCGTCAGCGTGGACTTCGGACGGAAAAAGTGACGGCGGAAACCCGCACTGAAACCGACAGTTTTGGACCGATAGAGGTCCCCGCAGACGCTTTTTGGGGCGCGCAGACGCAGCGGAGCATCGCGAACTTTCCCTTTCCAGCGCATGAGCGGATGCCGATTGGCATAATCCACGGCCTTGCCCATGTAAAACGCGCCGCCGCGTTAACGCACAAAGCATCGGGCGCGCTGCCAGCGGACATTGCCGACGCGATCATCGCCGCCGCAGACGCCATATTGGCGGGGAAGCATGACGATCAATTCCCGCTCGTCATCTGGCAAACGGGCAGCGGCACGCAGTCGAACATGAATGTGAATGAGGTTATCGCCGGCATCGCCAATGAAGCGCTGGCGGGCACACGCGGCGGCAAAACGCCGGTGCACCCCAATGACCATGTCAACATGGGGCAGTCATCGAACGATAGCTTTCCCACCGCCATGCATGTCGCGGTGGCCATCGCGGTGTGGCGCGATCTGCTCCCCGCGCTGCAACGCTTAACCGATACGCTGATCGAAAAGTGCGAAGCGTGGGGCGCGATCATCAAAATCGGCCGCACCCATTTGCAGGACGCAACCCCGCTGACCTTGGGTCAGGAATTTTCCGCCTTTGTCGCGCAACTGATCGCCAACCGTGCGCGGATCGAAGGGACAATTGTCCATAATGTGCAAAAGCTTGCGCAGGGCGGCACGGCCGTCGGCACGGGCCTGAATGCGCCAGCGGGTTTTGACGTTTCGATTGCCACCGAAATCTCGACCGCGACGGGCATCGCGTTTGAACCCGCGCGCAACAAGTTTGAGGCGCTGGCATCCAATGACGGGCTGGTGCAGATGTCGGGCACGCTCAACACGCTTGCAGTGTCCCTCACCAAGATCGCCAACGACATCCGCTTGCTTGGGTCAGGCCCGCGCTCGGGCCTTGGCGAGCTGCATCTGCCGGAAAACGAACCGGGCAGCTCGATCATGCCGGGCAAGGTGAACCCCACGCAGTGCGAAATGCTGACGATGGTCGCGGCGCAGGTCATGGGCAATCATCAGGCGGTGACGATTGGCGGGCTGCAGGGGCATTTGCAGCTTAACGTATTCAAGCCGCTCATCGGGGCCAATGTGTTGCGTTCGGTGGAGTTGCTCAGCATCGGCATGGACAGCTTTTCCAAAAACTGCGTCGCCGGGCTTGAACCGGATCGAGACCGCATTGCGGACCTTGTCGAACGCTCGCTCATGCTCGTCACCGCGCTTGCGCCCGTCATTGGGTATGACAATGCGGCCAACATCGCCAAAGCCGCACATAAAAATGGAACCACCCTGCGTGAAGCCGCGTTAGCATCCGGACTGGTTGACGAAGCAACCTTCGATACCCACGTCAGACCGGAAGATATGGTTTAGGAGTCCAAGAATGCTAAGATCCATCGCAGGTGCCGTTGTCGGCGAAGTGATTGGCCGCAAACGAGGCCATGGCTTGCTGGGTGCAGGCATTGGTGTGGTGGCGACCCGTTTGGCGACGCGTTCCATTCCGGGGCTATTGCTTGTCGGCGGCGCAATCGTGGCCAAAAGCATATATGATCAGCGCAAGGGCCGCAAAGAGGGCTAACGCGCTTTCATTGCCAACAAAGCTTCCCTCTTGACGCCGCCCTGCCCTTTCGCGCACTAGCGGCTATGGGCAACACCGACAATCATAAGCCGCACGAACTGGAACGCCGGGGCCTTCTATTCGTGCTTTCGTCACCTTCAGGCGCAGGTAAATCGACGCTTTCACGCATGTTGTTGGAAGCGGACGAAAAAATCGCCTTATCGGTTTCCTACACCACGCGCGAGCCGCGGCCCGGTGAGGTTGAGGGCGTCCATTACCATTTCACCGACACGGCAACGTTCAAGAAAATGGCCGCAGACGGCGAATTCCTCGAATGGGCGCATGTGTTCGGCCATCGCTACGGCACACCAAAAGGTCCTGTGGAAGACAAGCTTGCCGCCGGATGCGACGTATTGTTCGACATTGACTGGCAAGGCGCGCAGCAGCTGTATCAGGAAGCTGGCCCCGACGTCGTGCGCGTATTCATCTTGCCGCCATCCATTGAGGAACTCGAACGCCGCCTGCATAGCCGCGCGCAAGATAGCGAAGCGGTCATCGCCGACCGGATGAGCCGCGCCAAGGCCGAAATCGGCCACTGGGACGGCTATGATTATGTCCTTATCAATGACGATGTGCAGACCTGTTTTGAAAAGGTCCGCCAGATTCTGGCCGCAGAACGCATGAAACGTCGCCGGCAAAAGGGCCTAATCGGTTTTGTGCGCGACCTCGCGGCGTCTTAAGCGGTCGGGGCGACCCCTGCGAGTAACAGCGTAATCCCGCCCAAGCCGATTGACAGGTGCCAGCGCAGCTTCATCCAACCGTCCGGCAACTGGCATCGCGCGGAAAGCCAGCGATCCGCCAGCGGTGAACCCAGCACGAAAAACCCAAGCCACGCCAGCGACGGTCCGGGCCATTCCAGACCCCATATCCACGGCAGATAAGTGGCGAACGCCAGCAGGCTTGGTGCCACAGCCAGCGCAAATATCGCGGTTGCCGATGCATCATCACGGCGCGTGGTAACGCCAAGTCCCCACCACATGCCGCCCAAAAAGCTGAAGATAAACGCGGCATAGCCATAAGCGGCGGCAAGCCCAATCCAGCGATATTCCGATCCCGAAAACACCAGCACAGCGGCAAAAATCTGCGGCAATAAACCGGCATAGCCCGCGACAAATGCCGCCTTGGGCAAGGGCCTTAACGTGAATATCGCGGTATTTTTGGGCGAAGCGTCTGTCATCGGGATTTCCTTACATGCTGCATGCACATAAGGCTGATCCCAATCTGGCCCAAGATGGGCTTTTACCTATGGTTAAGCTTACACACCCGGCGTCAGCAGGTCGAGAAACCGGACGGCGGCCATGAATTCAGCGGCGCGGTCATTGCGGTTTTTCTGCGCCCAATGATCCTCGCCCCACAATTCTTCCTGCCACAGTTCATCGAGGCAGCTGGCGTTCCAGATATCCTCCGCCGAGCCTGCGCGTTCGACAACCGCCAGCGTCGCGATCAGCGAGCCCGACAGATGCGCCAGCTTTGCCATGGCGGCCAGCTCGAACGTGCCGCGTGCCGCCACCGCAGTGCGCAAGGCTTCGAGCGTGGCTTCAGGCTGCGGCTGGTGCATGATGCCCTCCACAATCACAAAGCTGACATCATAACGGGCGCGGGCCCAGTCGAGCCACGGGTCCCAGATTTCGGCTTGCCGATCCGCCAATGCTTCACCGGCTGCACCGCGATAACAGAACAGATCGGTTTCGCCATAGGCCGCAATCGCGGCGGCAAAGCCATCCCTATCGGGTCCAATGCGATCAATCGCCGCGTTGGCAAAACCCGTCATTGGCATCAACAACGGATCGACGGTCTTTTCCACCGCGTCCCATTCGGCCACCACCGCATCCGCCAGCTTTTGCGTCGGCAGCGCCAGTACATTGTGCGTAGGCGTTTTAATCGGCCGGCCATCCAGCCGCACCGCATGTCCAAAACTACTTGGCTCTAGGGTAACCTCTTTCCAAAATCGTCTCATGACTGCGGCTTGCTCTTCCACTTTTTGGCCAGAAACACGGGCATTAGGAGGAAACTAAACATGCCGATCAGAAACAGCACATAACCCGCGGCGATGGGCAGGCCAAAGGCCTGACGCGCGATGACCGCCAGCCCGATCACCAACATGATCGCGCCGCCAATCCGGCACAGGTTGATGACCAGAAACCGATATTGCGCCTGCGTATCGTCGCGCGCATTGTCGTCGTTCGGCGTCATGCAAAATTCTCCAGATAGACTTTCAACTCATCCATGCTTTCGGCGATGTAATCGGCGCCTGCCTCACGCAAATCATCCACGCTGTGATAACCCCAATTGACCCCGACAGTGCGCGTCCCCGCCGCGCGGCCCATGTGGATGTCATATACCGTATCGCCAATGACAACGGCATTGGCGGCGTCGGCCCCTGCTTCGGCCAAGGCTTGATATACCATCGACGGATGTGGCTTTGACGGGTGGCGATCCGCCGTCTGCAATGTGACGAACAAGGACCGGAGTGCATGATGGTCGAGGCAACGCGTCAGACCCCGGTCGGACTTGCCGGTGGCCACGCCCAGCATCCAGCCGCTTTCATCCAGAGAGGATAAAAGCGCGGCTATGCCGTCATATAATGGTTCATCGACGAGCCCGTTGCTGCGCAATGCCCAGAACGCCGCGCGGTATTTGTCGGCCAAATCATGGTGCAGATCATCGGCTGCCTCTGGCAACAACATCCGCATCGACTCCACCAAAGACAATCCGACCACCCGCCGCGTTTCATGCCGCATCGGCGGCGTCAGCCCCGCCTCTTCAAAGGCATGCTCCATCGCCATGCAAATATTTGCCTGACTGTCGACCAGCGTGCCGTCGCAATCAAAAATGGCGAGTTTTGTCATGGGGTGAGGTTACGCATAGCATTGGCGATGGCAACGTTGCCAGCTTCCTCTGCCCCATCTGCGGCCGATAACCGCACTGCTTCGGCCTTGTTTTGACCAAGCTTTAACGTGCTGCGCCATGTGGTGATGTGCATTTCAAAACCGTAAATCCCGCGCAGCATTTTTTCAAACATGCCGTCGGCCATTTTGGCGCGCGTCCAAACGGGTTTGGGCGCCAGCTTCAATTCTTGATGATGGGACAACGCGTCCGATTGGGCAATCAACGCCGCTTCGTCCATTTTCTGGACGGCGCCCACAAGCTCGATCGCAACATAATTCCATGTCGGCACCTGATCGGGAATGCCGTAATAATCGGGGCTGATATAACCGTCCGGCCCGTTTATAACGAACAACGCCTCTGCGCCGTCTAGATAGCGCGCAATCGCATTGTTGCGCGCCATATGGAAACCGATGCGATCATCGTCCAGAAATACAAATGGCAGATGCGCCACATGCGGCCCATCGGGGGTATTCAGGAATAGCATGCCAAAGCCGATATCCTTGGCCAAAGCGCGCATGGCGTCGCGATCTTCCCAACGAAATGCAGCATTGGGATGCATCAGGGCTTACCCTTTGACGTGACCTTCTTCCCCGCCGGTTTTTTGCTGGCGACTTTTTTGATCACTGGTTTTTTGGCGGCGATTTTTTTGCCAGCGGCCATTTGGCTGCGCTTATTGTCCTTGGGCTTATCCGACACAGAACCGCGCGAGCGGCGTTCGCCCTTGCGTTCCTTGCGCGCGGATTTGGCGATATTGGCGGCAACGCGCTTTTTGCCTTCGGCCGTTTCGCTGAACTTCGGTGCATCCAGCACCAGTGCATCGCCCATTTCAATGTCGAAGCCCAAATCGTCAAAGCTCGACTTCATATGCGGGGGCATGTCGGCGCGAACGTCAATCTGGTGCCCTGATGGATGGTCGATACGGATGCGGCGCGCGTGCAAATGCATTTTGCGGCTGATCGTGCCCGTCAGAAACGCGTCCTTGCCGCCATATTTGCCGTCGCCAACGATAGGGTGCCCAATCGCGGCCATATGCACGCGCAACTGGTGGGTGCGGCCGGTATAAGGCTGCAATTCGACCCAGGCCGTGGCGTTGCCCGCGCGCTCGACGATGCGATAGCGGGTGCGGGCCGACTGCCCGTCCTTTTCATCGACATGCATTTTCTCGCCGCCGCTGCCGGGCTGCTTGCCAATGGGCAGGTCGATGAAACCATCGGCGATATCAGGCACGCCAACGACCAAAGCCCAATATACCTTGCGCGCGGTGCGTGAGGAAAATGCCTTGGCAAAATGCCCTGCCGACCGCGACGTGCGCGCCAACAAAAGCGCGCCCGACGTGTCCTTGTCCAAACGGTGCACCAGCTTTGGCCGGTTATCGAGTTCAAACCCTAAGGCGTCGAGCAGACCATCAACATGGTTCTCGGTCTTGGTGCCGCCCTGCGTCGCGAGGCCAGCGGGTTTGTTGATCACGAGCGCGGCGTCATCCTTGTGGATCACCATGCTCAGCGCGAATTCCATTTCGTCTTCGGTCAGATCGCGGCGCTTGCGCACCGGACGCGCGCTGGACGATGCCGACGCATCGGCTGGCGGCACGCGCAGCGTTTGCCCCGCCAACAGCCGGTCGCCCGGCGTCGCGCGCTTGCCATCAACGCGCAACTGCCCCGTGCGCGCCCAACGCGACACGATGTTGAACGATGCGTCGGGCAAATGCCGCTTAAACCAGCGGTCCAGGCGAATGCCATCATCATCAGGGGCGACGACGAATTGCCGAATGCCTTTTTCGTCTTGCTTACTCATGTCCAAATTGTCCTTGCCAGCATCATTCCGGCGAAGACCGCACCCAATGCCAATATTACCGAAACCGCAGCATATGCCGCCGCCATCATGCCCTGCCCGCGTTGCACCATCTGCGCCATTTCAACGCTGAAGGCGCTGAACGTTGTAAAGCCGCCCAAAACACCCACACCCAAAAACAACCGCAACGGCTCCGCAGCGTTATCGCCGCGCACCAACCACGCCGCCAGCAACCCCATGGCCAGCCCGCCGAGCAGGTTCGCGGCAAAGGTCGGCCACGGCCAACCCCCGACGTTCACAGGCAGCGCACGCGACAGGCCATAGCGCAGTGCTGCACCTATCGCTCCGCCGGACATGACAAGGATTACGGGATTCATCGCCGTCGCTGTAGCGGCGCTTGCGCGGAAAAGCCAGCCAAACCAATGGCGGCGGCTTACCCCTTCTGCGCGAGAAAGGCCGCCCCGAGTTCTTTTAAAAGATGCACCTGAATTCCACGCTCCGCCATGTGCGTCTGCGTGGCCACCACGCCGATGCTGCCGGAACGCTCGCCATTGGCATCATATAAGGGCACACCGACCATGAATTTCAGCCCACGCATGAGCAGCGGGTCTGCCCATTGGCTGAGCTGTGGATGTACCGCAAGATTGGGGACGACGGTTGTCCCCCTGCCGCATTGTGCCCCAAAGGCCGCCGCAAAGCCCGCCCGGTCGACGCCGAGTTCAATCCCGAATATCGCATCGCGATTGGCACCATCGCTGTGCTCACACGCCAGAATAACGACCGGCACATCAAGAATTTGGGCGATTTCGGAAAGGATCACGCAGCTATCTTCTTTCTGTTTCGAACGATCCATTGGGCGCGATGCACCGCATCCATTTTCGTGATCCACGACGGCGCGATATGATTTTACATATTATATCATCAAATCTTGTGCTGCCGGGGGCGAGCAGCAATTTTAATGATAGCGTGATGCCATCATACGACCCCGGACTCCGGGATGTTATGCCCCCGCCACCATCCACATATGACATGCACATGGTGACAGAATTATCGCAAAAGACGTTCAAACCAGTTGAGGGGCAACTGGCGGCTGCGAACTTCCCGATGTCGACCAACATTGCGAGAAATCCGCTACCGAGTCAGCAGGCGACCATTCATGTGGAAATTATGGCCAACTTGTAACGGAGCGGTTAGGTTGAACCTGTTTGTAACGGTCCGGAATTGGGAACCCCCGTCATCCGCGCGTTTGCATATGCATGTAACGTTACACAACCGACGTTAATATGCTTTCGAAGGGTTTCATTTGTAACTAATATATGTATTCTACATTCGGTCACATTCAAATCCGAACGAGGTGCAATGGACAGATTTAAAGACGACGGTGAACGTCGCTTGCATCTCCGAGCGGAAGCCGAAGCTGTTTTAGCGGACCCTAGCTTCCGTCGTTCTCCGACATTAAGTGCATTATTGAGGTATCTTGTTAACGAAACAATCGCGGGGCGCGGCGAGGAGCTAAAATCCTATACGATCGCAGTAGACGGGCTTGGGCGCTCGGTAGATTTCGATCCGTCTTCTGATAGCTCTGCCCGTGTGCAGATGATCCGGCTACGCAAGGCGCTTGAGAGCTATTACGCAAAAAACGCGCCGTCGGACCGACTGTGTTTATATGTGCAAGCGGGGTCCTATGTCGTCCGCATTGCCATTCCTTCTATCGCATATCCAACGCTGTACCGGTTGCAGGAGGTTGCCAGCGCGCAAGCCCCAACCAATCCGACAACCGACAAGTCCTTGACTGGCGGCAACACCGCCAGGCGAAACCCGTCAACCGAACCGGACAAAAGCGCGGGAAAATTTTTCGAATGGGTTCATAAATGGCGGGGATCGACGGGTATCGCGGCCGGCATAGGTATCGCCGCGATGGCGTTCTTTGGCTATCAATATGCTGCTATGCCGGCAACCGCCAGTTTTAGCCCTGTCGTCAAAATTATGCCGATCGCGACGGGTGGAGAACTGGAGTTAATGCCCTTGGTCGGGGCAATTCGAAACGCATATGAGGCCGATCTGCCCCGCTTTAAATCGGCGCGCGTCCGGATCGGCCGTCGTTCCGATCAAGCCCATCAACAAAAAGAAGACTATCGGGTGAACACACGGCTTGTGGTGACCAGCACGTCGCACGCCACCTTATATGTAAGCGTGGAAGAATCGGGCAATGACACCGTTTTGTGGAATCAGTCCGTTCTGCTGCCCGTCGATCCCGTCGCGGCATCGGGCCAACTGACACCCTTATTGGGTGACATCATGGGCCCAGTTGGCGCGGTGACGCTGAACGAAACAGTTCGGCTCCGCGACAGCACCGCCGGGGGCTATCCATGCATGTTGAAGTATTTCGAATTTATTCGCAGTCGCGATCCGCGCATGGAATCACCACTGGACGATTGCTTTGGCAAACCCGTGCAGGAACAGACCATCGCGCCGACGCTATTGGGCATGCGCGCGATGTTTGAGATTGAAAGATCAAGCAGCAGAGTCCAGCCGAAATCCGCCATCAAGCGTTCGGTTTTGTTTGCGCGGCAGGCCGTAAACGCCAATCCAAGGGACCCATGGGCGAATTTCGCAATGGCGACAGCGTCCTATCTCGCAAGAGATTGCCCGGCGGCTATTGTGTACACCAACCGGACGCTGGACCAGCATTCGGTCAATCCGGTGTTCACCGCGGCGCTTGCGGCATTATCCCCGTCCTGCAATCATCCCAACGCCAAAGGCATATTTGACCAAGCGTTGTTGGCACAAAGTCCCTTAATAGACCGGGGGCGGCTTTTATTAACATTTGCCGCGGTAAGCCAAAATCGGATCGACAAAATTCCGGAGATCAAACCATCGGTACCACCCGAGACGACCGAACAACTGCGATTTTATTATGCGGCGGAAACCGTGATTTCGGCATCCGAAGGCCGGATCGACGAAGCCAACCGCCACTGGCAAAGATTCAGTGCGCTGTGTGGTCCAAAAGCACATACGGCTGATCAAAAATTGGCCAATGTCATGATCATTCCGGAATGGCGCCGCAAGCTGATCGCATTTCTCAAGCAATCGGGCGTAACCCTATAGAAGCCAGGCACAATAGTGATGTAAAGCCCTGTTATATATTGTAAAAACCTACGCTTTTCCTTCGCGTTGCAGCCATTAGCAATATCGTAACCAAAGCCGTTTAGATTCAGCGACATGGGGTGAAGCACAGTCCCTGCACATTGGCTTGATGGGTAACGATGGCTGTATCGCGGTTATTAAAGAGCATTTCGGGGGGCTATGGTGCGGCGGTCATTACGCCGACCGACATCAACCGGCGCCTCGAAATTCTCGACGACTTCGAACATGCGGGTATTGGCTGGCTATGGGCCACAGATGCCCAAGGCCGTTTGATCTATATCTCCGAAAATGCGGCTGAAAAGCTGAACCGGCCCGTGCAGGAATTGCTCGCGCGCCCCATCACGCAGTTGTTTGAAACCGACGCGTCGACGCCCGGTGAGCGTTCGGAGCGGCCGTTAAATTTCCAGATGACCGCGCGTCACAGGATCGTCGACCACACGGTGCGCTTTACCCTCAGCCGACCACAGGGCCGTGGCCGGCAAACATGGTGGTCGCTATCGGGCCATCCGAAGTTCGACAAAGCCGGCGCGTTCCAAGGCTATCGCGGCAGCGCAAAAGACATCACCATCGAACATGAGCGCAAGCTTGTGGACTCGCGCCTCGCCGAATTTGACTCGCTCACCGGCCTTGCGAACCGCCACCGCATGGACAAAAAGCTGGAGGGCACGCTCGCCGCGTATAAAGCCGCCAAGCGCAGCTGCGCGCTGATGATGCTTGACCTCGACCGGTTCAAAATCGTCAACGATACGCTTGGCCATACGGCGGGTGATACGTTGCTGCGCCAAGTGGCCCGCCGCCTTGAACGCGCGGTCGGCAGCGCGGGCGAGATTGGCCGCTTGGGTGGCGATGAATTCCAGATCATCCTGCCTGACCTTGACGACCGTGGTAAGCTGGGCGAACTGTCGAACAAGCTCATCCAGATCCTCTCGCAACCCTATATCATAGACGACAAGCGCGCGACCATCGGCATCTCGATCGGCATCGCCATTTCGCCCTATGACGGCGTCGAAAAATTGGACCTGATCGACAATGCCGACCTTGCGCTATACGCCGCAAAAAATGGCGGACGCGGGCAATTCCGCTTTTACGCTGCCCATTTGAAAGACGAAGCGGCCGAACGTAGCTTGCTTGAAGAAGGCCTGCGCGATGCCCTCGCCAATGATGCGCTGGCGCTGCATTACCAACCCGTCGTCCGCACCGACGACAATATGGTGGTCGCATTCGAAGCATTGATGCGCTGGGACCACCCCGAACGCGGGCCGATAAGTCCCAGTGTCTTCGTGCCGATTGCCGAGGAATCCGACCTTATCAACCATATTGGCGCATGGGCGCTGAACCGGGCGTGCATGGACGCGATGGCATGGCCCAAATCGGTGCGCGTCGCCGTCAATGTGTCCGCCGCCCAATTCGCGCACTCGGAACTTATCGACACCGTCGCACATGCGCTGCGGGTGTCCGGGCTTGAACCCGATCGTCTGGAACTTGAACTCACCGAAAGCGTGTTCATGGGCGACTTCGAAACGATCGACAATATTTTCCGCGCGCTCAAAGACCTTGGCGTTCGCCTTGCGCTGGATGACTTCGGCACGGGCTATTCGTCGTTAAGCTATTTGCGCTCCGCCCCGTTTGACAAGATCAAGGTCGACCGCACCTTTGTCGAAGGCTGCACGCAAAAGGACCAGAACAGCGCGAAGATCATCGCCGCGATCATCAGCCTGTCCGAAGCATTGGGCATGGAAACCACGGTCGAAGGCGTAGAGGCATTTGACCAGCTTGAGATTGTACGCGGCATGAACGCGCGGCTTATCCAGGGGTGGATTTACGCAAAGGCGATGGATCAGGAAACCCTGCTGGCGCGCATGGCGAACGGCGAATTGCGCATCATCCCCGACGGCCCGCTGCGCCACCGCCCCGAACGCCGCTCGGTGTTTCGGCGCGTTGGCATCATCCATGACGACCACCGTTATGAAGCATTGATGCGCAACCTGTCGAAAACCGGCGCGCTGATCGATGGCTTGCTGAATGTTCCCGAAGGCACCAATCTTGTGCTCGATTTATTGGAGGGGCAATTGGTCGTGTGCACCGTCACCCGTTCGCAGGACGCGATGATCGCGGTCGAATTTGAAACCCCGTTGGTCAGCGATGGCGCAGGCGGGCTGTGCACGCGCCACCGCGTTTCATCCTATCTCTTGGCCAGCGTCGCCCAAGCCAATGACGACACCCCCAAAAGCAAACCGCAATTCATTCAAGTCGCCGGGATCAGCAACCCGGCGGCGATGAATTTCCGCGACTAGGGTCAGGACCTAATCATCAAACAGCTCGTCAGGGCCCACCAATCCCGACGCAACCAGCACCGCCATGGACTGGTTCGGCCACCCGTCGGGCAGCGGCTGATGACAGGTGGGGCATGCCACGCCCTGCCGCCCATATTCTTTCAACCGGTTGCGGATTTCGGTCAGCTTGGCGATGAACTTATCCTTCGATTTTTCGGGGTCCTCAATCTCGATCTTGCGCCCATAATCGTCAAAGCGCTTGTGCCGTTGCCATTCGTCAAAGCTCAACAAATCATCGGGCAATTTGCCCCCCGGCAGCGCGCCCGTCCCCGCCATATCGCCGCGCTTGAGCAACAGGCCAAGGATCGCGTCCGACGGCGTAATCCGCCGTTCATATTCCTGCCCGCCGCGGATGATCACGGTCTCCCGTCCCTCCACCGCGCGCTTATACGCAATCGCCAACAACCCCTGCCCCGCCCGGTCCAACGCATCCTCCCACGCTTGCGCAAATAACGGAAAACGCCGCTTCATCCGGTACGCCGCCGCATTGGAAACCCCCGCCACCCGCGCCGCATCGCGCACACAACCGGTATGGCCCAAGGCATCAAAAAAGCGCTGCGTCCGCTCCTCGGTCCACCCGTCATGCCGCACGCGCAATCCGGGCATCAAACGGTTGCGGTTCACCCGTGGCCCGGACGGAATGCGCTGCGCCGAATCGGGCAATATTGTTAAAACAAGGTCGGAAGCGGCGGATTTGCGTGCCATATAAACTCCATTGGTTCATTATATAAAATATAATAACCTATTTGGAATGTTGTAGGAAAGCGGTTCCTGCGCTATCGCAACAACATGGCTGCCCCCACATTGACCCCGCAAGCGATCACCGCGCTGATATCCGACCGAAACGAACTATCGCTGCGCGTCGTGCCGGGCGCAAAGGTCGAAAAGGCCGCGATTGAAAACGGCGCCCTCAAAATCTGGCTCCGCACCGCACCGGAAGATGGCAAGGCGAACAAGGCCGTGCTGGCCATCTTGGCCAAGCTGTTGGGGATATCGGTCAGCCAGTTGGAAATCACCCACGGCCAAACGGCGCGCGATAAACGGGTGCGGGTTTTGGGGTGAGGGACGGGCCGCTATCGTTAATGCGCTAGCAGTTGCAGACGGTCCGGTTCCACGTTATCGTGCAGCATGAGCTACGCAGATCCTGAACCGTTGACACGTCGCCACAAGGTCGCGGCTGCCGTGTCCGTGCTGCTCATGGTTCCCGTGATGCTTGATGTCGCTAAAGTGATCGACTTGGGCGAATTGCGAATGGCCCCTTTCCTCATTCTCCTCGCATGCGACACCTTCACATGGGCACCGCGTAACTCCGGCGCATGACAATTTAGACCAAAAACGGTCGCCCATAATTTTCAACTAAGCCTTTGCGGCATCAGCCATCTGCTGAAAAAAGCCCGGCAGCTCTGCCAAGCTTTTTATCCTGAGATCGGCATTCGCGCTCTCAGGCTTGCGTGCGTGCAACGTTCCCCAAGGCCCTCGCTCAAGGAACACAGTGAATAAACCGACCTCAATCGCCGGAAGGATGTCATTATCCAGCCGATCTCCAACATAGGCGATCTCATTGGGCTGAAGACGCGTCTCTTCAACGATCCTCTCAAAAAAACGCAGCGACGGCTTTTCAATCCCCCATCCTGTTGAGGAGGCAATGAAATCAGCCGATACACCACAAAGACGCAGGGCTGCCTCAGCAGATTCTGGCTGATTTCCAGCTATACCAACCATATATCCCTGTTTGCGCAACGACGTGAGGCACGGCAGGGCATCAGGATAGAAATCTTGCAGTTCGATTTTGTAGTCAACACCCGCCGCCATACGGTTCCGTGATGCCTGCGCCAGATCGATATTCGGTACAAAATAGTCAAAAACACGCCGATGATGCTCGCCGCGCTCCAGCACCGCACCGAAAGCGGCGAAGAACGTCAAATGGGAAACGCCCAACCAATCTGCCCAAAGGCGCCACTGCCGAGACTCGTCGACCAGCGTTTCGCCAACATCAAAGAAAATTGCGCGGATCATAGATAGCTTTTTAGCCATGATATATCCGAGGTAAAGTAACATAAAGGCTGGCAAGGCAAACAAGGCCGTGCTGGCCATCTTGGCCAAACCGCGCGGGACAAAAGGGTGCGGGTTTTGGTGTGAGGGGCGGTGACGAAAACCGGCAGCGGGATCAATCTATTGTCTGTTGTTCCGAATTGCGGCATCGTTTGGCTGTTTTGGAGGGAAATGCCGGTGGCACGATATCGAACCATTGCTGCAGCGATGTTGGCGTGTCTGGCCTTCAACGGCAACCCGGCCCTTGCGCAGAGCAGTGCGCAGCCACCTTCTTCATCGAGGCAAGCCCACGCGACTGCGAATGAGAATCCAAACCTGCTGGATTTCGACTTTGTCGTTGAAAAGCTGCGCCGTAACTATGCCGGCTGGGACAACAAGGTCACGGATAAGACGCGGCCAGCGCTCGATACGCTAACCGCCCGCCTGCGGGTTGCAGCGAGAGAAGCAACACCACAAGAACTCATGGCGATCTTGCGGGAATGGCTCACATTTTTTGACGATGGCCATGTTGGCATCGCACCTGTTGTTGCGCCTGCGTCAGCGCTGGCAGGCACAACGCCGCCCACGTCTGCACATATCCCTTCGCGCGCTTGGACCGAAGCCAGCGTCCGCGCCGAACTGGACGCCCGCGGTGCGGCCCGCGATCCGCTTGAGGGCATCTGGCAGATCGACGATGGCCTGTATCGCATCGGAATTCTGCGTACGCCGGGCCGAACAGGCGCATTTTTGGCAGTCATATTAACGACAAAAGCAAAAGGATGGAGCATCGGCCATATCAAGGCCGAACTGACGCGCAAGGCGGATGGCGGGGTCGATATGCTCTACCGCGCAGGCGACCACGCGGAACACAAGACGCGGGCCAATCTTTTACTGAACGGCGCGGTGTTAAGCGTAGCGGACTGGGGCAACTGGGTGCGCGAAGTGCCCGCGATTGCCGATCCCGACCTCGTAGAACGCGCGCTGCCGTCTGATGCGATGTTCATGAAGCCCTTGTCGCCCAGCACATTATGGCTCCGCATTCCCGATTTCGACGACAGCCGAGCCGACCCACTCCGGAATATTCTGACGGCCAATGCTGCCCTGATCGCATCGACCCCGAACCTCGTGATCGACCTGCGCAACAATGGCGGAGGGGCCGACTTTGTCTATGCCCCGCTAACGCCTTTGCTTTACTCCCGTCCGATCTATTCCGTCGGTGTCGAGATGCGCGCGACCGAGGATAACGTCACCTTGCGTAAAGCCATCGCAGACGAACTGCGCACGAAAGCGCCCGATGTCGCAAAAGGGCTCGACCGACAGATTGAGCGCATGACCGAAGCGCTTGGCACCTTCGTGCCTGGCGGCGACCAGACCTTTTACGTCGAACGGCTCAACACGGTGCTGCCTTTTCCAAAGCGGGTCGCGGTTCTTATCGACAACGCCGCCAGCACCGGCGAACAATTCCTGCTCGAAGCGCGCCAAAGCCGGAAAGTGACCCTGTTCAGCAAGGAGAATTCTGCTGGTACGCTAGACTTCGCCAATGTCGTGGGCATGCAAACCCCGTCCGGGCGATTTCAAGTCTTTTGGGCAACATCACGCTCGATGCGGTTGCCAAGCGACCCCGTCGATCCCGACGGCATCGCGCCCGATATCCGGATTCCGGCGGACGAAGCAGATCCCGTAGCCTTCGCCCAAAGCTGGCTCGAACGCCAAGCCGATTAGGAATGCGGACGCATTCAATATCTCTCAGCGGAGTTGGTGATGTCCATGAAGGTTACCGGCAATCTCGACCGAAAGCGGACTGTTGGGACATGGCAACATTGCGGACGGAGCCAGAGAAAGCTAACTATACTGGGGGAGATTAGACAATGGTGCTACTTACAATCGGGTCTGCTTTCGCTGCCGTGATGATATGGCTTGCGCTTCGCGCCAATAGCCGGTTTTCCGGTGAGCAACGCTTACCTATGCAATGGTGGCTCAACGGGGAGGTTACTTGGTATGCGCCTCGTCGTGTGGCATTGGCCTTCATTCCGACATTAGCATTCATTGTCTTTGCCTTATACGTTGCACTTAGCCTCACAACAAAACCCAGAGCTGGTGATGAGCAACTCGTCATACCGGCTATGTTCTTTATGGGTTTTCTGTTTCTGGGCATTCAGTGGCTTCACCTATATTTGGTGAGAAGAACACTGGATCGGAACGGCCGCTAACACCGCAACCGCGCCGGAGGATGGCAAGGCGAACAAAGCCGTGCTGGCCATCTTGGCCAAGCTGTTGGGGATATCGGTCAGCCAATTGGAAATCACCCACGGCCAAACCGCGCGGGACAAACGGGTGCGGGTTTTGGGGTAAACAGAGTTTTAGGCCGTCTGAACAAAATTGTGACGCGAGATCTTATGAAAGCAGATCTGTTAAGTGATTTTTCAGACTAACAGCCCGCTCCGAGGATGGGTGGTGTAATGAAACGCTCGTTTCAGAGAACTTGTTAGCGGGAACCCTGCCTTTTAGTTGATTGAATACAAATTTACCTTTTGCGCCCTTTAGCGGCGTTGATTGAAGCTCAGTCCAAACTTCGTCGTTTGTCGGGCTACCCCCTGCCTTATACAGCTCAATGTTATGAGCGGAGCGCTGCTTGGCGAATTGGTCGCGGATAGGAGTCATGTTTTGCAACTGAATTTCGTCAAGCCACTGCTGACAGGTTAACGGATCTTCTCCCGTTAGCGACGCAAGAAACGCGACATCACAAAATTCGGCTTCGATATCGGACTGATCTGTCACCCAGAGGCGAATTCCATCATCGTTATACGAATTCTTTAAATCCGCCACCTCAGCGTCTGTTAGTGAATCGCGATCCCTATGAACTAGAATTTTGTATTTGTTACCTAAGGATTCTCGAAGTTCGATGGCCTCGTTTTTTGTCAAAAGACGCTTGTATCCCCTGCCAGGTAAAACCGCGACTAATTGTTCAATATCAGGCCATTGACCAATAAGTGCTTTAAGCATAGTTGTTTGAGCGTCCTCACTTACTACAATTATTTTTTTTCCGAACGCCCCCCATCCGAGGGCAAGCTCAACTACAGATCTGCTGTTTGTTGTCACTGCGCCATCGGCTAACCAAACAACATTTGTACCGGCAGGCGCTCCTCTGACGATAAATGGAGAATGCGATGTCATGACGATTTTTATATTTTGTTCAATTGCAATATTAAATAATGTGAACGCTAATTTTTCTTGAACGCTTGGATGCAAATGAATATCAGGCTCATCTATTAATAATATCTTAGGTTTAAAAAGCAATATGTAGCAGAATATTTGAATAAGCTGCAAATACCCTGTTCCCAACAATTCTAGCGGCGTGGATATTCCGTTAACTTCTGCCTCTGCATAAATCACAAAGTCTTTCACTTCGTCAAAACTAATTTTTAATTTTACAGTACCCAACAATGGCAAAAGCCATTCTTCAATTTGTCGAATCTGTATATTTGTCAATAGATTCAATGCATTACGAAGATAAACATTTGAGTCCCCAAACGAACAAGCTTTTAAGACCACTCTTTTTGATTTCTTTTGTTCAATATTCGGAATTCCAGATATCCCGGGGATAAAACCACTAAAAAATGTCTCGGTACCACGAAATTGAGTTCGCACAGGGTCAGGCAGTTCGCCGCGAACAGATATTCCAGCATTCCTCGCGGACCGCATTTCGCATTCAACGTTGGCTGTTGAGTGATCGGCATCGCTAAAGTTAAAAAGGATTTTTGAGGACGGACTTGTAGCCATGTTGCCCCAATCGGCCCCATGACCCAGACGCCAGTATTCGTCGGACGGTAAATAGTCCAAATCACTTACACGAACCATAACGGTTGAGTCTGATCGAATACGATCTGCCTGCCGCATCAAACACGATGCAAGATGCAACGCTTGCAAAATTGAAGATTTACCACTTCCATTTGACCCGACTAAAATATTTAGATCACTAATAGGGAGGTCTATTATATCAATCTTCTTGAATTTCTCAATTCTAACTGATGTTAATTTCACAATAGCCTCATATTTGAAAATAGAAACCACTCCCAAATCATTTATGAACATAAAAACAGAATGTAAACAAATTTTGACATTGTTGATAACAGTTTACTTGAGTTTTCGGTAATTTACATGGAACAGCCGCCGCACTTCATTTGTGGCGCCGAATTGCTACGCAATGCAGGTGTGGGATATAGTGTGAATCGGCATCCGCTCGAGCGGCACCTTTTCCGTCCTTGATCCCTGTAAAAAGTTAGACCCTAGAGCATCCTAATATTCTTCGCCCCTTCATGCCTTCGTGCGCCAAAATACCCCCCTCGCCACCTTGCACCCCCACCCCATCCGCGCTAAGGCGCGGCCAGCAAACGAATCTCCCGCTTTTACGCTGGTTTGACGCGCGTTTCATGGGTTGCAGCAAGCGCCTACCGTGCCGTCTTCCCCATCCGGCCAAAAGCCTCAATTTTGAAGGGGTAGTACCAACATGACCGCAATCGGATTAGACAGCCTGCAAACCCGTTCCACCTTGACCGCTGGCGGCAAGACGGTGGATTATTTTTCGATCAAAAAAGTATCGGAAAAATTGGGTGATGTGTCCCGCCTGCCGTTTTCGATGAAGGTATTGCTCGAAAACCTGCTGCGTTTTGAAGATGGCGGCTTCACCGTTTCGGTGCAGGACGTGCAAGCATTGATCGATTGGCAGAAGGACGCCAAGTCGACCCGCGAAATTCAATATCGCCCTGCCCGCGTTTTGCTGCAAGATTTCACCGGCGTGCCTTGCGTGGTTGATTTGGCCGCAATGCGCGACGCGATGACCGCGTTGAAGGCCGACCCATCAAAGATCAACCCGCTCGTCCCCGTGCATTTGGTCATCGACCACAGCGTCATGGTTGACGAATTCGGCCACCCAAAGGCAGCCGAGCAGAATGTCGAAATCGAATATCAGCGTAATGCAGAGCGTTATGACTTCCTGAAATGGGGTTCAAAGTCGCTGAATAACTTTAAAGCCGTCCCTCCTGGAACCGGTATTTGTCATCAGGTGAACCTTGAACATATCGCGCAGGCCGTTTGGACCAGCGCAGCCGAAGATGGCACGACCATCGCTTATCCCGACACCTGCGTTGGCACCGACAGCCACACGACGATGATCAACGGCCTTGGCGTGCTGGGTTGGGGCGTTGGCGGGATTGAGGCGGAGGCCGCGATGCTTGGCCAGCCGGTATCGATGTTGATCCCTGAAGTTGTTGGCTTCAAGCTGACCGGCGCATTGGCCGAGGGCGTGACCGCGACCGACCTTGTGCTCACCGCAACCCAAATGCTGCGCGCCAAGGGCGTGGTCGGCCGCTTTGTCGAATATTATGGCCCCGGCCTTGCGTCCTTGTCGCTGGCCGACCGTGCGACGCTGGCCAACATGGCGCCCGAATATGGCGCGACCTGTGGCTTCTTTGGCATTGATGACAAGACGCTCGATTATCTGCGTCTGACCGGCCGTGCGGAAGACCAGATTGCATTGGTTGAGGCTTATGCCAAGGAACAGGGTCTTTGGGCCTATGCCGATATGGCGGACCCGATTTTCACCGACACGCTTGAACTCGACATGGGCAGCGTTGTGCCATCGCTTGCCGGACCAAAGCGTCCGCAGGACAAGGTTGTCCTGACGCAAGTCGACAATGTGTTCAACGATGATCTCATCAACGTCTACAAGCATGACAGCGCAAAGCGCGTCGCGGTTGAAGGCAAGTCGCACGATATTGGCGACGGTGACGTGGTGATTGCGGCGATTACGTCATGCACCAACACATCGAACCCAAGCGTTCTGGTTGCCGCCGGTTTGGTTGCGCGCAAGGCGAATGCCTTTGGTCTGAAGCCCAAGCCATGGGTGAAGACATCGCTTGCCCCCGGATCACAGGTGGTGACCGATTATCTTGACCGTGCGGGTTTGACTGCGGATCTGGACGCGGTTGGCTTTAACCTTGTCGGCTATGGCTGCACGACCTGCATCGGTAACTCCGGCCCATTGGCAGAGCCTATCTCCGCCGCGATCAACGGCCATGACATTGTTGCCGCCTCGGTCATTTCGGGCAACCGCAACTTTGAAGGCCGCGTGTCGCCCGATGTACGCGCGAACTTCCTCGCATCGCCGCCCTTGGTTGTCGCTTATGCGCTTAAGGGCACCGTGACCGAAGACTTCACCACCACGCCAATCGGCCAGGCGACCGACGGTTCGGACGTGTATCTGCGCGATATCTGGCCCACCAATCAGGAAGTGCATGATGTCATGACCGCAAACATCGACCGTTCGATGTTCACCGCGCGTTATGCGACCGTCTATGAAGGCGATGCGCATTGGCAGAAGATTCAGGTCGAAGGTTCGGACACCTACACATGGCGCGCGGGTTCGACCTATGTCGCAAATCCGCCCTATTTTGAAGGGATGAGCATGACGCCGGCGCCCGTGATGGATATCATCGAGGCAAAGCCGCTGGCGATCTTGGGCGATTCCATCACCACCGACCATATCTCCCCCGCCGGATCGATCAAAGCGGACAGCCCGGCCGGAAAATTCCTTATGGAACATCAGGTTAGCAAGGCTGACTTCAACAGCTACGGCGCCCGCCGCGGCCACCACGAAGTCATGATGCGCGGCACCTTCGCCAACATCCGCATCAAGAACGAAATGGTCCCCGGCATCGAAGGCGGCATGAGCAGCTACAATGGCGAAACGATGCCCATCTACGACGCCGCCATGAAACACAAAGCCGACGGCACGCCATTGGTGGTCATCGCCGGCAAGGAATATGGCACCGGTTCGTCACGCGATTGGGCCGCAAAAGGCACCAACCTCCTCGGCGTCCGCGCAGTCATCGTCGAAAGCTTCGAACGCATCCACCGTTCGAACTTGGTCGGCATGGGCGTTTTGCCATTGCAATTCATGGAAGGCGAAAGCCGCACCACATTGGGCCTGAACGCAGATGACAGCTTCACGATCACCAGCGTCGGAAAGCTTCAGCCGCGCCAGACGGTCACCGTGATGGTTACCCGCAAGGACGGCAGCACGTTCAATTTCGACACGCTGTGCCGCATCGACACCGCGAACGAGGTCGAATATTTCATGAACGGCGGCATCCTGCATTATGTGCTGAGGAAACTGGCGGCTTAAACCGGCCGTTACAGTCTGGCTAAGATCGACAGCGCCGCCTTCAAATGCGGCGCGTCGATCATTTTTCCGCCGATTTGCAAAACACCCGCTCCAGGGTTGGTGGCGAAGGCATCAACGATGGATTGGGCATGCGCAATCTGCGCTGGCGATGGTGTGAAGCCGGCGTTAATCGACTTTACTTGCGATGGATGAATAGCGAGCATTCCGGTAAAACCATCGCGCGCCGCGCGCGCGACATAGGCCGATAGCGCGGCCTCATCGCTGATATTCGGAAAGACCGTATCGATTGCCGCAACGCCAGCGGCATGGGCCGCAAACAAGGTCAGCGACCGCACCATCTCATAGGGCGCGGTGTAACGGCCATCGTCTTCGCGCGCCGTTGCTGCGCCAACCGCCGCGGGCAAATCCTCTGCCCCCCAGCTCACACCCGCCAGATAATGCGAAACTTCGCGCAAAGTCCCCAGATCAAATACCGCACCTGGGGTTTCGGTCGCGATCGGCAAGATCGGCGGGGCTTCACCATCCTGACTGTCCGCCACCGCTGCGGCTTCTGCGCGGAGCCAATGGACCGAACGTGCGCCTTCCGCCTTCGGCAGGACAATGCCATCCGGCATATAGGGTAAAACCGACGCCAGATCGTCATGGGTCAAATGGCTATCCTGCGGATTAACGCGAACAAACACCGGCACGGGCCGGTCCCCTGACAAAAACTCCGCAGTCGCTTCGCGCGCTGTAACCTTGCGGTCCACTGCAACCGAGTCTTCCAAGTCGATAATAATCGCATCGGCACCACTGGCGGATGCCTTGGCGAAACGATCAGGCCGGTCGCCGGGGACGAAGATGAGTGAACGCAGTTTCATGGAGGCAACGCCTTTCAACTTCACCGAAGCCCTGAGCCTGTCGAAGGGCGCTTATTGGCGGGGCGTGCTTCGACAGGCTCAGCACTACGGTCTAGATATCAGTCGGCGCTTTCTTTAGCAACGCCGCGCGCTCGCAACTGCATACCACCTCATCGCGCTGGTTGAGGCAACGGTGCAGGAACGTCACAACGCCGGCATCGGGGCGCGACTTACTTTCCTTTAGCGCAATGACCTCGGTTTCGGCGCGGAGCGTATCACCGATAAACACCGGTTTAGGCATGACCAGCTTGTCATAGCCAAGGTTCGCGACCAGCGTGCCGAGGGTCGTGTCACCCACAGACAGCCCCACCATAAGGGCAAAGGTGAAGGTGCCGTTGACGAGGATTTGTCCGAACTCGCTGGCCTTGGCCGCCTCTGCGTCGATGTGCAGCGGCTGCGGGTTATGGGTCATGACCGAGAACAGCAGATTATCGGTCTCGGTCACGGTGCGCCGGATTTCATGGACGATAGTGTCGCCGATTTGCCATTGGTTAAAATATTTGCCTGCCACTGCTCACTCCCGAAACGTCATGCTGAACTTGTTTCAGCACCTTACTTTTTGCCGCCCGACAGTAAGACCCTGAAACAAGTTCAGGGTGACGCGCGGCTATCAATTATTTGTCGTCCACCGCCTCAATCCGCGCCAACAAGGCCTCGACCTGCACCTGCGCGCCGGCTTCTGCGTTTAGCTCGGCCACAACGCCGTCAAACGGGGCGGTGAGGCTGTGCTCCATCTTCATCGCTTCGAGTGTGAGGAGTTTCTGGCCCTTGGTGACGGCCTGCCCCGCCGCAACGTCCACCGCGATGATCCGGCCCGGCATGGGCGAGAATATGTCTCCGTCATGCGCAGAGGCATGCGCGCCGCCTGCATAACGATAAGGTTCGACCCACCACGTCTGGCCATTTCCAGTCTGAAAAAACCCGCTAGGAGCGTTCTGGCTAAAAACGAACCGCCGCGGGTCGACATATTCAACAATGGGAATGTCGACTTCGGTTGCAATCCCGTCAACCGACAGAACAGCCTTGTGATTACGATCACCGTTGAGCCTGAAACCCGCAATGGCTTGATTGGTATACTGCTCTGCGCTCCGCGCCAGATCATCAATATCCGCGTTCTCGTCAGGTATCAAATCGTCGCCCGCGCGCTGCAGCAGGCCGGTATCGACATTACCGGACGCAAAATCAGGATGCTCAAGCGCGTTGATAAGAAACGCAGCATTGTTTTTGACCGGCCAAATTTTGCTGTCATTCAAAGCCCATGCCAGCGACTGTATCGCGCCTTCGCGGTCCAAATCATGGGCGATCATTTTGGCAATCATCGGATCGTAAAATGGCGATACTTCGGATCCCTGACACACGCCTGTGTCGATCCGGACACTGCCGTCGAGTTCGAAAAACTCTAACCTGCCAACGCTTGGCAAGAAGCCCTTCGCCGGATCTTCGGCATAAAGCCGCGCTTCGATTGCATGACCATCAATGCGCAACTCATCTTGCCGAAGCGGAAGCGGCTCACCGCTCGCCACGCGCAGCTGCCATTCGACCAGATCAACGCCGGTGATTTCCTCGGTCACGGGGTGTTCGACCTGCAACCGTGTATTCATTTCCATGAACCAGATGCGGTCGGCGCGCAGGCCTTCGGAGGCGTCGGCGATGAACTCGATTGTACCTGCACCGACATAATCGACCGCCTGAGCCGCCTTCACCGCCGCCGCGCAGAGCTGTTCACGTGTTGCTTCGTCCATGCCCGGCGCGGGGGCTTCCTCGATCACCTTTTGGTGGCGACGTTGCAGCGAGCAATCGCGTTCAAACAGATGGACGATATTGCCATGCGTGTCACCAAACACCTGCACCTCAATATGGCGCGGGCGCTGGATATATTTTTCGATCAGGACATGGGCATTGCCGAACGAGGCGGTAGCCTCACGCTGGCAAGAGGCGAGCGCGTCGGTAAAGTCCGCCGCATCATCCACCTTGCGCATCCCCTTGCCGCCGCCGCCCGCAACCGCCTTTATGAGCACGGGATAGCCGATTTCGGCAGCTTGCTGCCCAAGGAAAGCCGGGTCTTGATTTGCACCCATATAGCCGGGGGTGACGGGAACGCCCGCCTCCGCCATCAATTTCTTGGCCGCATCCTTCAGCCCCATCGCGGTAATGCTGGCCGGTGCTGGCCCGACCCAGATGAGGCCAGCGTCGATCACGGCCTGTGCAAATTCCGCGTTTTCGGAAAGAAAGCCATAGCCCGGATGGATTGCGTCCGCTCCGCTGGCCTTGGCCGCGGCGATGATCTTCTCACCCACCAAATAGCTCTCACGCGCTGCAGACGCCCCGATATGCACCGCCACGTCGGCTTCCTGCACATGCATCGCCTTGGCATCGGCATCCGAATAAACCGCAACGGTGCGGATACCCATATCCCGCGCCGTGCGGATGATCCGACAAGCAATTTCGCCGCGATTGGCAATGAGGAGGGATTTGATCATTTAAGACCGCAGAGCCTGTAACATGGCAACTTCAATCAATTTTAGTTCCATATAAATACTACATGCCTCAGCCAATGCGTCTTTCGACGGCTCCTGGTGGTCATTATATTCCATTTGGAATTTTTCCTTGGCAGTCACGACTTTCCATCTAACTGTTTCCAGCTGACCCTTCAGATTTTCTGACAAAACAACGCCATGCAAAAGGTAAAAATTTAATATCCAGTGCTCAGCATAAGCAAAATTCACAGCCTCTCGGCTCGCCGCCTCATCCCAAGTTTTGCCGGGTTGGAAATCAGGAAGGTGGTGCTCCCGCAATCTAACAAATTCCTTCGCAGCATTCACCTCGCGCTCGAAAAGCATCTCGGCTCGACGCAAAGACAGTTTGTGTGTCTCAACATCCTTTACCAGAACACCTTTAAGCCGCTCCAATTCCTCTGAAAGCTTTCCCTTGTGCTTTTGCAGGGTCCGATCAGCGAAAAATTTTGACAAGAATACGCTTGCACCAATTGTGACGACACTACCGCCACCCAGCCATAGTAAAAAGCTGGCTCCCAACTCGATAATGGTAGTTGACTGTTCGCTCACGTTCCGCCCCTCACATCCGGAACACCCCAAAGCGGGGCGCCTCCTCGACGGGTGCGTTTAACGCAGCGGCGAAGGCCAGCCCCAGCACATCCCTTGTCTGCGCCGGGTCGATAATCCCGTCATCCCACAGGCGCGATGTCGCGTAATAGGGGTTGCCCTCATCTTCATATTTCTGCCGGATGGGCGCTTTGAACGCTTCGGCTTCTTCTGGCGTCCATTTCTCGGCGTCGCGGTGGACGGTGGCCAGCACGCTCGCGGCCTGCTCGCCGCCCATGACCGAGATTCGCGCATTGGGCCAAGTGAACAGGAAACGTGGGCTATAAGCCCGTCCGCACATGCCGTAATTGCCAGCGCCAAAGCTACCGCCGATCAAGACGGTGATCTTGGGCACGCTCGCGGTGGCGACGGCGGTGACAAGCTTCGCGCCATGCTTGGCGATGCCCTCCGCCTCATATTTGCCGCCGACCATGAAGCCGCTGATGTTCTGCAGGAACAGCAACGGGATCCGTCGCTGACAGGCAAGCTCGATGAAATGCGCGCCTTTGACCGCGCTTTCCGAAAACAATACGCCGTTATTGGCAAGGATCGCGACGGGCATGCCCCAGATATGCGCAAAGCCGCAAACCAACGTCGTGCCATACAGCGCCTTAAACTCATGAAATTCGCTGCCATCGACCAGGCGCGCGATGACTTCATGCACATCATAAGGCGCGCGGACGTCATCGGGGATGACGCCATACAGTTCGTCGGTGTCGTATTTGGGGAGACGTGGCTCCTTTAAATCAATGTCGGGTTTGTGGGTCGGCCCTAAGTGGCTGATAATATCGCGCACGATGGTCAGCGCATGTTCGTCATTCTCCGCGACATGATCGACCACGCCCGATTTACGGCCATGCAAATCGCCGCCGCCTAGATCCTCGGCACTGATTTCTTCGCCCGTCGCTGCCTTCACCAAAGGCGGACCCGCCAAGAAGATCGTGCCCTGGTTGCGAACAATGACGCTTTCGTCGGACATCGCCGGAACATAGGCACCACCCGCAGTACAACTGCCCATGACGCAGGCGATTTGCGGAATGCCCTTGGCGCTCATATTTGCTTGATTGAAGAAGATACGCCCGAAATGCTCTCGGTCGGGGAAAACCTCGTCCTGATGCGGCAGGTTCGCACCGCCGCTGTCGACCAGATAGATGCACGGCAAGTGATTAGCCTCGGCAATTTCCTGCGCGCGCAAATGCTTTTTGACGGTCATCGGGTAGTAGGTGCCACCCTTCACCGTCGCGTCATTGCACACAATCATGCACTGGCGCCCGGAGACTCGACCGATCCCGCAAATCAAACCGGCGCCGGGAATTTCGCCATCATAAAGGTCATTGGCCGCAAGCTGGCCGATTTCCAAAAATGGTGAGCCTGGATCAAGCAAACGTTCGACACGCTCGCGCGGAAGCAACTTGCCGCGCGACGTATGCCGTTCGCGTGACTTTTCATTGCCGCCCAATGCGGCCTCGGCAACCTTTGCCCACAGTTCATCGCGCAGCGCACGGTTGTGCGCGACACGTTTTTTGTAGTCGTCAGATTCGGTGTTGATTTGGGTCGATAAAGTCGGTGCGCTCATCGTTTCAGTTGAAACGATTTTGCAGATTTAGCAAGGCCATCGCCGCAATAGCTGCCTCGCCGCCCTTATCTTTCTGCTTGGGGTCGGCGCGGACAATCGCTTGTTCTTCATTCTCGACCGTCAAAATGCCGTTACCGATGGCAATTCCGTCCATCGTCAACGCCATGATACCACGCGCGCTTTCGCCAGCGACGATTTCAAAATGATAGGTTTCCCCGCGAATAACGACGCCAATGGCAACGAAACCATCATATTGCTGCGCTTCGGCAGCCATCGCAATCGTGCCCGGAATTTCCAGCGCGCCGGGAACGGTGATGACCTCGACCTCATGCCCCTTAGCTTTCAGTGCGGCTTTCGCACCGGCAACCAACATATCATTCAAATGGTCGTAGAACCGCGCTTCAACTATTAAAAACTTTGCCATTATTATCCTGCTCCCAAAATGATTGCGGCGGCACCAGATACGATCAGTAATCCCGCGGCGATGCGCCATTGATCTAAACGCTCTTTTAGCATCAGCGACGCCAAGACAAGCGCAATTAACACGCTGGATTCGCGAATGGCAGCCACCAAGCCGACCGGAGCGAGCCGGACAGCGAACGACCAAGTCGCAAAAGAAATCAACGTCAGCAAACCGGATTGCCACCCGATTGGCCATGCCAACCGCAAACGGGGCATAGCGCCCCGCCGAAACCGCCACGCCAGATAGATCGGCAGCAAAATGCCGTCCGTAACAAATAGCCAAGCGAGAA
Organism: Maricaulis salignorans; assembly: GCA_943368745.1. GTDB lineage: Bacteria > Pseudomonadota > Alphaproteobacteria > Sphingomonadales > Sphingomonadaceae > Sphingorhabdus_B. The sequence goes on from CALRLP020000003.1 coordinate 75,776, forward strand.
AAGCAACGATGTCGTCCGCTTGGCGCATGCCCTGCGCCGCGACTAAACTATAAATGATCGTCGTGAGCCCCGTGAACGCTGCCGCGCCCCAGCCGTGACGGCTCATCCCCCGGCCAAGTGCGAGCGCCAATATTCCAAATGTTATCGAGAAAATACCAAAGATTGCAGGAGTGGTCAGCGTATCGCCGAGATAGAAAACCCCCAACATCGCCATAGCGAGCGGCACCACCCCGCGCGCCACCGGGTAAGCATGGGAAAAATCACTGAGTTCGTAAGACACAACCATCGTAAGTTGGTTGATGAAACTCAGCAGCGCAAAGCCGGCGAGTAGCAACCATAGATTAGGCGACAAATTTCCAGCCCATAGCGCCACTGGCAAGGCCAAAGCTGCACAGAGCAAGGCGGACCAGACACGCACCGCCAGCTTGTCTTCGCCTGCTTTTAAATAAGCGTGCGACGTGGCCGCTGTAAAGGCGGACACCCCTGCCAGAGCAAGGCCGGCGCTGACCGACACGCGATTACTCGCCTCCGGTGCCGGGGATCGCGCGCTCGCCTACAATCGAAAGTCCATAGCCTTCAAGGCCAACCAGTGTGTGATGGGTGTTGGTCAGCAATATCATGTCGTGCACACCCAGCTCGGTCAGGATTTGTGCACCACCGCCATAATCCCGCAACTCTTCGATTTCGGGCGCGCCAGCCTGCTTGCCTTCGGCGCGAAGCTGCATGAAACGCGAAACCATACCCTTCATCGGCTTGTTGATCACGACGATAACGCCAGCGCCTTCAGCCGCAATGGCCTCCATCGAGCGCGAAAGAAGCCCGGAACGCTCATTTTCTTCGCCGAACACATCCACAAACATCGACATGGTGTGCATACGAACAAGCGTCGGCTTTTCGGGATCGATGCGGCCTTTCACGAGCGCCATTGTCTCGTCGCCAGTAGCTTTGTTGTAAAAGGTCATCGCGGTCCATTCACCGCCCCATTTGCTTTGAAACTTCATCTCCGCGCGCTTTTCGACCAGATGGTCATGCTTGCGGCGATAGGCGATCAGGTCGCGGATCGTGCCCATTTTCAAATTGTGCATGCGCGCAAAAGCGACAAGGTCATCCATCCGCGCCATGGTGCCATCGTCCTTCATGATCTCACAGATCACACCCGACGGGTTGAGACCGGCAAGACGGCTGATATCGACGGCTGCCTCAGTATGCCCTGCCCGCACGAGAACGCCGCCATCGCGCGCGGTCAGCGGGAAGACATGGCCGGGGGAAACAATGTCATCCGGCCCCATGGAGGCGTCCACAGCCACCGAAATCGTACGCGCGCGGTCAGCGGCGCTAATGCCGGTCGTGACGCCCTCACGCGCTTCTATGGACACCGTAAAGGCAGTCTGCATGCTTTCGCGGTTTTCGCGCGCCATTGGCGTCAGGCCAAGCTGCTCGCAGCGCGCCTTTGTCATCGAAAGACAGATCAGGCCACGGCCATGGGTCGCCATGAAGTTGATCGCGTCCGGCGTTGCCATTTGCGCTGGAATGATAAGGTCGCCTTCATTTTCCCGGTCTTCATCGTCAACGAGGATATACATGCGTCCATTGCGGGCTTCTTCGATGATTTCCTCAATCGGAACGAGCGCAGGCGTGTCATCGTTCGAAAAGAGATAGCTTTCCAGCTTGCGCAGTGTTTCCGCCGTTGGATTCCAGCCCGCGTCATCCAGATCACGCAAGGTATTGGCATGAAGACCCGCCGCACGCGCAAGCCCCGAACGCGACAAGCCACCTTCGTTGACGAGATTACGAAGCTTTTCAATTAACTGGGTGGACATATGACCTCCAACATTCGCAGAATAGCGAAACATGATTCGCTATTTTCACACTGAAATGTGATTGTCAAAGCATGAATCACATTGATATGTTGAGGAGAGTGTCATGGCGCAAACAATATGGGTTAATAAAGCGAAGCTTTCGGAAAATATGGTCCATGATGCCGACCTGCCCATATTGGCGGATGGCGCGCTCCGGCTGAAAATCGAAAGCTTCTCGGTAACCGCAAACAACATCACCTATGCCGTGATTGGCGATATGTTCGGATATTGGAACTTCTTTCCGGCTGAAGGCGCGTGGGGCGTCGTTCCCATGTGGGGGCACGCGGTGGTCACAGAGTCCCGCCACCCCGAAATCTCCGTTGGTGAGCGCGTGTACGGCTATCTTCCGATGGGCACGCATTTGGACGTCTTGCCCGGAAAAGTGAGCGCTAGCGGCTTCACCGACACGGCAGGCCATCGGCAGCCCATGAGCCCGATCTACAACCAGTATAGCCGTATCAATGCGGACCCCGAGCATGATCCCGCCAAAGAGGCGGAGCGCATGCTATTTGGACCGCTTTTCAAAACAGGCTTCCTCATTGAAGCCATGTTCCGCCGCGAAGATTGGTTCGGCGCGCAGAATTTGGTCATGACCAGCGCATCGTCAAAAACATCCATGAGCCTCGCGAGCGTTGCGAAGGACCTGTCACCGCATATCAAGCGGATTGGCCTGACATCAAAAGGCAATGTCGACTTCGTGGCCAATTCGGGGCTCTATGACGAAGTTATCGCTTATGATGACGTTGGCAATTTGCCAGCTGCTGCCTCCGTAGCCGTTGATTTTGCCGGAAACAGCGGATTGCTGCGCGGCATTCATGACGCGCTCGGCGAGCATCTAAAATATAGCTGCCTTGTCGGCGCAACGCATGTCGATGCACGTGGCGCAAACAGCCCGGGCGGCAATGGCGACGCAATGCCAGGCCCCAAGCCCATTCTTTTCTTCGCCCCCGATCACGCCGTCGCCACCATTCAGGAACTTGGTCCCAAGGGCTTTGGTGAAGCGGTTGCCACAAGTTGGAAAAGCTTCCTTGGCGCCGTGGACGGTGTCGTGAAAATCGATGAACGCACTGGAATAACCAGTGCTATTCCCGCGTTCACCTACACATTTCAGGGCAAAGCAGATCCCGCGATCGGGATTATCATTCGTCCTTAAATACCCGGCCATCCTTCATCACGAACTTCACCGCTTTCAAAACGGTGACATCGGATGTGGGGTCGCCGGCAACAGCAATTAGATCGGCAACTTTGCCGGGTTCAAGGCTGCCCACTTCCTTCTCCACGCCTAACAAAGTTGCCGCGTTCATCGTCGCAGCCTGAATGGCCGCGCTGGCGGGCATGCCATGCTTGACCATCAGCTCGAACTCGTCAGCGTTCTTTCCATGTTTTGAGACACCGGCATCTGTCCCGAACGCAATTTTCACGCCAGCCGGATACGCCTTTTCAAGACTTTTGCCCGTAACGCCAATGCGCCATTTGACCTTTGCCAACACATCTGGCGGATAGGCATTGGGGTTCGCGGCAAGCCGTTCAATGTACCCATTCACGGTTGATAGCGTCGGGACATAATATGCGCCCGCCGTTTTGAACAATTTGATGCTCGCATCGGTCAGCATCGTTCCATGTTCGATAGAATCGGCGCCAACGGCAAGCGCGGCATCAATGCCGTCATCACCATGGGCGTGCACGGCAACTTTCTTGCCATATAAATGTGCGGTATCGACCAATGCCTTAACTTCATCGTCAAATAATTGCCGGCCAAGGCCCGCGCCAATGCGACTGTTAACGCCGCCTGTTGTCGCAATTTTGATGACATCTACGCCGCGCCGAATTTGTTTACGCACCGCCTGACGACAGCTTTCAACACCATCGCACAAATTGTCTTGGTCGATACTGTCGTGCAGATCTTCCGAAACCGAAAGTGTCGCATCCATATGTCCGCTGGTCGTCGAAATAGAGCGCCCGGCATCGATGATCCGCGGCCCGGGTAGTTCACCGGCGGCAACGGCATCGCGGAGCGCCAGTGTCGCGCCGCTTCCATCGCCCAAATTGCGCACGGTGGTAAAACCCGCCATCAGCGTCTTTTTTGCGTTTCCGGCGGTGCGATATGCAGCGCGGGCAGGACTATCGGTCACAGCCTCAATCAACGCGGCATTGCCGCCCGCGTCGCTATCGAGATGCACATGGCTATCGATCAAACCGGGAAGCACAAATTTGTCCTTCAAATCGATCAACTTTGCGCCAGCTGGTCCGGGCTGATGCCCGGCCAAAATCTCGGCCACCTTGCCATTACGAATGATGATCGTAGACGGACCACGCGGCGGCGTTCCAGGCTTATCGAGCAATTGCCCGGCATGGACGACAGTGACTTGTTCCACCGTCTGGGCAGCGAGGGGGGAGATTGCCAGCAAAGCAGCACTTAGTGAAACAACAGCAAATATCTTCATTCGATCAAACTCCCCTATTGGCCATGCAACGCGATCCCGCTGGCGGCGGATCTTGCGGTGGACCGGCAAAACATTGTGCAACGGACATCCACTGATGCGCGACTTCGCCAGTGACTGCAAGCGACGTATCGGCAATGTTGCGACATTGGGTCACAACCTGACAAAATTCGGTCGCGCTGCCGGTAATCATCCCACTGTCCGACGCCTCGCCATATTCCCATATCGTACCGGATGGCGCAGTCAGACGGATCTGCGGCATTGGCCCCGGCGGGTCTTGGCGCCGGTTTTTCCACGTGAAGCCCCATGTATTGACGCCCAAACGGACGATATTGCCGATGCGATCCGTATCCTGACGCGCGACGCCCAGGACATCATAAACTGCCTGTGCGTGCGCCCATGTCTCCATGAGACGCGCGGTTATGGAGCTAAGCGCACTCATATCCGGCCCGACCCATTTCAGCCGCAGTTTCGGATCGGCGTCGGCAAAAGCTGCAGCCACGGCCTCAGTCCGGTCCAGCCATGCTTGCAGCAAAGCCTGTCCGGATAGTCCGTCCAAATAGGACGCCTCAAAAGCAGGTAGTTTTCCGCCCCGGACTCCCTCCATCATCGCGGTGACAAATGCACCAAATGCCGCCTCATCCTGCAACGACAGATCCACCGCGATATTCCAGACATGCAAATGCCGGATGATGTTGTTGATCGTCCATCCTTTGAACTGCGTTTGCGTTTCGAAATCCAAATCGGGCAGCGCAGAAAGAAGCCCTGCCAATGCTCTGCTCTCTTCCAAAAAGTCCGTTGCCTGCTGCATCACCATCACCCCATAAATCCGAATAAATGTCCCGCCACTTTGCGCATCTGGATTTCCTCTGCACCTTCGGTAATTCGGTAGCGCCGATGGTGTCGGTAGATATGCTCAAACGGCTTATGTCGTGAATAACCAATGCCGCCATGCACCTGCATCGCGAAATCCGCAGCATTGCAGACCAACCGGTTCGCCTTGTAATTACACATGCTGACTTTGTCCGATAACCGCACCGCGACTTCAGGCTTGGTCATGCTGTCCATTTCGGCGGCGGTTTTGTAAATCAAAAGGCGCAGCATCTCCGCGTCGGTTTGCAGTTCGACCAAGGGGAACTGAATGGCCTGATTTACCGCAAGCGGTTTGCCAAATGGCTTACGCTCACGCGCATATTTCACCGCTTCATCGATGCAATATTGGGCCGCGCCGAGCGAACTTGCCGCTTGGCGAATACGGTTCTCGTGCACAAAATGCTGCGCAACAGCCAAGCCATTGTCCAATTCGCCAAGGATGGCGCTCTCCGGCACCCAGACATCGGTATATTTAACCTTCGGGTGGTCGGTGGGCATATTGAACGTCCACATATATTCGCCGATTTCAAATCCTGGCGCATCCGTTGGCACAACAAAGCAGGTAATGCCGCGCGCTTTGCCATCTTCACCGCTGGTGCGCGCGAAGGTCATCACATGCGATGTATAGGGCAGTCCGGTCGTCCACATCTTGTTGCCATTGATGCGATAGCCTGCAACGCCGTCACGCATTTCAGGCACGGCGCGCGTATCCATATGCGTCGCGTCGGAACCATGATCTTCTTCGGTCAGGCCGAAACTCCACCCCATTTTGCCCTCGAGCATCGCCGGAATAAACGCGGCCTTTTGCTGCGGCGTGCCAAAATCACGCAGCATCAAAACCTGCACGAGATTGCCGACAATGCTGCTTTCATTCTGCAGGTCGTTATGTAGCCCTAACCCCTTATGCGCCAGATGATGCCGGATGACCGCCATCGCCAGATTGGAGCCATTTTTCCCGCCAAATTCTTGCGGGATAGCAAAGCGGTAGTGCCCAGCCTTGTCCGCCACCTGCCGCATTTCGGCAAGTAATGCCCACCAATCGGCACGCGGGTGTCCGTCATTATCCCAATCGGTCCGCGCGTTTTCCCGGCGGTGATCAAAAAAACGTATATTGTCGTCGCGCGCTTCAATCGGTTTAATCTCACGATCAATGAACGCATCAAGTTCGGCCAAATAGTCGGTAATCTCTGTGGGAATTTCGAAGAGCATTAGATTGTCCATTTTTTTCTGGCCGCGGCCAAGCCTGAATATTTGGGTTGGTCGGCCGCAAGTTTGGCGAGCGATTGCGCTTTTAATTGCGCCAGCAACCCCGGGGTATTGAGCGATTGTCGGCCCGCCAATAATGCATCGGAAAGCGACTTATCATGCACATGTAATGGCGCAGTCGCTTCGCGCTGTAACATGCCCAGTGCGTTCACCGCGACGGCAGCCATGAAACGGTCACGTCCCTTAGCCTGTGGTTTGATATCAGTCTCAATCCAACGCGCGAGCGCCTCCAGCATTTCTGTTGATGATGGTTCCCCGATCCGGCGAGGCGCTGCAGGTGACGGCATCGTAATTGGGCCACGTTCAGCTTCAGGCGCATCCTCTTCCAATAGCATCAGCAAATCAATTTCGGTTTCCGAAGTCCGCCGTCCAATCACGGCACGCTCTAAGCCTTCATCGAGACCACTGCGCCAAATATCGGCCATTTGCAGGCAGCAGACGCCCCACCACAATGTCGAATAGATAAGCCACCAACGGAAGCGTTCAGGTTCGACCGATGTACCGCTCACGCCTTCATAGGCGGCAAAGAATTCGTCCAACGGGCCAATGCCAAATGCGGGCCGGTCAATATATCCAAACCGCCAGCTGTTAATGCAGCCAAAGGCGAGATCCTGATACCGGTCCCCCAGATGTGCCAATTCCCAGTCGAGAACAGCGGCGAGTCCATGGGCATCGACCATGATATTGCCCATGCGAAAATCGCCATGAAGCAAGACGGCGGGAACCGGCGAAGGCAAATGGTCTTCAAGCCATTTAAACGCGAGCGCCATCACCGGGCGATCCCCGCCAAAGCTGATGAACCGTCCCCGCAACTCGGCCAGTAAGCTCTCCGCGCTCTTCTCAGGCAACGGCGGCAGCGTATTAGCCCCCACCGCATGGATTGCAGCGAGTTCGCGGGCGAAATCATTCAACAATCCCGGCGGAGCGTTCGGCAAGATTTTTGCAGGGTTAACCTCTGCCTCCACACGGCGCATCACATAGCCAGTTCCGAGATTATCAGCAGCGGTTACCTCACCCATTATTTCTGGCGCCTTCACGCCCGCCGCAAAGGCCGCGCGAACCACAGCAGCCTCCACGTCATGGCCATAGGTTCGGCCAGCCATCATATCGGCTGATGGCGACCGCCGCAGCACATATCCCGGCCCCGCATAATCAAATGACCAGCTTTCCATGTTGGCGCCGCCAGTCAGCCGGACCAGGTTTTCAACGTCGGCGGTTCCTCCGAACACCCGCCGGGCAAAGGCCGTGACCAATAAGGCGATGTCGTCGCTCAAACGGGTTGCCTCTGCCAATATGCAAATATGCCGTTCTGTAACTGCCGGATATGTTCTTGCGCCTGTGGTCCAGTCCATTCGCCCTGATAGTCGGTACGCCCGGTCCACCACCCTTGCCCCGGCAAGCCGTCGCCTTCGCGCACCACAAGCACGGCAAGCGCGGGCCGCCCTTCGGCAAGCGTTATCTGGTCAATCTTATCCAACGTCTTGCAGACCGCGCGCATCTTTGGCCGTGTAAACCGGAAACCAAGGTTCAGCAGCAACTCAGAATAGCTGATTGCCCGGCCATCGCGCGCGCATTGCTCGAGAATAATCTTAATCCGTGCAACATCGTGCAGCGCGGAAACATCCGCCGCGGGATCGCTCAGAAATTCTTCAAGGACAGGGTCCAAAGCGGCTCCTAAAGATAGTCGTTGCGCATGTTGCTCATAACGTCGTGAAATTCTTCCATGACTTCGTCGATGATTTGTTTGGAAGGCTTTACGGTATCGATGCGTCCGGCAACTTGTCCCGACAGCGCGATCGCAGCTTCCATGTCACCGCCAAAATACAAATCGAGCACGCCGCGCATTTCGCCCATGATATTTTCCGATGGCGTTACATCCAGCTTTTCGGTCCGGTCGGTACGCAACGCACGCAATGCAGGGCCCGGGCCATGACGGTTCAGGAACAGCGTGTCGGTTTCCTTGGCGTTGATGATCGCGTCTTTCCAGTTTTGATGGACTGGGGATTCCGCCGCGCTAACCATCCGTGTGCCCATTTGCACCGCTTCTGCGCCAAGCGCAAAAGCCGCCGCCATCGTCCGTCCGCACACCATTCCGCCAGCTGCAACGATCGGCACGTCAACTTTGCTCCGGATGAGCGGCAACAGGACCATGAGCGCAACATCTTTGGGATTTTTAAACCCGCCGCCCTCGCCGCCTTCGACGACGAGGCCATCGACACCTGCCTCAATCGCCTTCAACGCGCCGGCCAAAGTCGGCACAACGTGAAATACGGTTAGCCCCGCAGCCTTTAGCGGACCGCAATATTTGTTCGGGTCGCCCGCCGACGTCGTGACAAACTTAACGCCCTGATCAACGACGAAGTCTACGATGCCGGGATCGCGGACAAAGGCTTGCGCAATGTTCACGCCAAAGGGCTTGTCGGTCAATTCGCGCATCTTGATAATCTCTGCGCGGACTTCCTCCAATTGGCCGGATGACGTTTCGATGATCCCAAGCCCACCGGCGTTTGAAACGGCCGAAGCCAGTTGCGCCCGCGCGATCCAGCCCATGGGGGCCTGAATGATAGGATATTCAACGCCAAGCAATTCGGTGATGCGGTTTTTAACAGGTTTCATGATGTCAGCGTCCAATCTGGCTTGTGCGGATGTTAAGTTGGCCGGCGAGGCCAGCTTTGCGATGAACTTCAATCGCCCGATATTCCGGGGAGGACATCATTTTCTGCATGGCCGCCAGCGACGGATATTCGACCAAAGCAACCATGTCCCACAGCTCTTCAACCTCGCCAATCATTAGGCCAGTTACAGGGCCTGCATAAATCTGCCTGCCATCGACGGCAGCGAGACATGCCTGAATACCCTTGCCATAACGGGCATACGCCTTTGCGCCACTAAGGTCAGCATCGCTGCCATCGGCATATTCTGCGGTCTCTTTGAATTTCAGAAGGTTGACCATCACAAAGGGGCCATTTTCAGGCCCTCCGAAAAAGGACGTGATTTGCTCCTTGCCTGGAAACACGGCGTTCTCGACCCGCATATTCATTCTCTCCCCTGATTTAATCACCTGCTTAAATCAGAGGAGGCGTGTTGTAAAAGCGAATATGTGCTGGTCGCTACATTGCCGTGATGACGATAAGTTTGAAGGCCAATGTGGGCGGTTAAGACACGATTTTCATGTGCGAGCCGGGTTCCGATTGGGTCGCCATCTTTTTGCCTAGCCCTTGAAACACGGCATCCACAATCATGGCCAATTTGGCAACGCTCAGCTTCGTTGTCCCGATGTAAAAGAGCATGTCGGGGTTTGTATAACAATGCAGCATTTGGTTGATGAGCGACACCGCCTCATCAATAGACAGGCCTTGAAAATAGCCTTGATCCATTGCTTCGGCCACGATGATCGCAAGATAATGGTCGCCTAGGTCCACGTATCCGCGCACCACTTCGAAATGTTGCTGACCAATTTCCAGATAGCTTTTTAACAGCTCGGGCTCGGCCTCATACTGCTCAACTGAAGCCAAATAGCGCCGAGCAAAATATTGATACATTTTGTCACGAACCGGCAAGTCGGACTCGGTTACTTCCACCATGATGCGGATTTTTTCCGCGAAGAAACGCTCGGCTACAGCCTCCAGCAAAGCTTCCTTGTTGTCGAAAAAGCGATACAGGTTCGACGGCGACATACCTGAGGCAGCGGCCAGATCAGTCATGGAAATATCAACCGACCCGCGCTTACGAATGAGTTCATCGACCATTTCGAGCAATGCGGTTCTGCCCGCTTCTATATCCGTTTGTGGCCGAGCCATGGTGCTTCCTGTATTATGACTGCATAACAGTTTTCTGATATAACGCCGATTGTTTCATTTTTCAACGTGATCAAATGTGAACTGTCCTTGCATGGCTGGCTCTGCGGCAATGTCATTTTGGTCAACAAGTCCCGACAATGTCAGTCCAAGCAAGCGAACGCCCATTTCGGCGGGCAAAATCTGATCCAACAGCGCATGTCCCAGCGTAGCAATTGCGGAACGATCAGATAATATATGCCCGACCGTCCGCGACCGTGTGACGGTCCGGAAATCGGAATAGCGCGCCTTTAAGACCAGTGTCTTTCCTTGGGCTTGATTACGGTCAATGCGATCCCACACGATCTCGACAATATCGTCTAACGCCTCGCGCAACTCATTCTCGCTGCGTTTATCTTCGAAATAGGTGCTTTCCGCGCCGATGGATTTACGCACCGCATTTGCGTTGACGGGGCGGTTGTCGATCCCGCGCGCCGCATGGAAAAGATAAGCGCCCCAACTGCCAAAATGCTGCAACAGCCAAATCTCGTCCTTTTGCGCAAGGTCTGCACCCGTATGCACGCCCAACTTTGCCATTTTTTCGGCCGTGCGCGGCCCCACACCGTGGAACCGCCGCACAGGTAAGCTTGCGACAAATTCGGGCCCTTGCTCGGGCAATATCACGCACATGCCATCAGGTTTATTCTGGTCACTCGCCAGCTTGGCGATAAATTTGTTGTAGCTCACGCCAGCGCTTGCGGTCAGTCCGGTTTCTTCGCGAATGGCCGCGCGAATGGCTTTGGCAATCTTAACGGCCGAACCGATACCCTGTTTGTCGTGCGTGACGTCAAGATACGCTTCATCGAGCGACAAAGGTTGGATTTCATCGGTGTGCCGGGCAAATATCTCCCGAATGTGACGCGACACAGCCTTGTACGCCTCAAACCGCGGCTTCACGAAAATCAGGTCGGGACATTGCCGTAATGCCGTCACCGAAGGCATGGCAGACCGCACACCAAATGCCCGTGCTTCATAGCTTGCCGCCGCCACAACGCCGCGTTTGGACGATCCTCCGACAGCGACCGGCTTACCACGCAATTCGGGATTATCGCGCTGCTCTACGCTGGCGAAGAATGCATCCATATCGACATGGATGATTTTGCGTATCTCTCCGGTGTCGGCCACCATGCAACCGAATGCTTAGGACCCGACCGCGGAACGCAACGCCTTGCGGTCGAGCTTTCCGATCATGGTTTTGGGCAGGACGTCGAGGATGGTGACGCCTTGAACCCGTTCATGCTTTCCAAGACGCGGGTTCAGCCACGCCGTCAGTTCCGCACCGTCCTCCGTAGCGCCATCGTGCAACGTCACAAATGCGCGCGGCACTTCGCCAAGATACGCATCCGGCACGCCGATAACCAATGCCTCTTTGACCGCAGGATGCTTGTAAAGGATGTCTTCTACCTGACTTGGGAACACCTTGAAGCCACCCACCGCGATCATGTCTTTCAACCGGTCAACGATGTGGATGAAGCCGTCTTCATCGATGGTCGCAACGTCGCCGGTGCGCAAATATTTGCCCAGAAATACCTCCGCATCGGCATCTTTACGGTTCCAATATCCGCACATCGTCTGCGGACCTGAAAACACCAATTCGCCCGGTTCGCCGTCCGGCGCTGGCTTACTCGGGTCTTCCTTGTCGACCAATTTCACATCGGTGCCGGGTACGGGTTGACCAATGCTGCCGATCTTGTTTGTCCCCTCATACGGATTGCACGACACGACGCCTGAGCTTTCGGTTAGCCCGTAACCTTCAATGACGACTGCGCCCGTTACCTTTTCAAAACGTTCCTTCAGTTCCGCCGCCAAAGGTGCGCCACCCGAGATACACGCGCGCAAGCTGGTGAAATCGGTTTTCGTGACATCCGGGCAATCGAGCAGCGCCTGATACATTGTCGGCACGCCGGGCAATGATGTCACCTTCGTGCGGTTAATGGCCGCCAACGCGGCACGCGCCTCGAAACGTGGCAGCATCACAATTTCCCCGCCATTGGCGACGGTACGATTAAGCACCGTTGCATTGGCGAACACGTGGAAGAACGGCAGCACACCCAAAATGCGGTCATCTGCAGCGCCATTGGGCTGGTTCACCGCGCTGTGCGGATCCAGCATGTTAATCTGCCGCGCGTTCGCCGTTATGTTCTGGTGGCTGAGCATCGCACCCTTTGGCGTGCCTGTCGTGCCGCCAGTATATTGAAGCTGCGCAATGTCTTGTTCCGGCGCGCAAGGCTGGACAGCATAATCGCCATCATTTGCGATCAGCGTCGCATAACGCGTAATTCTGCTGTCGTCAGGTATTGCGGCGACATCACGGCGTTTCAACAACCGATAGGCCCAACTTTTCGCCTTGGGTAATGCTTCGGCGACGCTGCCGACGATCAGTTCCTTCAGGCTGCTGTTGTCCAGAACCTTGATAGCTGTCGGCAGCAATGCTGCAGCTGACACGGTGAACAAGATCGACGTACCGCTGTCCGCCACCTGATGGGCCAGTTCATCAACGGTGTATAAGGGCGAGAAGTTAACCACGGTCGCCCCCGCAGCAAGCGCGCCATAATAAGCCGCGATATAATGCGGAACATTCGGCAGAAAAAGACCGACATGGTCCCCCTGGCCAATACCTTTATCCTGAAGACCACGCGCTACGCGACGGACGGTGTCCGCCATATTGGCGTAGCTATATTTACGGCCCATGAAATCGGCGATTGCGGCGCGGCCCATCCGTTCGGCGGACTGGAAAAACATATCGTGCAAGGCCAACGGCGCAAAATGTTGGTCCCATTTGACGGGATGCAGGTAACGACTGTTCCAGATATTTTGGGTCATGCGCCCTTTATGCCGCGTGATACCATCCAACACCATCGCGGATTTCACATTTTATCCGACCGGCAAAGTGCAGGTAGCGCAAATGCGCCTGCGCCTCGCCCGTGGCCAAACCGTAAACCGTTTCATCAATTTCCCGGTCGAACAGCAACGCAAATGTATCGACCGCGCGCATTTCTATGTGCCGCAGGGCAGCTTCCAACTTGTCGAGCCGTTCATGGTGGCCGGACGCCAGTCTGTCCAACCGGACATGTACCCCGGTGAACGGCTCGCCATGCGCTGGCAGGACCAGCATATCCGCAGGCAGCGCGTCACGAAACTTTGCAATGGAATCCAGCCACTCACCCAGCGGGTCCGCATTGGGTTCACTATCCATGACAGAGACATTTGAGGTGATACGCGGCAAAATCTGGTCACCCGCGATGATCATGCCATTGTTGAAATCGACAAGGCAGGCATGTTCAGGTGTGTGTCCGCCGCCAGTCATCACGGTCCAATCCCGCTGGCCAACGCGGATAACTTGCCCGTCGTCCATGCGCACATGTCCCGTGGGTAGCCGTGAGACAGCACGCGCGAACCCGCCCCAACCGCGCTTGCGCACGGCATCGATGCGCTCTTCGTCAAAACCCGCAAAACGCCGGTTGTTCAGCACATCTTCCGGCGGCTGATCCGCCTGATCTGCAACGAGCATCCGCGCCATCAACCATTCGGTCCGGTTCATCCAAACAGGGACTTTGAACTTGTTCGAAAGCCATCCCGCGCACCCAACATGGTCGGGGTGGAAATGGGTTACAAAAATCCGCTTGAGTTCGCGGTCGGCCAAATTGCCCGCGAACATCGCTTTCCACTGTTCAATGGTCGGCGGCATGAAAAGGCCGGTGTCCACGAGCGCATAGCCTGCCCCGCCCTCGTCCAATAACCACAGGTTGATATGGGCCAGATTGCCGGGCACGGGCATACGCGTCCAGCCAATATCCGGCGCGATAGGGTAGATTTCACCATAAGCCGGCGCATGGTCGCCCAAGGGGTATGTTAGCCCCTTAAATTCTTTTGCTTCAAATCCGTGGTCGGCAAGCGACGCGTCGTAATCTGGGGTTGCTTTGGTAGCCATAGCCCGACCGTGCCTTAATCAAGCGATTAAGGCAATGACGACGTCGTCCTTATTCGCCCGCTTTTTTGAACAAGGTGTCAGCTGTCAGCTCGGCCTTTTCAGTCGGTTCTACTTCACCGTTGAGAGCAGCTTCAGCGCGGCGTGCCGCTTCGGTACGTTCTGCGCGCAATTCTTGGATCAGCGCGTCACGATCGGTGCCAAGACGCGCGTCATTTGCCGCCGTGTTATCAATGCCTGCCTTTTTGGCGGCGCGATTAACGATGGCATCAAGCTCACGTTGCGAAGTCAGACCAAGCGTCACGGGATCCTTTGGCTGGATTTCAGCAATGTTCCAATGGCTGCGATCGCGAATGGCGGCAATCGTGTTGCGCGTCGTTCCGATCAACTTGCAGATGGCGCCATCGGAAATTTCCGGATGGTTACGCAACAACCATGCAATGCCGTCTGGCTTATCCTGACGCTTTGAAACTGGCGTATAGCGCGGTCCCTTTGTGCGGCGCACCTGATCTGGGCCCTTGGACATTTGAAGGACATAGTCTTCATCTGCCTGACCCTTTTCGATTTCTTCCATCGACAATTCGCCGGCGTGCACTGGGTCGCGACCGGTGTATTTCGAGCCAGTCATGTCATCGGCCATGGCCTGAACTTCAAGAATGTGGATGCCGCAGAACTCGGCAATTTGCGAGAAGCTCAAACCAGTATTGTCGACCAACCAAGCGGCAGTCGCATGTGGCATCAAAGGGGTGGCCATGTCTTTTGCTCCAATAATAAGGGCCGCCCCTTACGGAGCGGCCTGAAAATCTTGAACAGCGCAATAGGCGAACTTTACCGCATCGGCAAGCGGCAATGCGCGTGGGGGCTTGCGCATGGCCCGTCTGGCATGCAATCCAGCACCTGATTGGGGGAAGAAATGAAACGTCTTATCAAATGGCTCGTTGTTGTGCTCGTTATCGCGGTCGCCGCCGTCTTTATCTGGGGATATGCGCCAGATACCGATGCGGCAGCGATGGAAACCAAATATAGCAGCAGCGCATCACGCTTTGTTGACCTTGAGCCCGGCCTGCGCGTTCATTATCGCGATGAAGGCAAGCGGGACGGCCGCGTTCTTGTCCTCATTCACGGATCGAACGCGTCGCTGCATACGTGGGAGCCATGGGTCCAGATATTGGGCAAGGAATATCGTATCATTTCGATGGACCTTCCCGGCCATGGCCTTACCGGGCAAAATCCATCCGGCACCTATGACAGCGCGACTTATGTCGGGGTCGTCGACAGATTGCTGGCGCGGCTGAATGTCAAAAAGGCGATAGTCGGCGGCAACTCAATGGGTGGCGGCGTCACATGGATGTACACACTCACGCACCCCGAAAAGGTCGAGGCGATGTTGCTGGTGGATGCCAGCGGCCAGCCTTCTGCCAAATCTGGTAATATCCCAATCGGTTTCCGCTTGATGCGGATGCCGGTCATCAAAGAGGCAGCGCGCTTTATTGCCCCACGCAGCATTTTTGAAGCCAGCGTCAAAACCTCCATGAGCGTCCAATCGAAAATCGACGCAAAACTTGTCGACCGCTATTGGGAACTTAACCGCTATCCCGGCAACCGCGAAGCAACGATGAAGCGCTTTGCAAACCTGCGAAACATGCACGCCGGCAGCACAGAGAAGCTGGCGACGATCAAGGTGCCTGCGATGATCATGTGGGGAGAAGAGGATAACCTCATCCCCGTAAGTGCTGCTCGGTGGTTCGCGGACGCCTTGCCCCAATCCAAGCTGGTTATTTACCCGGGCGTAGGCCACATCCCGATGGAAGAAATTCCAGAGAAGAGCGCTGCCGACGTAAAAGCATGGCTGGATGGCTTACCGCCACCAGCCGCTTAAACTTCGAGCAGAATTTTGCCAACATGCGCGCCGGACTCCATATAGGCGTGTGCGCCAGCGGCATCGGCCAAGGGAAATATCCGGTCCATTTCGGGCCGCAACGCGCCGTCGCACACCATTGGCCAAACCGTTGTTGATATTTCTTGCGCCAGCAAAGCCTTAAACTCTGCTGTGCGCGGGCGTAGCGTGGATCCGGTCAGCATCAACCGGCGGGACATGATATAGGCCATATTGAGTTCAGCGGTCATCCCGCCTTGAACTGCAATGGTCACATGACGGCCATCTTCGCGCAGACACTGAAGATTGCGCGCAACATAACCACCCGCGACCATGTCGAGGACAAGATGCACGCCCGCGCCGTCGGTAATCGTTTTTACTTCAGCGACAAAATCTGTGCTGTTGTAATTTATGGCATGATCCGCGCCGATTGCCTTTGCTGCGGCGCATTTGTCGTCGGAGCCACAGGTTACAATGACATTGAGATCAAACAATTTGCCCAATTTGATCGCCATTGTTCCAATGCCGCTCGTGCCGCCATGGATGAGGATCGTTTCGCCGGACGCCGCGTAGCCGCGTTCAAACACATTGTGCCACACGGTGAACAGCGTTTCAGGCAATGCCGCGGCTTGCGCCATTTCCATGCCCGCTGGAACGGGCAAGCAAACGTCGGCGCGGGCGATGCAATATTCGGCATATCCGCCGCCCGATACTAATGCACATTGGCGCGTGCCCAATAATTCGCGGGACACGCCCGCGCCCACCGCAACGACCACGCCCGATACTTCCAATCCGGGCAGATCGCTCGCGCCTGGCGGCGGCGGATATAGACCTTTGCGTTGAATGACATCGGGTCGGTTTACGCCGGCAAAGGCAACCTTCAAAAGCAGCTCACCATCGCCAGGGCTTGGCACTGGCCGCTCTGCCGCGATCAATACTTCAGGGCCACCCGGCGTCGAAATCTCGATAGCCGTCATCAATTCAGGCAGTTTTTCCATGTCTATTGCATCCCCATGTCAATTGAGATGCCTTTTAGGGAAGCATCATATTGACAGCAACCGCTCATGGGTAAAATATGAACCATGGAAATCGACGACAATCTACCGTTACGCCGGGACGACCCGCTCAATAATCTTGTGAAGCAAGATATTGATTCCCTTTCTGTTGCAGAACTCGAAACCCGCATCGCGGCTTTAAAGGCGGAAATTGTGCGCTGTGAGGGTAAGATAGCCTTTGCCAGCAAACATCGCAGTGTTGCCGACGCTTTATTCAAAAAATAAACGGCAGATGGCGTAAATCCGGCCCATAGGATTAAGAAACTGGGGATGAAAACCGTTATCTGCCTCATGTTGCTTGAAAGCAAAGAAGGCCGCGCCAATATAGTGCTCAAGCGACAGCGACTCATTTAAGGGAGACGATAACATGCCATCATTTGCGGAGTCGCTGGAAGCAACGCTTCACAACGCATTGAAACACGCAGGCGACCGTGCGCATGAATATGCGACGCTTGAACATTTGCTGCTCGCGCTCATCGATGATGCAGATGCGGCGAAGGTCATGCAGGCATGCGGCGTCGACCTGGGCGAGCTGTCTGACATCATCATCACCTATCTAGACACCGAACTCGAAAGCTTGCGGGTCGAAGGCAAGGTAGACCCCTCCCCCACCAGCGGTTTCCAACGCGTGGTTCAGCGCGCGATATTGCACGTGCAAAGCTCGGGCAAAGATGTCGTGACGGGCGCCAATGTTCTCGTGGCCCTGTTCTCCGAACGCGAAAGCTACGCCGTCTATTTTCTGCAGCAGCAGGATATGAGCCGCCTCGACGCCGTTTCATATATCAGCCATGGCATTGGCAAAGACGGCAAGCTTGCCGAGCCGCGCCCAGTCACGGGTTCTGAGCAAAAGGGCGAAGAGCCCGAAGATACAAAGGCGAAGAAGGACAAGAAAGAGGGTGCGCTTGATCAGTTCACGGTCAATCTAAACGAAAAAGCCAAACAGGGCCGCATCGATCCGCTCATCGGCCGCGCGGCTGAGGTCGATCGCACGGTGCAGATTTTGTGCCGCAGGTCGAAGAATAACCCATTATATGTCGGTGAACCCGGCGTCGGCAAAACGGCCATCGCCGAAGGTCTGGCACGGCGTATCGTTGAAAAGCAGGTTCCAGAAGTATTGTTGCCCGCGGTGATTTATTCACTCGATATGGGCGCGCTTTTGGCCGGTACCCGCTACCGTGGTGATTTCGAAGAACGGTTAAAGGCCGTGGTGTCCGAACTCGAAAAGCTGCCCGACGCGATATTGTTTATTGACGAAATTCACACTGTCATCGGCGCGGGCGCAACCAGCGGCGGCGCGATGGATGCGTCCAACCTGCTGAAGCCTGCTTTGTCCGGCGGTACCATTCGCTGCATCGGTTCGACGACGTACAAGGAATTCCGCAATCATTTCGAAAAAGACCGTGCGTTGCTGCGCCGGTTCCAAAAGATCGACGTCAACGAGCCAAGCATTGAGGATACCATCAAAATCCTCGCCGGCCTGCGGTCCGCATTCGAAGAGCATCATAAGGTGAAGTACACGCCAGAGGCCATTAAGGCCGCGGTTGAACTGTCATCGCGCTACATCAATGACCGCAAGCAGCCCGATAAGGCCATCGACGTCATTGACGAGGTTGGCGCGATGCAAATGCTGGTTGCGCCGTCAAAGCGTCGGAAGCTCATCACTGCGCGCGAAATTGAGGCTGTTATCGCCACCATCGCCCGCATCCCGCCAAAGCAGGTGTCCAGCGATGACAAGACCGCGCTCGGCACGCTTGAAGCCGACCTGAAGCGCGTTGTGTTCGGACAGGATAAGGCCATTGAGGTGCTTGCCAGCGCCATCAAGCTCAGCCGTGCTGGCTTGCGTGACACCGAAAAGCCCATCGGCAGCTATTTGTTCAGCGGCCCAACCGGCGTCGGCAAGACCGAAGTCGCGCGTCAGCTCGCCTCCATCCTTGGCATTCCGCTTAAGCGTTTCGACATGTCCGAATATATGGAGCGCCACAGCGTCAGCCGCCTGATCGGTGCGCCTCCTGGCTATGTCGGTTTTGATCAAGGCGGTTTGCTGACCGATGCCGTCGACCAAAGCCCGCACAGCGTGTTGTTGCTCGATGAAATCGAAAAAGCGCATCCTGATCTGTTCAATATCTTGCTTCAGGTGATGGATAATGGCCGTCTAACCGACCATCATGGCAAGACTGTTGATTTCCGGAATGTCATTTTGATTATGACAACCAATGCGGGTGCCAGCGACATGGCCAAAGAAGGCATTGGTTTCGGCAATAATATCAGCAAGGAAGATGCTGGAGACGAGGCCGTCAAAAAGATGTTTGCGCCAGAATTCCGCAACCGTCTGGATGCAACCGTGCCATTTGGTTATCTGCCCACGGACGTTGTCGCGCGCGTTGTCGACAAGTTCATTCTGCAGCTTGAACTGCAACTCGCCGACCAGAATGTGCACATCAAACTGGACGACGAAGCGCGCGCATGGCTCACCGAACGTGGCTATGACAAGCTATATGGCGCACGGCCCATAGGCCGCCTGATCCAAGAAAAAATCAAACAGCCGCTGGCTGAAGAGCTTCTGTTTGGAAAACTCGTGCATGGCGGCGAAGTGGCTGTGCACATGAAGGACGGCGCACCAAGTTTTGAAGTAACGCCTGCTGCGCCCAAGGCTACAAAGCCCAAGCCGCCCAAGAAAAAGGTCGTGAAAAAGGCAAGTAAGGCCGAGTAAGGAACCTAGTTCTGCCCGACTGGTAGCAGTTGGGCAGAAGGCCCTATACCGTTGAACAATTCGGGCTCGGTTCCGGTCATCCAGACCTGCGCGCCGGTTTCGGACAGTAACGCAAACAATGCAGCGCGTCTTGACGGATCGAGATGCGCTGCCACTTCATCCAAAAGCAGGATTGGCGGTGCCTGACGCTGCGCGGACACCAATGCGGCGTGCGCGAGGATGAGCGATAGCAGCAATGCTTTTTGTTCGCCCGTCGAACACTGCTCCGCCATTTGGCCGGAATCCTTATGCATGACGTCAAGGTCGGCGCGATGTGGACCAAATAATGTGCGCCCGGCGGCGGCATCACGGTTGCGGCCCTGACGCCAGATCACGGCCAGATCGCCCTCTGCTGGACCCGCCTTATCGACAAGGCTGATCAGCGGAACCGCGAACGGCCCCGAAGGCACACTTTGCAATTGGTCGCGCAGGGCGTCAACCAAGCCGGTACGCGCAGCTTGAATAGCGTGGGCGCTCTCCAACATCTGTTGTTCAAGTGCATCCAGCCAAAGCGGGTCGGCGGGCACCGTTCCGGACAACAGCTTGTTGCGTTGCTGCATGGCCTTTTCATATCGGCTGCTGTGGCGCGCATGCTGAGGGTGCAATGCCAGCACAAGGCGGTCTAAAAACCGGCGACGCGCGGCTGAACCATCGGCAAACAGGCGGTCCATCGCCGGCGTCAGCCAAATGACCGACAGCCATTCGGCAAGGCTGTTAATGGACGCGTTGCTTTCGTTCACGCGGACTTTGCGGCGCTCGGGCTGCTGCGCGCTCACTCCCGTTCCGATCACATTCCCCGACACTTCGGCGACGATGGCAAATCCACCACCACCGCCAGCGCGGACCATATCCGACATAGCAGCGCGGCGAAGGCCACGCCCCGGAACCAACAGCGAAACCGCCTCCAGAATGTTCGTCTTGCCCGCACCATTTGAGCCATGAAGCGCAATGAACTGCGCATTGGGACGGATCTCAAGCGCGGCATGGTTGCGAAAATCATTTAAGGATAGGCGGGACAGGACCATATAATGTGCCTGCTATAGTGGCATGTTCCGGTCAAGCCGCTTGTCGGAAAATCGCCAAACCAAATATTAGTATTTTTTCCCAATATATGAAATTGTTTTACGCCCGCCCATTACCGAGAATGGACCTAACTATATGATTTTATGAAATACATCCAATTTGGCACGGCCTGTGCAAACTATCCTACATGGCCGGAATAGTCCGGTAGATTTTACAGGAACGTCACATGACACAATATGCACGCACCCAAATCGTTTCAGCCTTTGCCGCTGTACTTTGCGCGGTCATCACCATCGGTATCAGCATTGCACCAGCCGTAGCGCCTGCCGCAGCTATCGTTGCCTAAACACATTAACACAGTTCAAAACAAGGGAGTGAAGAAATGGCACGTTTAACATTGGACAAAACCAATAAGAAAATTCTCGGCGTATGTGCCGGATTGGCCAACTGGTCCGGGATGGACGCGATGATCATTCGCCTGATTTTTGCCGTCGCGACCGTGGTTGGCTTTGGCTCACCCGTCCTGATCTACATCCTGCTGGCGATGATACTCGACTAAATTTGATTATTTCGCTACCGTCTATTGGAGGATCAAGGGATCAGGAGCCACCGATGGCGGGGGACGTTTTTGACAGTGGAGGTCACGACGATCGCGCATTTACGCATAACGGCGTCTCCATCACGGCAAGCGTCCGCGAACACGGCGGAGGTCGACAACAGGTTGAAGTTGTCGACCTATCCCAAGCCGGATTTCGCATGCGGACGGGGTCATTCATTGCCCCTGACCGGATAATATTCCTGACATTGCCGGGATATAACCCGCTCGAAGCGCGCATCGCATGGCATGAGAAGGAATATTATGGTTGTGAATTTGTCCAACGGCTGCATGCGGCCGTGTACGACGACATCGTCCGCAGATATCCATTATTCAAAGTCCGCAATTAAGCGGCAGTTCGTTGCCGCCTAACTACGGGCGTTATCGGACCTAGCCAACCTTGCGCACAAAAACCGATCCCGCCGAATAGCCGGCACCAAATGAGCAAATAAGGCCAAGGTCGCCTGCTTTCAGGTCCTGATTATGCTTGTGGAACGCGATTATCGAACCCGCGCTTGAGGTGTTGGCATAGGTATCAAGAACAGTTGGGCTCTCATCCTCAACGGCTTCATGCCCGAGCACCTTTTGCGCGATAAGCCGGTTCATTCCGGTATTGGCCTGATGCAGCCACAAGCGACGCAAATCTGACCCCGACAGGCCAAGGCTTTCTGCGTGCTCAAGGATCATTTGCCCAACCATTGGCACGACTTCCTTGAAAACCTTACGGCCTTCTTGGACGAACAATTTGTCGTTGCGCGGTCCGCTTTGATCGACAGGGCCATTGCCATCCGCGCGATTTAGAAATCCGAAATTATTGCGGATGTTGTTCGAAAACTGGGTTTTCAAACGGGTCCCCAAAATTTCCCAATGCTGTGCTGGCGCCAAGTCTTTCGCTTCGACCAAAATGGCGGTTGCCACGTCGCCAAAGATAAAGTGGCTGTCACGATCGCGCCAGTTGAGATGGCCGGACGTAATTTCCGGATTCACGACCAATACAGAACGAGCGTTGCCGCTGCGGATATAGTCGGCAGCCGTCTGGATGCCAAAGGTGGCCGACGAGCACGCGACATTCATATCGAAACCGAAACCGCGCTGCATACCCAATTCATGCTGAATTTCGACCGCCATAGCAGGATAGGCACGCTGCATATTGGACGCGGCGCACAAAACTGCATCGACGTCGGCAATGTCTCGGCCAGCCTTGGCCAATGCGTCCCGGCATGCCGCCACGCCGATTTCCGCCATAAGCGAAATCTGGTCATTCGGACGCTCTGCGTAGCGTGGTTCCATAATGTCCGGATCTAATATCGCGGTTTTGTCCATGACGTGGCGCGACTTTATGCCGCTCGCCTTTTCCACAAACTCAACCGAGCTGTGCGTCAGTGGCTCTGCATCGGGATGCGCTGCGTTATACCGATCGGCATAAGCGTTAAAGCTGGCAACAAGCTCCGCATTGCTGATGGTATCGGTTGGCGTGAATAAGCCAGTAGCTGAAATGACCGGTATGGCGCCGTGCGCTGAATGCGACATGTTTGTTCCCGCTTGTTTTTGTAATTGTGTCCGCGTGCCTAGCGCTTGCGTATTTATGAAACAAGACGTTTGAAAAGGTTTGTAACGCAGTTATGGAAGCAACGGGGGAGGAAGACAAAATATGTCTTTGAAGGAACGTCAGCCTAGCTGGTTGTCCCGGCTAGTCAGGCGGGTATTGGTCGGAATATACAAACGCGGCGGATGGCATGCTCATGGCGTCGTACCCGAATCGCGTAAATTCGTGCTGATTGCGGCGCCACACACCAGCAACTGGGATTTTGTGTATTTTCTAGGGCTAACAGATGACCTTGGAATTATGCCACATTTCATGGGAAAATCTTCTCTCTTCCGTTGGCCATTTACAAACTTCATGCTCGACATGGGCGGCGTCCCGGTGGATCGCACATCGAACAAAAATTATGTTCAACAGATGATTGATGAATTCGGCCGTAGAAACGAATTCATGCTCACCATTGCCCCTGAAGGTACAAGGGGCAACGTCAAAGCGTGGAAAACGGGTTTTTACCATATCGCCATGGGTGCCGGCGTGCCGATGGTCGTTGGCATGATGGATTATCAGTCGAAATCCGGTGGCTTAGGGCCGGAAATTTGGCCCACGGGTGATTATAAGGCTGACATGAAAAAGGTCGCCGAAATTTATGCTTCTGTCGTACCGAAATACCCTGCGAAAGGGATGACCGGTATTTTTGCAAAGGATGAAACATGACAGCTATCGGTCAAACACTTGCAATCAACGCGACTGCCCTGCTTGCAGTCATACTCCTGCTCTGGGCGTATTCGGTCAAGATCCGCGATGTTTCATTTATTGACGCGTTTTGGGCGTTCGGAATGGTGCTGCTTGCATGGGCAAGTTGGACGCAATCCGATGCACCGGGCGCGCGGTCGCATTTGCTGCTTGGCCTAACAACATTGTGGGGGCTTCGGCTTTCGTTGCATTTGTGGACACGCTGGCGCGCGCATGGCGAAGATCCGCGTTATGAAAAAATCATGCGCAGCGTGATGGAGAAAAAGGGCTGGAGCTGGAGCAAAACGTCGCTGCGGTCAGTTTTTCTGACCCAAGCCCCATTGCTGTTCATCACCTGCCTGCCCGCACAGCTCGGCATCGCGTACAGCGATGGCGCGAACACAGCTTTAGGTCCGCTTGCATTTGCCGGCGCGATTATTGCGATCATCGGCATATTATTTGAAACCATTGGCGATGCGCAGCTCAACACATTCCGGGCCGACCCTGCCAACAAAGGCAAGGTGCTCGACACCGGCTTATGGCGCTATACCCGGCACCCCAATTACTTTGGCGATGCCTGCACATGGTGGGGTATCTGGCTCATTGCATGTGAGACTGGCCTGCCAGGTTGGATCAGCATCATTGGCCCGATATTCCTGACCTTCACGCTCACGCGCTGGTCGGGCAAGCCAATGCTAGAATATGGCATGAAAAAAACGCGGCCCGGATATGCGGAATATGTCGCGCGCACATCAGGCTTCTTCCCGCTGCCGCGAAAGTCGCGCTAAGCCGTTAAAGGCGGGCGCGGGTTACGCTCATTCAAATGCCCTGAATCAGGCGACAACGCCAAACAGGTCGTGCTCGTCCGCGTCTTCGATATCGACCTGCACAATGTCGCCCGCCTTTAAGGTCGGTGCAACGTCACGCAGATAGACATGGCCATCGATCTCCGGCGCATCGGCTTGCGACCGTCCGGTGGCACCAACGCTGCCATCTTCATCGGCATCGCCAATCTCGTCGATAATGACAGGGATATTGCGCCCAACCTTTGCGGCAAGCTTGGCTGCGCTAATCGCCGCTGTCTTTTCCATGATACGCTGGAACCGCTCTTCCTTAACCTCTTCAGGAACAGGGTTTGGCAAATCGTTCGCTTGCGCACCTTCTACGGGTTCAAAACGGAAAGCCCCGACCCGGTCCAGCTGTGCTTCGTCCAACCAATCAAGCAGATATTGGAAATCCGCATCGGTTTCGCCCGGGAATCCGACCACAAAGCTTGACCGGATAGCGATATCGGGCGCGATGCTGCGCCAATTGCGGATCCGCTCCAGCACCTTTGCTTCATTGGCGGGGCGCTTCATAGCTTTTAGGACATTCGGCGCGGCATGTTGAAACGGGATGTCGAGATATGGCGTCAGATAACCTTCGGCCATCAACGGAATAACGTCGTCAACATGGGGGTAAGGATAGACATAATGCAGCCGCACCCAAGGCGCGATGCCTTCGCTCGTCCGCAAGCTGCCCAATTCGCGGGCGAGGTCCGTCATATGCGCGCGCACCTGACGTCCCTTCCATTCGCGTGGCTCGTGCCGCGTATCAACGCCATAAGCAGACGTATCTTGCGAGATGACCAAAAGCTCTTTGGTGCCAGCGGCGACAAGCTTCTCCGCCTCACGCAACACGGCATCAATCCGGCGGCTCGCAAGCTTTCCGCGCAACGACGGAATGATGCAGAAGGCACAGCTGTGGTTGCACCCTTCGGAAATCTTTAAATAGCTGTAATGGCGCGGGGTCAGCTTTAATCCGCCTTCGGGCACCAGATCCACAAACGCACCGCGTGTCGGTGGCGCAGCTTCATGAACCGCCGAAACAACGGCTTCATATTGATGGGCACCGGTAATCGCGAGCACATCAGGAAAGCGCGCACGGATGACGTCGGCTTCATTACCCATGCAACCTGTAACAATCACACGGCCGTTTTCCGCGATCGCCTCTCCAATAGCCTCAAGGCTTTCTTCCTTTGCGGAGTCCAGAAAGCCACAGGTATTGACCAGCACAACGTCGGCACCCGCATAATCGGGCGACAAGCCATAGCCATCGGCACGCAGCTTTGTGAGGATCCGTTCGCTATCGACCAGCGCCTTGGGACAGCCAAGTGATACCATGCCGACCTTCGGCGCTGCTTTGATTTGAGTTGCCATGATGGCGGGCCGCATAGCGGGTTTCGGCAGGCTTGTCACGGGCAGTATAGATTTGCGGTGCGCGTCAGGATAACAATCCAACAATGATCATAAAAATTACCAAAGGCACGGATCGCGATTTTCTCGCCATTGTTCGGGATGATGGCTCGACGGAGACCGCAACCTTCCCGAAAAAAGGCGTCACGCCGCATGATGCGATCCATTATTTCGTCGAAACCGAGTTGAACTTGCCAATGGCATTTTGGGGAATGGTGGCAAAAGGACATAGCCCCGCAGATATTCAGGAAATTGCAAAACAGGCGGGTCACGCCAGCGCGTCACGGGCGCAGACGCCCGACGAACATATTGTGCAGTTGCTTCAGGCAGAACGTTTGGTGGAATGTTTCGAATCCGACGCATGGGGTGCCCCGGCAGATGCCGAAACCTTTATTGCTATTGCGGCAACCGCTTGCGAGGCTTCATTTGTTCCAATGCCTGCGCTGACGCCGCAATCCATTGAGGCCGTTCGCACGCGCATTGCCGCGTTTCAGTCCATTTGGTCGGTTGCGAAGGCTGGCCATGTGGCTGAATTTCAGTGGGATGAAAAATGATCCCGAACGCAACTTCACTGGCACGCTGCAGCGAATGGCTCTCCCTTATCCGCTGTAAGCGCTCCGCAGATTGGCGAGGGACTCGCTATGGGTTAGGTCAAGCTGCAGAGGGGTCACTGCGATATAGCCATCCTCAATCACCTCAAGGTCGGTATCATGGCCGGGCGTGTGCACCATTCCATGAAGCCCGAACCAATAATAGTCGTAGCCACGCGGGTCCGTGCCCTTGACGATTGAACCGCGGCTATAGTCATGGAACCCCTGCCGGGCGACTTTGATGCCTTTGACATCCTGCGGCAGCAGCGGCGGGAAATTGATGTTGGTTAACGTGCGCGGCGTATGCGGTGTGTCCAATAACGGACGCAGCACGCGTTCGCCCCACGCTTCGGCGGCTGAAAAGGGTACGGCGTCCGCCATGCCTTCTTTGCTATATACTTGGCTAAGTGCAATGGAACGGATCCCCGCCAACGCCCCTTCCATCGCGGCAGCGACCGTGCCCGAATAGGTGATGTCATCGCCAAGGTTAGCACCACGGTTGACGCCGGACAAAATCAGGTCGGGCTTGGCATCTTTCATGATGAC
Source organism: Maricaulis salignorans (assembly GCA_943368745.1). Classification (GTDB taxonomy): domain Bacteria; phylum Pseudomonadota; class Alphaproteobacteria; order Sphingomonadales; family Sphingomonadaceae; genus Sphingorhabdus_B. The sequence goes on from CALRLP020000003.1 coordinate 102,922, forward strand.
ACCAATGCCGAGCATCACAGAATCGGTTGGCGTCCCCGCAACCGAGTAATGTTTTTCGCCATGTTGGCGAATGCGGACAGGCTTAGTCAGCGTCAGCGAGTGACCTGCCCCTGAATTTTCCTCAGCCGGTGCGACAATCCAGATGTCATCGCTCAGGGTCCGGGCAATCGTTTCCAACACCTTAAGGCCCGGCGCATTCACACCATCATCATTGGTCAATAAAATGCGCATCAGGCCGCAATCTCCAGCTTCGTCAGGCCGCCCATATATGGCAGCAGCGCGGCTGGAACGGTCACACTGCCGTCGGCTTGCTGATGATTTTCGAGGACGGCAACCAGCGTACGGCCAACGGCCAAGCCAGAACCGTTCAACGTGTGTACGAACACATTGCCTTTGCTTTCCGCAGGGCGGTAGCGCGTGTTCATACGGCGCGCCTGCCAGTCACCGCAGTTCGAACAGCTCGAAATTTCACGATACAGCCCCTGCCCCGGCAACCAGACCTCAAGATCATAGGTCTTGCGCGCGCTGGCACCCATGTCACCCGTGCACAGCAGCATCTTGCGATACGGAAGTTCAAGCGCTTGCAAAATACCCTCGGCACTTTCGACCATACGTTCATGTTCAGCAACGCTGTCTTCGGGGCGAACGATGGAAACCAGCTCCACCTTTTCAAATTGGTGTTGGCGGATCAGGCCTTTCGTATCGCGCCCTGCCGCGCCCGCTTCGGAACGGAAACAGGGCGTTAACGCGGTCATACGGATCGGCAGCACGCTTTCGTCCAGAATCTGTTCGCGCACACTGTTGGTCAGCGAAACTTCGGCAGTTGGGATAAGCCAACGGCCATCGGTCGTCTGAAAGTTGTCTTCGGCAAATTTTGGAAGCTGCCCGGTACCAAACAACGATTCCTGACGCACCAGATAGGGCGTGGCGCATTCTGTGTAACCGCGCTGTCCGGTCTGGTAATCCAGCATGAACTGACCAAGCGCGCGATTAAGCCGCGCCATTTGTCCGCGCATGAAGGTGAAGCGCGCACCCGAAATTGCAACGCCGGTTTCGAAGTCGAGGCCAAGCACTGGACCCAAGTCGGCATGATCGCGCGGTTCAAATTCAAAACTGCGCGGGGTTCCCCACCGGGCTATTTCAACATTTTCGGTCTCATCTGCACCATCTGGCGTGTCGTCAGCGGGCAAATTGGGTAGTCCGGCGAGCAGCGTATCCAATTCTTCGCCTGCAGCGCGTTCCTGCTCTTCCAATGCCGGCAAGGTGTCCTTCAATGCGGCAACTTCGGCTTTCAGCGCCTCTGCGGTCGCTATATCGCCCTTGCCCATGGCAGCGCCGATTGCTTTGGACGCCTCATTGCGGCGCGCTTGCGCATTTTGCATTTCGGTCAACACAGCGCGGCGATTTTCATCCAGCGCCAGAACCGATGCAGCAACGGGTGCAGCCCCCCTACGGATAAGGGCGGCGTCAAAGGCTTGCGGATTTTCGCGGATATATTTTAGGTCATGCATGGTGGCTGGCTATGCCGTTCGCGCATCGGTTTCGCAACGAAAAAGGGCAGGCCCATTATTTCGCTAAAGCCATGCGCACGGACATAATATGGACCTTTTCATTCTTGGGGCCGTTTAGAGCGATCAAATGTGTGAAGGCGCGCCGTTTCCACAGCTTTTATGCATTCTATGACTTTCTGTAACATTTGCTGCTTGTGCGGGTTTTGACGTGAGTCTATAGCGCCGGCGAGAGTGGATTTGGACGCGGCAACCTTGGTTTTGCGGGGCCCGCCAGAGGTGGAGAATCTAACATGGGCGCAAGCGCCGAGCCTCAAAAGAATACCGGAGAATTGAACAATTCCGGTTACGATATTGACCCTTCATATATCCCCAGCGACGACGAGCCGTTCATGAACGATCGCCAGCTGAAATATTTTGAAAAACAGTTGGTTGATTGGAAAAATAGCATTCTGGCGGAATCGCAAGGCACGCTGAATCAGCTTCAGGATGGCCCTATGCGCGAACCGGATCTGAACGACCGCGCATCGAGCGAAACGGACTGGGGAATCGAATTGCGAACCCGCGACCGTCAGCGCAAACTGATCTCCAAAATCGAATCCGCGCTTCGCCGCATTACCGAAGGCGAATATGGATATTGTCAGGTAACTGGCGAGCCCATTTCACTTGCCCGACTGCGCGCCCGCCCCATCGCGACAATGACGCTTGAGGCGCAGGAACGGCACGAGCGGCAGGAACGCGTTTCGCGCGACGACTAACACCGCAACGTGGAATGAACATGGGTGATGCAACCATGTGAAATCCATCAGATTATTCGCTGAATTAACCTTTTGGCTACACTTAGGTGCCACTGTCCAAGCCTGAATTATCCGCAATTCTGTGCTTGGTGCTGCATTATGAATGACTCATTTGGCGAAAATAGCATGTCCGTTGCAAAGCGGGGCATGGATCGCGACAGGCTGTTTTTACAGGCGGTACTGCGCTTTCCCAATACAAAAGATGAACACGAAGTGCGCATTCGCAATGTATCAGCCGGCGGGCTGATGGCCGAAATTCCAAAAAACGCTCCGCGCGGTGAACGGGTGGAGATCAAGCTGCACAGAATCGGTTGGGTCAGCGGTCATATTGCATGGGTAACCGACGGCCGTGTGGGCATTGCGTTTGATCACCCCATCAATCCGAAAGACGCGCGCAAGCCTGTTAACGCTGGTGTGCTCGACTTGCCCCTATATCTTCAAAAGCTGAACACGACGCCGCCCGTACCTGGCAAACTACGCCGCCTTTAAATCAATCGTCCAAGCAATAGATGTCGACGGGGACGGCAATCTTGTCGAGCACGCGGCCAACGGGATAAGCAGACTTACTTCCCTGATCAATCGCGGCCTCAAGCACGGCACGCTTCTGGGCACCATTGATAACCAATATTGCCGTACGCGCAGCAGCGATTGCAGATGCGGTCAAAGTCACCCGGTTGACCGGCGCTTCGGGCGGGAGCGGGTCTGGTGCAACACCGACGGCGCGCACATCTTTGGCGCCTTCGAGCGCGGTTTCGAGATCAGGCCCCGGGAATATCGACGCGGTATGCCCATCCGTGCCCATACCCAGCCAGACGAGATCAGGTGGCCAATGCAGGTCCGCAAGCCGTGCATTTGCGGCCCCTCCGGCCAATTTATAGTCCGCGGCATCGCTGGTGATCGGCAAAACACGCGCGCCTTTCGGAATGAATATCTTCGCAATCATCGCAACATTCGACAGCGCATTGTCGACTGGAACCAACCGGTCGTCGGTCGGAATGATTGTGACACTTTTCCAGCGGATATTGGCTTGCGCCAGCTTTTCCAAAATCGGCTTTGGCGTGGAACCGCCCGGAAACGCAACCAACGCTTGGCCACGGGCATCAAGTGCACTTTCGATGATGAAGCTGACGTCGCCGACAACAGCGTCGATCAAATCTTCTGCTGCGTCAAAGTCCCACCATTCAATTTCTTCGGCCATGTGCCTTGCGTCTCCGTTAGTTGCGTAATGCCGATGCTGCCCGCGCTGCAGATTCTATCGCGGCAACATCAGGAACGCCTTTACCAACAAGCCAGCTTCCACCAACACATAAAATTTCGGGAACCGCGAGCCAGTCTGCTGCGGTTTCCTGTTTGATGCCACCGGTCGGGCAGAATTTGCACTGACCGAACGGGCCGATAAGCGATTTCAGCGCAGGTAGACCGCCATTTGCTTCCGCCGGGAAGAATTTGAAATGCGTGAGGCCCAGATCAAGTCCGCGCATGATATCGCCCGCGCTCGCAACGCCCGGAAGAAACGGAATATTCTTGGCAATGGCGGCTTTACCTAGATTGTCGGTCAGGCCGGGCGAAACGATAAACTCCGCCCCCGCCGCGATTGCGCTGTCCAGGCCTGCCACATCAACAACGGTGCCTGCACCAACAATTGCGCCCGGCACTTTCTTCATTTCGGCAATAGCATCCAATGCAGCCGCCGTGCGCAACGTGACCTCTAACACCGGCAAACCACCCGCAACCAATGCCTCAGCAATCGCGCGCGCATGCGCCGCATCTTCAATCACCAGAACGGGGATAACGGGCGCGGTGCGCATGACTTTTTCAACGGGCGACATTGGCTATTCTTCCTCGATATATTGCTGGGCATAGGCCGCCGCTGCGCCGAAAAGGCCGGGCTGCGGATGGGTGATGAGTTTAACGGGGATGGAGGCCATCAGTCCTTCGAAGCGGCCTTTGGCGCGGAACCGTTCGGCAAAGCCCGAACGGACAAGACTGTCCTTGATACGCAGCCCTAGGCCGCCTGCGATGACGACCCCTGCAAAGCCGCCCTGAGCGAGCGTGATGTCACCGGCGACGCTGCCCAGCGACAGGCAAAAACGGTCAACAGCCGCCGCCGCAAGGCTATCTTCACCGGACATACCCATTTGCCAGAGCGTCTTGTCATCATATTGCTGAACCGCGCGGCCTTCGATGGCGGCCAGCGTTTCGTAAAGATCGACTAACCCGGGGCCAGACACGACGCGTTCAATCGACACCCTGCGGTAGCGTTTACGCAAGCGCGCCAACACGGCATCTTCAATGGCATCAAGCGGGGCAAAATCGATATGCCCGCCTTCGGTCGCTTGCACATGATAGACGCCGCCGGTACGCGCGACATGTGCAACGCCAAGACCGGTTCCCGGGCCAATGATGCTCAGCGTGCCTTCAAGTGCAAACGCCTGCTCTGGGCCTGTCAAATGATGGAAATGTTCTGGCCCCGCTTGCGCAACCGCATGGCCCACAGCGCCGAAATCATTGACGATAACGAAGCTATCGACATTCAGCTTTTCACAGACCATCGACCGGCGGATGATCCACGGATTGTTGGTGAGCTTAATCACGTCAGCATCAACGGGCCCTGCAATAGCAATGGCGGTTGCGCGCGGAAGCGGCGCTCCGTTCATCCGTTGGAATTCCTGCCACGCGGTTTGGAAACTGGCATGCTCTGCTGTTTTCAGCGTTACCGCCTCGCCAAGGTTGATGACCTTGCCCGCATCCACTTCAGCAAGTGCAAAGCGCGCGTGGGTTCCGCCGATATCGACGGCGACAATCGCGGTCATAGCCCTGCCGCCGCGAGCATGGCTGACCCGCCCTTTTCCGCTTCGTCGGCCGTGGCACGCATCAGTGCGAATAGCTCGCGCCCAGTTCCCATGTGCGCCACGGGCGTCGGGGCTGGCGTGCGACCGGCCCATTCGCCGTCGTCGACCAGCACGGACAAAGTGCCGCTAGTGGCGCACAGACGCACGACGTCGCCATCCTGAAGCTTCGCAATCGCTCCGCCACGTGCAGCTTCGGGACTTAAGTGGATCGCCGCAGGTACTTTGCCGGATGCGCCAGACATACGTCCGTCGGTCACGAGCGCGACTTTAAAGCCCTTATCCTGCAATACACCCAATGGCGGCGTCAGCTTGTGGAGTTCAGGCATGCCGTTGGCGGCAGGCCCCTGAAAACGGATGACAACAATGACATCGCGATCAAGCTCGCCGGCCTTAAAGGCTGCAAGGACATCATTTTGTTCATGAAATACCCGAACCGGTGCCTCGATGGTCCAGCGTGCGGGATCAACCGCACTGGTCTTGAACGTCGCACGACCCAAGTTCCCAGTCACCAGTCGCATGCCACCATCGGGGCTGAACGGCGCGGACGGCGGGCGCAGCATCGTGTCATCGGCGGTCACCGCAGGGGCATCACGCCACACAAGCTTGTCGTCTTCCAACATGGGCTCACGCCCATAATCGGCCAAATCCTGTCCCGCGACCGTCATGATATCGCGGTGGAGAAGCCCTGCGTCTATCAGTTCGCGGATGACATAGCCTATTCCGCCTGCGGCGTGGAAATGGTTCACATCGCCCGAGCCATTGGGATACACGCGGGCGATCAATGGAACCACTGCGGACAGCTGATCCAAATCTTCCCAATCGATAACGATACCGGCGGCGCGTGCGATGGCCGGAATGTGCAGCGCATGGTTCGTCGATCCGCCCGTTGCCAGCAAACCAACGCAAGCGTTGACGATGGCTTTTTCGTCGACACACAGACCTAAGGGCCGGTAATCATCGCCGTCCCAGCCAATTTCGCTCAAGCGGTGCACAGCAGCCCGCGTCAATTCGGTGCGCAGCTTGTTCCCCGGATTGATGAACGCGGCACCGGGGATATGCAGCCCCATGACCTCCATCATCATCTGGTTGGAATTGGCGGTGCCGTAAAAAGTACATGTGCCAGCGCCATGATAGGACGCGGCTTCCGCCTCCAGCAATTCGGCGCGGCCAACCTTGCCCTCTGCATATAGCTGACGGACACGCTGTTTTTCTTTGTTGGCAAGGCCAGACGGCATTGGTCCTGCGGGCACGAGGATGGTCGGCAAATGGCCAAAGCGCAACGCGCCGATCAGAAGGCCCGGGACGATCTTGTCACAAATGCCCAACATCGCGACGCTTTCAAACATCCCGTGGCTAAGGCCAACCGCGGTTGCCATGGCGATGACATCGCGGCTGAACAACGACAGCTCCATCGAATCCTGCCCCTGCGTCACGCCATCGCACATCGCGGGCACTGCGCCTGCGACCTGCGCCGTGGCGCCAACTTCGCGGGCAAATATTTTCATCTGCTCGGGGTAGCGGCCATATGGCTGATGCGCCGACAGCATGTCGTTATAGGCACTGACAATGCCGATATTCATCGCTTTGCCGCCACGAATGGCGGGCTTATCCTCACCGCTCGCGGCAAAGCCATGCGCCAGATTGCCGCAGCTTAACGTGGGCCGGTTTACGCCCGCATCACGCTGCTTGGCGATCAGGTCGAGATAGGCCTGACGCCCGGGCTTTGACCGTTCGATGATGCGCGCGGTGACGGCTTCAACGGTTGCGTGCATTTTACTCATGCCAGCTCACTCCATCACGTTCGGTGAGGGCGATCGCCGCACTGGGGCCCCAGCTTCCGGCACCATAGCCCTTTGGTTTTAACGCTGTCGCGTCCCACAGCGCCCGTATGGCATCGATCCACTTCCACTGGGCCTCAACCTCGTCACGGCGGACAAATAGCGCCTGGTCGCCTTCTATGAGGTCGAGAAGCAGGCGTTCATACGCAATCCGCCGTCGCGATCCGGCAAAGGCGGCGGTGAGCGACAGATCAAGCGGCACTTCGCGCAAGGTGACCCCGCCGCGATCCAGCCCGGGTTCTTTGGCCATCACCAACAGCCGAACATATTCCTCCGGCTGTAACCGGATGACCAGCGTATTTGCTTCAAGCCGACCCCCACGGTCCTTGAACACATTGTGCGGGACGGGTTTGAACTGGATCACGATTTCGCTGCGGCGTTCGGGCAAACGTTTCCCCGTGCGCAGGAAAAATGGCACGCCCTGCCACCGCCAATTGTCGACATAGGCCTTAATCGCGACAAAGGTTTCGGTGTCGGATGGCTTGCCGAGGTCCGCGTCATAGCCATTGACCGCTTCGCCTTTGACCGCACCGTCATTATATTGCCCGGTCACGACGTCACCTTCGACCACCGGACGCAGCGCGCGCAGGACCTTTACCTTTTCATCGCGTATGGCCGTCGCGTCCAGACTTGCCGGTGCCTCCATTGCCGTCAGCGCCAGCAACTGCAGCATATGGTTTTGCACCATGTCCCGCAGCGCGCCGGTATCGTCATAAAATCCGGCCCGCCCCTCAAGCCCCACGGTCTCGCTCACGGTGATCTGCACATGCTCAATGGCATTGGCATTCCACAGCGGTTCAAACAGCATGTTGGCAAAACGAAGCGCCATCAGGTTCTGGACCGTTTCCTTGCCCAGATAATGGTCGATGCGGAACGTGCGTGTTTCCGGGAAAACCGCATTCACGGCGTCATTAATATGCTGCGATGACGCCAAATCATTGCCCAACGGCTTTTCCAAGCCAATGCGCACATTTTCACCCGACAGGCCGGCATTATGCAGGCCCTTGATCGTTGGTTCAAACAAAGATGGCGCGGTGGACAGGAAAATCGACAATCCGCCTGATATGTCCCCAATCTTGTCCGCCAATGCGGCAAAGCCTTGCGGATCGGAGGCGTCCAGCGCGACGTAGGACAGCCTTTGCAGAAAGGCGTCAATCAGGCCCTCGGCCTTGCGGTCATCGGGCAGAAATTCGCACAATGCCGCGCGTGCCATATCGCGAAAGGCATCATCGGTAAGTGTGCTACGTGCCGTGCCAAAAATACGCAGGTCAGGATTAATCAGGCCATCGGCATGCAGCGCATATAAGGATGGCAGCAGCATCCGTCGTGAAAGGTCGCCCGTGGCCCCAAACAACAGCAAGGTGGAACTGTGCATGCTCATTCTGTCCGTCTCCATGCAAGGCACCAGTCGGTCGCCTTACCAATTGTGCCCCCTTTATCCTGCAGGGCACAAGCGTCTAGCGCTTATTCGTATGCAACGTTTAACGTGATGCCCAGGCGCGCTGTTCGTCCATACCCATGGAAATCAATATGGGTTCGTCCCGTTGCCGTGCCTGAAAGTCCGCTTTGCCCGAAAGGCCGCGCCAACCCGATGCAATCAGCGCTTGTGCCGTTGGCGCGCCCAAGGTCGTTCCGGGCCCCAGAACAATCACCACGTCCGGCGCGAATTCTGCGGCGGCAACCTGCACTGCGCGGCTAAAATCATAAGTCTCGGTCAATTGCGCGCCAAGCGTGTAGGCGTAGATCGCGTCCGCGCTAAAGGCATGCGGCGACCAAATCTTGCCCTGCCCGTCAATTGCCGGAATGCTGCCGGAACCGAAATCCGCCAAGGGATTTTGCGCGCGCGCCATCGGCACGATATGCTGTAGCAACGGGCTATGGAATGCCGCATGGTGCATCAGCCGCAATGGAAAGCGGTCGTCCTTCGGCAGTTTTTCGGCGAGCCATTTCAACCCGGCTTCGTCGCCTGCGAAGACCACCATCCCGCCGAGCCGTATCGACACCGATATGGAAATATCAGAAATATTCTGCGTTTCATCTAGTAAAGCATTCGCAAAATTTACTTTTTTCTCGTCAATGTTCCAGTCGGCATCAACAATCGGCCATACGATCTGCCCGCCGGTGCCATGTTCATGCATTAACAGGCCCATATTGTTCACAAGCCGCGCACCCGCCGCCAGATCGACGATACCCGCACAGGCCAGCGCGAGATACCAGCCCATTGAATTGCCCGTCACCGCAACGACATCAAATTTATCACGATCAATCGCAGCGAAATCCGCTAGGGCAGATGCGTAAATCAGCGGGGATGCGTTATCGCCGGTCATATGTACCGATGGCGTATATTTCTCGGCTTTATCGAGCGTTGATACCGGCACTTGGCCCTTTTCCGCACGCGCCGCATCAACAATGCCGACCACATCAGCGCGCGCCGCATGGTGCTTCTGCACATATCCAAGCTCGGACGCGTTGTAGGTGCCGCGTCCCGGGCAAACGACCAATGCGCGCTTCTTCATGCGACCGCTGCCTTGGCGGCTTCCACGATCGATTGCTTGCTTGGCAACACCAGCTCAGCCGCGGGCCCAAGCGGGATGAAGCAATCTTCCGCCGTAATCCGGCTAACGGCGTTACCACGACCAGCCTCCGTCAATATGGTCATCAGCTTTTCACTCAAGCTTCCCGATCGGCGGCTTTCGTCCACAATCAGGATATTCGAACAATCCGCCACCGCAGCCACAATTGCGTCCGCATTCAACGGATGCAACCAACGCAGGTCAATGATGCGTAGCTTTATGCCCAACGCTTCCAATTCGGGCGCAGCCTGACGCGATAAATAATAACCATTTCCATATGTTATAATCGCAAGTTCAGTGCCGTTGCCAAATTGCCCAAGCGCACCAAAGGCGATTTCACGCGCGTCAGTCGGCGCCGTATATTCCGCAGACCACGCCCCATCCTCCGCGCCATGCAGGTCCGTTGTGTGATACAGCGCGATGGGTTCAAGGAAGATCACAACACGGCCATCCTCATGCGCCAGCCGGACGCATTCACGCAGCATTGCAGGCGCGTCAGCGGCATTGGATGGACATGCGACAATGATACCGGGAATGTCGGTAAGGACAGCGATGCTGTTGTCATTATGGAAATGCCCACCAAAGCCCTTTTGATAGGGCAAGCCAGCGATACGCACGACCATCGGGTTGCGATATTGCCGGTTTGAAAAGAAGGACAAGGTCGCCGCTTCGCCCCGGATCTGGTCCTCTGCATTATGCAGATAGGCCAAAAACTGGATTTCGGGGATGGGAACAAAGCCATTATGCCCCATGCCGATGGCAAGCCCAAGGATGGTCTGTTCGTCCAACAACGTATCAAACACACGCGCTGCGCCAAATTTTTCCTGCAGCCCCTGTGTCACGCCATAAACGCCGCCTTTGCGCGCGACGTCTTCTCCGAACACCGCGACATTGGGATATTGCAGCATGATGTCCGCCAAGGCGAAGTTGATGCTCTTGGCCAAAGTGACAGGCTTAGCGAGGTTACGCGCATCTTTGGCAAATAGAGCATCGCGTGCGGCCGCATCGGGCAATGCAGGCGATGCCTTAACGCCTTCCTCTGGCAGAATGGAGGCCATCACCTCCTGCGCGGTGACGAGCCGTGGTTTGGCCAGCGCATCCAAGGCAACGCGGTCCACCCGCGCGCGCATGTCTTCGTAGCGCGCAACAATCTCCGCACCCGACATGCCTGCTTGTTCATGCAAAATCCGGGCGCTGTGCAGCAATGGATCTTGCGCTTCGGCAGCTTCGATCTGCGCAATCGGTGCGTAGCTCAGTTCAACATCGGCCCCCGCATGCCCCATGAGACGCACCGTCTGCATATGCAGAAATACGGGCCTGCGCCGCGAACGCGCATATGCAACAGCTTCGTGGCAGCCACGCAGGGCATCATTCAGGTCCGCCCCGTCGCAGGCAATATATTTCAATGACGGTCGATGCGCGAAGTTCGCATTTATCCATCCACCGGGCGTCCGCACCGAAATGCCAATGCCATTATCCTCACACAGGAAGACAATGGGCATGGGCAAATGCTGATACGCAGCCCAGCAGGCGGCGTTGAACGCGCCCTGTGATGTCGAGTGGTTGGCCGATGCATCGCCGAAGGAACATAAAATGATGGAATCATGCGGGAGGACCGCGTCATCGAGTTGCAGACGCCGCGCCAGACCCAAGGAATGCGCGGCGCCAACGGCTTTCGGCAAGTGCGACGCAATGGTGCTGGTCTGCGGCGGGACAAAAGTGTGCGCGCATCCCAGAACCTTGTGCCGCCCGCCGGAAATCGGATCATCTGCCGAAGCGGCGAAGGACAAAGCCATGTCATATAATGGCGTCAGGCCGCCCGCCTGCTTTTTACGCTGAATCAGGAACGCGCCATCGCGATAATGCAAAAATGCCATGTCGGTTGCGCGCGTCGCCGCCGCCATCGCCGCAGTCCCTTCATGCCCCGAACTACCAATGGAATAAAAGGTCTTACCCTTTGACCGACGCGCCCAAAGATCGAGGTGGCGGTTCATGATTTGTGTATCAAACAAATCGACCAGCAGATGGGACGCTGCTCCTTCGGCAGCACCTTTCGCACGCGGCGCGGGAAAGTCATGGGCAGCAACACGCCGCAGAAAAGCCGCGTCTAATATCGTAGGACGGTCAAACATAGACCCCCATAATTAGCGCCAAAGGGCACAAAAGCTACCGCAAAGTATAAATTTCAACCGCCTGATTAAATTGCTGGATTTGTGAAAATTCGGCGATAGGATGGTGATTGAGAGAGAGCTTGCCCACCGGATCATTTCAACCGGTGAGCGTGTCAAAACGGGCATCCCGAAGTGAGCAGCAAATGCCACAAGGATGTCGGTTGAATAGGAGGAGAGAGTATAATGCGTCGATTTAATCGTGTAATCACGGCTGCCTTGTGCAGTACCATCTGCAGCGCGATGTTAGTGCCTGCGGCTTACGCCCAAACAGCCCAAGCCGAAGAAGATAGTGGTGATGAACCCATTATCGTTACCGCAACGTTGCGCGCGATGGATGTGCAAGACATTCCGCTTGCCGTGACCGCCGTCGCGCCAGAGGCGCTGGAGCGTCAGGGCGTCAACGACATCAAAAATCTGGCGTCGATTTCGCCGAGCATCAACATCCAATCTTCGCAGACCGAAACCCAAGGTACCTCGATCAAGGTCCGCGGCGTCGGCACGACCGGCAACAACACCGGCCTTGAAAGCTCGGTTGGCGTATTCATCGACGGTGTCTATCAGTCACGTCCAGGCGTTGCACTGGGTGACCTTGTCGATATCGAACGCCTTGAAATTTTGCGTGGTCCTCAAGGCACACTTTTTGGCCGCAACACTTCGGCCGGCGCGTTGAACGTCTCGACAAAGCGCCCAAGCCTTTCTGAAGTCGAAGGCTTCGCAAACGCGAGTTACGGCAATTATAATTTTATGAACCTTCAAGCTGGCGTCAGTGTGCCTATCACCACTGACGTTGCGGGCCTCCGGGTGTCCGGCACATGGCGCAAGCGCGACGGCTATCTAAAATCCGCTACGGGCGCTGAAAGCAACAACCGTGATCGTTACATGCTGCGCGGACAGCTCTACATCGAACCAAATGCCGATGTCAGCATCCGTCTGCTGGCCGATTATGCCAAGACCGACGAACAATGCTGCGAAGCGGTTATCGTTCGCGAAACCGAACTTGCGCCTTTCTCCGCTTTCCACGGCTTGGCCAGCGATGGCGTAGACCAGTCCGGAATGAGCGCGCTGCAGAATCTATCGATCAACGGCGGACCCTATAAGAACGGCTCCAAGCAATGGGGCACTTCGGCCGAACTGAAATGGGACCTGGGTGCGGCAAAGCTGACCTCGGTTACTGCATATCGTAAGTTCGATTCGAGTTCGACAACGGTCGGTGGCTTCACTGCCAACGACACCTACACAGTGGGTAATGGCGCACCGACATCACGCCCCGGCATTTTGCCATCGGGTGACCATATCAAGACCTTCACACAAGAACTGCGTTTGCAAGGCACCGCTTTCAATGATGGTCTCGACTGGTTGGTTGGTGGTTTCTACTCCAGCGAGAAAATCCGCGCTGACCAAACAATGACGCTCAATGCTGATTTCCAGAAGACGGGCAGCGCGTTTAACTTTGCCAATGCGGCAGGGGTCAACCCGTTGTTTGCACTGACGGCGCTCGGCAATGCCGGCGTTCCGGTCAATGCCAATGGCAACTATGCCGAAAACCGGTTTAACCAGGATGCAAGCAGCTGGTCGGTATTCACGCATAACGTTCTTAACTTCACCGATAAACTGAGTTTGACGGTCGGTGCCCGTTACGTAAATGAAACCAAGGATGCATCGTTCAACCAGCTTGCTGCAACGACCGGTGCAGGCGCCAGTGCGTGCCAAGCCACCGTGAATGGTGTTTTGACCGGCGCCGTACCCGCCCCACTCCGTGCCGGCATGGTCGGCATCAACTGCTTCCCGTTTGCAACGTCGGTTGCCCTGACTGCTCCTGCAGCCATCGGCGGCGGCCTTGCGAGCGCCAAGCTTCCGTTGCCGCGTATATGGTCGCAAGAGTTCAAGGACGACGAGATCACCTATACGGCGCAGCTCGGATATAAAGCGAACGAAGATCTGTTGCTCTACGCTGGTTACAGCCATGGCTTTAAATCGGGTGGCTTCAACCTCGATCCACAATCCGCAACCTTGCAGAACTCGGCAGCCATTCTTGCCGGTTTAGCAACGGGTACTGTTGTGGCACCGGTTTATGCTGATCCAAGCTTCAAATCGGAAAAGGTCAACCAAATCGAAGTTGGCGTGAAGGCAACATTATTTGGTGCCATCAAAGCCAATTTGGCCTTGTTCGACATGAAAATGAGCGACTTCCAGGTGCTTGAATTCACGGGCGTCCAGTTCCTGACCTTCAACGTCAATTCGGCGCGGTCGACAGGTGCTGAGCTTGAGTTGTTTGGTAAGCTGAGCGACAATATCTCGGCGAATGTCTCGGCAACATATGCCAATGCCCGCTATCCCAGCAACTGCGCGGATGGTGTAGCCGTGGCAGCCCTCCCATCAACACAGCGACTTTGCGGTCAGGACCTGACGAACGCGCCTAAATTTGCGGGCGTAGTTGGTTTGACGTACGATGGTCCTTTGAATGACTCGGGTTGGAGCATCCTGGTCAACGGTAACGTGAACTATTCCGATAGCCGCACGACCCGGACAATCGACACCGATACGAACGGTCTGCCCGTGCCAATGGCTCGGCAGGAAAATTACTACAAGATCAACGCACGCATCGGCCTGACCACGCCAGATGAGCGTTATACGTTCGAGCTTTGGGGTACGAACCTGAACAACGAAATCACCCGCGGCATCACCGCCAACACCCCACTTCGTGGCGGTGCTGGTACGCGCTCGTTGATCGGTTTCGTTGAAGAGCCACGCATGTACGGCCTGACCGTCCGCGCCAAGTTCTAAACCCACGACACAAACAAAAAGGGCGGCCTCCGCGGAGGTCGCCCTTTTTTGTGCCTTGCCTGCGGGTTTTATGCAGCAGCTTTATACAGCGTCTCGCCCTTGTCCGCCATGTCGCGGAAGCTTTTGGGTGGGGCGAAACGATTGCCAAATCGCTGTGCCAAATTGTCGGCCGTACGAACAAAGTTCTCTAAGCCGACAGTGTCGATATAGCTCATCGGACCACCGGTGTACGGCGCAAAGCCCCAACCAAAGATGGCGCCCAGATCAGCGCTCTGGGGATCGCGCACGACCTCTTCTTCAAAGCATTGCGCTGTGGCAATCAACTGAATGTACAACAGGCGCTGCTTCACTTCTTCGACCGAAGGCTGGTCTTCAGCGAGCGGGTAATGCTCCGCCATGCCCTGCCACAGGGTCTTGCGCTCCCCTTTTTCGTCATAGTCATAGAAGCCAGAGCCGAAACGACGGCCCTTACGGCCCAATTTGACGACCATCAATTCCATGAAGTCTTCGGTGCCGCTTGGTTGATACGCGTCGCCCAATTCCTTCTTGGTCGACTGCATCACATCATAGCCCAGTTGCAATGTGGTTTCGTCTAGCAACGCCAGCGGACCAATCGGCATGCCGAGCGACTTGGCGGCATTTTCGATGAGCGCAGGCTTTACGCCCTCGGTCACCAGCTTCATCGCCTCCCCCATGTACGGCGGGAATACGCGGTTGGTGAAGAAGCCACGGACGTCCTTTACAACGATCGGGGTCTTCTTGATCTTTGCGTTATAATCAAACGCCGCGGCCATTGCCCGCTCGCCTGTCAGTTCACCGGGAATGATCTCCAACAACGGCATTTTTTCAACCGGCGAGAAGAAGTGCAGCCCGACGAACAGTTCCGGACGTGACGAATTCTTCGCAAGACCCGTAATCGGCAATGTCGACGTATTCGACGCGAACACAACATCGGGTCTGATGACCGCTTCTGCCTTCTTAATGACGTCTGCCTTTACATCGGGCCGTTCAAACACGGCTTCGATGATCAGGTCGACATCTTTCAGATCGTCATAATTGTCCGTCGGCGTAATCCGCGCCATGAACGCGTCGCCCGCTTCCTTGGTCATCTTGCCACGGCTGACGGCCTTGTCGATGATCTTGCGGCTATAATCGACCGCCTTGTTGGCATCTTCAAGGCTGCGGTCGAGAACGACGACTTCCATGCCGCCCTTGACGGTAACGTGCGTGATGCCGGAACCCATGAGGCCACCACCCAGTACGCCAACCTTTTTAATCTCAACCGCAGGGACACCCGCAGGGCGGCCAGCGCCCTTTTCAGCGGCCTGTTTGTTGATGAACAAGGTGCGGATCATATTCTTCGCTTGGCTGCCCGAAAGCAGTTTCGTGAAATATTTGGATTCAACACGCAGCGCAGTGTCGAACGGCAGGATGGAACCTTCATACAGACATGACAAAATGGCCTTGATGGCGTCAAAATTGCCTTTGCTTTCCTTGTGCGCCATCGCGTTCAGGCCGACGAACAGCTGAACCGCACGTGGGTCCATCGCGCCTGCACCGCCCGGGAATTTAAAATCCTTTTTGTCCCACGGCGCCGTCGCCTTCGGATTGGCCTTTACCCAAGCCTTGGCATTGGCGATCACATCCGCAGCCGGCGCAACGTCGTGCACCAGTCCTTGTGCCTTCGCCGTTGCCGGGTCGAGCGACTTGCCTTGAATAATCATCATCGCTGCGTTCTGCAGGCCAATGAGGCGCGGTGTCCGCTGTGTTCCGCCGCCACCGGGCAACAGTCCAACCATCACTTCGGGCATGCCGAGCTGGATTTTTGGATTGTCCGCAACGACGCGGTAATGGCACGCAAGCGCGAGTTCCAAACCGCCGCCCAGCGCCAGACCATTCAGCGCGCAGGCGACTGGCTTTGCCGAAGCCTTGCCGCTGCTCAGGTCCTTGGCGGATTGTCCGCCGGATTCCATTTTGCGTAGCAATGCGTTCAAAGCGAAAGCCTGGTCGAACGCTTCTTTCGTGCTGCTCGCCTTTGCGCCGCCCAGCATGGTCAAGTCAGCACCGGCGAGAAAGCCTGATTTCTTGCCCGATGTAATGACCGCGCCCTTTACGGCTTCGTTCGTAGTGAAATCATCGACCCATTTGCCGAATTCTTCGATCAATGCGCCATTCCACACGTTCATGGATGCATCGGGAAGGTCGATCGTCAGAAGCGCAATGCCATCGGCGTCGATATCGACGGAGAAAGTTGTGTAAGTCATATTTTCGTTCCCGATCAATTCACGCGTTCGATGATGGTTGCAGTGCCCATTCCGGCACCAATGCACAGCGTGGTGAGCGCAGTCGACTTGCCGGAACGCTCCAGTTCATCCAGCACGGTGCCGAGGATCATGGCACCTGTCGCGCCAAGCGGATGTCCCATGGCAATGGCACCACCGTTGACGTTGATGTCGCTATGGTCGACGTTCATCGCTTCCATGAAGCGCAGAACGACCGAGGCAAAGGCTTCGTTCAATTCCCACACATCAATGTCGCTCTTGTCCATTCCGGCGCGCGCCAGCGCCTTTTGCGCGGCGAATTCGGGGCCCGTGAGCATGATGGCGGGTTCGGAACCGATGGAGGCCATCGATACGATACGTGCACGCGCCTTCAGGCCATATTTCTCGCCAGCTTCCTTCGTGCCGATCAGCACAGCGGCGGAACCGTCGACGATGCCCGAGCTGTTGCCGGCATGGTGGACATGGTTGATCTTTTCGACGTCGGGATAGCGCATGATGGCAATGTCATCAAAGCCGGGCATCATGGTGCCCATCATCTGGAATGCAGGGGCCAACGCGCCCAAGGACTGCATATCGGTTTGCGGACGCATCAATTCGTCATGGTCAAGGACGACTTCGCCAATAACATCCCGGATCGGCAGGATGGAGCGCGCGAAACGCTTTTCAGCCCATGCGCGGCCAGCCCGCTTTTGGCTTTCTACCGCATAAGCGTCGACATCATCACGGCTATAGCCATATTTGGTAGCGATAAGGTCTGCGGAAATGCCTTGCGGGATAAAGTAATTGGCAATCGCCGAGCGGGGGTCGATGGGCCATGCGCCGCCGTCCGAACCCATGGGTACGCGGCTCATCGATTCAATGCCGCCGCCGACAGCCAAATCGCATTCGCCCGACTTCACTTTGGCCGCAGCGATGTTCGATGCTTCAAGGCCCGATCCGCAGAAACGGTTCACCTGAATGCCCGAGGTTGTGTGCGGATAGCCCGCAGCCAAAACGGCGGTACGCGTGATAACCGCGCCCTGCTCGCCCACTGGCGATACGCAACCAAAGGCCACATCTTCAATCTCTTCACCAGACAGACCATTGCGGTCGCGAATGGCAGCCAGAACCTGCGCCGCGAGGTCGATGGGGGTTATTTCATGCAGCGCGCCATCGGGCCGCCCCTTGCCACGCGGGCTACGCACCGCATCATAGATATAGGCTTCGGTCATATTCAGTCCTTATTTGCGACCACGGCGCCCGCCGCGATCAGTTGGGAGATGTCATCGGTGCCGAGTCCCGCTTCGGCCAATATGGCCGCGTAATCGGCACCTTTTGTTGCGATATCAAAATGGGTTGGCAAAGGCTGCGTTGCAAGACGCGGCGCGACTTGAGGGTGCAGCCAACGACCGTCGGTGACAACCGCGTGGCGTTCGGCATTTACAGGATGTGACGCCGCCTCAACATAGTCGAGCACGGGCGTTACGCATGCGTCGGTACCGGCAAAAACAGCCTCCCAATCGTCACGCGTTTTGGTTGCGAACACATCCTCCAGCATTTCATGCTGCTTTGCGAACGCGGCGTGGTCATGCTGTGCACCATAGGCCTCACGATCGATGGGCAAGCGCTCCATCATCGCCGCAAAAAATTGCGGCTCGATACAGCCCACCGCCATGAACTTGCCATCTGCCGTCATGTAACAACGATAAAATGGCGCAGCGCCGTCGAGCAAATTCGCCTCGCGCTTCGTCCGCCATTGGCCAACGCCGGCCATGCCATGAACAAAGCTCATTAGGCTATGCGTGCCATCAACAATCGCGGCATCGACGATATTGCCACGGCCCGTCTGCGCACGCTCAATTATTGCGGCGAGGATGCCGTTAACGAGGAACATCGAACCGCCGCCGAAATCACCGATCATATTAAGCGGCGGAACGGGCGGTTGGCCATCTTTGCCAATCGCGTTCAATACGCCGGTCATACCGATATAGTTGATATCATGACCCGCCATCTGGCTCCATGGGCCGGTCTGTCCCCAGCCGGTCATGCGGCCATAGATCAAGCGCGGGTTAATGGCGTGACAGACATCGGGGCCAACACCCATACGCTCGGTCACGCCGGGGCGCAGGCCTTCGATCAGGACATCGGCAGTTGCGACAATCTTTAGCAGCGCCGCGACAGCTTCCGGTTTTTTCAGGTCCAGCACCATCGACCTTTTGCCCCGCGCATCAATCGCCTTGGGAACGATCGAGCCGCCTGGGCGATCAATCACAATGACATCAGCGCCCATGTCGGACAGCAGCTGGCCAGCATATGGCCCCGGTCCAATTCCAGCGAGTTCAACGACCTTAATGCCTTTTAAGGGACCCGTTTTTGCTGGAGAATCGGTCATGAAGCTTTTCCCAATATGGCGCATTTAATCGCGCGATTAAGGCGCATCTGTTAAGGTGTCGCGGCACTTGACGCAAGCGTCAAGTAAGGGCGAACGCGGGAATTCTAACGCTTTACTGACGTCATTGGTTCTGACGCCCCGCAATAAGCGCATCGACAACATTTGGGTCAGCAAGCGTTGACGTATCACCCAGTGCACCAAAGTCATTTTCGGCAATCTTGCGTAATATGCGCCGCATGATTTTGCCCGATCGTGTTTTGGGCAGTGCAGTCGTGAAATGGATATGATCGGGCGACGCAATTGGTCCAATTTCAACGCGCACCTGCTGCCGAAGTTCCGCGTGGAGTTCGTCGGACGGCTCTTCCCCGACATTCAGGGTCACATAGCAATATATGCCCTGCCCTTTTATATCGTGCGGAAATCCCACCACCGCTGCCTCTGCGACCTTGTCGTGCAGCACGAGCGCGCTTTCCACCTCGGCAGTGCCCATGCGGTGGCCCGATACGTTAATGACGTCGTCGACACGGCCCGTAATCCAATAATAGCCGTCTTCATCCCTGCGGCAGCCGTCGCCGGTGAAATATTTGCCTGCATAGGTCGAAAAATAGGTCTGCACGAAACGGTCATGATCGCCATAGACGGTGCGTGCTTGGCCCGGCCAGCTGTGCGTTATGCACAGATTGCCCGACGTTGCGCCGCCAATATGTTCATCGGCAAGAACAGCGCCCTCATTATCCACCAACTGCGGCTGAATGCCAAAGAACGGCCGCCCTGCGCTGCCCGGTTTCATGCCATGCGCGCCGGGCAAGGTTGTAATCATCACGCCGCCGGTCTCAGTCTGCCACCATGTGTCGACAATGGGCAATTTCCCCTCGCCCACCGTTGCGTGATACCAGCGCCAAGCTTCGGGATTGATGGGCTCACCCACCGTGCCCAGCAGACGCAACGACTTGCGTGAGCGCGCCAGAACCGGCGCATCGCCATCGCGCATCAGCGCGCGCAGTGCCGTTGGCGCAGTGTAGAATATGTTCACCTGATGGCGATCAATAATGTCCCAGAAACGCCCGCTATCGGGGTAGCTTGGAATGCCTTCGAATATCAGGCTGGTTCCGCCATTTTGTAACGGCCCATAGACGACATAGCTGTGCCCCGTGACCCAACCAATGTCCGCCGAGCAAAAGAAGACCTCGCCGGGACGATAGTCGAAGACATAATGGAAAGTGCTCGCGGTCCAGACCGAATAGCCACCGACGGTGTGCAACACACCCTTTGGGCTGCCCGTTGATCCTGATGTGTATAAAATGAACAACGGGTCTTCGGCGTTCATCGGTTCGCACGGGCAATCGTCCGACGCGCCAAAGTCGTGATACCAATGGTCGCGGCCAGCCTGCATCGCAACGGGTTCGCTTGTGTGCTGCACAACCAAAACGGCCTCGACGCCATCCACTTTCGTCAGCGCCGCATCGATATTCGCTTTTAACGGTACCGACTTGCCACCGCGCAACGCCGTGTCTGCGCAGACCACAAACCGGCTTGCGCAATCCTGTATGCGTCCAGCAATAGCCTCCGGCGAAAAGCCGCCAAAAACAACGCTGTGTACCGCGCCGATACGTGCGCAGGCAAGCATCGCAACCGCGCCCTCAACGCACATGGGCATATAGATTGTAACGCGGTCCCCTTTGCCAACGCCAAGCGTCTTGAGCGCGCCAGCCATGCGCTTCACCTCTGTCAGCAGCTCGGAGTAGGAAACCCTACGCGCATCTTTGGCCGGATCATCAGGCTCAAAGATAAAGGCGATCGCGTCGCCCTTCCCTGCGGCAACATGGCGGTCAACGGCGTTGTGGCACAGGTTCAAAACACCGTCTTCATACCATTTGATCGACACGGGGTCGAACGACCAGTTGCCCACTTTCGTCGGCGGCGTGAACCAATCGATCCGCTTGGCTTGTTCCGCCCAAAATGCATCGGGCGCGCTGATGCTTTGCGCATACATAAGGTCATAATCCGCAGCGCTGCATTGCGTGTTACGGGCAGCCGTCTCGGGAATTGGAAACCAGTCCTGATGTTCACTCACTTGCTCTCTCCCGTAACGCTGTTAATCCTTGTGGTCTGCTTAAGTGGAGTAGGTCCAGTGATTCAAGGCTAAAGAGTGCAAACGCGCTTCACACGGCTCAGATAGCCGCCGCACAGCGTTGCGGTGGTCAAATATCCTTTGAATACAGGAAACGCACATGCCGAAATTACAGAATAAATCCGCGCTCGTGACCGGGGGAGCCCGCGGAATTGGCGAGGCGATTGCCCGCTGCTTCGCAAAAGAAGGTGCGATGGTCATCATCGGCGATGTTGATGCCGAAAACGGCATGCGCGTCGCATCAGAAATCGGCGGCACTTTCGTTGCGCTTGATGTGTCGTCCGAAGAGGATTGGAACAATTTGGCCAACCAGCAGCCAAGCATCGACATCGTCGTGAATAATGCCGGCATAACTGGGTTCGAAGACAGCCCCGGCCCGCATGACCCCGAAAACGCGACGCTAGCCGAATGGCACCGCGTCCACGCGACAAACCTGGACGGAACGTTTCTCGGATGCCGTTATGCAATCAAGGCGATGCGCGCCAAGAAAGCAGGCTCCATCATCAACATGTCCTCGCGCTCTGGCTTGGTGGGTATTCCCGGTGCTGCCGCTTATGCTTCATCCAAAGCCGCGATCCGGAACCACACCAAATCCGTGGCGTTATATTGCGCGGGGCAAGGGTTGAACATTCGCTGCAATTCCATCCATCCCGCCGCGATCATGACACCGATGTGGGACGCGTTAATTGGCGATGGACCAGATCGTGAGGCCCGCATGGCCGCTATGGTCGCAGACACACCGCTCAAGCGGTTCGGCACGGTCGAAGAAGTCGCGGCAATTGCCCTAATGCTGGCATCAGATGACGCAAGCTATATGACCGGAAGCGAAGTGCATCTGGACGGCGGACTATTGGCCGGGTCTGCAGCGTCTCTGGGGGACTAAGCGTCAATCAACATCGTCGACGGAAACAGCCTCACCTGTCACGCGCTGGGCCAATGCTGCGGCGATGAAATTGTCTAGGTCGCCATCCAGCACATCGCTGGGTGTTGGCGACGTCACGCCGGTGCGCAGGTCTTTCACCATCTGATAGGGCTGCAGCACATAAGAACGGATTTGGTGGCCCCAACCGATTTCCGTTTTGGCCGCATATTCGCCCGACGCGACTTCTTCACGCTTGCGAAGCTCGGCTTCGTACAGGCGCGCTTTCAGCATGCCCATCGCGGTTGCGCGGTTCTTGTGCTGGCTGCGGTCATTTTGGCTGGCAACGACGATGCCGGACGGTTTGTGGGTGATACGCACGGCGGAGTCGGTCGTGTTCACGTGCTGCCCACCTGCGCCTGATGCGCGATAGGTGTCGATCTTCAAATCGCCTTCGTTGATTTCAATGTCGATATTGTCATCAATGACGGGATAGACCCAAACGCTGGAGAAGCTGGTGTGGCGCTTCGCTGCGCTGTCATAAGGCGAAATACGGACGAGGCGATGGACGCCGCTTTCGGTCTTGGCATAGCCATAGGCATTTTCGCCTTTGACCAGCAACGTCGCCGACTTGATGCCGGCCTGATCACCAGCCTGATAATCAACCATTTCGACTTTGTAGCCACGTTGTTCGGCCCAGCGATAATACATGCGCTGCAGCATTTCGGCCCAATCCTGGCTTTCCGTGCCGCCTGCGCCAGCGTGAATTTCGATGAAGGTGTCATTGCCATCGGCCTCGCCCGACAGCAGCGCCATGACCTTGTCCTTGTCCGCCCGATCCGCCAACGCCTTAAGCGATGCCGCACCTTCGTCGCCCAGCTCTGCATCGCCTTCCATTTCGGCAAGCTCAATCAGTTCAACCGTTCCGCTCTTGTCGGCGTCAATTTCGCGCACGGTGCTGATGGCAGCATCAAGGCGGCGGCGCTCGCGCATAACCTCTTCAGCGGCCTTGGGATTATCCCACAAGGTCGGGTCTTCGACCTTTGCGTTCAACTCATCAAGGCGGCGCAAGGCGCGGTCCCAATCAAGCGACATCTTGACCAGGTTAAGGGCAGCATCAATGCGGGCAACATAGCCTTCTGCGTCGGCGCGCATGGGGAAACTCCAAGGGAATGAAAAATGTCAGGCGCGGCCTTTAACCGAAACGACCGCGAAGTCAAAGCCAGCGAATTGCGCGAACGTTGTTCGACCTACCAACATAGGGCCGCAATTTAGCGCAACATTCGCTAAATCAGCGGAATGATCAGTATATTCCGCCCTCTTGCTGAATAAACTCCTGATCGCGCTTTGTGCCGACGCTGGTACTTGCCGATGTCGATGCGCGCGTTGCGCTATCGGACTGTGCCTCTGATTTTTCCTTGGGCTTGTCTCCGCGTGCCGCAAGCTCTTCCTGCCGGATGGAGCGCTTCGGTTCGGTTTCGGCCTTGAATGCTTCCCAAATCACCGCGCTCATCGGGTCTTTGCCCGGCCAAGCGCCATAGACGCGCTTGCCGCTCTTACGGTCGATGCGCACCAACCGGGTTCCCGCAGGCGCGATAAACGGTGTCTTTGGCATGCCAGCCATCGCGGACCGCGCGAATTGTTTGAAGATGGGGGCCGCGAGTGAACTACCCTGCGCATAGCCACCCATATTCCGCGGCTGGTCAAAGCCCAAATAGAGCCCTGCGACCAGATGTGGCGATCCGCCAATAAACCATACGTTAGTCGGGCCAGTGGTTGTGCCGGTTTTGCCAAATAAAGGGCGATCCAGCTCGCGCAATGTGACCGCCGTGCCGCGTTCAATAACGCCTTCAAGCATGTGGACGACTTGATAAGCGGTAATTGGGTCCATGACCTGTTTACCCGCGGCAGCAAAGCGCGGCATTGGCTTGCCGTCCCAATCCTTTGCGCGGCAGCCCTTGCACGGTTTCCACTTGGCCGGGAAAATGACTTTACCTTTACGGTTCTGCGCGAAATCGATGAGCGTCGGTTTCAGTTCGCGGCCGTGATTGACCAGCATCGAATAGGCATTGACCATCTTTAGCACGGTCGTGTCACCCGCGCCCAAGGCATAAGAAAGATATTCCGGATAATCGCCGATGCCCATAGCGCGGAAGGTGTCGGTCACATTGTCCATACCCGATTCCGCCGCCGCACGCACCGTCATCAGGTTGCGCGATTGCTCCAACCCCCAACGCATTGTTTGCGGCCCTGCGCCATTACCGGTGAAGTTTCGGAAGCATTTTTGGCCAAGCGATGCCCCTTGCCACACGCAATATGGCCCATCGACGATGATGGATGTCGGCGTCATGCCGTTATCCAGCGCCGTCGCATAGACGAATGGCTTGATCGTAGAACCTGGCTGACGTTGCGCCTGTGTTGCGCGATTGAAGCTGGAAATGCGATTATCAAAACCGCCTTGGATCGCCAAAACGCGGCCATTCATTGGGTTTTGCACCACCATGCCGCCGCCGACTTCTGGAACGCTGCGTACCGCGTAGCTATTCGTGCCATTGGGTGCGACAGCAATAACATCGCCAGCTTTCATCGCCGATGGCGCGCCATCTAACTGCGCAATGCTGCCATCGGCAAAGCCGACTTTGCCTTTGCCCAAAGCCACACCAGCCCGCCATTGGGCATAATCAATGGCAATATTGGTCGCTGCAAATCGTGACGCCCATTTGTCGTCCGACACGTCGATCGTGCCCATATTGGCTTTCCACGCTTTGCCGGCGTTATAGCGCAGCAAGCCGTCGCGCAGTGCTTGGGTCGCAAGTATCTGATAATCGGCGTTCATCGATGAACGCACCCACAGACCGCCCGAATAGACGCTATAGGGTCCGTCGGCATCGGTTTCACCAAAGCGCTCAATGAGTTGGCGGCGAACCTCTTCGGCGAAATATCCGCCGACATTTTTATATCCGGTCCCACGCTGTGCAACCAGGCCAAGGGGCTTGGCACGGGCAGAGACTAATTGCGCGTCGGTGATCCATTCGTTCTTGCGCATTTCGCCCAGTACCCAGTTGCGTCGGGCAATGGCAAGCTGTGCATTCTTTGCGCGACCATAACGTTCTGGTGCCTTGGGCAAGATGGCGAGAAAGGCCATTTCATGCAGTTGAAGCTGGTCCACGCTTTTGGCGAAATACGCCTGCGCGGCGGCTTCCACGCCAAACGCCTGCCGACCGAGCGCGATTTCGTTGAGGTATAGCGACAGGATCTGCTGCTTGGTCAGCGCACTTTCAATGCGCTTGGCCAAAATCGCTTCTTTGACCTTGCGGGTGTAACTATACTCGTTCGTCAGCAACAGGTTTTTGGCGACCTGTTGCGTGATGGTCGACGCACCGCGGGACCGTTTGCTGCTGAAGATATTGTCAAAAATCGCTGAAACGATACCGGGATAATCAATACCGCCATGGCTAAAAAATGTTTTATCTTCCGCGGCGAGATAGGCCCGGACCAGTAATTTGGGGAAGTCGGCATATTCCAGCTGAACGCGGCGTTCACGCGCGTAGCTGTGAAATGGCTCTCCGTTAACGTCGCGCACCACCGTTGGCAGCGGCGATTCATATTCGATCAACGCCTCTGCATCGGGAAGATTGCGGGCAAAAAGCACCCAAAAGAGCATGAGAAACAGGACAAACGCGCCAACCGCGTAGGTCGCGCGCCGAAACCGTTTGCTTTGCCACCAGACCTGCCACTTGCCGATAAATCCTTCGGCTTCGCGTTTCAGCCTGTAACTGATAGCAGTTGGCTCTTCAGAGGTCGGAGACGAATTATCCATTATCGGCCCTCTCTAGCCGATTTGCCGGACAGGTCCAGAATCTTGTTCTGCATCATGACGCGATTTTTACCGCACCGGTTGGTTATCGGGTCGCGATCCTGCGTGCAAAGTGGATCTGAATGGCATTTGCCACTGCCCGCGCGACTTTTTGACGTCCGGTCGATGATGCCAGAAAACTGACGTCGGATGCATTGCTCAGATAACCTGTTTCGAACAAAACCGACGGCGTATCTGGTGCATTGAGCACAATAAACGACGCAAAGCGGTGCGAATTTCCACGGATACGCATGTTCGGCGTTGCTTCACGCAGCAACAGCTTTGCGAAATCAGCGGACACATTCATGGTTTCGCGCTGCGTCAGGTCGATGAGGATTGACGATACATTGGCATCAGCGCCGCCCAGATTAACGCCATTGAGGATGTTCGCCTTGTTTTCGCGGGCAGCCAGCCTTTGTGCCTCGCGATCGGATGCAATTTCGGACAGCGTGTAAACTGTGCCGCCGCTGGCCTGCGGATTTTCGGCGCTGTCCGCGTGAATAGAAATGAACAGGTCGGCATTCAGCTTGCGCGCGATCTGGTAGCGGTCCTGCAGCACGATAAATTTATCGCTGTCCCGCGTTAACGCAACGCGGACACGGCCGCTTTTGAGCATTTCATCACGCACTGCCTTGGCAATTGCCAATGTGACCTCTTTTTCCCGCTGCCCGCCATGTGGACTGATGGCGCCCGGGTCATGCCCGCCATGCCCTGCGTCAATGACGACAAGTGGTAGGCTTGGTTCCGTAGGGCCGCTTATTTTCGGCAAGCCTTTGCCGACATTGGTGCGAATGGGCGCGGAAACTTCGTAACGCCGCTTTGGTGGTTCTGCGGGAAATGCCAGAGATGGCGCGATTTGGGTTGTTCGCGGCCCTACTGACCCCTGCACCGAAATATGCTGAATGGCTCCGCCAATCGCGGGGGACGCGAAAACCGGCAAGGTGGCAAAAAGCGCGGCAGCGAGCATATAGCGCTTATGGGTTCGAGCCCTTGCCCTCGTCCAGAAAATTTTTTGGTCCACGCCCCAGCTCCATCGATTAGATGCATTTGTTGCTAGCAATGGAAGCGTAAATGCTGGTGTCTAGATAGCGTTAATGGCGCATTCAGGATAAAAACCGGT
The DNA here is from genome assembly GCA_943368745.1 of Maricaulis salignorans. Taxonomy (GTDB): domain Bacteria; phylum Pseudomonadota; class Alphaproteobacteria; order Sphingomonadales; family Sphingomonadaceae; genus Sphingorhabdus_B. Next base: position 130,064 of record CALRLP020000003.1, read on the forward strand.
TTTTCCATCCATAATAGCAAGCTATTTCGCGCGATGCCCTTGCCGACAACCCGCTGGAGTGCTAGCGAATAGCTACGCGGAATTTCAACGGAACTTCCCGCCAATCCGCCTTCGGTTCTTTTCCGCTCGGCACATTAACAGGTTGACGCTGCATGAGGCATGATATTTCCACCAACGCCGCCCGCAATGGGACTGGCGCATGGGCTGGAAATCAAGCGCGCGCGATACACGCCCGCCATACACAAGCAGCAGACGCAATTCTTTCATTCCCACCATATCGCTTTGCCGACCGGAGCGCTTCGCGTCCCGTCTGGCATTGCATCAACAATAAAGCGAGCGGCCTTTGGCTGACAACCGGGCGCCATGCTCGCTGGAGTAATATCAATGACAACGCGTATGCTAATCGATGCGCGGCACCGGGAGGAAACCCGGGTCGCCGTCGTCACAGGAAACCAGATTGAGGAATTTGATTTTGAATCGGCCGAGCACAAGCAGCTCAAAGGCAATATCTACCTCGCAAAAGTAACAAGAGTTGAACCCTCGCTTCAGGCGGCGTTTGTAGACTATGGTGGCAATCGCCACGGCTTTTTGGCGTTTGCCGAAATCCACCCCGATTATTACCAGATCCCGCGCGAAGACCGCGAGCGTTTGTTGGCTGAAGAAGCCGAAGCCGCCGCTGAAGAAGCTGCGCTGCGTGAGCAGGAAGAGGAAGAAAGCGACGAGCCTTCGGACATCATGCAGGGTTCGGCAGAGCGCGAAGACGACGTCACTGATCTGATTGAAGTCGATAGCGACGACAGCGTCGACACCATCGACATGACCGAGGGCGAAGAACCCGACCTTGGCAGCAATGGCGATGATGCGTCAGACGAAGGCGAAGGCGAGCGCGGCGAAAACGGCCGTAACAACCGCCGTCGTCGTGGCCGTGGTGGCCGCAATGGTGAAACCCGCGCACCAAAGGCCAGCGACGAAGTCCGTGCAAAGCGCATGAACCTGCGTCGCCGCTACAAAATTCAGGACGTTATTCATCGCCGTCAGGTTTTGCTGGTTCAGGTTGTAAAGGAAGAGCGCGGCAATAAGGGCGCTGCTCTGACGACATATCTCAGCCTTGCCGGTCGTTATTGCGTTCTGATGCCAAATACGTCGCATGGCGGCGGCATCAGCCGTAAAATCCACAGCGCGGCGGACCGTAAGCGTTTGAAGTCGATTATTTCGGACCTCACGTTGCCATCCACCATGGGTTGTATCATCCGCACCGCCGGCCTTGCGCGCACGAAGCCTGAAATCAAGCGCGACTTTGATTATCTCGCGCGGCTTTGGGACGAAATTCGTGAACGGACGCTTCGTGGTGCAGCACCGATGCTGATCCACACCGACAGCGACCTCATCAAGCGTGCCATCCGTGATATCTATAACAAGGACATTGACGAGGTCTTCGTCGAAGGGCCTGACGGATATAAAGCCGCCAAGGACTTTATGAAGTTGCTGATGCCAAGCCACGCAAAACGTGTGCAGCATTATGCAGACCCGGTTCCGCTGTTCCAGCGTTACCATGTCGAAGATCAGCTGAACGCCATGTATCAGCCCATCGTCCAGTTGAAGTCAGGTGGCTATATCGTCATCAACCCAACCGAGGCCTTGGTATCGATCGACATCAACTCAGGCCGTTCGACCAAAGAACATGGCATTGAGCAAACCGCGCTTTCCACCAATTTGGAAGCCGCGCGCGAGATTGCCCGTCAATTGCGCCTGCGCGACATGGCCGGCCTTGTCGTGATCGACTTCATCGATATGGAGCATCATTCGAACGCCCGCAAAGTCGAGCGCGCGATGAAGGAAGCGTTGAAGCACGACCGTGCCCGTATTCAGGTCGGCCGTATTTCCAGCTTTGGCTTGATGGAAATGAGCCGTCAGCGTTTGCGTACCGGCGTGCTCGAAGCCTCCACCCGCGAATGTCCGCATTGTGAAGGCACTGGCCTTGTCCGCACGGCATCATCTGCTGCTTTGTCCGCCCTGCGTCTCATCGAAGATGAAGCGGCAAAGGGTCATGGCAGCCAGATCGTTCTGCAGGCAAGCCAAGAAGCCACAATCTACTGCCTCAACAACAAGCGTGCCGAACTGGCCGCGATTGAAGAGCGTTATCACGTCCGCGTGCTGATTGTGCCCAATGGCGAAACCGAAGGCGCGAAGCTTGCCGTATCCAGCTCTGGACCACGTCCAGAGCGGCCAGCCGCATTGCCACCGATTATCGACATCGAAGAAGATGATATCGAAGACGAAATCGACGATTTCGACGATGAAGCCGAAGAAGCTGAACGCGAACCACGCCGTGCGCGTGAAGAGCGTCCACGCGAAGAAGGCGAAGGTGGCGAAGGCCGCAAGCGTAAACGGCGTCGCGGACGTCGTGGTGGCAAGGGCCGTGATCGCGATGGCCGTCCGGAAGGCGAAGATGCTGCTGTTGGCGAAAGTGACGCTGCAGATCGTTCAGAAGGCGAAAGCAACGCTGAAACGGCCAAGACTGACGTCGAAGGCGAAACCAAGCCAAGGGCCCGTCGTGGTCGCCGTGGCGGCAGAGGCCGTGATCGCGACCGTGAAACGGGTTCAGTTGAAGCAACAACCGAAGCGCCAGCCGTAGCCGAAACTGAAGTTGCTGAAGCGCCTGTCGAAGCACCGGCAAAGCCAAAGCGTGCAAGCCGCGCAAAGCCAAAGGCTGACAAGGTTGTTGTTGAAGCAGACGCACCGGAAGCAAAAGCAACTGAAGCAGCAAGTGCTGCAGAAGAAGTCCCTGCTGCCAAAGCGAAGGCACCCGCAAAGCCACGCAGCCGCGCAAAAGCACCGGCAGTTGAAGCGGTAGCCGACGAAACGGCGGAGGCTCCAAAGGCCAAAGCCAAGGCACCGCGCAAGAAAGCAGCTGCCAAAGATGTTGCACAGGATGTAACATCAACAAGCGAAGCTGGTGGAACCGACGATGGCCCGCCCCGTTCAGGTTGGTGGCAACGCACGTTCGGTTAAGCCCGATTCATTGTGTACACATAGCCCCGCTGGTCATGGACTGGCGGGGTTTTGTTTTGCCCAACTTCTTCATTGCGCGTTCATCCAGTTCGCGCCATTCACTGCATATGAACAATTCTGTATTTCGTGCCCTGCGAACAGCATTGGTGCTGTTTCTTGCCATATGGATATCGGTGCGCCCGGTTATGGCGCAGTCCATTTTGCGCGATGCTGAAACCGAAGCTTTTTTCAAAGAAATTTCGGCGCCGTTGATTACCGCTGCCGGCCTTGACCCGAACAATGTCGACATCATCCTGATCAATGACAAATCCGTCAACGCATTCGTCGCGGGCGGGCAAGCGGTCTATCTGCACAGTGGATTGATTGACGCCGCAACCACCGCAAACGAAGTACAGGGTGTCATTGCGCACGAACTTGGGCATGTCGTGGGCGGCCATGCCGTGCGCTTCGACGAAGGCGCCTCGGTGGCGAGCGGCATCAGCATTGCCAGCCTGATACTTGCCGCTGCGGCCATGGCGGCTGGCGCGGGCGAAGCTGGAATGGGCATATTATCCGCGGGCCAGCAAGCCGCGATGGGCAAGTTCCTCGCCTATAGCCGTGGACAAGAAGGCACAGCCGATGCGTCTGGCGCGCAATATCTTTCCACCGCAGGCATTTCGGGCCGTGGCTCCATCAGCTTCTTCAAAAAGCTGCAGAATTTCGAATTCCGCCTCGGCATCCCGCAAGAGGATAGCTACGGCCGCACCCACCCATTATCGGGTGAGCGTATTTCGGTGTTGCAGGACAAATATTCCGCCGATCCGGCTTGGGATGCGCCGCTAAATCCGAAGTGGGAGAATGATTTCAAACGGATCAAGGCAAAGCTGACAGGTTATCTGTCGGACCCGACGGCGACAATGCGCGATTATCCCGAAAACGACCAAAGCGTTCCTGCCCGCTATGCCCGTGCCTATGCGTGGCATAAGTCCGCCTATCCGCAAAAGGCGCTGGATGAATCGTCATCCCTCGTCGCATCGGCCCCCGAAGATCCCTATTTCCTTGAATTGCATGGGCAAATATTGCTCGAATCCGGGCGGCCAGCCGACGCGATTATACCGTTACGCAAGGCGGTAAGCCTGACGGGTAATCAGCCGCTGATCGCCGCCATATTCGGGCATGCGTTGATTGCAACCGAGGACAAGACAAAACTCGATGAAGCTGCCCAAGTGCTCAAGGCTGCGGTTACAAAGGATAATCAAAATCCTTTTGCCTGGTACCAATTGGGCGTCGTTTACGAACAAAAGGGCGATAGCGCGCGCGCGGCCCTCGCCAGTGCGGAGCGTTACTTGATGGAAGGCGCGCCGCAACTCGCCTTGCCTAACGCGCAGACCGCAATGGCTGGCCTACCCGAATATTCCCCCGATTGGATCCGCGCTCAGGACATCAACATGGTTGCCGAAGCAAAGCTTGCGCAGCTTAAGAAGCGGAAACGCTGAATTGGCTGGCCACTGGGTGCGGCGGGGGCTAATCGGGCCGCTATGAAAAACATGACGTCGCGCACGCCGCTTATCCTTATTCTTGCCGCCACACTTTTGCTGGCCGCAATCGGCGCTTATCTGTTCTGGCCAAAAGATAGCATGTCCGTGCAGGAACCAGCAAGCGCTGCATCACAGGACGCCGCCAAGGCTGCTGCTGCTGCCGGTATGAGCGCCGACGACCGCAAAGCGACCGAGGCAATTGTACGCGCATATATATTGGAAAATCCGGAGATAATTACAGAAGCCATCGGTGTATTGCAAAAGCGTGAGGCAACAAAGCGGCTGACCGCCGCGGGCGCTAAGCTGACCGAGCCCTTCCCCGGCGCGGAGTTCGGGAATCCCAATGGCGATGTCACGCTCGTCGAGTTTACCGATTATAATTGCGGGTTCTGCCGCTCCAGCGTTGCAGATGTGCAAAAGCTTATCGATAGCGACAGCAACATACGCGTGGTCATCCGCGAGGTACCGATCCTCAGTGCTACCAGCCGCGATGCAGCCTTATGGGCACTCGCAGCGGGCAAGCAAGGCAAGCATAAGGCATTTCATGACGCCATGTTCAGCGGTGGACGCCCTGATGCCCAAAGCATCCGTGCTGCCGCTTCAAAAGCAGGGATGAACCTTGCCGCTGCCGAAAAGTTTGCGCGCTCGCGCGAAGCGATTGCCGAGGTCGAAAGCAACATTGCGATCATGCAGCAAGTTGGCTTTGGCGGCACCCCAACCTTCATTATCGGCGACCAGATATTGGAAGGTGCCGTTGGCCTAGATGCCCTGAAAGCCGCCGTCGCGAAAGCGCGTAAAGCGGGTTAAGCTTTCTTTCCCTGAGCGATCACATACCATTCCACAGAGCCTTTTCGGCTTGCCGGTGGCTTGGCGTGTTTGACTGTGGCGAAGTTGTTTTTCAATATGCTCAGCATCACCGGGTCTGTCCCCCCGGCAAATACTTTCGCAACAAAATCACCGCCGGGCTGCAAGACCTGAATAGCAAAATCGACGGCCGCTTCGACCAGGCCCATTGTGCGTAAATGGTCGGTCTGTTTGTGACCGACGGTGTTTGCCGCCATATCTGACAAGATCAGGTCCGGCGCGCAGCCGAGTTCAGCAATCAACCTATCCGGCGCGCTGTCGTGCATGAAATCCATTTGGAGCAACACAACGCCTTCAAGCGGGTCGACCGGCAACAGGTCGATACCCACGATCGCTGCCTTTGGCTGTTGCCTGCGCACCACTTGTGCCCAACCGCCCGGTGCGACACCCAAATCCACCACGGCTTTCTTGCCGCGCAATATGTGAAACTTCTCGTCCAACTCGACCAGCTTATACGCCGCGCGGCTGCGATAGCCCTCGCCATGTGCACGCTTCACATATGGGTCGTTCAGCTGCCGCTCAAGCCAGCGGGTTGATCCAGCGGTGCGCCGCTTGGCCGTCTTGACCTTCTGTTTGCCCGCCAGTGTCCGGCCGGAATCTTTACCACCAAATAAATTGTCTGCCATTTTCAGTTCCGTCGATTCCTGCGCTTGGCGTCGCTCGCCATCAGCGCACGCAAAATGCCTTCGCGAATTCCGCGATCCGCAACGCCCAGCCGCTCACCGGGCCATATATCAAAAATAGCCTCAAGGATGGCGCAGCCCGCAACGACCAAGTCCGCGCGCTCATTCCCAATGGTCGGGAATTCAGCCCGGCCGTCTATATCGCGCCGCGCAAGCTCGCGGCTAATCTCGCGCATGGCGGCGGTCGGCAAATACAGCCCATCCACAGCGCGGCGGTCATAGCTGTTCAGCTTCAGATAGACGCTGGCAAGCGTCGTGACCGTTCCCGAAGTCCCCAAAAGCCTGCGGTCCCCGCCATCTTCAGGCAAGCGTGCGGCGAACTCGGCAAAGCTTGCCATCACCTTTGCATGCATCGCTGCGTAAATGGCGTTCAACTGCTCGGGCGTCTCGGCCTCGGCCCGTTCGCTTTCGGTCAACGAAACCACGCCCCATGGAACGCTGACCCAGTCCAATATTTCGGGGACAACGCCACTTGTCGACACCAGCACAAGCTCGGTCGATCCGCCGCCAATGTCGAATATTAACGCTGGGCCCTCCCCTTGCTCAAGCAAGGCATGGCATCCCATGACAGCAAGGCGCGCCTCTTCCTTTGGGCTAATGATGTCGAGATGAATACCTGTCTCGCGCTTGACGCGTTCAATGAACTGCGCGCCGTTAACAGCCTGACGGCATGCCTCAGTGGCGACGGACCTTGCCAGAACGACATTGCGTTTTTTCAACTTCTCGGCGCACACAGAAAGTGCCTCAACCGCACGATCCATGGCCTCATCGCTCATCCGGCCCGTCGCGGTCAGCCCCTCGCCCAGCCGGACAACCCGCGAAAACGCATCAACGACGGTAAAATCATCGCCGCCAGCCCGCGCGATTAACAACCGGCAGTTGTTCGTCCCAAGATCAAGCGCAGCATATGCTGTCCGATCAAGCCAGTTACGCCGCAAAGCTGCGTTATCTGCAGGAGCAAAGCCCTGGGCGGGTTTCGGAGACGGGTTGGATGTGTGTGCACGCGCTGCGCCCTCAGCCGAAGCTTGCTGCAGCTTTGCAGCCTTGGGTGCCGCATTCTTGCGACGGGGCGGTTTTTTACGTTTACGCCCGCGTCCCTGTTGCGGCGATGGCGCGACATTTTCGCCCATAGCCGTAAACTCACTTCTTATTTTCTATCCGGGCAGATGTGCTGCCGGTACCTGACACCTTGATACGCGCTGCACGTGAAAAATTCAACATTTTTGAATATCGTCGCAACCGGCCAAATTCAGCGGCTTGACCGTGCTCGGGCACCAGCATATAGGCCCGCCTTCTGTTCCCCGGTCGTCTAACGGTAAGACTACGGACTCTGACTCCGTCTATTGAGGTTCGAATCCTTACCGGGGAACCAACTAAACGAGCAATCAAGAATTCCTTTGGTTCCGTTTCGTTTCCGCCAAATGTCAAACACGCGATGAAGCTGCGGTTCTCTCCGAAGCTTTACAAGATTGACATTGCGCGTTCCTATTTGACGCGCCCGCCCGGCAAACGTTACGGTCAAGACATGGCACTTGGAACGCATGATTTCGTATCTGATTCGCGCAATGACGCGATCCTCATCAACGTTAATGGTCAGCTCACGCCCCGTGCGCAGGCAATGGTCTCTGTCTTTGACAGCGGCTTCATGCTGGGTGACGGGGTTTGGGAAGGAATCCGCGTTCACGCAGGACGCATGGCCTTTTTGGACCAACATCTTGACCGTTTGTGGGAAGGCGCAAAGGCAATTGCGATGGACATCGGCATTTCCCGCGCGGAAATGAAGGAACGCCTCTATGCCACCATCGACGCGAACCAGATGGACAAATGCCATATCCGGCTGATGGTCACGCGTGGCATCCGGTCAACGCCGTATCAAGATCCACGTGTGGTCGTCTCACCCGCGACCATTGTCATTATTGCCGAATATAAAGACCCGCTTCCCGCAACGGTTGATCGCGGCCTGTCACTGTTTACCGTCCACGTCCGTCGCGGTGATCCGGCGGTGCAGGATCCCAAGCTCAATTCGCATAGCAAACTCAATTGCATCACCGCGTGCATTCAGGCGGCGCAAGCGGGCGCAGATGAAGCCTTGATGCTCGATCCGCACGGCTTTGTTGCCACATGCAATTCGACCCATTTCTTCATCGTCCGCAAGGGCGAGGTGTGGACCTCCACCGGTGATTATTGCCTCGCCGGCATCACGCGCGCCAACGTCATCCGCCTGTGCCGGGAGAATGATATTCCTGTGTTCGAACGCAACTTCTCCATGACCGATGTCTATGGTGCCGATGAAGCTTTTGTCACCGGAACCTTTGCCGGGGTTGTTCCCGCACATACCATCGATGGCCGTGTCTTGACCGATGGAAAGGGGCCAGTCGTCGAGCGCCTACAAAATCTCTACCGCGCCTTCATCGAACGCGATATTGCGGGCCAGAGCCGACCTTGACGCAGCGGATATGCATGTGGTCGGGACCACGAAACATCTCGACAGCTATGATGCGCAGCTTTTCGTCGCGCGCGGATTGCGCCGTCAGTGACGAACCCTTTTACGGCTGTTTCCTTGCACATAGCGGTGAGCCGCACCCGATGGCAGCAGAAGTCATCGCCGATATGGATTGCAACTGGTCCAGCGTAGCCGCCCGCCTCTCCGGTCCGGCACCGGGAGGTGCGCCCTTATGGTATCAAAAGCAGATGACCCACCATATGGTCGGGCCAATCCAACCCGATGATTTGACCAACTGCCGCCACGCCTTTCTGGTTCGCGAACCTGCCTATATGGTCGCCAGCTACCGCGTTAAGCGAGAAAGCGTGAACGTCGAAGACCTTGGTTACGCAACCCAGCGTGCGTTCTTTGATCGTATCGCCGACCGGACCGGCCATGCACCACCCGTCGTCGACAGCGCGGACATTCTTAAAAGTCCCGCAAAGACGCTGGCTTTGCTATGCGATGCACTCAACATCGCATGGGACCCAGCCATGTTGTCATGGCCCGCTGGCATCCACCCAGATGACGGCATCTGGGCAAGCCATTGGTATGACGCTGTCGCGGGCAGCACGGGCTTCCAAAAGCCAGATATACGCCCGCTCAACCTCGATGATGAAGCGCGCGCCGTCGCGGATGCCTGCATGGCCGACTATGAACATCTTGCCCAACATCGCATTGTTGCACCTTGATTTTTGGCCGCGCGCGTCGTGCAGCGGCGGAACAATCGGATCATTTATCCACATGCTTTCAGCGTCCCCGCCAATATATTGACATTGATAATGTCAATATAGCGCATTACACATGATGCCGGACCATGACGGAAGGAACGACGGCCATGTACACGATCAACGGCGCACTCGGATCGCCCTATTCGATGAAGATGCGCGCGCTTATGCGCTATCGCCGCATCCCGCATTTGTGGGTGCATGGTGCAGATTCACGCGACGCACTGAGCAACGTCAAGGCCCCCGTCATCCCCGTGATGGAATATCCCGACGGGACATTTCACAATGATTCAACGCCTTTGATCTATGATCTGGAGGCGCGGCACACCGAACGTTCGGTCATCCCGCCCGATCCGGCGCACGCCTTTATCGCGCATCTGATTGAGGATTTCGCTGATGAGTGGGTGACAAAGGCGATGTTCGGTTATCGCTGGCTGGAGGAGGTCGACCAGATCCAGATGAGCCGCTGGCTCGCGTTTGATGCCATGAAGGGCGGCGGGTTGGCGACCAGTCAGGGCTATGCCGAACAGTTCCGCGCGCGCCAGGTCGGCCGCATGGCAATTGTCGGCTGCGCGGCTGAAAACTTCCCGCTGATCGAAGCGTCAACCCGCGCAATTCTGGGTGCGCTGGAGGCGCATGTGGTGGACCAACATTGCTTGTTCGGTTCGCGGCCCAGCATGGCGGAGTTCGGGATGTACGGCCAATTGTCTCAGCTTGGCGTTGACCCCACGGCGCAGGCGATGATGCGTAAAGATTTTCCCTACAGCTTCCGCTGGCTGCTCCATATTGACGATATGTCGGGAATAACGGGCGAATGGGATAAGGCCGATGCACCCTTTGCGCCGATCATCACCGATTGGCTGCAACAGGTGGGCGAAATCTACATGCCCTTCCTGCTCGCCAACGCCGCCGCGATTGCGGCAGGCGAAGATAGCTTCCACATCACCGCAATGGGCCTGCCCTACACCCAGGGCGTTTTCAAATATCAGGTGAAGTGCCTCGCCGATTTGCGCGCGCGTTATGCCGCGTTGGATGCAAATGCGCGAGGGCGCATTGATCCGCTGCTCGCACAAACGGGCTGTCTTGAGGCGTTGCGGAACCAATGAAGCGGAAAGGACCGGCAACCCTATTGACGGCGCTGGCGTTGCTCAGCCCGGCCACGCTTGGCGCACAGTCCGCGCCCGCAAAAGCCCCCAATATCGTCATCCTTTTGGCCGATGATTGGGGCTTTAGCGATGTCGGAGCCTTCGGCGGGGAGATTGCGACACCCAATATCGACGCGCTTGCCGCAAAGGGCGTGCGTTTTTCGAATTTCCATGTGGCAGGGTCCTGCTCGCCAACGCGCGCGATGCTGCAAACCGGTGTGATTAACCACCGCGCTGGTCTGGGCAATATGCCGGAGACAATTCCGCCGGAGCATCTCGGCAAACCGGGTTATGAGGCACATCTGAACAACCGCGTCGTCACCATTGCGGACCAGTTGCGCGCAGGCGGCTACCGCACCTATCTGACCGGAAAATGGCATCTGGGCCACACGCCCGATACTTTGCCGACAGCACGCGGCTATGACCACGCGCTCGCGCTGGCGCAATCGGGTGCGGACAATTTTGAAGATAAGCCCAATCTGCTGATTTATGACAAGACCGAGTGGAGCGACGATGGAAAGCCGGCCAAGCTGCCGAAGCGCTTTTACTCCTCAACGCTGATTGTCGACAAGATGATCGGCTATATCGACCGCGGCCGGGCGAGCGGAAAGCCGTTTCTGGCGTCCGTCAATTTCATCGCGAACCATATTCCGGTGCAGGCACGCGATGCGGACATTGCGGCTTATGCCGGGCGCTATAATGCGGGTTGGACCGCACTGCGCAAAGAGCGCCGCGCGGCTGCGATTGCCAAAGGCGTGATGCCTGCGGACGTTGCGATGGTGACCATGGGCACCAGTGGTGATTGGTCGAAATTGTCGGCAGAGCAAAAGCGGCAACGTGCAGGCGCAATGGCCGCCTATGCTGCCATGGGCACGGCGATGGACCGCGAAATCGGCCGATTAGTTGCGCATCTGAAGGCCATCGGTGAATATGAAAACACCATCTTCGTGTTTCTGTCGGACAATGGCGCAGAAGCGACTGACCCCATGAACATGGGCGCATTTACGCGCTGGAACGCCAATCTTCTTTATGATCAAAGCATTGCCCAACAAGGGCGCCCGGGGTCGCTGACCGCACAAGGTGCGGGATTTGCCAGCGCATCGGCATCGCCGCTGCGTGGATATAAGTTTACTGCGAACGAAGGTGGCTTGCGTGTTCCCATGATCATAGCTTGGCCGGGCAACCGGGCGATTAAGGGTGGCACCACTGCATCGGGTTTTGCGCATGTCACCGATATGCCGCTGACTTTGCTAAAGCTTGCAGGCGTCGCGCCGCAGCAAGGCAGTTTTTCGGGACGCCGCGTCGAGCCCATGATTGGGATGGACCTGACACCGATGCTCACAGGGGCGGCATCGTCCGTCCATTCGGCGGACACGCCTTTGGGCTATGAATTGTCGGGCAATGCGGTGCTGTTCAAAGGCGATTACAAGCTCATCAAAAACCTGCCGCCTTATGGCGATGGCCGCTGGCGGCTTTACAACATTACCACCGACCCCGGTGAGACCAACGATCTGTCCGGTTCCGACCCGCAACGCTTTGCGGATATGCAATCCGATTACGCCGCCTTTGCCAAGGCGAACAACGTGCTACCCATGCCGGACGGCTACACTGCGCCCAAACAGATTTTCGCAAATGCCATGCGCACGTTGCTGATACCGCGACTTATCGCATTATGGCCGGTGGGCGGGCTATTGTTGATAGCGACAGCGGCCGTGATCTGGTGGCGCAGACGGCGCGCTTCACGGTGAAGGGCTATTGGCCCAGTCCCTGGCCCTGCGAGGACGGTGGCCCTCGGCGGTTACAGTCAACGCCCGATCCCCTGGCCCTGGCAGAACCTAATAGTCTGCGGCTCGCGGCGACCTCGCGGCGCCAGTTGATGACGACGATGACCGTGCTAGGCGATCCGGGCGAGATTTTTCTGCTGACCCATCAGGCGCTGCGATCGCAGATCGGACTGCCTACCACAGCGCAGGTCGAGCGTATCGATCCGTTGACGCTGCGCCCTAACGCACGCAGCCCGCGCCTAGACGGCGGCCCGATGTGGCCGGGCGGGATGGCCATTCACCGCAATGGCGACCTTTACACCGTCTATGGGCGCTACATCCATCGCCTAGCCCGCGCAGATCTAACTGTCCGCGCAGCAGCCAGATTGCCGGTCGATCAGCCCTATAACAGTTTCGTGATTCTCGATTCGGGGTTGATCGTCACGAAGAATCTCTCTGATCGCTCCACAGCGCAACTTTGCGTGATTGATCCGGAAGATTTAACCATGGTCTGCCCGCCGCTTGATTGCGCGGAGCCATCGGTGGCGCGGCTCAGCGCCGTTGGCAATACCGTCTACGTCGTGGGTGTGCGGACATTAACCCGCTATCATTGGGATGGCACTGCCCTGCAGCGTGACGATAGCTGGGCCTGCCCCTATATCGGCAACAGCCAACGAAGCCACGGCTGGGATGCCGTGATCGGAGACCGTCACCTCTGGCTGATGGACAACGGCCAGCATCGTTATCGCACAAGCATGGTCGGGCGCGGCGTTGCGCAGGCACCCAATCGGCTCATTCGCGTTGCACTTGGAGACGCTGAAGACTGGCAGTGTATCGACGTCAGCGGTTTGCCGGGCGGCAGCATCACCAACCCGCCGCTCTGGGACGAAGCAAGGCAGATCGTCATCGCATATGACAGCGCCAATCGCGTCATCTGCGGCTTCCGCTTCGAGGAAGAGAAGCGCGCGCTCGTGCCATTATGGAGGAAAGATGGTTTGGGCTGCGCCAGCCATATGCTGCATTTTCCCGAAAGCGGTCTAATTTGCACCAATGATTATCAGCGCCGCGAAGCGATCGTCCTGCTCGATATCACCAGCGGAGCGACAGTTGCGCGCGTTGAAACAGTTGGGTTCATGCAAGGCGTGGTGTTTCCGTCACCCGGTTGGAACCAAGATTTCTATTGGTGCTCGATGGACCAAGTGACGCGGATCGCATTTACGTGATCCGCGCCGCTGAAGAATAGCCCGGCATTTAACCGCCGGACCTTTGCCTAGGCAGCGATGAAATTGCGGATCAACTCGACCAACTGTTCGGGCTGATCTTCCTGACAGAAATGGCTGGCGTCGATCCGGCAATGCGGTTGCCCCTTTGCACCCGGAATACGGCGCTGAATTTCCGTATCGAGATGACCGAGCACCTTGTCCTGATTGCCAAAGCAGGTGAGCACCGGTTTGTCGAAGCGTTCAAGCTGTGCCCAAGCGGCAGAATTTTCCGCAACCGACAGATGGTCCGGCGTCACAGGCACGAGCACCGGAAACTGGCGCGCGCCGGCCTTGAAACCCTCATCTGGGAACGGCGCATCATAAGCGGCGATCTCGGCACTCGTCAGTGCGCGGTTACAGCCGCCATCAACGATCCGGCCGCTCTTGAATTCAGGCGTGGCCTGGCTGAATGCGCGCCAGCCATCGAAACCGGGGCCAATATTCTCGCCAACGGGCATATAGGTGTTTGAAATCACCAACCGGGCAAAACGATCCGGAAAAGCCGCAACCAGCCGCAGCCCGATCAACCCGCCCCAATCCTGACAGAACAGCGTGATGTTGTTGAGATCAAGCTGCGTCAGCCAGTCGCTCAGCCAAGCCACATGGCGTTCATAGCTATAATCGTCACGACTGGACGGCTTGTCAGACTTGCCAAAGCCAATCAAATCAGGTGCCAGCACGCGGTGCCCGGCGGCGGCGAGCGGCGGTATAAATTTGCGGTAGAGATAGGACCAGGTCGGCTCTCCATGCAGCAGCAGGATCGGCGCAGCGTCGCATGGGCCTTCATCGACATAATGCAACCGCAGGGCTGGCGCGCCCTGCGTTTCAACATCAACATAATGTGCCGCGAACGGATAGTCCGGAAGTTTGGCGAATGCGGCCTCGGGCGTGCGCAAGACCTTCATGGCTATCGCACTTTTAGGATACAGTCGACGAAGCCTTGCGGGTCATTTTCCTGAATGAAGTGACCGCCCTTCAACGTGCAATGTGGCTGCCCCGCAGTGCCGGGAACGCGGCCGATGAAGCGGCTCTCGCCCCCGCGCGTGACGGGATCACCGTCGCTGAAGCAGCACAGGAACGGCTTGTCCCATTGCTCAAACACTTCCCACGCACGTTTCTGGTCGGGGATCGCGACATTGTTCTCGAACGGAACGAAGCTCGGGAATATCCGCGCGCCTGCCTTGTAGCGGCTGTCGGGGAACGGCGCGTCATACGCGGCGATCTCAGCCGCGCTGAGCGCACGCTTTGCCCCAGCGTTGACGATCCTGCCGATCGGGAAAAACGGGCTCCATTTGGAAAAGGCGCGCCAGATAGCAAAAGCGCGCGGCGGCGGGCCGCCTTCGGGCAAGCCGCCATTGGACAGCACGACGCTGGCAAAGCGATCCGGCAATTCCGCGACAAGGCGCAGACCGATCAGCGATCCCCAATCCTGACAGACGAGCGTCATGTTGCTCAGACCAACCGCCTCAATCCACTGGCGCATCCAGCCAACATGGCGTGCATAGCTATAGTCGGTTTTTTTCGTGGGCTTGTCCGATTTACCGAAGCCAATCAGATCAGGCGCGACAACGCGAAAGCCGGCCGCGACGACCGGGCCGATCATGTGACGGTACAAATAGCTCCAGCTTGGTTCGCCATGCATCATCAGCACCACCGGCGCATCGCGGGGGCCTTCGTCGACATAATGCACACGCAATGGCGTGCCGTCCGAGGGATCGGCAATCTCCACATAATTTGGCGCAAAAGGAAAATCGTCGATTGCGGCAAAGGCGCTGTCGGGTGTGCGTAGGACTTTCATGCATTCATCCCTAGAAATGGTTATATTGGCACTTAAAGTGTCATATTATCAATGGCGGGTCAAGACGCTGGCCCAGCCTTCTTCGTATCGACCAGCCGGAACCCGATATGGTCGGTGCCTAATCCGCGTTCCTGAAACTGGCGCGCAGCGGGGCGATAGCGCGCGCAATAATTGGCCGCGCAGAGATAGGATCCGCCTTTTATGATGTTCACCGGTTCGCTGGCATCGGCGCGCGATCCGCTGCTGCGTGTCCATTCCCAGACATTACCGATCATATCATACAGACCGTATCCGTTCGGTTTGAAACAACCCGCCGGCGCGCGACCGATATAGCCGTCTTTATTCAGGTTTTTGACCGGGAAGACGCCCTGATAATAGTTCGCTTGCGGCTGGCCCTTTGCATCGACCGGTTCCGGCAAGGCGACCGCACCGCCGCGCGCAGCATATTCCCACTGCGCCTCGCTCGGCAATTCCTTGCCCACCCACCGCGCATAGGCCTCTGCATCCTGATAGGCGATCTGGACAACGGGTTCATTGTCGCGGCCAATGATGGTCTCTTTCGGGCCGGAGGGATTTCGCCAGTGCGCTCCCACGACCCAGCGCCACCAACGCGGGTCGTCGTCCGACGGGATATTGAACACGGCAGAACCCGGTACCAGCATTTCTGGCGGCGCACCGGGCAGCTTGGGCGGATCGCGTTCCGACATGGTCTTGTAACCGGTCGCTTTCACAAAAGCCGCGAATTGGGCGTTGGTCACTTCATGTGTGTCGATCCAGAACCCCTCAACCGCCACCGTCTGCGGCGGACCTTCCTCTGCATAATGCGCACCGTCCCCCATCACAAAGCTGCCACCCGGGACCCAGACCATTTCATTGTCTGGCAAACCGGTGCACATTGTTTCGGGCGGCACATCTCCATCGCCGCAGCCAGACAGCAGCAGCGCCAGACCGAGAACGAGACCAACGCGTTGCATCATTCCTCCGGCATGCCGGACATGGCATCGCTCAGCAAACGCCGCACAACAGCCTTGGCATCCTCAACAGGCAATTCCTGATCATGCCGTAACAATCGCCATGTTTGGAAACTCAATATGACATTGAGGCTGCGGGTACCCGCCACATCGGCCTTCACCGACACCGGCAAATGCGCCTCGGTCGTGTCGGATTCGAGCCGCAGCATCCGGCGATAGTCCTGCATCAAATAGGGCGATTGGAAGCGCTTGAGATTGGCCGAAATCCGATAAGGCAGGATGGTTTCGAAAACCATGGCCCGCCGGTCAGCAATGTCGAACAGCTTTTCCTTCCAGGTAGCGCCAGTTGGCGGTTCGAGGATGATGGGCATCACCTGCGCCGCAATCACCTCCCCCATTTCACGGTACAGCTCGTCCATGTCGTCAAAATGTCGGAAAACCGAGCGGAGCCCGACACCCGCGACCTCTGCAACACGCGCGGCGCTGGGTGCAACATCGCCCTTACCGACCAGATCAAGCATGGCTGCGACTATCTTCGATCGGCTAGACCGGCTGCGTTCCCGCCGGCCATCGGCCAGCGGCGCTTCTGCGCGTGATGTCATTTTGTGCGATACGTTGGTCATGCAGGCATGTTTTGCGGCAAACGGCCGCTGGTGCAAGCGACAAAAGCGATTGCAAATATATTTTGGCACAATTAATGCCAATAATATTCCGCCGCTTCGTTGCGGGACGCAAAAGACAATTGGGTGAAGGATAAGACAAGGATGTCAAAAGCAGTCTTCATTTTGGCGGCGTCGGCCCTGCTGCTGTCCGCTGCACCGCTGGCGGCGCAAGACAATGTGCGCCAAGCGTGCATGCCCGATATTCGTAAATACTGCTCCGCAGAATTGGCAACTTTTAGCCGCGAAAATGTCCGCGCCTGCCTTATCAAAAATATCAAAAAAACATCACCCGCCTGCCAAGAGGCCGCAAAAGCGCGGCGCGATGCCGAGCGCGCCAAGAAAAAGGGTAGTTAGAGCCATGACAGCTTGGATAATCTGGGGAACCGCGTTGGTTGCCTATGGGCTATTTCGGCTCTGGTACGACAATTGGTCAGGCCCACTGAAACCTGCCGAAATTGATGCGTTTCTGGCGCAAATGGCGGGGCGTTTCGAAGGCACTGGAAATAGCCAGCAGGTTATGCGCGCGTTCCTTGAAGCAGATGACGGCCGCGAGTTTGTCATGCTCAATCTGGTGAAAGCGCAGATGGAGCAAGTTGAGGACCCCAAAACCGGCCAAATGGTTCAAGGCTTTGATCTGCTGAAGCGCTATTCGCAACGCTTCATGCCGGCTCTATTCCGCAACGGCGGCCATCCAGGCATGGTAGGACGCAAGGTTGGCGGATATATTGATGCTTGGAACACTGAGGCGGATCCCGATTGGACGATCTTTGGCCTCATGCGTTACCGCAGCCGCCGCGACATGATAAAGCTCGTTAGGGACCCCGCTTTTATGGAGGGCCATCCCGATAAGCTGCTCGGTACGCTTGCGACATTTTCATTCCCGACACAGCGGGTCGTGTCGTTCTACGTCAGCCCGCGCGTCACCGTTGCGCTCATCTTGGCGCTGGCGGCGGCGCTTGCGCATCTGGCCGTCCTAACGGTCGCCGGATGAACGCTTTCCTTCCACCCAGTTCAAATATCCATTATCGTGGATCACGTTATTCCGCGTGGTTTTTGGCCTTTTATGGCATTGGCTGGATCGTACCGGGGATGATCCACAGTTTCCTGCCTGATGGCGGTGCGGGCGTGATTGCAGGGCTTGATCTCAGCCACAATCCAACGATGATTTTCGGCATGTTTGCTTGGGCGGGCGCGACGCAGATTGCGCACGGCATCGTCACCCTGGTGGTCGCATTACGCTACCGCGCACTCGTGCCGCTGTTTCTGTTGGTGTCTCTGATCGAGCGCCTGTTGCTAAGCTGGTCGGGCTGGATAAAGCATGTGCCCGTCAGCGGCCATCACCCGCCTGAACATTATGCCAGCCTGATTTCGCTACCGATAATTTTATTGTTTCTGTGGCTATCCGTGCGGCGATCAAGCAAAACCCAACCGGAGAGCCCAGAATGAAAAAATGGACATGGATCGGGGCATTGGCGCTGTTGATCGGCGCGGGCTATTTGGGTTTTCAGCAATATAAAATCTATATTCCCGGTATCATCAGCGAATGGCGCGAGCCGATTGGCGTAAACCGTCCCATTGCATGGGCGCAGGGTCCTGCGGTCGCCCCCGCTGGCAAGCGTCCGCCCAACGTAATCCTGATTATGGCAGACGATTTGGGCATGAATGACATTTCGCTGTACGGTGGCGGGGTTGCCGGTGGCGCGGTGCCGACCCCCAATATCGATTCCATTGCCAAACAGGGCGTCAGCTTTGCCAATGGCTATGCCGCGAACGCCACCTGTTCGCCTTCGCGCGCAGCGTTGATGACGGGGCGTTATCCGACACGGTTCGGTTTTGAATTTACCTCTATTCCAGCGGCATTTGCTTCAAACCTTGCGCATAATGGGGGCAACTCACCCTATCCAACCATCTATCATGAAGAACTGAACCGCGACCTGCCGGCCTATGCCGATATGGGTGTGCCAAATGCGGAAATCATGTTGCCCGAAATACTGAAAGCGCAGGGCTATCACAATATCCACATCGGCAAATGGCATTTGGGTGAAGCCGAACCATTGCGGCCAACGTCGCAGGGCTTTGACGAAAGCCTTGGCATGCGGGCGGGCGGCGATTTGTTTATGGCCGAAGATGATCCGCAGGTCGTCAATGCAAAGCTGCCATGGGACCCGATCGACCGCTTCTTATGGGCGAACCTGCCGCATGCGGTCTATTGGGGGGACAGTACGCGCTTTCGTCCCAAGGGCCACCTGACCGACTACTTCACAGACAATGCATTGGCCGCGATAGAGGCGAACAAGAACCGGCCCTTCTTCATGTATCTCGCCTATAATGCGCCCCACACCCCGCTGCAGGCGCTGAAATCGGACTATGACGCGCTGCCACAGATTAAGGACCATACCCAGCGCGTCTATGGCGCAATGATGCGTCAGCTTGACCGGCGGATTGGAGACGTTCTGCAAAAGTTGAAGGACACCGGGCTCGACAACAATACGCTTGTTATCTTTACCAGCGACAATGGCGGGGCTTGGTATACCGGTATCAAGGATCACAACACGCCCTATCGTGGGTATAAAGGCACCTTCTTCGAAGGCGGCATTCATGTACCGATGATGATGCGCTGGCCGGGCAAGATCGCGCCGGGCACGGTTCGCAACGATGTCGCGCAGCATCTTGATATGTTTGCAACCATTGCAGCGGCAACGGGTGCGCGCGTACCCAGAGACCGCAAAATGGACAGCTTCAACCTGTTTGGCGCCGGACCGAAACGCGAAATAACATTCTGGCGTTCGGGGCATTACCGCGTGGTGCGCGCAGGCGACTGGAAATTGCAGGTTTCCGAACGTCCCAACAAAGTGTGGCTATTCAACCTCGCCACCGATCCCACCGAGCAGGTCAATTTGGCGGCCAAGGATCCGGCGCGCGTGGCGGAACTGCGCAAGTTGATTGAAGCGCAAAACGCCGGTTTGCCCAAGCCCCTTTGGCCCGGCCTACTTGAAGGCGCGATCCGGATCGATGTTCCGTTGAATGCGGCATGGAAAAAAGATCAGGAATATGTCTATTGGGCCAACTGATTACGCGGTGATGTCGGCGGAAACTCAGCCAATCCCGGCCTGTGTCGCAAAAGCGTTTTTCAATGCATCCAACACAGGGTCGGCTCCACCATTTTTGAGCGTGATTGCGCTTACGTCATAGCGTGCCGCATAGCTTGGGTGCATCGGCACGACCGTCAGGCCGAGCGCACGCGCGTCCCTATGGGCGAACGAGGCTGGCAATAATGTAATCATGTCGCTTTCGGCGACCAAGGCCAAGCACGACACGAGGCTGAGAACGCGGTAATGCGGGAAACCCGCGTTGCGATATTTTTCTTCCACGTCGGTTGGAATGGCAGAGCGGTAGATTTTCCCATAGCCGGGAATGGCCCATTTATATCGCAGCATCTCATCAATGCTAAAGTCGCGGTGCAACGCGGGATGGTCCTGACGCATAACCGCGACATAGGGCTCGTCGATTATCCTGCTTATCTGAAACAAGCGCTTTTCGGGAATGGCGCTGACGGTCGTTGAATGGAAAAGCAGCAAGTCCGCTTCCCGCTGGCGTAACCGTGCTGCCGCTATGTCGAGAGGAAGCGTTTCCGCCGTCACGCGAATGTTCGGATGGGACTTGTAAAATGCAGCAAGCGCTGGCGCCAATGATGCTTCGATGACCGCAGGGCCCGCAATCAGCCGCAGATGTCGGCTTCCGGTTAATACCTCATCGCCAATTTGGTCCGCTAGCGCCAAAAGTTCCTCGGCACGGTGTGCAAGACGGTTGCCGGCATCGGTGGGGACAACGCTGCGCGTGGTCCTGTTAAACAATTCTGCGCCAAGTTCTTCTTCAAGCAGTTGCACCGATTTGGTCAGTGCCGAATGCGTCATGCCAAGCTCGCTGGCGGCGCGGCTGAAACTCTTGTGGCGATAAACCGCGACGAACCGGGACAGTCTGTTCAAATTTATATTCATGTTCCAATAATTACATAATATGCATTTATTATTCAATTTTTTAAATCGTTAACCAAACTATTCCTTGTATTAATCGCGGGGGAGAATTTTGTGACAGTTACGCAGCTCATCAACCAAAATTGGTTCGTTATATCGCTTGCCGCTTTTGGGCTGGGCATCTTGCTTGAGCTCGGCGCCATTCGCTTCCTCAAACGTGCGGGCAAGGTACCGGCCAAAGACTCGTTGCTGTCCATATTTCTGGGGCTCGCAAGTGATCCGGTAAATGCCATCTTTGCGTTCATCACCACCGCTGCTTTATTTGCAGCGGCGCCTTTTGCGTTTGGCGAAATACCGATCACGTGGGGATCGTTCTTGTTGTGCTTCGTGCTCGATGATCTGCGATTTTATGTGCACCACCGCATATGCCACCGCGTCCGTTGGGGCTGGGCCATGCATGTGGTCCATCACTCTTCAACCAATTTCAACATGCCCATTGCGCTACGCCAAAGTTGGATGAAGCACTTTACCGGAACGATGATGCTCAAAATCCCGCTGATTTTAATCGGCTTTGATCCGGCATTGGTTGTTTTTTGCGGGATCCTTAACGCAACGTACCAATTCTTCCTTCACACCGAAACGATCGACCGTTTGCCACGGTGGTTTGAATATATTTTCAATACGCCGAGCCACCACAGGGTGCACCATGGCCGCAATCCAGAATATCTGGATGCGAATTTCGCAGGTACGCTGATCATCTGGGATCGGATGTTTGGCACATTCGTCGAGGAAGACCGCGCTGTGCCGGTGGACTATGGCTTGGTCAAAAATCTTGAGACGTTTAATCCATTCACGATTTTAACGCATGAATATGTCGGCATAGTGCAAGACGCGTCGCAGCGCGGGCTGAGCCTGTGGCAGCGCTTTTGTTACATTTTTGCGCCGCCAGGCTGGAGTCATGATGGGTCACGGTTGACGTCCGAAGACATTAAACGGGAGGCGGGTTTGCTCCCCAATAGCAATACGCCAGAATCCGTGACGAGCGTATGATGCCCGCCCATTATGCTTTATCCGACGCCGCCATTGTGTTGGTCACGATTTTTGCGGGCAATGCGCTTTGGCGAAATGGTCGACATTTACCGGCATTTGCAATGGCCTGCTTCGGCGTTGCGGCCTTCATCGGCGTCATGCGTTTTGGGGCTGGCTTGCAGGATGCACTCGCCGCTTTGCATGCCGGCGCGTCTCAATTGCTGGGCCTTGCGGGCGCCGTGGCGATATTATCCAGTTATCTGTTCCGCCCCGCGAATAGACACATAATATGGATAATCGCCCTCATCCTGTGCGCCGCGACCGCGATCTTTTTGTTAGCGCTACCGCTGCTCGGCCCTGTTTTCCTGTTGGCGTTAGTGATTATGCTTTTTGCATCAGTCGCCCGACCTGGCCCTTTGGCGCGGTCGTGGCTTATCCCAGCGGGTTGCGCCCTGATGCTGGCAGATACGTTGTTCATCCGACGCGCAGCGTGGCTTGATGAGGCTGTGGCGTGGCACATATATCATGTGCTCATTGCGTTAGCTCTCGCTGCACTCGCAAAGGGTTTGATGTCCACCGAGCGGGACGCGCACTGATCCAGCGTTGTTCGATGTGCGCCGCAATTGTCTATAATTGACGTTCGATCTCGAGAATATCCGCTTCGCTTGGCGTCCAATCGCTCGCCATTATGCCACCGGCACTGAACAATGCGGCGGATATGCCGTGCACCCCTGCTTGGGCCCATGTTGCTTTCAAAATCTCGGCCAAAGGATCATCAACAAAGCCATTGTCGCCGCGAATATGGCATAGCCACCCGCTGATGGCGGTCAGGATAGACGGGCATCGTTTCCCCTTCGCCTGTTGGCTGGCCAACGTTGCCAACCAGCGCTGGGGGATTTTTTGGCTGCCATCCATCGCAATTTGAATGAGCCGGTGGTTGAGCGCGGGGTTTTGAAACCGCGCAATCAATGCGTCGGCATATGCGTTCAAATCTTGTCCCGGCGCTGGCTCCAGACTGGTCGCTGCTTCGTCGCGCATCAATGTGTTTGCCAATGCCGCCAATTCAGGTTCAGCGATGGCCTGATGCACAAATTCATGGCCGCGCTTCAAACCCAAATAGGCAAGCGCGGAATGCGCACCGTTTAGCAGGCGCAGCTTTGCCTCTTCATAAGCATGGACGTTGGATGTCATCAACGCGCCATGTTTTTCCCAAGCTGGCCGCGGCCCCGCAAAATTGTCTTCGATCACCCATTGGCTGAACGGCTCTGTCACCACCATGGCATCATCGCGCAGGCCGGTGAGTGCCTCGGCGCCCTTCCGATCAGCTTCGGTGGTTGCCGGAACGATGCGATCGACCATCGTCGATGGGCACGCACATTTTTCCTCAAACCAGCTGACAAGCTCGGGCGCATGACGATGGAGATATGCGATCATCAGTCGCTTCAACTGCGCGCCATTTCCCGCAAGATTGTCGCAGCTCATCAACGTCAGGCCCGGTGATCCGGCGTCACGCCGATTCCGGAATGCTTCAGTTAGATAGGCATATACCGAGCCACTATCCGCAACATTAAAGTCGATTGCACCGTCCGGCGCGCGGCAATAGCCTTTTTCGGTGATGGTGAAGCTGACGATATGCGTCGCTGGATTGGCCAAGGCAGCAATAAGCCGGTCGCGTTCCTCCGCAGCGACGATCACATCTGCAACCGAACCGATGACGCGGACCTTGCTGCCATCTGCGCTCTGTTCGACGAGCGCATAGAGGCCATCTTGCGGTCGCATTTGGTCGCGCACATTGCCCGAACGCAGCGACACCCCCAAGATACGCCAATCACCGCTTTCTGCGGCCATGGCATCGTCGGTATAGGCGGCCTGATGCGCACGATGAAACGCGCCGATACCGAAATGCACAATGCCAACGCCGCGCGCACTGCGGTCATATGCTGGCTGTGTAACCGTTACGGGCAAATGCGCGAGATTGGCGTCAGAAAGCCTCATAATTTATACGCCGCTTTTGCCAGATTATAGCTCAGGTCCACCGCAAGCTCGGCGGCTTCCCATTCGTCCATGCGGTGTTCGGCAACCAATTGCGCCAGAAAGCCGCAGTCGATCCGGCGGGCAACATCGTGGCGCGCGGGTATCGACAAGAAGGCGCGGGTGTCATCATTGAAGCCAACTGTATTATAGAAACCGGCGGTTTCCGTCATCTGGTTCCGGAAGCGGCGCATCCCTTCGGGGCTGTCATGGAACCACCATGCGGGCCCAAGCTTCAGCGCTGGATAGTGCCCCGCCAAGGGTGCCAGTTCGCGCGCGTACGCGGTCTCATCGAGCGTAAAGAGGATGATGGTCAGGTCGGCATTGTTACCATACTTGGCCAGCAATGGGTGCAGTTCATGCACATAGCCAGTGGACGTCGGAATATCCGCCCCCTTGTCGCGTCCGAATTGATGGAACAGCGACGGGTTATGGTTGCGGAACGCACCGGGATGAATTTGCATCACCAAGCCATCGTCAACGCTCATGCCCGCCATTTCCGTCAACATCTGCGCGCGGAACAATTCTGCGTCAGCGGCGGAGCATGATCCACGCACCACGCGGGCGAACAGCGCCTCTGCGTCGGCATGAGACAAATCCGCCGTACGCGCGGTCGGGTGACCATGATCGGTGGACGTCGCCCCCATCGATGCAAAGAACGCACGGCGCTGACGGTGCGCAGCGAGATAACCATTCCAGCTAAAACAATCCTCGCCGGTCAATGCCGACAACGTTTTCAGATTATCGACAAAACCTTCGAATTCAGGGTCAATAACCGGATCAGGGCGATACGCCGTTATGACGCGGCCGGACCAGCCGCTGTCGCGTATCGCTTGATGGTGGCGCAAATCGTCGAGTGGGTTCTCGGTTGTGGCGATGACCTCAATATTATAGCGTTCGAACAATGCCCGCGGCCGGAAGGCACTGGTTGCGAGCTTTGCGGTAATCTCGTCATAATAATGGTCTGACGTGTCTGCCGACAACAGAACATCCAAGCCAAAGCTTTCGGCAAATACCCAATCAAGCCACATACGCGAGGGCGTTCCCCGAAACAGATGATAGCGTTCTGCGAACAGCCGCCAGCTTTCGCGTGGGTCTGCATCCGCATTACGGATGCCCAACGTCTCAAGCGGAACGCCTTGCGAATATAACATGCGCAGGACGTAATGGTCGGGATGCAGAAGCAGTTCGGTCGCATTGCCAAAAGACGCATCGGTCGCCCACCATTCGGGATCGGTATGGCCATGTGGGCTGATGATCGGCAAGCCAGCGACGTCGGCATATAGCCGGCGGGCGATATCCCGAACAGCGGAGTCCGTCGGGAACAGCCGGTCAGGATGAAGTTTCAGGGGCGTAGTCACGTTAAAGCCTCATAGGTAAAATTGCGAAAGCGGACTTCGCCTTGTCCGGCGGCATAGAGCGCGGGACGTAGCGAAAGGAAATCATAAGCGACATTATGGTGGTAGCCCGATACTTCCATTTGGACGTCGAACTTGCGCCATGTCTTGCGGCCATCGTCGCTGGTGTGAATGGTCAGGATGTTGTGGTCATTGGTCAGACGTATCGACAGTTTTGACACAGCACTGCCGCCGGGATCACGTTGTCCGGGAATGGCGCCGCGCGGCCGTTGCAGGCCATAGCGATGCATGACAAGGCCGTTACTGCCAAAACCCAACCCTGCATAAAGCCGGCGATTGTAGAACAGCAATATACCACCTTCCGCCCCGGGGTCGGCCTCGATATCCACAATGACGCGGTACGCCTGATCGCCAGCCAGCGCGCATAAGGGCGAGCAATCTGACGGCGTCTTGCCCTTAGCCGCCATATGCAAGGTGCCGCCAACCCGTTTCAGTCTATTGGCTTCTTCCTTGGCCGGATCATAAAACGCCCATTGCGTGCCCATTTTGTCCGTCGAAAAATCATCCGACAATGGCGCGCCATGTGGTTGAGGGCCAATGTCGCGCGGTTTCTTCATCGGGCGGGACAAATCACCCCCCAATGGACGCGGCCAGCCATCAGCGTCCCATTTTACGGGCTCAAGCAGCGTCTGCCGGCCCAAGGTCCAATAGCCATTTTCATAGCCGTGATACATCATCCAATATGTGCCGCCCGGGCCTTCAAACAATGTCGCATGGCCGCGCGACCACCATTTCTCACGCGCCGATAACGTCCGAATTATCGGATTGCGCGGACAATTCTCCCAAGGACCAGCAAGCGATTTGCTGCGCGCCATGATGACCATATGGCCAGTGGGCGGGCCAGCGGTGCCGCCCACTGCAGTCGTCATATACCAATAGTCACCGCGCTTCATGATCTTCGGGCCTTCGGGCGCGAATGTTTCAACCACCCATTCTTCGGGATAACGCCACGGGTCGTAGACATGCTCGACATCGCCGACGGTGGATAAGCCGTCGCCTGATAGCTGAACGCGGTCTCCACCAGACAGGAACAGCCAACGCGTGCCGTCATCGTCTGCGACATGCGCAGGGTCGATATGCAGGGGCAAATTCAGGTCAACCGGGTCACTCCACGGCCCCTCGATCTTGTCCGCGGTAATGACATAGATCGATTTCTTTTCGGGGGTTCGCGCCGGAATGTAGCAATAGAAACGGCCGTCATGTTTCACCAAATCGGGTGCCCACACCGAACCGATTGGCTGTGTCAGCGCAGCGGTGACGGGTCGCCAGTTCACAAGGTCTCGGCTGTGCCAAATGACAATGCCGGGATATGCGTCAAAGGTGGAGAAAGTGAGATAATAATCCTCTCCATCACACACCAATGAAGGATCGGGGTGGTCGCCTGCAAAAATGGGGTTGAGGAAACGACCATTGCCCAAATCGGCACGGCGTTGGCCTTCAAATCCCTTCGCCCAACGCATTGCCGCATGCGGATCAAGGCTGGAGGTAGCGGCCGATCCTTGCGCGCGGGCTGCGTAAGGCAGCAGTGGCGCGGAACCCAAAAGCAAAAGGCTCGTGCGGCGGCTGATCATCGCTTCATTCCTTTTAAGCCTGCCTAAGGTAACCGGTGTCATTCGCACTTTGCTGTGAAGTCCGCTACCTGTCAATGGAACACCACATGACGATTTCGCTCCAAACTTTAGACGGGTTCAAGCCACCTCGGTTGCTGTGGCATCGGCCAGCGGCAGTTCGATAGTGAATTGCGCGCCTTTGCGGCTCGTTTCAGCGCGCAACACCCCGCCCATGTCGCGGATGATGCCATAGCTAATCGATAATCCAAGCCCAGTGCCTTCCTTGGGCGGCTTCGTCGTGAAAAAGGGCTCGAATATCTTGGGCAAGACATCTGGAGCGATACCAGGGCCGTTGTCAGCCACGGTTATAAACGCCGACCGCTCATTGCGATCAATGGTGATTTTTATTTCACCCTCTGCGCTGTCACCAGCATCATGCCGGCTGCGAATGGCGTCATTGGCATTGATGAACAGATTCAAAAGAACTTGCTCCAGCATTACGGGCAACGCCCGGACGTAAATGCCGGATGCTCTCACTTCAGTGACCAGTTGCGTCCCGTCGAGCTCCATCTGTGGTTCGGCCATCAGGATCACGGCTTCAACCGTGCTTTGGATATTGATCGCAGAAGGTGCTTCCTTCGACGTCCGGCCAAATATCCGCATCTGCAGCAATATGGCGGAGGCGCGTTCGACCTGCGCCACAATATTTTCAAGTTTCGGAATGAATTTTTCTGCTTCTAATCGACCCCGAACCGCGTTTTCGCGCAAGTTTGACGCCGCCAATTTGATAAAGTTCAACGGTTGGTTTAACTCGTGCGCCGTACCCGACATCATCCGGCCAAGGCTTGCCATCTTGTCCGATTGCAAAAGCTGGTCCTCGGACGCCTTTTGTTCGGAAATATCCATGATGATGCCAACGGCTTCTTGCTCTGCCCCCTGCGCCGTCGGCTCAACGGATAGCGTGTCATATACCCATACATAGTGGCCGTTTTTGTGCCGGAGGCGATATTCAGCCGCGTAAACTTTTCCCGGCACCAAATGTCTAAACGCAGCCATGCAGTAATCATAGTCGTCCGGATGAATGGAGCGGCTCCACCAGTTTTCCGTTAAACCTTCGGCCGTCGAATAGCCCAGCATTTGTTCAACTGACGGACTGATATAGGTCATGTCCGTCCCTTCCCCATTCGCAACATCAACGGCATAGACGATGATAGGCGCATGCTGTGCAATGCTGTTCAGCCGGCGTTGATAGCTTGCCAACGCTCCGCGCTCGCGACCGAACGAAGCCGCTGCAATCGCTATCGTTCCCGAAATCTCGCTAACTTCCTCAATAAATATGTCGTCGGACGCAGGTTGTGATCTCCCAAACTGCGTAAGGTCCGCGGCGGCCTGCGACACACGCCGTAACACATTCGACGCCTTCAAGCTCATATGCGATGCCAACAGTCCAATCAGAAAAACGAACGTGATGACCGCAAGAAAATGAAGCAGTTGTACCGCGCGCGCCTTCAGCACCGCCGGCTCAAGCGGAAGCACTGAAGCGACTTGCCATTGCGGTAGAGCAGCGATGGGTCTCAGACGAACGATGTGCGTGTCACGCAGATCGGACGTGATTGCACGATCATAATCGACTTCACTTAAAAGAACGGGTTCTGTAACAGCAGCCGCTTGCTGACCTTGGGACATGGAACCAACCAGCGTACGCACGTTTGCGGCGACATGCGTCAGCGGGAATGTCCCTTGGGCAGGGCTAATGAAAACAATATTGTCCATGACGTGCTGGCCGGGAATTTCGACAAGATCATGTAGTATTGTCGGGCGTAATATTGCGACAATATCTTCCGCTTGGCCGTTTCGAACATGCGGAACGACCAATGCAAAATCAACATTCGAGCGCGCTGGCCCAAGATTTAACGCGACCAGGCGCGCACGCTTGTGCGTCGGAGGCGTTAAATCTACTTTGGCCTTCGTTGCTTCGATAACCGAGCCACCTTGCGCCGATACAAGCTCCGCCAGACTTTGATTGGGGGCCAAGAAAGCAATTTTCTGAAATTCAGCGGAGAATTCCTTCGGCAAACGAACATCGGACTGGCCGCGGCCAAGCTCGCCATTATCTGCATAGCCGCGCAGCAGCATCGTTCGTGAATCGACCCATGCACTCAACTTCGCGTCCGCGACGCGCATACGCGATTCAAGATTTCTGTTAACCTCTTCCATCGCGGCACGTTCACGCGACGGCCGATCCAGCGCCATATACACCGTTGCCGGGATCAGCACCGTTCCCATGAATAACATGACCGTAAAGCATTCAACCCTGAGCTTTGGCCAATGCCCGAATTTTCCGAATGGATTGCGGCTCAAAATGGCGACATACACGATCTCACCAAGAACAACGTTCAATATCCCGTTCGCGATTTGCTTTGCTACCACGAGGGCAACCGACAGCTGATCCAGTTTCAGGATGCCGCCATAGAATAAGAACAATAAAGGCGCGCCCGCCACTATCCAGTACAGAACGACGCTGCGTACAGGCGATGAGCGGGGCGCAACGACGGCGATAAATGCCGCTTCGCATACCGCCACGATCCAACCCCATGGGTGGTTTAACAAGATGATCGAACCGATACTCGACACTGAAGCCGCAAGCACAAGAGACTGCGGAGCCAGCACGCGCACAAACACATATACCAGCGCGTTGCCGAGTACAAAGTTCGTGCCCCAGCCAAGCTTGAGCTCGAAAGCGTTGAGAAAAAGCCCCACTACACCGATAAAGAGCGCAATCAGAAGTTGTGTGAGCGGTATATCCCGGATCTTAGGGAACCCGGCCCAGCGGCGGATCAACACACCAACACCGCGCGAATAGCGGTGATCAATGCGTCGGTGTCGGCTGGCTTCAGAAAAACGGGAATGTCTGCCAAATCATCGCACAGCTCGGAGCTGGCATCACCTGTTAATATCATGAAATGAACATCTCTTCCGGCCGGTAGCGACGCCCGAAGGTTTTTAATCATGCTGATACCATCCAGATGTGCCATGCGCAGGTCAGTGATGACAACCGCAATGTCCGGTGTTTCCAGCACCATTGCCATGCCTTGAACAGGATCAGCACAAGTGAACGTTCTGAACCCCGCGAGTTCAAAAAATTCCTGATATTCGGGTAGAATTTCGGACTCGTCATCGATGAGCAAAATGCTTGAGGACGAATGAAATTGTTGGGCACTGGCCCCGTTCAGCAGTGAATTCATGTAACATCCCGATTATGCATTTTCTGCTAGTGTATATGCATATCTGATTTCAACCGGTTTTACATCGAAAACAGACATCGCATCCCAAGTGATGCTGACGTTTTAGATCTTCGGCTGTTTACCCGTCCATATTCAGAGAAAACAATGGGCCGACACCGAAACGCCACATGATGATATGGGAATAGGTTTCCCCTGGACGAAGAACAATTGAAGCAAAAGAGGGGTGGTTTAGTGCGTCCGGAAACATTTGCGGCTCAAGCGCAATCGCATCGCCGATTCCATAGCTTTTGCCTGCTTTGCCCGACGTCATTCCGTCAAAGAAATTGCCCGAGTAAAACTGCAGCCCCGGCTGGTTGGACAGCAACGTCATCGTCCGCCCGGACACTGGATCTTGCAAATGTGCCATCAATCGGGGTTCGCCCGCGACTTCCTCACCAATGATCAAATTATGGTCATATCCGCCGCCATGGGTCAGTTGGATGTCCGCGTTGCTGCGAACATATTTGCTGATGGGCATGGGTTCACGAAAATCAAATGGCGTCGCAACAACGCTGCGGCGTTCTCCCCTAGGGATCAGCGTCGCGTCCACCGGCAGAAATTGTTCAGCAGCGATCATCAGCAGATGGTCCATCGCATCATAGGCAGCCCCCTCGCCGCCCAAATGCCAATAGGCGTGGTTCGACAGGTTCACGCAGGTCGGCGCGTCGGTGACGGCTTCGTAATGCACCGACAGCGCATTGTCGGGGTGCAATTGATATCTTGCCGTAACCGTCAACCTTCCCGGATATCCTTGGTCGCCATCGGGGCTAATATGCGACAGCGTCACCGATAAAGCCTCTTCATCACAATCCGTGACCGTCCAGTTCACCTTGTCGAACCCGACATCGCCCCCGTGCAGCGAATGCGTGCCGTCATTCGCGGGGATGCTGTAGACCTTGCCATCAAGTTCAAAACGCGCACCGGCAATCCGGTTGGCGACCCGTCCAACGGTCGCGCCAAAATATTGCGGCTGGGCGACATATTGCTCAATATTAGCATAGCCCGTTGTCACGTCCGCAAAGTTACCGTTGGCGTCGGGCACACACACCGATTGGATAGATGCGCCGTAGCTGATGATCCTTACCGACATACCTGAAGCATTGGTCAGCGTTATTGCATGGACCGCTTCACCATCGGCCAGCGTTCCAAAAATCTCGCGCTGAAAGCTGGAATGGGTCACGCAGGTTTCCTGAACATATCATTGGCTGTTGATTGCGACACGCGCTTAGCATGTACGCTCCGCAAGGCAACGCGCGACATCGTTTAATTCATAGGGCTTACCCAGAACGCCGACTGCTTTTGCCGCAACATGCTTTGCGAGATCACCGTCCGCTGCATGTCCGGATGAAATAATGACCCCCTTATGCCCCGCCGCCAGCAGCTCTGTGACCCAGCTGGCCGCATTGCCGTCGGGCAGACCAATGTCCGTAATGATGATATCGAAATCGCCATTTTTAAGCGCGGATTGCGCGTCGGCCAACGTTGCGGCTTCGGTCACTTCGGCCTTTAGCTCATACAGCATTTCGGCCAAGTTCATCCGGATAAGGATTTCATCTTCGACAATTAATACGCGTAATGCGACTGCGTGTGCCGTTGCGCCCTTTGACTCTGGTGCAGAGCGGACTTCGCGGGCCTTTGCCATGACCTTGCTGATTTTTTGGAACAATTGATCATTGGTGTAGGGCTTCGACAATAGCTCAATACCGTCGCCCAAACGCCCCGACTGCACAACCGCATTCTCAGTATATCCGGACGTGAACAACACACCCAGCTCTGGCAGCAGCGCTTTAGCACGACCCGCCAGCTCGGGACTGCGCACCTTTCCGGGCATGACAACATCGGTAAACAGCATATCGATTTTGACGCCGCTTTCGACAACCTTAAGTGCCTGCTCAGCATTGACCGCTTGCAGCACGCTAAAGCCGAACTCACGCAATGTTTCGACCGCAGTAGAGCGAACGATTTCATCATCTTCGACCACCAAAATGGTTTCTGCAGAAGCGACGTGATGCGGAACATGGATGAACGGTGCTTCGATCTCCACATCCTCGGCAGAGCCTGTACGCGGCAGATATATTCGTACTGTGGTCCCGACACCGATTTCACTGTAGATGTTGATATGCCCGCCCGACTGCTTGACCAATCCGTAGACCATACTTAGCCCAAGGCCCGTTCCGCTGCCGGGTTCTTTGGTGGTGAAGAATGGATCAAACGCCTTTTCTAGCACCTCAGGTGACATCCCCGATCCGGTATCCGTCACCGCTAGCATCACATATTCCCCGGGCCCGACATCCGCATGCGCCGACGCATATCGTTGGTCGAGGACAGTGTTGGCCGCTTCAATGGTCAGTTTTCCAATCCCATTCATGGCGTCGCGCGCATTGATCGCAAGGTTCAATATCGCGTTTTCTACCTGCGCGGGATCAATCAAGCAGTTCCAGATGCCGGCCTCCGCCGTCATTTCGACCTCAACCGTTTCGCCCAGCGAGCGGACAAGCATTTCGTTCATGCCCTCAAGCAGACGGCCAATATTGCTTGGCTTGGGCTGCAAGGGTTGCTGCCGCCCAAAGGACAGCAAATGCGACGCCAGTTTCGCACCGCGAGCCACGCCGCCCATGGCATTTTCCAACCGCTGCCGCGCCTTGGGGTTATCCGCGACGTCACGCGCCAACAGTTCAAGACTGCCGCCTATAACCTGAAGCAAATTGTTGAAGTCATGCGCGATACCGCCGGTCAGTTGGCCAATCGCTTCCATCTTCTGCGCTTGCAGCAATTGTTCTTCGACGCGTTTGCGCTCTTCGATTGCCTCGGCAACTTTGGCCTGAAGAGATTCGTTAAACTGGTGCAATGCCTCTCTGGCTGCCAGCTCTTCGCTGATATCGCGCACTTCAATGATGGTTCCAATCGCGACATCACGGTCGTCACGAATGGGCGAAGCGGTAAAGCCAACCGGATAGAAATGGCCGTCCTTGTGGACAAAGATTTCTTCGCCCGTCACTTGATTTTCTTCAGGCAATGCACGGTCAATCGCGCATTCATGCAATGGAAAAGGCCGACCGTCGGGGTAGCTATGATGGATCACATCATGCAGCGGCTTTCCCTGGGTTTCTTCAAAACGATACCCCGTCAGAGCCTCGGCCGCGCTGTTCATAAAAATGCAGTGCTGGGAGTCATCCATGACGAACACCGCCATCATGGTATTTTGCAAAATCGCGTTCAGGCGCCCCGATACCGCGCGCAGCTCACGTTCCATCTGATTGCGCTTGGTAACGTCCTGAATCGCTGCAAAATATACGGGATCCAAATTCTGGGTTTTGATCTGCTGCAAATGCACCGAGACGTCATATTCGGTCCCGTCTTTACGCCGATGCACGGTGTTAAAATGCAACACCCGCGTTCTGTCCGAGGCCAGCGGTTCAACCATCGCTTTGAACGCGGCTTCGGTAAATTCTGGTTTAATGTCCCACGGCGTGAGGTTGCGTAGCTCAGCCATCGAATAGAGCAGGTTATCCCGCGCACCACGGTTGACGAGATTGAAGCGGTAATCTTCGCATGAAAAAACATAGACTTCGCTTGCGGAGTCTTCGACTATTTGCCCCAGTCGTTCATTGGACAAAGGCGATGCATGATAGTTAATATTTTGCATTGCTTCATCCCTATCAGTAACATCGGACACAAAACCGTAATCATTACCGATTGAATATTTGTTACCTGATTTGGCTGCTAGCAAAATACCAATTCTGAAGCAATTGCATAGGTCGCAAAATAGCCCATTTTCCAAACCGTTTTATGCAAAGCTTTGCATGATTATTATTCGCATTGCATATCTGTTCAGAATTTATTGTCTCGTCGTGCGGCAAATACTGCCATTAGCCCTTCTGACATATCATCGCGCTGCAGGATCCGGAGCGCCGCTGGGACATCCAAAAGATAGTGGCGCGCACTGTCCAATGCTGGCGCGGGCTTGGCCCCCAAATATGTAACGAGATGGCTCGCGGCGCGATTTTCGGACAGCATTTGCATATCAAGGACGGGCAGGTTTTCGTCGATACAATCCAGCAGTACGGCGGCGATCAGCATGCGCGCCAACCCAAGTCCGTGATAGTCATCAAGCACCGCAATTGCCAATTCACCCCGCGCAGGAACGTCCTCCGAACGAATGGCATGCGCTGCGCCGATCGGGGGGCATTCCGCGCCATCCAGCAATATCGCGCCCCAACCGATATGGTCATGCCCGTCCACCGCGCTGAGCTGTTTCACAATCGATTCAGGCGGA
Organism: Maricaulis salignorans; assembly: GCA_943368745.1. GTDB lineage: Bacteria > Pseudomonadota > Alphaproteobacteria > Sphingomonadales > Sphingomonadaceae > Sphingorhabdus_B. The sequence goes on from CALRLP020000003.1 coordinate 164,513, forward strand.
GACCGGAAAGCCGAGAAGAAGCGCAGGTAACGCGAGCGGTCCGACATCTCGGTGATGCCATTGCGGATGCGTTCTTCGTCGCTGGGCCGAATGGTGCGCAAGCACACTGGCCGACCGTCCGACAACACGGTTTCAATTTCACAAAGAAGATGCGGCGCGCGCTGAACAGTCTGTGCCATAGCATGGGGCTATAGCGCAAAATGGCGCCAATCGCAGCGTTTACATTGTTGCGGGATTACACAGCCTGACCGTTTTCGGCGGCGTTATCGTAGCGTATTTCAAGATACCGGCCACGCACCGCCAATTTATCGAGCTCACCGCGCGAAATCTGGCCGGTCATCGTCTCGATTTCGCGGTCAATCGTCTTCAGGCCATCGACCAGCTGCTGCGCGGGTGTCTTTCCGGCATGCTCTTTGTGCCGAAGGCTATCGGGAATGCGCTTATAGCCGTTAATCAGCTCGGGCAGATGTTCGCCCACAAGTTTCCGGACTTCACGGGCCGCAGGGTCATTGTCGTCAAGCGTTTGCAGTTGCGGCGCAAGCTGGTCCAACCGGACGCCGATATCTTGCATCAACGACACCGCAGGCGCGGGCAATGCAGGGCGCTGCGCCTCAAGCCAAATCTCTGTTTTTCCGGCCAATGTGGCAAGATCGGTGATCTTCAGGCTCTCCGCCGTGGGCATCGGCATTTGCGGAAAGCGCATCAGGACATAGGCTGCGGTTGTCACCAGCAGGGCGGTGATCATCACGCCCCAAAAACCGATGCCGCCAATAATGCCGCCGATGATGCCTGCGCCAATTAAGACAGCACCGACCGCCATTGTGGCTTTGCTCAACTTGCCCCAGAAATGTGCGCGGCGCAGCGCCTGCGACTTCGTCCCGATGGGGGCAAAGCGGACATTGCGCAGCGACCGCGCCGCGCCGTTAAGGATGTCGTCGGAATTGGATGCGGGGCTATTCATATTGTACCTTGATGTGCAAACCGTAGTGCTGAGCCTGTCGAAGCACGTCCAGCCGACAAGCGCCCTTCGACGGGCTCAGGGCTACGGTAATATATCGTCATTATGCCTCAAGTGACAGCAAACCGCTGTCCTGCACCGACTTGGTCGCCTGCGCCTGACCTTCGGCGCGCGCGATATAGCCCTTGGACTTCTCGACTTCCTTCTCAAGCGCTTCGGAGGTTTGCTTCATGCTGTCGAGCGCCTTCATCTTGAAGGTGTCGATGGCGTCCATCGTGTCGTAAATATTCTGAAACGCACGGCTCAATGTTTCCAACGGGATGGTGGCGCCGGCGGCTTGTTCATGAATACGGCCCGTATTGTCGCGCAGCAACTGACCGGTGCTGTCGATGATATTCGCGGTCGTGGTGTTGAGCGCGGTAATCTGGTCCAAAACGAGCTTTTGGTTGGTCATCGCCTGCGCCACGGTAACGGCCGTGCGCAATGCGCCAACGGTGGTGGTCGATGCGCGGTCGACACCTTTGACCAGTTCGACATTGTTCTTTTTGACCAGATCGAGCGCGAGATAACCCTGCACCGTCACCGCCATTTGCGTCAGCAGATCCTGCGTACGTTGGCGCACATAGAACAACGCGCTTTCCTTTATAGCGCGCGCCTTGGCGGGGTCGGACAGTTCCAGCTCAGCGGCTTTTTCTTCCAGTTTCGTATCCAACTGCTTGGACATGACAATCATCTGTTCCAGCTTGCCCATGGCAACCCATAGATTCTGCCGCTCAACGTCGATCGCGGCATTGTCCATCAACAGCTCATCCTTGCCATTGCCAAGACGCGCGAGAACCGAGCTGATATGCGTTTGCGAACTTTGATAGCTGTCAAAATAATTGCGCAGCTTGTTGCCAAAGGGGATGATGCCAAACAGTTTTTGCTTGGTCATCAAATTGCCCTTTTTGGAAGGGTCCAGATCTTCAACAACGCGGCGCAATTCGGCGAGATCCGCGCCGACGCCGGAACTTTCATCCATACGGCGAATAGGCTTATCGAGGAAGCGGTTCGACTGCGCCGATGCTTCCATAATTTCCTTGCGGCCCATATTGGTCAATTGGTCGACGCGCTTGCCGAATTCAGGGCTGTTCACATCCTGCGCCACCAAGTCAGCGACATAGGCTTCAACGCGCTGCGCAAGCTTGCTTTGCTGTTCATCGGTCACGGGAACCAAGCCCATCGCCTGTTGTGGCGCGACGGTCGGCACGGGGTCGGGCGGAGTCAGCTTCAACTCTGGTACGGTTTGGGTAACGGTTTCAGTCGACATCGCTAAATCCCTCTGTCCTTTGATCGTGTAACAGATGGAGCGCGTGCCTGACCATTTCAAGCACTTAGCGTCCCCAACTGTATTATTTTTCTAATACAGCGCTGCCTTGTTCCTTCAAAGCAGCTTCGACCAGCGGCGATAATCCTTCGACAACCCGCGACACCCCTTTGGCATTGGGATGGATATTATCGGGCAGCATCAGCGCGCCATCGGTCACCACGCCTTCGAGGAAAAATGGATATAAAGGCGCATCATATTGCTTCGCGAGTTGCGGAAATATCGCATTGAAAGCATTGCCATAATCCTGACCCAGGTTCGGCGCAGCCAGCATACCGGTTAGCATAACGGGAATTTCGCGCCGCTTAAGCTCGTCCAGCATAGCGATCATATTTGCTTTGGTTTCTGCAGGCTTGATACCGCGCAACATGTCGTTGCCGCCAAGGCCAAGCACAACCAGATCCGGCTTGCGGTCCAGATTATCTAGCACAAATGCCAGCCGCGTTTTTCCCGCCGCGGTTGTGTCACCCGATACGCCAGCATTGTGGACACGCGCATTTATGCCATCGGCCTGCAACGCGGCCTGCAATTGCGGCGCGAGCCCTTCATTGGGGGCAAGCCTGTAGCCCGCATAGAGGCTATCCCCAAAGGCCACGACCAGCCGGTCATATTGCTGAACCTTCGCCGTGCCCTGCGCTTGCGCCTTATTTTCCGCTACAGGGTTAGACCCGCATGCACCCAGCCCTTGGATTGCGACAATAAGCGCACCATATAGCCAAAAACCTCTATTCATAAGGATGCTTCCTTGCACGCTCCGGTTAACATGAAAACGGATATGGCAATCCGTGCGGCAAATGTCACCCTCAGCCTTGGTTCCAACGATGCCGCGGTGTCGATTTTACGCGGCGTCGACCTTGAGGTGCCGTATGACAGCAGCGTTGCATTGCTTGGCCCATCGGGGTCGGGCAAGTCGTCACTCATGGCGGTGCTCGCGGGGCTTGAACAAGCCACTGGCGGTACTGTTCTGGTCGACGGCCTCGACTTTACGAAACTGGATGAAGACGCGCTGGCACGCGCACGGCGCGGGCGGATCGGCATTGTGCTGCAGGCGTTTCATTTGTTGCCAACGATGACCGCGCTCGAAAATGTCGCAATCCCGATGGAACTGGCGGGGATGGATGATCCGTTCGGCCGCGCAAAGGCCGAGTTGGAAGCGGTTGGCCTTGGCCATCGGTTGACGCATTATCCATCGCAGCTGTCGGGCGGCGAGCAGCAACGCGTGGCCATCGCTCGCGCCATGGCCGCTGGCCCGAAAATCATATTTGCAGACGAACCGACGGGCAATTTGGACGGATCGACCGGCACGTCGATCGTCGACCTATTATTCGCCCGCCGCGCAGCATTGGGCGCAACCCTACTGATCATCACGCATGACCCGGAACTCGCGCGCAAGTGCGACCGCGTCATTGTGATGCAAGACGGCCATGTGGTGGAGCGTGTGACCACGTGATGCGCACGTCGATGTCAAAAACAACCGTAGTCCTGAGCAGCGGGTGCGAAGCAGCCGCGTCCGTCGAAGGACGCCCCTCGGCCTTGGAGCAAAGTTCTGAACGCCCTTCGACGGGCGCAGCCGGATCCGGCTGCTGCTCAGGGCTACGGTGTTGGTTGAAAGCGCGCATTATATGACCCTCCCGCTCGCCGCGATTTGGCGCATATCGCGCCGGGATCTGTCCGCACGCATTCGCGGGCTTCGGCTGCTCGCGATTTGCCTATTTCTGGGCGTGGCGACATTGGCGGCGATTGGCAGCCTGACGGCAGGGATTTCAGACGAGCTTTCACGGCGCGGCCAGACGATCCTGGGCGGGGATGTCGAAATTGGCATTGCACAGCGCGAAGCGAACACCGCCGAAATGGTGGCGATGCGCAAGGCCGGAGCCGTATCCGAAACCATCCGATTGCGCGCAATGGCGATTGGCAACGACAGCCTGCTTGCTGAACTCAAGGCCATCGACAGTGCCTATCCGCATTATGGCGTGCTGAAATTGCGCGAAGGCGGCCCGGCCAAAGCTCCCGCAAAGGGTGAAATCTACATCGGACCAACCTTGTCCGAACGGCTGGACATTGCAACGGGCGGCACCGTCCGGTTTGGCGAAGCGACGTTCAAGGTTGCCGGCATCATCGCGGAAGAACCCGACCGCTTGGGCGAAGGCTTCACGCTTGGGCCAGTCGCCATCATCAACATGGCGTCGCTGCCGGACACCGGCCTCATCCAGCCGGGCAGCATGTATGAAAGCAAATATCGCATCAAGCTTGGGCCTCAGGAAGATGCCGCAGCCGTCGCCAAAGCGCTTGAGGCCCAATTTCCCTCCGCGGGCTGGGATATCACCGACCGGTCAAACGGCGCGCCGGGAACACGGCGCTTCATTGAACGCATGGGGCAATTTCTGACTTTGGTGGGCCTCGCCGCATTGGTCATCGCCGGTATCGGCGTCGGCAATGGCGTGGGCAGCTATCTTGCCAGCAAACGCGCAAGCATCGCGACATTGAAGGTAACGGGCGCGGACAGCCAGACGATATTCCGCATCTATATGCTTCAAATCCTTGCGGTCGCGTCCGTCGCGATATTGGTTGGCCTTGGCGTCGGCAGCGTCATGCCGATGGCGATTGGTTGGGTCGCAGGCGACATCCTGCCCGTTGCGCCAGGTTTCAATGTGCATCCGCTCCCCTTGGCGGTCAGCGCGATCTACGGCTTACTCATTGCGCTCGCTTTTGCCCTGCCCCCGCTTGCGCGGGCCCGCACGGTGCCTGCCGCAGGGCTGTTCCGCGCGATCGTTGAAGGTAACAGCCGCATCGACCGCAAAAGCACCATCTGGGTCGTTGGCGCGATTTCCGCTATTGTGGCGCTGGCTGTCATCACAGCACGCGAGCCGATGTTCTCGCTTGCGTTCATTGGCGCGGCGTTCGGCCTGTTGCTTTTGCTCACCGGCATCGCATTCCTGCTGCGCTTCATTGCCATTCGCCTGCCCCGTCCAAAGGCCCCACTGCCCCGATTGGCCCTCGCCAACTTGCATAGGCCAGGCGCGCAGACACAAGCACTGGTCGTCGCCTTGGGCCTTGGCCTGACCTTATTCGTCACCCTTGCGGCGATTCAGACCAGCATCAATAACGAGATCAAGAACAGCGTCCCCGAACGCGCACCAAGCTTTTTCGTGCTCGACATCCCGCGCGACGGGGCTGCGAAGTTCACGACCATGGTCAAAGACGCAGACCCCGCCGCCACGATCAACCTCATCCCCGCGCTGCGGGGAACGATCATCGAATATGGCGGCCAACGTGTCGATCAATTGGAGGAACTACCGGAAGGCGCATGGGTGCTGAATGGCGACCGCGGCCTGACCTACAGCGCCGATATTCCAAAAGGCAGCGAGCTTGTGGAGGGCGAATGGTGGCCGGCCGATTATAATGGGCCAGCGTTGGTCAGCCTTGATGCCGAAATCGCCAAAGTGCTCGATGTTGGCATTGGCGATAGTCTGACCATCAGTCTGCTTGGCGTCGAAGTCCCCGCCAAGATTGCGTCACTGCGCACGGTCAATTGGGAGAATTTCGGCCTCAATTATGTGATGGTCTTCTCACCCGGCAGCCTCGACGCCGCGCCGCACAATATGGTGGCGACGTTGACGGTGTCAAAGGACGCCGAGCGCGTCTTGGCCAAATCCTTACCGCCCGCCTTCCCCTCATCCTCCCTGATTGAAGTTGGCGAGGTCACTGCGCAGATCACCAATTTGCTGAGCCAAATGGCGCAGGCCATCGCGGCGGCTGCGTCCATCGCGATATTGGCGGGCATTGCTGTTCTGGTCGGTGCCATCGCCGCTGCGCGCCAGTCGCGCATCTATGACGCGGTGATTACCAAGATGCTTGGCGGCACACGCAGCCAGATATTGGGCGCGCAGGCGATGGAATATGGCATCTTGGCCGTGGTGCTCGGATTGCTCTCGCTCGCGCTTGGCATGGGGGCGGCATATTATGTCGTCGTGTACATCTTCGATTTCAGCTTCGCGCCCGATTATGGAGTATTAATGCTGACGTTGGTCGGTGGCGCTGGGCTGACATTCATACTCGGGATTGTCGGATCACTGCCGATATTGGCCGCCCGGCCTTCGGAGGCGCTCAGGAGCCTTTAAATATTCACCGTAGCCCTGAGCCTGTCGAAGGGCGCCTGTCAGGAGGGCGTGCTTCGACTGGCTCGGCACTACGGTTTTTGATCTCCAGCCAAATACGTCGCCATGGGTGCTGACAATATCAACTGGGCCATATGGTAGGCCAGCGTCGGTAACAGCACCATGCCAGCAATCGCCGGTGGAAATATCGTCGCAGCCAGCGGCGCGCCAATGGCGATGCTTTTCTGCCCGCCTGAAAACAGCATGGTAATCCGGTCACCGCGCGGCAGTTTCATGATTGCGCCCAGCACCCACGCACCGCCAAAGCCGATGAGCAGCATGATCGACAGCGCCACCGCCAACCAAGCCAGCTCGTCACCGCGCACAATGCTCCAGATACCCGCAACCACTGCGCCTGAAAACGCGACATAGACCGCAATGGCAATCGACACGCGGTCCATCCATGTCGCGAGCGACTTGTGCCCATCGACCCATGGCTTGAACCAGCGCTGCATCATCTGGCCAAGTGCAAAGGGCAGCAGCAAGATCAATGCAATCCGTCCCACCGCTTCACCCGACACGCTGCCTTCGCCCACATGCGCCAGCAAAGCGAACAGCACGGGCGAAAGGACCACACCGACAAGGTTAATCAACGCGGCTGCCACCACCGATGCTGCAACATTGCCTTTGGCCAATGCGCAATAGGCCGCGGCCGACTGCACCGTTGATGGCAAAATGCCGGTGAACAATATGCCGAGCGCCAGCGTGGCCGGAAGGACATTGTCGAAAATATGCGACAGCATTAATCCAGCGGCGGACATCACGCCAAATACAAACAGGAAAATCGCGCCCTGCAGCCGCCAATTGCGCACGCCATTGACGACTTCTTGCCGCGGCAACCGGACACCGTTCAGGAAAAAGAGCACGAAAATCGCGGCGGACGAGATTATGGCCGCAGCATTGGCAGCCGCCCCACGCACGGGTAGAAAGCTTGCCAGCAATATCGTGCCAAGCAGCAAAAGAACGAAGCGGTCAGCAAAGATACGGGCAATCATGGCGACGCTTTGACCTGAACAATCGCCTATTGCAACACCAGCGATGTTGCGCCGCAACACATATTGGGTTAAGGGCCCGCGAGAATCTGGTGGCATGTGGCTACCATGAAGACCTTCCAAAAGGCCCATTTCTAAATGTCATTGCGTAATATCGCCATCATCGCGCACGTCGATCACGGCAAAACCACCCTTGTTGACCAACTGTTTCGTCAGTCTGGCACCTTCCGCGACAACCAGCGCATCGAAGAACGCGCTATGGATTCCAACGACCTCGAAAAAGAACGCGGCATCACCATTCTTGCCAAGTGCACATCGGTCGAATGGAACGATACCCGCATCAATATCGTCGACACCCCAGGCCACGCCGACTTTGGCGGCGAAGTTGAACGCATCCTTTCGATGGTCGACGGCGTTATCCTGCTCGTCGATTCGTCCGAAGGCGCGATGCCACAGACGAAATTCGTTACCGGAAAGGCGTTGGCGCTTGGTTTGAAGCCAATCGTCGTCGTCAACAAGGTTGACCGTCCTGACGAACGTATTCAGGAAGTGTTGGACGAAGTGTTCGACCTGTTCGTTTCGCTGGATGCCACCGATGAGCAGCTTGATTTCCCTGTGCTCTATGCATCGGGCCGTAATGGCTATGCCTCAACCGACCCAAGCGCACGCGAAGGCACGCTGACCCCGATGTTCGAAACCATCGTCAGCCATGTTCCAGAGCCAAAGGCCGACGTTGATGGCGAGTTCAAGATGCTTGTCACCTTGCTTGACCGCGACAACTTCCTTGGCCGTATCCTGACTGGCCTCGTGCTGTCGGGTACTGTCAAGGTGAACCAACAGATCCACGCATTGAACCCGGACGGCAAGATTGTCGAAACCGGCCGTGCATCCAAGATCATGTCATTCCGTGGCCTTGAGCGCGTTCCTGTTGACGAAGCGAAGGCTGGCGACATTATTTCGATCGCCGGCATGACCACCGCGACCGTGGCTGACACGATTGCCGAACCAACGGTAACCGAGCCATTGCAGGCACAGCCTATCGATCCGCCAACATTGTCGATGCGCTTTTCCGTGAACGACAGCCCAATGGCTGGCCGTGAAGGCACGAAGGTTACGAGCCGCATGATCCGCGACCGTTTGATGCGCGAAGCCGAAAGCAACGTCGCCGTCCGTATTACCGAAGCCGAAGACAAGGACAGCTTTGAAGTGGCTGGCCGTGGCGAACTTCAGCTGGGCGTTCTTATCGAAACGATGCGCCGCGAAGGCTTTGAACTTGGCATCAGCCGCCCACGCGTGCTGTTCCGCGAAGACGAAAAGGGCCAGAAGACTGAGCCATATGAAACGGTCGTCATCGACGTTGATGATGAATATTCAGGTACAGTCGTCGAAAAAATGGCCGTGCGTAAGGGCGACCTTACCGATATGCGTCCTTCAGGTGGCGGCAAGACCCGCATCACCTTCAGCGCGCCATCACGTGGCCTGATCGGATACCATGGCGAATTCCTGTCCGACACGCGCGGCACGGGCATCATGAACCGCTTGTTCGAAAAATATGGTCCACATCGTGGCGCAATCGAAGGCCGCAAGAACGGCGTTCTGATTTCAAATGGTGCGGGTGAAGCCGTTGCGTACGCGCTTGGTCCATTGGAAGAGCGCGGCATCTTGATGGTATCGCCCGGTGAAGCTTTGTACGAAGGCATGATCATCGGCGAAAACGCCAAGCCAGACGATTTGGAAGTGAACCCAATGAAGTCGAAGCAGCTGACGAACTTCCGTTCGACTGGCAAGGACGACGCCATCCGCCTCACCCCGCCAAAGCGTCTCACGCTTGAGCAAGCCATTGCTTATATCGATGACGATGAAATGGTTGAGGTCACGCCAAAGAACATCCGCTTGCGCAAGCGTTTGCTTGATCCGAACGAGCGGAAAAAAGCATCACGCGCCAAACAGGCTGCATAAACAAAAAAGGGCGCCACTTTGGCGCCCTTTTTCTTATTCGAGATATTCGGTTTCCTTAGAAACGGAATGACGCGGTCAAACGGATATTGTGCATATCGAAATCGCTGTCGCTGCGACGCATATCGGTTCCGCCCGATGCGAGCAGGAACGGGTTGGTTGCAGGGGCAGTGCCTGGTCCGACCGACACGACATAATCATCGTCGACGAAATTGGTGTAGAGATATTCAAGACCAAGCGAGAAGTTCTTGGCAAGCTTCACTTCGGTACCACCGCCATAGGAATAGCCCCAGCTTTTGCTGTTGCCATTGTCGGTAAAGCTGTTGACACCATTGGTGGTGGAAAAGCTGTTTTCGATCTTGGCATAAGCTGCACCGCCGGTTGCATAGAATAATGCACCGCGCGCTGCGTATCCGACACGCGCACGGGCCTGAACCGAATAGTCGATTTCACGGGTTAACGTGTAAGCAGCGGGCGTGCTGCTGAATGCTGTGACGCTGTCACGCGATTCATTCTTGCCGCCTTCAAGCACAAAACCATATACGATATTGCCCGATTGTGCGTCATATCCGGCGCGGATGTTATAGTCATATCCGTCCTTGTCACTGCGGCAGCCATCAGTTGGCGCAGTCCCTGTCGATGCACCGCCGCAGAAGCCAGGTGCAAATGCGTTGGCGCCCAAAATTGTGTTTACGCTGTTGTCGAATGCACCATCACGGTTGGTATCAAAAACAACGCTTTCGTTACGATCATTGTTCTGTGCGCCGAGGCCAAACGAGCCACCGATATATGCGCCTTCCCACTCTTCGTCGTCTGACTGTGCGAATGCAGGAGTTGCAAATGTTGCGAGCGCGGCAGCACCGATCAGTAATATTTGAGAGATTTTCATATGTTTTTCCTTGTAGTTTCGTTGGTCACCAATCGAAAAACGCGGAAATCTCAATTTAGATGCATTAAAGTGCATTAAAAACGGAACTGCGGCATTCCTGCAACGCTATTGGTTGCAATCTCAGGAACGCTAGAGCGCTTCACCCGCAGCGACGCCACTCGCCCATGCCCATTGGAAGTTATAGCCGCCCAGCCAGCCAGTGACATCAACAGCCTCGCCAATGCAAAACAGCCCCGGCATTTTTTTGGCTTCCATTGTCTGTTGCGACAGGCCGTCGGTGCTAATCCCGCCAAGCGTGACCTCCGCCTTGGCATAGCCCTCGCTGCCATTGGGCACGAATGGCCAACAATCGAGCAACGCGCCTGCCTCTGCCAGCTTACGATCGCTTTGGTCGGCAAGGTTCCCTTGCAGTGCTAGTTTCTCTGCCAAAGCCTCCGCCAGTCGGGCTGACAGGACCCGATCCAGCGTCGATTTCATCGTCGCCTTCGGTCGTGCGCGCTTTTCGGACAACAGCCATGCCGGCGCATCATGATCTGGCAGGAAATCAATCCCAACGCGATCGCCTGGCCGCCAATAGCTGCTGATCTGAAGAACCGCAGGGCCACTCAATCCGCGGTGGGTGAACAGGGCTGCTTCGCGGAATGCCGTTTTGCCATGTTGTGCAACGACCTCAGCCGATACGCCCGACAGTTCGCGGAACAGCACATCATCCCCGCCGAGCGTCAGCGGCACCAAAGCCGGCCTTGGTTCGACAATTTTCAATCCAAATTGTCGGCCCAAATCATACGCAAATGCCGTAGCACCCATTTTCGGAATGCTTGGGCCGCCCGTGGCAATGACCAAAGACGCGGCAGATGCGCGCAGGCCGTTATACATGACATGATAGACGCTGCCGTCGTGCGATATCTCGCCAACGGGGGAATTGAATGCAAAGTCCACCCGGCCGCCAAGCGTTTGCGACCGGTCGCATTCTTCCATGAGCATTTCGACAATCTGGCGCGCGGATCCGTCACAGAACAATTGGCCAAGCGTTTTTTCATGAAAGGCGATGCCATAGCTGCGCACCAGTTCGATAAAGTCCTGCGGCGTGTACCGTCCCAATGCGGACTTGGAAAAATGCGGGTTGGCGGACAAATAGCGTTCTTGCGCATGGACCGTTGTCGCGTTGACGTTGGTGAAATTGCACCGGCCACCGCCCGAAATCAGGATTTTCTTACCCGGTCCCGTTGCGTGGTCAATGACCAGCACGCGCCGTCCGCGTTGCCCTGCGGTCAGCGCACACATCAGTCCCGCGCCACCAGCGCCCAAAATTATTACATCATAGTTGTTCGAAATTGCCATTTTGAAGCCCCTGCACTGCCCGCGCCATATTGCCAAGTGCTATGCTTTGCGGCAAAGCCGCGCGCATGACTGAAGAGACCAAAGCTGCAGGGGTAGATACCCCACCCGATCACTTGTCGATTAACCCGATGAGCCCGCATTTCGACGGCGATTTGTTGTCGCGCGGCGTGGGTATTCGTTTCAAGGGCGAAATCCGCACAACTGTTGAGGAATATTGCATTTCCGAAGGCTGGATTAAGGTTCAGGCCGGCAAAGCACGTGATCGCAAGGGCAACCCATTGCTTATCAAGCTGAGCGGACCTGTCGAAGCTTGGTTCGAAGACCTTGGCGACGACGCACCGGTGGCCAAAGCCTAGTTTTTAGACTGTATCATTTCGGGAAAACCGAAATGAGCTTGGCCAATTGGTCGTTGACCGGATCCAGTTGATCATCGGGCGTCATCCCAAGCCGCACGATCGTCAACCGATGCTGCGGTGACACCACGACAAATTGGCCCAGATGCCCAAGCGCGGCGAACACATCCGACGGCGCTTTTCCGGGGAACAGCACCTGATTGCGCGCGTCATTTCCCGTGCGGTTCAGCCAGATATGCGCGCCATAGCTGCGGTTATTGGGGCTTGGCGTTTTCATAAAGCGCATCCAGCTTGTCGGCATCAGCTGTGCAGCCCGAACCGACCCGTTATTGCGCAGAAATTCACCGAATTTCGCCCAGTCGCGCGCCGTGCCGTGGATCATACTTCCGCCCAGCATAGTGCCATTCCGGTCGAATTCCGGGACAAAGCTGGTCATCCCCAATGGCTCAAACAGCCGCCCACGCGCATATTCAAGCATGGCGTCGCGGCGGACCACCGGATCCTTACTGTCGGTGAGTGACCGGGTCATGATGTCCGCAAGAATATGGCTGGTTGCCGTGCTATATTCGAATTTTTCGCCCGGATTGGCTTCAAGCGGCCGTGTCTCGGCGTAACGGGCAACATTTTCCCGGCCATCCAGAAACAACATACGCGGGGTGTCGGCATCAAAAATCTCGATGTCACCCTCAGCCATTTCGGTGTGGTCGAGGCCTGACGACATATGCAGCAAATGCCGCAGCGTTATTTTTGCGCGGTTATCGCGCGGTGTTTGCCATTCGGAGACAATTGCGGGCTCATCCAGCGCAAGGCGACCGTCTGCCACCATCAGGCCAACCAACACAGCCGTAACGCTTTTGGCCATGGACCAGCTAATCAACCGCGTGTCAGGGCCGTATCCCGGTGCATAACGTTCCGCAACAATGCGGCCACCTTGCATCACGACCAATGCGCGGGTTTCGCCCACAGCGGGATCTTCGAAAAAAGGTGCGATGGCATCGGCCAACTTCTCTTGGCTCACCACTGCGTCATCGGCGATCTGGGTAAAGCCAGGGCCAACGGGCTTTGCAGGCGGCTCTGCGCCGCATCCAGCGAGGGCAAGTGCCGTGAATGCACAAAAAGCGGTTGCCGCGCGGCGGAAATTGTTTCTAGGCATAATATAGTTCGATGCACCAAATGGAGGGTCTATGGCAACCGCAACTTCAACAGCTGGACCAAAAGCACAGCGCCCACGGTTCAAGACCCTGAAAATAATCGTCGCGGCATTGGCGGTGATTGCGGCTTTGTGGTTCGCGTGGAACTGGAACAGCATCAAAGGCCAAGCGCGCCTCGGCGCCGCATATGGCGCGCACATCGCCTGTTCGTGCCGCTATATCGAAGGCCGCGATATGGCATCGTGTGAGACCGATAAGGAAAAGGGCTTGGAAATCGTGCGCCTAAGCGACGATCCCGAAAACAAGCGCATTTACGCATCGGTTCCCTTTTTGGCAGAAGCCGTTGCCGAACGCCGCGGCGCAAATGGCTGCATTCAGCTCAATCAGGCAGAAATAGACGCGCTGTAACCTAGGGTCAGGACCTATTACATGCACCATCGCGGTTTGAGGCCATATTGTCCAGTGCAAGGCGGTAAGCGCCGGACTTAGTGGTTCTAAGTCCAAGCTTGCCAACGTAGCAATGGACAATATGGACCAAATCCGAAGGACGCCAAAATGGCTTCGATCTCAAAGCAAAATGCCCTTGCAGGCAGAATAACTGCCTGCGGTGGACATTTAACTTCGATATCTTTGCCATTTTGACGCCGCGATGGTGCATGTAATAGGTCCTAACCCTAACGTTTTGCGGGCACGAGGATAAGCGCAGAACACAGCAGTTCGATTATGCCCGCGGTCAACGCGATGAACGCGGGCGTAACGCCCGGCATCCAGAATGCCAAGCTGGCAATAAACATCAAAACGACGCCAAGTATGAGATACAGGCGCATTCCGTACACGGTCTGGAACACCAGATAGCGCGACGCAACCGCCAACAAGGCGATGGAAAAGAACCAATGGCTGAACGTGCTGCTGACCAGATATGCAATGACAAGGCCGATGATCAGAAACGCAGTCGATTGCAACGCCAGCATCTCCATTGGGTTGGGTGATCGGGTTTTGCCGCGTCTGTAAACAGAACGCGCCAGCAGAACCGATATGGGATGAATGGCCATGCCGCCAAAGAACAACGTCGCCATGCCCGCGGTCAGGCTGATGTTCATCGTGACCAGTCCAGACAATGTCCAGACAAGGCCCGATGCAAAGATACCGACCCCGCCGTTGACATATGCCCGGCGCATGTCGCGCTGCGCTTCTCCCAAATGCATGTAAATTTCCTCCCCCTCAGAAGTCCACTTTATGTCACGCAGCCGTCGCCATTTCCACCGCCATCGTTTCCTCAATCCAGCCACCGCCAAGCACGCGGTCACCGTCATATAACACCGCCGCCTGCCCCGGCGCGACGCCATATTCGGGCGTATCAAAACGCAACCATTCGCCGTCCATGCGGGCGGGAACCGGGCGGGACATTGACCGTACCTTTGCCATCACGGGCCGGTCTGCGATATCGGCCAGCCAATTGGCATCGATAATGCGGGCAGCCTGCACCGCCAGCGCTTCGCGCGGTCCAACGATCACGCGCTGCGTGGCGGGATCAAGCCGGATGACATATAAAGGCACGGGCTGACCGCCGACCTCTAACCCTTTACGCTGCCCGACAGTGTAGTGGATCAGGCCCTTATGCTGGCCAAGCGTGCGGCCATCGAGATGAACGATATCACCGCCGACCTCAGCATCCGGCCGGATTTTGCGGACAACGCTGGCATAATCGCCATCGGGTACAAAGCAGATGTCCTGACTGTCGGGCTTCATGGCCACGACGAGGCCCATTTCCTGCGCAATCGCGCGCACATGTGGCTTGGGCATGCCGCCCAAAGGAAAGCGCAAATAATCCAGCTGATGCTGCGTCGTTGCAAACAGGAAATAGCTCTGGTCGCGTGCAGGATCAGCAGCACGATGCAATTCTGCACCTGCCGGTCCTTCAACGCGGCGCACATAATGGCCCGTGGCAAGGCAATCTGCGCCAAGCTCGCGTGCCAGCCGGAACAGGTCGGTAAACTTCACACCCATGTTGCACCGAACGCACGGAATGGGTGTCCGGCCTGCCATATATTCATCGGCAAAATGGTCGATGACCGATTCGCGAAACTGGCTTTCATGATCGAACACATAATGCGCGATACCCAATTTATCGGCAACGGCGCGTGCGTCGCGAATATCCTGCCCCGCGCAGCAGGCACCAGCGCGTTTTACCGCGCTGCCATGGTCATATAGTTGCAGCGTCACGCCAATGGTTTCGGCGCCCGACCGCGCAGCCAAGGCCGCAACCACAGACGAATCGACGCCACCCGACATCGCAACAACGATTCGTTTGCCGGCAAGATCAGGCCCGAGTTGGAAATCAGAATGATAAATATCGTCAGTCATGCGCGTGCCTCCCTAATGGCTTGCACTTCTAAAAGCCAGTTTTCCGTAAGAATCCACGCGGGGCCGCGAACGAAGAGGTCGGCGGAAGATAATGCCTGTTAAACTTGCCTAACATTCTTTGAAGATCGCCTTTACCCATTGTTAGAACATCTGGCGCCATAACAGCGTGATGGAAATGAACTTTCCCCATCACGCGTTACGCCAAGATTCGGATATCAGCCGGAAGGACCGGCAATCCGCCCTTGATGCTGCCCGCTTGCGTCAAGCGAATAGCCGGACGGTCCGGTTCCTTCACCAGGCCGATAAAGGTGGCGCGCCGGAACCCGACGATCTCGCAGCCCGAATTCATTGTTTCGCGGCGGCCCCCAATGCCGAACGCGCCGTGGGGGGCTCATTTTGGCAAAAATCCGTCCCAGAAAAAACTAATGAACCATCTGTTTACCATACTGCTTTAGGCAATATCAAAGCCCACCTCCTACCTATCGATGCAGCAGGAACCGAGTTAACCCTGGCGGGGCATGGAGCAGGAAAAGAATCATGATTGAGAACCAGAAATTCCGTCCAGCCCAAGTCATTGGTCCGTTGGGTGAGCCGCTGACGTTGGACAGCTTGCCACCTCCCGGCACAACGCGGTGGGTTGTCCGCCGCAAAGCGGAAGTCGTCGCTGCGGTGAATGGCGGGCTATTGTCCATCAATGACGTGTGCGAACGCTATGATCTGACGCTCGAAGAATTTGCGTCGTGGCAGCGGGCAGTCGACCGGTCGGGTATGCCCGGCCTGCGCGTAACCCGTATTCAGCATTATCGCGACTTGTATGCGCGTCAGCAGAAATACTGACCGCGCGTCTTCAATCGCCATCGAAAAGACCAACCCCGCCTTGTGCGGGGTTTTTCGTGCGCACGGATCATGGCTTCTTTTTGGTGCAGTGATTGTTCTGGCTGTCCTTTACTGTTGTTCGTCGAAACATATCGACGACAGTTCCTATTGTTGCGGACAAGCTTTTCCACTATCGTATAGGGACCAATAAGGCGGTTTAGCTGTTGGTATTCTGCTGCTTGCAGGCAGTGACTTATTAAGGTAATACAGCTCCGCTATAAAAACATTGGGTTGCTTCACGCGCGCCCGCGACAGAATTTGGAACATCGGTATGAATTACGAAACAACTTTGAGCAGTTCGCTGGGTAGCGATGTGGTGGTGGATAACGCAGAACGCAATCGGCGTCGGCGGAACATCGCGCTGATTGTTGTCGCAATTTTGGCCGTTGCGGGTGCCGCTTATTATTTCTTTGGCAGCAGCACCGCGGCACCGACGGACGCCGACAAGGCTAGCCAAGCGCAAACCGTCACCGTGGTTGCCCCTGGTCGCGACTCTGTTGTGCGCGCCATTAACGCAACGGGCACGCTGGCGGCACGCCGCGAAATTCCCGTTGGTGTCGTTGGCGAAGGCGGACGCGTGCTTCAGGTATATGTCGATGCGGGTGAATGGGTGCGCCAAGGTCAAGTTCTCGTAAGCGTTGACCGCTCGGTCCAGACACAACAAGCCGCCGCGCTTGAGGCACAAATTGGTGTCGCGCGCGCAGACCTTCAACTCGCGCAAAATGAACTCGAACGTGCGATGCAGCTTGTCGAGCGCGGCTTCATTTCAAAAGCAGATGTCGATCGCAAGACCGCAACACGCGACGCGACACGTGCGCGCGTTAACGTCGCCAATGCGCAGCTTGCCGAAACCCGTGCGCGCAACGCACGGCTTGATGTCCGCGCACCGGTTTCCGGCTACGTGCTGGAACGCAAGGTTGAGCCCGGTCAAACGGTATCGGCAGGCAGCGGAATCCTGTTCCGCATCGCCAAAGATGGCGAGCTTGAGCTGCAGGCAAAGTTAAGCGAAGATGATCTGGGGCAAGTTGCTGTCGGTATTCCGGCGACCGTCACCCCAGTCGGGACAGATCGCGCCTTCAACGGCAACATCTGGCAGATTGCGCCGATGATTGACGCCCAAAGCCGTCAGGGCATGGCGCGCATCGCACTGCCTTTTGACACCGCATTGCGTCCAGGCGGATTTGCTTCGGTTGAGATTAAGGCTGGCGCGATGACGGCACCGGTTCTGCCCGAATCCGCGGTGCAAACTGGCCGTGAAGGCAGCTTTGTCTACATTGTTGGCAAGGATAACAAGGTACAGCAACGCCCCGTGAAGGTCGGTTCCGTCACTGCAAATGGTTTGATCATCGAACAAGGTCTTGATGGCACCGAACGCGTTGTTTTGTACGCTGGCGGCTTCCTCAATCCAGGCGAAACGATCAATCCCAAGCTTCTGAAAAAGCAGTAAGTTTTGGACCTTTCGGGATATAAATCATGAATTTAAATAACATATCCGCATGGTCCATCCGGAACCCGGTGGTTCCGATTGTTTTGTTCGTCGCGCTCACCATTGCGGGCGTCATGTCGTTCATGAATATGGACGTGCAGAACGATCCTGACATCGAATTCCCCGTTGTTGTTGTGTCGATTTCCCAGCCTGGCGCAGCGCCTACCGAAATCACAACGCAGATCACCCAAAAGGTCGAATCCGCGATCCGCAGTGTTCAGGGTGTGCGCAACATCGATGCCAGCTCAAGCGAAGGCAACACGACGGTCAGCGCCGAATTCGAAATTGGCGACGACATCAATGCGGCGGTCAGCGAAGTCAAAAACGCCGTCGACCAAATCCGCAGCGATTTGCCCGACGGCATTTTGGAGCCGCAGATTTTCAAGGTCGCAACATCCAGCGACCCGATCGCCTATTTCGCGGTCGAAGCCAGTGATATGACGCTTGAGCAACTCAGCTGGTTTGTCGATGATACCGTCGCCCGGCGGTTACTGTCGGTTGAAGGCATGGCGTCAGTTAGCCGAAATGGCGGCGTAAACCGTGAAATTCGTATCGTTCTTGACCCTGCCAAGATGCAGTCTCTTGGCGTAACCGCAAGCCAGATCAACAGCGTCCTGCGTCAGCAAAATGTCAACGCATCGGGCGGGCAATCGCAAATCGCAGGATCGCGCCAGTCGGTGCGCGTGCTTGGCAACGCAACCGATGCGTTCGCCTTAAGCCAAACGCAAATCAGCCTTGGCGGCGGTCGTTCGATTAAGCTCGCCGACGTTGCCGAGGTCACTGATGGCTTCAGCGAACAGAGGTCCATGGCATTTGCCGGCGGCAAGCAGGTCGTCACCTTTGGTATGTCACGTGCCAAGGGTGCGTCCGACGTCACCGTCTTTGATAACGCGATGGTCAAAATCGCCGAGATCGAAAAAGAAAATCCCGGTGTAAACTTCATCACGCTGTTCAACAGTGTCGATTACACCAAGGGCCAATATAAAAGCTCCATGGCGGCGATGATTGAAGGCGCCTTGCTCGCCATCGTCGTGGTATTCCTGTTCCTGCGCGATTGGCGTGCGACGATCATTTCCGCGATTGCCATTCCGCTGTCCGCTATTCCGACTTTCTGGTTCCTCGACCTATTGGGCTTTACGCTCAACACCATGTCGCTGCTCGCGCTTGGCCTTGTGGCCGGGGTGCTGGTCGATGACGCGATCGTGGAGATCGAAAATATCGTCCGGCATATGCGCATGGGCAAATCCGCCTATCAGGCGTCAATTGATGCGGCCGACGAAATCGGGCTTGCCGTGGTTGCCACCACATTCTCGATTGTCGCGGTGTTCCTGCCCGTTGGTTTGATGCCCGGTGTCGCGGGACAATTCTTCAAGAATTTCGGCCTGACCGTTGTCGCTTCGGTTCTCATGAGCCTTGCTGTCGCGCGCATGATTACGCCCATGATCGCAGCCTATTTTCTCAAATCCGACGGCATGGCCGAACATGGCGAGGCAGGCTGGATCGACCGGTACATGAAGATCCTGCGCTGGTCGCTTGGCCATCGCCGCTGGATGATGGGTATTGGCGCAGCCGCTTTGGGCCTGACCGTCGCGTTGTTAATCATCCTGCCAAAGCAGTTCTTCCCCGACGGCAATACCGATTTCAGCCGTGTGCGTATTGAAATGGTTCCGGGCACGACGCTTGAGCGGACCCGCGAAGTGGCCAATGAGGCTGCTGCGATTATCGAAAAGCAGCCGGAGGTAAAAACCGCCCTTCAAAGCGTGCGCGAAGGCGGCGCTAGCATGTTCATCACTTTGCATGAAGACCGTGCGCGGACCAGCCAGCAGTTTGAAGAAGATCTGACACCATTGCTCACCAAAATCGCCGACGCACGCGTTACGTTTCAGGCGAATGGCCCGGGCGGCGGCGGCGGCGGTTCAGGTCGCGACGTTTCGGTCATGTTGTCCGGATCAGACCCCAAAATGCTGGACCGAACGGCGGCAACGCTTGTGGAGCAGATGAAGACGCTACCCGAACTGCGCGCGCCGCGTATTTCCGCTGATTTGCAGCGTCCAGAATTGATTATCACGCCGCGTAATGACCTTGCGTCGCAACTTGGCGTATCAACCGTAGCACTCAGCCAGACAATCCGCGTTGCGACGTTGGGTGACATTGATCAGAATAGCGCAAAATTTTCGCTGTCTGACCGTCAAATCCCGATCCGCGTGATGCTTGCCAAGGAATCGCGTCAGGACTTGGATGTCATCCGCAACTTGCCGGTGCCATTGGCGAGTGGCGGTTCTGTGCCGCTGTCGCGCGTTGCGGACATCAGCTTCGGTGCTGGCCCCACTTCGGTCCAACGCCGGAACCAGAATTTCCGCATCTTCATCGGCGCGGATTTTGCCCCTGGCATCGTGTCATCGATTGCGGACGCAAAGATCAACAACCTGCCTATCATGAAAAATCTGCCCACGGGCGTGTCGCGTGCACCCTTTGGCAGTCAGGAATGGGAACAGGAAATGCAGCGCGACTTCCTCGTGGCGCTGATTTCCGGAACCTTGCTGGTGTTCGCGGTGCTGGTGCTTTTGTACCATCGCTTCATGTCGCCTTTGGTCAATATGGGCTCGCTGCTCTTGGCTCCATTGGGTGGTTTGATCGCCCTTGGCCTTGTTGGACAGCCCATCTCCATGCCTGTGTTCATCGGCATATTGATGCTCTTTGGTATCGTTGCGAAAAACTCCATTCTGCTGATCGACTTTGCGATTGAAGAAATGGCGCGCGGTGTTCCCAAGTTCCAAGCGATCATGGAAGCTGGCCATAAACGTGCGCAGCCAATCGTTATGACCACGGTCGCGATGACCGCCGGCATGGTGCCAACCGCGCTCTCGCTTGGCGGCGACGGCCAGTGGCGCTCGCCAATGGGCACCGTCGTGATCGGCGGCCTGATCGTCTCAACCCTGCTTACGTTGCTGATCGTTCCTGCGGGATTCAGCCTTGCCGATGGCTTTGAAAAACGCATTGGTCCATGGTTACGCACACGGTTGCTGACCTATGATCCCGACAAGCATGGCGAAGATGTCGCTCCGCCCGTCGCCACGCCCGCAAAGGCAACTGGCAAAACAGGCGGCAAAGACGACCTCGGCGGGCTTCAGCCTGCGGAGTGACGCTTTACTTGGCAGCTTGGCAGGCCTTGGCTAAGGCAGTGATGTGAAATCTGCCGATAAACTGGGACAGTCGGAGAAAATCCGGTACGCCGAACGCGACGCTGAACTGCGTCAGATGCGAATTATCGCCACAGCGCTGCTGTTGGCGATGGCCGCTTTGTTCGTCTTCGGCAAATATATGGAAACCCGTTATGAAGGCTATTGGGGCTTTCTGCGCGCCTTTGCCGAGGCGGGCATGGTCGGCGGTCTGGCGGACTGGTTTGCCGTCACCGCCCTGTTCCGCCACCCGCTTGGCATCCCCATTCCGCACACCGCGATCATTCCGAATAATAAGGAACGGCTTGGCCGGACACTTGCGAGCTTTCTGCGCACCAACTTTCTGACAACCAAGGTTGTTGCGCGCCGCGTGCAGCGCATGGATGTCGCGGGTGCCATGGGCAAATTTTTGAGCACACCTGCCGGCGGCGAAGGCCGCATGCGCATGGGTGCCTCGCGCCTGTTGGGTGATATCATCGCCGCGTTGGATGATGAACGGCTTGGCGGTGTAGCCAAAGGCGCAATCCGCAAGCAGCTCGATAAGCTCGATATTGCACCGCTGCTTGGCCAATTGTTGACCGCGATGATCCGCGAGCGCCGGCATATCCCGGTGCTCGACGGCATCATCAAATGGGCCTCGGCCACGCTGGAGGCCAATGAGCATCTCATTCGCCAAATGGTGGAGGAACGCGCCAATACGATCATGCGCTGGACTGGCCTTGACGACAAATTGGCCAATGCCATCGTCAATGGACTGAACAAGCTGCTGCACGAAATGGCGGAAGACCCAGATCACCCTTTGCGGGAAAAAGGCGAAGAGGGCCTCGCCAGCCTTGCGCACGACCTGCGCCATGACAAGGAATTGCAGGCTAAGGTCGCGCATTGGAAGGGGCAGCTGCTCGAAAACCCCGCGATGGGCAAATGGATCAACAGCCTGTGGGATCAGGGCCGCGATGGCTTGTTAAAGGCTGCGCGCAACCCCGACGCCGCACTCGCGGGCAGCTTTGGCGACGCCCTGATAAAGCTTGGCGGCAGGCTTCAGGAAGATTCAGGTCTGAAACTACAAATCAACCGCTTCGCGCGCCGCGCGATTGTCGGTACCACCGAAAATTACGGCGACAATATCGTGACGCTCGTTTCCGATACGGTGGCCCGCTGGGACGCCTCAACCATCACCGACCGCGTTGAAAATGCCGTGGGCAGCGACCTCCAGTTCATCCGCATTAACGGAACATTGGTTGGCGGCATGGCAGGCATCGTCATTCACAGCATCGGCTTGCTAATTTAAGCCAATTACAGCGCCGATATCATCCGTTCGGTCGCCTCGGCGGCCAAGCGGGCGGCGCGTTTTAAATTGGCCTGAAAATCGCCTGAGCTGTCGCCATTGGCATTGTCGCTCGTTGCCTTGATTGCGGCCCATGGCACGTCCATGCGGGCTGCGGCTTGGGCAACGGCGGCGGTTTCCATATCGATGATGTCGCCACCAAGGACGCGATGGAGACGGCTGCCATGGTCGTCGCTTTCCATGAAGCAGTCATTGGTGATGATGCGCACTTTCGGTAGGCCCGTCTCTGGCATGATTGCGGCGTGATAGGGCTCAGCATGCGCCTCCCCTATCGGCCATGCCCCTGCCCGATAATGCACAAACCCGTCGGCACGCGAGGCACCATAATCGCCCTGCACCGCTTGCGTGATCTGGAAACAGTGGCCGTCATGGTCGCTCAATTTCCCCGCAGTGCCGACCACCAAAAGCAAATCGGCATGATAATGCTCGACCAGCATCATCGCCGCCATTGCCGCATTCACTTTGCCAATGCCGCTGCAGGTGATGGCGATATTGCGGCCTCCGGATTGGACCTGACGGACCATGAAACCGTGCAAGGGCTCGCTATTCGCGCTTTGGCCGGGGAACAACGCAGCGGCTTCGGCGTCCACGCCGGTAATGATGCCAATGGTTTTGAACATGCTGCGCCCTTTATATATTTTCCAACAGGATGAGGCTCTAGCGCAGCATTAACGTAATTATGATGACATAAACGTTAGCACGGCCAAATTATTGGCTGGCGGCAATCATATCTTCAATACGGACGAACTTTTCGCGCGGGGCGCCATCGCGGGCGCGGGCAATCTCTGCCTCTTCAATTTTCTTCCAGTCGCTGAATGTGACAAT
This sequence comes from Maricaulis salignorans, assembly GCA_943368745.1. GTDB lineage: Bacteria > Pseudomonadota > Alphaproteobacteria > Sphingomonadales > Sphingomonadaceae > Sphingorhabdus_B. Next base: position 187,751 of record CALRLP020000003.1, read on the forward strand.
GTCGACCTTGCGTAATGCCAGCAGCGCATCCAGACCGGCACGACCATCTTTGTCGGCGCTGATGGCCATATCCTCCGCCACGGCATCGACGATATTGTATCCATCGGGCCTGTTCGTACCGATGGTACCGGATGGGCCACGCCGGGCCCAGCCGACGCAATAGAGGCCCGGTAATATCCTGCCGTCCAGATTGGCAAAACGGCCACGACCATGTTCATAGGGCACGCCATCAATGGACGGTGTTTGATAGCCAATGCAGCTGATGACCATGGAACAATCGATGGTGTAGCTTTCGCCCGTGCCGACACTGCGATACTGGTCATCCAGCCGCATGCGCTCCACGCGAACGCGCTGCACTTTGCCATCGCCCTCGATCGCGACGGGGGCTGCAAAAAAGTCGAAATTGATGCTAATGGCTTTGTCCGCGCGAAACGCCTCTGGAATGGCTGCGAATTCGCGCAGATGGGTGACGGACTTGCGAATGCCGGGTTCCAACAGCGCATCTTCGCCAATGTCTGGCAGATCGTCCTTGTCGACGCGCGGGGTTGCCCGCTGCAAATGCGCGAGTTCGCCCAATTCCTTGGGCGTCATCGCAATCTGGTGCGGACCACGCCTGCCCAAGATGGTGATGTCCTCGACCGCGGAATGCTCAAGCACATCGAGCGCGTGGCTGACAATGTCCGAGCCGTCAAATTCGGCGCGCGTTTTGGACAATATGCGCGCGACATCCAGCGCCACGTTGCCGTTACCGATAATGACGACATGCCGTCCATCCAATGGCGGTTGAAGGTCCGCATAATCAGGGTGGCCATTATACCAGCCGACGAAGGCGGCGCTGCCAAAAACGCCCGGCAGATCTGCGCCAGCGATATCCAGCGGGCGATCATTCGGCGCGCCGGTGGCGAGAATGACCGCGTCATATAAGGTCTGAAGCTCGTCGATGCTGACGTCTTTGCCGACGGTCACATTGCCGACAAACCGGACATTGTCGGACAAGGCGACCTTTTCATAACGGCCCGCAACCGCCTTAATCGACTGATGATCGGGGGCGACACCAAAACGGATGAGGCCAAAGGGAACGGGCAAGCGGTCGATGATATCCACCCGCACATCGTCGCCCAATTTCTTTTGCGCGGCTTCGGCTGTGTAATATCCCGCCGGACCGGAACCGATGATTGCGATATGCCGCATGCCCTACTCCCCGTCATTGCCTGATTCGGCAGGCTAACGGGTCAGCGCCAAAAAGAAAGCGCGACCTTCATACAGAAGATCAGGCGGCTTTGCGCGCCTTGCGTGCGTCGCGGTCAAGGAAACCGCGGATCGCCTCTATGCTCTCTTCCACATGGCTGAGCAGGAACAAATGCCCGCCATTCTCGACCACGAACAACTCACTGTTCGGAATGAGGAAATTCAAAAACTTGCCATTGGCGAGCGGAACGATCTGGTCATCATCGCCCATCATGATGAGCGTTTCGGTTTTCAGAAATGGTAGAAATGGCGCGCTGGTCCATCCCATCATCGCCATCAGCTGATAAAAATATCCCGTTTTCGACGGCGGCGTAATGCGGCCAATATGCTCTGACTTATTGCCGACCACACCGCCGTACAGCGTCTTGAAATGCTTCGCCATGAAATCGGGGTCTATATAACGCCGCGGGTCAGCCATTTTGACCAATGCGGCGGGATTACCCGGCACCATCAACATGCCTGCGCTGGTGGCGACAAGGATAAGCTTGTTCGTCCGCGCGCCATTCTGCAGCGCAAATTGCTGCGCCATCGCCCCGCCCCAGCTGACGCCCATGACATCGACCACGGGCATTTCAAACCGGTCCAGCAGCAACGCCGCAATGCGCGACATCAATAAAGCGTTATAGGGCACTACGGGATCGGGCGACCCGCCAATGCCGGGCATATCAAAGGTGATGAAATCGCGGTCATCCAGCAGCTCGGCCATCGGCGCCATAGCCTCAATATTCGCACCAATGCCGTTGAAGAACAATATCGGCAGCTTCTTCGTCGCCTTCGACGCCCGCCAAACCGCAACCCGCAAGACGCGACCGTCAACGGTCTCCATGCTGAATTTTGGGGCGCGGTTTTTGGTCATATGGGTTCCAGTGCCGCGTTTATCGCCGGCGTTGCGCAGAGTTTAACGCATGGACTCGGCTGTGCAAGGAAGAAAGAGCCGTTTCGGCATCGTGACGACGTGGCGACCGCGCCTCACTCCAAAACATACAGCCCCGGTGCGGCTTCCATTGCTGGATGGGCCTTGCTGCCGAGCGTACCGGGGGCTGCGACTTCTGCCCCTGACCGCGCGTGGAGCCATTCCATCCAATGTGGCCACCAGCTTCCGGCCACTTCTTCGCTGCCTTTCATCCATTCGGTGACATCGGCGGGCGTCTTTCCGTTTGAATGTTTCCAATATTTCGCTTTGGGGTTGCCCGGCGGGTTCAGGATCGCCTGCATATGGCCAGCCTGGCTCAAGATGAATTCGACATTTTTGCTGCCGAACAATTGCGTGGAGCGATAGCATGCGCGCCATGGCGTGATGTGGTCCGTCGTCCCGCCCAGAACGAACAGGTCGCCCGTCACCTTGGTCAGGTCGAGCGTATGGCCTGCAATTTCGAACGTGCCCGGCGCGGCGTAGGCATTTGCCTCAAACAGCTCCAAGAAATCACCCATCAATGCCGACGACAGGTTGGTCGCATCGGCGTTCCAGAACAATATGTCGAACGCCGGCGGATCATCGCCCAGCAGATAATTGTTGATGACATAGTTCCAGATCAGGTCATTTGGCCTCAACCATGCAAAGCCGCGCGCAAGGCTGCTGCCTTCAATCACGCCTTTCTTCGCTGCGCGTTGCCGTGCCAGCGCGATGCCATTGTGCGACACAAGGCTCGACGCCTCGGTATCGCCGGGCTTGGGTTCAAGCACGCACACCATCATGGTAACTGCGTTGGCGCGGGTGTCCCCCATCGACGCCAGTTTGGAAAGCAGGACGGACATGGTCTGTCCACCGGAACAGCCGCCCGAAATGTTGACTTTGTCGCTGCCGGTAATCTCGCAAACGACGTCCAGCGCCTTGATGCAGCTTTCGATATATTCGGCCATGCCCCACACGCCCATATCCTCGGTGGGGTTGCGCCATGAGATCATGAATGGCTGAATACCGTGGTCGGTCTGCCATTTGATGATGGATTTTTCCGGGGACAGATCGTTGATATACATTTTGTTGATCTGCGGCGGGATGGTCAGCTGCGGCGTGGCAAACACCTTATCGGTGGTGGGCGCATATTGGATAAGTTCGAAACGTTCATCACGATAGACCACTGCACCCTTTGCGGTTGCGACATTCTCGCCTAGCTTGAACGGCTTTTTGTTCACCTGGCTCACCATCATGTCGTTGTGAACCATGTCGTTATAGGCGTTTTTCAGGCCCTTCACGAGGCTGAGCCCGCCGGAGTCCACCAACCGTTTTTGCGCGGTCGGATTGCCGATTAGCGTGTTGGTGGGTGACATTGCATCAATGATGATCTGCGAGATGAAATTGGCGCGGTCGCGTTCAAGCGCGTCGAGTTCCAAATCCTCAATATAGCTTTTAACGCCCTTTTGCACCGCGAGATAATATTGCGCGCCCGCCTTAAAGAACGGGTTAAACGTCCATGCCGGGTCCATGAAGCGCTTGTCTTTAGGATCAGGCGCAAGGTCCGACTTTCCAGTCATGATTTTGACGACATCTTCGGAAAAGCTGCTGGTTGCCTTCCACGCCTTGTCGGGGTTGGCCGCGGTCTGGCGGAGCATCAGGCCAATGGCGCCGATGAAATCCTCTCGCGCCAATCCTGCTAACGGGCCAAGCGCCATGGTGGCATCATTGGCGGCGTCAAACGCGCCTGCGACGCCGGAAAATGGCGCGCCTTTCTTTTTCGCACGCTTTGTTCCGGCCTTTTTTCCAGCTCCGCTGCCCGCTTTTGTCGCCATCTGCATCTCCTCTTCCCAAGACGAAGAATTACATGCCCGGCGGCCTGCGTCAATCGCGCATCAAGCCGATGGAAAGTGGCGCAAAAATCGCTTATAGCGACTTCGCCAAAACAGAGCGCGCATTGTTAACAATTGAAAACAAACACTTCTAAACTGGAGGACGGTTGCCGCTCATCTTAATGCGCCTCGGAGGAGCGTCCGTATGAATGCCTGCAATTACTTTGCCGACCGGTCAGAACGCCACTTTCCAACACGAATGCGCAGGGTCGCTCGCCACTCCAGCGCAGTGATGTTGCTGCCATGACCACAGACATGAAAAAGCTCGAGGGCTTGGGCAAATTGCTGAAGGCTGCAGGGGTTAAACCCGCTGGCGCTGAGGCGATGGTCCGCGACCATATTGACGAAATACAAGGCGATGCGCGCCATCATCATGCCGAACTCATCGCATCGGTGAAAGCGCTGAAAGACGAGCTGGTCGAGCTGCAGCACAATCATGCGTCGTCGGTGTCCGAAATACGGATGGCGACCGATTTGATGCGGCGCGAAATTGAAGCGCGCAGCGTTGCGTTCGGCCGAACGCTTCAAATCGCCAAATTCGTTCTCATTATCGTCGCGGTTTTGCAGCTCGTCCTTCTTGTGAGCCTATACACGACCATGGGCAGCAGCCTGCCCGATCTTGGCCGCTTCATCCCTGCGTCTGAGACATCGAACGACGTGCAAGCGCCTTCACCAGCAAGCATCCCTGCCCCAACCCCGACGTCCAGTCCCCAGGGCACATCTGCGAAATGACCGAATGACATATATCATGTCCACTAAGCGACCTTTCCGTTTTCTCATCTCACGCAGCCTGATCGGTGGCCTGTGCCTTGCGGCCGCGATCACGGGCATCACGGTGACCGCCAACGCGCACGATCCAAGCGCGGAAAAACAAACTACGGGAAAGCCAAAAGCAGAAAAGCCAAGCACAGAAAAACAAAGTGCGGGAAAGCCAAAAGCAGAAAAGTCGAGCGCGGCAAAAACGGCTCCCGCTAAGCCAAAAGCCACCAAAGCCGAGCAGAAAAAGCCAAATGTCGCAAAACCAAGCGCCGCGACATTCACAATCCCCAGCCTCGAAGACAAGCCGACCAACGCGCAGGCCGTGGCCGACGAAAAGCTGCGCAATGAGATCGACACGCTTTGGAAGAAATTCCCCGGTCGTGCGGGCATCGCCATTTATACGCCATTTTCGGATGACATTATCGGTCGGCGGCAAACCGAACGCTTTCCACAGCAAAGCGTCTCCAAAATGTGGGTCGCGCTGACGATTTTGGAACAAGAAGCCGCAGGCAAGCTTTCACTCGACAAGAAAATACGCGTGAGCCGCGATGATATCGTGGTGTTTAGCCAGCCGATTAAACGCTATCTCAGCGGCAATGATTTCTTTGAAATGTCCGTGCGCGAACTGCTTGCCCATGCCATTAACGCCAGCGACAATCTTGCAAACAGCGTCCTGATACGCGTCGCCGGCGGCCCGCAGGCGATCAACCAGATGCTTGACCGGCGCAAAGTGCAATCGATCCGTTTCGGACCCGGCGAAGTGCTTTTGCAAAGCGCGATCGCGGGTCTCGAATGGCAACCTGAATATCGCAAGGGCAATGCCTTCAAGGAACAGCGTTCGCGCATTCCTATGGAAAAACGGCGTGCAGCACTCGACAAATATCTGGCGTCACCTTTGGATGGCGCCGCGCCGGGCACCATCGTGCTCGCGCTAAAACGCTTTGGCGAACGCGGCCCCAATGATCCGGGGGCAAAGCTTTTGAAATTGATGGCTGGGACCTATACCGGAAGATCACGCCTGCGTTCGGGGCTCGCCCCGGGCTGGAGCCTCGCCCACAAAACGGGGACGGGGCAAGTATTGGGTTCGATTTCGACGGCGATTAACGATGTCGGGGTGATGAAAGCGCCAGATGGCTGTCGCTATCAAGTCGCCGTTATGATTGCCGAAACACGCGCCGGAAAAGAAGTCACAAACGGCCTCATGCAAAATGTGGCGCGCGCGGTGGTGCGTCATCATCGCCACATCCACCCCAAGGGCGAAAAGACGTCCCAAAGCGATAGCTGACTGACCAACTGCCCCTTCTATCGAAAGGTGCAAGGAATTCCGCTTGTTAAATAAACGTTTGCGTAAATATTCACGCCATTTTGTGGCGTCCAAAACGTGCATTCATAAATTTTGTTCCATAAAATTCATCGTGTTCACATTAGTTCACAATATAATTGTTACAAAAGTTACATTTGTGCTATAAAAACCAGCAGTGGCCCGGTCCAGCATGTAGGACATAGAAATGAAGAAATTTCATATAGCTGTCGTCGAAGACGACTTAACTTTTGCGGCAGAACTTGAAGAATTTCTGGGGGCGGCCGGCTATACGGTTTCCAGCTATGATTCATCGCAGAAATTTTTGGCCGCGTTGCGCCAATCGGAATGCGACCTTCTCATCGTCGATTGGTCGATTCCTGATTTGTCGGGCATCGAAGTGCTAGAATATATCCGGAAGTTTCATCCCGATATGCCAGCCATCATGCTGACCGCACGCGCCGAAAATATCGACATTGTGCAAGGGTTACAGGCCGGTGCCGACGATTATGTTTCCAAGCCAGTAGATCCCGACGTCCTTGCACAGCGGATCAAAGCGCTATTGCGCCGCTGCAAAGGCGAAGTGAAAAATGTGTCGGAAAACGTCATCCTTGGCCGCTATTTGCTGCGTCCATCGACGTCCACAATCTACCTTGGCGATGAAGAGATCGTTCTGCCCAAGCGTGAATTTGACATGGCGATGCTGTTTTTCACAAATCCGAACCGCCTTCTTTCGCGGCAATATTTGGCAGCAACCTTATGGGGTAAAGTTGTCGATTACCAATCGCGGACGATTGACACCCATGTGGCACGGTTACGCAAGAACCTGAAACTTGACCCCACATGCGGCATCAGCCTGAATGCGTTGTACGGTTTTGGATATACCTTGCAGGCCGATGTGCACGCCATCAACGCAGCGCACGAACACATCGCCCTGTCGGCTTAAGCAAACAACCGCGCCGCTGTCGCTTCGCCCGCTACGTTCGGAACAACTATCCGTGCGCAGCGAGGATGAAGAACGGTTTCAGCACGCTGACGTTACGCACGAACACGGTCCCGTTTTCGGGGAATTTCATGTTGCACGGCAGGGTTAATCCTCGGCACTTGCGTCCCTACGTTACGGCGCTACAGCACGCAAAATGAGCATGATTGAAATCGTCGCCGTGTTGCTCGGCATTGCCAACATCGTCCTGATTATCCGGCGATCGGTTTGGAACTTTCCCGTGGCGATTGTCATGGTCGCGTTATATTTCATCATCTTCCGCGACGCCAAACTATACAGCGACGCCGGGCTGCAGGTCTTTTTCGCAGGCATCAATCTCTATGGCTGGTGGAGCTGGAACCGCAATAAGGGCGAAAGCGGCGTGATTTCCGTCCGCAGGCTTCCGGCAACGGGCTATGCGTTGTGGATTGCAGGTTCGATCTTGGCCATTTGGGCATGGGGCGCGGTGATGCATGCCGAAACCGATGCCAGCTATCCCTATTGGGATGCGTCCGTCGCAATGCTGTCAATTGCGGGGCAGATTTTGATGACCCGGCGCTTTGTCGAAAACTGGCATTATTGGATTATCGTCAATATCATCTCGATCCCGCTGTATATCGTCAAAGACCTGCATCTCACCGCCGGACTTTACGGGCTGTTTCTGGTGCTGGCTGTTGCGGGCCTAGTGGAATGGCGCAAGGCAGAACGCGCATGAAACGCATTTGCCTGCATGGCCCCGAAAGCACGGGCAAATCGACATTGGGTACGCGGCTTGCGGCGCATTTGGGATGCGAAGTCGTGCCCGAATATGGCCGCGCGTATTGCGAGGCGCATGGCACCGACATCGGCATGGCGCAGCTTGTCCACATTGCGCAAACGCAAGACGCGATGAACCGCGCCGCAGCGGCGCGTGCAGCGGAGCTGGGCGCGGGTTATGTGCTGTTCGATACAGACCCGCTGATAACGTCGGTGTGGGCGCACATGATGTTTGGCGCAGCAGATGGATATTTCGGCGCCTTTGCCGATTTTGCCGACCATTATCTGCTGCTCGATATCGACCTGCCCTTTGTCGACGACGGCTTGCGCGTCTATGCGCAATCGGCCGAGCGCAAACGCTTTTTCGACCTATGCCGCGCGGAGCTCGATGGACGCGGCGTCCGCTACACGCTGGTTCAAGGTGAAGGCGAAGCGCGTTTCACCGCGGCGTTGGCCGCTATCTCAGCCTAAGCCTTCTCCAACGCCTCGCTGGCCGCGACCCAGCGGGCTTCGGCGGCCTCTTGCGCAGCGACAATCTTCCCGCGCCGTTGCGACAGCTCGCCCATCGTCAGGCTCTTATATTCATTCGCAGCGGACGCCGGGTCGAACATCGCCCGATCAATCGCACTCAACACAACCTCAAGCTTGGCAAGGTCCGCCTCTGCGTCACTGACTTCGCGCTTAAGCTTGCTTTGCGCTTCACGGGCTGCGGCTTGCGCTTTTTTGTCTTCCTTGCGGTCGGCCTTGGAAACCTTCTCTTTCGCGGGGCCCTTGCCCAGGATGAAGTCGGTATAATCCTCAATCGTGCCCGAAAATTCGGTTGCGGTCCCGCCATCGACAAGCACCAGCCGGTCCGCCGTTAGCTCCAACATATGGCGGTCATGGCTGACCAGCACCACGGTGCCTTCATATTCGTTCAGCGCCTGCACCAAGGCTTCACGCGCATCGACGTCCAAGTGGTTCGTCGGTTCGTCAAGGATCAGCATATGCGGCGCATCGCGGGTAATCAGCGCCAGCGCCAACCGCGCGCGTTCACCACCCGACAGCTTGCCGACCTTCGTCGTTGCCTTTGCCCCTGAAAAGCCGAAACGGCCCAATTGCGCGCGCACCGCGCCGGGGGTCGCGCCCTTCATCTGCTGGGTCATATGCTCCAGCGGGGTATCGTCACCGTCAAGTTCTTCGACCTGATATTGCGTGAAATAGCCAACGCGCATTTTGCCCGACGCGCTCATCGCCCCGTCCATCGGCGTCAATTGCGCCGCAAGCAACCGCGCGAGCGTGGTCTTGCCATTGCCGTTCCGCCCCAGCAACGCGATCCGGTCATCGGGGTCAATCCGCAGGTTCAACCGCTGAAGTATCGGTTTGCCCGCGGTGTAGCCGACACTCGCCAGATCAAGCGTGACCAATGGCGGTTTCAATTCGTCCGGACTTGGAAAGTCAAAGCTTAACGTCGGATCTTCGGCCATCGCGGCAATGGGCTGCATGCGTGCCAGCGCCTTGGCTCTGGACTGCGCCTGTTTCGCCGTGGAGGCACGGGCCGAGTTGCGCGCGACATAATCCTGCAGCTTGGCGCGCTGCGCGTCCTGCGAAGCCTTGGCCGCCGCCAGCTGCGCTGCACGTTCGGCACGCTGGCGCTCGAACGAGTCATAGCCGCCGGAATAGAGCGTGGTGGACCCGCCTTCGAGATGCAGGATATTGTCGACCACATTGTTCAACAAATCGCGTTCGTGGCTGATCACCACCATCATCGACGGATAGGATTTGAGGAAGTTTTCCAGCCACAATGTCGCTTCAAGATCCAAGTGGTTTGAAGGTTCGTCGAGCAGCAACAAATCGGGTTCGGAGAACAAAAGCGCCGCCAAGGCGACGCGCATTTTCCAGCCACCGGAATAGCTATCGAGCGGCCGGCCCTGCATTTCTTCATCGAAACCAAGCCCGACCAAAATGCGCGCGGCACGCGCAGGGGCGGTGTAGGCATCAATCGCGATCAACCGTTCGTGCAGTTCGCCCAGCCGGTCAGGGTCGGCGCAATGCTCGGCCTCTTCCATCAAAGCCGCGCGCTCGACATCACCCGCCAGCACGGTTTCAAACGGCGTTGCCGTGCCCGATGGCGCTTCCTGCGCGATATAGCCGATGCGCGTATTCTTCGGCATATCCATGCTGCCTTCGTCGGCTTCCAGCTCGCCGATCATCACCTTCATCAGCGTGGATTTGCCCGCGCCATTGCGGCCGATAAGGCCAACGCGCGAATAAGGCGGCAGCGTCGCAGTCGCGCGGTCCAATATGGTGCGGCCACCAAGGCGCACGGTGATTCCGTTTAAGTTTAACATGATGCCGCGCGCCTAGCAGAGGCGGATGCGTATGTCACCGCATACCGTATCGCACATTCCGGCGGGCGATATGCGCCGCTTTCTACAATCCGGCGCTTAGCTCCGTAAGCTTGCCGCCATCCATCAACAATATTCGGTCTGCGGCTTCAATCGTCTCTCGGCGGTGTGCGATGATGATACGGGTGATGCCCATGGCCCCGATTGCCGCATTTACCGCTTGCTCATGGGCAGAATCCAGATGCGCAGTTCCTTCGTCCATCACAAGAATTTTGGGTCGGCGATATAATGCCCGCGCAAGCAAAACTCTTTGTTTTTGACCACCGGACAAGGTCGACCCCATATCGCCGACCAGTGTCTCATATTGCATTGGCATTCTCGCAATATCCTCATGGATTGACGCCGCCACAGAGGCGACGACAACACGTTCCATGTCGATGGCCTCATCAAAAAGCGCGATATTGTCGGCAAGTGATCCGGCAAACAGGCTGTCTTCTTGCAGCACGGCGGCGACTTGTTCGTGATAACTTTTATAGCCGAACCTTTTGAGCGGTAAGCCATCGATCAGAATGTCGCCGCTGTCCGGTTCGACAAGCCCCAAGAGCAGCTTGACGAGAGTTGATTTTCCACCACCAGATGGACCGGTAATTGCCACATGCTCCCCCTGCTCGACCGTCATGTTAACGCCCTCAAGTACCAGCGGGTCGCTTGGCGCGTAGCGGTAGAATATATCTTTAAGTTCGATACGGCCTTTCAGGGTCGTTTCTATATCGGCGCTTTGCCCAAAACTCGCATCCTCTTCCGACAAGGCAATGTCGGACAGCCGCTCTAGGTGCAACCCGAGCATTTTGAAGGCAATCGCCTGATCGATCAGCGCAGCTGATTTCTGAATGAATTGCGTTTTGTAGGCCAAAAAGGCGAAAACCATCCCGACGCTGAAACCCGCTCCGCTAATCACAAAACCAACGGCGATCCAGATCGTGACGATGTTCTCGATCCCAAATATCAATATGTTTGCGGTCGACTGCCAAATACCGATGCGTGCAACCCGCACGTCCGAATTGACGGCGTCAGTCAACCGCGTCTGCCAGAAAGCATGGCGGAGCGTTTCGCGCCCGAACAGGCGCAACGTGGTCATCCCGCGAAGCGTTTCGATCAACGTGCTCTGCTCTTTACCGCCGGTGATGATGGCCGCTTCTTGTGCTTCGCGCTCGAACGAAAACGATATGATGCGCGTCAACCCATATAGCGCAAAGGCAATGATCGCGATGAGCGCCAGCAGCGGACTGTACCAGAACATCAAAGAGAGCGTCAGCGCCGCCATCACGCCATCGACAATTGCTGCCACCGCGCCCTGCGTTAGCATGTTCTGAATGGGGCCGATCGATTGAAAACGCGATAGTATGTCTCCGGTATGGCGCTTTTCAAACCAGTCAATGGGAAGCCGGAACAGCCGGCGCGCGATGTTTGACGCCATATTAAAGCCGAGCGTCGTTCCCGCCACCAGCAGCACGAAAGACCGCAATAGCGACGCGCCCGCATTGATCAGCGTGAACAGACCGAAGCCAATCGCCAGCACCGTCAACAAATCATTGTCGAGCGCCGGCAGCGCGTTGTCGATGGCGATTTGCATATAATATGGGGAAGCGAGCACGAAGGCCTGCAACACAACGCTGAGAACCAGTATCTGCAACAGCGCGCGCTTCATGCCGTTCATCCGCCGCCATAGCTGCGATAAATTCAATCGCTCGCGCTGCTTTCCTGTTTCAAAATTGTCACTCGGGCGCAGTTCCAGCGCAACGCCAGTAAAATGGTCCGACACTTGCTCCAGCGGCATCCACGTGGACCGGCCATCGGGATTATGGATAAGCGCCCTCTCACCTTTCACACGCTCAAGCACGACATAATGGTTCATGTCCCAGTGCAGCACCGCTGGCACATGCACGTTGCCGAGCTGTTCAAGTGGTAGTTTAACCGCGCGCGGGGTAAGGCCAATCCGGTCGGCAAGGCCGATCAGCGTTTTGAGCGCCGCGCCGCGAAGGCTGGGCGCAAAGCGGCGGCGCATGGTGCCTAGGTCAATATCAAGCCCATGAAAGTTCGCCACCATAGTCAGCGAGGCCAACCCGCATTCAGCTATTTCGGTTTGGCGAATGAGCCGCACCCGCGAGCGGTTGAAAAAACCTAATTCAAGCATAGCAAATTACCGCCGCCGCACGGCGTATAGTGGCTCGAACAACCACTCCAGCAAGGTCTGCTTCTCGGTAACGATGCGCGCGGTCAGCGACATCCCTGACACCAACATTTCGTGGCGTCCGAAGGCTGTCACGTGGGTCTTGTCTAGTGCAACTGTCACCGGATAGATCGCCACCGTCGAGCCATTCGGACCCTGCGCGCCCACTGCGCTTGCCGCGACTGTCAGCACTTTTCCAGTGACGGTGCCGAAGCGCTGATACGGAAAGGCATCAATGGCAAGTCGCACATGCTGGCCCGGTTTCACAAAGCCAATGGCTGCACTAGAAACCCTGAGTTCGGCGCGCAGCACCGATCCTGCAGGAACAATGGTCATCAATGGCGTTTGTGGGATGGCGGCCTGCCCAATACGCGCGGTCATCGCAGTGACGCGCCCGGCCACCGGTGCACGCAAAACATATGATCGCGCCCCCGTTGCGTTGGCCGCTTGTTGGGCCACCTGTGCGCGCGTGGCCGAAAGGCTGGCAGCCTGGACGCGGGCTTGGGCCATTATTTGCCCCATACTGCGTTCATTTTCGATAACTGCAGCGCGCTTGGCGGCGAACGATTGTTCTATCTGCGACAACCCCTGTTGCCGAGCGAGCAAGGTTTCTTCGCGTATTTGCAAATCACGGCCACTGATGAAACCGCGATCGGCGATCGCACGCGCGCGATCAAGGTCATTTTGTGCAGAAGCGATTAACGCTTGCTGGGTTGTTATTTGCAACTGCAACTGCACAACTTCTGCAACCAAGCCGGAGCGCTGCGCGGCGAGCTGAGCGCGTTGCGCATGGGCAGCGGTCAGTGCGGCGTCTGACTGTGCTACCAAGCTGGCGTCCTGTCTGGCAATAGCAACTTCCACAAGCGCTCCTGGTGACTGCGCCGCTGCGCCATCTTCTTCTGCGCGGATGGTTGCCAATGCCGCGCCAGCAAGCACGTTCTGTCCATCGCGCACGGCAAGCGACGCAATCATGCCCGCACGGGTGGGGACAATATTCGAAACGCCTGTATTGGGAATGATCATGCCAGTGACGGTCTCTACGCGGGCATAACTGGCGAGCGATAGAAACGACACGCCTAAAGCGATACCGCCGAACATCAGAAAGCCCATGCTCTGCCACGCAACAGGAACCGCAATCGCTACGTCCCCTGCTAACTTAGACCGATTGTGATGCAATGCCTCGTTACGAAACATGAGATAAATCAGAATATATTAATAATTCTTTTTGCAATATTTCCCTGAACATGAAAAAACTCCCTTAAAACCAAATTTTTTTAATTCATCGGGCCACCTAACCCACATATTTTTCTTCCAATCTGTCCCATCGCCGCGAGATTCCTCAGGAACATCATATGTGATTATTATGTTCACTCCTCTTTTTTTGAAGAATTCCTTAAACCTCTTGTTGTCACACAAAACTTTCTTGCGATCCTGGTCGGTTAAATTAGGAATTTTCACTATATCTTCAACCGGGATAGGACCTCCGTGGAATCCCAGTAGGCCATCTCCATAGAAAGCAAGTCGCCTGCCGCCTAAGGCAATAAAGTACGCACATGAGCTTCCGCACAAATCATCGATGACAACGGGAATGTCGTGGTTGTAGATTAAATCGCCTATGTCCATTGCGGAAGCGATATCCCCCCCTGGACCACTAGCGACAATGATGTCTCCCTGACGCGGGAATAGCTTGAAAAAATCATCTCTGAGCGACGCATTTATCTCTCCCTTCATGCATATAATATTTTCTATCCTATATACGTTGGATGGATTGTGCGTTTTGCATGTCTCGGATGCCTCTTGTATGGATATAGAATTAGAACTCGCCCAAGAGGCACCTTCTAAAAATATTACAGCCGATAGAAAAAAATAAGAAAGTTTTTTCAAATTAAGTTGTCCATAAAATTAAAGTCATGCCAGCACAATATTGTTAACTGACATGACTTTATATTAATTTATAAAGTATTTAGCTTGTTTGGACACAAGTCATTTTTCGACACAAGTCATTTCTACTTTTTTTGCGGATTGAACAACTGTGAGTGAGCTACCAGCGGGGCAACTGCATGTTGTTGTGGTAACACCATTAGTAGTCGTTGTTGTGCAAACTGGCGGACTTGTTTCAGTGCCGCCGTATACCAGACCAATCTCGTAATCATTAAGAGAAATCATTGTAAATCCCTTTCTAAAAAATCATGTATCAAAAATAATGCCACTTACGATGTTGTGACGCAGCTCATCTTGACGACATTGCCGTCGGACCCCGCCGCCAATCTTGTTCCAGCGGGACAGGTACATGTGGTGGTGCTGCCAGTAGTTGTGCAAGTTGGCGCGGTTGATGGAGCAGGAGTGGAGTCACCGGTGCCGCCCATCACATAGGCAAGCTCATTGAAATCCAATTCTTGAATGCCGAGATTGGTTTCAAAAGTACGATGGTTCATATATGACATAAACTCTCCTCACGTCTTGGGGTTCGTGCCAGCACCGTGCTGGCACAACGCAAAAGGCTGCCCTTCTGCTGCTATGTCAATTGATGTAGGGGCAAATCCGGTTCGTATACGAACCGTTAGTATATCAACTAGGGCGGAAACCGGTTCGTATACGAGCCGCTCGTATATGAATCGGCTTATTTGGAAGAATGGGCTGCGCAGATTGCGCACGGACTCGATGTGCCTATCCTATAGGCCCGGCACATCCTTAGTGGCTTCGTGTCTTCGTGCGACACACCGTCATCCTGGAGCCGAACGCGTGCAGAGCACAACTTGGTTCAGCATCTTACTTTTGGAGGGTGCTGGTATTAAGATCCTGAAACGAGTTCAGGATGACGAAGGGGCGAAAAGAACGGAACCGTCGCCCCTTACCCCTCACCCATCCGCAACGCCGCGATGAACGCCTTCCGCCTTCGCCGAGGCTATAGCGCACATGCCTGCGCGATGTGGCCGATGCGCGAATAAGGCGGAGCCTCACGTCACCGCATTGCGCACCGCAAATTCCGGCTGACGATATGCGCCGCTTTCCACAATCGCGCGCAGATGCTCTCCGGCGCGCCAGATATCGGCATGGCTCAGCGTCAACGGCGTCAGGCCGAAGCGCAAGATATCGGGATCGCGAAAGTCGCCGATGACACCCTGTGCAATGAGCGCTTGGACGATTTCATAAGCGTGCGGGTGGCGGAACGCGATATGGCTGCCGCGCTGGCTTGGCGTGCTTGGCGTCACGCACTCCAGACCCGCGGCGGTTCCGGCGGCGTGGAAGATGCCCCACAAGGCCGCGGATTTCGCCTCAACCTGCCGGATATCTATATCCGCCCACAGCTTCAGCCCGTTTTCTAGCGCGTTCAGCCCAAGCACCGACGGCGTTCCCGTCAACCAGCGCGTCATGCCCGCTGCGGCTTCATAGCCATCGGCAAATGCAAACGGCGCGGCATGGCCCATCCAGCCGGACAGCGGATTGTGCATCTGTTCTTGCCAGCGCTTTGCCACATACAGAAACGCGGGCGCGCCGGGGCCGCCGTTGAGATATTTATAGCCGCAACCCACCGCCATATCCGCGCCCGCCGCGTTCAGCTCCACCGCCACCGCGCCTGCACTATGGCTCAGGTCCCAGCAGATGAGCGCGCCGGCGTCATGCGCGGCCTTGGTCCAGCCCGCCATGTCGAAGCGTTCGGCGGTTTTGTAATGCACATGCGTCAGCAGCAGCAACGCCGTGTCATCGCCCAGCGCATCGGCCAGCGCGCCGCGTTCGACCACGCGCAATTCCGCGCCCGCGGCCGCCGCCACCGCGCCTTCGGCAATGTGCAGGTCCGTCGGGAAATTCCCCGCCTCGCTCACCACCACATTGCGCGATGGGTTGAACCGCAGCGCCGCGACGATCAGCTTGTACAGGTTCACCGACGTTGAATCCGCAGAGATCACCTCATCCGCGTCTGCACCAATTAACGGCGCGATCATTGCGCCAACGCGCTGCGGCGCATCGATCCAACCTTCGTTCCAGCTGCGGATCAACCGTTGGCCCCATGCATGGTTCAGCAGATCGGTCCCCGCCGTCACGGTCGACACCGGCAATTGTCCCAGCGAATTACCGTCGAGATAAATCACGCCATCGGGGCACATAAACTGCGCGCGATATCCACCCAGCGGGTCGGCGGCATCCAGTGCCAAAGCCTGCTCCAACGTCATGGCTTTGCCGCCTTCAGGCCGAAGGTTTTCAATATCACCGCGCGCTGCTTGCCCCAGGATATGGTTTCGGGCGCGATCAGCTCGGCATGGCCTTCATCGGGCGTTGTCACCATCTTTGCGCCATAAGCCGCGCCGAACGATGGCGGCGCGATACGGTCGCGGTCATTGTTAAACTGCAACTCGCGCGCGCGGCCCTTGGGCATTTCGGGCGGAGAGACACGCGCAAAGGCATCGCCCGCCATCTTGGCCGCCGCTTCGTTGCCGCACCCATGGTCAGGCAGCGTCATTTGCGCACGCAAATCGGGCAAGCCACCCTGCGATATCGCAAGATCAACCTGCAAAGGCGCATAGCCGCGCAAGGCATCGCCCTTGGCCAGCGCCGACCGCCGCGCGAGCCACAGCGACAAATGCCCGCCCGCCGAATGGCCAATCGTCACCACCGGCGCGTCAGTCTTAAATCCATACTCGGCGCGCTTGGCCGCAAACATATCCGCCGCCGCGCCGACATCCTGATAAGTTCCGGGATAGCCACCGCCGCGGTCCACCCCGCGATATTCGATGTTCCACACGCCCACACCATGTTTGCGCAGGTCATCGGCAATCCAGTTCATGATATCGCGCTCGGCAATTTCGGTCTGCCAACAACCACCGTGGATCATCACCACCGCCGGATGCGGGCCAGCCCCCGCAGGCTTCCACACATCCACCAGCTGCAAGGCATCCGCCCCATAACGCACCGTCACATCGGGCGCTGGTTTTGGCCGCGACAGCAGGTCGTCCCACACCATCAGGCGTTTGGGTGCTACTGGTGCCATTGCTGCCTCCTTCGTCATTGGGGTGCAACCCGCCGCACTGGTCAAGACCAAAAGCAAGAGCCCCAATCGCGCAGCGGCCAAATGCTTACTCCTCACCCATCCGAAGCGCGGCGATGAAAGCTTCCTGCGGGATCGATACGTTCCCGTACTCCCGCATCCGCGCTTTGCCCTTTTTCTGCTTTTCCAGCAGCTTTTTCTTGCGGCTGATGTCGCCGCCATAGCATTTGGCGGTTACGTCTTTGCGCATCGCGGCGATGGTTTCGCGGGCGATCACTTTGCCGCCGATGGCCGCTTGGATGGGGATTTTGAACAGATGGCGCGGGATGAGGTCTTTTAGGCGCTCGCACATGCCGCGGCCGCGGGATTCGGCGGTGCCGCGGTGGACGATCATGCTCAGCGCGTCGACCGCGTCGCCATTGACCAGCACGCTCATTTTCACAAGGTCGCCTTCGCGATGGCCGATCTGGTGATAATCGAACGAGGCATAGCCGCGCGAAATGCTCTTCAACCGGTCATAGAAATCGAACACCACTTCGTTGAGCGGCAGTTCATAGACGATCTGCGCACGGCCACCGACATAGGTCAGTTGCTTTTGCACGCCGCGCCGGTCCTGACACAGTTTCAATATGCTGCCCAGATATTCGTCGGGGCAGTAAATCGTCGCCTCAATCCACGGCTCCTGAATTTCCGCGATGCGGTTAATGTCGGGCATGTCGGCGGGGTTGTGCAGCTCCATACTGCGCGCATCTTCGGTCTTCGACCGGCTCAGCTCCAGCTTATACACAACCGACGGCGCGGTGGTGATAAGGTCCAGGTCAAATTCGCGCGTCAGGCGCTCCTGAATGATCTCAAGGTGCAACAGCCCCAGGAACCCACAGCGAAAGCCAAAGCCCAACGCCGCGCTGCTTTCCGTTTCAAAGCTAAACGACGCGTCGTTCAGGCGCAGCTTGCTGATGCTTTCGCGCAATTTTTCAAAGTCGGCGGCGTCGGTGGGGAACAGGCCGCAGAACACCACGGGCTGCACTTCCTTAAACCCGGGCAGCGGTTCGGCGGCGGGGCGCTTGGCATCGGTGATGGTGTCACCCACGCGGGTCTGCGCGACTTCTTTAATCTGCGCGGTGATAATGCCGACTTCGCCCGCCGCGATTTCAGACAGGATTTCCAGCTTTGGCCGCATACAGCCGACGCGGTCGACCAAATGCTTTGTGCCGGCGGCCATGAATTGGATTTCCTGACCTTTTTTGATCACGCCGTCGATGACGCGGATCAGGATGACGACGCCCAGATAGGGGTCGTACCAACTGTCGACCAGCATCGCCTTCAACGGCGCGTTGCGGTCGCCCTTTGGCGGGGGAATGCGCGTGACCACGGCCTCCAACACCTCATCAATGCCGATGCCCGACTTCGCCGAAGTCAGCACCGCATTGTCGGCGGGCAAGCCAATGATTTCCTCAATCTCGCCCTTCACCTTGTCCACCTCTGCCGCGGGCAGATCGATCTTGTTGATGACGGGCACGATTTCATGGTCATGCTCAATCGATTGGTAGACGTTGGCCAGCGTCTGCGCCTCAACACCTTGCGCGGCGTCAACGACCAGCAACGCGCCTTCGCACGCGGCGAGGCTGCGGCTGACTTCATAGGCAAAGTCGACATGGCCCGGCGTGTCCATCAGGTTCAATTGATAGGTGATGCCGTCCTTCGCGGTATAATCCAGCCGCACCGTCTGCGCCTTGATCGTGATGCCGCGTTCTTTTTCAATGTCCATATTATCAAGGACTTGGCTCGTCATCTCACGCGCCGTCAGGCCGCCCGTTTGCTGGATCAGCCGATCCGCAAGGGTCGACTTCCCGTGATCAATGTGCGCGATTATGGAAAAATTACGGATAAGCGAGAGTTCGGTCATGCAGCCGCCCCTAGCAGGGCTGCCCCGCCCCATCAAGCATGGCGGAACGCCTGTATCACGCTAGGTGAATTGGGATAATGGATGGGGGTGTGTGTAGGAAAGTGGTTTTTGCAGCTGACGTGCTCCTCTCCATCGACTTGCGATGGGGAGGATTTTATAAAAACCCACCCGCGCGCAGATCTCTTTCATGATGCGGTCGATTTCGGAACCAATATCGTGTATTCTACGAATTGGACCAAATAGAGAACAATTAGGTCTTGAACCGTTCCATGGTCTATGCGACATCAGCATTATCAATCAACAGCAAGGCGTTGCTATGCATTTGTCCCAAGCACTCGCACAGCCGAAGCCCACTCGCACTTCTGCCGCGAAATTCAAATATATAGATTTGTTCGCAGGTATCGGCGGGGTTAGAATCCCGTTCGACGAGTTGGGCGGAGAATGCGTTTTTTCATCAGAATGGGACAGGTTTGCTCAGGACACATATGAGGCAAATTTTGGCCACCGTCCTGATGGTGATATTACAAAAATACCTTCCAAGTCCATTCCTGCTCATGACCTCCTATTGGGCGGGTTCCCATGCCAGGCTTTTTCTCTTGCCGGGCTGAAAAAGGGTTTTCTGGATACTCGCGGAACGATGTTTTTCGAAATCCAGAGAATATTGGCGGAGCACCGCCCGGCTATGTTTCTATTGGAGAACGTAAAGCAATTACGTGGACATGACGGCGGGCGCACTCTCGAAACGATTAAAAGAATATTGGAAGGGGACGCAGACATTAATGTCCCCGACGACATACCGATGTCGCTCGAA
Source organism: Maricaulis salignorans (assembly GCA_943368745.1). Classification (GTDB taxonomy): domain Bacteria; phylum Pseudomonadota; class Alphaproteobacteria; order Sphingomonadales; family Sphingomonadaceae; genus Sphingorhabdus_B. Next base: position 207,838 of record CALRLP020000003.1, read on the forward strand.
GCTCGCAAATCGTTGAGCATAAAGCTGGATTATTGCGTCGGAACGCATGTCATCAAAGCGACTGAATTCGGCGTACCCCAAAATCGGGAACGCGTTTATATTGTTGGATTTGACCGAAGCCGCTTTGGCGAGATAGACTTTCCGGCCTTTTTTGCGTCTTTAAAAGGTCGTGAAACATCTACTAAATTAGATGATGCTCTTGAGCCTGAATCTTCAAACCACGTCCATCGATACACTATATCCGACAAACTCTGGGATGGGCTTCAAAGGCGGATGGCGAGGCATGAGGCCAAAGGCAATGGTTTCGGCCATCGCGTTTTCACGCGTGACGAACCAGCCTGTAATACGATTACGTCCCGATACTATAAGGATGGGCGCGAAGTACTTGTGGATCAGTCATCAAACGGATTAAATCCACGACGACTGACGCCACGCGAGTGCGCTCGAATTCAGGGTTTTCCGGAATGGTTTGACCTCTCGGCGGCGTCCGACACCCAATTATACAAGCAATTCGGCAATTCGGTTTCAGTTCCCGTTATCCGTGCTATTGCAGGAGCAATGGTAAGATATTGGGATGTTGTCACACAGACCGAACGAGATTTGGCTATTGGTTGATATCGTTACCCCGACCAAACGGTCGGAAATGATGGCGGGAATAAAAGGGAAAAATACCAAGCCCGAAATTCTTGTCCGAAAGCTTCTACACAGCCTCGGATTTCGATTTCGTCTCCATAATGCCAGCTTACCGGGCAAGCCGGATATCGTGCTGGCGAAACACCGAACCGTCGTATTTGTCCAAGGATGTTTTTGGCATGGACATGCGAATTGTCCGATATTTCGTTTGCCGAAATCGCGAACAGAATTCTGGCGAACAAAAATTTCAGGGAACAAGCACAGAGACCGCGGAAAGGCAAACGCGCTGATCGAGGCCGGCTGGAAGGTCGTATACGTTTGGGAGTGCGCTACAAAAGGTCCTAATAAACTTGATGCCGCTGAGCTATCGTCCAGATTAGTGCAGGCATTAATTCAAAATGAAAATTCGCTAATTCACATCGCTGGCTCTTGAACTTTCATCATCGATACATTCCCAATACATCGTCCTCTACGATCATTAGATCATCCAAAAGTTGTTTTCGAGGCGCCAATAGCTTTTTCAAGTCAGGCAATATTTCAGCAAATGGTGCGTGGTGAAGTTTGCGATGCGCAAACGGACTCAGCACGCAAATGTTTTGAACCGTGTCCAGATTTTTTGTTGGAAACTCGCTTTGTATTTTCATTGGTATTAGGTGATGTGCCTCCAAGAAGGGTCGCCCGCTGCTACGAGAAACAAACGTTTCCAAATCCGGCCTGATTTCACATTGGTAACCACTTCCTTCGAGCGCCTCCAAAGCAATTTGCGGATTTCTGCTCCAAGCCATTGTCGTTGTTGTTTTTTGGGTGGGCAGTGCCTGATTGATTTTATCCTGATAGCTATCTTGTTCGGTTTCCAGCGCGATTTCTCTACCAGACACCGCGCCGGACCCTTTTGCAATTTCAGTTTCAAGCCACGCACTAAAATGACCCAGCCAAAGTTCGCCATCGCGAAGAAATATGCTCCAGTTCTCGCCCGGTTTTGGTTTAAATTCGTCTTTCCTTAAATAAAGACGCAACTCGTTGGGTTTTCCCGTTTTGTAAGACAGTGTGAGGCTTATGCGCTCACCAGTTGGAAATTTGCGGAATTCAAACTCCGGGTTGTGGCCTGCCTCTTGGATAGCTTTAATGCTGCCGTGATTGTAAGGTAAACGGTCAGATAATACCCTCTCGGCGAGCGCTTGCTCCGGACCAACTAAGGTCACTTGGGATTTGCGGAATTCGTCCTTCGTTACGGGGGAAAATGCACCCTTCTCGCTACCGAAATAAGCATTTAACTCTGGGGTGAACGATTTACTCAAACGACTTGCTCCTCATCGAAAAGGCAACGTTATTATGTGCTCGAAGTCGAAAATGGCAACGAATAGTTAGCTTTCTGAAAAAACGCAAAATGCCTACTCTTCGCCTTGCATCAATCGCCTGAGCCAACGTATTTGCCATTAGGCGCTAGAAAGTACCTACTACCGCCGACATACGTGCCATCCGGCGCTAGTGTATATCTAGAACCACCAACATATGTGCCGTCGGGAGCCAGAACGTAGTTATTTCCTCCTACATAAGTGCCGTCCGGTGCCATCATATAGCTCGTGCCTCCGACGTAAGTGCCGTCTGGGGCAAGCCGATATTCGATACCGCCAACATATTCGCCATTCGGTGTTAATCTGTAAGTCATATCACTCCTCACTCATCCGCAATGATCCTAAGCCATTGGTCGCCTTCGGTTCACAAGACCCAGGACTACCGAGACGTGTTCTTCAGCCAGACTTAGCGCTAAGTCTATAAGAACGGTTCGTATACTAGCCGCTCGTATATGACGTGGCTCACTTGAAAAATAGACTGCGCAAATGGCGTACGGACCCGATGTGCCCCTCCGGACATTCCGGCACCGCCACCGCCCCCCCTTGAAATGTAGGATTTGCCCTGCGATCATCGGCGTGGTCATCGGTAACTGCCCCTCTGGCTGATCGGGGTTCGCACAACAGCCGCCTTCCACACTTAAAGCGACAAAGGGGACAATCATTTCATCGCCGTTGGTGCCTTTTGTATCCTTAAGGGCTAAATCCGGCCCTCTTGCGGGTGCTGCGCCGCCGCGGAATTGCTTGTGATGGGCGCAGGCCGGGGTTGACCCTCACCGCCTGCGGCTCTATACGACGTCCAACATCTGCCCCATCGGGATTGGCCTTGTCGTCGCGCAACTTGGCTAAAGCATTGAAGGGTCTGGATTTTCACATACGCGAAACGGCTGCACGGCAGGACCCGAATCTTCGGACCTTTGCCATGCGGCCTTTTCTTGTCTGGTGAAAACGAATTTAGCGCGTTTGACATTTCTAACTGAGGCAAAGCACCTTATGGCAACCCGTACCGCTCCTGCGACACTCTCGCGTCAAAAGCGTATCCGCAAAATCTTCGGTAACATCCACGAAGTTATCGACATGCCCAACCTGATTGAGGTTCAGCGCGAAAGCTATGAGCAGTTCCTGCGCTCTGACCCGTCCATTGGTTATGTATCCGGCCTCGAAAAAACGCTGCGCAGCGTTTTCCCGATTAAGGATTTTGCCGGAACGTCGGAACTCGACTTCGTCCATTACGAACTCGAAGATCCCAAATATGACGTTGAAGAATGCCGTCAGCGCGGAATTACCTATGCCGCACAGATGAAGGTCACATTGCGCCTCATCGTGTTTGAGGTTGACCCTGACACCGAAGCGCGTTCGGTCCTCGATATTAAGGAGCAGGACGTATACATGGGCGACATGCCGCTCATGACGCATAACGGCACATTCTTCGTCAACGGTACAGAGCGCGTTATCGTTTCGCAGATGCACCGTTCGCCGGGCGTTCTTTTTGACCATGACCGCGGTAAAACGCACTCATCGGGCAAATATCTCTTCGCCGCGCGCGTTATTCCGTACCGCGGTTCGTGGCTCGACTTTGAATTTGATGCCAAGGATATCGTCAACGTCCGTATCGACCGTAAGCGCAAGTTGCCGGTCACGACCTTGCTTTACTCGCTGGGTCTGAACGACGAAGAAATCCTGAGCCACTTCTACGACCGCGTGACATTTGAACGTGGCACCGGTGGCTGGAAAATTCCATTCAACGCGGAACAATGGCGTGCGTCGAAACCGATGTTCGACATCGTGGATGCAAAGACCGGCGAAGTCGTGTTCCCTGCGGGCACCAAGGTTACGCCACGCGCCGCGAACAAGGCGGTCAAGGATGGCCTGACGCATCTGCTGATCCCGACCGAAGAGATCTTTGGCCGTTATTCGGCATTCGACCTGATCGACGAAAAGACGGGCCGGATTTATGTTGAGGCTGGTGACGAAATCACCGCTGAAAACTTGGAAGCACTCGACAAGGCCGGCATCGACAGTCTTGAGCTGCTCGACATCGACCATGTCATCACCGGCGCATGGATGCGCAACACACTGAAGGCCGACAAGGCCGAGAACCGCGACATGGGCCTGGATGCGATCTACCGCGTCATGCGTCCTGGCGAGCCGCCAACGCGCGAAACCGCAGAAGCATTGTTCGCTGGCCTGTTCTTCGATCCAGACCGCTACGACCTCAGCGCCGTTGGCCGCGTGAAGTTGAACATGCGTCTGCAGCTTGACGTTGAAGACACGCTCACCACCTTGCGGACGGAGGATATCCTCGCCGTGGTCAAGGAACTGGTGAACCTGAAAGACGGCAAGGGCGAAATCGACGATATCGATAACCTCGGCAACCGTCGTGTCCGTTCGGTCGGCGAATTGCTGGAAAACCAGTATCGCGTCGGTCTGCTCCGTATGGAGCGCGCCGTGAAAGAACGTATGAGCTCGGTTGACGTATCGACCGTGATGCCAAACGATCTGATCAACGCAAAGCCAGCGGTTGCTGCGGTACGCGAATTCTTCGGCAGCTCGCAGCTGTCGCAGTTTATGGATCAGACCAACCCGCTTTCGGAAGTCACCCACAAGCGCCGCGTGTCGGCCCTTGGACCAGGTGGCCTGACGCGTGAGCGCGCTGGCTTTGAAGTCCGCGACGTTCACCCAACGCATTATGGCCGTATCTGCCCGATTGAAACGCCAGAAGGCCCGAACATCGGTCTGATCAACTCGCTGGCATCATTCAGCCGCGTCAACAAATATGGCTTTATCGAAACGCCGTACCGCAAGGTCATCGACAATAAAGTCACCGACGACGTGGTCTATCTTTCCGCCATGGAAGAGCAGAAGAACACCATCGCGCAGGCGAACGCCGAACTGAACGCCGATGGCAGCTTTGCCGAGGACCTGATTTCGTCACGTGAAGCTGGCGAATTCCTGATGGCACCGCGCGACCAGATCACGTTGATGGACGTTTCGCCAAAGCAGCTGGTTTCGGTTGCGGCGTCGCTCATCCCGTTCCTGGAAAACGATGACGCCAACCGCGCATTGATGGGTTCGAACATGCAACGTCAGGCCGTGCCTTTGCTCCGCGCAGAAGCACCGTTTGTCGGCACCGGCATGGAAGAAACCGTTGCCCGCGATTCCGGCGCTGCTATCGCTGCACGCCGTACCGGTATCGTCGACCAAGTCGATGCGACCCGTATCGTTGTCCGCGTGACCGGCGACGTTGAACCCGGCAAATCGGGCGTCGACATCTACACGCTGCAAAAGTTCCAGCGTTCGAACCAGAACACCTGCATCAACCAAAAGCCATTGGTGAAGGTTGGTGACGTCATAGAAGCTGGCGACATCATCGCCGATGGTCCTTCGACCGAACTGGGCGAACTCGCACTGGGTAAAAACAGCCTCGTCGCGTTTATGCCTTGGAACGGTTACAACTACGAAGACTCGATCTTGATCTCCGAACGCATCGTGAAAGACGATGTCTTCACATCGGTCCACATCGAAGAATTCGAAGTTATGGCCCGCGATACAAAGCTTGGCCCTGAAGATATCACCCGCGATATTCCAAACGTAGGTGAAGAAGCGCTTCGCAACCTCGACGAAGCTGGCATCGTGTACATCGGCGCAGAAGTGCACCCCGGTGACATTCTGGTCGGCAAGATCACGCCAAAGGGCGAAAGCCCAATGACGCCGGAAGAAAAGCTGCTGCGCGCCATCTTTGGTGAAAAGGCAAGCGACGTGCGCGACACATCGTTGCGTCTGTCACCTGGTGTAGCTGGTACTGTTGTTGAAGTGCGCGTGTTTAACCGCCACGGCATCGACAAGGACGAGCGTGCGATGGCCATCGAACGCGAAGAAATCGAGCGTCTTGCAAAGGACCGCGAAGACGAACGTTCGATTTTGAACCGTGCGACCTACAACCGCCTGAAAGACATGCTCATTGGTCAAACTGCAGCCGCAGCGCCAAAGGGTATCAAGAAGGGCGACAAGATCACTGAGGAAAATCTCAGCGAAGTCGAGCGTCACGAATGGTGGAAAATCGCGGTTGCCGATGACAAGGTCCAGGGCGACCTCGAAGCGGTCAAGGTTCAGTATGACGATGCCGTCAAGCTGATCGTTGAGAAGTTCGAAGATCGTCGTGAGAAGCTGGAGCGCGGTGATGAACTCGCACCTGGCGTGCTCAAGATGGTCAAGGTGTTCGTCGCGGTGAAGCGTAAGCTGCAGCCAGGCGACAAGATGGCCGGACGTCACGGAAACAAGGGTGTTATCTCACGGATCCTTCCGCAAGAAGACATGCCGTTCTTGGCCGATGGTACACCTGTCGACATCGTTCTCAACCCGTTGGGCGTTCCATCGCGTATGAACGTCGGGCAGATTTTCGAAACCCACCTTGGCTGGGCCGCACGCGGTCTGGGCATGCAAATTGGTGAGGCTTTGGAAGAGTGGCGACACAATAACCCGAACCCCGAAGCCGCAGCTCCGCCAGCTATCGTGCGCGAACGTTTGGCGAAAGCCTATGGCGAAGATTATGCCGATGAGATCAAGGGCCGCAGCGACGCGGACATCATTGAACTTGCAAGCAATGTCGTCACCGGCGTTCCAATGGGCACACCCGTGTTCGACGGCGCACGTGAAGCGGACGTTACCAATATGCTCCAGCTCGCTGGACTTGACGGCTCGGGTCAATCCGACCTGTTCGACGGCCGTACCGGTGACAAGTTCGACCGAAAGGTAACTGTAGGCATCATCTACATGCTGAAATTGCATCACCTTGTTGATGACAAGATCCACGCCCGTTCAATCGGACCGTACAGCCTTGTTACGCAGCAGCCACTTGGTGGTAAGGCGCAATTCGGTGGTCAGCGTTTCGGGGAAATGGAATGCTGGGCACTTCAGGCATATGGCGCGGCCTATACCTTGCAGGAAATGCTCACGGTCAAATCCGATGACGTTATCGGACGGACCAAGGTTTACGAAGCGATCGTCAAGGGTGACGACAGCTTTGAAGCCGGTATCCCCGAAAGCTTCAACGTTCTGGTTAAGGAAATGCGCTCATTGGGTCTGAATGTTGACCTGAAAGCGCACGACTTGATCGAAGGTGACGAGGGCTTTGCCGAGGCAGCGGAATAAGCAGAGCTGGGCGGACTTAGGTCCGCCCCCTGCCCCTGCCCTTAGGTTTTCATGGGCAAAAGCCCAATGAGGAAAAGATTATGAACGAACTGAGCAAATTCAACAATCCCATCGCCAAGGTCGAAACATTTGACCAAATCCAGATCGGGATCGCATCGCCGGAAAAAATCCGCAGCTGGTCTTTTGGTGAAATCAAAAAGCCCGAAACCATCAACTATCGTACGTTCAAGCCAGAGCGTGACGGCCTGTTCTGCGCACGTATCTTCGGACCCGTGAAGGACTATGAGTGCCTTTGCGGTAAGTATAAGCGCATGAAGTATAAGGGCGTCGTCTGTGAAAAGTGCGGCGTTGAAGTCACCGTTACCAAGGTGCGTCGTGAGCGCATGGGCCACATCGAGCTCGCTGCGCCTGTTGCGCATATCTGGTTCCTGAAGTCGCTGCCTTCGCGCATCGGCCTGCTGCTGGATATGCAGTTGAAGCAGCTTGAGCGCGTGCTGTATTTCGAAAACTACATCGTTACCGAGCCTGGCCTGACCGCGCTTGAGAAGTTCCAGTTGCTGAGCGAAGACGAATTGCTCGACGCGCAGGACGAATATGGCGAAGACGCCTTCACCGCCAGCATTGGTGCCGAAGCCGTCAAGACCATGTTGATGGACCTCGACCTTGAGCAAGAGCGTACCGACCTGCTCGACGAGCTTGCTGTTACCAAGTCGGAACTTAAGCCCAAGAAGATCATCAAGCGTTTGAAGGTCGTCGAAAGCTTCATCGATTCAGGCAACAAGCCCGAGTGGATGATTTTGGACGTCATTCCCGTCATTCCACCAGAATTACGCCCATTGGTGCCGCTGGATGGTGGTCGTTTTGCAACGTCCGATCTGAACGATCTCTATCGCCGCGTTATCAACCGTAACAACCGTTTGAAGCGCCTGATTGAACTGCGCGCGCCAGACATCATCGTCCGCAACGAAAAGCGCATGCTGCAGGAAGCTGTTGACGCATTGTTCGACAATGGCCGTCGCGGCCGCACGATCACCGGCGCCAACAAGCGCCCGCTGAAGTCGCTGTCCGACATGCTCAAGGGCAAGCAGGGCCGTTTCCGTCAGAACCTTTTGGGTAAGCGCGTCGATTATTCGGGTCGTTCGGTTATTGTGACCGGTCCTGAATTGAAATTGCATCAGTGCGGCCTGCCAAAGAAGATGGCGCTCGAGCTGTTCAAACCATTCATCTACTCGCGTCTGGATGCGAAGGGTCTTTCGATGACCCTGAAACAAGCCAAGAAGTGGGTCGAAAAGGAACGTAAGGAAGTTTGGGACATCCTCGATGAGGTTATCCGCGAGCACCCTGTGTTGCTGAACCGCGCACCAACGCTTCACCGTTTGGGCATTCAGGCGTTCGAGCCTGTCCTGATTGAAGGTAAGGCTATCCAGCTTCACCCGCTCGTCTGCTCGGCCTTTAACGCCGACTTTGACGGTGACCAGATGGCTGTTCACGTTCCATTGAGCCTTGAGGCCCAGTTGGAAGCACGCGTTTTGATGATGTCCACCAACAACATCCTGTCGCCTGCAAACGGTAAGCCAATCATCGTTCCTTCGCAGGACATGGTATTGGGTCTATATTATCTTTCGATGGATCGCCGCGGCGAGCCAGGCGAAGGCATGATGCTGTCCGACATGGCTGAAGTGCATCAGGCGCTTGAAGTTGGCGCCGTAACGCTCCACTCCAAGATCATCGCCCGCGTCCCACAGACCGGTGAAGATGGCGTTGAGCGTATGGTTCGCTTTGACACGACACCTGGCCGTATGTTGCTCGCAGAAACGCTGCCAAAGAGCCACCGCGTGCCGTTCGAAACCGTCAACCGCCTTCTCACCAAGAAGGAAATCGGCGACGTTATCGATCAGGTTTACCGTCACACGGGTCAGAAAGACACGGTATTGTTCGCTGATGCGATCATGTCGCTTGGCTTCAAATATGCGTTCAAGGCCGGTATTTCGTTCGGCAAGGACGACATGATTATTCCGGAAGAAAAGACGGAAATGGTTGCTGAAACCAAGGCAATTGTTGCCGACTTTGAGCAGCAATATCAGGACGGTCTGATCACGCAGCAGGAAAAGTACAACAAGGTCATCGACGCCTGGTCCACATGTGGTGACAAGGTCGCCAACGCCATGATGGACAAGCTGAAGGCATCGCCAACCGACGAGCATGGCCGTGAATTGCCAGTCAACTCGGTGTACATGATGAGCCACTCCGGTGCGCGTGGTTCGCCAGCGCAGATGAAGCAGCTTGCCGGTATGCGCGGTCTGATGGCCAAGCCTTCGGGCGAGATCATCGAAACGCCGATCATTTCGAACTTTAAGGAAGGTCTGACCGTTCTCGAGTATTTCAACTCGACCCACGGTGCCCGTAAGGGTCTGGCCGATACCGCACTGAAGACTGCAAACTCAGGTTACCTGACACGCCGTCTGGTCGACGTATCGCAGGATTGCACCATCGTTGAAGTCGATTGCGGCACCCAGCGCGCGCTGGAAATGCGTTCGATCGTTCAGGGTGGTTCGACCATCGCCTCACTTGGTGAGCGTGTCCTTGGCCGTACCACGGCAGAAGACATCCTTGGCCTTGATGGCAAGGTGCTGATCCCTGCTGGAACCTTGCTCGACGAGCCAATGGTTGCTGCGATGGAAGAAACCGGCATTCAGGCCCTTAAGATCCGCTCACCGCTGGTGTGCGAATCCAAGGTCGGTGTTTGCGGTACCTGCTATGGTCGTGACCTTGCACGCGGTACGCCAGTCAACATTGGTGAAGCTGTCGGCGTTATCGCTGCGCAGTCCATCGGTGAGCCTGGAACCCAGCTGACCATGCGTACCTTCCACATCGGTGGTGCGGCGCAGTTGAACGAACAGTCGAACCTTGATGCAACCGCATCGGGTAAGGTCATGTATCGCGATCTGCCAAGCATCGTCGACAAGCGTAAGAAGCGTCTGGCAATGGCCCGTAACGGTGAACTTATCATCGTCGACAAGGATGGCCGCGAAATGGAAATTCACCGTCTGCCTTATGGTGCGACGCTGGCATTCCCGGATGGTGCGGACGTCAATGTTGGTGATCGTCTGGCTGAATGGGATCCATTCACCATGCCAATCATCACCGAAAAGTCGGGTATCATCAAATATCAGGACCTGATCGACGGCAAGACGCTGACCGAGCAAACCGACGAAGCAACGGGTATCGCCCAGCGCGTCGTTATCGAAGATCGTGCCGGCAGCCGCACCAAGAAGGAAGACCTTCGCCCACGCATCACCTTGCTGGATGACGATAGCGGTGAAGCTGCACGTTATCTGCTCGGCGTAGGCACGATGCTTTCGGTTGAAGACGGTGCCATGGTTCAGGCAGGTGATGTTATCGCTCGTGTGACCCGTGAATCTGCAAAGACCCGCGACATCACCGGTGGTCTGCCACGCGTTGCCGAATTGTTCGAAGCACGTATTCCGAAGGATAACGCAATCATTGCGAAGATTTCGGGCCGCGTTGAATTCGTCCGTGACTATAAGGCGAAGCGCAAGATCGCGATTGTTCCGGAAGAAGGCGATCGTATTGAGTATCTGATCCAGAAGTCGAAGGTACTTGATGTTCAGGAAGGCGATTTCGTTCGTAAGGGCGATAACCTGATTGCTGGTTCGCCGAACCCGCATGACATTCTTGAAGTCATGGGCATCGAAGCATTGGCTGAATATCTGGTTGCAGAAATTCAGGAAGTGTATCGTTTGCAGGGCGTGAAGATCAACGACAAGCACATCGAAACGATCGTTCGTCAGATGTTGCAAAAGGTTGAAATCACATTCGGTGGCGACACAACCCTGCTTCCAGGCGAACAGGTTGACCGCGAAGAAATGGACGCAATCAATGCGAAGCTGTCCAAGGGTCAGGCACCTGCAACCGGTAACCCGGTTCTGTTGGGCATCACCAAGGCTTCGTTGCAGACACGTTCGTTCATCTCGGCAGCATCCTTCCAAGAAACCACACGCGTCCTCACACAGGCCGCAGTGGAAGGTAAGAAGGACATCCTGACCGGTCTGAAAGAAAACGTCATCGTGGGTCGTCTGATCCCTGCGGGTACTGGTTCTGCCATGAACCGCATGCGGATTGCCGCGACAAGCCGCGACGTTGCGCTTCGTGCCAGCTACAAGAAGCTTCAGGAAAGCCTGATTGCGCCTGAGACAGCAGCTGAAGAGCATGCTGCCGAATTGGCACAGGGTGCTGAAGCTGCCATCGGTGACGATCTGTTGGCAAAGGTGATTTCAGATGATCTGACCACCACTGACGCCGCCATCGATGATGTTGTGGATAGCGGCGAAGAAGAATAAGCTTCGCTTTCCTTTAAGGAATGATAAAAGCCCGCTGGAAGCAATTCCGGCGGGCTTTTTGCTGTATTATATCAATAAATCACTAGCCTAATCTTTTTACGCTTCATATACAGTGACGGAAGACAATTGAGGGCGGGTCGGATGTTTGAAACAATACGGGCTTGGGTGAAACGGCACCGCGTTTGGTCAGCGATTATCGCGCTTGCACTGCTCTTCATTCTCTACCGCATCATACGCCCCACCCCACATGACTATGAATATATCAGCGAGACCGTCACGCGCGGCGAAGTTTTGCGCAAGGTTTCGGCCAGCGGCAAAATTCGCGCGCTGAACACAATCAAGGTCGGCACCGAGGTGTCGGGACAAGTGACCAAAGTCTACGTCGATTTCAATTCGCCGGTTAAGGCGGGCCAAGTCCTCGCCGAGATCGACTCAACCCGCGTGCGTGCGCGCGTGCAGCAATCCGAAGCGCAAGTCGCGCTGGCCCGCGCCAGTTTGCAGCAAACCGTTGCCAATGTCGCCCGTGCGCGGTCGGAGCTTGAGATACAGGAACGCGATTTTGCGCGGCAACGCGCGCTGGCCGAGCGCGGCTTTGTGTCGAAGGCAGGTCTCGACATCGCGCAAAGCAAGCTTAATAGCGCGCGCAACGCCTTGCAGGTTGCACTGGCGCAAACGCAAAGCGGCAATGCACAGATCAGCCAAGGCACGGCGGAGCTTTCGTCAGCGCGGCTCGATCTAAACCGCACCGTGATTGTGGCACCTGCCAGCGGCGTTATCATCAACAAACTTGTTGAACCCGGCACCACCGTCGCCGCCAGTTTTCAGACCCCGAACCTTTTCGAAATCGCGGCCGACACCACCAAGATGCAAGTTGAGGCATCGGTTGACGAAGCAGACATCGGCCAGATTATCGAAGGCCAAGATGTAACCTTCACCGTTGACAGTTACCCCAATGATATATTTCGCGCCAAAGTGCGGCAGGTCCGCAAAGCGCCCGTCGAAACGCAGAATGTGGTCAGCTATCTCGTCATCATCGACGTGGACAATGCAGATGGCAAATTGCTGCCCGGGATGACCGCGAATGTAGAAATCATCACTGGCGCAAAGGCCAGTGTGTTGCGCGTGCCAACCAGCGCGCTTCGCTTCCGTCCCAAATTGGCCGACCGGGGCGAGCCAAAAAAGGAAAAGCCCGGGGCACCCGCCAAAAAGGAAACACCTAAGCCGACATTGTATCTGGCGGGAACCGATCCGTATCGCCCCGTCCGGAAACAGGTTCAGATCGGCCTACAAGGTGACGATTATACCGAAGTGACTTCGGGTATCAAAGCCGGAGACAAAGTTCTCATTCGGACAAAATCCCTGAAGCCGAAGCCCGAAACCGACGACAATGCGGACGAAGATGACAGCGCCGCTGCTTGAAACGCATGATCTGGTCAAAGATTATGTGATCGGCGGCGAGGTTCTGCACGCCGTCAACGGCGTTTCGCTGACCATAAAACGTGGCGAGTTCGTTGCGATTATGGGTGCCAGCGGTTCGGGCAAATCGACGTTCATGAATATGATCGGTTGTCTCGATGTCCCAACGTCTGGAACCTTGTTACTCGACGGCATCGATACAAAAACGCTCGACAGCGACGCATTGGCTGAAATCCGTAACCGCAAAATTGGCTTTGTGTTTCAACAGTTCAACCTGCTCGCCCGCACGAGCGCATTGGACAATGTGGCGGTGCCGCTCATTTACGCTGGCCTTGGCTATGCCGAACGCCGGGAACGTGCGCAGGCGAAGCTTGAGGCGATGGGGCTTGGTAACCGTTTGCAGAACACCCCTGCCAAGCTGTCGGGTGGCCAGCAACAGCGCGTTGCCATCGCCCGCGCGTTGGTCACTGATCCACTCATGCTGCTTGCCGATGAACCAACAGGCGCGCTGGATACCCAGACATCGCTCGATATCATGGGCATTTTTCAGAAACTGAACGACGAAGGCATCACGCTCATCGTCGTCACACATGAACCCGATATTGCCGAATATGCTGAACGGCGGATTGTCTTTCGCGACGGGCGCGTCATTGAGGACGCTGCGGTCAAATCACGTCGCCGTGCGGTTGCCGGATGAACAATTTGCTGAACTCCATCGCTGGCTGGGGCGTCAATATTGCGATTGCGATGACGGCGCTGCGCACCAATCTGATGCGCTCTATCCTCACCACGCTTGGCGTGATGATCGGGGTATTCTCCGTCATCTTGGCGGTCGCGGTGGGCAATGGCGCACAGGTTTCTGTAACGCAGCAGATCGCGACTTTAGGTTCCAACATGGCCATCGTCGTGCCGCAGCCCGACAGCGGCAGCGGCCCGCCGCGCTCCACAGACCGCGGCCGCTTAACCGAGCGCGATGGCCGTGCCATTTTGCGTCAGGTATCGGGCGTGAGCGCTGTTGCACCACAGATCCGCAGCAGCGTCCAACTGGTCACACCAGGCCGCAGCGCCACCACACAAGCGACTGGCGCCACACCTGAATATGGCATTGTGTCCAACGTCACCGCGTCCGAAGGCCGTTTTCTGACCGATGGCGATGTCGGTGCGGCGGCACGTGTTGTTGTGATCGGACAGACGGTTGCCGACAAGCTGTTCGCGGATGCAAATCCTGTGGGCGAAACCGTACGCATCAATCGCGTGCCCTTTAAGGTCATCGGTTTACTCGAAAGCAAGGGCAGCAATTTGGGTAATGACAATGACGACCAAATTGTCGTGCCGATCACGACCCTACGCCAGCGACTGCAGACGACGGCGATGCAAGGGCCGGACGATGTGACACTTCTGTTCGTCGGTTTCGAGGATGAAGATTCGCTGCTCGCGGGGCAGCAGGACATCAAACGTATGTTACGCGACCGCTACCGCGTACCCAAAGGAAGAATTAGTCCGTTCACTGTGCGCACAACAACGGAAATCGCCGAGACGACCGGTCAAGTGACGCAGATATTTCAGGCTGTTTTGGTCGCCATTGCATCCATATCGTTGCTGGTGGGCGGTATCGGTATCATGAACATCATGCTGGTCAGTGTTACCGAACGCACACGCGAGATCGGGCTTCGCATGGCATTGGGTGCAAAGCGCAGCGACATCCGTAACCAGTTCTTGGTTGAAGCCGCTGTGCTGTGCGTTATCGGCGGCGCTATCGGCCTGACATTGGCGATCCTCGCTGCAACCATTTTTCAACAAGTCGCAGACTTTCCAGCCCCCGTCGGGTTGGACACGGCAATCATGTCGGTCGCGTTTTCGGCGATCATCGGCATCCTATTTGGCGGCTACCCCGCTATCCGGGCATCACGCCTTTCGCCGATTGAAGCGTTGCGCAGCGAATAATCAGAATTTCCCGGACAACGTCAATTGAAGCAACGGATCAAGGCTGCGTTTCCGGTTCACGATCTGATCAAAGCCTCCAGACGCCCGCGTTCCGGCATAAATAAACCGGTCTCGGTTGAAACCTGCCATGTCGGTTACCTGGAAACGCAGCGTCCCTAGGCTGAACTTGCTATATTCGATAAATAGCGTCGATCGCGTGCCCTCATGCTGACGCCTGATCTCGTTGAGGAAATAGGCGTAATTCGGTTCCTGGATACTGAAGGACGCACCGTAAACAAGGCCAAGGTCCGCCATGTCATAACGGATATCCCATTGTTGGTGCCATAATGGGCGGTTGGACATGCGACGGTTTAACCCAGTGACGGGGTCGGTCACTTTGCTACCATGATAATGTCCAATATATTTCGCTTCGATGCCCGCGAACCCAATGGGCTGTGTCAGCCAATCCAGCGGTAATGTTACCTCCAGCTCGGCATTCCATCGCTTGCTTTTGCCAATATTCCCGGTGCCATCAAATTGCGCAGTGATGGCTCCATTGCTGTCACGTATCGTGATCGGCACAAGGTCTTGGGTATCGTTGACCAACTGATAATCACCACGGAACTGAATGCTGCCGCGTTCCAGAAACTTGTGACGGATGAGGCCGGAGAAAGTCGTTGTTTTTTCAGGCACAAGCTCTGCATTGCCAGCGTCCACCTGATTGCCGACGGTTACGTCGACCGACGTGGCAAACTCATTGAAGTTCAGCTGGGCAACCTGACGCTCGGCGCGCAATTCCAAAGTGGTTTGCGGATTGATTGTCCACGTCGCAATTGCGCGGGGCTTGATAAATTGAAAGCTCCGCTCCGCTATACTGTCACCCGACAAGGTCAGTTTGGAAAATTCGGCAATGGCGCCGGCTTCAACTTTCCAAGATGGGCCAAGTGTCCATACATCACTGACAAATGGTTCAAACCGGGTTTCTTGAACGAGGACATCTGATGCCGGGAAACTGGTCACCGCACCGGCGACCGAATTGGCTACGCTGAAACGTGCATCAAGGCGATTATAAGCAATCTCAGCGCCGAATTGGACTGCATGCCCCCTCAACCCACTCCAGTCATTCTGGATGCGCACAACGGCTTCTGTGGGCGTGTTACGGCTGCGCGTCTCAAACAAAGTCACCGGCTGCCCCATGCGGGCGATTTCGATGCTACTATAGGCGCTTTCGTGCCCTGATCGATACAGCGCGACAATTTTGGTGTTCGTCTTCGGCACAGCAGAAAATTCAATATCACCGCCGAGTTCATAACTTATGTCGCTAACGGGGCCGCCGCGCAGCAAAAGCTCATCAGCGGTGTCCACACCGGAGCCATTGAAATAATCCGCCTCCCGAATGTCAAAGCCGTCGCTCCAGCGCACTTGGCCATTGAGGTTCACCTTGCTGTCGCCCAATTTGGTTTTGAGGGCGCCACCAAGTGCAGCTTGGTCATACCCACCTTTGCCATTGTAAAAACGCCGTTCAAGCAAGACAGCTGAGCCTGTCTTAAAATCTTCAGGACCAAATCCGTAGACCCGTTCAGAATAAGATGACAGATTCAGTTCATAGCTTGTTTCGCCCCGGCGCAGCGTCGCAGACGCGTTCACGGACGGCTGGAAACCATAACGGGTTCCGGCGATGATCGTCCCTTCATAGGTGCCGTTGACCTTTGCAGTCCGCTTACGGACGATATTTATGACTTGCCCTTGCCCTTGCGTTTCGGTGTCCGCGCCCGCCTGCTCAGACAACTCAATATATTCGACCTGACTTGCCGGAATCCGGGACAGCGTCGTCCATACGTCATCGAACTTTGTCGATGGCCGGTCTCCATCGATCAAAACATTACCGGCATTTTCGCCAAAGCCGCGGCGCCCCTCGCCTTCACTGATGGAAAAACCCGGGATGCGTTTCACCATATCGAGCGCGGTAACGGGGGCATAGGCGGTGAAGAAATCGGGTGTGAATTGCCGGCTACCGGCCCGGGTTGAAGGGGCATCTGCATTCGCGCCGTTGTCATTGGCAACAGCTTGAGATGGTGCAGTCATCACTGCCACAGCTGTCATCAACAGTGCCAAACGTAGTTCAAAAACGCGCATTAACCCTCCACGAGACCCGCGGGCGTATCCCCATCGGTCTATGCTGGCCCCATAACCGTCAGCAGGCATAAGGCGAAAGCTGCGTTCGACCAAATGGGTTAACAATCGACGAGATACAAAATTTTCAGGCAAATCAGCCGTTTGTCGACAGTCGTTGCTGGTTGGCAGACGAATGCATTTACCGCGCGCGATCCTGTTCCCGTTCAATTTGATCGCTCAGGTCCGCCGCCTTTTCGCAGGCATCTCTATCACCGTCGGCACAGCGTTTGCGCGCCTTGGCACGTTTACGGCTGAGCTTCCCAACAGCTTCTTCGTGTTTCCGCAATTCACGTCCGCGTTTTTCATCAGATTCCGATTGGCTGGTCGTCAAAACATCCGCAGTCTTCGAAACGACCTTAATCGGTGCTGTCACAACACTGGACACCATAGAAGCAACGCAACCTTGGAGGAGCACAAACAGCAAAGCACAAACTATCAAACGCATTTGGAAACCCCCAATATCTCGCGCAACAGGCCTATTTTAATAAATTGACCGCAATGGCGCGAACTTCGTCTGCCATATCAGCTCTTTGCAACGCTACCGCCAAATTGGCTTCGATGTAACCTACTTTTGATCCACAATCATAGCGATTTCCGTCAAATGTGACCGCGTGGAACGGCTGCTTACCGAGCATCTGCGCCATGGCGTCGGTCAACTGGATCTCACCGCCAGCGCCTTTTTCTTGGCCTTCCAGAATATGCATCACTTCGGGCTGAAGGATGTAACGGCCCGAAACGATCAAGTTCGATGGCGCGTCCTCAACCTTTGGCTTTTCAACAAGGCCAAGCACCTCTGTAATCGCACCGCGCGCCGCGCCGGGGGCAATGACGCCATAGCTGGATACCGCATGGCGCGGCACTTCAAGCACGCTGATGACGTTGCCACCAATGTTCTGATAGGCGTCAACCATCTGCTTCATGCATCCCGGTGATCCATGCATGAACTCATCAGGAAGGAATATCGCGAAGGGCTCATCACCAACGATGTCGCGCGCGCACCAGATTGCGTGCCCAAGTCCCAGTGGTTCCTGTTGCCGCACATACACGCAGTTGCCGGGTGTGAGGCGTGAGCTCGCTAACACCGATGTGTCTTTGCCACGCGCCGCCATTGTGTGCTCCAGTTCGAACGCGATATCGAAATGGTCTTCAATTGCGCTCTTACAGCGACCCGTCACGAATATCATCTGTTCGATACCCGCTTCACGCGCCTCATCGACGGCATATTGGATGAGCGGGCTGTCGACGATCGGCAGCATTTCTTTGGGAATGGCCTTTGTCGCAGGCAAAAAGCGGGTGCCGAGACCCGCGACAGGGAATATGGCTTTTCGAACAGGTTTATGTGTCATGACTTATACTTAACGCGCCAATCTTCATTGTCTATGCGGAGTCGGCGAGCCGTTCGGCAAATCCCTTTTTCAGCTTCGCTAACTTGGGCGGAATGACAGCCAGGCAATATGCGTTACGCTGCCCTTCACCCGCCCAATATTCCTGATGATAATCTTCGGCAGGATACCAAGTTGCAGGGCCTTCAATCGTAGTGACTATGGGCACTGGCCAGTCCGCTGCGGCTTTCGTAATGCCGGCTTCAGCGACAGCACGTTGATCATCATTCAACGGGAAAATGGCCGACCGATATTGCGTTCCAATGTCATTCCCCTGACGGTTCAATTGCGTCGGATCATGCGTAGCAAAAAATATCTCCAGCAAATCGGCATAGCTGATGACTTCGGCATCAAAGGCAATGCGTATGGCTTCTGCATGCCCCGTTTGACCGCCGCAAACCTCTTTATATGTGGGGTCGACCGTCGTCCCGCCAATATATCCGCTTTGTACGCTGTGCACGCCGGCCAACTGGCCAAAAACAGCTTCGGTGCACCAAAAACAACCGCCGGCGAAAATCGCTTCATCATGTGACATCTGCTTATCCTTAAGCTTGAATGGAATCTGGCGCCTTCGCGACGTCGCCGCGTACCACCAGCAAATACATTGCGGGTGTAACAATACGTGATAGCACCGTCGAAGAAATCAACCCCCCGATTAACACGATCGCCAGTGGCCCATAGAGACTACCGCCAAAAAGCGCGAGTGGCATAAGTCCGCCAATCGCCGTTACCGAAGTCAGCAACACCGGAAGGAAACGCACCTCTCCCGCCTTTTCAATGGCTTCACGCAGCGCATAGCCGCTGGCGCGCAATTGGCTGGTGAAATCGACCAGCAGGATCGAGTTTTTAATTTCAATCCCGATGAGCGCAATAAAACCAATGACGGCCAAGAACGAGAGGTTGTTGCCGGTAACAAGGAGCGCGATGAGGCCACCGAACGTACCCAGCGGAATAACGCCCGCGACAACCAATGCCTCTTTAAACCGGCCAAATTCAGCCACCAGAATGGCGAAGATGCTAAATAGGGCAACGATGACAACCGGGCCAAATCCAGCAAATGTTTCGTTGATTTTTTCCGCCTCACCGCCGACCCCTATGCTGTATCCCGGCTTAAGCGGGATGGCATCCATCTTCTTCTGCGCGTCCAAGTTCACCTTTGAAATGACCGCACCGTCGGATACCTGCGCCGTCACGCTGACGTTACGTTGCAGATTGTAGCGGTAAATTGCTGCCGGTGTTGATTCCAACGTCGGATTGGAAATTTCCGCCAACGAAACGGCCTGCCCACTTCGGTTGGACACATAGATCGATTCCAGCGCCGATATGGGCTGGGTATCGGTAAGCGGGTGCCGCACGATGATAGGGTAGCTGTCGCCCTCCTCGTCTCTGAATGTGCCGGCACGTTCACCGCTGATGGCCAGTCGGACCGCGCGGCGTGCGGCCCCTGCGGGCACTTCAAGCAGAGCCGCTTTTGCGTCATCGACCCGGATATCCAGGTCAATGCGGTCAAAGGCAACTGGGTTGTTGATGTCTCTTGCCCCGGGGGTTTCGCGCAGCGCCAACTCCATTTTGGCAGCGATCCGTTTGAGCTCGTCTTGGTCGGGCCCATATACCCTGAATTCCACAGGCGCGTTTATCGGCGCTCCGTTTTGGAACAATACCAGCTTGATGCGTGCGCCAGATATCTCGTCGAATTTCTTACGCAGCCGATCGACCATTGCGCGGGATTTGGATCCGTCCCAATTGTCCATGATAGCCAATACTTCGCCATGGGTTGGGTTTTCGCCGCGTTGGAAAACATTGTAAAAGACAGGCGGGTTATATGCGCCGACATTTTCGGCGCGGACTTTAATCGCGGGCTCGGTCTTCAAAATATCCGAAACTTGCCGAACGATGCGACCCGTTTCTGCAATGCTGGCGCCTTGTTCCGCTTCCACCGTGACGCGAAAATAGGAGGTGTCCGCATTTGGAAACAGGCTGAAACCCAGCAATGGGATGAAGAGAAATGCCGCGCAGGTGACCGCAAGGGCGGACCACACCGACCGCCGCGGTCTATCCAGCGCCCAATGCAGCATCGGGTGATAAAATCTGTCGATCTTCAGCATCAGCCACTGAAGTAACGGGTTGCCGCCTTCATGATCATCACGCTTCAAGATACGACTGGCAAGAAACGGCACAATAGTCAGCGATACGAGCATCGAGGCGGTAATCGTCGACACGATTGTCGCGATAAAGCTTTGCGTGAATTTGCCCGCCCCCTCCGGCAAAAAGAACAGCGGAAGGAAGGCAAACACCAAAACACCCGTTGACCCCAAGACGGCCATGGTGATTTCTTTGGTGCCGTCGATCGCCGCTTGGTTCCGGCCTTTGCCCATCCGCAAATGCCGCGCGATGTTTTCGACAACGACAATCGAGTCATCCACCAACAAGCCAAGCGTCAGGATAAAACCCGCGACCACAAGCTGGCTAAGGTTAAACCCATATGCCGAAATCGCCAGCAATCCCGAAGCAACCGACAGCGGAATCGATATCATAACAATCACCGACGCGCGCCAGCCCAATGGCAGCAGCGTGATCAGCACCAAAAACAGCGCAAGGGTAAAGTCGCGGGCAAGTTCCTGAAGACGCTTGCGAATATCCCGGCTTTGATCAAACTCAACAACAGCCTTTATATCGGGCGGAAGCAGCTTCTTTTGAATCTCAAGCTCTTGGATTAACCGGTTACGAAGCTTCGTCGCGTCCGTGCCCTGTTTTTGGTTGGCCGTAATGAATACCCCGCGTTGGCCATTATGGCTGACCTTTACGCGCTGTTCAGCCGATCCCATTTTAATGTCTGCAACATCGTCGACGCGCAATAAGGTTCCATCATTGGTCCGGATGGGCAAATTGCGTATGCGATCAAGGTCGCGAAACGCGCCCCCTGCTTCGATGTTAAAACGGCGTGCACCGCTGGTGACGGCACCTGCAGGAACATCGGCGCCGGCAAGGCGGATTGCGTCAACCACGGCGCTTGCGGGAATGCGAAGCTCCGCCAAACGTCCCGAGTTGATGGCGACGGTTATTTCGGGTTGAGGCAGCCCATAAATTTCGGACTGCCGGACTTCTTTGTAACGCCCAAGTGCTTCGCTGATATCCCGCGCATATTTTTCCATGCGGTACCAACTGGCCGTCTCGCTCAGCAAAGCGATTTGCAAAATGGATGAATTCGTCGTTCGAATTTTCTCGAACTGCAGCTTTTGCAGATCAGCCGGAAGTTGGCTGCGGATGGCCGTCACTTCGCGGACGGTGTCATTGAAATATTGGTCAGGGTCGCCCGACCAGTCGAATTCCGCCCGAATGACGGCGTTGCCATCGCTGCTTGTCGAATTTACGCTTTGAACGTCTTCTAGGCCCTGAACCAATTCTTCGATTGGCTTGGTAATCGTCTGCTCAATCTCCGCTGCGTCCGCACCCGGTTGCGCGGCAACGATCGATACGACAGGCATCGAAAAATGCGGATCAACCGCGCGCGGCACCTGTTGGAATGCAGAGAATCCAAGCGCGCACAGCAGCGTAAAAAGGACTAAGGTTAATTGCCACCGGCGGATGGCGATTTCGGCGATATGCATGTGTTAAGGCTGCGTCGCAATAATGCGGACAGGCGACCCCGTTCGCAGTTTTTCCAACCCCGACGTCACGATCTTGTCCCCCGGCTTTATGCCACCCGATACAGTCACGAATTTATCAGACACACGCTCAATCGCGACATTGCGTGTTTCGACGCGATTGTTTTTTGCGACAACATATACCAGGCCTTCTCCGGTGCGGACGCCGAACAATGCGGTAGCTGGAATCTGCAGCAGGTCGCCGCTTTCCATGGCAGGCAGCTTAATATTGGCCGTTCCAATTTGCCCCGATCGCAAGTTTGGGCGCGAGGGCAGCCGGAATTGCACGGTGAACGCGCCCGTTGCCTCATTCGCGCGTCCATCGATTTCTGAAATGGTGGCCGAAACAGGACCGTCCCCCGCGGACTCAATCATGATGTCCGCCGTCATACCCACGCGCAATTTTGACGCGTCACGGTCGACGATGGGCACGCGAAAGACAAAGCCATCATCTGCTTCGCCCAGAATGAGCGCTGGCATACCGGCGGCGATGACTTGTCCTGGTTGGACATTACGCTGCAAAACGACGCCGTTTGATGGCGCATAAAGCTGCGCCGTGCTACTCGCAAAGCCAGCCTGCCGAACGCGTGCGTCGGCGGCTTTCACAGCGGCGTCTGCCGCTTCGAAACGCGCTTTGGTTATCCAACCATCGGCATATAATGAACGCACGCGATCAAACTCGGCGCGCGCACGGTCTCGTTCAGCGACCGACACGCTTACGTCAGCGCCAACAATCGTGGAATCCAACGCCGACAATAATGCGCCGCGCTTGACGAAATCACCTTCTTCAAAGCGAACAACGGCCACTTTTCCAGGGGTGGTAAAGCCAAGCGGTGTTTCCCGCCGATACCGCACCGTTCCCACCGCGCTAATTTCACGCTGAAGGCTTTCCTTTTCCACGGTGAACACGCGCACAACCTGCGCTGTTTCGACCGCAGCCTTTTTGCTGTCCGATGCCTCACCACAGCCGGCGAGTGCAACGATCGGCAAAAGCCCAATCAAAAATCTCTTCGATGTAGGCAATTTGCTCTCCCCTGCACTGCTATACATCACTCGATAGGCGAGAGCGCGCTTGGATGAAATAGCATTTTGATATGCAACTTATTTTTCTAGTTCGACGGATTCAACAGAGGCGGTGACCGAAGGCCGTTTCGCGCATCTACCTGCATCATGCTGGCAATTTCCGCCTGCATAAGCATTTGCCGGTTGCCCCACCGCAAATGGGTTGCGTCCGAAAAAATGCCAAGGCTGGTTTTGCGGCCATATCGCTCAATGAAACGCAGCGCTGCCGCCGGATCATATCCAGCGTTCTGCATCAACCAAACCGAAAGGCGGTCCGCTTCTATTTCTGTCGCGAGTATGTGCTTTTTTGCTCTACCTGTTGCCGCCAACCTGTCCCTGTGCCTCAGCAAATTATGCGACATTTCATGCGCGACCACGGCCGCCAGTTCCGCATCATCCGCAGCGGCAAAGGTCATCAGCCCTTCGGTAACGCGCACGGAAACCCCATCTGCGCCAGCGTCCAGCTTGGTCTTGGTATCCACCCAAAATACGGATGAACACACAGCAGAAGGTTGCAGCTTCACGTCTTTCGGCCCACCTTCAGTCTTCATAGACACAATTGCCGTTCCGGATTTGGCGAAGGCGTCGGCTAAAAGGGTCTGTATTTTCTGAATCCGCGCCGTTGCGCGCCCCTTCTTCGCAGCGATTGGGCCAGTCACATCAATGCCGTCAACGGCCGCAATGCCGTCACCCGCCTGAAGCCCTAACTGCGCAGCATCGCCACCGGGCACGACAGACGATATCGCCACTGGCGATCGGAAAATGAATGCGGTCTTGGCGGTCCCCTTGTCGGGATATTGGGCTTCGTCATGCAATACCCAGCCGGGGCTTACTGTTTTCCGGTCGCAAAATGGTGCATTTGCTTGGGCAAGCCGATAGCCAATGGTCGCTAATCGGAGATCTTGCTGGGCAAGCGCGTGGTACGCCGCCACATCTGCAGGTGCAGCGGCATCACTTGGCGTCATCCATGCCGCCATTAACAGGATGCCCGCAGCCCATTTCACCGGATAGATGCCCGTTGCAGCCGGTCGTTAATCGCAACGCCAATCCCTTCATGCGGTATTGGCGCGACGGCGATCGTTAATGCGGCACTGGCATCGGCCCTGTGCAGGGCGTCAAATAGATTGGCTGCGGCCTGCGCTAGATCGCCTGACTCGGACAAATTATCATTGCCCTCCATTGCCCCAAACCCGATGTGCCACTCGCCCGGCTCTGGTTGGATCGCGTTTAAGCGCACAGCCTTTGACGGTGCATAATGGCTCGCCAATTGCCCGGGCGCTTCAATATTATCGACGGACGCCGTCAAAGGGCCAATCCCTAGGACCCGCTCAATATCCGCCGCGGTGACTGGCCCCGGTCTCAAAATCTGCCAACCATGCTCGCGCACGGCAACAATCGTGGATTCGAGTCCTGCAGAGCAAGGCCCTCCATCCAAGATCATCGGAACCGCACCGCCAAGCCCCGTAAGCACATGTTCGGCACGGGTCGGGCTTATCCCGCCACTTTTATTGGCTGACGGTGCCGCAATGTTCAGGCCGGTTTTCTTAAGCAGCGCCTGCATGACGGGATGGGCGGGGCAGCGTAATGCAATTGTCGGCAACCCGGCTGTGACGGCGCCCGCAATGTCGGCGTCAGTCCGCAGAGGCAGCACAAGCGTAAGCGGCCCCGGCCAAAATGCCTGTGCCAGTTGATGTGCCATCGGGCTGAATTCAGCCAAGTTTTCGGCGGCGGATTGGTCGGTAACATGCACAATCAATGGATTAAAGTCCGGACGCCCCTTTGCCGCATATATCTTGGCCACAGCATCAGCATTGCTGGCATCCGCCGCGAGGCCATATACCGTCTCAGTGGGAATCGCGACGATTTGGCCGGAACGCAAAAGCTCCATCGCCGCCGTTATTGCAGCGTCATCAGCGGGCAGGACCCAGCCATTCCCCAAGGTATTTGAGCCAAACATCATTCGCGGCTATAGGCCTTGGTCGACACGATTTAACAGGATTTTTTATTGATCATGGCCTTTTCTGCACCCGTTACTGAACAAGCATTTGTCCTGAAGCATATCGTAGATATCGAAGCCTTGTCGCAACATGACCGCTTCGCCGATGCCACGCCCGATATGGTGCACGCTATTGTGGAAGGCATTGGCGCATTTGCAGAGGGCGAATTTGCCCCACTCAACCGGATAGGCGACACCGTTGGTGCGCGTTTGAAAGATGGCAAAGTCGTCATGCCCGAAGGTTTTGTCGCGGCATACAAAGCCTATGTCGCCAATGGCTGGGGTTCGATAAACGCACCGTCGGCGTTCGGTGGCCAAGGCCTGCCATTTTCGATGGCCACCGTTGCGCTCGATTCCTTGGGCGCCGCAAACATGGCATTTGCCCTGTGTCCAATATTGTCCGTTGGCGCGATCGAAGCCATCAACCACCATGGGTCAGACCGGCAAAAACAACTGTTCCTGCCAAAACTATCAACTGGCGAATGGTCCGGCACGATGAACCTAACAGAGCCACAGGCAGGCTCCGATGTCGGCGCGCTGAAATCGACCGCGACACCGCGCGGCGATGGCACCTACCAAGTCAAAGGCACCAAAATATATATCAGCTTTGGTGACCATGATATGGCCGAAAACATCGTCCATCTCGTGCTGGCCCGCACGCCGGATGGCCCCGCTGGCACCAAGGGCATCTCTCTGTTTCTGGTCCCAAAATATCAGGTCGCAGAGGATGGCAGCTTTACCAAAGCGAATGATATCAAAGTCGTATCAATCGAACATAAGATGGGCATTAACGCGTCCCCGACCTGCGTGCTCGCTTTTGGCGAAGAAGGTGAATGCGTTGGCGAACTGATCGGCCCTGAATTCGGCGGCATGCGTGCGATGTTCACGATGATGAATAACGCGCGGCTAAACGTAGGGTTGCAAGGCGTTCAAATTGCCGAAGCCGCAACGCAAAAAGCCATCTGGTTTGCACGTGAACGTGTCCAATCGGCCAAAGCAAGCGGACCGTCGCGCGAGTCCGTCGCGATTGTCGAACATCCCGATGTCCGCCGCATGCTGCTGCGTATGAAAGCGGGCACGCAAGCGATACGGGCCTTGCTCTATCTGGCATCGGGCTATGTTGACCGCGCCACGCTCGGAGAAGCGGGAGCGCAGGACATGGTTGATCTGCTGACGCCGCTGGCCAAGACCTACGGCACCGACATGGGCAGCGAGATCGCCTCGCTGGGTATTCAGGTGCATGGCGGAATGGGCTTTGTTGAGGAAACCGGCGCAGCCCAGTTTTACCGGGATATCCGTATCGCCGCCATTTATGAAGGAACCAACGGCATTCAGGCCGCCGATCTCGTGGGGCGTAAACTCGCGATGCAAGGCGGCGATGTCATTCGGAACCATCTCGCGGCCATTTCCCAAGACGCCACCGACCAACTCGGTCTTTCGGCATTGAGCGCGGCCTGCGCTGAAGTAACTGAGTATATGTTGAGCGCAAGCGTGGATGACCGTCTCGCGGGCAGTTACGCCTACACCAACATGATGTCCGTCGTGACCGCAGGGTGGTTGATGCTGAAGCAGTTGCGGGCGGCACAAATGGAAATCGACGCCGGAGATACGAGCGCGTTCCTAAAGGCCAAAATTGTCGCCTGCCGTTATTATCTGGACATCATGGTTCCCGAAGCCTTTGCGTTCAAAGGCAGCGCGATGGCCGGTGCCGACTTGCTCTACGCATTGGATGCCGAGGATTTGGCGGCTTGAACGACCACACACTCAAACGCATTGCGGAGGCGCTGGAGCGGCTATCCCCGCCGCCTGCGCCACCGACGGACCTATCGTCCCATCCGGCCTATCATTGGAATGGCACGGCATTGGCGCCGGTGCATGATTTCAAGCCACTGCCGCTTGACCTTATCGTCGGTATTGACCGCCAAAAAGCCGACCTGATCGAAAACAGCAGGCGGCATGCTTCGGGCGCTGCAGCGCATGATGTCCTTTTGTGGGGCGCGCGCGGCATGGGAAAATCCGCGCTGGTCAAATCGGTGGTCGCGGCGTTGCAAGAAGAAGGCTTTTTCATTGCGCTTGTCGAGGCGGCGGCGAACCAAATCACCAGCATGCCTGCATTATTCGACGAGCTTGCCGCATCAGGCCGCCGATATCTATTGTTCGTGGACGACATATCTTTCGAGCCCAATGACCAAAGCGCGCGTCTATTGCGGTCGCTGCTGGAAGGCGGCGTTGAAGCCCGCCCGAACAATGTCCGCTTGTGCGTGACATCAAACCGCAGGAACATCGTCGAAAGAGAAAATGGCGCGGATCCGGATACGGGCGGACGCGATGCCATCGACGATAGCCTAGCGCTGGCGGACCGGTTTGGCCTTAAGCTCGGCTTTCAATATCCCGATCAGGATGCCTATCTAAAAATGGTGGGCAGTTACGCAGCGCATTTCGACCTCGATTGGGACGAGGCCGATGCCTTAAGTTTCGCGCAAAGCCGTGGCGGCCGGTCGGGCCGCATAGCATGGCATTACACAGTGGAACTTGCCGGCCGCGCGGGCCGACGGATTTAGGTCCTGACCCTAACCTTTCGCCCGAACCCGCCAAACAACATTGCCGACATCGTCGCTGACCAAAAGCGAACCGTCCTTTGCCATGACAACCATCGTGGGCCGACCCTGCGCTTTGCCGTCTTTGTCCAGGAACCCAGTCAAAATGTTGACTGGCTTTCCGGCAGGCTCGCCTTTTGGAAAAGGCACGAAGATGACATCATAACCAGACACAGGCTTGCGGTTCCAAGAGCCATGGCGCGCAACAAACGCACCATCGGTCAGTCCAGCGCCCAATTTACCCTTGTAGCCAAAGGCAAGGCCCAAGGGAGCCGTATGCGCACCCAAGGCGTAATCAGGGCGGCGTTCATATTCCCGCTTTTCTGGTTTGGGCGGTGAAACGCGATGATCGGTAAAGCCGCCCCAATAATGCTGCGGCCAACCATAATCGGCACCAAATTCCACAAGGGCAAGATAATCGGGCACCAGATCCGACCCAAGCATGTCGCGTTCGTTGACAACCGTCCACAGGCGTCCACGGCTATCCCAATCGAGGCCGACGGGGTTGCGCAAACCGATGGCATATGGAATTTTCTTGTCCTTCGCGATGTCATATTCGAACACCATCGCGCGGCCATTTTCGGATTCTATCCCATGTTCAGCAATGTTGCTGTTTGACCCGACCGAAATGTAAATCTTCTTTCCATCGGGCGATGCGGCAAGGTTGCGCGTCCAATGGTTGTTTGGCGCCTTTGCATTAAACTTTGTAAGCTCTTTGCCCTTCGCGGTAATTTGCGTGTCGCCTGTCTTGTAGGGAAAGGCCATCAATCCATTGGTGTTCGCGACATACAACGTATCGCGGATCAGCACCATGCCAAATGGCGAATTGAGGCCAGTGAGGAACGGTGTTTTCAATTCAGCCTTGCCATCTCCGTCGGCGTCACGCAGCAATGTGATGCGATTGGCAGACGGCACACCAGCGCCAGCCTTCCCCATCAGCCATTTCATAACAAACCCTTCAATACCGCCGGATTCGCGCGGCGGCGAATTTGTTTCGGCGACGAGAACATCACCATTGGGCAGGACATACATGTTGCGGGGATGGTCGAGACTTTCTGCAAAGCGCTCGACAACCAGACCCGGCGCAGCAATTGGTGCTTCGCCAGCTTTCCAGCGGTCAACCTCGGCAACCTTAATGGTCGGGAAAATCTGTTCGCGGCCCTCCGTGATGTTGGGCTTGGGTCCGGTCACCGCATCCAACGGCAATTGCGCAACGTCAGGGCGCATAATGTACCACACGCCAGCAAGCGCCAACGCGATGAATATCAACACAATGTTGCGAACATGCTTCCACATTTTTCTGACCCTTATGCGCTTCGTTTACGATCAAACAACCAAACCGCTACCGCGATCATGCTACCGATCGCCATACCGATAACCAACCCGGCGGAGGGTTGGTCCAGTGCTACGCCGAGGATAGCGCCGATCAATAAACCGAGAGCGACGAAAATGCCGCCGGCACGGCGGGGCCGATTGTTTTGTGTTTCAGACATGATTGCTCTTTGCCACCAAGTGCCGCAGCCTAGCAAGCCCGATGTTCATGCTTAATTTGCGCTAACCAATTGCTTTGACGGAAACGCGACACGCAATTTGTAATAAAGCTTTGCAGATGGGCCAATCCTCCCAGGCCCGTCTGCGCCCCAAAGCAACCATCGAAAGCCGCTGTCTCTATGTATCTGCCGCTCTATGTCGAACCGCGCGATGTTGCTGAAGCCAACAGATTAATGGACACATTCGGCCCAGAAGCGGGCATCGAAGCCGCCGAACGCGCGGTAAAGAGCCGTAATGTTGGCAATCATCTGCATTACTGCCGCTGGCGCCAGATCGAACGCCTCATCATCATGCTGAGCGCGCGTACAACTTTGGGAACCATTCACTGACGTTTTAAATCAGCTATCGTCCTCAAGCGACAGCAACGATGCGTTGCCGCCCGCGCTTGTCGTATCGACAGATGTCGTCCGTTCGGCGCAAAAGCGGTACAAATAATGCGGTCCGCCTGCTTTCGGACCAGTGCCTGATAAGCCTTCGCCGCCAAATGGCTGACTGCCCACCACCGCGCCAATCATCGACCGGTTAATGTACAGATTGCCAACGCGGGCAAGGTTTTCGACCAACGCACTGCTGCCCGCAATCCGGCTGTGAAGCCCCATCGTCAGACCAAAGCCTTTGGCATTCACCCGCGCGACTGTTGCCTCAAGCTCGCCAGCCTTCCATGTTGCAACATGCACCAATGGGCCAAACCATTCGCGGTTCAGATCGTCGAGATTGTCCAGGCGGATAACCGTCGGGGGCACAAACAGGCCTTGCGCTGGAACGTCTATCGCGTGAACTATTCTGTCCTTCACCTCGGTACGATAGGCCATCAGCTTGTCATAGGAATCCTGATCAATGACAGGTCCGATGTCGGTAGCGGGATCAGCGGGATCACCAACGTTCAACATGTCCATCGCGCCGCGCAGCATCTCAAGCGTATGTTCTGCGATATCCTCCTGCAGAAGCAACAACCGCAACGCCGAACAACGCTGGCCCGCCGATTGAAAGCCAGAGATGATGATATCGCGAACGACTTGCTCGGACAAAGCCGTGGAATCGACAATCATGGCGTTCAAGCCACCCGTTTCCGCAATCAGTGGCACCAATGGCCGCGCATCATCGGCGAGCAAGTTGCGCGCAATGGCCTTTGCCGTAGGAACGGACCCGGTAAACACCACGCCAGAAATGCGGACATCAGCGGTCAGAGCAGCGCCAACGTCGCCACCGCCGGTAACAATCTGGAGCACATCTTCGGGAACACCCGCTTCATGTGCCAGCGCCACTGCGAATTGCCCAATGGCGGGTGTTTGCGGAGCAGGCTTCGCGACCACGCTATTGCCAGTGACCAATGCTGCCGCTACTTGTCCCAAAAATATGGCCAGCGGGAAATTCCACGGTGCAATAGCGACCCAAACGCCCCTGCCTTCATGCCGCAGAACATTTCGCTCGCCCGTCGGGCCGGGCAATTCAACAGGCATTAAATCGGTACGTGCGCGCGCGGCATAATAACGGCAAAAATCAATCGCCTCGCGTACTTCAGAGAGTGCATCAGGGATCGTTTTGCGCGCCTCTTGCACCAAAATAGCCATTAAGCGGCTGCGGTTCGTCTCGAGCAGGTCGGCCAGTCGCTCCAGACAGTCCGCGCGTTCGTCCAATGGGGTATTTGACCATGCCGGATAGGCGGCAAGCGCCGTGGTCACCGCACCTTCGGGGGCAACTGTTGTTTGCTTGTCCAATGGAACCGGACGCGCGATCTCGGCTGCCGTTTCCTGCAGGATCACCGCATCATCCAGATCAATGCCAAGGCTATTCGTCCGCTCTGGCTGAAACAGATCAGCAGGCGCTGCGATCGCCGGATGCCCGGTGCCGCCAACCGCCATGATTTTCTCTACCGGATCTGCGAGTAGTTCATCCTCACTGATGGATTGGTCCGCCAGTTGGTGCACGAAACTGCTGTTGGCGCCATTTTCCAGCAAGCGGCGGACCAGATAAGCGAGCAAGTCGCGATGTCCGCCCACCGGCGCGTAGGTGCGGCACTGATAGCCTTCTTCGCGCACAAGGCGTTCAAACAGTCCCTCGCCCATGCCATGCAGGCGTTGAAATTCAAAATCGCGATTGTCCCCCGCCCATTGCAAAATCGTCGCGACGGTCAGCGCGTTATGCGTTGCAAATGCGGGGCGAATTTTGACGGCTTCAAACATATCTTTGGCGCACGCAAGGTAGGATACATCGGTTGCTGGCTTGCGGGTAAACAACGGGAAGCCGTTTAGCCCGCGTTCCTGCGCATGTTTGATCTCGCTATCCCAATAGGCACCTTTGACGAGGCGCACTTGCATGATGCGTGACGTGTCATGGCCCAGTGCATTGGCCCATGCGATGACGGGACGGGCGCGTTTGGAGTAAGCTTGCACCGCCATGCCTAAGCCATCCCAGCCGCGCAGTGCACGATCACGCGCGACACGTTCAATGATGTCGAGGCTCATTTCCAGTCGCGCGGCTTCTTCGGCATCAATAGTAAGTTGTACGCCAAGCGACGCGGCAGACCGGGCCAATTGCGTGATCATATCGGCCAGTTCTGGAACGCATGTTGCACTCTGTGCGGTTTCATATCGTGGGTGCAGCGCCGACAATTTTACAGAAATACTATGACCGCGCGCCGCATTGCGACCGACGGCTGCGATGGCCGCGGCGTAGGATTCGAAATATCGTTCTGCGTCATGTTTTGTACGCGCAGCTTCGCCAAGCATATCGAAACTCGCGGTGAACCCACGGTTGTCTTTTGATTCCATACGCTTGATGGCTTCGTCAATATCGCGGCCCATCACGAAAACTTGGCCCATCAGCCGCATCGCCGCGCCAACGGCCTGACGCACAAATGGCTCGCCTGCCTTTGCAATCAGGCGCTTCAATGTGCTCGTGCTGTCACCCAGAACCGCTTTGCCCAGAACAAGTCCCCAGGTCGCGCTGTTCACGAGCAAGCTTGATGACTGCCCCTTATGGTTGCTCCATTCCGCTTCCGTCAGCTTGTCGGCAATTAATAGATCAGCCGTCTGGGGATCGGGCACGCGCAAAAACGCCTCCGCAAGCGAGAGCAGCGCCGTACCCTCCTCCGTTCCGAGACGATATTCCTGCAGAAACTGGTTCACCCACCCGTCGGCTTGCACCTGGCGCAAATCGGCCAAAAGGCTCCGGGCGGTGCGCACAACTTCGGCGCGGGCTGTGCCATCGACAGTGGCGGCGACCACCAATGGGGCAAGCACTTCTGGTTCAGACTTGCGATGGAAGGGCCGGATGGCGGTTCGTGCGGATTCGAGTGATGAAGTCATTGCGGCGCTTTGCCGGATAAAGCGCAGGCAGACAAGTTTCAGTTGAAACGAAAATGCCAGCCCTCGTTTGAAGGCTGGCGGATTACATTCAGGCTCAAGCCTGACATTGGGTTCCGCCCGGATGTGAATAAGGTTCAGGGATCACATCCGGACGAAAGGCTGATATTTTAACGGTAGCGGCGGCAATTGCTGTCGGACTTGTCAATGGCACGGCCGGCCAAGGCGCCTACAGCAGCACCAATGATGCTGCCTTCAGTTTTGTTACCACGACGGGAGACTTCGTTCCCAAGCAATCCGCCTGCAACTGCACCAATGATGGTGCCGCCCGTACCCTTGTCGCAACGCGCATTGCCGCGATAGGCATTGTTGCGATAATAGCGGTCGCCGCGACGATATTCGCGACGGTCATATCGGTCATAACGGTCTCCGCGGCTGTAATAGCCATCATCATTGCCATGACGGGCGAGAG
The DNA here is from genome assembly GCA_943368745.1 of Maricaulis salignorans. Lineage (GTDB taxonomy): Bacteria > Pseudomonadota > Alphaproteobacteria > Sphingomonadales > Sphingomonadaceae > Sphingorhabdus_B. The sequence continues at coordinate 240,858 of CALRLP020000003.1, forward strand.
CTGGTGTGACGGAAAATCCGGTTACGGCCGTTGCTGCAAGTACCAATGCACCGATGCTTTTTTTCAAATTTCTCACGTTCGATACTCCTTATTTTCAGGTTCGGCCCGCATTGGGCAACTCGGCGATTTGCTTTGCCAATAATTGCCTTATGAAGATGCCTGATTGACCGAATGCTGAATGTGTCCGTTATCACTCGTTCATATTCAGCCCGTAAATGATGAACGCGCTTGGGAGTTTTATGTCACCGAAGATTAAGCGTCTTACGCTGGGCATCGGGCTGGCATTTGTCGCCGTTGGCGGTGTCCGGACAATTTATCCAAATGACAGCCAAGATATCACGCTCAAGCCCCTAGCGCTCAGCCCGGACAATCCGGCCATGCGCAAGGTGGGGGAACTGGAATTTATTGCGGCATGGGAACTGCGCAGCCGCAATGGCGACTTCGGCGGAATTTCCGCGCTGACGGCACTCAAGGATGGCCGCTTTATTGGCATCGGCGATGCTGGCACGATCATTGGGTTTGGACTGACCAACGATGCCACCACAGATCGGCCGTATATCGCGCCGCTGCCCAATTTGCATGGACCTGAGTTCAACTATAAGGATCGGGACAGCGAAGGGATTGCCTACGACCCCGACAGTGGCCAGTTTTGGGTAAGCTTTGAGGCGCATCACGCCATTCGGCGGTACTCCGGCTCCTTGGCGCGTTTGACGGGCATTGTGCGCCCAGCGGCCATGCAGAACTGGCCAAAGAATAAGGGCGCAGAAAGTATCATCCGGCTTAAAAACGGTCAGTTCATCATTATCGCCGAAAGCGTAGACGACGGAACGCACCCTGCCCTGCTGTTTTCCGGCGACCCAGTTGACCGGGGTAGCAACATCACCCAGTTCCGGTTTCGTCCGCCCCCGGGCTATCGCGTCACGGACGGCGTGCAGTTGCCCGACGGACGAATCGCATTGGTCAATCGTTCGATTGGATTTCCGCAGGGCTTTTCCGCAAAAATATCGCTGTTCAACCCAAATGGCATCAGCACGAGCACGGTCGCAGCGGGAACGCTAATCGCGTCACTGGCGTCGCCATTGTTGGTCGACAATTTGGAAGGCATCGCGGTCACAACCGAGGGGCCGCAGGTTTACCTCTGGCTTATTTCCGACAACAATTTCAGCATTTTTCAGCGGACGATATTGATGAAGTTCCGGCTGCCCTCTGCATCGGACAAGAAAAAACCGGAGGCAGTGGCTGCCCCCGGCTTTGATTCGTTTTAACTACAGGCCGCAAAAGCAGCCGTAAGGCTTACGCCGCAGCTTTTTGCTTCTTGGCGATTTCTTTTTTCACCTTGCGCGCGTTTGTCGAGAGCTTCTCGTCCGAAGTCTTCAACAACCAGTTGTCGAGACCACCAACATGCTCAACCGAACGCAGACCGTGGGTCGAAACGCGGAACTTGTAGCCCTGCTCAAGGGCATCCGACAACAAAGTGACATTCTGCAGGTTAGGCAGGAATGTACGCTTGGTTTTGTTGTTGGCGTGGCTCACATTGTTGCCGACCAGACGGCCTTTACCGGTGAGTTCGCAGATGCGCGCCATGATGTATGTCCTGTATAAAAAAGTGTATGCGGAATCACTGTTCCGCGAAAGTCGCTGCCCCTAACGCTCCACACCGAAAAGGTCAAGCCGATGTGTGGTCAAAAGCAGTAATCTACGCTAGCAAACAAACATGCCGTTGTCCAAAGCCCGCGAAATGATGAACGAAGCGCTCAACTTGGCGCAGGCAGCCGCCGCGCAAGGCGAAGTGCCCGTTGGCGCGATTGTCGTCAAGGATGGGGTCATTATTGGCCGAGGCGCCAACCGTCCGCTTGAGCATCATGACCCCACTGCCCACGCCGAAATCCTCGCCATCCGCGCCGCTGCGGCGCATCTTGGCAATGACCGGCTCACGGGATGTGACCTGTGGGTCACGCTGGAGCCCTGTGCGATGTGTGCAGGTGCGATCGCCCATTCGCGTATCGCCCGCCTTTATTATGGCGCTGAGGACCCCAAGGGCGGCGCTGTGGCGCATGGTCCGCGCTTATTTGAACAACCCACGGTGCATCATCGCCCCGAAATATATTCGGGCATATCCGCAGACGAATCGGCGGAACTGCTTCAGGCGTTTTTCAAAGACCGGCGCTAACGCAGATTTTTGCCGAAAAACGCGAGCGTCCGGGCCCACGACAAGTCGGCCGCTGCTGTGTCAAAACGGGGCGTGCTGTCATTGTGGAAGCCATGCTGCGTGCCCGGATAGAAATGCACCTGAAACGCCTTCTGGTTCGCAATAAGCGCTGCCTGATAGGGGAGCCAACCTGCATTGATGCGCTCATCGGCCTCGGCATAATGGATCAACAGCGGCGCCTTAATAGCAGGAACTTCGGCCGCAGTGGGTTGGCGACCATAATAAGGCACGGACGCAGCCATTTCCGGATAGGCAACAGCCAACGCATTACAGACGCCGCCGCCGTAGCAGAAACCCACCGCGCCAACCTTGCCCGTGCCGTCAGCATGATCGCGGAGGAATTCAAAGCTGGCGAAAAAATCTTCCAATAGTTTGCCGGGGTTCAGCTTTGCCTGCAGCTCACGGCCTTTTTCGTCATTGCCCGGATAGCCGCCGAGCGATGAGAGACCATCGGGGCCAAACGCCATATATCCAGCCTTTGCCAGACGGCGCACGACATCTTCGATATACGGGTTCAACCCGCGATTTTCGTGAACCACCAATACCGCGGGCAACTTGCCCTTGGCCGTTGCTGGCCGCGCCAGCAGCCCGCTGATGCTGCCATGCCCATCGGGGCTTTGTACCGTCACCCGCGAGGTGAAAATTGCCGGATCGTCGGCCTTAACCTGCTGCGCCAAAGCATAATCCGGCTGCAACTGGTTGAGTATCATAAGACCGGTTACGCCCGCAGCCGCGAATTTAGCGGCTTCGCGAATGAATTCACGTTTGGTCAGCTTGCCGTGGACATAGCCATCAAAGATTTCCAGAATATAGGGATGGAAGTCACTGGCCTTCATGCGCGGTGAAGTATCGGCTTCTGCCATCCTTATTCTCCTTAATGGACAAACCTGGCTACGACGTCACGATAGGAACGGCTGACTTTCACCTGCGCGCCAGATTCTAGCACAAGGAAGCATTCGCCGTTCGTATGCGGCTTAACCTGCCGCACCTGATCCAAATTGACGATTGTCGAACGATGGACGCGCTGGAACGTCCGTGGATCGAGGCGTTTTTCCAGATCCTTCATCGTCTCGCGCAGGATGAGCGAGTTGTCGGCGGTGTAAATGCACATATAGTCGCCAGCCGCATCAATGCGTTCGATGCTTTCCACATCGACGCGGAAAATTTGGCCGCGATCTTTGATATTTATAAGCTTCTCAAACCGGGTCGACGCTAGGTCATCGTCAATCGAACTCAGATTGTCAGCAGCATCCGGCGCGACTTCGTTAATAACGGTACGAAGCCTGTCCAGCTCATCCGATGTGCGCTTGTCGGCAAGCCTGCTGCGCACACGGTCCATGGTGTCGGCAAGACGTTCCGGCTCGACCGGCTTCATGAGATAATCGATCGCCTGCGCTTCGAACGCCTTAATCGCATGTTCCGAATAGGCCGTCACAAACACAAACAGCGGCGGATCAATATCCATTACGCCCTGAACAACCGAAAAACCATCAAATCCCGGCATCTGAATGTCGAGAAACACCAAATCGGGCTTCAGCGTTTTAATCTTGCGAATGGCTTCCCGGCCATTGTGACAGGTCGCGACGATTTCGATGTCGTCGAACGGCTGAAGCCTTAATTCAAGGCCTTGGATCGCCAGCTTTTCATCGTCGACCAATATTGTACGAATGCTCATGCGGATATTTGTCCTTGCTGCTTAGCCCCCGTTTGAATGTCTTCCCCTGCTATAATCCGGCTTTGATATGGTAGTTCCAACAAAACCTCAAATCCTCCGCCCGCTTTTACATAATGTTCAAAGCGTTGATCGTCGCCATAAGCTTGTGAAAGTCGCTCGCGGGTGTTCGCCATGCCAACCCCTGTAGAAAGGCTGTGATCTTGCTGCCCCGGCTGCAAGCCTGGTCCTGTGTCCGATACGGTAATGCGCACTCTTTGACCGACGAGTTGAGCGGTCACGGAAATGTCCGCGCCCTCTTCTTTCGGCGTCACCGCATATTTGATGGCATTTTCCACCAATGGCTGCAGCAGAAGTGACGGCACCAGAGCGTTTTCGACAGCGGGTTCAATCGTGAAATATGTCCGCAGACGTTCTTCAAAACGCATTTTTTCGATGTCGAGATAGAGCTTCAGCGTCTCGATCTCTTGCGTCAGCGGCACCTTGGCCGCAGCCTCGTTGATGAGGGTGAAGCGCAAAAATGACGACAGCCGCGACAGCATGGCATTGGCTTGTTCTGTCTGTTTCAGCAGCACGAGCGTCGATATGCTGTTCAATGTGTTGAACAGGAAATGGGGGTTCAACTGATACCGCAACATCGTCAGCTGCGCGCTGGTGGCCTGCGCCTCAAGCCGCATCATCTGGTCCGCTTGTTCTTCAGCGCGCACGAAATAGTTGATAGCGTAATATAGCGCAGACCAGGCCGCCAACAGCACCGAGTTGATATAAATCGCGGCGAGCCATAACTGCGCAAAGGGCGTTTCATCCACCCCGTCCCGAATGGTTTGCAGCACCCACACGTCCATATACGCGTAGCCAATGGTGGCCAAGGACACCGCGACAAACGTCAGGCTCCACGTAATAAATGGCCGCTGATCAATCAGAAATCGGTAAATAACCGATAGCAGAAGCGTGATCGAATAACCCGTGACCGCTGATATCAGGATGGGCACAAGGAAGCTGACGGGCTGCCCTTGGGCAATACCCGACGCAGCGCGCAAAATGACTGCGCCTGCCCATCCGGCTGAATGGAGATTCCAAAACGCGCGATTTTTATCGGCGAAGAAGGGTTTGTCTGTAAGCTCAAGTACCGCCATAAAATCGGTCTAGCCGCATTTTGCGCGCGCATGAAGCACTTGTTTCATCACAAGGACATGATAGGGTTTTGGGGAGAGGATTATGACCATGGACAACCACGAAGACCGCGCAACTTTCCACGACATGTCACAGAGCACGCAAGAAGATTGGCAGATCATCATGCGGCACAACATCCCGTTCTCGCAAAATGGCGGGCAACGGATATTGGACCATCTTCGACTGCTCGATGGCGATTTTGGTGGATTCGCGGTGGACCGGTTGACCCATTCCTTGCAAACCGCAACGCGCGCCCATCGTGATGGACGCGACGAAGATTATGTCGTCATGGCGCTGCTGCACGACATTGGCGATACACTTGGCGCGGCAAACCACCCAGACATTGCTGCTGCCATATTAAAGCCATTCGTTTCCGAAAAACTGCACTGGATTGTCCAAAACCACGGCATTTTTCAAGGTCACAACTTCTTCCACCATCTTGGACTTGATCGTGACATGCGCGAAAAGTTCCGCGGTCATGAATGGTTTGCTGACACCGAAGAGTTCATCGACAAATATGACTGCCCATCGTTCGACCCGGACTATGACACGCTGCCATTGGAGTTTTTCGAGCCCATGGTGACGAAGCTGTTCCGCCATCCGCTCAACAGCATTTATAAGCGTGACGCAGAGGCAGTCGCTTAATCACCTCATTTCGGTGGGTCCCCTATAACGGGTTCCTTTCGTGCATATAAATAAGGCTCACCGGACGTTCGCGTGAACGATCCGGCGCTTTGCGCGTTGTCCCCTCCACCCCCGAAAGGAAAACATCATGGCAAAGAGCCAAAAGAAATCGAACCGCGAAATCCGCAAACCAAAGGCCGAGGGCCCCAAAAAGCAAAACGCTTCGAACCCCTCAACCAAAGGTAACCCCGCCGGGTTGGCGCCATCGAAGAGCTAAGGGCTTAACGCCCCAATAGCACCCTTGCCTGACCGGCAACCTGTGCCAGCATCGCGGGCGTCGGAATGCCTGCCATGCGGGCGCGGTCGACCATCGCCTTGAATGCACGCACGCGAACGGTGTTGGTTTGCAGCCAATCCTGTGCATCCTCGAGCGGCTGCTTGGCGGCGCGGCGGCGTAGGAAATCCAAACGCATCGTTTGGAAATCACGTGCTAGCCCTGCAACCAGCAATCGTTCCCACGGGTCATGCGGATCAATCTGCATGGCCGCCCCTTGCGCCCAGCTTAGGCCAAGTGCATCACCAAGCGTGGTGAACGCACGGGTAAGCGCCGTCACATCACCCTTTTGGGTCGACGACAACGCCGCCAGACCAATCGCGCCATCCAATTGCGCCAATTCAACCAGCCGATCGGCAATTTTGCGTGGCGCGCCATTTTCCATAAGCCGTGCGCCAAAACGTTCCGTCTGAAGCCGGACGTCGTTGGGCAACAACCCGTCCAGCGCGGCGGACAATTTTTGCACGACGGGCGCATATACGGCGGTGGCCGCACTGACATCGCGGCCTTCATGCGCGTTGCGAATGATGTCCGCCATCTGCGCACGTATTTCAACGGCAGCTTGGTTGAATAGCATCAGCCGCGTTGCCTCCGGCATGGGTGTCGTATCGATGGCCTGCCACAGCGAAGGCAGATCATAGATGCGTTCGGCAATGGCGAAGGCCGCCGCAACATCACCAAGGCCGCAGCCCTCTTCCTCAGCCAGTTCAAACGGGTGCAGCATGCCCAGCCGGTTGATCATGCGGTTTGCCAATTTGGTCGCGATGATTTCCTTGCGCAAACGGTGCGACAAGATCGCACTTTTGTGCGCATTGACCATGGCCTCTGGAAACGCCGCGAGCAGTTCGGTGTCCATTGAGGCATCTTGTGCCAAAGGCGCGTCCTCAACGCCGTCCTGCGCCGCAAGCTTTGCCGTCGAAAGCAGCACGGCCAATTCAGGCCGGGTCAGACCGCGTCCGTCACTTGCGCGCCGGAACAGTTCCTCGTTCGGGGCGAGCCCCTCAACGGCGCGGTCGAGCTTGCCAGAGCCTTCGAAAATTTCAATGAGCCGGACATAGGCAGGCAAATCCCCCGCCCCGCCGGTTTCCGCGATGGAAAGCGCGAGCGTTTGCAGGCGATTGTCCTCAAGCACCAAATGCGCAACGGAATCGGTCATATCGGCGAGCAGCACGTTGCGCGCAGGCTCCTTCAACTTGCCGGCACGCATTTGCGCATTCAGCGCGATTTTGATGTTCACCTCATTATCCGAACAGTCCACGCCGGCGCTGTTGTCGATGAAGTCGGTGTTGATCCGACCACCGCGCAATGCGTATCCAATACGCCCCGCTTGTGTGACGCCAAGGTTGGCACCTTCGCCGATAACCTTTGCTTGAACGTCCGCGCCGTTGACGCGGATCGCGTCATTGCCCGGATCGCCGACATCCAAATGGCCTTCGCTTCGGTCCTTAATATAGGTTCCAATCCCGCCAAACCACATCAGCTGCACAGGCGCTTTCAATATCGCGGTCATCAATGCAGAAGGTTCAATCTCTTTCGTATCAATGCCCAATAATGCCTTGATTTCAGGTGAAATTTTGATCGATTTTTCGGTGCGAGCAAATACGCCACCACCCTTTGAAATCAGCTTGCTGTCATAATCGAGCCAGCTCGAACGCGGCAGATTGAACAAACGCTGCCGTTCTTTCCAACTGACCGCTGGGTCGGGATCGGGATCAAAAAAGATGTGGCGGTGGTCGAATGCGGCGACGACTTTCAGTGTTTTCGAAAGCAGCATTCCGTTGCCAAAAACGTCGCCGGACATGTCACCGACGCCAGCAACCGTGACAGGTTCTTTTTGAACGTCGATACCCATTTCGGCGAAATGCCGCTGGACCGAAAGCCAACCACCCTTGGCGGTGATGCCCATCGCCTTATGGTCATATCCAACTGAACCGCCGCTGGCGAAGGCATCGCCCAACCAGAAATTGCGCTCAAGCGCGATGGCATTTGCGGTGTCGGAAAATGTCGCCGTGCCCTTGTCTGCGGCAACAACGAAATAGGGATCATCCCCGTCATGAATGACGACATTGTCGGGATGCACGATACGGTCGTTCACGATATTGTCGGTTATCGACAGCAAGGTGCGGATGAATATCTTGTAGGCCTCGGTGCCTTCGGCAAACCATGCATCGCGGTCGATGCGCATGTCGGGAAGTCGCTTGGGGTAAAAGCCGCCCTTCGCGCCAGTCGGCACGATCACAGCGTTTTTAACGCGCTGCGCCTTCATCAAACCAAGAACTTCCGTGCGGAAATCGTCACGCCGGTCTGACCAGCGCAGACCGCCACGCGCCACGGGGCCAGCGCGCAAGTGAATGCCTTCGACACGCGGCGAATACACAAACACTTCGCGCCATGGCAGCGGCGCAGGCAGGCCAGGGACTTTCGCGCAATCGAGCTTAAACGCCAGCGCTTCTGCGGCAGCCGCCGAAAAGGCGTTGGTGCGGACCGTGGCCAAGACGATCGCCAAGAACCGGCGCAATATGCGGTCTTCGTCGATCGCCGATACTGCGGCCAAGTCCGTGTTGATCGACTTCACATATTTGGTGATCTCTTTTTCGCGGTCACCGGAATGGGCCGGGTTATGCCGGACGTCGAACAGGGCAATGATCGAACGCGTAACATTGGCGTTTTTGGCCAATGCCGACACCACAGTCGGCATGCCGTAGGTCACACCGGTTTGACGCAAATAGCGATACCATGCCCGCAGCCAAATAACCGATTGCGGATCGAGACCGCCGACCGTCACCAGCTGGTTAAAGACATCATTTTCAAAGCTGCCGTCCAAAACCTGGCTCAGCGCGCCTTCGATAATGTGCGGACGTTTCATCACCGTTGCCACATCGCCGCCGCGCAACGACAATCGGAAATCATGGATATAATTGCCGTCGCCCAACGCGGTGGGCAATTCTTCCAGCACGTCGAAACCGAAATTCTCAAGCGCCGGAACAACATCGCTGAGTGGAAGCGCGCCGCCACCGCTGTAAATTTTGAGCCGAAGATTATTGCCATCGACGAACAGCCGGGTGACTTTACTGTGGTCGCGCTCCATATTGAGCAGGCCAACCATGTCACGCGCAGCTTCTTCGGTAGAATAGGTGCTGCGATAATTGGCGGGGAAACCGGCGCCGTAACGCACGAGCATGGCGGCCGCGCGCTTTTCGTCGGTCAGCGACGCCAGAGCCGCTTCCACCGCGGGCTCCCATCCGCGCACCATCAGCTCGACTTTGCCGTCAAGCGCGGCCTCGTCGACCTTTTGGTCGCGATCTGGCAGGTCGAGCGTGTAGCGCAGCAAGGCGACGCCGCCATCTTCCAGACCAATCGTCCAGCCCAGCAAGCTACCGCCTGTGGCATCTATGAGCATATTCTGGATCTGCTTGCGGATGCCCGTCGAGACATCGTCGCGCGGCAACCAGACGAAGATATAGAGATGACGGCCAAGCGGCGACCGCAGCGCAATCAGCTTTGGGCGTGGCCGATCCGTAAGCGACATCGCTGTCAGTGTGACCCGTTCCAGATCATCCAATTTCAGCGCAACCAAAAGATCGTGCGGCAGCGCCGTCAGTGCATGTGCCATCGCCTTGCCGGCATGCCCCGAAGGGTCAAAGCCAAACCGGTCCATAAGCGTCGCCAGATGCGTTCTCAGCACGGGTATCGCCTCTGGGGCAGTCGCTAGGGCCGCGCTCGTCCAAAGCCCTGCAGTGACCGCTACGCCCGTAATGCGGTCGCCGGTTGTGACTGGAATGACGATCAGATCCAGCTGGACATTACGGTGCACCGTCGAGACTCGGTTTGATTTGAGCACCAGCGGTGCGACGCCGCCGTCTTCAAACCATTTGATCGCAAGGCCAACGCTGTCTTCTGCAAGAACCGGAGCATCGGTCACGCGCGATAGACCAAGGCGGTCGGACCGCTTGCCATCGCTGCTGATCCGTTCATGCGCCAATATGGTCATATTGTTGTCGAGGAACCAGCGAATGAGCGCAGTCCCATCGCTGTCAGGCAGGCTGTCAGCGTCAGCCGACAGCGCCGCGAGCATATCGCGCCAGTCGGTAACCGCGCCGCGCACATCGGCCAGAACGGCGGCGAGATGCGCTTCAAGCTGCCGGCGCTCCCGCGCGTCGACCCGTTCCGTCTCAAGATAGATGAAAGATTCCCGGGCCTGACCGTCCACACGCTTTCGGCTGATATCGGTGAGCGTCAGGGCATCATCGCGGGCGACACTCAACACGGGGTGAATGATGCGCTTCACCGATATACCATTTGCGGCAACGGCGGCGGACACCGAATCCACCAAAAACGGCATGTCGTCGTTGTTCAACGCGATCCGCATCATCAAACGGCCCTGCGCGTCGGTGAAACTATCGAGCGCGATGGCGGCAGTGCCAGCTTTGCGATGGAGACCCGTTTCGATAGTGAACCGGGCGGCATCTTCGGTTGCATTGGCATCAAAGCCTTCATTTTCGCCGGGCAGCGCCGTTTCAGCGAACGCCGAAATCATTGCCTTCAGCAGGCTTTTGTCCAGTTTTCCGGTAGTTTTAGCAATTTTGGCGGCCGCCATGAAATCATCTCCTGAGCCCGCAAGCATTTGGTTAAGTGCCATGTTCAACGACAAAATACGTTGTAATTTTATTACAAGGCTTATGACGCCGTTCGAATGCTTAAACAAGTCGCGTTTGTAACTTGTTGCGACAGTCATTACTCCTGTGTAGCGTAAGCAAAAGTTAAGAATATGGGAGGTTTTGCGTGGATAAACGGCTTACATTGTGGATTTTGGTGGGAATGATCCTCGGCGTGGCCGTGGGTTACGCGGTCCATGTCAGTTTCGCGCAGGACAGTACACAGTTCGAATATCTCACCAAGACGTTCAAACTGCTTTCGGATATTTTCCTTAATCTCATCAAGCTTTTGGTCGCGCCGCTGATCCTGTCGACTATCGTCGTCGGTATTGCGCATATGGGTGACAGCAGTGCGCTCGGCAGAATCGGTTTTCGCGCAATCTCGTGGTTCGTCGTCGCCAGCTTCATCTCGATTGGCCTTGGACTGTTGATGGTGAACCTGCTCCAGCCAGGCATCGGTGCGCCGGTCGATACCATCACCAATGCTGCTGCCACGATTGGAGAGGTTAAGAAGCTCGACTTCTGGGATTTCATCCTATCGATTTTCCCAAAAAATGCGTTCGAAGCGATGGCGACGAACAATATTTTGCAGATTTTGGTGTTCGCATTGTTCGCTGGCATCGCATTGTCCGCTCTGGGCGAAAAAGGAGCGCCGCTCGTTCGCGGTGCCGAAGCCCTTGCCGAAATGATGCTGCAAATCACACATTATGTGATGCGTTATGCGCCTGTTGCGGTGTTTGGCGCACTGGCTGCCGTGGTTTCCAAGAGCGGCCTAGCGATTTTGCTGACCTATCTTGAGCTCGTGGGTGAATTCTACCTGTCGCTCGCATTGTTGTGGACGATCCTTTTGTCGCTTGGTGCGATTTTCCTCGGCCGACGCATTTGGACACTCATCCGCTATATCCGCGAGCCGATGCTCATCGCATTCTCGACCGCGTCCAGCGAGGCGGCTTTGCCGAAATTGTTTGAACAGCTTGATCGTTTCGGCGTCCCGCGCCGGATCTCGGGCTTCATGCTGCCATTGGGCTACAGCTTCAACCTTGATGGTTCGATGATGTATATGAGCTTCGCGACCATCTTCATCGCGCAAGCGTACGGCATTGATTTGCCGATCGGAACGCAGATCCTGATTCTGCTAACGTTGATGATTTCTTCAAAGGGCGTAGCCGCCGTGCCCCGCGCATCGTTGGTGGTCATTACCGGCACGCTGGCGATGTTTGACTTGCCTGTCGAAGGTGTCGCGTTGATCCTCGCGATCGACCAGTTCCTCGACATGGGCCGGACCGCAACCAACGTCGTTGGTAACGCCGTAGCAACGTCCGTCATCACCAAATGGGAAGGCATGCTTGAGGTGGAAGAGCCCGAGTTTGTAGAGCCATTGCATGCGCCAGCGCACACAGCAGCGCACGGCAAAGCCGGTCTGGACCTTGCCGGCGACATGGTGACTGACAAGCGAAAAACGAAACTTTAAGCGGGGTGCTTATATCCCAGCAAGGTGCCTTTGGCGCCCTTGCTGTCGAGCGTGAAGTCCATATTATGATGCTCTTTGCGCCACCGGCGGGCGACCACACGCTCGCCGGGACGCGCGGCATCATCGAGCAGCACACGGCCACCGGGACGCAAATTCGGGAATAGGCTTGCCGCCGCACCGCGCACATGCGGATGAATGGCCCATGGTGGCCCATCGACGATCAGCAGATCGATTTCCGCCGGGACATCGCTCAATTGATACCAATGGCCCGGCCAGCCAGCCGGTGGCGCCCCCAATGGCGCATGGCGAATTTCGACATCCATATCGTTCTCACGGATCCAGGCTTGCGTTGTCGACGCAAAATCCCCGTGTTGGTCAAAGCTGACGATTTTTCCGCCACCAAATAGCTGCAGTGCCCGCGCCGCGACAAAAGTCGATGCCCCGCAACCCAACTCAACCACCTGTTGCGGGCGCATTTCTTCGATTGCAGAAACGATGTGCCACAAAAAATGCGTATCTGCTTTCCAGCTGCCCAAATTGGGCAACGCATCCTGCGGCAAATCGAGATACGCGAGCAGTTTCGCCTTATCCTTTTTACGGCCACCATCAAGGCTGCGCAGCAACCATGGCCATTGGATGGCCCCGTAAGCCATTACCGTAAATCGATCACTCAACGACAATGTGAGATCAAGATCATCGAGTGGCAAGAAAGCCGTGGTTTCACGCGTGGTCATATGGTCCTCCAATGACGCTGCGCAGCCAACAGTCAATGCCGCATTTTTCAGACTGCCCGATTTTCCGCACCCTTTGCGATGTTAGGACAATCGATTGTCGAAGTCATTGTTTCACGGATGCTTTACAATCGCGAAAATAGTTGAATAACTGCGCGTCGGAGAAGGAGAAACTGAATGAATGATCGAACGGCTGTGCGCAGCGGTGGATTGGCGATCACCAATCCCAAGATAATGCTGTTCGCGCTTCTGCTCGTGTACATTCTGAACTTTCTGGATCGTCAGATTGTGAATATTCTGGCCGAACCTATCAAGGGTGAGCTTGGGCTGAGCGATACACAGCTCGGTTTGCTCGCTGGCCCTGCTTTCGCGGTTTTTTATGCCGTGCTCGGCATACCAATCGCGCGCTATGCGGATAACGCAAAGACCAACCGGGTTTGGCTCATCTCTATTTGCCTCGCGGTGTGGTCCGGGATGACAGCGATTTGCGGTTTTGCCCAAAACTTCGCGCAACTTGCTCTTGCCCGGATCGGCGTGGGTGTCGGCGAAGCCGGATGCACGCCTGCTGCGCACTCGCTGATCGCAGATAGCGTGCCACCGGAAAAACGGTCGTCGGCCATCGCCTTTTTCGGTCTTGGTATCCCGATTGGTGGACTGCTTGGCCTCATCATTGGCGGGGTCGTCAACGACCAATATGGCTGGCGCATTGCGCTCATGCTGGTTGGTACGCCGGGATTGTTGCTGGCGTTTGTATTGCCATTGCTCATCCGCGATCCACGGCGATGCGCAGATAGCGCGCATTTCAACACCGCGGACTCGCCCGTGAAGGCAAAATTGTCGATTAAAGATGCTGTGCGTGAGGTCTTTGCGTCCAAGGCCTATCTGTATGTCTTTATCGCCGCATCATTCACCGCCTTCCTCAGCTATGGCAAGGGTCTGTGGACGATCAGCTTCTTCATCCGGTCCCACGGCCTATCAACGACCGAGGCGGGGCTCGCTATGGCGGTCGCGCTTGGCATTTCCGGCATCATCGGCACATGGCTTGGCGGGAAAATGGCCGATGTTTTTGGCAAGCGTGACAAGCGGCATATCTTGACCCTGCCTGCCATCGGCATGGCGATTGCCGCACCGATTTTGTTTGCCGGATATTGGGCCGAAGATTGGCGAATTGCCGTCGCCCTGCTCATTCTGCCGACCATATTGAATTCGGCTTATTACGGCCCTGCTTATGGATGCGTCCAAGGCCTTGTCCGGCCAGAGGCGCGCGCCATTGCCGCATCACTTGTTGTCTTTGGACAAAATCTCATCGGGCTTGGCATGGGGCCATTGCTGTTCGGCGTGCTTTCCGATTGGCTGCAACCCATGGCTGGCGACGAAAGCGTCCGCTGGGTGCTGTACGGTGCAGCCTGGCTTGGCCTGATCCCCGCTTTTTTCTTCTGGCGCGCTAGCTTGCGGCTGAACGCAGAGCTGAAAAGCGGTTAATCCGCAAACGGATCGCGGACCAAAATCGTGTCTTCGCGCTGCGGAGACGTCGATACCAAGGCAACGGGCGTTTCGATCAGTTCCTGAACGCGGGTGATATATTTAATCGCCTGTGCAGGAAGGTCGGCCCAGCTGCGCGCGCCGGCGGTCGTTTCCTGCCAACCGGGCATTTCTTCGTAAATCGGTTCGACTGCGGCCTGCTCTGCGGCATGCGCGGGCAGATAATCATATACCTTGCCATTCAGGCGGTAGCCCGTGCAGATTTTGATCGTGTCGAAACCGTCCAAGACATCCAACTTCGTCAGCGCAATTCCCGTGACACCGGACACCGCACAGCTTTGACGCACGATTACGGCATCGAACCAACCGCAACGGCGCTTTCTGCCCGTCACGGTTCCAAATTCATGACCACGTTCGCCCAGCCGCTGGCCCGTTTCATCTTCCAACTCGGTGGGGAAAGGCCCCGAACCAACCCGCGTGGTATATGCCTTCACAATACCAAGGACAAAACCGGCGGCACTTGGCCCAAGACCTGAGCCAGCCGCGGCAGTGCCCGAAACTGTGTTTGATGATGTCACAAATGGATAGGTGCCATGGTCGACATCCAGCAAAACGCCCTGCGCGCCTTCAAACAATATCCGCGCGCCTGCCTTGCGCACTTGGTTCAACCGCTTCCACACTGGCTGCGCATATTCGAGAACAAATGGCGCAATTTCCTTCAGGTCCGCGATCAAACGAGCACGGTCTACCGGCGGTTCGCCAAAGCCGGCACGCAGCGCATCATGGTGCGCGCACAAACGGTCCAATTGCGCATCCAGCGCATCCAAATGTGCAAGATCGCAAACGCGAATGGCGCGGCGGCCCACCTTATCTTCATAAGCAGGGCCAATTCCGCGGCCCGTCGTGCCAATCTTACCCGAACCGGCGGCGGCTTCGCGCAAGCCATCTAAATCACGATGGATGGGCAAAATCAGCGCGCAATTGTCGGCAAGCGCGAAGTTTTCAGTGGTAATCGAAACGCCCTGGCCGCGCAGCTTCGTCATTTCGTCGCGCAACGCCCATGGGTCCAGAACAACACCATTGCCGATAATCGACAGCGTGCCCGTCACGATACCCGACGGCAGCAGCGACAATTTATATACATTTTCGCCGACCACCAAAGTGTGGCCCGCATTATGTCCGCCCTGAAACCGGACCACTGCATCGGCGCGTTCCGCCAACCAGTCGACAATCTTACCTTTTCCCTCGTCGCCCCACTGAGCGCCAATTACGGTTACATTTGCCATCAGATATTCCCTGTCAAAGCCAGATAGCTCTGGGGCCTTTTTCTGCGCAGGAGCTTTTTCCTGCGAAGGGATTCGCCATGTGCTCCGTTATGATTATGATGGCGCTGCGTCCACCCTAAAGCAACGTGATGGACGATTTCAGACGATAACTGCCTGCCCGTTGACCCATTTATGGGTGCAGCCCAGCACGGCGGCGCTGTCATTCTCGTCCAACGCAGCAACGGTACCCCAACCTTCGCTACGCAATTTCGCGCCGGTGGCTGCATCGGTGCCGAGCGGCAGGAAAAGGCGCTGCACATTGCTTTCTTCGGCCAAGTCAATCAACGGATCGGGATACAAAGAAAATCCAGTTGCGGCTTCGGATGGACCGTCCGCGCGGTCGATATAATAAGTGCCACCACGACCGAGCGCCGCGCTATAGCCTTTGGCGAAGATCGTGAAGCCGAACCAGCTTTGATATTCAAAGCCATGCCGTTCGGTGGGATCAAGCGTCACATTGGCGCGACCAGCGACCGTTGCGGCGATGCTTTCCAGCGCCTGGATTCGCGAGGCAAGTGCACCGCCAGCATCAATCGCACGCAATTTTTCAACTGCCGCGTCAAACGGTCCGGTAGCCGCGAGCAATGGCAAATAGGCATCCGCGCCCAACACGCTAAGGCCGCCAGCATCCTTCATATCGAGTTCGGAACGGACAGCATCGATTTTATCGGGGGCCAAAGGTAATGCCTTTTCCGCAAGCCGTTCGACCAAGTCAGGGAGCGTAAAATCGATGGTGATGTCTTTAACACCCGCTGCCTCCAGCGCGTCGATGGCGACGCCGACAATTTCGCACGCCGCAGCAACACTGTCATTGCCGATCAATTCCGCGCCAAGCTGCGTCAATTCACGTTCTGGTCGCAGTTGCTTTGCCTTCAGACGCAGAACCTGACCATGATAGCACAAACGCAGCGGGCGCGGCGATTCCTGCATCCGCGTTGTTGCAATGCGCCCGACCTGAACGGTTATATCGCCACGTAATGCCAGCGTGTGTCCGGAAACAGGGTCGGTAAAACGCAAATGCTGATTACGCGCCGCGCCGCCACTGCGTTCGGCAAGCGCGCTTTCAAATTCGGCGATGGCTGGCGCTACTCTGGCATAGCCATAGCTTGTCAGCACATCGATCATGGCACGCGACACCCGCGCCGCAACCTCCGCTTGGGGAGGAAGTCGGTCGCGGAAGCCTTCAGGAAGCAAGTCGGGCGGAATCTTCATGCGCGTTCTTTACGCGAAAAGTTCTCGTGGGGAAGCCCCGCTTAGAACTTAAGTGCCTTTACTGTCTTTACGCCCGGAAGCGACGCCAACTGCTTAAGAACAGCCTCTGGAATAGCGGCATCCATCGACAACAGCAAAACCGCCTCGCCACCTGCACTGCGGCGACCCAAATGGAACGTGCCGATATTCAAGCCAGCTTCACCCAATGCCGTACCGACACGGCCAATGAAGCCCGGTGCATCTTCGTTTACGATATACAGCATGCTGCCTTCGAGCTCAGCTTCAAGGCTGATGCCGAAAATCTCGACAAGCCGCGCTTCGCTGTTGGCGAACAATGTGCCTGCAACCGAACGTGGGCCTTGCGCTGTGTTCACCGTGACACGCACCAATGTGTGATAGGCACCCGCCTTGTCATGGCGGACTTCACGGATATCAAATCCACGCTCTTTTGCCAAAAACGGCGCATTGACCATGTTCACCGCGTCCGAAAAACGCCGCATAAAACCGGATAGAACGGCTGCGGTAATTGGTTTGATATTCAATTCGGCCGCAGCGCCCTCAACCTCAATCGCGATATTATCCAGATTATCGTGCGCAAGCTGGCCAACCAGCGAACCCAGCTTTTGCGCCAAGGTCATATATGGCTTTAACTTGGGCGCTTCTTCGGCGGACAGGCTTGGCATGTTGAGCGCATTGGTCACGCCGCCATTGACGAGATAATCTGCCATCTGTTCCGCAACTTGCAGTGCAACATTGACCTGCGCTTCGTTGGTTGATGCACCCAAATGCGGGGTGCAGATGAAGTTTGGCGTGCCAAACAAAGGCGATTCCTTGGCAGGCTCGGTTGCAAACACGTCAAGCGCAGCGCCGCCAACTTGGCCGCTGTCCAACGCTTCTTTCAACGCGGCTTCGTCAACCAAGCCACCGCGCGCGCAGTTGATGATGCGCACACCCTTTTTGGTTTTCGCCAGATTTTCTTCGGAGAGGATATTGCGGGTCTGATCGGTCAACGGCGTGTGCAACGTGATGAAATCAGCCTTGGCCAGCAGCGTGTCCAAGTCCGCCTTTTCCACGCCCATTTCAATGGCGCGTTCCGCCGTCAGGAACGGGTCAAAGGCAACGACCTTCATACGCAGGCCCAGCGCGCGGCTTGCGACGATGGAACCGATGTTCCCCGCACCGATCAGGCCCAGTGTCTTGCCGGTGACTTCAATGCCCATGAAGCCGTTTTTCGGCCAGAGGCCAGCTTGCGTCTGCGCGTTTGCTTCTGGCAATTGGCGTGCCAGTGCGAACATCAATGCAATTGCATGTTCAGCAGTGGTGATCGAGTTACCGAACGGCGTGTTCATAACGACAACGCCCTTTGCCGAGGCGTTCGGGATATCCACATTGTCGACGCCGATGCCGGCGCGGCCAATAACCTTCAAATTGGTTGCGGCGTCTAGGATGGCTTTCGTGACCTTGGTTGAGCTGCGAATGGCAAGGCCATCATAATCGCCGATGATGGCGGCGAGTTCTTCAGGGCTTTTGTCGGTAATGACATCAACATCACAGCCGCGTTCCGCGAAAATCTTCGCTGCGTTGGGATCCATTTTGTCGGAGATAAGTACGCGTGGTTTGGTCATTTTGAAATTCCTATATGTCTTTTGTCGTCATCCCCGACTGATCGGGGATCGATGGACTGAAATGTCGGCTTGCGCGGACATGTGCGTTCACGGATTCCCGCATGCGCGGGAATGGCTCGGGTGGGATTTAAGCTTTGGCTTTCTCGTATGCCCAATCGAGCCAAGGGCCGAGCGCTTCAATATCTGCGGTATCGACAGTGGCGCCGCACCAAATACGAAGGCCCGCAGGGGCATCGCGATATCCGGCGATGTCATAAGCCGCATTTTCCGCCTCAAGCAGTGACGCCATTTTTTTAATCATGGCTTCGTCTGCACCCTCAACGGTCAGGCACACCGACGTCGTGGACCGAATAGCAGGGTCAGCGGCAAGAAAACCGAGATAGTCACGTGCCTCAACGATTTTTGCGAGCGCAGCAGCATTGGCGTTGCTGCGGCCCATAAGGCCCTGCAAACCGCCAACGGCTTTCGCCCATTCAAGCGCGAAGATCACATCTTCCACCGCAAGCATCGATGGCGTGTTAATCGTCTCGCCCTTGAAGATGCCTTCGGCGAGTGCGCCTTTCGACATCAAGCGGAAAACTTTTGGAAGCGGCCAATCAGGGGTGTAATTTTCAAGCCGTTCAACAGCGCGCGGTCCGAGAATGAGTACGCCATGCGCACCCTCTCCACCGAGCACTTTTTGCCAGCTGAACGTTGTGACATCCAGCTTGTCCCATGGCATATCATAGGCAAACACCGCCGACGTCGCATCGTTGAAGGTCAGCCCTTCACGGTCGTCGGCAATCCAGTCACCATTTGGAACGCGCGCACCTGAAGTGGTGCCGTTCCATGTAAAAACCACGTCGTTGGAAAAATCTACCGCGCTCAGGTCAGGAATTTCGCCATAGGGCGCGTTCATGACGGTCGCATTCAACTTGAGCTGCTTGTTGACGTCTGTGACCCAGCCCTCACCAAAGCTTTCCCACGCCATCATTGTGACCGGGCGTGCGCCAAGCATGGTCCACATCGCCATTTCGATTGCGCCGGTATCCGAACCGGGGACAATGCCAATGCGATGCGTGTCAGGGACCTGAAGCACTTCGCGCATCAGATCGATCGCCAGTTGAAGGCGCGATTTGCCGATTTTCGCACGATGCGAACGGCCAAGCGATTCAGTTTGAAGTTTTTCGGGACTCCAGCCTGGCGGTTTCGCACAGGGGCCGGATGAAAAATATGGACGCGCCGGTTTAACGGCGGGGGGTACTATAGTCATGTAAGCTTCTCCTTGCAGAGAGCAGCGCGGCGTTGGGACCGCGTGGCCCGGAGCCGCGTTTAAGCGCAGCCCCGGCTTTGTCAATGACTAACGCAAAATGTGATCAGTAACCGGCCTTACGAAACAATACTTCACCGCGGCGACCGACGTATAGTTTCTCGAGCGTTACAGGATGAAAATAGGCTTCAACACGGTCGCCTTCTGGCGTTGTGCCGTACACTTCATAACAACCACCATCGACCTTTGCCTTGCGGACGGTCCAGCCTTCTTTGGTAAGCTTATCGGTAAGTGCCTGTTGGCTTTTCCAACCCGAAACCGGTCCTGCCTTGCAGGTGATAACGCCGGTTGCCGACGCCGGTACCGATGCGAAAGCAATTGCGGTCGCTGCGGCCAGTGAAAGTGAGGTCAATAAACGCATATTCATGCTCCTTTAAATGCAGATTTACGGGGGAGAAAAAAGCGGGCCGCCACGAGCAAGGCCAATGGGGCGAAGTGAACGAGCGCTGGGCCTAGATTGTTGTGGATGAATATCCAGTGTACCAGAACAAGCACTGCAGCGGGATATACAAGGCGTTGCAGCCGCTTCCATCCCGCTTTCAGCGCGCGCATCGATGCATCATTACTAGTCAGCGCGAGCGGGACAAATAACAGCATGGCCGCCCATCCCGTCCAGATACCCAGCGCCAGAAACTCGGCAATGATGTCGTCAATATTGCCCATATCGATGAGGTAGAAAGCCAGATGCAGCACCGCATAAGCGAACGCCGCGACACCCAGCGCACGGCGGCGCTGGATCAACCAGCTGAGCCACGGGCGTGGCCCCAGCAATGACAACAACGGACTTAAAACCATCGCGACAATCATAAAACGCGCGGACCATTCCCCTGTTGGATGCAGCATATCCATCGCGATGCGGTCACCCGCATAGAAGCTGCGCATCATCAATATCGCTGGCAAAGACAGCAATATCCAAAACACCGGCTTCTTATTAAGAATGATTCGCAACATGCATTCGCGATAATCGCGCCAGCCACTGTGCGCAACGCGGAAATTGAATCAATATCCACGCCTTTGCCGCCATACGACTTCCATTTGGTCGATTTGGGGCTGCACACCGCTGAGATTTCGCTATTACATCTTACATGGCCGTGGTCACTGCTCCAAGAATTCTGCTTGTCGCGAGCGCGCTGTTGTTGGCGTCTTGCAGCGCGCGTGAGGCCCCGAAAACGACACGCACGGGTGCAAACGCCACAACGGAAAATGCGCGACAGTGCATGGCAAGTTTGAAAGAAAAGTCAGTCCGTTTTGCCGGTTTACCCAACAAAAGTTTCGACGGCGGGTGTCGCACGATCGACACGGTCAAGCTCATGGATTTTGGCACGCCGGCCACCAATTTGGGTGCGATGACGTGCCCGCTGGCCGCCAACTTTACCGATTGGGCACGCTACGCCGTTCGTCCCGCGGCCAAGCAGTATTTGGGCGCTGAGGTCGTCCGCATCGAAACAATGGGCACATTCAATTGCCGGAACATCTATGGGATGCGTTCGGGCAAATTATCCGAACATGCCTTTGCCAATGCCGTCGATGTCTCGGCGTTCGTTTTGCGTGACGGCCGCCGCGTGTCCGTGCTCACAGGCTGGAACGGATCAAGCGAAGAACGCGCTTTCCTGCGACGCCTGCACCAGTCAGCGTGTAAACGCTTCGGCACCGTGCTTGGCCCCGATTATAACGCTGCGCATGCCAACCATTTCCATTTGGACATGGCCAGATCGATGCGCAACGGTACATCTTTTTGTCGATGAGGGGCTTTTGCCGATGAGGGGTGGCAGAACACCCACGTGCACCCTATATGCAGGGTAATGACAGACACAAAAATTAACGATCGCCGCTTCTACAAGGCACAACAAGAAGCCGACTTTGCTGAACAGCAACTCTCCACCCCGCAAACGCAAAGCAAGTCATACCGGCTCGCATTTCAGGACACCGACTTCCTGTTGCGTGAAGATTTGCGCCCCGTCCGTTTCCAGCTGGAACTGCTCAAAACCGAAATGTTGCTGGACGAGGCTAACATCGGGTCCATGTTGGTGATCTACGGTTCTGCGCGCATTCCCGAACCCGACGCCGCAGATGCCTTGATTGCGGCGGCAACCGATGAGCGGTCGAAAATCATCGCCGAGCGCATGAAGGAAAAGGCGCGTTTCTATGACGAATCCCGCCATCTTGCGCAGCTGGCGGGACAGGCCAATGTGACGGACGAAGAAGGTCGACGCCACTTCGTGGTATGTTCGGGCGGTGGCCCATCCATCATGGAGGCCGCCAACCGCGGCGCGCATGACGTAGGCGCGGAATCCGTTGGCCTAAATATCGTGCTGCCGCATGAACAGGCGCCAAATCTGTTTGTGACGCCGCGATTGAGTTTCCAGTTCCACTATTTCGCGTTGCGCAAAATGCACTTCTTGCTGCGCGCACGTGCCGTTGCGGTGTTCCCCGGTGGCTTTGGAACGTTCGACGAATTCTTCGAGCTGCTCACGCTTGTCCAAACCGGCAAGATCAAAAAGATGCCGATCCTGCTATTTGGTCGCGCATTCTGGAATCGTGTTGTGAATTTTGAGGAGCTAATGCTCGAGGGCGTCATCAGCCCACGTGATCTGGAACTCTTCCAGTTTGTAGAAACCGCAGAAGAAGCATGGAATGCTATCTGCGATTTCTACGAAGTCTCAAACTGATTTGATATAATTATTTTGCAGCAGGTGCCGCTGGCGCTGCGGCATCAGCCGCTGGCGCAGCAGCTGCTTCACCGGTTGCTGCATCAGCCGCAGGTGCTGCGGCATCGGCTGCTGGTGGCGCTGGCAACGGCAGGTTTGAACCCTGCGAATTGAGATACGCGATCAAATTTGCGCGTTCTTCGGGGTTACCCAAGCCAGCAAAAGTCATCTTCGTGCCCGGCGCATATTTCTTAGGGTTGGCAAGCCACTTGTCCATGCCTTCAAAGTCCCAGTTGCCGGGAACGCTTTTCAGCGCATCCGAATAGGAAAAGCCTGCAACATGGCCATGCGGTTTACCCATCGCAGCCCAAAGATTTGGGCCAATTCCATTTGGTCCGCCTTGCGCAATGGTGTGGCAAGCTGCGCATTTTTTGAAAACCGCTTCGCCCTTTGCAACATCCGCAGTGGCCAGCAATGTTGCAATCGGCACAGCCGCAGCACCACCAGCTTCACCGCCAGCTTCCGCTGCAACTGCAAAACCTTCTTTTTCAGGCGCTTCACCGTGGAAGTACATGCCCGATACGATGCTTAGTCCGAGCGCGACGATGCCGCCTGCCAAAACCCAGCCTGCAATTGTGTTACTACGATCATCCATTGGTTATCAGCCCTGAAATGCGGTTTTAAGCCGGCGTCGGTCTGACAGCCGGATTCTCAAGCCCCTCTAATAGTGTCAGTAAGGCCGTGCAAGTGTCCAATTCCAGACTTGCCGGATAAGTTTCGCTATCCTACAGCCTCGCGTCTATGGACAGTTATCCCGCACCCGCACTGGCAATGGTCAAAGACATGACCATCGCTGCAAAAAAATCTCCTTCGAAAGCAATTGCATTTCAGGGCGCGCCCGGAGCGAACTCTCATGTAGCTGCATTGGAATTCGACCCCGACTGCTTGCCCCTTCCCTGTTTTTCGTTCGAAGATGCGATTGATGCCGTCAAGGACGGCACAGCGGCGCGCGCCATTATTCCAATCGAAAATTCGCTGCATGGGCGCATTGCCGACATCCATTTTCTGCTGCCCGAATCTGGACTTAGTATCGTAGCTGAACACTTTCTTTTAATTCACTATTGGTTGATGGCGAAGTCAGCCGACACGGTTCTCAAAACAGCGATGAGCCACCCGCAAGCGCTCGGCCAATGTCGGCATTTCCTGCGGTCCAAAGGCATCATCCCAATAGCTTACGCGGACACAGCTGCCGCAGCGGCATTTGTTGCCGCCAATGACGATCCATCCGCGGCGGCAATCGCACCACCCGGTGCTGCGGAATTATATGGATTGGTCGCGGTCAATGCTGGCGTGCAAGACGATGACAGTAATACAACCCGGTTTGTTGTCCTTTCACGCGATCCTGCCGACCGCAGCAGCCTCACTGGCACGTTGATGACAACGCTCATCTTTGAAGTGAAGAACGTCCCTGCAGCGTTATACAAGGCGATGGGCGGGTTCGCGACCAATGGCGTCAATATGACGAAGCTGGAAAGCTATCAAAACGGCGCAAGCTTTGCCGCAACGGAATTTTTTGCGGATATCGAAGGCGCACCGGGTGACCCAGCGGTTGACCGCGCGCTGGATGAGCTGCGCTTTCATTGCAACTCGGTCCGTCTGCTCGGTACATATGTGCAAACCCGCAATCGCGGCTGAACGGGCCTGAACGTCCACCCCTTCGCTGGTGTCACCGCCTTTTCGTCCGGCGGACGCTGATTGAATCTCTGTTCGTGCCGGAATGATGCCAGTCGCGTGCAACAGGAACCCAAAACTGTTTTCGCGCGTTAGCTTAGCTCAATCATAAGGAGTTACGCATGGCCGACCTATCGCAGATCAAAGAACATGCCGAAGTTATCGGGGCCGATGGCGTCCATGTCGGCACTGTCGACGGCATTGATGGCAACCGCATCAAGCTGACAAAGAAGGACTCAGGCCAGGGCAGCCATAAAGGGCACCATCATTATATCGATGGCGGACTGGTCGCCATGGTTGAAGACGGCACTGTCCGGCTGTCGGCAAACGCGGACGTCGCTCTTATGTTCGAAGAAGAGGAAGACGAAGGCTAAGCCTTAAACTTCACACCTTATCAGTGCGCGGCGCCCCAGCTTGGCCCTGTCCCGATTTCGATACTGAGTGGGACGGTGAGCTTTACCAAAGGTTCGGCCGCGCCTGCCATGATCGCGCGGATGACGTCGCTTGCCGCGGCGACATCCGCCTCGGGCAGTTCAAATACGAGTTCGTCATGCACCTGAAGCAGCATCTTCACATGGCCTAAGCCAGCGGCTTTCAACGCCGGTCCCATTTGCACCATCGCGCGTTTGATGATGTCCGCGCTTGTCCCCTGAATCGGTGCGTTGATGGCAGCGCGCTCACTGCCCTGCCGTTCTGCCTGATTGGGGGATGTGATGCGCGGAAACCATGTTTTCCGTCCGAACAAGGTCGTCGAATGGCCGCATTCACGAACTGTGGCCATGGTTTCCTGAATATAGTTCGAAATGCCGGGGAAACGTTGGAAATAGGCGTCGATAAGCGCCTGCGCTTCGTCGGCGGTGGATTCCAAACGCTTTGAAAGACCCCAGCGGGAAATGCCGTACAGGATCGAAAAGTTGATGGTCTTGGCACGGCCGCGTGTGTCGCGGTTTACTTCGCCGAACAGTTCCAATGCCGTGCGCGCATGAATGTCTTCGCCCTTTTCAAAGGCATCGCGCAACGGCTCCACATCCGCAAAATGCGCGGCAAGCCGAAGCTCGATCTGGCTATAGTCGGCGGACAGGATCACATTGCCGGGTTCGGCGACAAACGCATCCCGGATCTGGCGACCGGTTTCGGTACGAATGGGGATATTCTGCAAGTTCGGATCGGTCGATGACAGCCGCCCGGTTTGCGCGCCAACAAGGCTGTAGCTTGTGTGCACACGGCCGGTTTTCGGGTCAATCTGCTGCTGCAGGCTGTCGGTATAGGTTGATTTCAGCTTCGCCAATTGCCGCCAATCAAGAACCTTGCGTGCGATATCGATGCCCTGCCCCGCCAGATCCTCCAGCACAGTTACATCAGTCGAATATTGCCCCGACTTGCCCTTTTTACCGCCCTTATATCCCATTTTTCCAAACAGGATTTCGCCAAGCTGCTGTGGGCTGCCGATGGTAAACGGCTGTCCGGCAAGGCCATGAATTTCCTTTTCGAGCAGCTCCATTTGCGCGGCGAACTCGGATGATAATCGCGCCAGCACCGCCCGGTCGACTTTAATGCCTAAGCATTCCATCTGCGACAGGACAGGCACGAGCGGGCGATCCACCAGTTCATAGACGCTGGTCGCCTTTTCAGGGCTCATCCGTAACTTTAGGTGGTGCCACAACCGCAGGGTTACATCAGCATCTTCCGCCGCATAACAAGTCGCATCAGACAGCGGGACGGCGGCAAACCCAATCTGGCTTTTGCCCGTTCCCGTGACGCTTTTATAAGAGATGCATTCATGCCCCAAATGCGTTTTGGCGAGCTCATCCATGCCATGCAGTTGACGACCCGCATCCAAGGCAAAGCTCATGACCATCGTGTCATCATAGGGCGTTACGTGCACATCATGTCGCGCCAATACCGACATGTCATATTTCAGATTTTGGCCAATTTTCAGCACGCTTGGATCGCTGAGCAGTGGGCGCAACCGTTGCAACGCAACGTCCAATGCTATCTGAACCGGCTTTTCCGCGAACATATCTGTACCGCCATGTGCCAACGGGACATAACATGCCTCCCCCGGTGCGACCGCCAGGCTGAAGCCCACAAGATTGGCGCTCGCCGCTTGCAAGCTGTCTGTTTCGGTGTCGAAACCCAAAGTTCCCGTTTCACGGGCGCGGGAAATCCAATGGTCCAGCCGAGCGACATCCGTGACGCATTCATATGTCGACACATCAATTTTGGGCATGGCGGGCGGCAAAGCGGCTGTCCCCGCTGTGGGCGCGGATACGGGGCCATCGGGTTTGCTCGCTGCCTTAGGGTTGCCGGCAATCGCCTTATTGGCAGCAGCGGTATTCGCGACGTGCCCGATACGCTTCAAAAGCGAGTTGAACCCGTGATGCTCCAAAAATGCGGCGAGTGGCTCTTCGGGAATCGTCCCCAACGTCATGTCTTCAATCGCGATGGGCAGCGGGCAATCTTCTTTCAAAGTCACCAGCACTTTCGACAGGCGCGCTTTTTCCGCATGCTCAATCAAATTATCGCGCATTTTGGACGGCTTCATGGAAGGTGCAGCGGCCAAGACGCTTTCGAGATCACCAAATTCCTGAATAAGCTTGGTCGCGGTCTTTGGCCCGACACCGGGGACGCCCGGCACATTGTCGACGCTATCGCCCATCAGCGCCAGCACATCGCCAACCCGGTCGGGCTCGACACCAAATTTTTCGTATACTTCCTCGGCGCGGATGCGTTCGTTTTTCATCGTGTCGAACATGTCGATGCACGGTTCCACCAACTGCATCAGATCCTTGTCGCTGCTGACGATGGTCACATGCCAGCCGGCGGCGCAAGCGGCGCGCGCATAGCTTGCGATCATGTCATCGGCCTCGACATCATCCTCTTCGACTAACGGCAAAGAAAACGCACGCGTCGCATCCCGGATCATCGGGAATTGTGGCCTTAAATCCTCAGGCGGGTCGGGCCTATGCGCCTTATATTGGTCATAGATACGGTTGCGGAATGACTGGCTCGATTTATCGAGGACCACAGCCATATGCGTTGGACCATCCGCTTGGTTGAGGTCGTCCGCCAGCTTCCATAGCATGGTCGTATAACCATATACCGCACCGACCGGCTCGCCATGTTTGTTGGTGAGCGGGGGCAGCCGGTGATAGGCCCGGAAAATATAGGCGGAGCCATCGACGAGATAGAGATGCTTTTGGTCTGACATGGCCGAGCGATAGCAGCCCGTTTTGACCAAGTCTTTTCCTAATTTGCAGCGGACGTGTCGCTACGCATATTACAGGCGATCGCGGTGGAACTATGCGCGCGACTTGCGCCACAAAAGAAGGCCGCTGGCGATAATGATCGCGGACCCGGCAAGCGATGTCATGTCTGGCCAATCGCCAAAAACCAATATGCCAAGCGCGAGTGCCATCAACAATTGGACATATGTCATCGGCGCGATGTCCGCCGCCGACGCGCGGGTCGTCGCCATAAAAATCAACCAGTGCGCAAAGCTAGCGGTGACCGCAACGACGGCACAGCGCGCCACGATGGTCCAGTCCGGCATACCTATATGCAATGTCGGAATGCCCGAAAAATGCCCTAAAACCGCTGCGGTCAGGATGAATGGCACCGCAAGCGACGCGACCAGAAATTGCATCAAAATTGGTGTCCCTGCCCCAGCGACGGCGCGATTACCAATCATCAAAAACGCCATCGACATGGCCGCAGCAAGCGGCAACAAAGCAACCCAGCCCAGTTCGGCAACATTGGGCCGCATGATGAGAAGAACGCCGCCAAACGCAATAAATGTGGCCGTCCATTTGGTCGCATTCGTCCGTTCGTTCAGAAAAATGGCACTCAAGACCGCGGTGATCATCGGGCTTGTAAAACCAATTGCCGTAGCCTCAGCCAAGGGCATGACGAAGATCGACAAAAAGAAACAGATGGTTGCCATGGCCACTGCAAATCCGCGCAGGATCTGAACTTTGGGCATGGGCAAAGCAAATCCCTGCCTGCCTTCCTTGAGGTACAGCAATGTCCCCAAGCCTACCGCACCGATCGAATAGCGCAACGCCGCCACAGCAGTACCGGGCCAGGCACCGGCAATCGATTTGATGACCGCATCGCCCAATGACAAAAGAGCGAAGCCGCAAACGGCATATAAAAGACCCGAACGGGCCGACGATGCATGCACTGGATTTCCCTCGATTACCGCGTTCTCTTAAAAGTGTTTTCCGGGAATGGAAAGCGGCAGAAATCTTCGTCGGGCAGAGCAACGCATATCGGCCATTACCGATTTATTCACCATTTGTCGGTAGCGCGAAACCCTTAGTCCATAGAATATCGGAGCGGGATAGCGTGAGCGCATTTGGGAAGAAACCAGGCTTGTCTGTAGGGCGCTCATCATTTGGCGTGGCGCGCCCCATGACCGGCGGTGGCCCCGCGATTGCGCAACAGCCAGAACACCCGCAAACGACGGGCGGTGGCGAACAATTTCCACCCATTGAATCGGTAAACTTACCCGGCGGCAGCAACAACGGTCCACAGACCGCCATGCAGGAAGCGATGTCGCGCTTGTCAGACCGCGCAAACAACACGGCACCTGTCGATGAAGGCCCCCAAGGCTTTGAAGCGTCGGTACACAAAATCAAAGAACAGGTTCTCCCGCGTCTTTTGGAGCGTGTGGACCCCGAAGCGGCGGCATCGCTAAATAAAGAAGAGCTGACTGAAGAGTTCCGTCCGATCATTCTTGAAGTGCTGGCGGAACTCAAGCTGACGCTGAACCGCCGCGAACAATTTGCTTTGGAAAAAGTACTCGTCGACGAACTGCTCGGCTTTGGTCCGCTTGAAGAGTTGCTGAGCGATCCGGACATTACCGATATCATGGTCAATGGCCCGTTGCAGACCTATATCGAAAAAAAGGGAAAGCTACAGATTGCGCCGATCCAGTTTCGTGATGAAGAGCATTTGTTCCAAATCGCGCAGCGCATCGTGAACCAAGTCGGTCGCCGCGTCGACCAAACCACGCCTTTGGCTGACGCCCGACTGAAAGACGGTAGCCGCGTGAACGTCATTGTTCCCCCGCTATCACTGCGCGGCACAGCCATTTCCATTCGTAAATTTTCCGAAAAGCCAATCACAATCGACATGTTGAAAGGCTTTGGTTCGATGAGCGAACCTATGGCAACGGCATTGAAGATTGCTGGGGCCAGCCGGATGAATATCGTCATTTCCGGCGGTACGGGTTCGGGTAAAACGACAATGCTGAACGCTTTGTCCAAAATGATTGACCCCGGCGAGCGCGTTTTGACGATTGAAGATGCTGCCGAACTTCGGCTTCAACAGCCGCATTGGCTCCCGCTTGAAACGCGCCCGCCGAACTTGGAAGGCGATGGCGCGATCACCATCGGCGATCTTGTGAAGAACGCACTGCGTATGCGCCCTGACCGGATCATCTTGGGCGAAATTCGTGGCGCGGAGTGTTTCGACCTCCTCGCCGCAATGAACACCGGTCATGATGGATCCATGTGCACGCTCCACGCCAACAACCCGCGTGAGTGCTTGGGTCGTATGGAAAATATGATCATGATGGGCGATATCAAAATACCCAAGGAAGCCATTTCGCGGCAAATTGCGGAATCGGTCGACCTTATCGTTCAGGTAAAGCGTTTGCGTGATGGTTCACGTCGCACCACCCAGATTACGGAAGTCATCGGGATGGAAGGGGACGTCATCGTTACGCAGGATCTGTTCAAATTTGAATATCGCGACGAAGATGCCGACGGTAAAATCCATGGCGAGTGGGTCGCTGGAGGCGTTCGTCCCTATACGCTGGAAAAGGCACGGCAGTTCGGATTTGACCAGCCATTCCTTGAGGCGTGCCTCGGCTAGGGTCAGGACCTAAAGCCCTTTAATCGCCAACGCTGCTGCCAATACAGTAATCAGCACACAAAATACTGTAATTCCGGTCCAGGGCATTATACCGACTTGGTCAAGTTTTATGCGTTTATAGCGCCGCTGGTCCGCAATACTGCTAATCACCACCAGCAATGCCGACGCTGCGGACAAACCTGCCCAAAAATGGTCTTGCCAATTCGCCAAGGTAAAGCTGCTCATCCCAAAATGCTCGCGATCGTTCTACTCATAAAATCGGGGTTCGGCGATTACCCGGCGGTTTTGATGCACGGGAATTTGCTGCCGAACTTCCGCGATCTTATCGAGATTCAAATCAACAAAAGCGAGCCCGGGCGTACTTCCCATATCAAGGATAACCTCTCCCCAAGGATCAACGACAAGTGAATGGCCGTACGTCTCACGACCATCTTCATGCACCCCACATTGTGCCGCAGCGATAACGAAACATTCGCTTTCAATCGCCCGTGCACGCAGCAATGTGTGCCAGTGCGCCGCGCCGGTCGGCACAGTAAAGGCCGACGGCAGTGTGATGATATCGACGCCCGCTTTCGCGTAAGCGCTGAATAAGTCCGGAAAACGCATATCGTAGCAAACCGCTAACCCCATTCGTCCCAATGGCGTGTCCACGATGACGGGATTTTCCCCTCCGACATAAGCCGAAGACTCACGCCAACTTTCGCCAGATTTCAAATCGACATCAAACAAATGGATTTTGTCATACCGCGCGATAATTTCGCCAGTAGCAGAAATGACGATGCTACGGTTAGCTAACTGCGCGCCACTTTCATGCTGCACGGGAACGGATCCCACATGCACCCATATCTTTTTCCGCGATGCGACGTCAGCGATTCGGCCAATCGATTCGGTCTGCGCCTCAGTCGATATGTGCAAACGCGCTTCATCTCGCCGCCTGTTTACAATTGTTGACATTTCAGGAGCAAAATACATTGCCGCTCCTTCATCCGCCGCCGCTTCGATAGCGCCGATCATGTCGGATACGTTCGTCGCTGGTAAAACACAGCTCGTCATCTGGTGGATCGCTATGCGCAAGGGATACCGCCATTATCGTAAACAAATGTAACATTGCGTGGAAGAAACATAACCATAGTAATGGGTTCGCAGTATTGTAGGAAAAATGCAACAGTCCGAAAAATAGAGACAAATCAGAGAATGCCACAATTCAAAGCTTGAAAATTCAACTAGATTGTGTAGATGTCCGACCGGAGTGCAATGCACTTCACAAAAAAGGAGCACAATAATGCGTTTCGGTAAGTTATCTCTCGCTGCTATCGCGGCCGCTTCGCTCGTAAGCGCGCCTGTAATGGCACAATCACTTTCGCCTGCTGCAAAGGCAGTTGGCGCTTCCAAGGTAAAGCGCGTTGGCGCGAACACTAAGGAAGAAAACAAGCTCGGTGGCGGAAGCGGCGTTATCGTTGCTGTTCTGGCTGCTGTTGCTGTCATCGGCGGTATCGTTATCGCAGCTGGCAACGACGACAACGCGCCAACCAGCCCCTGATTTCTTCAGGACATAAATTTCGAAAAAAGGCGGCTTTCGGGTCGCCTTTTTTTTGATTCCAAACGTTAACCAGAACGAACTCAGCCCGATAGGGCAATGACAATAACGGGAATGCTATCATGGGACAAAAGCTCAACGTCTTGGTAACTGGTGGCGCCGGATATATTGGCAGCCACGCCGTGCTCGCTTTGATTGACGCCGGTCATCGCCCTATTGTTATCGATAATCTGGTAACGGGCTTCCGTTGGGCCGTGGCTGAAGAGGCCGGATTCTTCCATGGTGACATCAGCGATTCCGGTTTGGTCGAAAGCATCATTCGCGATGAACATATCGACGCGATCATGCACTTTGCGGGCTCGGTGGTTGTGCCGGAATCTGTTGAGAACCCGCTCAAATATTACAATAACAACACTGCCAAAAGCCGCAGTTTGATTGAGACGGCCGTTTCATCCGGCGTCAAACACATGATTTTTTCGTCGACCGCGGCAACATATGGCATTCCTGAAACCAGCCCGGTGCGGGAAGATATGCCGACACAGCCCATCAATCCGTATGGAACGTCGAAATTGATGACTGAAATGATGTTGCGTGATGTCGCGGCGGCGCATGATTTCAACTATTGCGCGCTGCGTTACTTTAACGTCGCGGGTGCAGATCCACTTGCGCGCACGGGTCAGTCCACTGTCGGCGCGACACATTTGCTGAAAATCGCGGTTGAGGCTGCCCTTGGTAAGCGGGAAAGCGTGAGCGTTTTCGGCACCGACTATGCGACCGAAGACGGGACGGGCGTACGCGATTATATCCATGTCAGCGACCTTGCTGCGGCGCACGTCATCGCGCTTGAAGCACTTATCGCCGACCCCGAACGGAGCCACACGCTCAATTGCGGATACGGCCATGGCTATTCGGTGATGCAGGTCCTTGATGCTGTAGACCGCGTGACCAACAAGAAATTGGACCGCAAAATGGAAGGTCGGCGCGCCGGAGATCCCGACTCGCTGATTTCTGATAACAGCGCGATCAAGGATCGCTTTGGTTGGGAACCGCGCTACGACAATCTGGACCAAATCGTCCAACACGCGCTCGCATGGGAACGCCGCCTGACAGATATTCAAAGCGCCTAAGCGCTCTCTTGCGCTTTGGCGTCAATCGACCCATATCCAAAATATGGAAAATCACTCTCACGGAAATCCGTCCACTTGGTACGGCACCACCATATTGTCTGTGCGCAAAAACGGCAAAGTCGTCATCGCTGGTGATGGCCAAGTCTCCATGGGCCAAACGGTCATGAAGCCCAATGCCAAGAAGGTCCGTCAGCTGCATGACGGATCCGTCATTGGTGGCTTTGCCGGCGCAACCGCCGATGCATTTACGCTGTTCGAGCGGCTTGAGCGCAAATTGGAGCAGCATCGCGGCCAATTGATGCGCGCTGCGGTGGAATTGGCCAAAGATTGGCGCACCGATAAATATCTGCGCAATTTGGAAGCGATGATGATTGTCGCTGACAAAGAGGTGACATTGATCCTCACGGGCAATGGCGATGTGCTTGAGCCCAATGATGGCATCGCGGCGATTGGGTCTGGCGGCAATTACGCGTTATCCGCAGCACGTGCACTTGCCGATTATGAGGCAGATGCCGATAAAATGGCGCGTCACGCCATGAAAATCGCCGCTGAAATCTGCGTGTACACCAACGATCAACTGACCATTGAGACGTTGGATAGCGCTGCATAACCCGCCCGTGACTTGAACGACACCAGCAACTTCCCATCTAGGCAGTAATGAAAAACGCTCTGACACCTAAAGCCATTGTGGCTGCTCTTGACGAACATATTATTGGCCAGGCCGACGCGAAACGTGCGGTCGCGGTTGCGCTGCGTAATCGCTGGCGCCGCCAGCGTCTCGGCGCGGATTTGCGCGATGAAGTGACGCCCAAAAACATACTGATGATTGGCCCCACGGGTTGCGGCAAGACCGAGATTTCGCGCCGCCTCGCCAAACTTGCGGATGCGCCGTTTATCAAAGTCGAAGCGACCAAGTTCACCGAAGTTGGCTATGTCGGTCGCGACGTTGAGCAGATCGCCCGTGACTTGGCTGAAGAGGCTGTTCGTCTTGAGAAAGAACGCCGCCGTGAACATGTGCGTGAGGCCGCCGAAGCCGCAGCGATGGAACGGATCCTGAAGCCGTTGGCGGGTGATACCGCAAGCGAAGCCACGCGCGAAGCATTTCGCCAGCGCATTCGTGATCGCCACATGGACGATGTCGAAATCGAGATTGAAGTGTCGGACAGCCCGACCACGCCGATGGAAATTCCCGGCATGGGCGGCAATGTCAGCATGATCAACCTTGGCGAGATGATGGGCAAAGCCTTTGGCAAAGACAATCTGAAACGCCGCAAAATGAAGATCCCCGACGCGTGGACCAAGCTGGTCGAGGAAGAGTCCGAAAAGCGCCTAGACCAAGACGACGTCAACCGCGCAGCTTTGGCGGACGCGGAAGCCAATGGCATCGTCTTTCTCGACGAAATCGACAAGATCGCCGTGTCGGACGTGCGCGGTGGTTCAGTCAGCCGTGAAGGCGTCCAGCGCGACCTGCTGCCGCTGATCGAAGGCACGACAGTGGCGACCAAATATGGCCCCATGAAAACCGACCATGTGCTGTTCATCGCATCAGGCGCATTCCACGTTTCAAAGCCTAGCGACATGCTGCCTGAATTGCAGGGTCGTCTGCCCATCCGTGTTGAATTGCGCGCATTGGAACATGCCGACTTCGTCCGTATCCTATCGGAAACCCGCGCCAATTTGCCACAGCAATATACTGCGTTACTGGCGACTGAAGAGGTCACGCTTGAATTTAGCGACGATGCGATTGATGCCATCGCGCGCATTGCGGTGGACGTGAATTCAACCGTTGAAAATATCGGTGCACGGCGGCTGCAAACGGTTATGGAAAAGCTGCTGGAAGATATCAGCTTCGATGCGGAAGACCGCAAGGGTGACGTAATACTGATCGACGCGGACTATGTGCACAAGCAGCTTTCCGGCATCGCCAAGGATACCGACCTCTCCAAATATGTCCTTTGACGTTTAACATGCTTTGATATGATGCTGGCTCCTAAACGGAGTCGTTCCATGTCACATCAAGGTGGGTGCCAATGCGGCGCCGTTCGGTATGAAGTCAGCGGATCACCGAAGCATGTGGCCATGTGCCATTGTAATGGATGCCGCAAAAGCGCTGGCGCGCCCGCAGTTGCGTGGGCAGCATTTGATGAAGATGCCTTTGCGTTGTTGCAAGGCGAGCCAACCACGTTCAACTCATCCGGCACGGCGATGCGCAGTTTCTGTCCGCGCTGCGGGACTGGAATAGCCTATCGGAACGCGGAAATGTTACCGGGCATTGTAGACATCCAGTCGGCGACGCTCGACGACCCGTCGGTTTTTCCCATTCAATGCCATATCCAAACAGCAGAACGTATCGACTGGATGGCAGATGCGCATAAATTAGCTGTGTTTGAACGCTTTCCGGAAGGTTGATTAGCGCGATCCGGCGGTAGGCACATTCGCCGATTGAGGCGCGACCACAAGTTTCCACGCCTTTTCCTTGACGAAATAGCGCTTTGCCAGTGCTTGTAAGATCTCGGGCGTAACGCTGTTATAATCACTGTAAAGTGTCCCCAATGCCGCGAAGCGTTCAGGATCATATGTCGACCCCTTGAGCTGGTTGAGCCAAAATGTGTTGCCTGACGCCGCGCGCTCAATCGCTTGCTTGGTCGGCTCAACCGCACGCTGCAGTTCATCGGCGCTTACCGGATTAGCGATCAAATCCACCGCAACCGAATCCGCAAATGCAAAAAAACGGTCCACGTCGGTTGTCTTGACCTGCGTGTAGGCCATCAAATATCCACCGCTGTTGAAATCAACTGGCCAATTGGCCGCCATGTCGGGGCTGTAGCTCGCGGCCTGCTCCGCACGGAACTTTTCAAACAACCGGTCACGGAAAATGGCGGCTAGAGTTTCCAGCTGCCGTCCTTCGCTGATGCCAGCAATTCCGCCGCCAGTGGGCCATGCGATCACCGCTGCGGCCTGATCACGCGCGCCGCGATGGGTCAGCCTTATGGGGGTCGCGGTCGGCGCTGGGAAACGGACATCGCGCGCCGCTGCCGCGACGGGCATAGGCACGCGCGGCGACAAAGCACCAAAGCTTTTTTCCAACGCAGCAACCGCCGCGGCCTTGTAAAAGTCGCCAAAGAGAAGAACCTCAATGGGTCCCTGCGCCATCAGTGGCTTCCAATATGCTTCGAACTTTGCGGCATCGACTTTCGCAACGTCCACTGGTGCCGCGGCTTTCCAGCGTGGATCATTGTTGCGCAGCAAATATTCCAAATCACGCTGCAACACGGAGGTCGCAGACATTTCGAAACTCGCATAACCAGACGTCGCGAGCGCCTTTGCCCGTTCAACAGGCGCGGGGTCCCAACCGGGATGCTCGATCTTTGTCGCAATCAAAGTCAACTGATCCGCAAGGTCATCAGGCCGCGTATTTGCGCCAAACTGGAACGCATCATCATCAATGGAGAAGTTGAGTTCAATGCGCCGCCCATTGACCATCTGGTCAATTTCCGTGCGCTTGAGCTTGCCAATGCCATTTTCCGGCAAGACGATAGGCCCTGCCCACAGCAAGCTGCCGTTGTCAGGGGTAACCGCTTGGTAGCCGCGACCAAAACGGACGAGCACGCGAATCTGGCCGCTTTCGGCCTTGTTGGGATACAGCAATGCCCGCACGCCATTGGACAGTTCAAGCCGGGTCATCTGC
Organism: Maricaulis salignorans; assembly: GCA_943368745.1. Classification (GTDB taxonomy): domain Bacteria; phylum Pseudomonadota; class Alphaproteobacteria; order Sphingomonadales; family Sphingomonadaceae; genus Sphingorhabdus_B. The sequence goes on from CALRLP020000003.1 coordinate 277,291, forward strand.
AAGCGCGAGATTGTCTCTTCGCTCACCAACTTGCCGGGCGCGCCAAGCTTCGGCAACGCGGCAAAGCCAAGCGTATTTTCGGATAAACGCGCAGTCGTATTTGCCGATACCACGGCGTTCAATGCAGCGAGCGCACGATTGTCTGCGTCCGCTATCGGCGCGGGTGAAGACAGCATCAACCGTGTCGCGTCCGCAATGAAAAGCTTCTGTGTCGACGCCAGCAGCCGCTGCGGCGTGAATTTGTCCTTCATGCCCTCATAGACCTGAACGACGGTTTTTGGCGCGGCCACCGTTTCCCGAATATCCACGGCATTGACGATATCGTCCGCTTGCTTCGCGGCGGCTTCAAACGGATAGCTGTCGAGCATTGTGCGCAACGCATTTCCGAAAAGCGTTTTCTCACGCTCGATATCCGCAACCGATGGTGGCGTGGCAATGGCATCGGCGATGACGGCGCGGACATCCCGTGTTGCCGCTTCCCATTTGTCGCCAACGGGGGTGATCGACACCAAAGTCGCGTCCGCGGTGCGCGAAATATCTTCCTGCGCGATTTCAGCGAACAGATAATTGCCGCCACTGCGCGCCTGCACTTCAAGCCTGCGGTTGATGATCTGAAGCGCAAGGGCATCAATCAATAACTGCTCATTATACGCAATCGTATCGTTAACTTTCCGCCAAGGGCGCAGGTACGAAATGCTAACGGTGGTGGGCAATGTTGGCTCAATCAGCACGCGCGTCGGGGTGCCCTGCGGCGTTGGGTCGCCAAAGGCAGGCTCAGGCGCGCGCGCGCCCTTCCCTCTCCAGTCGTTGAAATATTTCTGCACCAAATTGGCGAGCTGCGCGGGTTCCATATCGCCAGCCATGACAACAACTGCGTTTTCGGGCCGATACCAACGGTCATGAAATGCACTCAGGCGCAAGGCGTCGGACGCCTGCAATGTTTCAGGCGTACCAATCGTCGACCGGTTTGCCAACCGCTGCCCCTGAAACGCGTGCTGACGCAAGGCGTCGCTATAGACCATTTGCGCGCCGCTATTTTCGCGCAGCTCCGCAAGCACGATGGCACGTTCGGCGTTCAAAGCATTGGGAGAGATACGCGGATTGCGGATCATGCCCGAAATGATTTTGACCGACTCGTCCAGCTTCTCGGGCGTCGCATTGGGCAGGTCTAGCTTATAGACCGTCTGCGTCGGGGTTGTTTGCGCATTGCTGTCGCTGCCAAAGGTGACGCCAAACCTTTGCCAAATGCGCTTAGCCTCACCATCGGGAACAAAGGTCGATCCACGGAAGGACAGATGCTCAATCAGATGGGCGAAGCCCTGCTCGTCGTTATTTTCATGCAGCGCGCCCGCATCAATCCGCACGCGAATGGACACCTGCCCCGCAGGCACATCATTTTTCTTCACCGCATAGCGCAGCCCATTGGGCAGCACACCAAAGGTCCAGCTGTCGTCGACCGGTACGTCGCTGCCTTCATACAGCCACGGAACTTTGGCCGCCTTTGCCGCGACAGATGCAGCGGGCGCAACATTTTGTGCGTAAGCAGAGGTGGACAGCAGCAGGGCTGCCAAAGCGAGCGATTGAGTAAATTTGCGCATTACAATCCTCATAACGGAACGAAGGCTTGACTGCACATGAACGGGCTGACCAACCTGCGCTTAAATTCCACCGTCGACGGTATCATAGCCTAAACCGCGCAAACCAAGTTTCAGCGCCTCGATGCATTCAGCAAGTTTATCCGCGTCGGTTGTGCGGACAACGAAGTTCGCCCCGACCTTGCCTTCGCGGAAAAACGGGTAGCTGCCGATCTGGCAACCTTCATGATGCTTTTCGGTATCACCCAGCAACTTGGCCACTTCACTTTCGGCCACCCAGCAGCCGATTTGTTGTGACAACAAGGGCGCACCGCCCTCCAAACTACCTGTCAGGGCATCCAACATTCCGGCGGTGATATGCGGCACGCCAGCCATGATGAAGATGTTGCCATGGCGAATGCCGGGCGCGCCCGACATCTTGTTGGGAATAAGATCAGCGCCATCGGGCACACGCGCCATGCGCAGGCGGCCCGGGTTAATGCCGCCACGCGTTTCATAATAAGCATGCAGGACGGCGCTTGCCTCTGGATGAATAACAACATCGACGCCGAGCGCTGCCGCAATCGCGTCAACCGTAATGTCATCATGCGTCGGGCCAATACCGCCGGTGGTAAACAGATAGTCATTGCGAGCGCGCAAGAGGTTCACCGCCTCAATAATGGCATCCATGTCATCAGCGACCACACGCACTTCGCGCAAGCGAATGCCTTGAATATTGAGCCAAAGGGCAATCTGGCTAACGTTTTTGTCCTGTGTTCGGCCAGAGAGAATTTCGTCGCCGATGATTACAAGCGCTGCGGTATATATGCGGGAATCTGTCATATGCACGCGATAGCATAATTCACCCCCTCGCAAAGTGCGGATTATTACCTTATATCGCCCGCATGGAACAATATGTAAGCGTTACGCCCGAAGAGGCGATGCAGGCCCGCGACGGGGTCATCAAATTGCACGGAGCCGAAGGCTTTGAAGGCATGCGCAAGGCTGGCCGCCTTGCTGCCGAAATACTCGATGCATTGGTGCCGCATGTGGTGCCGGGTGTCAGCACCGAGGAACTCGATGATATCGTCCGCGAGATGACGATGCGCGGTGGCGCGGTGCCAGCGACCTTGGGCTATCGCGGTTACACGCACAGCTGCTGCATTTCGATCAACCATGTCATTTGCCACGGCATTCCATCGGACAAGAAGCTAAAGGACGGCGACATCGTCAACATCGACGTCACGCCGCAATTAAATGGCTGGCACGGCGACACCAGCCGCATGTTCCTCGTCGGCGACGTGCCGGTAAAAGCAAAACGCTTGGTCGATGTGACCTATGAATGCCTGATGCTCGGTATCGAAGCCGCCAAGCCCGGCAACCGCGTCGGCGACATTGGCCACGCGATCCAGACCCACGCCGAAAAGCACCGCTATGGCGTCGTTCGCGATTTCTGCGGCCATGGCCTTGGCCAATTATTCCACGATGCCCCCGAAATCGTCCATGTCGGCCGCCCCGGCACTGGTCCAGAACTGCGCCCCGGCATGATCTTCACGATTGAGCCAATGATCAACATCGGCAAGGCAGCAGGTAAAGTCCTCGACGATGGCTGGACGGCCGTCACGCGCGACCGTTCACTAAGCGCGCAGTTCGAACACAGCATCGGCATCACCGAAGACGGCTGCGAGATATTTACGAGCAGCCCGAAGGGGTGGCATCAGCCGCCTTATTAAAACACGTTATCAGATTTACCGATATTACATTTGGCGCAAAGCGTCTGAAGGTTTTCTTCCAACGTCTCGCCGCCGTTAGCCCATGCGATTATGTGGTCAACGTGCAACACCGTGTTTGGATTTTTTGCTGGGCTGTCCCCACACATTTTGCAGATACACGAGTCTTTAATGAGCACTTTAGCTCGAAGGCGCCAATTGATTTCCCGCTTTGTGCGACGAATTACGGCGCCCGATTTCGGTTTCAAAGGTTCCTGTGTGTGAATCACATCTTTGTTGGCGTTGATAAATTCAGCAAATGCTATCAGCGATTTATTCCACGAACCAAAGCGCTTTTCGTAAGTGCCACCAGAAAAAAGTGATACTGATTCACTCTTGCTGATGTCTCGCAGCAACGGCTGCCGACCCAATGTGGTCCATACTGCAGCCAAGTTCTCAAACAGTTCTTCGTCTGTTACGTCATTCCTTTTTCCAACCAGCAGGCCAGATTTTTGCAACGCTTTGTTCCAACTGCCAAACCTCCGTGCAAGCGTAGACGCGCTGAATTTGCCGTGTTCATTGTATTGTTCAATCGACAACGTGGACACGCCCAGATTTTTGGCAACATCGCAAACATCTTGAATCAAGGCAGATTCAGGATTGTTTCGCGTCTGAAGTCGTATGTGAAAATCGCTCAAAAGATCAATCCTTTCAGCTTTACAACCGCAACCCAATCGTCTCGTCCAATCCGGCCATGATGTTCAGGTTCTGAACAGCTGCGCCGCTCGCGCCTTTGCCGAGATTGTCGAGCAATGCCAGCAAGCGGACTTGCGCGCCGTCGGGTGAGCCGAGGACGTAGAGGTCGAGCCTGTCGGATGGCGCTTGGTCGGCGCGGATTAGCAGTTCCGCTGGTGGCGCGTCTTGGTGCACTTTGACGACGGGCGATTTGGTATAATGCTGCGACAAGGCCGCACGCATTTCGTCGGGATCATCGCTGCCGGGCATGACCGAGATGGGCAACGGTATTTCGACCACCATGCCACGGAACGCGCGCACCACGGCGGGTGAGAATATCGGGGCGAGGCCGAGCCCTGCATGTTGCTGCATTTCAGCGACATGCTTGTGGTTCAGATCAAGGCCATAGGTGCGAAAGCCGATATCCGCGCCGTCGCCGCCTTCGAACCGTTCAATCAACGCCTTACCGCCGCCAGAATAGCCCGACACTGCGTTGACGCTGTAGGGCCAGTCTGCGGGGATTAATCCGGCGGCGACCAAGGGTGCGACCAGCCCCAAAAAGCCAGTGGGGTAGCAACCGGGGTTGCTGACAAGGCGGGCATGGGCAATCCGGTCGTGCTGACCGGTGCGATATTCGGGGAAGCCATAGGCCCAGTTCGGGTTCACACGATGCGCGGTCGATGCGTCGATGATGCGCGTATGGCCTGACGTCGTCATTGCCACCGCCTCTTTTGCGGCATCGTCGGGCAAACACAGGATGACAAAGTCAGCGTCGTTCAATGCCTCGCGTTTTGCAGCGGGGTCTTTGCGTTTGTCATCATCGAGCGTGATGAGCGTAAATTCCGCGCGGCCAGCGAGCCGGTCCGCGATTTCAAGGCCGGTTGTGCCCGATGCGCCGTCGATGAAGATACTCTTTGTCATCTCAAATCACCCGCTCAAATAAGACCGTAGCCCTGAGCAGCGGGCGCGCAGCGACCGCGCCCGTCGAAGGGTGTGTATCGGCGGCAGCGCAAACGTTGAAGCACCCTTCGACAGACGCAATTGCTTCGCAACTGCTGCTCAGGGTTACGGTATTTCTTAGAACCGTATTGCCGGTCACAACATCACCCGCTTACGCGCAACAATCGCCTCATCATGCTCCGCAAAGCGTGCCGCCGCATCTGCCAGCGGTTCAACGCTCACCGCCATCGCGGTGCCATTGGCGTGGATTATTTTCTCGGCATCGGCCATGATACCAACATGTCCGGGGAAGAACACCAAATCGCCGCGCTGCAACGCATCGCCGTCGGCCAGTTCTTCGCCAAAGTCTGCCTGCTGCATATCGGCATCGCGTGGGGGCATATGGCCCTTCAGTCCGAACACCAATTGCACAAGGCCCGAGCAATCAATGGCGTCTCCGCTGCGTCCACCCCAGCTATAGGGCGTGCCAATCAGCTGCTCCGCCAAATCTGCCGGTGATGCCGCAACGCGTCCGATTTCGGACAAATGGGCCAGTGGCACAAAGCCGTTTTCGCAGGCCAGATAGTTGCCACATTCGCTTGGGCTGCCGCAAAGCAATTGCGCACCCATGGGGTAACGCGCCAGCACAGGCGCCTTTGTCGATGGTGCGGAAACGAGCAATGTCGCAGGCGCGCTGACGATATGCGTGGCGTCAAAATCATCGCCAAGCTCGGCAAAGCGGACATAGCCCAGATAATTGTCGTGCAGGCAATAACCCCATGCCCATTCGCCCGCGACATCAAGCACGGCGAACTCCTCACCATGCATTAACGCGCTAACGGGCATGGATGTGGCGTGGGCCTCGGCATGAATTTCGGTCACGGGCGCAATGCCCGTGCGCAGCATCGGCTCGGCATAATGCGGCGCGAACAGTTTTCCGGCCAGACTGATGTCGGCAAGATCCCCGCGAATGGGCGTTGTGCGCTTGTCTCCGACAAGACTGTGCCCACTCAATGTATATATGGGCCGCTTCCCCGCCCCCATGTGTCCGTCTGCCAACTACTTACGCCCCCAAAAATGTAACATGTTCGGCACCCTAACGTGCCGGATATTTGTCCGCCAGATAGCCGAAGACGGCGCGTAATCCAAGGGCCTCACCGCCCTTTGGCCTGCCGGGCTTATTCGTCGGTCGCCATGCAAAGGTATCCAGATGCACCCAAGGCACATCATCGGGAACGAATTTCTGCATAAAGAGCGCCGCCGTTACTGCGCCTGCAAAAGCCCCGCCGCTGTTTGTCATGTCCGCGATATCGCTATCCAAAAGCTCCATATAGGGTGCCCATAATGGCATCCGCCACAGCGGGTCAGCCTGCGCCTTTGACGCTGCGATTAACGCATCTGCTGTTTCATCGTCATTGCTGAACATTGCCGGCAAATCAGGCCCCAAGGCAACCCGCGCCGCGCCCGTCAGCGTCGCGAAATCGACGATAAGCTCAGGCGCATCCTCGACCGCTTTGGTCAACGCGTCGGCAAGCACAAGGCGCCCTTCCGCATCGGTATTGTCGATTTCAACCGTAATGCCCTTGCGGCTTTTAACGATGTCGCCCGGCCGCATGGCATTGCCCGATATGCTGTTTTCGGCAGCAGCGACGAGCATATGCAAGCGGACTGGCAAATGCGCAGCCATGATAAGCTCCGCCAGCGCAAGCGCATGGGCAGCGCCGCCCATATCCTTCTTCATCAGCCGCATGCCGCTCGCAGGTTTAATATCAAGCCCACCGCTGTCAAACGTTATGCCTTTGCCCACAATCGCAATGCGTGGGTGGCGCGGGTCGCCCCATTCCAGCTCAATCAGCCGCGGGGCATGTTCGCGCGCCGCTGCTTTGCCGACGGCGTGGATGAGCGGGAAGCCCGCTTCCAACGCTTCGCCTGCCGTCACTGTCACATCTGCCTTATGCGCCTTGGCGATGCGCTTAGCCTCAGCCTCAAGCGCGTCGGGACCAAGGTCACCCGCCGGACGGTTGACCAGATCGCGCACCAGCGCCGTGGCGCGCGCCTGAAGCACGATATTATGGATTTTACCGGGTTCACGAACGAGCAGCACGCGTGCGCCGGTTACTTTCGGTTCGCTGAGATATTCATGGTATCGATACTGACCAAGCACCCATCCAAGCATCGCTTCACCAGCGTCGGCATCCAACAAGCGATAGCTTCCCTCCGGCAGAATGTCGGATAGCTTGGCCAGGTTCCAAAGCCCAAGTGCGGCGGCATCCGCCACACCGGCGACGACAGACCATTCCCCGGGCTTATCGCCGGGAAGTATCGCGCTGTCGTTTACGCTACCTTCAAACTTCTGTGCTTTTACAGCCGTGCGGACAGGGTCGGGTTGGCCAGCAAGCCATGACGCAAAGCCATTTTTATCGACTATGTGGATAGGTGTGGCCGGTTGGCCGTTGTCAGGTTGGATCAGATCGTCATAACGCATAAGTGCTGCGATAGCGGCAATAGGCCGGGAACGGGAGATAATTCAGAAATGTCACGTATTTTTCTTTTGTTCATTATGTCGATCGCAGCATTCAGCTTATCGGCTTGCAACCGATCAACCGACACGCGTCCGCCGCTGCCCGAGGAAGTAACGGCGGTCGTTAAGCCTTTTTATGAGGCGGTGCGTCGCGGAGATCAAAAGGCGGCCGAAAAATATGTTGCTCCGGGTTTCATTGACGATAGCCGCGTACAGTTTGCCGAAATGTCGGGGATTTTGAAGGACGCGCCACGACTGGCTCCGGCCATTCAACAGCGTCAGGGGTCTGGCGCCTATCTGACGTTCGCTGCTCAGCATGGCAAAATATGGGTTACGTCCGAAGTGCGCGTCGTCCGGTACCGTAATAAGCCGATGATCGAATATTGGGATGTCACGACCACCGACAAAGCGCCCGAGATTGTCGCGCACACGCAGGATATGCAACGCTACACCAGCTACGCGCTGATGGCGGTTGCCTTTGCTGCACTGGCCGGGCTCGCGTTACTTATTTGGGTGGTTCGCAACCGCACACATATCATCGCGCCAGAGGCCGCCATCGAAACCCGCCGCGTTGCCGCGACGGTTCGCAATACGGAACCCTAACTATGCCCCATCCGGGCAATTATTCCGCGGCTATCAGCGTTTCCGCATTCTCGTTATGGGAGGCTGCGAAATGCGGTGCCGAAAAGACCATCACGCCGTCGTCCACAGGATCTTGGGTCAGGATTTTCTTTTCAGCGGCGTAATCTTGCAGCACGCGCCATGGATGGCGGTCCCCGTTCTTGGGCAGCTTGTCAAAACTGCGTGCGAAATAGCCTGAGCTAAAGTCCGTCACAAAGGGCAGCTTGGGCATATCCGGATCATCAAGATGCGGCGTTGCCACAAGCGCGTTTTTGTCATCCATTTTCCACAACAAGCGGCAGACATAATCGGCAACGATATCGGTCTTCAGCGTCCATGACGCGTTGATGTAGCCAAAGACGCTGGCGAAGTTCGGAATGTCGTTGAACATCACGCCCTTATAATTGAAATGCTCGCCAAAATTGACGGCTTCACCGTCCACGCTGATCGCCGTCTTGCCCATCGTGACAAGGTTCAGACCGGTCGCAGTGATCACGATATCGGATTCAATATGCTTGCCGGACTTCAGCTGAATACCCGTCTTGGTGAAATGGTCGATATGGTCCGTCACCACCTCGGCCTTGCCCTCGCTAATGGCGGTGAACATGTCGCTATCTGGAATCAGACACAGGCGCTGTTCCCATGGGCCGTATTTGGGCACGAAATGGGTATCGACATCCACTGAGGCCGGCAGCGCTTCGCGGGCCATGTTGACCAGCTTTTCACCCAGCTTCGCTGGATTGCGGCGGGCATACCAATAGGTGAACCGCTGCATGTTGATATTGCGCCAGCGTGTCAGCGCATAAGCCAGCTTTTCCGGCATGATTTTGCGAACAAATTTGGAGAAAGGATCGATCGCAGGACGCGAGACCATATAGGTCGGCGAACGCTGAAGCATCGTCACCTGCGCGCCTTGCTGCGCCATCACGGGTACAATCGTCACTGCGGTCGCGCCCGAACCGATGACCGTTACCTTCTTACCGCTATAGTCCAGCCCCTCGGGCCAATGCTGCGGGTGGACGATCTGGCCGCCAAAGTCGGCTTCGCCGGGAAAATCGGGCTTATAGCCCTGATCATAGTCATAATAACCGGCGCACATGAACAGGAAGCGCGCGGCAAAGCGCCGTTCCTTACCGCCATCGACCGCCTTGGCCGTTACATGCCAGCGCGCATCGGGGCTGGACCAATTTGCCGAAATAACCTTGTGCCCAAAGTGGATGTGCGGCGTGATGCCATATTCATCGGCCGTTTCGTGCACATATTCGTGAATCGATGGGCCGTCAGCGATTGTTTTTTCATGCAGCCACGGTTTGAAGCGGTAGCCCAAGGTATGCATGTCAGAGTCAGACCGGATGCCGGGGTAACGGAAAAGGTCCCAAGTGCCGCCCATGTCAGCGCGCTGTTCGACAATGGCATAGCTTTTATTGGGGCATTGCATGGTCAGATGCGCCGCCGCACCAATGCCGGATAAACCAGCGCCAACAATCAATACATCTACAACCGTTTCAGCCTGCGCCATATCACTCTCCACTCTATCGGGAAAAATCTTACTGACATCGTTGCAAATTGCAACTGGCTTTCGCGCGCGCGTAATTGGCGCTATGGCGGGGCAATATCAAAACGGGGATTGAATGATGACGGACGGAACTGGCGACGAATATGTCTACGACGAGGCATCTGGCGAATGGATTAGCGCGGCGGAAGCCAATGCCAAATCCGAACAGGACGGCGTAGTTGAGGTCCGTGACGCGGTTGGCAATATTCTGGCCGACGGCGACCAAGTCACGTTGATCAAGGACCTAACCGTAAAGGGTGCGGGCCAAACATTGAAACGCGGAACGCTCATCAAATCCATCCGCTTGACTGGTGACGCACAAGAGATTGACTGTCGGTTTGACGGGATCAAGGGCCTCGTGCTGCGGGCGGAGTTTGTCCGGAAACGCTGATGGTTCGGGTGGGCTTTCGGATACTGCTCGCAATTTTCTATTTGGGTGCAGGCATATTGCACCTTGTCTCGCCGCGCGGATTTCTTGCTATCACGCCCGATTGGGTACCCTTCCCGCATTTCATAATCGCCTTCACGGGCATTGCCGAAATTGCAGGCGCAGTGGGCCTGCTCATTCCACAGCTGCGGAAATGGGCGGGCATTGGCCTTGCGCTATATGCCCTGTGCGTTTGGCCGGCGAATTTCAATCACGCGTTCAATGGCATTTCGCTTGGCGGTGACGCATTGGGCTGGTGGTATCATGGCCCCAGGCTTGCGTTTCAGCCCGTGCTCATCTGGCTTGCGCTTTGGGTGGGACAGGTCATCGACTGGCCATTTCCAAGGACGCGGTAACAACTCGGCGTTTCGTCGGTTACACTTCCATTCGATCTAACCTATTTCGTTCGAAGAGGAGTGAGAGCATGCACAAGGATGGCGATAAAATCGATGTAACGGAAGAGGAAGCCAGCGGCGGCGTCAAACACCAGGGCGTGCGCTATGTTCTGGCGATCTCGCTGTTTCTGGCGATCATCGTGCTGTCCGTGATGTGGATGACCGGCGCGGTCCTGAATTAACCCGCCAATCGCGGCGCACAAAAAAAGGGCCGCCTTTCGGCAGCCCTTTTTTTTAACCCTTAAAGCTGATTAATCAGCAGCTGAAAGATTTACAGCCGAAGCTTTACCGTTGCGGCCAATTTCGACTTCGAAATTTACGCGCTGCTCTTTGTCGAGCGTGTGCATGCCAGCAGCTTGAACAGCCGAGATGTGCACGAAGCTGTCATCGCCACCACCATCGGGTGCAATAAAGCCATAGCCTTTATCGGCATTGAAGAATTTTACGGTGCCAGTAGGCATAATATGTTCCTTTCACGAAACAGGTGACCACCGGGCAACAGCGCCAAGTGGGTAGCCAAGTCGTGTTGGGAAAAACGTTGCACGCTCCGCTTATTTCATCAGATACGCGCCTCAAATTCCGTCGCGGTCGACGATAGCGTGTTGGGGTTATACGCCTAATTTACGGCATTAGCAAATAACAAGGTCGAATCCCGCTTTTCCCCTGTTTTTCCGCCATTTTCGCAGGTGTTCAGCCGCCCGCGTTAGCCCAAAAGCCGTTTCCGGTTCGCGGTCACATGTTTGGCGTAATGGTCGATACTGCCGCTAACCATGCTTTCGGGGGTAAGCCCGTGCTTGCCGGTCATCAGGTCCGCGCCAAGCGTTATGTTCGCCGCGAGTTTTTCGCTGACCATCCGCTCCGCCTCACGCACCGCATTTGGCCCGCCGAGCGCCAGACTGCCCAAGCGCGCCGCAATCACCATGTTGGATTCCGCCGCGAGCGCGAAGGCATCCATGGAAATGTCCAACCAGCTGGGATTTTTCGGCTTCGTCATGATGGTTCAACTTTTGTGGGCGATGAACGCGCAGCATAACGCCGCCTGCGCGTTATGCCAGCCATTCCTATGCCGGCCGCGCAAGCAAGCGCCTCCGCCCCGGCAAAAGCGACAAAAGCCACCACGCAGCGCATTTTTCATGTCTCCCTTGTCGCTTTAACCGCCTGCGCCTGCGCCGAAAGCGCCACGGACAGGCGGGTTTTGGACAATAACGCCGCGTTCAAAACCTTGCGGTCGGGCGCATTCATAACCTCAACCATGCCGCCGCGCATGACGCGCACCGTGGTGACGCCGTTAATCGCCTGATCCAGCGCGGTGTGAAATTGCAGGTCCGCGCCACAGGCAATCGCAATGTCCCATGCCTCGGCAAAGCCAGCCGCCCCTGCCCGTTCGCGCAAGCGATAGGCCGACGCCCGCCCCATGCCCACCGCGCGCGCCGCCGGGCCAACCGCCCCCATGACCGACAAAGCGGTGATAAAACGCCGCTGCCGCTCCGCGCTCCACCCATCGGCGCGGCGGCGCTGCATCGGCACAGGGGTAAAGGCCAACAGATCGTCAAAATCCGCATCGGAGCCAGCATCAGAACCGGCGTCGGGGCTTGGGGCGGGGTTTGGATTGGGAAGCGGTGCATGCGTCATGTCCGCAACAGAAACATAAAGCGGACCATGTAGGAAAGTTGTTTTTTCGGACGGGCGACCCGCAGCGATCGCCCGTTCGTGAAATGCCTTAGCGGCAGCGCACGTCTTTACGGTCAATGGCCCGTCCCGCGGCACCACCGGCAATGGCACCCAATATGGTGCCCAGCGTATCCGAATTGCCCGGCGCGATAATATTGCCCAGCACACCGCCGGCAACGGCACCGACGATCAGGCCGGTCGTGCCGTCGGACCGGCGGCAATAATATTGGCCATTCTGGCCACGATAAATCCGGTCACCATCGGTCAAGCGCCGTTCGCGATAGCGCCGGTCTTGGCGATAATATCGGTCGGCATAATAGCCATTATATTGGGGATCGGGTTGGTTATAATCATAATTGCCATAACGGTCGTACGACGCGCGGTCATAATAACCAAAACCGCCATCATCATAGGCCGAGCCACCGCCATAAGAGGCGCAGCCACCCGTGAGTGCAGTCGCGGCGATCAATGTTGTGATAAGTGCTTTATTCATATGGAGCTCCTTCGGTTGATCCGAACAGCCAAAGCACGTCAGCGTCAGCGTACGGACGGTTGCGAGGGAAGGATAACCGGTTGGAGCGCGCGGTGTTCCAAAACGGGACATGCCATTGCGTGTCCCCGGCGAGGCGCGGTCAATATTTGGGGTATATCGAACGTGTCACCGTAATCATGGCCTGCGGTGTGCCGCAGCCAATTCTTTAACGACATTCTGGCGTTCGCGGTTCATGCATTGACCGACGGTGTCATTGTTCAAGGGTTCTACGCGAGCGCATCGGCGAATGACTTCGCACATGGCGCGGTCGAATTCCTTGTCGCCTGAAGAACGGACGGCCTTGCATCGCACGGCTCTCGTGCGATCGTTGATCCGGAATTTGATGCGGACTTTTTTCGCTTTTTGACCAATCACCAAGATTTCGGGATCAACTTCGGACTGCTGCGTGCCGGAGGCGGCGGGCGCTTGAGCGTGGGATGACTGCGGAAAGGGAATACTAGCCGCGAGCGCGATAATCAATGCGGGGAAAGTGAGATGCTTTGGCATGATGTTATCCTTCACATTTTTCGCAATCACGGTGACACGTATCGAAACCAGCGTCGGGGTTCGGATTGGGGTTTGAGGTGGGCTCACGACATCTGCTGAAATAACTTTTTGATCAGCCCAAAAACGGAATCAAAATTCGTGAACGCCGTTTCATCAAGGCTAGCGAGACTGCTCGCTAACGCTGTTTTATCTTTGAATTTCGGCACTACTCGGAAGGGAACATCACCGAACAAGTCGGGTGAATCCGTTAGTTGTGCGACCCACTTCTCCCCATTCGCTTTGGCTAGTTTCTTACTGCCCATCATGAAAACGAATTCGAGATGTTCCTTCGGAAAGACTGCGTAAGGGAACATCATCTCGATGCAAATCGAATTCCTGAAAAATTGGTCGTACGGGCTGCCCCACGTTAACTCCGGCAATCTAACAGCGCCGGACCGAAGGTTCTGATTCAATTTCGCATCATCTTCTGTACCAAAGCTGTTGTGTTTTTTTAAGTTAGCGAAGCATTCTAGCCCTTTGTCGTCTCTGTCAAAAACGCCGATCCGAGCCGGATTGTGATCCTTCGTCGTGGACTCAAGTATCTTTCTCAGCTCATCAGCTCCGGCATTTTCGGAACCGTCTGCCGCCCCCCTAAATCACATGACTTTATTTCGAATGGCATTGCGGCGTGGGGATACAATTTGTCCCATGCTGCGGAAAATAGACCCACATCCGTTTTTCCTTCAGTTAGAACGACGGGAGTAGTTAACTTAGCTAACTCAGCATTCTTTTCTGTTAATCGATTGATCTGCGCGAAAGCTTCCCTGCTTCTATCCGCAATTAATTGCGCTACGCCAAGTTCGGCATCTGCTACTGTAGAGTTCTCTAAGTCCTCCAAACTTGTGATCCAATTGTCTCTGTCACCTGATCGTATCACCGCCTTTCTTACAAGAAAGTGCTTTGTTTTTTGAGATGAAAGGGAGTAAAATGCGGGAGAATGACTTGTAATAAAAACTTGATTTGATGTAGAAAAATCTTTTTCAAACTCGTTAGCAAGTAAATAAGCGTTGCTTAGCTCCAAAGAATTTTCTGGCTCCTCATAGGCCCATATGTTCAAGTTTTTATTGTGATCGCTTATATATTGGAGAATGTGTGGAATATGACGAACCTGTAGACCATCCCCACGGCGAGATAGCGGTACACGGAAGGAATCCTGATCGGTAAAGAACTCTAGTCGCTCGAAAATGCTCTCTAAGTCGTTCGGGATTTGAATGTTACTTTTGACAGCAAGGGCAACTTGAATTTTATCAGTTAAATCCAGAATTGACGAATTTACGGCCGCAGAAAGCGCATCAGCTGGACCAGAAAATCCTATATCATCTCTTTCTGAAAGAGTTTCGTACAACAAATTAAGATAATCTGAAAATATGTCTTTTTCTTTTACGGCTGGAATATAATGAAAATTTAACTTATTCTGAAACCGTGTTAAAGATTGATTATTTTTGACATCAGATGTAATTTCCGGATCATCTGTATATCTATTCCATGTCTTTTTAATAAAAAACTTTTCTGGAAGTGTTTTCCATTTTTCAACGTTATTGAAGTGAACTTTTATCCATATTGTTAGCCTGCCTTTTGCATCCCTTGCTTCTTCTTGTCTCAAATGAGTAACGTCCAGTAAAAATTGCAAATCTTCATTATATCCCGATTGGTTATTAAAAAATAGATTCAACGCACGTAGAATATTTGATTTTCCTGCATCGTTTGGACCTATAAGTACATTAAGATCTTTAATTTTTTTTACAGAAATGCTATAAACAGAACGAAAGTAGTTTATCTCAACTCGGTCTATTAGCTGCATATTTTTACCCCCCGAAAGCTATTTGTTTGTGCACTATATCGCTCAAAGGCAGTTATTCATGACTGAGCGCAACAACAAAAAAGTATCTAAAATCAATGCAATAAGATTCAATCATGCTCCCGATCACCAGCGCCCATGTACAGCGCGCATCCCGTTTGCCCTCGCTTCGGGCACTTGGCTCCGCACACAATTTAATCAGCGGCTTCACCCCAGCCGCGCAAACCACTGCATCTGCAAAAACGTGTTATTATAATCATTGTCGCTGCCATCTTCGGCACCAAAGATATCGCGGGACATGACATTGTAAACAGAATTTCACAATTGCTTGGTGCAACGTCCAACCGCACCGGCCCGTGACCGTCATCACGCCCCTCCCACCCCCAAAGATTTTACATTTCCCAAAACCTTTGCATAAACCTACAGCGGCACAAACTGGGGCGTCATGTGTGGGTGAATGATAGAGGTCGATGCAGTCATTACGTGGGTCGACGGGGCGGACCCCGCGCATAAGGCACAAAGGGATTTCTATTTGGCAGAGGCCAAGGCGGAGGCGGATGCTTTCGCGCGTGCGCCGCTCCATGATAATGGCACCAACCCCCATCGCTGGGTCTGCAGTGATGAGCTGAATTACTGCGTGCGTTCCATCGCCAACAATGCGCCGTGGGTGCGGCGGATATGGATCGTCACCGACAATCAAGTCCCGCAAATTACGCAATTGCCCCCCGAATTCGCGGCGAAGATCAGCATCGTTGACCATCGCGACATCTTTGACGGGGCGTCTGATGCGTTGCCGACATTCAATTCGCTGTCGATTGAAACCATGTTGTGGCGCATCCCCGGGCTGGCCGAACATTTCTTATATTTCAATGATGACGTCTTCCTGACCGCGCCGGTTGCGCCGTCGGATTTCTTTGCCGGCGATGGCCCCGTGCTGCGCGGCAAATGGACCGACCACAGCGATCTGGCGGCCTGTGGCGCGAGCCGTGATGAGGCCAGCCTGCTCAACCATTTTAACCAGATCAACGCCGCGCAGATGATTGGCTATAGCGCCGACCATGTGTTCGAAAGCGCGCATGTCGTGCACCCGATGCAGCGTTCGGTGATGGCGGATTTATGTACGACCTACGCGGCCGAATTTGCCCACAACGCCAGCTATCGCTTTCGCGACACCGCGCAATTCCTGCCGCAAAGCCTGCATAACCATGCCTGCCTTGCAGACGGCAGCGCCGCGATATTGGACACGCGCGATTATCTGCACATTGCCGTCGGCGCGCATGACCAATGGACCGCCGACGATGTCAGTGGCTATCTGGGCGGGGCGGAGCGCGACGCGATCAAATTTCTATGCGTCAATGACTTGCCAGAATTAGAGCGCAGCTTCCCCGATGCACGTGTGTGGATCGAACAAGCAATTGGCGGTTAGCCGCGCCGATTACCCCTCAATCATGCTCCCGATCACCAGCGCCCATATATAGCTCGCGGCCGGTTTCGTCATAGACCTTGCTCATTTGCGCCATTCCGGCCTCTGCTTCTTCCGTCGCGATGAACGCTTCGGCGGGTTGGTTCTGCAAACGCGCAAATTCCCGCACTTCTTGGCTGATCTTCATTGAGCAGAATTTTGGTCCGCACATCGAACAGAAATGCGCGGACTTTGCGCCTTCGGCGGGCAGCGTTTGGTCGTGATATTGCTCCGCCGTGTCGGGATCGAGGCTTAGGTTGAATTGGTCGCGCCAGCGGAATTCGAAGCGCGCCTTGCTGAGCGCATCGTCGCGGACTTGCGCGGCGGGGTGGCCCTTTGCAAGGTCAGCGGCATGTGCCGCAAGCTTGTAGGTGACAACGCCGACCTTCACATCGTCACGGTCGGGCAGGCCCAAATGCTCCTTTGGCGTGACATAGCAGAGCATCGCCGTGCCGTACCAACCGATCATCGCCGCACCAATGCCGCTGGTGATATGGTCATAGCCCGGCGCGATGTCGGTGGTGAGCGGTCCAAGCGTGTAGAATGGCGCTTCGCCGCACACTTCCAACTGCTTGGTCATATTCTCTTTAATCTTGTGCATCGGCACATGGCCGGGGCCTTCGATCATCACCTGAACATCCGATTTCCACGCGCGGTGGGTCAGCTCGCCCAGCGTGTAGAGCTCGGCAAATTGTGCTTCGTCATTGGCGTCGGCAATCGATCCGGGGCGCAGGCCATCGCCCAATGAATACGCGATGTCATAGGCCTTCATAATCTCGGTAATGTCGTCGAAATGTTCGTAGAGGAAACTTTCCTTGTGATGCGCGAGGCACCATTTCGCCATGATGGAACCGCCGCGTGACACGATGCCGGTCATGCGCTTTGCCGCGAGTGGAACGTAGGGAAGCCGCACGCCCGCGTGGATCGTGAAGTAATCCACGCCCTGTTCGGCTTGCTCAATCAACGTATCGCGGAAGATTTCCCATGTCAGGTCTTCGGCAACGCCGCCGACCTTTTCCAGCGCCTGATAAATCGGCACGGTGCCGATGGGAACGGGCGAGTTGCGGATGATCCATTCGCGGGTGTCGTGAATGTTGCGGCCGGTCGACAGGTCCATGACGGTGTCCGCGCCCCAGCGGATGGACCAGACCATCTTGTCGACTTCCGTCGCGACGTCAGACGCAACCGCGCTGTTGCCGATATTGGCGTTGATCTTGACCAGGAAATTGCGGCCAATCGCCATCGGTTCGGATTCAGGGTGATTGATGTTGTTGGGAATGATCGCGCGGCCGCGGGCGATTTCTTCGCGGACAAATTCGGGCGTTACATAATCGGGGATTTCCGCGCCAAAGCTTTCGCCGTCGCGGATATATTCGGCCAGGCGTGCACGGCCCAGATTCTCGCGCTCGGCAACATATTCCATTTCGGGGGTGATGATGCCGCGGCGGGCATAATGCATCTGGCTGACGTTCATGCCGGGTTTTGCGCGCAGCACATGTTTGCGGACATTGGGGAATGGCGCAACGCCGCCGCTGCGATCGGGGCCAAGCTGACCATTATCTTCGGGGCGGACTTCGCGTTGTAGCACTTCCTCTACATCGCCGCGCTCACGGATCCAGCTGCTGCGGATTTCGGGCAGGCCCATGCTGATGTCGATGCGCGCTTCGCTGTCGGTATATGGCCCGCTGGAGTCATAGACGCGCACGGGCGGCTCGCCCGACGATGGCTCAAGATAGATTTCGCGCATGGCCACTTTGCGGTCACCGACGTAGATTTTCTTCGATCCACGGATCGGGCCAGTGGTGACGCCAATTTCGGTGCGTGCGGGGATGTCTGCCATGTGTACTCTCCAAATTATCGCGAAGGAGAGCGATTGGCGTGAAGACCGGGCTCGGTCCTCGCCAGTCCCCCGGACTGGCTGCGGTCTCACCTCCCTACGCCCGCATCAACGGGATCAGGTTCAGCGGGTCGGATGGCGTTACCCATCCCTCTCAGTCACACGACTCCCCGGGGATGAAGATGCAATAGGCGCGCAAAGCGTATCAGTCCAGCAGGATGAACATCACCGCGGCAATGATGCACGCGAAAATCGTGCGCGCGCCCCCCGAACATCATTATTGTTCAAACATTGTTCATAAAAACAACGACAAACACGCATTACAGCTGATACGACGCGGCGTTTTACATTCCTTAAAATAGACAGAAGGTTGAAATATGCGAAAGATTATTCCAACCGCTTTGGGGATCGTTTTTCCCATCAGCCTCGCTCTGACGGGCTGTGGCGGAGACACGACCACCAGTGCGACGACGCCTCCTGTAACAGTTGCGGTCCCGCCCACTTCACCGACACCGCCGCCGCCGCCGGCATCGGGCATCGTTGATTTCACAACGATCGATGTCAGCAGGCTCGACAATTACGCAAACCCCGCCTTGCCCGCTTATTATGATGCCACCGTCGCGACATTGGACAACACGCCAAATAATAATCCGGTGAACGACCGGGTGGCAACGCTTGGCCGGGTGTTGTTTTACGACAAAAGATTAAGCGTCAACGATACAACATCATGTGCGGCCTGCCATCAACAGGCCAATGGATTTGATGATCCTAGACGATTTAGCACCGGCTTTTCGGGCACAGCCTTTACCAGCGCCCACGCCATGCGGCTGGGCAACATCAAATATTATCGCCCGGGCACGATGTTCTGGGACAAACGGGCAGCCTCGTTGGAGTTGCAGGTGAGCCAGCCCATTATCCACCCGATTGAAATGGGCTTTGACAGCGCCCATGGCGGGATAAACGCATTGCTGACCAAGTTGGCGGCATCAACTTATTATCCGGACCTGTTCACGCTCGCGTTCGGCAATGCCGCGATCACCGAAGCGCGGATCCAGCAAGCATTGGCCCAGTTCACCCGATCGATGATTTCTGTCGCCAGCCGTTGGGACACAGCATATGCGCAGGTGTTTAGTGCCACTGCGCAGAACCGAAACCTCAATGCGCCCTTGCCCGGATTTTCGGCATCCGAAGAATTGGGCCATCAATTGTTTATGACTGGCCCGGGTCAAGGCGGGGCGGGTTGTGCGGCGTGTCATCAGCCACCGACTTTTGGATTTGCGGCCAATTCGCTCAGCAATGGGTTGGACGCAAATGAAACGATCATATTCAAATCGCCGTCGCTGAAGAGCGTCGGACTATCGAGAGCGTTCATGCACGACGGACGATTTTCGACACTTGAGCAAGTGATAGAACATTACAACAGCGGCATCCAAAATGGTCCGGCATTGGACAATAGGCTAAAAACACCAGGCGGGGCGCCCTTGCGGTTAAACCTCACCGCCAATGAAAAGGCCGCTTTAGTGGCATTCCTGCTCACACTGAACGACGGCAACTTGACCACTGACGCAAAATTCAGCGACCCGTTTAAAAAGTGATGCCGGCAACCCTAATTTAGCGCGCTAGGCCGCAGCCACATCCGACCGGAGCGCCCTCCAGAATATGGGCGAACTCGCAAGGCGCAGGAATTTTTCCGCAAGCCCCGGTTCAAGGGTTTTGCCGCTCGCTTGCATGACGGCGGCCATTGCGGCCTGTGGCCCGTCTTTCGACGCGACATCGTCGGCCAATGTTGCGACCGCAAGGATGTGGATCGCCAGCTGATCGGTTTCATTGCGCGGTGCGGCGGGTTCAAGACCGCTTTGCAATATCCGCATCCACATACGGTGGTGCAGGGCATCAAGCCGGGCGTCTTCAATATCGATCAGCTGCGCCAGCTTCGATCCGATCCAGCTCAAGCGCGCCTCACGCGTGCGTGCGCGCGGCGCTTCGGCGGGGGTTGCCGACGCAGGCTGAGAGGAACTGGCGGTGAACTGGTTGTGCGACGGAATCATATTGGGCGCCCTATTTGCAGAGAAGCCCGATTATGACCCGCACATGATTTCCAACTCGTTAAGGCGTGTCAGAAAGTATAGCTAATCCCGCCGGCCAAAAACCACTGATCGGCATCACCGCGCAGCGACGTTACGGGTGATCGTTTGGCATCGCCGGTCAGCCGCGAATACATCACAAGGCCAAACACGCTCCACCCGCCATCGCGGGCGTCGCCCGATAAATCGACGCCGCCCAGCAAACTTGCGCCATAGCTTTTCCAGCCGCCATCTGCATCGAATTGAGGCAAGCCGCTTGCCGCGCTGCCAACGGAATCAATGCTGAAATAAGTGTCCGCATAATTGCCATCGACATGCGTCGCAGATAGGCTGAGGCTCGTAAAAATGGCCGTGGAGAGCGGGGTTGAATAGCTGATGCTTGGGCTAATCAAACGGCCTTTATGTGCGCCAGCGACATCCCATTGAATGTCGGTGGAAAATGCCAGACTGTCGAACGGGTTGATAACCTTCGCAAATGACACGCCCAAGGTCGCGCCAACTTCGATTGCGACATCTTCTTTGCCCAACAAACGGACGACAGGGTCCTTGATATTCCCGTTGCGATCAAGGCGGACTCGGAAAAGAGGGCCAGCCAGAAATTTGATGGCATTGTCGCTATCACTGTCCGCAATCAGATCGGCGTAAAGGCCCGGGCCACGTGCGCCAAAGTCGATGCCGCCAATGCTGCCCTGCGCAATCGGCGCCGGGAATAAAACATAATCATCCGAACCATCATAGCTTGGTCCATAGCCAGCACCGATGCCGACAGTGATCCAGTCGCCTGCAAATATGCCGCGGCCCGATATATCTGCTGTTTCGGTAGTCGCGTCTTGGGCAAAAGCCGGGCTGCACATTATGGCGCTCGCCAACATGGCTGCCATGCTGCCTTTTATAATTTTCATGATCGGTTCCCAAATTATTCAACTTGGGAACCCGTCGCAGCGTCAGTTAGTTCCGCCGCAGCGAAAGACAGCGCCGTTAAAGCATATATTTCATCTTTACCCGCTGGCTAACTGCGGCGGCATCAACCTCAAACGCCGCGGCCTTAAACTTGGGCGGGCCAGCAACAATCGCGGGATTGCGGGAAAAGCCGAAGCCTTCTTTGGGTAGGAAAACCGCCATGTCCATTTTACTGTTGGCATTTTCATCATGGACGAGCGCAACAGCATATGTGCCCTTTGCTATACCGGTAAAAGATACCTTTGCGGCATCGCGGGCTGGTATGCTGGCTTTGAAACCTTTCGGATCCTTGCCGCAATCGGGAAAGAAGCGTGGGTTTGCGGTAATGCAGGCGAGGACATTACCCTTCGTACTGCGCAAGCCGGAGATGTTTATATCAATCGTCGAGGTTGCAGGCGCCGCTTCAACTGCGCCGCTTAAGGTTGCGATCCCAATGGCCGAGACCAAGGTCAGTGCCGCACATTTTATCCCAAAACCTGAAATATAGCCCATAATTCCCCCGATATGCGTCGTGATGCTTTTGATGATGTGTAGCGGTTATCAGCCACTGCCCTAATGTGCCGTTGACGATGAATTTCGGAAAACATTCCCACCCCATATGGTTGGTAACGCCCATGATTGTCATCACCGATAGCACGACGCCTAAAGACGCAATATGAATGGGAATGACGAATACCAAAAACGGAATAACGAACGCGCCTGACAATGCCTCCCACGGATGGAAAGACATGGCAGCCCATGCGGTGGGCGGGCGGCTTTCATGATGGACAGCGTGCGCGGCCTTGAACCAAAACGGGCGATGCATCAGCCGGTGCGTCCAATAAAACCATGTGTCGTGCGCAAACAGATACAGCAATACCGACAGCGGCAGATACCAATAAGGGTAAGCGCCGACATCACGGTAAATCAACGTCCAGCCGAGATTATCCCACCCCCAAGCGACGACACCTGCAGGAATGCCGTAAATCGCGGCACTGGCGAGGCTCCAACCGATTTCGCGGCGGATTTGTTGGTCAAGGCCCAGATAAAGGCCGGGTTCGCGCAATTTCGTCGCCCATGCAAAAGCACCGCTGACCACGAGATAGCGCACGCCGACAATCGCCGTCATCGCGAATGTTGATAACAACAAGATCAGCCATGAGCCCATCTGGCGCCTTTAGCCCTTATGCTATCGGTTTAGCAAATTGCGTGTTTCGAAATCATCCGGGCGAGAAATGCTGATCATATCGCCATCATGCATGACCTTAATTGGTCCCTTATACCGGCTTGCCGCATCACCAATCAGCGCGAATTCCAAAGGCTTGGGCACGGACGGGACGATATGGGTGAAGGCCAACATGCCTGCGCCGGACGCTTTTGCGACATCAGCGGCTTGTTCGGGGCTGATGTGGTAATTCTGGATATCGTCGAAGATTTTGGCCCGATTTATCATGCCAGCCTTTTGCGCGCTGGTGGCGAGGATATCGACCATGCGCGGCGACAGCAGTTCGCTGACATATAAATCCGAACCCTTGGCAGCCTTGGCCAGCGCAGGGGTGAACGCGGTGTCACCTGAAATGGTGACGCTACGGCCCTTATAATCGACGCGATAGCCAAAGGCGGGTTTGATCGGATCATGGTCCACAGAAAAGGCGGTAATGCGCACGTCGTTGGCATCGTAGACCACACCCGGCTGGATCGCCTTGCCCGTCATACCAAAGCCCGATTGCGGCACGACGGCTGCGCCATGGTGGGCAATGCGGTAGGTTGAATCAATCCGGTACGCGGCATTCAGCCCATCGGTGATTTCGGTGACGCCTTCAGGGCCAGACACAGGCAGCGGTGTTTTGGCGCTCGTCCCTGCCCAACGCTGCAGCGTGAAGGGGCCAAGGCCTTCGAAATGGTCGCTGTGCAAATGCGTCAGCCACACGCCTTCAATCTTATCGAGCGGCATCCCCATGAGGGACAGGGTTTTGCCGGAGCCTTCACCCATGTCGAAAACAAACAACCGGCCACCGGCGATCACAACGGTGCACGCGGCGGCACGGTCACGGTTTGGCAAGGGCGAACCCGTACCGCAAAATCCGACGTGCAGGGCATCGGCGGGCAATTCCGCCATGACATTGCGCGACATGGCACTGTCCGCTGCGCGCGAAATCAGCGCCATCGCCAGTGCGTCACGCTTTACATATGCTGCACCGCCCGCAACGACCAGCCCGCCAAGGACAGCCAAAAGCCATTTTTTACGCATGATAAATCTCCCCCGTTTGACGACGTACGTACGCGTTTTTGATACCGTTAGCATATAGGAAATTATCGCGGCGTCGCTGCGCGGCTTAATCGCTGCACATAAAGCTGTGCATTACCTTGGCAGAAGCCTTCCCCTTGTAAAATGGCTGCGCTAGGGCTGCATGGTGACACGCGAAAATATCAAATGCGATTTGGCTATTGTCGGCGGCGGGCTAGCGGGCGGGCTCATCGCGCTTGCCCTCGCGAAAATGCGGCCCGAATTGAAAATCGTCCTGATTGAACAAGGCGACAGCTTTGGCGGCAACCATATTTGGAGCTTTTTTGCGAGCGACATATTGCCCGAGCATCGTTGGCTGACGGCGCCATTGGTGACCTATGGCTGGTCGGGTTATGACGTCAAATTCCCGGGGCACAGCCGCACGCTCGACAATATTTATTACACGATTGAATCCGAACGGCTCGACTGGGTGCTGCGCAAGAACCTGCCTGCATCGTCATTGATGCTTGGCCGTGAAGTGAAGGCCGTCTCGCCCAGGCTTGTGGTTCTCGACGGCGCACAGCGTATTAACGCCGGCGGCGTGATTGACGCGCGGGGCGCGGGCGACCTGAACCATCTCGATTGCGGCTGGCAGAAATTTACCGGCCAACTGATGCAATTGTCGGAGCCTCACAATCTTACAAAGCCCATCGTCATGGACGCGACAGTCGACCAGCATGATGGCTATCGATTTGTCTATGTCCTGCCCTTTGGAATGGACAAGCTGTTTGTCGAAGACACCTATTACAGCGACAAGCCCGATTTGGACCCGCGCATCCTGCGTCAACGGATTGCGGCTTATGCGGATGAACAAGGCTGGAAAGTCGAGCGCGTCTTGCGTGAAGAAAATGGCGTCTTGCCGGTCGTGATGGGCGGCGATCTGGAAAGCTATTGGGCAAGTGGCAGTGGCCGCACGGCAAAAGCCGGCGCGCGCGGTGCATTTTTTCAGCCGGTGACCAGCTATTCCCTGCCCGACGCGGTGCGCAACGCCATTTTCATTGCAGAGCAGCCCGATCTTGACGGCGACAAGCTCAATCTTGTTCTGCGCCAGCGTGCGCAGGACCATTGGAACAAGGGCAGATTTTTCCGGATACTCAACCGGATGCTGTTCCGTGGCGCCGAAGGCCGCGACCGATATAAAATATTAGAACGTTTCTACAGGCTAAAACCCGGATTGATTGAACGCTTTTATGCTGGGAATAGCACCAATAGTGATAAGGCGCGCATCCTGATTGGCAAGCCGCCCATTCCCATAGGGAAAGCCATCACCGCGATCCGGAGCAAGAAGAAATGACGAAGACAGCAGCGATTATTGGTGCCGGATTTGGCGGCCTTGCGCTTGCAATGCGGCTTCAATCTGCAGGCATCTCCACAACGATTATTGAAGCGCGCGATAAGCCCGGTGGCCGTGGCTATTATTGGGAAAAGGACGGCTTTACCTTTGACGGTGGGCCAACGGTCATCACCGACCCGCCATGTCTGGAAGAATTATGGTCGCTGTCCGGGCATAAAATGTCGGACGACGTGGAATTGATGCCCGTATTCCCGTTCTACCGGTTGAACTGGCCCGATGGCACGAATTTTGATTATTCAAATGACGCACCCGGCCTGAAAGCCGAAATCGAAAAGCTGAACCCTGACGATGTCGAGGGTTATCGCAAGTTCCTCGAATATTCGAAGGGCGTATTCAAAGAGGGCTATCAAAAGCTCGGTTCGGTCGCGTTCCTCGACTTCGCATCGATGATAAAGGCCGCGCCTGCGCTGATGAAATATCAGGCATGGCGTTCGGTTTATTCGATCGTTTCGTCTTATGTGAAAGATGAAAAGCTGCGCGAAGCTTTGTCATTCCACACATTGCTCGTCGGCGGAAACCCGATGAGCACCAGCGCGATCTACGCGCTCATCCACACCATCGAAAAAGAGGGCGGTGTCTGGTTTGCCAAGGGCGGCACCAACCGGCTTGTCGCGGCGATGGTAACGCATTTTGAGCGGCTCGGCGGGACGATCCGTTTGGGTGATCCCGTCGAAGAAATCGAAACACGCGGTGACAAGGTCATTGGCGTGCGTACCAAATCAGGCTGGCGTATGGACTGCGACATGGCGGCGTCCAATGGCGACCTGATGCACACCTACAAGGATTTGTTGACCAGCAACAAACGCGGCGAACGCGCAACCAAATCGCTGCGGCGCAAAAGCTGGTCGCCATCGCTTTTCGTCCTGCACCTTGGCATTAAGGGCACATGGCCGGGCATTCCGCACCATATGATCCTGTTCGGCCCGCGCTACAAAGGCCTGCTCGACGACATTTATAAAAACGGCGTCCTGCCGCAGGATTTCTCGCTATATCTGCACCATCCGACCGTCACTGACCCAAGCCTGGCGCCCGAAGGTTGCTCGACATTTTATGTCCTCGCGCCTGTCGCGCATATGGGCAAAGCGCCGCTCGATTGGGATGGCGATGTGGGTGAAGCGTTGAAGGAACGGATTTTGGATGAGCTTGAGCGCCGCCTGATCCCCGACATCCGCAGCCGGATTATGACGCAGTTCCATTACACGCCAGCCGATTTTGGCCGCGACCTCTCCGCGCATTTGGGCAGCGCGTTCAGCCTTGAACCCGTATTGTGGCAGTCGGCCTATATGCGTGCGCACAACCGCGATGATGCAATTCCGAACCTGTATTTCGTTGGTGCAGGCACGCACCCGGGTGCTGGCATTCCCGGCGTTGTCGGTAGTGCAAAGGCAACGGCCGCATTGATGTTGGAGGAAGCACATAAGTGAAACGGCTCGCTGTCTATTGCGGTTCGGCAACGCCCGATAACCCCATTTATATCGAGGCGGCACGCAGCGTCGGAAAAATGCTGGCGGAACGCGGCATTGGCGTTGTTTATGGTGGCGGCCGGTTGGGGCTGATGGGTGCGGTGGCCGACAGCGCGCTGGCGGCAGGCGGCGAAGTGATTGGCATCATCCCCGAAGCGCTGGTCGGTGCTGAAGTCGCGCACAAGGGCTGCACCGAACTGCACGTCGTTTCGGGCATGCACGAACGCAAGGCGCGCTTTACCGACCTGTCCGATGGCTTCATCACCATTCCCGGCGGCGTCGGGACGATGGACGAATTGTGGGAAGCGATCAGCTGGTCACAGCTTGGCTATCATCAAAAACCCGTCGGCGTTTTGAACATTGCGGGTTTTTATGATCAGCTTATCGCGTTCAACCAGAATATGATCGATGTCGGCTTTATCCGGCCGCAACATGCAGGCATCATGATCGTCGATGACACGCTGGATGGCTTGCTGGACAAAATGGCCGCCTATGTGCCGCACAAGACCATCTTCCAGATGAAAGCAGACGATTTGTGAACCAAGTCCATATCAGCCCTTGCACAGATTTTTGCCGTGGCTGATTTTGATCGCCCTGCCCTTGTTCAATTTGCGCAGGACAGCATATCGCGGGGTTCCAAGTCCTTCCGTTTCGCCAGCCGGTTGTTTGACCGCGTTACGCGGGAACGGGTTTGGTTGCTCTACGCATGGTGCCGCAAATGCGATGATATCGCCGATGGTCAGGACCATGGCGGCGCGATGGCAGCGGTCACCGACCCTCAGGAAAGCCTTGCCGCCATTCGCAGGCTGACCGCAAAAGCGCTGGCGGGCATGCCCACGGGGGAACCTGCGTTTGACTGCCTGGGCGTTGTCGCGCGGGAGTGTGGCATTACGGCGCGCATGGCAGAGGATGTGATCGAAGGCTTCGCATTGGATGCCGCGGACTGGCACCCCCGCCGCGAAAGCGATCTCTACCAATACTGCTACCATGTGGCTGGCGCCGTCGGTGTGATGATGGCCGTGGTGATGGGCGTTCCGGCGGATGATGACGCTACGCTCGACCGGGCATGTGACCTTGGCCTCGCCTTTCAACTTGCCAATATCGCGCGGGATATTGCGGAAGATGACGCGGCCGGACGCTGTTATTTGCCCGACGACTGGCTCGCGACCCTCGATATCGGGCCGGGTGAGCATATGAAGCCGCATAACCGCAAGAAACTGGCGCTGATGGGCCGGTGGCTGGCGGACGAAGCGGAACAATATGAAGCGTCAGCGCGTGTCGGCGCGGCGCATCTGCCGCTGCGTGCGCGTTGGGCGGTGTTATCCGCCGCAGGGATTTATGGCGAAATCGCCCGCAAAGTGCGCGCCGCCGATAGCCACGCGTGGGACCAACGTATTTTCACCAGCCGCCCCGAAAAGTTTCGCTGGGTCCGCAAGGCGTTTGTCGATGCTGTTGCGAACAACCCACGTGCCATGGACCGCGCGGCGTTGTGGACGCGGGCGAGGATTTAGCAGCGCGGGTTTTGTCGCGCTGAAGTGGTTATCTAAAATTCGTCATCCTGAACTTGTTTCAGGATCTTACTTTTTCAACGTCGGTAGTAAGACCCTGAAACAAGTTCAGGGTGACGGTGATGGGCATTTGGACGTTGCCTAAACCAACGTCAAACGGACGGATGTAACAACCGCGCCACACGCCCCGACAAGCGCTCCACCACGGCGGCATGTATCCCCGGCGAACAGCAAATCAGGCCGAAATCCAATGGTTTGCGCTTATTATATACTATCGGTCCGCCAAGCGCATCGGTCACGACTGCGCCTGCTTCCTGCGCCACGAGATGCGCAGCGGCGATGTCCCATTCATTGCCCCAGCGCAGCGTTGCGACCAAATCGGCGCGGTCACAGGCGACCATCGTCATCCGCATTGCGATGCTGTTGGGTTTGGGCACCGTCACAAGGTCCGCATCGAGCCGTGGCAATTCATCGGCGGGCACGCGTGATCCGTTGAAATCCGATCGCGTGCTGCCCGACAGAGGCGCATTGTTGCACGTCACGCCTTCGCCGCGGGCCGCGACCCAGATTTTGTCTTCGGCTGGCGCAGCCATCACCGCAAATATCGGAATACCATCGGCTACCAAGGCAACCGAGACACACCATCCGCTGCGTCCGCGCACATAATCGCGTGTGCCGTCAATGGGGTCGACCAGCCACAACAGCCTTGCATCGAGCCGCTTTGGGTCATCCAGCGTCTCTTCGGACAGCCATGCCGCCTCCGGCAAAATCGCCTGCAAACGCGTGGTCAGCAACGCGTCGACGGCCATGTCGATTTCGCTGACGAAATTGTCGCGGCTCTTTTCCCATACCTTGGCATCGGGCACTGCGCCATCGCGCCAGCGGGCGAACGCCAACGCCGCAGCTTCCTGCGTGGCTGCGATGACGGCGTCTCTATCAAGCTGGCGCTCAGGCACCTGCGATCATCATGCCGTCGATCCGCAAGGTCGGCACATTGACGCTGCGGATCCATTCCAGATCGTTCGCGGTGGTCATCGCTGCAAACATATCCTTCAAATTGCCGGCAATGGTAAATTCGCTCACGGGTCCGGCAATTTCGCCGTTGATGATCAGGAAACCGGCGGCACCGCGGCTATAATCGCCCGTCACAGGATTAACGCCCTGCCCAGCCAGTTCATGCACGTAAACGCCATGTTTGATGTCCGCGATCAGTTCGGCAACGCTGACACTGCCGCCTTCCAAATGCACGTTGGATGGGCTGACGCCGGGGGCTCCGCTCACACCGCGGCTGGCATGGCCCGTGGGTTCTAATCCCAATTGCCGCGCCGATGCGCTTTCCATCAACCAGCCGGTCAAAACGCCCTTTTCTATGATCGCGCGGCGCGTAGTGGGCAGGCCTTCGCCATCAAAGGCGCGCGACCCAAGCCCGCGTGGCACATGCGGATTGTCGATGATCGATATGCCGCTGTCGAACAATTGCGCGCCGAGCGATTCCAGCAGGAAGCTTGTTTTGCGGGCAATGGCCGACCCGCTGATCCCACCCAGCAAATGCCCCACAAAGGAACTGCCAACGCGTGGGTCAAAGACCACGGGCATCTGTCCGCTTTTGATGGTGCCGGGGTTCAACCGTTTCACGGCGCGTTCACCGGCACGCGTGCCGACGCTGGCGGGGCTGGCGAGATCGGCAAGATGCCGGGCCGAGCGCCAGTCATAATCGCGTTCCTTGGCATCACCATCACCCGACAGCACGCTTGCCGATATGCCATAGCCTGATCCAGCCTTTACGCCTGCAAAGCCATGGCTGGTGGCCAGCGCAAAGATCGAGCGCGACGCACTTGCGCCAGCGCCTTCGCTGTTGGTGACGCCGGGAACGGCGCGCGCGGCATCTTCGCATTCAAGCGCTGCTGCGCGCAGAGCTGCAGGATCGGGGTCTTGGCCATCATCGCTGTCGAAGTCGGGAATTGCGCCCGTGAGCAGCCGGTCGTGCGGCGCGAGGCCCGCATATTGGTCTTCGGGTGCTTCCTTCGCCATATCGATCGCGCGCGCGACTAGACCGGCCAGAATATCGGGGTTCATGTTGGACGATGAAATCGTCGCCGATCGCTGGCCGACAAAAACCCGCAAGCCAATATCTTCGCCTTCGGATCGGGCCACATCCTCTAATTGGCCCAGCCGCACCTGAACGTCCGTAGATGCGTCACACACATATACGGCATCGGCGGCATCGGCGCCGGCTTTAATGGCTTGGGAAACGAGATTGTGCGCGCGATCAAGCGCTTCTTGAGGTTTAAGCATGATTCCCGCTTAGGCGCGGGCCGTTACAGCGTCAATCAAGCGGCTTTCAAAATACCGTGAACAAAACCGCCAAAATTGCCGGAATGACCACAGCGGCCGCCCAAAGCTTCAACCGGTCCGCGACATAATGCGTCTTCAGGCCATCACCATTATACGCAGCGGCATCCAGCGCCTGCCAGCGACGCTCCATATTGCGGCATGGCGGAATGACCACAGCCACAAAGAGAACCAAGACAAAATAAGGAAAAATCGACGTGCCACTGGATTCAATGGTGGGCGTCACCAAAAATATCAGTGCCAATGTGTAGACCACCAGCGCAAAGGCGACATGGTCGGACATACGTTTTGAATAGCTTTTATAGCTGCGCATTTGCGCTTGTTCGGCTTTTGCCATTTTTTTGCTCTCCTCTTCCCGTCATAAGACTGTCATCTTTGGGAACAGGTTTCAAGCATATTTAATAAGGGTCAGGGCAGCCCCAAAATCTTGTGATTTTGCAAGGATAAGCGCCATTTTGGGCGGTCCATGACGAAACGTGTCGCTTCCTCTACGCTGGCCGCGTTCAACACCGCGTCACCTTTATCCATGGGCTGGATAAGGAAATGGGCAAATTGCCATCCCTCCATACGGTCCAAATCACTCGCCAATTGCGGCCAGACGAGTTTCAGCTCATCACCATGATGTTGGACCACGTCAGACCCTGCCTTGGGGCTGATGCAGACCCAATCAATGCCCGGATGGACCGCGATAGTGCCGTTGCTTTCAATGGCGATCTGAAACCCGTGGGCGTGCAATGCGTCGACAATCGCATCATCAACCTGCAACATGGGTTCGCCGCCCGTGATCACGACATAGCGCGATTGCGTGCCATCACCCCACAAAGCCGCGACTTTTGCAGCAAGGTCAGCCGCATCATAGCGCCCGCCATTTTCGCCATTCATGCCGACAAAATCGGTATCGCAAAATTGGCAGATGGCCGAACTGCGGTCTTCTTCGCGACCCGTCCACAAATTGCATCCGGCAAAGCGCAGAAACACCGCACGGCGGCCCGCATGGACGCCTTCGCCCTGAAGCGTCAGGAAAATCTCTTTAACCGCGTAGCTCATGCGTAATTTGTCGGATCGGGCAAGCCCGCATCGGCAAAGCCCTTGGCGCGCAACCGGCAGCTGTCACAGCGGCCACAAGCTTTGTTATCGGGCGTCGGATCGTAACAGGACCAGCTCATGCCCGCATCAAGGCCAAGCCGCGCCGCTTGCGTGGCGATATCCGCCTTGCTCATGTGCAGCAACGGCGTGTGGACGCTGAAATGGTCACCCTCGACACCCGCCTTTGTTGCCAAATTGGCCATGCCTTCAAAGGCGCGGATGAATTCGGGACGGCAATCGGGATAGCCCGAATAATCGAGCGCATTCACCCCAATCCACAAATCCCGCGCGCCGCGTGCTTCGGCAAGGCCAAGGCATAAGGAAAGGAATATCGTGTTGCGCGCAGGCACATAAGTGATCGGGATGGCGTTTTCTTCAACGCCCTCTTTGGGAACAGCAATGTCCGCGGTCAGCGCAGATCCGCCAAAGCGTGTCAGATCAAGCGGCAGGACGATATGTTCAATCGCCCCCAAATGCGCGGCGATGGTCGCGGCGCTATCAAGCTCAATCCGGTGGCGCTGGTTATAGTCAATGGTCAGCGCAATAAGGTCATAGCCCGCCTCGCGCGCCAAGCCGGCAACAACCATTGAATCGAGGCCACCGGACAAGAGGACGATGGCAGATTTGGATTTTGCGGTCATTGCGAGGGGTCTCTGTATTCAGAGAGAAGAAAAGTGGTGCACCCGGAGCGATTCGAACGCCCGGCCCTCAGATTCGTAGTCTGATGCTCTATCCAGCTGAGCTACGGGTGCACTGGAGCGCCGCTATTAGGGACGCTGGCAAAGTTGTGCAATAGCTAATTTGACCTTCAAACCTGCTTACATGTCGATTTTCTGCGGATGGCATCAATCGTTGGGAAAGTGCTGGCCGGGGCGACCAATATTCGGATCAACACCAGCCCCCTGTCATAGCCAACAAGGACGGGTTCATAACCCGCTGGCGCCGTCTGCCCCTGCTTCATCAACGCGAGGCGCGCTGGCGCCCCTTTCGTGTCCCTGTCGCTGCGTACCGCCGCCACATCTGTTCGGGCATCAAAAATGCTCACGGACCAATAATGGTCCGGCACAGGCTGCACATCGACCAGCACTGGCCCTTTGGAGACATCAAAGGCACAAGCGGCATAGGCAAGGTCAGGGCTTGGCCGAACAATCGTCTGATTGGCCGCTGTCGTCATGGGCGAAAAGGCAAATTGATTTTCAGGGCCGCGATCGCCAATTTTTTTCAGCGCCGCCTGCATCAACGCATAAGGCGTTGCCAGCAAGGTCGCCTGATACGCACCCAATGCGACAAGGCCGCCCGCCACTATCGGAAATAACCAGCGCCGCATCATGCACATCCTTTACGGTCAATAATAGGCAGCTGCGCCTTTTCAGGGTTTTTGATAATATCCGCCGCCGGGTGATAGAGGCGCAAGGTCAGGTCAAAAGCGTCGACCGACCCCGTTGGCAACCAACTGCCCGATTGCGCATTTGGCGATACGGTGAAGGACCAACGCCCCTGCGGGTCCGTGGATACGGCGCTGGCCGGAATGGACCAGCGGTTGGCGGCATTTTTTACAAGCCAGCCTTCGCCTTCATATAAAGTGATGCTCCACCACCGGCCATCCAGCGTTCCACCGCGCACATCATATGTGCAGCGACCGTCAAGCGCACGGCCATTGCTGTCGTTTTTTGCGGTAAAATACATCGCCTCTTTGGCGGGCAAGGCGAGCAGGCCAGACAATGCAACCTTGGCCCGCGTGAGCGCGTTGGCATCGACCGTGCCGAAGCTTTTTCCTGTCTGCCACGGCCCGATTTCAACCATGCCATCGTTCAGGCCGCCACGAACCTGATGCACGGCATATGCCGCGCCGCCAACTAAGCCCAATGCGATACATGCCGCAAATCGGTGCCACGTTTTCATAATGCTCTCCCTCGAACGAAGGTTAGAGCAAAAGATTAGTTTTTGGCAAGCGCCGCCTGCGCTGCTGCCAATCGCGCGATCGGCACGCGATAGGGGGAGGCGCTGACATAATCGAGGCCGACCTTTTCACAAAAGGCAATCGACGCCGGATCGCCGCCATGTTCGCCGCAAATCCCAAGCTTGATTTCAGGACGCGTCGCGCGGCCTTTGTTCGCCGCAATTTCGATCAGCTGGCCAACGCCTTCAACATCAAGGCTGACAAACGGGTCGCGGGCGTAAATGCCCTTGTCGACATAATGCGTCAGGAACCGTGCGGCATCATCGCGGCTAACGCCCAAAGTGGTCTGCGTCAGGTCGTTCGTGCCAAAGCTGAAGAAGCTGCCGACTTCGGCGATTTCATCGGCCATCAATGCGGCGCGCGGCAGTTCGATCATCGTGCCGACCAGATATTCGATGCGCTTGCCCTGTTCGGTAAAGACCGCTTCGGCAGCCTTGTCGACAACATCCTTCATCAGCTCAAGCTCACGCCGGGTGCCGACGAGCGGGATCATGATTTCCGGAACCGGTGCAACGGCCAATGAACAGGCCGCTTCAAATATCGCGCGCGCCTGCATCTCGTATATTTCAGGGTAGGTCACGCCCAAGCGGCACCCGCGATGGCCAAGCATCGGGTTGAATTCGTGCAGTTCGGCGGCACGTTGCTTCAGCACCTCGATACCGACACCAGCAGCCGCAGCAACCTCGGCAAATTCGTTTTCCTGATGCGGCAGGAATTCATGCAGCGGCGGGTCAAGCAAGCGAATGGTGACGGGAAGACCAGCCATCACTTCGAAAATCGCGGTAAAGTCCTTGCGTTGTTCGGGCAGCAATTTGTCGAGCGCAACGCGGCGGCCCTTTTCATCGTCCGCCAAGATCATCTGGCGCACAGCGGTAATGCGCGCGGCATCAAAGAACATATGCTCGGTACGGCACAGGCCAATGCCTTCTGCGCCAAAATCGCGGGCCGTCTGCGCATCCAAAGGCGTTTCGGCGTTGGCGCGGACTTTCATCCGGCGACCGGCATCGGCCCACACCATCAACGTGCCAAAATCACCCACCAGCTCAGGCTGCAACGTCGGGACTTCACCCGCCATCACTTCGCCGGTGGAACCATCAAGCGTGATGATATCGCCTTCATGCAACGTCCGTCCAGCAATGCGCAGCGTTTTGCCCGCGGCATCAATCTGAAGGCTGCCAGCCCCCGATACGCAGGGTCGGCCCATGCCACGTGCGACAACCGCCGCATGGCTGGTCATGCCGCCACGTGCGGTCAAAATGCCGGTTGCGGCGTGCATGCCGTGAATGTCTTCTGGGCTGGTTTCAACGCGCACCAAAATGACGGACTCGCCGCGCTCTTTCCATTTGTCGGCGGTGTCGGCATCAAACACGATTTTGCCCGAAGCTGCGCCGGGCGACGCCGGCAAGCCAGAGGTCAGCACATCGCGCACCGCATCGGGATCCAGCGTCGGGTGCAGCAATTGGTCCAGCGCCATCGGATCGACGCGCAGGACAGCCTCGTCTGTGGTGATGAGGCCAGCGTCGGCCATATCAACCGCGATTTTCAACGCGGCCTTCGCGGTGCGCTTGCCCGAGCGGGTTTGCAGCATCCACAATTTTTCACGCTCAACGGTGAATTCGATATCCTGCATATCGCGATAATGCGTTTCGAGGATGTCGAACACGCGCGCCAGCTCGGCATATACCGCGGGCATCGCTTCTTCCATCGACAAGGGCTTCGCGCCCGCGCGTTCGCGTGCCGCCTTGGTCAGATATTGCGGGGTACGGATACCCGCGACAACGTCTTCGCCTTGGGCATTGATAAGATATTCGCCATAATAAGCATTCTCGCCCGTCGCGGGATCGCGGGTGAAGGCCACGCCCGTTGCCGACGTTTCGCCCATGTTGCCAAACACCATCGCCTGCACATTGACCGCAGTGCCCCAGTCACCGGGAATATTGTTCAGGCGGCGATAGACCTTTGCCCGGTCGGACTCCCATGAACCAAATACAGCGCCAACGGCGCCCCATAATTGGTCATGCACATCTTGCGGAAATGGCTTGCCCCATTCGGCCTGAACCAGCCTTTTATATTCGGCCACCAACGCCTTCAGATCATCGGCAGAAAGCTCGGTATCGAGATAATAGCCTTGGTCTTCCTTGGCGATTTCAAGCGCTTCTTCAAACGCGCCATGGTCCAGTTCCAACACCACATCGGCATACATTTGAATGAAGCGGCGATAGCTGTCCCACGCAAAGCGGGCGTCGCCCGACGATGCTGCCAAACCTTCTACGGTTTGGTCGTTAAGTCCCAGATTTAAAACGGTATCCATCATCCCCGGCATCGACACACGCGCGCCAGAGCGGACGGACACGAGCAACGGATTGGCCGCATCGCCAAAGGCTTTTCCGGTGACCTGTTCAATATGCGCAAGGCCGCCCGCAACTTCTGCACGCACGCTGTCAGGGAAGCTTTGGCCATTGGCGTAATAGGCGGTGCACATCTCGGTCGTGATCGTAAAGCCGGGGGGGACAGGCAATCCAATCGACGCCATGCCGTCAAGGTTCGCACCCTTGCCGCCAAGGATGTTTTTGTTGCCGCGAACGGTTTCATCGCCGTCCGAAACACCACCACCGAAACGAAATACATATTGGGTCATACTGCCTCCCATGTTCGCCTCCCGCAGGCGGGAGGGGTTAGGGGTGGGGCTCGCCTTTTGGCGAGCTTTGCGACGGTTAGGGCAGATGCCCACCCCCGACCCCTCCCGCTTGCGGGAGGGGAGTTTCGCGTCACCCCTCAATCCTCGAAAAATCAGCGACGCGGTGAACCGCGTCACGGAACCTTGCCAGCAAGCCCAAACGAAACGCCCGTTTAGCGGGGTCTTCGTCGTTCACCATCACGCCGTCAAAAAATGCATCGATGGGCGCGCGCAGGCTGGCAAGCGCCGCCATTGCGCCTTCGAAATCTTCGGCATCGACCGCCGCCGCGGCATTGGGCGCAGCGGTGTCGAGCGCGGTAAGGAGTGCACGCTCTTCAGCCACCAAATCCGCCGGAGCGGGTGCAGCCGCGTCAACGCCATCCGCTGCCTTCAATATGTTCGCCGCGCGCTTATACGCCGCCAACAAATTCGCGCCTTCGGCTGTCGTAATATATGCCTGCAATGCGTTCACCCGCGCGAGCAGCCGGACAAGATCATCCTCACCACCAAGGCTAAACACTGCGTCAATCAAATCGTGCCGCACACCCGCTTCACGCTGTTGGACTTTGAGGCGGTCGACCAAAAATTCTTCCAAGCTGTCGAAGCTATTTCCGGCTCCAGTTGCCAAGAGCATATCCTTGAGCGAACAGCGCAGGTCGTTTTGAAGCAGCAGTGACAAAAAGCCGATGGCCGCACGGCGTAATGCGAACGGATCCTTCGAACCCGTGGGCGGCATGCCGGCGGCAAAGAATTGTGCCAGCGTATCCAGCTTATCCGCCAAGCTGACCGCCACAGTGACCGGCGCGGTGGGCACTTCGTCGCCCTGCCCGACTGGCTTGTAATGGTCGCGGACCGCGTCGGCGACAGCATCCGCTTCGCCTTGTGCGCGGGCGTAATAGCCGCCCATGAGGCCCTGCAATTCGGGGAATTCACCAACCATGCCGGTGACGAGGTCAGCCTTGCACAGCCGCGCTGCACGTTCGGCGTCATCGGCATTGGCGCCTTTGACGACGCCTTCTTCAACCAACCAGCGCGCCAGCTTGGCAACGCGTTCGACCTTGTCGGCCACGCTGCCCAATTTTTCGTGGAACGTGATCTGCGCAAGCTTCGTCGCCTGATCGTCCAACGCGACCTTAAGGTCCTGTTCCCAGAAGAATTTCGCATCAGACAGGCGCGCGGCAAGAACCTTCTCATTACCCGCAACAATCGCTGCGCCGCCATCATGCGCATCGATATTCGCGGTGCAGACAAAGGCGTTGGCAAGCTTGCCCGAACTGTCATGGCAGACAAAATATTTCTGGTTTACGCGCGCGGTCAGCTGAATGACTTCCTGCGGCACTTCCAAAAACGCGGGGTCGAAACGGCCAAGCATGGGCACGGGCCATTCGGTTAGCCCGGCATTTTCCACGACCAGGCCTTCATCCTCAACCAATGTCAGCCCTGCCGCCGCAGCAGCCGCCTTTGCGCCGTCGCGAATGAGCGCGCAGCGTTCGGAGAAGTGCACGAGAACATGGGCCTCGCGGAGCTTTTCAGCATAATCGCCTGCGTTGCCAATAGTGACAGGGCCGCTGTGGTGGAACCGATGTCCCATGGTCGTCGCGCCGCTGACGATGCCTTCGATTTCGCATGGCACGACATCATTGCCCAATATCGCGACGATGCCTTGCAATGGGCGGACCCAGCGCAGACTTTCCGTCGAAGCCGACCCCGCGCCCCAGCGTTGTGACTTTGGCCATGGGAACGCACGGATCATCGCTGGAATCGCCTCGGCCAGAACATCAGCGGTCTGACGCCCGGCCTTTTCCACAACCGCGAAATACACGCCATCGCGTTCAATCAACTGATCTTGCGTCAGGCCGGCTTTGCGGAGAAAACCCTCCATCGCCTGTGGCGGTGCGCCAACTTTTGGCCCTTTGGTTTCTTCGGACACAGCGTCTGTCGCCAGCGGCAGCCCCGTCGCAATCAACGCCAAGC
Organism: Maricaulis salignorans; assembly: GCA_943368745.1. Taxonomy (GTDB): domain Bacteria; phylum Pseudomonadota; class Alphaproteobacteria; order Sphingomonadales; family Sphingomonadaceae; genus Sphingorhabdus_B. The sequence continues at coordinate 315,297 of CALRLP020000003.1, forward strand.
GGCGCGGCGTGGCAAAGGTTTCAACCGAAGCCGCAGCAAGCCCAGCCTTGGCCAGCGCATCGTTGAACAAACGCGCCAAGTCTTCCTTGGCCTTCACCTGCATGCGCGCAGGGATTTCTTCAGAGCGAAGTTCCAGCAGAAAATCGGTCATGCCGTCCATCCGTTCTTTTCCATCCATGCCTGGCAGCTGCCTTTGGCGAGGTCGCGGACGCGGCTCATATAGCTGGCGCGTTCTTGCACGGAAATCACGCCGCGCGCCTGAAGTATGTTGAAGATGTGGCTGGCCTTGATCGCCTGTTCATAGGCGGGAATGGGTAGGCTGCGAGCAAGGCAGTTTTCGCACTCCGCAGTCGCCTTTTTAAAGGCATCGAACAGCATGTCGGTGTCGGCAACCTCAAAATGATAGGTGCTCATCTGCCGCTCGTTTTCGCGGAAGACGTCGCCATAAGTAATCGCCGGGCGATCCGCGGTGGCATTGTTATACACGAGGTCGAAAATGCTGTCCTTGTTCTGGATATACATCGCCAGACGTTCCAGACCATAGGTCAACTCGCCCGAGACCGGCTTGCAATCAAACCCGCCCATTTGTTGGAAATAGGTGAACTGCGTGACCTCCATGCCGTCACACCAGACTTCCCAGCCAAGGCCCCATGCACCGAGCGTCGGGCTTTCCCAATCGTCTTCGACAAAGCGGATGTCGTGCAACAACGGATCAATGCCAATGGCCTTGAGCGAGCCCAAATACAGGTCCTGAAGGTCCGGCGGGCTTGGTTTCAAAATCACCTGATACTGATAATAGGCGCCGAGCCGGTTGGGGTTTTCGCCATAGCGTCCATCGGTCGGGCGGCGCGATGGCTGCACGAATGCGGCATTCCACGGATCAGGGCCAAGCGCGCGCAAAGTGGTCGCGGTGTGGAAGGTTCCGGCACCCATTTCCATATCATAAGGCTGCAATATCGCGCAGCCTTGCTTGCCCCAATAATCGTGGAGAGTGAGGATCAGGTCCTGAAAACTAAGTGGTGCGATGTCGGACATGGCCAGCCCTTGGCGGAGATAGGCGGCTAAATCAAGGTTCTGAAAAGCCCGCGCGCCGTTTTGTCAGCCACGCATGGCATTATGTAAGGTTTTGTTGACATATTGCACGAATCGCAATAGTAAGGTTTCCATGACACAAAGACATCATAACCTGACATGAAAAATCAGCTGAAAGTTCTCCGCGCGATGCGGAACTGGAGCCAAGCCGATTTGGGCGAGCATCTCGATGTATCGCGCCAAGCGGTCAATGCCATCGAGACGGGGAAATATGACCCGTCGCTGCCGCTGGCGTTCAAGATTTCACGGCTGTTTGCATTGCCGATCGAGGAGATATTCGATGACGAATTTGAAGGAGCGCAGAATGACTGACGCTGATGACGTGGCGAACATCAATGGACGCCGCAGAATGTGGATGATGTTTGCAGGCGTCGGGATTATCATGATCTCAGGCGCGATTACGGGATATCTCTCGCAACGGGGTGCCAAAGGCGACGGTCCGCTCAATACGCTCGATGTCTCAATATTGGGCATCTTGGCCGCGGTCATTCTGGTGCTTGCGTTTGCGATCTGGAGGCTGTTTCAACAAACACAGCATAGCGGTGAACGCGTGCCGCGCCGTGAGCGGTTGAACAATCGCATCATTTGGGGTTGCGGTATCTTTGGCGGGATCATTGGCCTTGCGCTGGCTCTAACCGACAATATGGGCACCGCAAACGAGCCCAGCCTATTTGCAAGCGGTCCGATTTCGCCCGTGCTGGCGGTCATTCTTGCGGGTGCGATTGGCATCGTCCTGCCTGCCATTACCTTTTACTGGCACAAGCATGTTGTCGATGAACAAGAGGACGCGGCCTATCGCGCTGGCGCACTGATCGCGATTTACGCTTTCTGGTTCATTGCGCCCGTTTGGTGGTTTCTGTGGCGGGGTGGCATTTTGCCATCACCCAATGGTGTAGCGCTTTATTTTATGACGGCTTTCATTGCCCTCATTGTCTGGTTCTGGAAAAAATATCGCTGATATTAAAACCGTTTACATACAATTGTTATGACCGCGACTTAAAGGAGAATATCTATGCGTGTACGTTTAAAGTCCGTGCTCGCCGCGACCGCAGCATGTGCGCTCGCATCGGCAATACCTGCCGCAGCGCAGACCACGCCAACCGAGGCCCCCGCCGCAATCGAGGCGCTTGACCCCGTCAAAATTCCTGCTGTTACCATCAAGGATGTCGATCCCGCTTTGTGGGTGGTGAAGGACGAAGACACGACGGTCTATCTGTTCGGTTCCATCCATATTTTAAAGCCAGGCCTTGGTTGGTTCGACGAGGGTGTCAAAGCCGCTTTTGACAGTTCGGACCAATTGGTGCTGGAACTGGTAGAGCCACCCGCAGGCGAGGCCCAAGCCCTGTTCGGCAAATTGGCGATGGACCAGCAGGGCAAGACCCTGCGTTCCAAAATGAACGATGCGGACCGCGCGGTGTATGAAACAGCGGTTGGCAAGCTTGGCCTTCCCGCCGCTGCGCTTGACCCGTTTGATCCATGGGCGGCCGCGGTAACGCTGTCGCTGCTTGCTATGCAGAAAAGCGGCTTTGATCCCAATAGCGGCGTCGAAAAACAGCTAACCGCCGCAGCAAACGCCAGCAAGAAGCCAATTGCCGGTTTGGAAACGATGGCGTTCCAACTGGGCGTGTTCGATACTCTGCCTGAATCCGAACAGGTCGCATTCCTTGTCGAAACCGCAAAGATGATTGATGACGCGGGAACCAGCATGGACAAGATGGTCGACATGTGGGCATCGGCCGAAACCGAAAGCCTTGGCCAGCTCATGAACGAGGGCCTGACCAGCCGCACCTTGTACGACGCCCTGCTGACGAAGCGGAATGCCAATTGGGCGAAATGGATTTCGGCGCGCATGGCAAGGCCCGGCGTGACATTCATCGCGGTCGGCGCAGGGCATTTGGCTGGCCCAACGAGCGTTCAAAATCTGCTGCCCGCTTATGGCCTAAGTGCAACACGGGTGGCCTATTAAGTTATGATGTGTCACACATGTGAGGGCCCGATGATATGCGTTCGGGCCCTCAACGTTTAGCGGGATCGCAATGGACAATACGCAACGCACCGATGGCGCTTATGCCGGGTCACTGGAAAGCCCGAACTATCCAGGTCTTTGGCCCACCGCCGGGTTTATCCTGCTCTATTTTGTGCTGCAGGGGGTGTGCACGGGCCTCATCATGGCCGCGACGGGAACAAGCAGCGCAATGCCTGTTGTCATTATCTTCGGCCTTGTTGCCGCCGCGATTGTGCAGCTGTTTCTGATGTGGCTGTATTTGCGCAAGCCGGGGCGGATGGCGATATTGGGGCTCAACAGTTTTGGCAAAATCCCGCTCCATCAGGCAACGGCGCTTGCGGTCGTTCTGGTCATGGCGGCCATGGCGTTCAATTATGTTTATGCGACCTATGTCATTCCGGGTGTCGGAATGCAGGAGGAAATGGCCAAAATCCTCGCCGCCATACCGCGCACGCCGGTAAATATTGCCGCGATATTTTTTGCCATTGCGATTGCGGCGCCGATTGTTGAAGAATTGCTGTTCCGGGGCATGCTGCAAAATGCGGTTGCGAAATATGTGCCTTTTTGGGCGGCAATCCTGCTGTCATCATTCCTGTTCGCGGTCGTGCATATGCAGCTTTATGCCATCCCCGGATTGATGTCGCTCAGCATCGCTTTTGGTCATCTCTACCACCGCACAGGCTCGCTGCGCACCAACATCATCCTGCACATGGCGAACAATGCGTTTGCTTTGGTCATATCCCAAATTTTAAATTAAACGACGACAGGCTCCAGCAAGCGGAGCGTTCCGGCATCCGCATCAATTTCCGCCATGCCGCCAACGGGCAAGGTGAATTGGTCGGTAATATGCCCGAACCACGCCCCCTGATAGGCAGGAATGCCCAAACCACCCAAATGCTGGGTGAGAACATCATTCAACGTAAACGCCCCGTAGCTGGTGCCCTTGTTGACGCAGTCGGTGCATTGACCAAAGACAACGCCTTTCAGGTTGTTCAGAACGCCTGCCTGCCCCAATTGGGTGAGCATCCGGTCGATGCGATATTCGGCCTCTTCCACATCTTCGAGGAACAAGATGGCACCGGCAAAGTCCGGCAAATACGGCGTTCCGGCAAGCGCGGTCAGCACGGTGAGGTTACCGCCGAGCAGCTTCCCCTGCGCTTTGCCCGTGCCCGTGCCCAAAACGCGTGTGCGCCAGCGCCGCTGGGTCAGGCGGTCCTCGTCGCCCTGTGGATTAACAAAGGAGGGCGTGCCCGCATCAAAGGCGATTTCGCGGTAGATGTCCCATGATGCCTTGCCCCATGCGCTGCCCGCATTTGGCCCGTGCAAGGTCACAAAACCGCCCTTGGCCGCAATCGCCATGTGCAGGGCGGTGATGTCGCTAAAGCCGGTCAGCAACTTGGGATTGGCGCGAATGATGTTCCAATCGAGATAGGGCAGAAGCCGTGCGCTGCCCCATCCCCCGCGCACCGCAAATATCGCCTTCACATCCTTGTCCGCAAACATCGCGTTGATGTCTGCCGCGCGGTCCTTGTCCTGCCCGGCAAGATAGCCGTAGCGGTTCAACACATGCGGCGCCCGTTTGGGCTTCAGCCCCATTGCGGTGATGGCTTCTTCAACCAACTGGATCTGGAACGGCTCGTCACTGGCCGACGCCGGTTCAATAAGCCCGACGGTATCGCCGACGCGCAAACGCGATGGCTTACGCGCGCCTTTTGCTTCAGGCGAAGCTGCCAAAAGCGGTGGGGCCGACAGCATTGCCGCCAGCCCCGCCATAATCTGACGCCGAGTTGCATTCATATCCATACCCGGCGTTCCTTTGCTTAGAACTTCGCTTCGATCGACAATGTGAACGACCGGCCACGTGGGTCAGCAACGCGTGGTTCCCAGCTGGAGCCGGCACCGGTGTTGCTGTCATAGGTGATCGCGAATGGCGGATCGGTGTCGAACACGTTCCGCACGCCAGCAGTCAGACGATATTGCTTGAGCAGATCGACGCTCACCGACGTGTTATAGGTGACATAGGATTTCACCATCGGGTTGAAATCCGGACGAACGACAGTGCCATTGGCAATACCGGGCAATGCTTGGTTCTTGTAACCGTCGCGATAGATTTGCGAGAAGTTGAAGGTGAAGTCATCCTTTGTGAACGAAACAAAGGCGCTGTGCTTCCACTTGAGACCCAAATCGCCTGCAAAGGTGAACTGTCCAATCAGGCTTGATCCGAACGGTGCCGACGGCAGAAACTTCTCACGCTTTTTCAGCAGATAGGTTCCGTCCAAACCACCGGTAATCACACCGCCAAACGCATCCATGCCGCCACGCAAGGCAACTTCAAGACCCTCTGTCCGACGCGAACCGATATTGTCGGCGCGCAGGTCAATGAGCGTGATGATGTTGTTCGTGCGGGTCACGCGATCAGGGAAGTAGCTGATATTATCGAGCAACTGACGCAACGTCAGGGCACCAATGGTATCGTCAACTGCGATTGACCAGTAATCGAACGAGGCACTGAAACGGCTCGATGGTTGCAGGACAACGCCGATGCTGTGCTGCTTCGATGTTTCTGGTCCAAGGTTGACGTTACCGCCCGAAAGCGTCTCTGGCGTAATCGCGGCACAGCCCGGAAGCGTGCTGACGGCACCCGTTGCGCAGGTGGTTGGATCCACCAGCGTATTGCCTGGGTTTGGCGATTGCGTAACGCCGTTGAAAATCTGGTTGAACGCAGGAACGCGGAAGCCCGTATTGAAGGACCCACGGAACATCAGCCAGTCAAGCGGACGGTACTTCGCCGAAATCTTGGGATTAACCGTCGAACCAAAGCCGCTATAATCGTCAAGACGAACAGCACCGGTTACTTCAAGCGCTTCAAAAACCGGCACGAGCACTTCGGCATAAGCCGCCTTAACCGTGCGGTTTTTCGGGGTCAGCGCATTGGTATTGTCGAATGCCACGTTGAAAATGTCTGGCGTTCCCGCGACAGCAGAAGGTGAACCATTGAAGCTATATGTTTCGCGACGGTAATCCACGCCAAGCGCAACCTGAACAGTACCGCCGGGCAAATCGAACAGCGATCCGGAAACCGAACCATCGAGTTGCTTCACTTCATATTTACCGCCGTAAAGCGTTACGCCTTCGGCAGAAATGGCTTTCAGTCCAGCAAGCGCGGCATCAGATTGCGTCAACGAGAACGGGTTCAGAATACCGCTGTTCAGCAGGCCAACGATGCCAGGACGCGTTGCGCCGGGCGCTGTTGGTGCGCGTGGATCAATGCCGCCAGATACGGCGCCGACAACACCCGACGCAGTCGCTGCCGCTGCCGAGGCGAAGGTTCCACGATAATGGTATCCCGTGCCCAATACCGACGTCGATTGGCTGCGGGCGTATGAACCACCAGCGCGATAATCCCAGCCATCCCACAATGGACCTTCAGCGCCCAAACCAGCGCGCAATGTTTTTGTGTTGGTTTCATATTCACGCACGTCGCATGACGTACAACGCCAGCGATAGGAAATCGGCTTGCCATAATTGGGAGCGATTTGCGGGAAAACAGCAACCAGCTTGTTATACACGTCGTTATACGTCGCCGCTGTCGTTGCGTTCAGCGGATAGTATAAAGGCAAGGTTGTGGCGTTGCCCGAATATTGGTTGTTCGAAAAACGCTTCGAAGAATCCGCGTCTGAGCCAGTGATTTCAGCATAAATTTTGTGGTCGCCGAGTTTAGCCGTTGCGCGTCCATAATAAGTCAGGGTGTTCAATGGCTGCTGAAGAACAGCTGCGCGGCCGGTATCCCAAGCACATGCAAAACGCGCCGAGGTATTTGCCCAAAGCTGGTCATCATATGCCATGCCACCATCCATGGATGCGCAACCTGCGCCGCCGGGAAGATCGAGGATGTTGATACCACCCGTGGCCGGAACAGTCGCCCCTGCCTCAAGCAACGTAACGCCGCTTAAAAGCGAGCCGGTTGGCGCGAAGAGCGCATTTGAACCGGTGGCGAACGCTGTCGCAATTGGCGTTCCGCGCGTATCGACCGAAAGGCCGCGATTGGGCTGGTTACCGTTGACAAAGCTGCGGTCAGAACCGTTCAGGGCTTTACTGACGCTTCGGCTAACGGTCGCCAAAATGTTAAAGCCGTCTTCGTTCAGGTCGCCATAACCACCCGTCGCCGACAAACGATAAATCGCGCCGCCACCTGCTTCGGCCATGTCCGTGAAGGCGTTCAGCGCGAGGCCCTGGAAATTTGTTTTGGTGATGAAGTTGATAACACCGCCAATGGCATCGGTCCCGTAAATGGCCGACGCGCCGTCTTTCAGGACTTCCACGCGCTCAAGCGCGGCCATCGGAATTTGGTTCACATCGACCGCTGAACCCGTCAGGCCGTGCGCTGCGACGCGGCGTCCGTTGAGCAGCACCAATGTCGATGCCGAACCCTGGCCACGCAAGTTGGCTGCCGACAGGCCGTTGGTGCCGCGCTGCGCACCCGATGTTACGTCCGCATTGGACGCGAGGTTATCCGCACCATTACCGTTGGTCGACAGGTAGGAGATGAGCTGTTCAGGGCTGTTAATGCCTTCGCGCGTCAGATCGTCGGTGGAAATAATCTGCAACGGCAGCGCGCTCTTGGCGGGATCCTGCTTAATGCGCGAACCCGTCACGATGATCGCTGCACCATCATCCACGGTTTCAGCCGCGGTTGGCGGCGATGCATCCTGCGCAAAGGCAGGCGTGGTAAGGCACGTTGCCAACAAAAGAATCGCCGTTCTCGAAGTTTTCATATTATCCCCCATTCTTTCAGCTCACCCCTGAGCGTGGTTAACGACACACGCTATGCCGACACCTGTTGCAATGCAACTGACTTTGAACTCAGCCCGGCCAGAATTTCGGTCCAATTTTGTAACTATCGCCACTTTGTCTACTTGGTGGGTTGAAAAAACAGGCCATCCGGCCCAAAAGCAATCCATGCTGTCCCAGAAAACCCGCTACGCCATCCGCGCCATGCAGCATCTTGCGGACCATTTCGGTACAGGGCCTGTGCAGCTCGCCGATATTGCCGAGGCGCAAAAGATTCCGCCCAAATTCCTGACCGTGATTTTATCCGAACTGACACGTTCGGGGCTCGTCGCGTCGCAACGCGGCAAGGACGGCGGCTATTGGCTGGGCGTGGCGCCCATCGACATTAGCTATGGCGATCTCATCCGCATCATGCGCGGATCTTTGGCCTTGGTGCCCTGTGCCAGCCGGTACGCGCATGAGACATGCAAAAACTGTGTCGAGGAAGAAAATTGCCGCACCCGTGCGCTCATGCTTCAGGTGCGCGACAAGACGGCGGACCTGTTGGACGGGATCAATCTTTGCGACAATGTTGATGCTGAAGCATTCGCACAAGCGGCGGAATAAGCAGACTGCCGCTCTAAACACATTCTTGGGTGCTCCAAACAAATTCGTGAGATACAAAGCGGTGGCTAAAGAAGTGAGTCCCGATTATGCATTCACCGTTCCAGCGCAAAAGGCGAGACTTGGATGATTGACTATATTGCCAATATCGACTGGTCTGCCGTTGCGCCTTATATTGCGGTCGGCTTTGCCGCGCAGTTGGTCGATGGCGCGCTTGGAATGGCGTTTGGCGTCATTTGCAGCACATTGCTGGTCAGCGTCATGGGCGTTGCCCCTGCCCGCGCATCTGCTGGCGTGCATTTTGTTGAGATGTTCACAACGGGCGCATCGGGCATCAGCCATGTGTTGCACAAGAATGTCGATTGGAAGCTGTTTGCCCGCATTGCTATTCCGGGGGTGATTGGCGGCTGCACCGGGGCCTATCTGTTGGCGAGCATTCATACAGAGGCAGCGCGCCCATTTGTGATGGCATATCTGACGCTCATTGGCTTTTACCTGCTGTATAAGGCATGGGACTTCACACATGAGCACAAGCCGCGTGATCCAAAGGTCACAATGCCACTGGGTCTGATCGGTGGATTTTTGGATGCATCGGGTGGCGGTGGCTGGGGGCCGGTGGTCACCTCCAACTTGCTAATCCAAGGCGCTGATCCCCGCAAAACCGTCGGCACGGTGAATACAGCCGAATTTTTCCTGACGGTTGCAGTGTCGATGACTTTCATCCTGACGATTGGATTAGAGGCGTTTACGGTTGTCACCGGTGGTCTATTACTTGGTGGGTTGCTCGCCGCACCGCTCGGCGCGATGGTTGCCAAACGCATTCAGCCGCGCATGTTGTTGTTCGCCGTCAGCATCGTCCTGATCGCAACCAGCATGTTCAGCCTCTACAAAGCGTTGCTCTGATTCCGCACGAAGCTTGCTTTTCTGGCATAAGCTGCATATAGGCGCGCGCTTGTCGTGCATGGTCATCCCTGGAGGCGTGGCGGCAAGGTAACTTTTTTTGGAGAATAAACATGAGCGATCAGCTGACATTGTCGGCAGAGACTCGCAATGCGGCCGGCAAGGGAGCCTCCCGCGAATTGCGTCGTCAAAACCGAGTGCCCGCCGTCATTTACGGCAACAAGCAAGAACCCGAACTCATCCATGTTGAGGAAAAGGCTCTCGTCAAACTTTTGATGACTGGCCATTTTTTCGACAGCGTTGTCGAGATCGAACTTGGCGGCAAAAAACAGCTTACAGTTCCAAAGGATGTTGCATTTCATCCTGTCAGCGATCGCCCGATTCATGTTGACTTCCTGCGCACCGCAAAGGGCGCGTAAGCCGAAGGCGAAGCTTAAATTCATCTCCGGGGCTGGGTTTCGGCCCGCCCCGGATATTCCCCCAAGGGACAAGCGCGATGCAATTATGGGTAGGTCTCGGTAATCCAGGCGCCACCTATGCGATGCACCGCCACAATATCGGTTTCATGGCGATTGACGCGCTGGCCGAAATTCACGACCTGCCATTACCCGCCAAGAAATTTTTGGGCTGGGTGCAGGAACTTCGGCTCGGATCCGAAAAAATCATTCTTCTCAAGCCCGCGACGTTCATGAACGAAAGCGGCCGCAGCGTGCGCGCAGCGATGGATTTCTATAAGCTTGAATCCAAAGACGTCACTGTCTTTTACGACGAGCTCGACCTCGCGCCGTTCAAGGTGAAGGTTAAATTTGGCGGCGGCGCGGCCGGCCATAATGGCATCCGTTCAATGACCGACCATATTGGCGCCGATTTCCGCCGTGTCCGCCTCGGCATTGGCCATCCCGGCAATAAAGACCGCGTGACGGGCTATGTGCTCGGCAATTTCCACAAAAGCGAAATCGACGATTTGGCGGATTTATTGGGCGCTGTGTCGGCCGAAGCCGATTGGCTGGCCAAGGGCGATGACGTCCGCTTCATGAACGATGTCGCCATGCGTTTGCAGCAGGACTAATCCGTTTAACGATATTTGCGCCATCGCATTGGATGGACTTGCTGCCGAACGTCGCCTAGGGACGCGGCTATTCAATCTCCCAAGAGGATAATATGGGCTTTAAATGCGGTATCGTCGGACTCCCCAATGTGGGCAAGTCCACCCTGTTCAATGCACTGACCGAAACGGCAGCAGCGCAAGCGGCGAACTATCCGTTCTGCACGATTGAACCCAATATCGGCAACGTCGCCGTGCCTGACCCGCGCTTGCAAACCATCGCCAAAATCGGCGGCAGCCAAAAGATTATCGAAACCCAGTTGGGCTTTGTTGACATCGCTGGCCTTGTGCGCGGCGCGTCAAAAGGCGAAGGCCTGGGCAACCAGTTCTTGGGCAATATCCGCGAAGTCGATGCCATCGTGCATGTGCTACGCTGCTTTGAAGATGACGACATCCAGCATGTCGATAACAAGATTGATCCGATTTCAGACGCAGAAACCGTCGAAACCGAATTGATGCTGTCTGATTTGGAAAGCCTTGAAAAGCGTGTCCCCAACCTCATCAAAAAAGGGACGCAGGGCGACAAGGAAGCCAAAGTCAGCGCGGCGGTATTAAGCCGTGCGCTTGACCTTTTGCGTGAAGGCAAGCCAGCACGCCTGACCAAGCGCGACGATGCCGAAGAAGAACGGCATTTCCAAATGGCGCAGCTTTTGACCGCAAAGCCGGTTTTATATGTGTGCAATGTCGAAGAGGCGAGCGCAGCGAACGGCAATGCGTTGTCGGCACGTGTCTTTGAAAAGGCAAAGGCCGAAGGCGCAGAAGCCGTCGTGGTCTCCGCCGCCATCGAAGCTGAAATTTCCACCATGCCGGCCGAAGACCGCGAAGTGTTTTTGGAAGACCTTGGTCTGACCGAAACCGGCCTCGCCCGCGTTATCCGCGCTGGGTACGAATTGCTGCACCTCATCACCTTCTTCACCGTCGGCCCGAAAGAAGCGCGCGCGTGGACAATTCACAAGGGCGACACCGCCCCCAACGCCGCGGGCGCCATTCACAGCGACTTCGAAAAAGGCTTCATCCGCGCCGAAACCATGGCCTTTGATGACTATGTCCAATATAATGGCGAAGCCGGCGCGAAAGAAGCAGGCAAATGGCGTTCGGAAGGCAAGGAATATCTCGTCAAAGACGGCGACATCATGCTGTTTCGATTTAATGTCTGACGCTCGGACCTAATATTATCCGCTGGCGGTAACGCCATTTACTCTGCGTCGGGGTCCTTCACCTTGAACGGGTCGGTCGCCGATGGCTGCGTGGGCAGCGGCTGGCGTGGCAATGTTTTGGCGCTGTTCGCGGACTGCCAGAGCATTCCGGCCATCACCACCGCGGCTTGTCGCATATCGTCGGCCTTCAAATGGTCGAACGTGTCGGCATTGCTGTGGTGCGTGCGCGTCGAATAATCGAGCGGATCCTGAATGAACTGGTACGCGGGAACGCCGACCGCTTGCATGAACACATGGTCCGTACCGCTGGTGTCGGCGGCAACAACGCGGCCAGCGTCCATGCCACCAAAAGGCGACAGCCATTCCTTAAGCAATGGCACCGCAGCGGCGTTACCTTCGGCATAAATGCCGCGGAACTTGCCCGATCCATTGTCCATGTTGAAATAGGCTTTCAGGTCGTTGTAACCCGGCTGTGGCACGATTGGGTAACGATAGGTCCAATCATAAAAGGCCTCCAATCCGTTCGGGTCCTGTCCCGCCTTTGGTTCGCGGCGCGCGAGATATTTCTCGGTATAGGCACGCGAACCGAGAAGGCCCTGTTCTTCCCCTGACCACAAAGCAAAACGGATGGTGCGCTTTGGCGTGCCCATGCGCTTCAATATACGCGCAGCTTCCATCACGACGGCGCTGCCAGCGGCATTGTCGGTCGCACCGTCGCCCGCAACCCAGCTGTCAAAATGTGCGCCGGCCATGACATAGCCCGCTTTGGGGTCACTGCCGGGAATTTCAGCGATGATGTTGTAACCATTGCGGTCGCTGTCATCGAACCGGACGTTGTTTTCAAATTCGATGACTGGCTTGCGGCCCGTCTTTGTCAGGCGGACAAGTCGGCGATAATCCTCAGCCGCAAGCTCAATACCCGGCAGGTTCAGCGTTCGGCCCGTGCGGAAATTATAGCCCGCACCATGGACCAGCTTACCATCGCGGTACGATATCCGTACCCAACCGATCGCGCCCTCAGCCTTTAAAAAGGCATCCAGCTTCTCGACAAACTCAACGCGCTTCAAACGCGCATTCAGTTCTTCGGGATCATATTCGGGCTGGGTAAACGCATCAAGCCTGCCCAGTTCCTCGCTGGTGTGGCGACGGAACGCGGGCTTGTCGGGTTCTGACCCCGTGCCCGGCATTGATATCATCACAATCTTGCCAGCCAGCTTGCCTTTCCATTCATCAAAATGGCGCAGCTTCGACATGGGGGCGACAATGACTTCGGCCGAAAGCACGCCGTTTGTCGGCGGGGTCCACGCAACCGGAATCGCGCTAAGTTGAACCGTGCGGGGCACTGTCATCCGCGCGCTGGAAGAGACGATTTCCCAGCCACGCCCAAAATCAAAGGGATCGCGGCGGACATTTTGTAGGCCCCAGCCGTTGAACTTTTGTATTGCCCAAGCCTCGGCACGGCGCATCGCGGGTGAGTTTGTCAGCCGGGGACCAATGTCATCCGTCATTTCCTGCGCAAGGCTCATGACCTGCGAACGGTTCATGCCCTCATCAACCAAGCGGTTGTTATCATCAACCTGCGCCGCAGCAGGCATCGAAGCCATGGCGATGAAACTAAGCGCACTGATAACCCGATATTTAAAACGCATATCCCGTCCCCATCTCTAAACAGAGGTGAATTTAGAGCGTTTTCGCTTGCTCGATGCAAGAGCAATAAAGCTGTTTAGGCGCGCACATATTGGTTGCGCCGCGTTAGGTCACTTCCGCCCAAACAGCTTTTCAACATCACTTAGCGCCAGCTTCACCCAAGTTGGCCGGCCGTGGTTGCACTGCCCGCTGTGCGGGGTGACTTCCATTTCGCGCAGGAGCGCATTCATTTCGGTGACGGACAGCACACGGCCAGCGCGGACGGAGCCGTGGCAGGCCATCGTTGCGGCGACATGGTCGATCCGTTCTTTCAACGACAAGGCTTCGTCATAAGCGGCAAGGTCGTCGGCCAGATCCTCCAGCAAACCCTTGGCATCGCCATCGCCCAGCACGGCGGGCGTGGCGCGCACGAGCATAGCGGCGGGGCCAAAGCGTTCGAGGTCCAGTCCAAATGCCGACAGTTCATCGGCACGCGCCTCCAGCCGGTCGCAGGCGGGTTCGTCGAGCTCAACGACTTGCGGCAGCAGCAACGCTTGCGAGGGCACAGCACCGCCTGCCGCAGCCATCGCCTTGCGCATCCGTTCGAGCACCAGCCGTTCATGCGCGGCATGTTGGTCAACGATGACGAGGCCGTCTTCCGCCTCGGCAACGATATAGGTGTTGGCCACTTGCCCGCGCGCGACGCCAAGCGGGTGGCTGGCGCGTTCGGGCACGGGTTCGTGGGCGACGGCGGCCCTGCCCCATAAAGGCGCAAGGTCTTCGCCGGGGATAGCGCCCAAGTCGGCAAAGCTGCTGCGGTTTTCATAGACGGATGGATAGGTGGGGCGCTGGCCATATTGCCCCTGATAGCCAGATCCAATCGTGGCGGTAGGCGCAGCAAAAATATCGCCTTGTGCGGTCTGGATCGGTTCCTGCTGCCATGCGGCAAGCGCGTCCGCCGATGGTCGCTGCACCGCGCGGAAACCGGACTGGTCCAGCGCATGGCGCAGCCCCGATATGATCATGCCGCGGATCAATGCTGGCTCGCGAAAGCGGACTTCTGTTTTTGCCGGATGGACGTTTACGTCGACCTGCGTTGGCGGCAGATCAATGAACAGCGCCACCACCGCATGCCGGTCCCGTGCCAACATTTCGGCATAAGCGCCGCGCACAGCGCCAATCAGCAGGCGGTCCTTTACCGGACGGCCATTGACGAACAGGAACTGGTGGTCAGCAACGCCGCGATTATAGGTGGGCAGGCTCGCCACCCCGCCAAGCCGCACGCCTTCGCGTTCGAAATCAAGTGCCACGCTATTGTCGATAAGCTCCCCGCTGGTCAGCGCGGCCACGCGTTCGGGCCGTGCGCTGGTGGGTTGCACCGCCAGCACGCGCCGGCCGTCATGTTCAACGGTAAAGCCAATGTCGGGCCGCGCCATTGCCAGCCGCTTCATGGCGTCCAACGCGGCGGCATATTCGGCGCGCGCGCTGCGCAGGAATTTGCGGCGGGCGGGGACATTGCCAAACAGATTTTCAACCCGAACGCGCGTGCCTTGCGGCAGTGCGGCCGGCCCCTCACCTGTCACCACGCCATGGTCCACCGTCCGCGTCCAGCCTTCTGCACCAGCCGGCCTGCTTTCCAGCGTCATTTTGGACACGCTGGCGATGGATGGCAAAGCCTCCCCCCGGAAACCCAAAGTCGACACCATTTCGATATCTTCGTCGGGAAGTTTCGACGTCGCGTGGCGTTCCAACGCCAGCGCCATGTCGGCGGGCGACATGCCGCAGCCATCGTCGGTGACTTCGACTAAGTCGATGCCGCCAGCGCCCAGCCGCACCGAAATATTGCGGGCGCCCGAATCGATCGCGTTTTCAACCAGCTCTTTTAACGCGCTGGCCGGTCTTTCCACCACTTCACCGGCAGCAATCCGGTTGACCAGGTTTTCAGGGAGTCTTCTTATTGACATATGCAGGTTCCTAGCCCAAGCGCACAGCCCAAGCGACTCCTTAATCGTTCGCACTCCAGCCAAATATCTGTTTTTAAAAACAGCAAATTCCGCTAGGACCGCGCGATTATTTGGACGCGCTCCAAAGGAGTCTCTCCAAAACGGATTGGGTGGAAATTAAATGGTATTTGGCAAGTTTTTCCGTTTCGCATCACAAGACATGGCAATCGACCTCGGCACCGCAAACACGGTGGTCTATGTACGCGGTCAAGGGATCGTCCTGAACGAGCCGTCGGTGGTCGCGATTGAAACCATAAACGGTATCAAGCGCGTAAAGGCCGTTGGCGATGACGCAAAGCTGATGATGGGCAAGACCCCCGACAGCATCGAAGCCATTCGCCCCTTACGTGATGGCGTTATTGCCGACATCGATGTGGCCGAACAGATGATCAAGCACTTCATCCACAAAGTGCACGGCAAGCGCCGCATGTTTAGCTACCCCGAAATCGTCATCTGCGTCCCGTCGGGTTCGACATCGGTCGAGCGCCGCGCGATTCGCGATGCCGCGTCTAATGCGGGTGCTTCCGAAGTGTTCCTGATTGAAGAACCCATGGCTGCTGCCATCGGCGCGGATATGCCTGTGACGGAACCCATCGGTTCAATGGTGGTCGACATCGGCGGTGGTACCACCGAAGTTGCCGTCCTTTCGTTGCGCGGCCTTGCCTACACCACCTCGGTACGTACCGGAGGTGACAAGATGGACGAGTCGATTGTCTCTTATGTCCGACGACACCATAACCTGCTGATCGGTGAAGCGACTGCCGAGCGGATCAAGAAGGATTTCGGTACCGCACGTCCACCAGCCGATGGCGTTGGCCAGACATTGCACATCAAGGGCCGCGATCTTGTAAACGGCGTGCCCAAGGAAATTACGATCAACCAGGCGCAGATTGCCGAAGCCTTGTCGGAACCTATTGGCACCATTCTGGAAGGTGTGCGCATCGCGCTTGAAAATACCGCGCCTGAACTGGCGGCGGACATCGTCGATCAAGGGATTGTTTTAACAGGTGGCGGCGCGTTGATGGCTGGCCTCGACGAATATCTGCGTGATGAAACCGGACTGCCGGTCACGGTCGCTGAAGACCCGTTGACCTGCGTTGCAATCGGTACAGGCCGGGCGATGGAAGACCCCATCTTCCGTGGCGTCTTGCTGACCGCCTGATTTAGGTCTCAGCATGGCGCCGCCCAAACACCGGCGCCCCGGATTTTCCCGAAAGGCGCAATATGGCCTGTTCGTGACCTATGTCGTCGCGATTGCAGGAACGATAGTGGCTGCCTTGTTGCTGGCAATATCCGTGGCTGATCCTGCGGGTTTTTCCGCGCTTCGTGCCGCAGGGGCCGAAATAACAGCGCCGGTCGCGCGTATGTTCAGCAATGTCCGCCGGTCGGCGCAGAACATGAATGCGACTGTGGCGGCTTATATCAACGCAGCTTCCCAAAATGCCGCGCTTCAAAAGCAAGCCAAGGCCAACCGGAAAAAGCTGATCGAGACGCAAGCCTTGCGCGTCGAAAATGCGCGGTTGCGCGGACTATTAAAATTGTCCGAGGACGGCGAGAGCCAAGTCGCCGTGGGCCGCCTCATTAGCTCCACCTCATCCAGCACGCGGCGCGTGGCGACATTGTCCATCGGCCGCAACTTTGGCGTGGAACGCGCGCAACCCGTGCGCGGTCCTTCCGGATTGATTGGCCGCGTTATCGAAACCGGTCCGACAACGGCACGTATCCTTCTCGTCACCGACGCCGAAAACCTGGTCCCAGTCATGCGCGTCAGCGATGGCCTGCCTGCCTTCTCGGCGGGCCTTGGCAATGGCACAGTGCTGATCAAGCCTTTGAACTTGGGCGAAAGCCCGTTCAAGGTCGGCGACGTCATTGTAACCTCGGGCAATGGCGGGCTGTATCCGCCCAATATTCCTTTCGCGCGCGTTATCAAAAAAACCAGCGATGGTGCGTTGGCGATACCCTATGCCGACCCAGGCAACACGCCCTATGCCGTCGTGATACGACCATATCAGGGCGAAGCACGCGCAGCCCAGCAGGCGGTGGCGCCTGACGGTGAAACCAAGGAAGTTGCGGAATGAAAATTCCGGTGACGACCATTCGCCTGCCCACCCGTCCGGCACGGGAATATGAATCCCGCTTTGACCGCGAACAATCGCTGCTCAAGATGCTGGCCATTCCGATTACGTCGGTCGCTATTGCATCGATGATTACGGCGTTGCCGATATTCACCGAAGAACCGCTGTTGCCGCCACTTGGACTGTTGATGTTCTTAAGCTGGCGTCTGATGCGTCCCGGGCTTCTGCCCGTTTGGTCCGGCGTGCCATTTGGTTTGATGGATGATGTGTTCAGTGGCCAGCCCTTTGGCAGCGCGGGATTGTTGTGGTCGCTCGCTATTCTCAGCATCGAGATCATCGATGCGCGGGCTATCTGGCGCGATCATATTCAGGATTGGCTTATTGCCGCCGTCTTAATTGCAGGGGTGCTGTTGGGTGGCTTGTGGATTGCGGGCATGGCGCACGCCGCGCCTGAGCCCGCTGTTTTGATTCCGCAGATCATATTGTCCATATTGCTATATCCGCTGGCCGTGCGCATATGCGCACGTCTCGACAGCTGGCGATTGGCAACATGAAGGTCGAAAAACAGGTTACATCAGGACAGCTTGATTTCACGTTCACCCGCCGTGCCGCTTTTGTAGGCGGCGTGCAGGCAGCGATCGGCCTGACCGTGGCCGCGCGTATGTCCTATATCGCCGTGGCCGATAACGAGAAATATAAGCTGCTTGCCGAAAGCAACCGGGTCAACCTTACCATCATCCCGCCACGTCGCGGTTGGTTCGTTGACCGTTATGGCAAACCCATCGCAACCAATCGCGCCGATTTTCGGGTAGACATCATCCCCGACCGGCTCGCCAATAAAGACCAGACCGTCAAGACGCTGGCGGAGCTGCTGGCCTTGTCGACCGACGATGTCGACCGCATTCATCGCGAGTTGAAATTGGCGCAGGGCTTTCAACCTGTTCAGGTTGCCGACGGGCTCGATTATGAACGCTTCGCCGCCGTCAGCGTCCGCTTGCCCGACCTGCCCGGGGTCAGCCCACGGCAGGGTTATTCGCGCTTTTACCCAAGCGGCGCGGCGGTCGGCCATCTCATCGGCTATGTGGGCACGGTATCCGCCGAAGAATATCAGAAGAACAAAAACCCGCTGCTCATTACCCCGGGGTTCAAGGTCGGCAAGGATGGCCTCGAAAAGACGCTGGAGGACCGCTTGCAGGGCGAACCCGGCGCAAAGCGCACCGAAGTCACTGCACGCGGCAAGATCGTCCGCGACTTGGCCACCCGGCCAGACATACCGGGGAAACCCGTGCAACTAACCATCGATATCGACCTGCACAATTATGCCGCCCGCCGACTTGGGCTGGAGTCCGGTTCCGTGGTGATATTCGATTGCCTGACCGGCGACATACTGACGATGGCGTCCATGCCATGTTATGATCCCAACAGCTTTTCCGATGGCATTGGCCGCGTCGAATGGAAAATGCTGAATTCGGACGACCATATTCCGATGCTCAACAAAGCATTGCAGGGGCTGTATCCGCCGGGGTCGACAGTGAAACCAGCGGCTGCGCTTGCGATGCTGCATCATGGCATCGATCCCGAAGAAACCGTTGTATGTGGCGGGGGATACCGGCTGGGTAACCGCGTGTTCAAATGCCTCGGGCGTCACGGTCCGATGAACATGGCCAACGCGCTGATGAAAAGCTGCAATACCTATTTTTATGCGATGGGCCGCCGCATTGGCTATGACGCGATTGCACCATTTTCAAAGGCGCTTGGTCTGGGGCAGGAGTTCCCCCTTCCCTTTCCGTCGCAACGATATGGCACCATTCCCGACAGCGCATGGAAAATGCGCAAATATGACCAAAAGTGGAGCGAATCTGACACGCTGAATGCGACCATTGGTCAGGGCTATGTTTCGGTTAGCCCATTCCAATTGGCCATAATGGCAGCGCGGATCGCATCGGGTCTGAACATTCAACCTGAAATCATCCTCAAAAAACGCCCAGCGCCGGGTAGGCTCAGCTTCCCCGAAGAACATTTGGCCGTCGTGCGTGAAGGCATGAACCGCGTCGTCAACGGCGATGGCACCGCCGTACGCAGTCGGCTGGACATTCCGGGCATCGCGATGGCCGGGAAAACCGGCACCGCGCAAGTGCGCCGCATTGCAGGATCCCAGCGTGGGCAATCGGGCGCGTGGAAATATCGCGACCATGGCCTGTTCGTTTGCTTCGCGCCTGTCGATAACCCACGCTATGGCGCGTCGGTCGTCATTGAACATGGCATGGGCGGCGCGCGTGCCGCCGCACCGATCGCGAAAGACGTTCTGACGTTCCTCTATGACCGGGAAAAAGCGATGGCTTCGTTGGAGGCCCTCGAAGCTGGCTGGGGCGGCAATATCGAACAGCGTATGGCATCCAAATATGCGGCCTTCCAAGGTCAACCGGCGGCACCCCCGCCGCTGGATCCGACGACATGAACGGCATAGTCCCCGCCCCGATTGCAGCCCTGCCGTGGCGCGTGATTTTCATATTGTCGGCCTTGGTCGGCTTTGGCGCGACTGTCCTCTATTCCGCAGCAGGTGGTCATTTTGAACCATGGGCCGGAAAGCATGTCGTCCGGTTCGTGGTCCTGCTGGCCATGGCCATCGCGATGTCGCGGATGAAGCTTGAATTCTGGAAGTCGATGACTTTTCCCTTATACCTGTTGCTGCTTGTCCTGCTTGTCGTGGTCCAGCTTATGGGCTTTGTCGGCGGCGGCAGCCAACGCTGGATTAACCTTGGCATCATCACGCTTCAGCCATCCGAATTGATGAAGCCGGTGATGGTGCTTGCCGCCGCGTGGTTTTTCGACCGGCTTCCGCCGAACCGCATATATGGATTTGATGCCATTTGGCCGCTGGGGGCTATCCTGCTGCTGCCAAGCATATTGGTTATCATTCAGCCGGATTTTGACGCCGCCATTGCCTACGCCTTCGGCCTGGGCGTCGTTGGCTTCATGGCGGGCCTGCCGCTCATATATTTCATCAGCGCGGGCGTGGGCGTCGCCGTTCTTGCGCCATTGGTGTTTTTCTTTGGATTAAAGGCCTATCAGCAGGACCGGGTCCTCATCTTCCTCAACCCGCAAAATGATCCGCTTGGTGCCGGCTATCATATCACCCAGTCGAAAATCGCGATCGGGTCAGGCGGCATATTCGGCAAAGGCTTTGGCAACGGCACGCAAAGCCATCTCGATTATCTACCCGAAGGACATACCGACTTCGTCTTTGCCACAATGGCCGAAGAATGGGGCATCGTCGGCGGCTTTTTCATCCTCTTCATGTACTATCTGCTCATGCGCTGGGGCCTGAGCGTCGCGATGCAGAGCAAGACGCGGTACGGGCAACTCGTCGCCGCCGGCCTGACCTGCACCATTTTCTTCTATATCATGATCAACCTTCTGATGGTTGTGGGCCTCGCGCCGGTCGCGGGCATCCCCCTGCCTTTTGTCAGTCACGGGGGGTCATCGATGCTCACCATGATGCTGTGCGTGGGAATCATGATGTCCATCGAGCGCCACCCGGGCGCAAAGCGTGGACAATTCCAATAAGTCGCTTTGTCATGCTTGACAAAGGCCACGAAACCCATCAAAGGCGGCGCTCCAAACGGGCCTGCGCATCTGGCCAGCCCGAAATGGGGACGCTTAGCTCAGTTGGTAGAGCAGCTGACTCTTAATCAGCGGGTCGTGGGTTCGAACCCCTCAGCGTCTACCATTTTTTCCACGGTTGAAACCTATCCTTCGGGGAAATCGGAAATCTGGGTCGGTTTTTAACGGACACGACTCGATTGTGGGCATCCAACGTACACGCGGTTGAACCCCGTGATCTAAGTTCTAAACGCACTAGTGTTCCAGCGCGACCGCTCAAGCGGCGTGGGTGACGAACTTGATGATTTCGGGTGCGTTGGGGCCGATGGACATGGGGCAGGCATGGCCGGTGATGACCGCGACGTCAAAAATCTCTTTGACCGCGCCATCAATGCGGAACCATTCGGCGCAGGTCCCT